>JBEBFY010000025.1:0-37869 GCA_040081715.1 Vicinamibacterales bacterium | reverse complement strand
GGTGGGGGCGGCGGTCGGGGCCGCGGCAAGAAAGTGGACCCGAAAGGCAAGGACGGCCAGCAGCGCCGTCCGATGTTCCGGCGCCGGAAGGTCTGCAAGTTCTGCGTCGACAAGATCGACGAGATCAACTACAAGGACGCCAAGCTGCTTCTGCCGTTCGTACCGGAGCGGGCCAAGATCATGCCGCGCCGGATTTCGGGCACCTGTGCCAAGCACCAGCGCAAGCTGCGGACCGCGATCATGCGGGCACGCCAGCTGGCCCTGATTCCCTACACGGCTGACTAGGCGAGGCGGCAATGGAAGTCATTCTTCGTACACACGTCGAGAAGCTGGGCGACCGCGGCGAAATCGTGAAGGTCGCCGATGGATATGCCCGCAACTACCTGTTGCCCCGGAAGCTGGCACTGCCGGTCACTGAGGGCAACCGGAAGCATGTGGAGCGTGAGCGCCGCATCGTGGAGACACGCGAATCCGAGGAGCGCAACGTCGCGGCTGCCGTCTCGGCGCGTCTCGCCGGCGTCGAGCTGGTGTTTCCGCGCCGGGTTGGCGAAACCGGCCACCTCTACGGATCGGTGACGTCCGGCGACATCGCGGATGCCCTGAAAGCCAAGGGCTTCGAGATTGACCGCCGGAAGCTCATCCTGCCCGAGGCTCTCAAGACCCTTGGTGAGCACAGCGTGAACCTGAGGTTGCACCGCGAAGTGATGGTGCCGCTCAAGGTGCAGGTCGTAAAGGAAAACTAGTCGGTTTCAACGCACGCCGGGCCTGCGCGCCCGGCGTGCACTCTGCTAGACTCTCTCCTCTTCGCACGTTCTGCTCACCATGGCCGATTCCACTGCCCCGTCCGAGCGGACGCTCCCGCACAGCCTCGACGCCGAACGGTCGGTTCTTGGCGCCATCCTCGTCGACAACAACTCCTTCAACCTGGCCGCGCAGGTCATCGACGCGAAGGACTTCTTCCGCGATGCCCACAGGCGGATCTTCGACCGCATGGTGGCGCTCAACGAACGCCACGACGCGATCGACTTCGTCACGCTGAAGGAGGAGCTGCAGCGGGGCGGGGATCTGGACGCCGTGGGCGGCCCGACGTATGTGGCGTCGCTGGCCGACGGTGTGCCGCGGGCCACCAACGTCGAGTACTACGCGCGGATCGTCAAGGAGAAGGCCACTCTCCGGAACCTCATCTACGCGGCCAACAGTATCCTGACCAACGCCTACGAGGCCGACCAGGAAGCAGACCTGATCCTGGATGAAGCCGAGACGGCGATCTTCGCCGTGGCGGACGACCGGCTGCGCGCCGGCTTCGTGCCGATGCACAAGCTGGTGGTCGACAGCTACCCCAAGATCGAACTGCTCTTCTCGCAGAAGCGCCTCGTCACCGGCACGCCATCCGGGTTCGTGGACCTGGACGAGATGACGCGGGGCTTCCAGCCCGGCGACCTCGTCATCGTGGCTGCCCGGCCCTCGATGGGCAAAACCAGTCTCGTGCTCAATATCGCGCAGCACGTGGCGAACCAGCCGGGCATGACGGCCGGGTTCTTCAGCCTGGAAATGTCGAAGGAGTCGCTATTCCTGCGCCTGCTGACCTCGGAGGCGCAGATCGACAGTCACCGCTTGATGAGCGGTGCGATCGGTCAGAAGGACTACCCCCGCATTTCGCACGCGCTTGAGACGCTGAGCGCGATGAAGCTCTTCATCGATGACACGCCGGGGATCGGCGTGCTTGAGATGCGGGCCAAGTCGCGGCGGCTGCAGTCGGAGCACGGACTGAACCTCCTTGTCATCGACTACATCCAGTTGATGACCGGCCGCGGCCGCTTCGAGAACCGCACCCTCGAACTGGCCTCCATCTCCCGGTCGCTCAAGGGGCTGGCCAAGGAACTGAACGTCCCGATCATCGTGCTCTCGCAGCTCAGTCGCGCGCCCGAGGCGCGAGCGGACCACCGTCCGCAGTTGTCGGATCTTCGCGAATCGGGAGCCCTCGAGCAGGATGCAGACGTCGTGGCGCTGATCTTCCGGGAGGACGCCTATAACCGCGATCCCGATCACGAGAACGCGGGCATCGCGGAGATCATCCTCGCGAAGCAGCGCAACGGTCCGACCGGTGTCGTGAAGCTGGCGTTCCTGAAGGAGCAGACGCGCTTCGCAAACCTGGCAGCGGGTGCGGGCCGGTCCGACGGCTGACGCGGGTCGATCGGAGCTTCCGCGCATGATTCGCAACACAGTGGCCCATGTGGACCTCGGCGCGGTCAGCGCCAATGTCCGGGCGATTCGGGACTACCTGGCGCGTGAGCCGCGTGACGGTGCGCCCGTGCCCGCGCTCATCGCCGTGGTCAAGGCCAACGCCTACGGGCATGGCGCCGAGCGCGTGGCCCTCGCCATCGAGGCCGCCGGGGCCGACACGCTCGCCTGTGCCGACATCGAAGAGGCCGTGACGCTGCGACGCGCGGGCGTGCGCGTGCCCATCCTGGTATTCGGCGCGCTGAGCATCAGCGACCTTGACGGCATCTTCGAGTGCGATCTCACCCCGACCATCTCGACGCCCTGGGCGGCCCGCGCCGTGCAGGAGGCGGCCACGCGGCGGGGCGTGACCGTCGGCTACCACCTGAAGATCGACACAGGCATGCACCGGCTGGGCTTCCGGCACGAGAATCTGCGGTGGACGCTGCCGCCGATGCTGGCCGCCTCGCACCTGCGGCTCGACGCGATCTACACGCACTTTGCCGCGGCCGACGACCCCGGGAGCCCGATCTTCGGTGAGCAGCGCCAGCGGTTCGATGCCGCCGCCGAGGTGGTGCGCGAACTGGCCGGGCGGATGCCGATGCGGCACGCCGCCAACAGCGCGGCTGTCCTGCGGGATTCACGCGTGTGGTACGACGCCGTCAGGCCGGGGCTGCTGCTGTACGGCATCGTGCCCCCGCCGCTCGCCTCCACCATTCCACTCGAGCCGGTGATGTCGCTGACAAGCCGCGTGGTGGCCGTCAAAGGCCTGCGCCCCGGCGAAGGCGTGGGCTACGGTGGCCGCTTCGTCGCGGAGTCCGCGTCGACGATTGCCGTCATCCCCGCGGGCTACGCCGACGGCCTTGACACGCGACTCTCGGGCCGTGGGCATGTCCTCATCCGCGGCCGGCGTGCCCCGATTGTGGGTGCGGTGTCCATGGACATGCTGACGGTGGATGTCACCGGCATGGACGTCAGTCCAGGCGACGATGTCATCATTATCGGCCGGCAGGGCGACGAGAGCTGGCAGCGTCTGGACGCCCGCGAGATGGCCGCGGCCATCGGCACGATTCCGTGGGAGATCGTCTGCCGGATCGGCACGCGCATCGAGCGGCAGTACGACTGACCCGGCGACCGCGCATGGCTTCGGCTTGAACCCGCGGGTGAAGACCCGTGATAATCACGGCTCGTCGCGCGCAGGACCTTCTCACACTGAGGTGAACAGCCATATGCTGCGGGTTAGCCTGCTCGTCCTGTTGGTGGTACTTGCGGGCGGGCCCGCGTCGGCTCAGACCGCTCCCAAGGGAGACCCGGTTGCCGGCGCCAAGGCCTGGGGCGTGGCCGGCGGCCGGATGTGCACCTTCTGCCATGGCGAGAACGCCGAAGGTGGCTTCGGCCCGGACCTGGCTGGCGGCCGCGGGCTGACCTTTGATCTGTTCAAGAAGCTGGTCCGGAAGCCCTACGGCATCATGCCGGCCTACACCGAGCAGCGACTCCCGGATCAGATGGTGGCTGATATCTGGGCCTTTCTGATCGCCAAGCCGGCCGCGAAGGAACTGGGCACGTGGCACTGGCGGCAGGCGCCGGCCAGCGCGCCCCTCGGGCAGCGTCTCTACATGGGGACGGTCGGGTGCGGGCAGTGCCACGAGCCGGAGAACAAGTTCGCGCGAATGTGGCTCGGCGAATACGCGAAGCAGGTGGACTTTGCCTACTTCGCGAAGCAGATCTACAACCACGAGGAGAAGTGGCCGAAGGGCGTGATGCCGCACTACTCGCGGGAGCGGCTTCCGGAGGCCGTGCTGCGGGAGATCTACCAGTGGATGGTGGTGGATATTGGCATGCGCGCTTCCATCGGCGGCACGCTGACGGCGGGTGAGCCGCGTGAGGGGCAGACGACCTTCACGCTTGCGCTGGAGAACCGCGGCATCGCCAACGTCGGGCTGGATGCGGAGGTCCTGACGGCGTTTGTCCGGGTGCCCACCGGCACGAAGGTCGTGAAGGCCGGCGGAGTTGGCTACACGGGAACACAGTCGCTGGCGAAGCTCGGGCTCGAGCCTGGCCTCAGGACCGCCCCGCACCCGCACGACGAGTCAGGGGAAGTGGTTCGTCCAAAGCAGGACCTGTCCGGCGACGTGGTGGTGTGGAAGCTCCCGAAGCTGGCGGCGGGGGAGAAGACGCAGCTCACCTTCACAATTGCAGGCGCGGCCTCGGACGCACTCGTGAAGGGGCTGGCCGGCTCCACCGTTTATTGGGAAAAGCCGGGCCGCAACCACAACGGGCGGCCGCCGACGATGGTATATCGCGACCTGCGGACGCCAGACTACGGCGACCACGAGATCATCGCTGTCAAGGTGCAGGTGCCGGCGTCGGCACGGACCACGCCGTAACTTCGGGCGGGGACGCCGGCCTGCGGCGCGCTACTGTCGTGCTGCCGTGCGGCTGGTTGCGGTGTCGGCAGGCTGCGTGGCGCGCCACATCTCCTCGAGCAGCATCTCGGGCAGCCGGTCCTTCGAGTAGGTGCCCATGGCACCGGTCGGGAAGTCCTCGGTATGGGCGTACTCCCGTTTGGCCACCCACGCGTAGTCGGTCTGGCCTTCCGCGCCGGTCAGGGCCTCCTTCAACTCTGTTCCGTGACACTGGCCGCAGCCCACGGTTTCCACCCAGTAACGGACTGCGAGCGGGGCGTCCGGTGGCGCCGTCACCTGCCAGGGACCGGGTTCGATGACGGCGGGCAGGCTCGCCAGGTACGCGTTCACGTCCGACAGCGTCTTGTCGGCCACCTGCTGCTCGGACCAGCGGGGCATCAAGCCCCAGGGCTTCCGCACCTGATGGACGAACTGTGCGTCGGTGAGACGCCGCCCGGCGAGAGGCGGGCCAAAGGCGCCCTCACCCCGCTCGCCGTGGCAGGTACTGCACAGCGTGTTGGCCTTCACCCAGTAGGCCTTGCCTGCCACCGTGTCGCCCGAGAATTCTGCGTCCGCTTGAGGCGGTGGGGCGGGCCGCGAGGTGCACGCCGCACCCACCGCGCCAACCAGCATCAGTGCGCCTATCACGGGTACTCCCGGTCGCATGCGGTGGTACTTTACATCCGCCGGCGGGATGTCGGGGTGCGTTCCCTGAGACAATGCGGCTGAGATGAAAGCGCCCAAGGCAGTATTTGTGTGCCAGGAGTGCGGTGCGCAGGCACCCAAGTGGATGGGCCGCTGCGCGGACTGCGGAGCCTGGAACTCGCTCGTGGAAGAGCGTGCGATCGATCCGGCGGCCGGCGCGGCGGCCGGGAATCGCTACGCGAGCCTCCAGACGAGTGGTTCCGCGAAGCTGTATGCCGACGTCGAACTGGCCTCCGCCCAGCGGATCTCCACGGGCATCGGCGAGTTCGACCGTGTGCTCGGCGGCGGCATCGTGCCAGGGTCGCTCGTCCTCATCGGGGGTGAGCCCGGCATCGGTAAGTCCACGCTGCTGCTCCAGGCCGCCGCGCACTTCGCTCGCGATGCGGGGCCCGTGCTCTACGCCTCTGGCGAGGAGTCCGAGCATCAGATCAAAAGCCGGGGTGATCGCCTCGGCGTATCCGGCGGAACCCTGTTCCTGCTGGCGGAAACCTGCATCGAGCGCATCCTCGAGGAGATCGCGCGGGTGAGGCCGGCGCTGGTCATCATCGACTCCATCCAGACGGTGTTCTCGCTGAGGTTCCAGTCCGCGCCGGGCAGCGTCGGTCAGATCCGCGAAGCGGCCACGCAGTTGCTGTTTGCGGCCAAGGCCCAGAACGTGCCGATGATGCTGGTGGGTCACGTCACGAAGGACGGCAATCTCGCCGGCCCCAAGGTGCTCGAGCACGTGGTGGACACGGTGCTGTACTTCGAGGGCGATCGCCACCATTCACACCGCGTGGTGCGCGCCGTGAAGAACAGGTTCGGGGCGATCAGTGAGCTGGGCGTGTTCGAGATGACAGGGGCGGGTCTGCGTGCCGTGCCAAACCCGTCGGCATTGTTCCTCTCCGAGCGGGCGGCCGGTACGCCTGGCTCATCCGTGCTGTGCTCCGTGGAGGGGTCGCGCCCGATTCTGCTGGAGGTGCAGGCGCTGGTCAGCACCAGCACCTACGGCAACGCGAGGCGGATGGCGATCGGGATCGATCAGAACCGACTCTCGCTCCTGCTGGCCGTGCTGGAGAAACGGGCCGGGCTGAACCTGGCTGGCGACGATGTCTACGTGAACGTGGCCGGTGGGATGTCCGTGGACGAGACGGCCGCCGACCTCAGCGTGCTGGCGTCGGTGACGTCCAGCGTCCGCAACCGGAGCCTCTCGCCCTTGACGGCGGTCTTCGGGGAAGTGGGGCTCAGCGGCGAGATCCGCGGGGTGCCGCAAGCCGGCCTGCGCGTCCGCGAAGCCGTGCAAATGGGTTTCACCCGGGTCGTGATGCCCTCGGCCAACGTCCATCCCGATGAGGCCGCTTCGGCCGACGGATGCGAGCTCGTGGGCGTGAGGTCCCTCGGCGAAGCGCTGGATGCGCTGATCGCGTGAAGCGAATGCCTCCGTTTCACTGGTGGCGGACGGTGTTCTACCTGATCCCGGCCATCAGCCTGTACACGATCGTCCTCGGGTCGCTCTCGCTCCTGTCGAGCGTGTTCGAGCGCCGTGGATACTTCGCGCACTGGTGCGCGCGGATGTGGTCGCGGCTCATCCTGGCGACCACGGGCGTGGCGGTGGATGTGGCCGGCCTGGAGCGCCTGACGCCGGGCCGCACCTACGTGTTTGTGTCGAACCACCAGAGCATCTATGACATTCCCGTCCTGTTCTGGTCGCTCCCGTTCCAGCTCCGCATCATCGCCAAGGCCTCGCTCGGGCAGTTCCCGTTCCTGGGCTGGCACCTGCGGCGGACGGGTCATCTGCTGGTGAACCGCGCGCGGCCAGACCGGAAGGCCATTCTGGGCTGGGCCCATCGCCTCACGTCGCAGGGGCTCTCGCTGATTGTGTTTCCCGAGGGCACCCGCAGCCGTGATGGTCGCGTGGCCCGCTTCAAGGGCGGCAGCTTCTATCTGGCCCTCGAGTCGGGGCTTCCCGTGGTGCCACTGTCCGTCACGGGCAGCCGTCATGTGATGCTCAAGGGCCGTCTGGCCACCTATCCCGGTCGCGTACAGCTCACGGTGCACGAGCCGATCGACACCACCGGGTTGGCCGGGACCGATCCACGCGAGTTCGGTGAGCGGGTAAAGGCGGTGCTGCGGACCGAGGCCGAAGCCGACGCCGACGCCGGCGTCGCGAAGGGTCATGCGGTTCATCCTGTCGAGTGAACTCGCGGGCATCGTGCAGCCCGCAATCATGTGGCTGCATGGCGCCTCGGTGGTGGAGTGCGACCCGCGGCTGGACGCGCCGCTGGCGGACGCGGAGGCGGCCGTGCGGACCCAGCCGCCTGCCGACGTGGTGGCCGTGCGAACGATGTACAAGCGCGTCGGCCTGGACCCGACCCGCAACCGGCCGTCCTCCGAGGCGCTGCTGCGGCGCGTGCGCAAGGGCGGCAGCCTGCCGCGCATCAACAGCATGGTGGACGTGTGCAACTGGTGCTCGCTCGAATTCCAATTGCCGTATGGCCTGTATGATGCGGCCCACCTTGTTGGCGATACCGTGGAGCTCCGGCTCGGTCGCCCCGGTGAGGCGTACGACGGCATCCGCAAGGACACGGTGCACGTGGAGGGTCGGATCACGCTGGCCGATGATCGCGGGCCGTTTGGTAATCCGACATCGGACTCCGCTAGAACCATGGTGACCACGGCCACTACCGAGGGGCTGCTCGTCGTGTTTGCCCCGGGGGAGATCGCCCCGGCCCGTCTGCGGCACGTGCTGAGCGAGACTGCCGGACGGATGCAGGCCTTCACGGGCGCGACGGCCCGGCAGTGAGCCGCGGCCAGGCCGAGGGGACGTCGGGGCGGCCCTCGACCGAGTGTCACATTCGCGGCACAATGAAGGGGCTCATCACCGGCCTGTCGCTGTGTGCCCTGGCGCTGCACCCGGGACCAGCCCTCGCGCAGCCCGATGACGCGTCGGGCCGCTTCATCCTCCGGTCCATTGGCCGTGACCTGCTGATGTTCCCATCCACTGAGACCGTGGTGACGCCGGCAGTGGGAGGCGGGCTCGCACTCGCCGTCCATCCATCGGACTCGTCTCTCGTCAGCCGTGCGGCGCGGTCTGCGGATCTCGGCTCCTTCCTTCGGATCGGGGCGGCGGCCGGGAGCGGCTGGGCGCAGGTCGGCGGCGCCTTTGGCACCTGGGCCGTCGGAACGGCGGCCCATTCCCGGAAGGTCCAGCGACTCGGTGCCGACCTGATCCGTGCCCAAACCCTCAACATCATCGTGATCGACGGACTCAAGGCTGCGGTGCGACTCGGCGACCATTGCAGCGGCGGCAGTGCTTCAGCGCCATCTCGGGCTCGCGGCCAGCGTGCCGGTCTAGGCGCTGGCGGGCTACGTGGCCGCCTCACGGGTGCAGGGCCGGCATCACTACCCGAGCGATGTCCTCTTTGGCGCGGCGATCGGCCTGGCATCCGGGCGTACGGCGACCCTCGGACGCGGGCGCCGCCACGTCATCGTCCTGCCGAGCCTGACGCGAGGCGGGTTCATGCTGACGCTCGTGCCACATCTCGCACCGAATCCAGATGGAGCAGCTGTGCGGATGCGCACGCCATAGGAACAGGCTTTTCACGCCGATTAGAGAAGTGCCATGAGATGGAAAGCGGCCATCCTGACCGTTGTTCTGGGAACATCCGCTCTGGTTCCGGTGGCTGCCGGCGAGACCCGCCAGGAAGGGGTGCTCACGCCACCAGCGCACAGGGCGCCGGGGTATGTTCGCCTCCGGCAGCCCGGGATACTCACGTATCGGGAACTGGTCACCCTGGGGGCGAACGACACGGTCAGCGGCGCGCTCGGGAAGAAGCTTCAGGTCCTGACCACCACCCCGTTCCTCAACAACGAGGCCCACTACCGCGGCGCCAGGCCGCATCGCCCGAGAGTGAACCAATTGGGGCCATCACTCCGCGTCGTGATGTGGAACATCGAGCGAGGGCTGGAGCTGGACGGGTGGGAGGACGCGGCGGAGCGTCAGCGCCTCCTGGCGGAGATTCAGGTCGACAAGAGAAAGCTGAAGGCCCTGCACGGGACAGCCGTGCTCTCACGGTACCCGATTCTGGAGGCGCGTCTGATGCCATTCAAGGCTATCGGGTACGACTGGTATTCAGGAGAGAAGAAGGCGCTGGATCCTCTGGAGAAGGGAAAGCGCCTAGGCGTCCAGGCAACGTTCTCAGCACGGCTACGTAAGGGCCCCAGGCGCACGGGCCTTGGATACAATCGCCGTAGCCGATCGCGCCAGCGCGCGCCGGTACACCCACGTGCACGTCACAGCCATCATTGCCGCCGGCGGTCACAGCGCCCGGTTCGGGGGTGCCGAGCCCAAGCAGTTGCTGACGCTGAAGGGTTGGCCCATCCTGCATCGCGTGGTGGAGGCGTTCCTCGGATCGCCGCAGGTCGCGGACGTCGTGGTGGCGGTGCCCGCGGTTCTGCTGGACGAGCCCCCGGACTATCTCCGGCATCCACGGATTCGCCTCGTCGCGGGAGGACCGTCGCGGCAGGCGTCGGTGGCGGCGGCCTTTGCGGTGGCGAGGGACCGGGCGGCACTGGTGGTTGTGCATGACGCGGCGCGGCCCCTGGTGTCGGCTGCCCTGATTGCCCGCACGATCGACGCGGCTGTCCGCGACGGCGCCGCCATCGCGGTGCTGCCGGTGCACGACACAGTGAAGCGCGGCACCGTGGATGGCCTGGTGACCGGGACCGTGTCGCGGGAGGGGCTCTTCGTAGCGCAGACCCCGCAGGCGTTCCGCGTGGAGGTGCTGAGCGCGGCGCTGGCGCTGGCCGGAGATGGCGCCGCCACGGACGAAGCGATGCTGGTGGAGCGCTCGGGGCAGCCAGTGCGGCTGGTCGAGGGCGATCCGAGGAATCTGAAGATCACGACCGTCGAGGACATGCGGATGGCCGAGTCACTCCTTTCAAGCGGAGCCGGTATCCGCGTTGGGTCGGGATACGACCTCCACCGGCTGGTGGCGGGTCGCCCGCTGGTGCTGGCCGGACTCACCATCCCGTACGACAAGGGACTGGCCGGCCACTCGGATGCCGACGCCGTATGCCACGCGGTGACCGACGCGCTACTGGGGGCGACGGCGCTTGGTGACATCGGGCGTCACTTTCCGGATTCCGACCCGGCCTGGAAGGATGCGGACAGCATGGCCCTGCTGGCGCGCGTCGTGGAGATCGTCGTGGCAGCTGGATTCGCGATTGGTAACGTTGACATCACGGTGATTGCCGAGCGCCCCAAGCTGGCACCGCACGCCGATGCGATGCGTACGAACCTTGCGCGTGTGCTCGGGGTCGACGTGTCGCGCGTCAGCATCAAGGGCAAGACGAACGAGCGGGTGGATGCCGTCGGGGCAGGCGAGGCCATCGCCGTGCACGCCGTGGCGCTGGTGCACGGATGACGCGGGTCCAGTCTCCCCGCGTGCGCTTCGCGCCGAGTCCGACAGGACAGCTCCATGTGGGCAACGCGCGCACGGCACTCTTCAACTGGCTGGTCGCGAAAGGGCAAGGCGGCACCTTTCTCCTTCGCGTCGAGGACACGGACTTCGACCGATCGACGGCCGAGTCTGACCGCAGCGTGCTCGAGGACTTGCGCTGGCTGGGGCTCGACTGGGACGAAGGTGTCGAGGCGGGCGGGGACGTCGGTCCTTACCGGCAGTCGGAGCGCCTCGACATCTACCGCGAGCATGCCGCGCGGCTGCTGGCCGATGGGCACGCGTACCACTGCTTCTGCTCGGCCGAGGAACTCGAAGCGGCCCGGGAAGCCGCGCTCGCAGCCGGCCGGCCGCCGATGTACTCCGGCGCCTGCCGTCGAATTCCCGCGGCCGCGGCACGGGCTCGGGTGGCTGCCGGTGAACCCGCGGCGATTCGCCTCCGCGTCCCGCCGAATCGTGGCGTGGCCTTCGATGACCTGGTGCGGGGAACCGTCCGGTTCGAGACGGAGGTGATCGGCGATCCGGTGCTCGTCCGGTCCGGCGGCGTGCCGGCATACAACTTCGCCGTCGTGGTGGACGACGCGTTGATGCAAATCACGCTGGTCATCCGCGGCGAGGACCACATTTCAAATACGCCGCGCCAGATCCTGCTCTATGAGGCGCTCGGCTGTACGCCGCCGCAGTTCGCGCACGTCTCGATGGTGCTGGGCCCGGACCACACGAAGCTGTCCAAGCGTCATGGGGCCACCTCCGTGCGAGAGTTCCGGGAGCGCGGGATTCTGCCTGAGGCGCTGACCAACTATCTGGCCCTGCTGGGGTGGTCGCCGGGGAACGGCGAGGAGCTGCTGCCGATGGCGGAGCTGGCCCGTCGTTTCCGGATTGAGGACGTGGGCAAGAGCGCGGGCGTGTTCGATCCCGGGAAGCTGGCCTGGGTGAATCGACACTATCTGAAGCAGGCCGCGCCGGATCGTCTGGTGGCGCTGACGGTGCCGTTTATCGAGGCGGCCGGGTGGGGCCGTCCCGCCACTGACGACGACCGGCGCATGCTCGAGGGCGTGGTTGCGTCCACCGCGGGATCGGTGGATGGTCTGGCCGACATCCCGGACCGCGTCCGGTTTCTCTTTGACTTCAGCGCGGAGCGCGCCCTGCTCGACGCTGGGATTCGCGAGGAAGTCGCCTCTCCTGCCGCAGTCGATGTGATCGCGGCGCTGGCAGAGGAGGCCGTCGGCGCGGGTCCCCTGATGGACAAGGACCAGTTTCGCGCGCTGGCTGGTCGCGTGCGTCAGCGCACGGGGGCGAAAGGCAGGGCGCTCTTTCATCCGATCCGCATCGCGCTGACTGGTGAGTCGTCGGGAATGGAACTGGATCTGGCCGTCCCGTTGATCGAGCAGGCAGCCGGACTGGGCGCCGCGTCGGGGTTCCGCCGGATGCCCGGAACCGCCGACCGCGCTCGCGCGTTCGCCGGACTGTTGCCACAGCCATGATTGTGTTCGGCATCAATCCCGTCGTGGAGGCGCTCCGGGCGGGGCGCGTGCGGCAGTTGCGCGTGGGGCACCGGGCAGACGAGCGGCTTGGGCGCCTGCTGGACCTGGCCCGGTCGCAGCGTGTTGCCGTGACTCGCGTCGGACCGGACGACCTGGAGCGGTTGTCGCGGCGCGGTGTCCACCAGGGCGTCGTCGCCGATGTCGATGCGCCGGAGGCGGCATCGCTGTCAGACCTGCTGACGGGCGAGGCTCCGCCCCTGGTCGTGGTGCTGGACGGTATCGAGGACCCGCACAACCTTGGTGCCATTGCCCGATCGGTGGACGCGGCGGGGGCCAGCGGGCTGGTGGTGCAGGAACGCCGGTCGGCCGCTCTCGACGGGGTGGCGGTGAAGGCCTCCGCCGGGGCCTTAAACCATGTGAAGGTGGTCCAGGTGGTCAACATCGCCCGAGCGATTGAGGAATTGAAGGCGTCCAACGTGTGGGTCGTCGGCCTGGCCGGGGAAGGGGAGACGCCCTATACCGAGGTTGATTTCAGCCTGCCGACCGCCATCGTGCTGGGGGCGGAAGGGCAAGGCCTCCGCCGCATGGTTCGTGAGCACTGCGACCGCCTGGTTCGAATACCCCTCCAAGGGCAGGTGGAGAGCCTGAACGTGTCGGTTGCAGCCGGAATCGTGCTGTTTGAGGCCGTCCGGCAGCGCCTGGGCCTTATTGATCACCGGGGGTGAACTACCAAGGTCCCTGGGGGACTCGAGACCGGGCAAGTGACTCGTGCTACGTGACTTGACAGAACTGGCACGCGACGTGCTACGATGCGCTCTTTGTCTGGCTGGCGTAGCTCAGTCCGGTAGAGCAGCTGATTTGTAATCAGCTGGTCGGGGGTTCAAATCCCTCCGCCAGCTCCACTGCTGGGTCAGGCTTTCTTCGGGGTCACACGAGCGCACATCAGGGTTTTCAGCACACAATTGAGGGTTGCTTCTGGTGAAGTCGGGTCCAGCGGACGCGTCCCCGGAGTGGCTCCAGTCGTGGACCAGGTTATTCGGGGAGGTGGCGGAGTGGTCAATCGCAGCAGACTGTAAATCTGCCGCCCATCGGGCTACGGAGGTTCGAACCCTCCCCTCCCCACCAATTTGTTGAGCCTCTCGATCAAGTGGCTCAACAAATTGGTGAAGACAGCGTTTCTTTTCCGAGTGCGCGTCAGGCGCGCACTCGGAGGTTGGTTGAGGGCGAGTGCGGGGAACAGCCGGGCTCTTCGGGGGTTTTCAGAGAGGGTTGTGACAGGGCGGTAGCGAGGTGAGCGGGACGCGCAGGCGGGAGTAACTCAGTGGTAGAGTCACAGCCTTCCAAGCTGTTGGTCGCGGGTTCGATCCCCGTCTCCCGCTCCACTCTCCTCCCTCGACACGTTGCACGCAGGCCGATGTAGCTCAGTTGGCAGAGCACGTCCTTGGTAAGGACGAGGTCACCAGTTCGATCCTGGTCATCGGCTCCAGACTCCGCTCACCGGCTGTGCCGAGCGAGTGTTTGGTCTGGCAGGCAGGTTCGTGAAGTCCGGCGAAGCGGCCCGGGGGACCGGGGTGGTAGGCAGGTAACGGCGTAATTTCTATCCGAGAGCAGACGACGCATATGGCGAAGGAAAAATTTGATCGGTCGAAACCGCACGTCAACGTGGGCACGATTGGCCACATTGACCACGGGAAGACGACCCTGACGGCGGCCCTGACGAAGGTGGCGGCGGACAAGGGATGGGCGAAGTTCATTCCGTATGACGAGGTGGCGAAGGCCTCCGAGTCGCAGGGGCGTCGCGACGACACGAAGATTCTGACGATTGCGTCGAGTCACGTGGAGTATGGGACGGCGAACCGGCACTACGCGCACGTGGACTGCCCGGGGCACGCGGACTACATCAAGAACATGATCACGGGCGCGGCGCAGATGGACGGCGCGATTCTGGTGGTGAGCGCGACGGACGGGCCGATGCCGCAGACGCGGGAGCATGTCCTGCTGGCCAAGCAGGTGAACGTGCCGTATCTGGTGGTCGCGTTGAACAAGGTGGACGCGGTGGATGACCCGGAACTGCTGGACCTGGTGGAGATGGAAGTCCGGGAGTTGCTGACCAGCTACGGGTTCCCGGGAGACGACACGCCGGTGGTGCGGGTGAGCGCGCTCGGCGCGATCAATGGGGACCCGGCGGGCGTGGAGTCGGTGCTGAAGTTGATGGACGCGCTGGATACCTACATTCCGCTGCCGGTGCGCGAGACGGACAAGCCGTTCATGATGCCGATCGAGGATGTGTTCTCGATTTCGGGGCGCGGGACGGTGGTGACGGGCCGGATTGAGCGCGGTCGGGTGAAGGTGGGCGAGGAAATCGAGATTGTGGGCTTCAAGCCGACAGTGAAGAAGGTGGTCACGGGCGTGGAGATGTTCCGGAAGCTGCTGGACGAGGGGCAGGCGGGGGACAACGTCGGGATTCTGCTGCGGGGCGTCGAGAAGAGCGACGTGGAGCGCGGGCAGGTGCTGGCGAAGCCGGGGTCGATCACGCCGCACACGAAGTTCAAGGGCGAGGTGTACATCCTGTCGAAGGAAGAGGGCGGGCGGCACACGCCGTTTTTCAACGGGTATCGGCCGCAGTTCTACATCCGGACGACGGATGTGACGGGCATTCTGCGGCTGCCGGAGGGGGTCGAGATGGTGATGCCGGGTGACAACACGCCGATTACGGGCGAGCTGATTACGCCGGTGGCCATTGAGAAGGGCGCCCGGTTCGCCATCCGCGAGGGCGGCCGCACCGTCGGCGCCGGCACCATCACCGAAATCGTCGAGTAACGGCGGCAAGCAGGGGATAGATCAATGCGCGACATCATTCAAATGGCCTGCGGCGACTGCAAGCGCCGCAACTACAGCACGACGAAGAACAAGAAGAAGACGACCGAGCGGCTGGAGCTGAACAAGTACTGCCGCTTCTGTCGGAAGCACACGGCCCATAAGGAAGGTAAGTAGGCCGCGTCGTTAGGTCAGTAGCTCAACTGGTAGAGCATCGGTCTCCAAAACCGAGGGCTGGGGGTTCGAGTCCCTCCTGACCTGCCAACCTTCGTCCGACGCAGCTCGACATGAATCGCGAGCGGGCAGAGCGGGCTGCGGCTGGCAAGGCAAGGCGAGGGTGATACACGCAAGCGGGGACCTATAGGAATGGCCACGATCGAGAACGTCAAAACTCCGCCGGTACGCGCGACCGAGGGTGTCAAGAACTGGTTCGAAGCCAGTCGCGACTTCCTCGCCGAAGTCCGCAATGAGATGAAGCGTGTCACCTGGCCGTCGAGCCGCGAGGTGTACGCCACGACGCTGGTCGTGATTCTCGTGTCGGCGTTCTTCGGGCTGTATCTCTTTGTCCTCGACCTCGGCATGAGTTCGCTTGTGAACTGGCTCTTCGCGAAGTTCGGTGGCGCATGACAGACGACGCCACGAAGAGCTGGTACATCGTCCACACCTACTCGGGCTTCGAGAACAAGGTCAAGGACTCGCTTGATCAGCGTAAAGCGGCTTACGGGCTGCAGAATGAGATCGGCGAGGTCCTGATTCCGACGGAAGACATTGTCGAGAAGCGGGGCGGCAAGGAAGTGAAGAGCGCGCGGCGGTTCTTCCCCGGCTACATTCTTGTCGAGATGCACATGTCCGACAACGCGTGGCATGTGGTGAAGAACACGCCGAAGGTGACGGGTTTCGTGGGCGCTGGGAACAAGCCGACCCCCCTCACCACCGAAGAGGTCGACCACATCCTGAACCAGGTGAAGACGGCGGCCGAGAAGCCGAAGCCGAAGTACACGTTCGACAAGGGCGACCAGGTCCGGATCAATGAAGGACCGTTCACCAGCTTCAACGGCGTGGTGGACGAGGTAAACGTCGACCGGAACACGTTGAAGGTGATGGTCACCATTTTCGGCCGGGCGACACCGGTCGAACTCGACTTCCTGCAAGTGGAGAAGATCTAGAAGGTTATGGCGAAAAAAGTTCAGGCAATGGTGAAGTTGCAGATTCCCGCTGGCAAAGCAACGCCCGCGCCGCCGGTCGGCACCGCCCTCGGTCCGCACGGCGTGAACATCATGGACTTCTGCAAGAACTTCAACGCGAAGACGGCCAAGGACGACGGTCTGATCATTCCCGTCGTGGTGACCGTGTTCGCCGACAGGAGCTACAGCTTCATCACCAAGACGCCGCCGGCGGCGGTGCTGTTGAAGAAGACCGCGAACCTGGCAAAGGGCTCCGCCGAACCCAACCGCAACAAGGTGGGGACGGTGACCGCCAAGCAGGTGGAAGACATCGCCAGACAGAAGATGCCGGATCTGAACTGCGAGTCGCTCGATTCGGCGATCAGGACCGTGCGGGGGACCGCCCGGTCCATGGGGATCGACGTTATCGGCTAACGCGCCGCGCAACACCCGACTCCCAAGAAGAGCCCAACCCCCAAGGTTGGGAGTTGGACCCGCAGTACCCGTTGGGGGTTGGGAATTAACCGTGGGAGCCCCGAGCGAAGTCGAGGGGCGTTTGCACCACAAGGAGGACCATGGCAAGACACGGCAAGAAATTCACGGCCGCCGCTGCGCAAGTGCAGGACCGGCCGTATCCGATCGAGGAGGCGATTCCCCTTCTTCAGAAGGTGAAGTTCGCCAACTTCGACGAGACGGTGGAACTGGCCATGCGCCTCGGAGTGGACCCCAAACATGCGGACCAGATGGTCCGCGGCACGGTGGTGCTTCCTCACGGCCTCGGCAAGAGCAAGACCGTGCTGGTGATCGCCGGCGCCGACAAGCAGAAGGAGGCCACCGACGCGGGTGCCGACTTCGTGGCCGGCGAAGAGATCGTGGAGAAGATCACCGGCGGATGGATGGACTTCGACGCCGTGGTGGCGACGCCCGACATGATGCGGGCCGTCGGCCGGCTGGGTAAGGTGCTCGGCCCGCGCGGCCTGATGCCGAACCCGAAGACCGGCACCGTCACCACGGACGTGCGCAAGGCCGTCCTGGAAATCAAGGCCGGCAAGGTGGAGTTCCGGGTCGACAAGACCGGGATCATTCATGCCCCGGTCGGCAAGGTCTCGTTCGCGACCGAGAGCCTGGTGGAGAACGCGCATGCCCTCGTGGACAGCGTCGTCAAAGCCAAGCCTTCGGCGGCCAAGGGCAAGTACCTGAAGTCTGTGACGCTCTCCTCGACCATGGGCCCCGGTATCGCGATCGACACAGCCCACATCGACGAAAGGACGAAGCGCTAACATGGCGGTCACCAGAGCTGACAAGGAACAGGAGCTCCAGGACCTGACCACGGCCTTCCGAACCGCGGACTCCGCCATCGTGGTGGATTTCCGCGGGCTGAACGTGCCGCAGGTCACCGAGCTTCGCCGCCAACTGCGCGCCGTGCGTGCGCAGTACCGGGTTGTGAAGAACACGCTCGCGAAGAAGGCGAGCGTCGGCACGCCGTTCGCGTCCCTCGAGACATCCTTCGTGGGCTCGACGGCAATTGCCTATACCGCTGATGACGTCGTGGTTCTCGCCAAGACCCTCACGACGTTCATGAAGACCGCGCCCGCGCTGACCGTCAAGGCAGCCGTGGTGCAGGGCCGGGCCATCAAGGCCGGCGAAGTCAACGAACTCGCGACACTTCCGGGCAGGCCCGAGCTGTACGCGAAGTTGCTGTTCCTGCTGCAGGCGCCGATGCAGCAGCTCGTGTCGGTGTTGAACGCGGCCCCGCGCGATCTGATGTCGGTGCTGGTGCAGGTAGAGAAGAAGAAGCAGGAAGCGGGCGCGGCATAGAGCCGCCCCTACATGACAACGTAGGGGCACCAAGGAACGGCGCGGAGCCGTTCCGGCAGACAGCGCCCCGCATTCACCTAAGAGAGAGAACAGGACAATGGCCGAACTGAATCAGCAGCAGGTAGTCGACTACATCAAGGGCATCAGCGTGCTCGAGCTCTCGCAGCTCGTGAAGGTGCTTGAGACCGAACTGGGCGTGTCCGCGGCCTCGGCGATGCCGATGGTCATGGCGGGCGGCGCGGCTCCGGCCGGCGCGGCTGCGGTGGAAGAGAAGACCGAGTTCACGGTCACCCTTACGGAAGTGGGTGGCGAGAAGATCAAGGTCATCAAGGTGGTGCGTGAAGTCACGAGCCTCGGCCTCAAGGAAGCCAAGGATCTCGTGGAGAGTGCGCCCAAGCCCCTGAAGGAAGGCGTGACAAAGGACGAGGCCGCCTCGATCGAGAAGAAGTTCGCGGAAGTCGGCGCGAAGGTCAAGATCGACTAGCGCCGATTAAGACTGGCACCGCGCGGGGCGGCCCCTTGGGGGTCGTCCCGCAGTAACTGTTGTGCCACCCGGAGGTATCGCCAGCGGCTGCCTCCAGGTGTTGATGTGACCGCGAACCCACGATCCACGAGGTTCATCCGCCGATGTACAGCCTTCCGAAGAACGTCTACCGCGAGCGCAAGGATTTCTCCAAGATCAAGACCACGGTTCCGATTCCGAACCTGATCGAGATCCAGCGCAAGTCCTACGAGCGGTTCCTCCAGATGAACCGCCTCCCCTCGGAGCGCGAGGACGCCGGCCTCCAGTCGGTGTTCAAGTCCGTGTTTCCGATTAGCGACTTCCGCGAGAACTCCTCGCTCGAGTTCATTGAATATTCGATCGGCAACTGGGAGTGCAAGTGCAGCAAGCTCGCGGGCCTGCAGCACCTCCGGAAGCCTTGCACCGGCTGCGGCGCGACGATCATCGCCGACCCGTTCGGGGACCATCAGGTGCTCTGCGCACGCTGCGGCAAGGACAACCATGCCCGCGGCGACGTCTGCGACATCTGCGGTACGACTGTCGGGATGAAGCTCAAGTACGACGTGGATGAGTGCCAGGAGCGCGGCATGACCTACGCCGTGCCTCTCAAGGTGACCATCCGCCTGGTCGTCTGGAACAAGGACCCCGAGACCGGGGTGAAGACGATCCGCGATATCAAGGAGCAGGAGGTCTACTACGGCGACATCCCGCTGATGACGGACAACGGCACGTTCATCATCAACGGTACGGAGCGCGTGATCGTGTCGCAGCTCCATCGGTCGCCGGGCGCCTTCTTCCACTCGGAAGACAAGACCCTCTTCGTCGCCCAGATCATCCCGTATCGCGGATCGTGGGTGGAGTTTGAGTACGACCAGAAGAACCTGCTCTACGTCCGCATCGACCGGAAGCGCAAGTTCCTGGCCACGGTGTTCCTGCGCGCCCTCGGGCTGCGCGGCGCCGACGAGATCATCCGCACGTTCCACACAGTGGACCGCGTGTATCTCAATCAGGGGCCGGCCCTGAAGTGGGCCGTCAACGACAGCCTGCTTGGGTTGCGCGCGGCGGCGGAAGTGAAGACGCCCGACATGACCATCCAGTCGGGTAAGAAGGTCACCGCTAACGGCCTGGCCGCGCTCCGCAAGGCCAACGTGAAGACGGTCGCGATTGCCGACGACGCGCTCGAAGGGGCCTTCGCCGCAGCGGACATTGTCGACCCGGAAACGGGAGAGGTGATCCTCGAGGCCAATGACGAGCTCACGCCTCGCGTGATCTCCATGGCCCAGGAGAAGAACGTCGAGTTCCTCGATCTCTTCTTCCCCGAGCGCGACGATGTCGGACCGATCGTCAGCCAGACGCTGAAGAAGGATCCGATCCGCACCCACGAAGAGGCGCTCATCGAGATCTACCGGCGCCTGCGCCCGGGTGATCCGCCCACGCTCGACAGCTCGCGGACGCTCTTCGAGAACATGTTCTTCAACCCGCAGAAGTACGACTTCTCTCGGGTGGGCCGGCTCAAGCTCAACACCAAGCTCGGCCTGAAGACGCCGCTGGACGAGAAGATCCTGCACCCGCAGGACTTCTACGAAGTCATCAAGTGCCAGCTGAAGCTCCGGAAGAATCCGGCCAACGTCGACGACATCGATCACCTCGGCAATCGCCGGGTTCGGTCGGTCGGCGAACTGCTGGAAAACCAGTTCCGCATCGGCCTGGTCCGGATGGAGCGCGCGATCAAGGAAAAGATGTCGGTCTACCAGGAAATGGCCACCGCCATGCCTCACGACCTCATCAACGCGAAGCCGGTCATGGCCGCGATTCGCGAGTTCTTCGGGTCGTCGCAGCTCTCGCAGTTCATGGACCAGACCAACCCGCTCTCCGAGATCACGCACAAGCGGCGTCTCTCGGCCCTTGGGCCCGGCGGGTTGTCGCGTGAGCGCGCCGGCTTCGAGGTGCGCGACGTGCACCCGACGCACTACGGCCGCATCTGCCCGATTGAGACGCCGGAAGGCCCGAACATCGGCCTGATCTCGTCGCTCTCCTGCTATGCGCGGATCAACGAGTTCGGCTTCATCGAGTCGCCCTACCGCAAGGTGAAGGACGGCCGGGTGATCGATTATGTACTGGTCACCAACGCCGGCGGCCACGCGAAGTACAAGGCCGGCGACGTGGTGGAGTGGGACGAGATCGTCGGCGCAGACGGCCGGTCCAAGAAGAAGGGCCTGGAGTTCGAGCCGTACTCCTACTACCTGTCCGCCTGGGAAGAAGACAACTACACCATCGCGCAGGCGAACGCACCGCTCGATGACCACGGCCGCTTCATTCAGGACCGCGTCGACGCGCGGCACGCCGGAGACTTCATCCTGGCGCCGCCGACCGACATCCACTTCATCGACGTATCGCCGAAGCAGCTTGTGTCCGTGGCGGCCTCGCTGGTGCCGTTCCTCGAGAACGACGACGCGAACCGCGCGTTGATGGGCTCGAACATGCAGCGCCAGGCCGTGCCGCTGCTCCGCGCCCGGGCTCCGTACGTGGGCACCGGCATGGAATACATCACGGCCCGCGATTCGGGAGCCGTGGTGATCGCGCGCCGGGCCGGCACCATCGACTACGTGGACAGCCAGCGCATCGTGGTGCGCGTGGAAGGCGAGGGCGCCGACACGGGCGAGGAGATGGGCGCCGACATCTACCCGATGACCAAGTTCAAGCGGTCGAACCAGAATACCTGCATCAACCAGAAGCCCATCGTGCGTGTGGGGCAGCGGGTGGTGAAGGGGCAGGTGCTGGCCGATGGTCCCTGCACCGAGCAGGGCGAGCTCGCCCTGGGCCGCAACGTGCTGGTCGCCTTCATGCCCTGGCGCGGCTACAACTTCGAGGACGCCATTCTCGTCTCCGAGCGGATGGTGAAGGACGACTACTACACGTCCATCCACATCGAGGAGTTCGAGATCGAGGCGCGCGACACCAAGCTCGGCCCGGAGGAAATCACCCGGGACATTCCGAACGTGTCGGAGAACTACCTGCGCGACCTCGACGACAGCGGCATCATCCGCATCGGCGCCTCCGTGAAACCCGGCGACATCCTCGTCGGCAAGGTGACGCCGAAGGGTGAGACGCAGCTGACCCCTGAAGAGAAGCTCCTTCGGGCGATCTTCGGCGAGAAGGCCGGCGACGTGCGCGACGCCTCGCTCATCTGTCCACCCGGCATCGAGGGCATCATCGTCGGTGTCAAGATCTTCTCCCGCAAGGGGATCGAGAAGGACGACCGTGCGAAGGCCATCGAGCAGGACGAGCTCGACCTGATGGAGAAGAACCTGCAGGACGAGATCCGCATTCTTCACGACGAAGTGAAGAAGCGCGTGATCCAGATGTTGCAGGGCCAGACCCTCCGCGCCGACGCGTTCGACGAATACGGCCGCGAGCGGATCCTGAAGAAGGGCGACGTCCTGACCCGCGAGGTGCTCGAGGGCGTGCCCTACGAGCAGATGGTCCGCCTGAAGATCCAGGCCGACGAGCCCCGGCTGGAAGGCGAACTCCGGCTGCTCGAGGAGCGGACGGAGCGTCAGGTTGAGGTGGTCCGGCAGCTCTTCGAGGAAAAGAAGGAGAAGATCCGCCGCGGCGACGAACTGCCTCCGGGCGTGATCAAGCTGGTGAAGGCGTACGTCGCGATGAAGCGCAAGCTGTCCGTCGGCGACAAGATGGCCGGTCGCCACGGGAACAAGGGCGTGATCGCGCGCATCCTGCCGGAGGAGGACATGCCGTATCTGCCGGATGGGACTCCGGTGGAGATCGTACTGAACCCGCTCGGCGTGCCTTCCCGTATGAACGTCGGCCAGATCCTCGAGACGCACCTCGGGTGGGCGGCGCATGCGCTGGGTCTCTATTTCGCGACGCCCGTGTTCGACGGCGCCACCGAGGTCGAGATCAAGGACTGGCTGGAGCAGGCAGGCCTGCCGAGGGCTGGCAAGACGCAGCTCGCCGATGGCATGACCGGCCAGCCGTTCGAGCAGGACACCACCGTCGGCTACATCTACATGCTGAAGCTCTCGCACCTGGTCGACGACAAGATTCACGCGCGTTCGATCGGGCCGTACTCGCTCATCACCCAGCAGCCGCTGGGCGGCAAGGCGCAGTTCGGCGGACAGCGGTTCGGCGAGATGGAGGTGTGGGCCCTCGAAGCCTACGGTGCGGCGCACATCCTCCAGGAACTGCTGACCGCGAAATCCGATGACGTGACGGGCCGGGCGAAGATTTACGAGGCGATCGTCAAGGGCGACGCGTCGTTCACACCCGGACTGCCGGAGTCGTTCAACGTGCTCATCCGCGAGCTCCAGTCGCTCTGTCTGGATGTGGAGCTCATCTCCACCAAGAAACGTCCGGTGGAGGCATTGCCCCCGGCCGAAGACGAACCCGTGCTGGAGCAGGTGTAACCGATGAGACCTTCATTCCACGATAACAAGACCGCGCTCCGCGCCGACTTCGACGCGATCCGAATTTCGCTCGCGTCGCCGGACAAGATCCGGCAGTGGTCGTTCGGCGAGGTGACCAAGCCGGAGACGATCAACTACCGGACGTTCAAGCCGGAACGCGACGGCCTGTTCTGCGCGAAGATCTTCGGCCCCATCACCGACTGGGAGTGCCTCTGCGGCAAGTACAAGCGCATGAAGCACCGGGGCGTGATCTGCGACAAGTGCGGCGTCGAGGTCACGCAGGCCAAGGTCCGGCGCGAGCGGATGGGTCACATCGACCTGGCCACGCCGGTCAGCCATGTGTGGTTCTTCAAGGGGCTGCCCAGCCGCATCGGGCACCTGCTGGATATCTCGCTGCGCGACCTTGAGCGGATCCTCTACTTCGAGGGCTACGTCGTCATTGACCCTGCGGACTCGGAGCTCAAGCAGGGCCTGATGCTCAACGAGGACGCCTACCGGAAGGCGCGCGAGGACTACGGCCACAGGTTCCGCGCGCAGATGGGTGCCGAGGCCATCAAGGAGCTGCTGAAGCGCGTCAATATCGAGAAGCTGGCCGAGGAAATGCGCATCAAGATGCGCTCCGAGGTCTCGGTGGCGAAGAAGCAGAAGTACGCCAAGCGCCTGAAGGTGGTCGACAGCTTCCGCAAGTCGACCAACCGGCCGGAGTGGATGATTCTGGACGTGATTCCGGTGATTCCGCCGGAACTGCGGCCGCTCGTGCCGTTGGACGGCGGCCGCTTCGCGACCTCCGACCTCAACGACCTCTATCGCCGCGTCATCAACCGCAACAACCGGTTGAAGAAGCTGATGGAGCTGAAGGCGCCTGACGTCATCATCCGCAACGAGAAGCGGATGCTGCAGGAGGCGGTCGACGCGCTGTTCGACAACGGCCGCCGCGGCCGCGTGCTGCGCGGCGCGAACAACCGTCCGCTGAAGTCGCTGTCGGACACCCTCAAGGGCAAGCAGGGCCGGTTCCGTCAGAACCTGCTCGGCAAGCGCGTGGACTACTCGGGCCGTTCCGTCATCGTCGTGGGCCCGGAGCTCAAGCTCCACCAGTGCGGCCTCCCGAAGAAGATGGCGCTGGAGCTCTTCAAGCCTTTCATCTACAACAAGCTCGAAGCGCGGCAGCTCGTAGGCACCATCAAGCAGGCCAAAGAGATGGTGGAGCAGCAGCGGCAGGAGGTGTGGGACGTCCTCGATGAGGTGATCCGCGAGCATCCGGTGCTGCTGAACCGCGCGCCGACGCTGCACCGCCTGGGCATCCAGGCATTCGAACCGGTGCTGGTGGAAGGCAAGGCCATCCGCATCCATCCGCTCGTCTGCACGGCGTTTAACGCCGACTTCGACGGCGACCAGATGGCCGTGCACATCCCGTTGGCCCCGGAGGCGCAGATCGAAGCCTCGGTGCTGATGATGTCGTCTAATAACATCCTCAATCCCAGCAACGGTGCGCCCATCACGGTGCCATCGCAGGACATTGTGCTCGGGTGCTACTACCTGACCAAGTCCAAGGCGGGAGCCAAGGGCCAGGGGCTCGCGTTCGGTAACAACGACGACGTGCTGCTGGCGCTCGAAGCCGGGGAGGTCGAGACGCTGACGCCGATCCGGATGCGGTATGCCGGTAAGCTTCTCGACCTGACGACGGCCCGCGACGACCAGGACGTGCTGCACACCGAGGTGCAGGAGATCCCGAACCGCATCATCAACACCACGGTCGGCCGCGTGATCCTCAACGAGGCGCTGCCGGCGGCGATGCCGTTCGTCAACGGCCTGCTCAAGAAGAAGGGTCTGCAGCAGCTTGTGCAGAAGTGCTACCTGGACCACGGCCGTGAGCTGACGGTCGAGATGCTCGATGCCCTCAAGACCCTGGGCTTCACCTACGCCACCCGCTCGGGCCTCTCGATCGGTATTGATGACCTGGTGATTCCGGCGGTCAAGAAGACCATGGTGACCAAGGCCAGAGCCGATGTGATCAAGGTCGAGCAGCAGTACCTCGAGGGTGCAATCACCAACGGCGAGCGCTACAACAAGGTCATCGCCCTCTGGTCCGAGGTGACCGAGAAGGTCGCCGACGCCATGTTCAACGAGATGGCCGATGCCGATCGCACGGGCCGGAACTTCAATCCGGTCTACATCATGGCCGACTCCGGTGCCCGTGGATCCAAGCAGCAGATCCGGCAGCTGGCCGGCATGCGCGGTCTGATGGCCAAGCCGAGTGGCGAGATCATCGAGTCGCCCATCACGTCGAACTTCCGTGAAGGCCTGACCGTGCAGCAGTACTTCATCTCCACGCACGGCGCACGCAAGGGCCTGGCGGATACCGCGCTCAAGACGGCCGACTCGGGTTACCTGACGCGGCGCCTGGTCGACGTGGGTCAGGACGTCATCATCTCGGAGATCGACTGCGGCACCCTCGACGGACTCGAGGCCCGGGCGATCATCGAGAGCGGCGAGATCATCGAGCCGCTGCGCGACCGGATCGTGGGCCGCGTGACGCTCGAGCGGATCCTGGATCCATTCAGCGGCGACACCATCCTCGAAGTCAGGGACGAGATCGACGAGGACAAGGCGTCGGCCGTGCAGGAAGCCGGCATCGAGAAAGTGAAGATCCGGTCGGTGCTGACCTGCGCGTCACGCCGGGGCGTGTGCGCGATGTGCTACGGGCGCGACCTGTCCACCGGACGGCTGGTGGAACTGGGGCAGGCGGTCGGCGTCATTGCCGCGCAGTCCATTGGTGAGCCCGGCACGCAGCTCACGATGCGGACCTTCCACATCGGTGGCACGGCGTCGCGGGTGTCCGAGCAGAACACGCTCGAGGCCAAGCACGCCGGCGTAGCTCGCTTCGAAGGCCTGAACGTCGTCGAAGGACACAAGGAAGCCGGCGGCGCGTTGATCGTCATGAACCGCAACGGCTACCTCGTGGTGCAGGACGACAAGGGCCGCGACCGTGAGCGGTACCCCATCATCTACGGCGCCCGCCTGAAGGTGCGCGACGGCCAGAAGGTGGATCCGGGTCAGGTGATGGTGGAGTGGGATCCGTACACCTTCTCCATCCTCACGGAAGAGCAGGGCACCGTGCACTTCAAGGACATCATCGATGGGATGACCGTCCACGAGGAAGTGGACGAAGTGACGGGCCTGTCACGTTTCATCATCGTGGACTCGCCGGACGAGAAGAAGCAGCCGACCATTGAGATCCGCGACAAGAGCGGCAAGACCGTCCGCAAGTACCACATGCCCTCGCATGCCCACCTCATGGTGCAGAACGAGGAGCACGTGGATGCCGGCGACGTGTTGGCAAAGATTCCGCGCGAGACAACAAAGACGAAGGACATCACGGGCGGCCTGCCGCGCGTGCAGGAACTGTTCGAGGCCCGGAAGCCCCACGATCCGGCCATCATCTCTGAGATCGACGGCGTGGTGAAGGATGCCGGTGTGTCCAAGGGCCAGCGCAAGCTGGTGATCGTCCCGGACGACGGCAGCGAGCCGCGGGAGTACTTGATGCCGCGCGGCGTGCACATCAACGTGCACGAGGGCGAGCGTGTGCGGGCCGGTGAGCAGTTGATGGACGGCCCGAGCAACCCGCACGACATCCTGCGGGTGCTGGGCGAGAAGGAACTGCAGAAGTACCTCGTGAACCAGATTCAGGAGGTCTACCGCCTGCAGGGCGTGAACATCAACGACAAGCACATCGAGGTCGTGGCCCGGCAGATGATGCGGTGGGTCAAGATCGAAGATGTGGGCGATACCGAGTTCCTGATCGACGAGCAGGTGGACAAGTTCCGCTTCCTCGAGGAGAACGAGCGGGTGATTTCGGACGGTGGCAAGCCGGCGACGGCGCAGCCGATGCTGCTCGGCATCACCAAGGCGTCGCTCTCGACCGAGTCGTTCATCTCCGCGGCCTCCTTCCAGGAGACGACGAGGGTGCTGACCGAGGCGTCAATCTCGGGGCGTGTGGATCATCTGCGCGGCCTGAAGGAGAACGTCACAATGGGCCGCCTGATTCCGGCAGGCACCGGGTTCGAGTATTACCGGCACGTGCGGATTCCGGCGGACGAGCCGCCGCCGCCGCCGCCGCTGCCGCAGCCGGCCGAGGACGACTTCGACCTCGACCGCGAGATCGAGTACGCCTTCGAAGCCGACGAAGCGCTCGGTGTTCGCGGCGGCGATACGGAGTAAGCGCCGTTCCGATATGAATCACAGGGGCTGGTCCGAGAGGGCCGGCCCCTCGTGCGTACGACAGACTCCCATTCCTGACGAGAGGTATCCCAATGGTCCTGACTGCTCCAGAACTCCTCGGCGCGCTCCAGCACGAGGTGCGCGTGCTTTCCCATCTGGTCTCCAAGGTTGATCCCGCCCAGGTGGACTACCGTCCCACGCCCAAACAGCGGAGCACCATAGAGCTGCTGCGCTACCTGAGCATGATGGGTCCGACGATGATCAAGTTCGCGATGAAGAAGCCCGGCGACGACATGAACGCCATCTGGGGTGCCGCCGCCAAGGAGGCCGAGGGGCGGAACCTGGAGCAGGTGGCCGCCGCCATTGCCGCCCAGGGCGACGAGTACGCCCGGCTGCTGGGCCCCCTGACCGATGCGGACTATCGCGCGGAGTTCGATGGCTTCACCGGCAAGACGACGCTGGGACCATTTCTGGTGAACCTTGTCCTCGGTGGCCATGCGGCCTATCGGACGCAGCTCTTCTGCTACCTCAAGGCGAGCGGGCGCGAGGACCTGGTGACCTCCAACCTCTGGGCGGGGATGGACCCTCAGCCGAAGGCATAGGTTGGCTCAGACTGGCCTGACCGGTAAGACGGTGCTCGTGACGGGGGCGACGGCCGGGATCGGCCTCGCCACCGCCCGGGCGCTGGCCGCCCGCGGTGCGGACGTCATCGTGGTGGGCCGGGACAGGGCCAGGACCGATGCGGCCGTGTCCCTGATCACGCAGGTGCGCAACGGGGCGGTGGTGACGCCATTGGTCGCGGACCTGACGTCCATGGGCAGTGTGAGGCGACTGGCGGGCGAGGTGCGGGCTCGCTGGTCGCGCCTCGACGTGCTGGTCAACAACGCCGGAGCGATGTTTGGTGAACGACTGTTGACGCCAGAGGGATTCGAACGGACCTGCGCGCTGAATCACCTCTCGTGTTTGCTCCTGACGGTGGAACTGCTTCCGCTGCTCAAGGCGAGTGCCCCGTCGCGTATCGTGCACGTCTCCTCCATGACGCACACCACCGCCACGTTGGCATTCCGGAGCCACAGCGACACGCAGCGATTCAGGGGGATGCAGGCCTACGCGCAGGCCAAGCTCGCGCAACTGCTCTGCGGATACGCACTGGCCAGGCGACTGGCCGGCACCGGCGTGACGGTGAACGCGCTGCACCCGGGTGTGGTGGCGACCGACGTCGCCAAGGAGATGGGGCCCCTGTTCAGCTTCATGCAGAAGACGCTGCTGAAGCCGTTTTCCGTTTCGCCGGAACGGGCCGCTGAGACCTCGGTCTACCTGGCGGCTTCACCGGATGTGGCAGGGGTGACGGGCGGGTACTTCGTGAAGTCGGTCCAGCGGAAGTCGTCTGCAGCCAGCTACGACGAAGCACTGCAGGAACGCGCGTGGACCACCAGCCTGTTGAAGCTGGGACTGGCCAACGTCAACACCTAATTGAGAGCCCTCGGCGCGCCCAGGCACCCAGGCAGAGCCGGCACCGGTGGTCAGGGGACAGGGCGCTCAGGGAACCAGCACTCAGGGAACCAGCACTGTGCGGCCCACCCAGATGAAGTTGTCCCAGCTCAGGATCGTCTCGGTGCCGTCGAAGATCTTCGCGAAACTGCCGCCACCCGCCGTGAACGACGTCTTCTTCACACGGTCGACAGGCTTGGTCGTAACGTTCCGTATGATGTCCACCAGCTGCTCCTGCCGGTGGATCTGCACCACGGACGGGTTCTTGGCGGAGTAGAACTTCGTGTCGGCGGGAGCAGCCCGGTGGGGCACCGCCTTCTGAAATGTCACGTGCAGTTCCAGCCGTTCGCCGGTGGCGGCGGCAAACACCCAGTCCTGCGCCTCCACCATGGCGCCAAAGGTGCCCGAGACCGACCGCTGCATCGAATGCGCTGAGGCCGGTAAGTACATCCCGAAAGGACCAGGTGCGTCTGCCGGGTCGGCGGTGATGCCCCCGATGACCAGTTGGCTGGCTGTTCCGGCCGCATCCTTCACCGGCACGACGAGGTAGACGAGCCGGCTGGAACCCTTGCCCACGGGCTTGCCGTCCGGTCCGTTGACGGTCACGCGGTCGATGAACACCACGCGCAGGTTGGCGCCCTTGGCCGGACCCTGTGCCGCGATGTTGTAGGACCACCCGGCTGGGAGCATCGGGCCCAGGGCCGCCTCCGGCACCGTGAGGTCCAACTGGAACCGGACCTCAGTCGCATTCTCCAGCACGGTTTGCGCCGCAGCCTGGACGGTGAACGTGGCCAGCATGAGCACGGCGCCGGCGACCGGATTCAGAGAGAGTCGGTGCGTCACTGAGGTATTCCTCGAGACTGGCCGGATGGGCGGTTCAGGGGTGGCTGTGGCCGGTCGGCATGCCGAGCTTGGCCAGTGTGTGACGCTCGAAATCGAACTCGATCATGATGACCGGCGTCTTGCCCACCACCCATCCGTCGTGGCCGGGATCGATGGAGATAATCTGGGGCGCCTTGAGCTCAGTGATGCACCCGTCCCAGTACTCGATGTGGATCTCGCCCTGCGCCAGGTACCCCACGTGGGCGTGCATGCACAGGTCCGTGCCGACCACGGGTTTCATGTGCCTGGACCAGCGGAAGCCGGCCGGATAGATCATCCGCTTGACCCGTGCCGCGCCGGCCCGGCCAAGCTCGAGCCGGACGCCGCCCAGTTCCCGGCTCTCGGTGGCTCCCCGGAGGGGAGGAATGCCCCCAGCCTGCGCCGGTGCCTTGGGTCGGGCCGCGGGCTTCGCCTGCCGCACGGGTTTGCGCGGCTGCACCTTCCGGCGCGCCGTTCTGGCTGGAACCTTCTTGCTCGCTGCTTTCTTGACCATGCACCCCTCGCCAGCGTTTATACCTTGAACACATGGGGGCGGCCAACCGATCCTTAGGCGATGACACCTGAGTCCCGCGTTCTGCGCGCCTCTGCCGTGGGCCTGGTGATGGCCGCCTCCTGGGTGGGTGTCACGGCCGAGCGGCCGCCAGCGGTCGTGGACGTACAGCTGCTGGCCATCAACGACTTCCATGGCAACCTGGAGCCGCCGTCGGGTTCCAACGGGCGGATTGGCCAGACGCTGGCCGGGGGGGCCGAGTTCATGGCCGCGCACCTGGCGGCACTCAAGACGACCAACCCTAATACCGTCATTGTGTCGGCAGGAGACAACATTGGGGCCACGCCGCTCATCTCCAGCCTCTTTCACGATGAACCCTCCATTGAGTCGCTGAACGCGGCGGGCATGCAGATCTCCGCCGTTGGCAATCACGAACTGGACGAGGGATGGTGGGAACTGCGCCGGATCGCCAAGGGCGGCTGCCATCCCACCGACGGCTGCCAGGACGGCACGCCGTATGACGGTGCCCGGTTCGAGTTCCTGGCCGCCAACATCACGCTCGATCCGCGCAAGGTCGCCCCGAAGGTGCTGAAGGCGTCAGGCTGGAAGGGGAAACGGAACCAGCCCGGGCCGCTGTTTCCGGCCTCCACCGTGATGAAGATTGGCGGCGTGAAGATTGGCTTCATAGGCCTGACCCTCGAAGGGGCACCCCAGATCGTCATGCCGTCCGCGTTGACGGGTCTGGCCTTCCATCCGGAGGCTGCCGCGGCCAATGCCGAGGCTGAGGTGCTGCGCCGGAAGGGCGTCCGCACCATCGTCGTGCTTATTCACGAGGGCGGCGTGCCGGGGGACAACGACCCCAACGGCTGCCGCGACTTCACCGGGCCGATTGTGCCGATCGTGGAGGCCATGAGCGACGACATTGACATCGTCGTGTCCGGGCACACCCACCGCTCCTATGTGTGCACCATCGCCGGGAAACTCGTGACCAGTGCCGAGTCCTACAGCCGCCTGGTCACCGACATCGACCTGCAGATCGACAGGAGGACGGGGCGGGTCGTGTCGAAGCGGGCACGCAACGTGGCCGCCACGAGGGACGTGCCGCCACAGGCGGACCAGACGAGAATCATCGAGCACTATCGTCCTTTTTCGGCGAAGGTGGGCGGGCGTCAGGTCGGCTCCCTGGCCGCCAGTCTGGACCGTCGTGACAACCCCGCTGGTGAGACCGCGCTTGGCGAGATGGTGGCCGATGCGATGCTTGACGCCTCCAGTGAACCGGCCCGTGGAGGCGCCCAGGTGGCTCTTGCGAACCCCGGTGGTGTTCGGGCCGACCTCATGCACCCAATGGATACCGCGGCGGGTGTGGCGGCGCCGGTGACCTATGCGGATGCCGCGAGCGTGCTGCCGTTCGGCAATATCACCGTGGTCATGACCCTGACAGGAGATGCGCTCGTGCGCCTGCTCGAGGAGCAGTTCGACCGGGTGCCGGGTCGCTGGACGATGCTCCAGGTGTCGAAGGGCTTCAGCTACGCCTTCAACCCCTCGAAGCCGGCCGGCGAGTGGATCGATCGTGCGTCGGTCACGATCAACGGCCGTCCGGTGTTGGCCACGGACCGCGTACGGGTCGCCTCGCTGGACTTTGTCTGGAACGGCGGCGACCGGTTTACCGTGGTCAAGGAGGCCACGGACCCGGTCACGACCGGGGAGGCACTTGAACAGTTCGTTGCGTACCTGGGACGTCACTCGCCCGTCTCACCTGGTCCGCGAGGCCGCGTGCGCAGGCTGCCGTGAAGCGAACCCGTGAACCGGCATCGACACCCGAGGCCGGGCGCTGACCACGCGCTTCCTGGACTTCTGGCTCCACGGGTTCTACCTGCTGCTGACGCCGCTGTTTCACTCCCTGCAATATCTGACATTCGTCTGCCGCATGGATCGGTGGCGCCTGGAGACCGGTCGGCGCATGGAACTGCGGGCCACGGTACTCGTGGTGGCGCTCGTGGCGGCAGGCTGGCTGGCGTTCGAGATCATTCCCAACTCCCTCGACGTGCAGTTGGCCACGTACGGATCCTGGCGGATGTTCTTCTTCTTCACTGCGGCGATGCTGTTCATCAACATCCATGACTACTTCATCGACAATGTCCTGTGGCGATTCCGGGATCAGGGTGTGCAACGATACCTTCTGAAGTGAGGGACCACAGAGGCGTGCGGCGCTGGTGGGCTGGATGGATGGCCGTGGCCACGATCACTGTCGTGCCTGTGCGCGCGCAGGATCTGCATCCGGAGATCGTGAGCGAGATCGTGCGGACCCTGGCTGAGGGCATTCCGCGCGAGCTGACCCGGTGCAAAATCCAGAACGCGGTCTGGGGTGGCTATGACGTGCGCATTCGCGTCACGATGGGCATCGATGGCCTGCCGTACCTGTTCGAACTGCGCGGAGGCCAATTCAGCCGTATCGTGGATCCGCAGCCCGTGCCTGGGCCGGCGAGGTTCGAGCGGACCGGGCGCGTGCGGGCGGAGACGGCGGCGGAGGCGTTTTCCAGAGGGCTGCCGTTCTTCATCAGCGGGGCAGAGATCCGGGCAGCGAACACGCTCGAGGTGACGCTGCTCTCGAATCCAGCCGTCCCTGTCGAGTCCGCGACCCTGTTCGTAGTGGTCGATCAGCCAGGTGTTGAGGATTTGACGTCCGTGACGATTCCCCTCGGGTCCAGACCCGCGGCTCAGCGTCTGATCGTGACCAACGACGCGCTGGACGGATCGGTGCTGGTCCGCCTCGCCATCCTGCGTGAGGTAGGGCCGACGGCCCTGATGCTGGGCTGTGTGCTCAGTAACGAAGTGGACGTGCGGCCGGCACTTTAGCCGGTCAGGCCCACTGCGGCTTCTGTGGCTCCGCGCTTTCCATGCCGAACCGCTGGCGCTTCAGATAGAGGCCCTTCCGCGATAGACCGAGGCGACGGGCCGTGTCCTCCACGCGGCCACCGCAGGCCTCGAGCGCGTGAATGACCATCGCCCGCTCGACGTACTCGATTGCCGCTGCCATCGGCTGGTCGATCCGCACGGCGATCTCGCTCACGTCCAGCGGCCGATCCGACGGTGGGATGGTGCGGCGGGACGCGGCAATCTCCAGTGAGAGGTGCTCCGGCATCAGCACCTGGTCGTTCTCCGCGAGCGCTGCCATGCGCCGAATCTCGTTGGCCAACTGGCGGACATTGCCAGGCCAGCGGTAGAGCAGCAGATACTCCACGGTTTCCTCTGCCAACCGCAGGCGTCCCTTCCGGTGTTCCATGGCGCACTTCTGCAGGTAGTAGTTGGCCAGCACCGGAATCTCTGAGCGGCGCTCCCGCAGGGGCGGAATGTGCAGCGTCACGATGTTGAGGCGGTAGTAGAGGTCCTCGCGAAACCGGCCCGCGCTCACCGCGGCGACCAGATCCACGTTGGTGGCGGCGATGACGCGCACGTCCACCTTGCTCGGACGGGGTTCCCCGATCGGGTGCACCTCTCCGGATTCAAGGAATCGCAGAAGCTTGGGCTGAATGTCCAGAGGGGCGTCGCCAATCTCGTCGAGGAACAGCGTGCCGCCCGCCGCCGCGCGGATCACGCCTGGGGCGGACTCCACCGCGCCCGTGAAGGCTCCGCGCCGGTGACCGAATAGCTGCGCGTCGATCATGTCCCTTGGACACGAGGCGCAGTTGAACGGAACCATCACTCCGCCTGCGCGACCCGAAGCCGCATGGATCGTGCGAGCGAGCACTTCCTTGCCCGTGCCCGTTTCGCCCGTGATGAGTGCCGGAACATTGACCGCAGCCACCTTCCTGGCCGTGGCCAGCAGGCTGGTCATCTGTTCGTCAATGTAGAGTGCGCCTTCGATTTCCTGGTTGGACATTGGCCAGAGGGCGGCGCGCTCGCGTTCCTCGCTCCTGAGGCGTTCGAGTGTCACGGCCGATCGCGCGACGCGCGTGATGCCAGACAAGGCGACGTTGTCACTGACGCGACCGGCCGGTGTGCAGATCAGGGACACGTGTTGCTTGCGCTCTGTCCCCAGACCAACTGAGTACTCGCCTTCGGCCGGTTCGATGGCACCTCGGCCTGCGTGCACTCGCACATAGGATGAGACGCCCACGTGCTCTGCGAGCTGCCGAAGTTCCTCAGCCAGCAGCAGTGGAGACCCACTCATATCGAAGGCACTCGCTATCGAGTCCAGCACGGCGAGGGGCCGGTCCCGCTCAGGCAGGGCTACGGCTTTCTGCACCGGCCCTCCGGAAAAGCGTGGGTCCCGGTCGTAGTCGGCCAGTGGCATCGCTGGTTGTCCGAACGACTCGGCCTCGATGAGGGCCAACACGTTGCGGCGATGGCGCCAGAGTCTGAGCGCCCTGGCGCGGAAGACCTCGGACGCGGGCGCGTGCGCCAGCTCGAGGACGCGGCCCACGCTCAGGTGGAAGTGCCCCTGGAGTTCCGGATTCGCAGCAATCCCAAGTTCAGCGGCAGCCAGCAGGACCCGGCCGGCACTGGGGAGATCGTCGGTTGCTGCAGCGGCTTCGGCGCGGACCAGCAGAAGAGCCGCGAGCAGTGGATCGTCACCGAGTTGCCGGGCCGCGGACTCCTCGGCATCGAGCGTCCGAAAGAGTTCGTCGTGGCGTCCCTGTCGGTGCAGCAGCTTGCACTGAGTCAGCCCTGCCCAGCGGATAGAGTAAGACGATGAACTTGACAACCGGTGTTCGCGAACGCGATTAATCGCTACCTGGACCGAGTCGCTATTTAGGGCCAGCTGAACTCTGGCCAAGCCTTCCAGTGCAGCCAGTTCAACGGACGGAGGAGTCTCGATTGGCGCGGCTTCAAGCAGGACGCTTGCGGTGCGAACCTGCCCACGAAAAAGAGCGATGTGCGCGGTGTTGACCCGAGTGGCCGCCAGATAAGTTTCGCTGCCGGTCACAGTGCCAAGCCGTTTCGCCTCACGAAAGTGTGTCTCGGCCGATTCGAGATCGAACTCGACAATGGAAAGGCAGCCCTCCGCAACTTCAAGCGCCTGGGCCAGCCAATCATTTGGATAAGCCTCCAAGACAGATCTTCCCGTCGTGACGTGCTTGTGTGCGCCACGGATGTTGCCTTTCTGGCCTTCCGCGATTGCAGCGGTCTCGTGCAGAGCGACAGTGAGATGTGGATCGGCCGCGCGAGTGACGACGCGTCGGAGTTGATCCCAAGATGCGGTCCCATCGCCGTGGGTAGATTGACCGATGGCCATGCGGAACAGATGGAGCCTTGTCCAGCCCTCCTGTTTCGTGTCCCGCGTTTCCTGCGCAAAGGCAAGCGCATTGTGGAAGTGGTGCGCGGCTACTCTGAGGTCTCCGTGCCTCCTGCCGACAAGGCCCTGGATCGACGCTGCGCGGGACTTGATCGATGCGTCGTTCGTGCTAATTGATTCTGCGATGTCGCTGGCGAGGTCTGTCTTGCCGATATGGAAGAGGCATCTGGCAACGAGGATCTGACAACGAAGGTCAATCGGCCGCTGGTGAAGGGATGGCTCAGCGTACCGAAGGGCTTCCAAGAAGTGCCCACGGGTAAAGAAACCAAGCAGGGTGTCGTATGAAATCGCCACGGTTCACCATCCATCTGGGCCGTTTAAGGCCCAGGCGACGAGTGGATGCGGCTAGGCCTTGCGCGGTGAAAACTTTAGCAGCGTCGTAGCTGTTGCAGGCTGGAGTAGTTCCTCTAATTTGCCGCTAAGAGTGCCACAGATCTGTTCCACGGCGTACCGATGTTCGCTCCGGAAAGCGTTCTCGTCGATGGCGTAGGCAGAGACTACGCCAAGGACCCTGTCACCGATCGTCAAAGGAATGACGAGCGCGCTCCGCAGCCGTGATCTGAAGGCACCCGCAAGTGGACCCAGATCCAGCGCGGGGTCTGAGTTGGCAATTGACTGAAGGTGAGACGCGGCCCACCCTGTGATGCGCTCTCCCACCTTGATTTCCAGCCCGAACAGCAGCTCGGACTTCTCGCCGGCGGCAGCGATACATCGCACGAGGCCTGCGCCGGGATCATGCAAAAAGAGCGCACACACTGCCGCTGGTGTCTCCTGACGCACGTGCTGGGCCGCGTGACCAAAGGCCGCTTCCACCGTTTGCGCGGTACTCAACGCTCTGGTGGTCTGGAATATCTGCGATGTTGTGGCGGCGTTGGCCCTGATCTTCTCCAGGGTGCTGTCGATGCGGGCATTGTCCGCAAACGTGCCTGGAGTGACGAGGCTACGAGCCTGCTCGCCGGCCGCGATGGCGATAGGCGCGATTTCATCGTAGGCGTCGACGAAGGTGTCCACCACCAACGGGTCGTACATGGTGCCGCGTCGCTCCAGAAGCACGGCGAAGGCTTCTTCGGGGCTGAGTTTTGGACGATATGGCCTATCCGAATTCAGGGCGTCGAAGCAGTCCACCACGGAGAGAATGCGTGCGCCCAGGGGAATGTCCGTTCCAGCAATCCCTGCGGGGTAGCCCTTGCCGTTCCAGAACTCGTGATGATGCCGCACGATGGGCACGACGGGATACGGGAACCGGATGGCCGAAAGCAGATCTGCGCCGATCGTCGCATGCTGCTTCATCTTGTCGTACTCAGCTTCCGACAACTTGCCGGGCTTGTTGAGAATGTTTTCGGGGATGGCAAGCTTGCCCATGTCATGAAGCAACGCCGCAGCTTCGATCGCCCGGATCTGGCTCTGTTCGCGGACGCCTAACCGCTGGGCGAGCTCGGTCGCGTAGACCTGCACCCGTCTTATGTGGCCGTGAGTGATCTGGTCCTTCGCGTCAACGGCCATGGCGAGCGTTTCGATGGTGGAGACGTAGAGCTCGTTTAACTGGCTGACATGGCGGTTCGCGTCCTCAAGTCGGCCGAGAGACGTTCGAAACGTCAGGTATGTGATTACCAGCAGTGGAACAATCACGCTGAGCATCGTGAGGTCGAACTGTTGGCGATAGGAAACGATCAGTGCTGCGAACGAAGCGCCGCCTAGATAGTTCAATCCTAACCATAGAAAGTTGGCTCGCCAGAACGAGATGACTGACACGCGGCGCTCAAAGGCCATCGCTATTGCGACTAAGCCGCTATTGAGTAAGAAATAGCCAAGCGCCAAGACGAGCAGTGGTAGGAGGAGTTCGTCTAGCGGAATTTCTGTGGCTGAGACACCTTCGCCTAGGAGGCCGCGGTAGAGTTGGCCAGAGATCCAGATGGCCAAGGCTGAGGCAGAGAGACTGAATGGAATCCGCACCAGAGACCTGCGGCTCCTCTGTAGCCAGAAGGAGATGCTCAGTGCGTCCAGAATGACTACGACAGTGGCGGCCGAAGGCCCATAGAGCAAGACCGTAGTAAAGACGAATACTTCAGAGACAGAGATCCGGGCAGGGACGGCGGGAACGCGGATTGTGAAGGCGCCACTGAGCAGCGCCAAACCAGCCAGGAACAGCCATTCTGGATAGGCCTGGTCCGTCCACAGACGGACCACGGACAAAGCCAGAATGACCGTACCCGCGCCGATGACAGCACCGACGAAAAAACGTCCTGCCCTGGGGAGGGCTGGGGAGGCGCCCGTCACGAGGGACCAGTCGCAGAAGCGACTGCTATCTCCGAACCAGTTTCGAGGGATCTTCTCCCCAGATGATTAGTCTTAAGCCTTGTTCAATCATTCTCCACCTCACTGTCTTCGTACAACCCCGAGAAGCCCGAAGTTCCTAGTCACCCCAGACGAGGCCATCACCCCAGACGAGGCCATCACCCCAGACGAGGCCATCACCCCAGACGAGGCCATCACCCCAGACGAGGCCATCACCCCAG
>JBEBFY010000010.1:0-142271 GCA_040081715.1 Vicinamibacterales bacterium | reverse complement strand
CAGGGCCTCGACGCCCCGGCGGCGCACGGACCCACCGCAGGGCCCTGCTCGATCAGAGAGATCCGTGCACACATCGCGTTCTTCAGCACCCTGCTAGAGCGTCAGTCACTCGACAGGAATTGGTTCTTAGTTTCGTTAGTGAACGTTTCAATTGCTTGGGAGATCGAAATATGAAGATCGAAGACAAAATGAAACAACTTCTCAACAAAGTGGCGTCTGGGGAAATGGACACATTCATCCCGCCACTAGCTGGGGGTGACTTTGGGATCTTTATCTCTGCTTATGTTGACGGAGAGTATGTCCGTCTCATGAAGGAGGGATACTCGCAAATTGAAAGAAACCTTAAGGTTACGGTCGAAAGTGATACAGGCAGAGTCCCAGAGGACACTTTCGTCGTGGGGTGGATGGGCCGCATAGAAGCTCGTGGCCATGGTGGAGTGCAATGCAGAGGCATTCACAACAGCTGTCAGGCCCACTGCCCTAAAACTTCCCATGGGGCTGGTCAGAAGAATTGCAAGGGACATCCCCAGAATCATGCCGTGCCTGATGAACTAGATGCGCCAGAGCTGAAGTACGAGTTGGCCGTAGCGGAGTTAAAGCTCAAGCAAGACCTTCTGGACTCTCTTGCGAAGGATGGGTTCGGATTGGCGTTATTGCATGGCCACAACAACACCTTTACGTTTACGAAACTGCCGGAAGGGTATGTTTCGGTGGTTTCAAATGGTGTGACCAGATTTCTAAGAGAAGCAGATATCAGAAGCGACCCTGCCTTTGTTCCCAATACTTGGAGATCCATCAATGGGGAGCTTCGAGTGGCCGGAGGGTATTCGCAACCTCTTAATGCGTGAGGCCTAACAAGGCGTTCCAGCGGACTTGTCTTCGGCAAGCCGCTGAACGCCATCGTTGATCTCCAATCCCGACAGCAACCGCATGAGACAATCGCGCGGTGGCTGAACGATTCGAGTATCGCTTCGACTGGGACCCGGCCAAGGCCACCAGCAATGCCAAGGACCACGGCGTCACGTTTGAGCAGGCAGCGAAGGTGTTCCTCGATGCCCGCCTGTTGTCGCAGTTGGACGAGGAACACGGAGAAGACGAGGAGCGCTGGCTCAGCGTGGGCATGGACAAGGCCACCCGACTGCTGGTCGTCTGTCACACGTATCGAGACGAGACGCCACGCGGGGCGACCCTACGCATCATCTCAGCCCGGCGAGCGACGCGACGGGAATCGAATGCCTACGAGGGATAAACACCATGAAGAAAGAGTACGACTTCTCAGGAGCGGAGCGCGGACGGTTCTACCGGACACACGCGACCGTGCGTCTCCCGATCTATCTTGAAGCCGCCGTGCAGAAGCGCGTCGAAGGTTTGGCAGCTCGGACAGGACGAGAGATGGGTGAGTTGGTGAACCACATCGTCGAAGCCGAGATGCAACTGATCGGCGATCTGGAAGCGCAGAAGGAGACCTAAACCGCCCCCGACTCCCAGCCATAGCCGGGCTCGGTCGTCAGGCGGGCGTCCTCCACAGGCCTGCCCATCGAGAAGTGGTAGAGGCTCTGCCAGTGGTGGCCCTGGATGCCGAGCAGGTCGTGCACCGCATCGTCGTAGTAGCAACCGATGCCGGTCGCCCGGGCGCCGGCCGCTTCCGCCTCCAGGTACAGCACCTGCCCCACCATGCCGCACTCCCAGTAGAGGTGGCGGTAGAACCACGGGCCGAACATCCTGAGCGACGGCTCCACCCGGGCCAGCATGGCCATGCCGAAGTAGCCGTCAGCCGCGATGTCCTGATCACAGCTCAGACGGCGCGCCAGGCTCCGGGCGTCCAGGGGCGCAAGCAGGTACAGGCCCTCCAGCCCGTCGACTGGTTCCCACAGCATGTCCCCTCGCAGCCCGGCACGGAGTTCGGTTAACGCGGTGGGATCCCGCACCTGCGCATAGAGACCCGGCGTCACACCCTCCACTCGGTGGATGAACCACACCAGGTGCACCTGGGGCGACCACGGCAGCGCATCCCACGGCAGCGGCACTACATCCGGCACTACATCCGGCCCGGCTGGGATCGCGCACCTGGGGGCCACGCGGCGCACCATCGTGGCGAAGGCTGCGCGGGATAGCTCGCCCTGGCCGTCGAACGCCACCGCGCTGCGACGCTGCAGCAGGAGTGCGCGGGCGTCTGCTGCTCCCGACGCACGGACCGCCGGCGCCAGCATCGCAATAGCCGGACGAGCCGCGCTCGCTGACTCCAACCCGGCCGCCTCGACAGCCGGCGCGAGGCCGACGGCGCGGTTGGCACAGGGTTTTTCGGCACGGCGTCTCTCGGCAGGGTGTCTCTCAGCACGGCGCGAGGCCTCTGCCACGCGGTCAATCGCCGGCCAGTCCGCGTGCCCCGGACTCAGCTGATTCGGCACGCCGGTCCACACGGCCCGTGCGGCCGGCACCAGCCAGGACTCGGGACCACCCACCGCCGCCACATCCCCAGGGCCGACGGCCATCACGCAATCGGGATGCTCCCGCTCCACGCCGTCTGGCACTTCGCGGTCCACGCCGAGCAATGTCGAGAGGTCGGCATCGCTCCAGTCCGGGAGCACGCGGAGACGCCACCCCAGCAGTGCCGCCGCATAGCGCAGTGCGGCCACGGCATGCCCGACGTCATGCTGGCAATACCGGAACGCCCGCTCACCGTACTTCCACGCCTCGCGCCAGTGAATCGACGTGAGCGCCACGAGCATGACGCCATCCGGGATGACGCCATCCAGGCTGACGCCGGCCGGGGCAGCCGTGGAAGCGACCGGCCCGAGGTGCGCGCGCACCTCCAGGGCGTGTTCCCGCGGCGCGTAGTGATACACGCTCCACCCCTCGCCCGACAGGGTCGGAGCCACGACATAGCCTTCGGTCGGATGGAGGTTCCCGCTCGAGGGATTGACGCGCAGCGCCCAGCGGGCCGAGCCGTACTGCTTCCACGCGGACAGGCCCAGGGAACAGCGCAGGAACTCGCCGGTGGTGCCGAGGGTGAGCGGCGCGGCCAACGGAGCGGGGAGGTCATCAAACCCCACGCCCTGAACGGCGCCCTCGTGTGGCAGGGCCAGCACGGGCGTGCCGGCGTAGCGGCGGAAAGGGTCGGGCTGCGTCGCCCAGTCGAGATACCCGGTGGAGGCCGCGAACCGGTGGACGTGATGCTTGGTGCGATCGTGGTAGGCGAGAACCTCCGCGATGCCGGCATCAACGCCGCCGTCGGCCGGCATCAGTGAGGTCTACGAACCGAGTGACTTGAGCTGCTTGTCCACCTGCGCGAGAGCTGCCTTCAGCTGCCGCTTCCGCAGGTCGTGCTCGGTGGCCGCCAATTGCTGCTCGATGTGAGTCCGGGCGAGCCTCAGGGACTCCACCTCCCGGGCTTTGACCGGATCGACGACGACCTTCTTGTGTCGCGCCTTCTTCTCTTCCGCAAGCTCGTCGAGGCGCTCCTGGATCCGCGCCTCCGCATCAACGAGCCCTTCGCCTGCATCGCCCATGTGCCGTCCGTCCCGTGATAAATCCGCCCGAAGATGCCGCCCGACCCAAGATACCGCCCACTCCCGAGCGGCGGCCGGTCATTATGCCATGGAGATCAGCTCGCGCGCCGCATCGTGGCGAGGTTGCGTGCGGTGCCTTCGTCACCCGGCACGATCCCGCGCACCAGCAGCACCTGGGCGTTGAAGCCAGGCCCCAGCACGTCGGTCACGCGAGGTTGCCGGCCAACACGCGCTTTCGCTGGGCGACCGGCAAGTGCTCGATGGCGTAGCGCAGCGTGGTGCGGGAGACACGCGCGTAGTGCGAGCGCAGAAACCGGAGAAGGACCGCCCTGTCCTGGACGCCCGCTTCCCGGAGCATCCAACCCACGGCCTTCCGGATCAGGTCGTGCGTGTCCTCCAGCAGCAGGTCGGCAATGGCGTAGGCGTCGGCGGTGTCGCCCTCGGCTATCCATGTGGCTGTCGCGACCATCGCGATACGCCGCTCCCACAGGCTCTTCGACCGTGCCAGGCGATAGACCCGTGCACGGGAGCGAACGCGGAGGTGCTCCCCTACGATGTAGGCGGCCGACGTATCGACCAGATCCCAGTTATTGATGCGGTCCGTGTGCTGGAGATAGAAGCGAAAGACCGACTCCCGGGCCTTCGCGTCGCCGGATTCGTACTGCATGACGAGGATCTCGAGCGCCGTGAACCGGTCCTCGTGGATCGGCGACGCCAGGAGGACAGCCACCTCGGCCAATGGAAGTCCGCGATGCTGCCGGGCCACCTTGCGCTGCTCCGGCACCGTGATTCCAAGGAACCGATCCCCTTCCCCATACTGGCCGGGGCCGGTCTTGAAGAACCACGCCGAGCTGACAGCGCGTTTCGGGTCCGCCAGCGCTCGGAGGATCGTCTTGACGGTGCGCGCGCTCAGAGTGCCGGCGACGGGTGCAGCGCCCATGACTACACCGCTTCGACGGGTGCCTGCGCACAGGGGTGAGACGCGTCGCCCTGCTCGCACTGGATGGCGGTGTGATGAATGTGGAACCGGTCACGAAGCTCGGCATTCACGCGGCTCATCCACGCGTCGTCAATCTGTCCGTCGGGCTTGACCAGGTGCACGGTCAGCGCCACCTCCGACGTGCTCATCGCCCAGACGTGCAGGTCATGCACGGCACACACACCCGGCAGGCCCGCCAGATACGCCTGGACCTCGGTGATCCGCACTTTGGCCGGCACGGCGTCCAGGACGAGGTTCCAGGACTCGAGGAGCAGGCCCCAACTGCTGATGCCGATTGCGACGGCGATCGCGAGGGTCACTGCGGGATCCAGCCACAGCCATCCTGTCAGGCTCATCACCAGGGCCGACACCACCACGCCGAGAGAGATGGCCGCATCCGCCGCCATGTGCAGGTAGGCGCCCCGGATATTGAGGTCGTGCGTGCGTCCGGCGTAGAGCATCCACGCTGTGAACCCGTTGATCAGCACGCCGAGGGCGGCCACGGCCATCACCGTGCCACTGGCGACCGGTGCCGACTGGCCGAAGCGTTGAATGGCCTCCAGGCCCAGCGCGCCAACCGCGACGAGCAGCACGACGGCATTCACCATGGACGCCAGCACGGAGGTGCGACGGAATCCGTAGGTGTAGCGCGTGGTCGGCGTCCGGCGGACCAGCACGCTGGCCCCCCAGGCCAGCAGCAACCCCACGACATCTCCGAGGTTGTGCCCGGCATCCGCGAGCAGCGCCAACGATCCGGACAGCGCGCCAAACACGACCTCGACCACGACGAAGGCGGCATTGAGCGCAACGCCGGCGGCAAATACGCGGTCGAAGCGATTCGGGAGGTGGACGTGCGCCACGGTGCCTATGAGCCTAAACCGCTTCCAGCCTCCGGGGATACTGCCGCACGAGATCCTTGAACTAAGATCACGCGGTATGGCAACCGCGGTTTCTTTCGATATCACCTCGAACGTCGATCTGCAGGAAGTGGATAACGCCATCAACCAGGCGCGCAAGGAACTGGCCCAGCGCTACGACTTCAAGGGTTCGAAGGCCTCGATCGACTTTGATCCCAAGGAGTCCAAGCTCACGCTGGTGGCCGACGACAACTTCAAGCTGACCGCGCTCTGGGAGATCCTCCAGACGCGCCTCGTCCGCCGGAACGTGCCCACCCAGAACCTGACCAGGGGCACGGTCATCGCCGCCGCCAACAGTACCTTCCGGCAGGAGATCACGCTCCAGCAGGGGATTTCCTCAGATGCGGCCCGCGACATCGTGAAGTTCCTGAAGGAGAGCGGGCCGAAGAAGGTACAGGCGTCCATCCAGGGCGACCAGCTCCGCGTCACCTCGAACTCGAAGGACGAACTCCAGGAGGCCATGCACGTCCTGCGCGGCAAGGAGTTCGGCGTGGCGCTCCAGTTCGGTAACTACCGCGGCTGACGGCGTGAGCCCACACGTGATCTGACCCAGACCGGGTGCAGTCGCGGATGAATCTCTGCGGCCACACCCGGACCCGTGGTTACTGCTGAGGAGCTGGCCGCCGACGCGGCCCCTGCCCGGAGGCGCGCTGCGCCTCGAGCGCCGTGGCCTTCGCCTGCTGCTCTGGCGTCAGCAGCGCCCAGAGTTCATTCCGCACCCGCCCACGGAGCACCGCGGCATCCGACTCGGCCGCCCCTGTTGCATCCGTCGCGGCGCGGATCGCGCCCTCGTCGAACGGAATCGCCGTCACCGCCTTCTGCTGGGCCTGACGCGCCGCCTGCACCGCCTTGCCAGCCGCTTCCATCTCCGGCCGGTGCCGCGTCATCACGTCCTTTACCTGCTCCTTCTGTGCCTCGCTCAGGTTCAGCATCGGTAGCGGCAGCAGCCCGCCCATCATGCCCATCTGGCCCCCTGGGCCTCCGGGACCAGGTCCGCGCCGGCCAGGTCCGCCCGGGCCCTGTGCGAGGAGGCCAACGCCGAGTACCACTGCCAGTGCGGCGACCCCGCCGCTGATGAAGATCCGTGTGCGCATTGTCCGTGTCATGGTCGTCTCCGTTCGAAAAGCGGCAACGGATTCCGTTGCTCTATCGCATTGGACGATGCCCGTGTGGCAACGCCGGGTCTCAGTGATGAAGAAACGATGGCGATCAGCGCGCCGCCTCCCTGCGTCCGAACGTCACCGTGCTCAATTGCTTGCCGCGCGGGGTGTCGAGCGTCACCGTCAGCGTCATCGCGTTCCGGTCCTCGCCGAGCGTGCGCACCTCGCGGCTCTTCATGGTCATCTTGCCGCGCGGCGATTCCACGGCGTTGGACAACTCGGTGACCAACGCCACGCCCTCCCACCGGGACTTGCTGGTAGAGGTCTCGCCGTCCAGCATGTAACTCATCATCACGGCGCCGTCTTCGCCCTCGCGGGTCACGATGAGCCGCTCCGCCGTCTGCTTGAGGGTTACCACGTCGCCGACGTGGTACATCGCGCCCATCCCTGGACCGCGACGCCCTTCTGCAGGGACGCCCTCGGGTCGCTCGCCACCGCGGCCGCCGCCACCGCCACGGTCTCCTTGGCCGCCGGGCCCGCCAGGACGGCCGAGGCCGCCTCCACGCCCGCCGCCGGGACCTCCGAAACCGCCGCCACCAGACCTGGGCGCCTCACCGCTCCCTCCAGCGGTATCCACCTTCTCTACCATCCACGTCCCCGTGAAGTCCGGTCGCGTCTGGCCCCACAGCGTCACACCGAGCGATGTCACCGCCATCAGCGCCACCAGGGGGACCCAAGACCTATTCATAGCGAAGCGCCTCGATCGGGTTGAGCGCGGCGGCCTTCCGCGCCGGATAGAAGCCGAAGAACACGCCGATGGCCGCGGAGAAGCCAAACGACATCAGCACCGCGTTGGACGTCACCTGGGTGGGCCAGCCCATGAAGCGCCCGATGCCGTAGGAGGCGCCGAACCCGATGGCCAGGCCGATGGCGCCCCCGACCAGACTCAGGACCACCGCCTCCACGAGAAACTGCAGCAGGACGTCCACGTCGCGCGCGCCCAGCGACAGGCGCAGCCCGATCTCGCGTGTCCGCTCCGTGACCGACACCAGCATGATGTTCATGATGCCGATGCCGCCGACCACGAGCGACACGGCCGCAATCCCCGCCAGCAGCCAGGTCATGGTGTCCGTGGTCGAGGTCATCATGGTGGTCATCTCGTCCTGCGTGCGCACCGAGAAGTCGTCCTGGTCGCCGGCGACGTTGTGCCGCATGCGCAGGAGCGAGGTGATCGCTGCCTGCACGCGCGAGAGAGGCACGCCGTCCTCGGCCTGGATCACCATGTTGCTGATGTGCTGAATACCAAGCAGCTTCTTCTGCGCGGTGGTGTAGGGGATGAAGACCGTATCGTCCTGGTCCTGCCCCATGGCGGCCTGCCCCTTCTTGCTCATCACGCCGATAACCTTGAAGGGCTGGTTGCGGATGCGGATGGAGGCCCCGGTGGGATCGGTCCCCGGTCCGAACAACTGATCGCGCACGACCGACCCCAGCACCGCCACTTTCCCGGCGCTCCGCACTTCCTGCTCCCCGAAGAACGAGCCCTTCTCCGTCGGCCAGCTCCGGATAGCGGGCAGTTCCTCGCCAGTGCCCTGGATCTGCGTGCCCCAGTTGGTCGTGTCGGAGACCACCTGCGCTCGGATGTTCACACCAGGCGAGAGGTAGCGGATGCCGGCTACCTCCTTCCGGATCGCGTCGGCGTCCTCCACCCGCAGCGAGGTCGTGTTGCCCGTGCCCATCCGCACCGGGCCCATGGGACCCGACCCCGCATTGACGTTGACGATGTTGGACCCGGCGCTCTTGATGTTGGCTTCGATCTGCGACCGTGCGCCGTTCCCGATGGACACCATCACGATCACGGCGGACACGCCGATGATCATGCCCAGGGCCGTGAGCGCCGTCCGCATGGCGTTACGCCGAAGGGCCTTCAGCGCGATCAGGAACGTCATGAAGATGGACATCTCGTGCCTTTCAGGCTGTGCGTTCTTCTTCGTGGCGCTGCGCGAGGAATGCCGCCAGATCCGTCGCGGCATCCCGCCGGCTGGTCACCGGATGGTCGGCCTTCACACGCCCGTCCAGGAACGACACGACCCGCGTGGCGTACTCCGCGATGTCGTGCTCGTGGGTCACCAGCAGGACGGTGATGCCCTGTTCCGAGTTGAGCGTCTGGAAGATCCCCATCACTTCGATGCTGGTCCTCGAATCGAGGTTGCCGGTCGGTTCGTCGGCCAGCAGGATCTTCGGGTTATTCACCAGGGCCCTGGCAATGGCCACGCGCTGCTGCTGGCCGCCCGAGAGCTGATTCGGATGATGGTCGAGCCGGCTTCCCAGCCCGACGGCCTCGAGCGCCGCCGTCGCGCGGGCCCTCCGGTCCCGGGCCTTCACCTTGCTGTAGAGCAGCGGCAGTTCGACATTCTCGAGCGCGCTGGTGCGCGAGAGCAGGTTGAAGCCCTGGAAGACGAACCCGATCTCCGCGTTTCGCACACGGGACAGAGCGTGCGAGGAGAGCTGCGCCACGTCGCGCCCGTTGAGGCGGTAGGAGCCTGACGTGGGCTGATCGAGGCACCCGAGCATGTGCATGAAGGTGGACTTGCCGGAGCCCGACGGGCCGGTCAGCGCCACGAACTCGCCCGGGTACACCTCCATGGTGACGCCGCGAAGGGCCGGCACATCCATCTCACCCACGTGGTAGGTCTTGGTGAGATCCTTCGTGACGATGAGGGGAGCCAGGCTCACCGGCCCCCGCCTCCACCCGGCGTGCGGTTCCCGCCGCCTCCACCTCCACCGCCTTGCGGGCCCGGGAAGCGCCCGCCGAACGGCATCAATGGGTTGCCGGTGCCTTGTGCCCGCGCCGCCGCCGGCTGCGACACACCCGTGACCACGACATCGCCCTCCTTGATGGGGCCGCTGACCACCGCCACCGCCGCGCCGTCACTGATACTCACGCGCAACGGCACGCGTTCAAGCTTGCCGTCCCTGAGCAGCCACACGGGCCGCATCGTGATCCGGGGAGGCTCCACCGGTCCGCCGCCGATCTCCGTGGCGACGGTGCCGCGCGCAGCAGGCCTGCTGGTGCCCCGGCCCTGACTCGCCGCCGGCGTACTCCCCTGCATCCGCTGCCGGAACGCCGCACGCTCCGGCCGCCGCTCCTCGCGCATCCGCTGCCGTTCCTCCGGCGTGGCGTTCTGCATGCGCTGCCGGAATGCCTCGCGCGCCTCGGGCGACATATTCGCTCCCAGTGTGCGCGCCGCGGTTCCCTCGCCCCCGGTGGGGCCGCTCGCGGCCTGACGCCCGGCGCCCGCCGCAGGCGCACCGGCCGTGGCTGGCGACGCTGACGGCGCTCCCCCGTTGCCGGCACGGCTGGCATCGGGACCGGCGGTCCGCGCACCCGCACCAGGCCCCCCCGGACCGAAACCCCCGGCCGGTGGCTCCTGACCGAGGGACGCGAACAGCTCCGGCGTCGGGCGGAAGCGCAGGGCCGCGCTCGGCAGGCGCAGCACGTCGTCGGCGCGCGCGATCTCGACCGTCACGGTGGCCGTCATGCCCGGGCGCAGCTTCAGCGTCGGATTCGGCACGCTGATGATGGTTGTGTAGCTCACGACGTTCTGCGTCACCACCGGCTGCAGGCGCACCTGGCGGACCGTCCCGTTGAAGGTGTCGTCCGGATACGCATCCACCTTGAAGGTGACCGACTGTCCGGTGTGAATGCGGCCGATGTCCGATTCGTCAATGGCGGCGCTCACCTGCATCTGGGCGAGGTCCTTCGCGATCACGAAGAGCACCGGCGCCTGCATGCTGGCCGCGACGGTTTGTCCCACATCCACGTTGCGCGACACCACGATGCCGTCGATCGGCGCCTTGATGATCGTGTGGCCGAGGTTGACCTGGTTCTGATGGAGCGACGCACGGGCCTGGGTGATCTGAGCCTCGGCGGACTTCAACGAGGCCTCGGACTGACGGGCCGTGCTTTCGGCCGTATCCAGTTCGGAGGCCGGCAGCAGTTGCCGCGCAGACAGCTCACGCGCCCGCTTGAGCTTGATCTGTGCATCCTCCACCAGCACCTTCGAGCGATCGCGGTCTGCCTGGAGGCGCGTCATGGAGGCGCTGGCCTGCTCCACCTGCGCCTGGAAGAGGGACTCCTCAAGCTCGGCCACGACCTGGCCCTGGCGCACCTGCGAGTTGAAGTCCGCGTGCAGCGCCTTGATGGTGCCCGACACCTGCGACCCCACCTGCACCGTGGTCACCGCCTCGAGCGTTCCGGTGGCCTGCACGGCCTCCACGACGCTGCCCCGCAGCACGGGCGCGGTGATGAGCGTGCTGCTCGCCTCGGCCGGAGTCGAGCGCAGGTAGTAGGTCACGCCGACGGCGCCCGCAACCACGACGACCAGCACCGCCACAATCCATTTCTTCATTACGGTTCTCCAGCGAACAAGGATGACAGTACCTGCACCGTTTCCTTTCGCCTGTGAAAAATCCGTGGCAACCGCGGGAAACCGGGCTCTGTGGCCGCAAGTCGCCCTACGATGGACACGCGCATGAGTGACGCCACCGGACCTGCGCGGTCAGCGCTTGTTGTCGAGGATGAACGGAACATCCGTGACCTGGTGTGCCTGCACCTGGGGGTGGAAGGGTTCACCTGCGTCGAAGCCGAAGACGGCCTCGCGGCGCTCCAGCTGGCCGAGACCCGCCGGTTCGACGTGATCGTGCTCGACCTGATGCTACCTGGGCTCGACGGCCTCTCGGTGTGCCGGGCGGTACGCCGTGGTGCGCGCAATGCGGACGTGCCGATCCTGATGCTCACGGCACGGCGCGAGGAGACAGACAAGGTGCTCGGCCTTGAAACCGGCGCGGACGATTACCTCACGAAGCCGTTCGGTGTGCGGGAACTCGTGGCGAGGGTCAGGGCCCTGGTCCGGCGCGCCGCGCAGCCCACGGCTCTCCCGGCAGGCGCCAGCGCCGACAAGCCGGTCACCTACCGTCACGTCGCGATGGACCCGGCCCGCAGGCGCGTCACGCTCGAGGGACTCGAGGTCGACCTCACCACCCACGAGTTTGACCTCCTCTACGTGCTGCTCTCGCACCCGGGTATCGTCTTCAGCCGCGAGGCACTCCTCACCCGCACCTGGAAGGAGCACACCTTCGTCACCGAGCGCAGCGTGGACACGCTGGTGAAGCGGGTGCGGAAGAAGATCGAGCGGGACCCCGCCAACCCTGAGGTCATCACCACCGTGTGGGGCTCCGGGTACAAGGCGGCCGATGTCTGAGCCGGGGGCTACGAAGCCACGCGCGTGGTACCGGAGCCTCTACTGGCGCATCGCGCTCGGTTTGGTGACCGTACTCGTCGTCATGCTGGCCTCGCAGGGCATGCTCTTCGTCTATTTCACCTATCCGCAGGCGGGTTCGCTCCAGTCGCGTACGCCGACGCAACTGGCGACGCTGGCGGCCACGGCGCTCTCCGCGGCCCTCGCCCGCGATCCGGACACCGACATCGAGGCGTTTGTCCACGCATACGACGGGGCGCTTCAGCCGGTTGTGGTGGCGATGAAGGACGGCCGCACGGCCGCCACCCACCGGAGGCTGGTGCCACCAGCGATGCTCGCGATGCTGCGCCGGCAGGCCGCGCGGGGGTTGCTGCCTCAGCCGTTCCCTCCCGGCAATGGCCCCCGTGGACCGGGATTCCGGCGGCCGCGTCCAGGACAAGGCGAGGTTCCCGAGTTGCCATCGGAGCTGCCAGCCGCCCCCCCCGGCGGCGAACCTGAAACACCGGACGACCTCGATGCAGGCCCACTCCGGCCACGGAGAGGCCCGATCGGGATGCGGCGGGCTGGCGAGTTCCAACCGGTGATCGTTCAGGGCGCGACCGTCGGCATCGTCGCCGTGGTGCCCATGCGCCCCCCCTTCTCGCTGGTCCTGCAGGAAGTCGCGCCCACGATGGCGCTCGCGGGCCTGGCGGTGCTGGTGCTCGGCGGCGTGGTCATGGCCGTCGTGGTGTTCGGGCCGGCACGGCGCCGGCTGCGGCACCTGCAGGAGGCCACCGAACAGATCGGCCGTGGCGACTTCTCCGTTCGGGCGCCGGCAGACGGCGGCGACGAAGTGGCAGAGCTGGCGGGTTCCTTCAACCGGATGGCTGACGAGCTGGCCTCGCGGGCCGCGGCCCTGGAGACCTCCCACCAGACGCGCCGGCAACTGCTCGCTGATGTCTCGCACGAGCTGATGACGCCGCTGACGGCCATGCGGGGCTACATCGAAACCCTCGCGATGCCTGAGCTGTCGCTGGATGCGCCCACGCGCGAGCGCTACCTCGGCATCGTCGACGACGAGACGCGGCGCATGGAACACATCGTGGGCGACCTGCTGGACCTGGCGCGTCTCGAAGGCGGGAGCCCCATCGACCGGGTGCGGGATGTCGAGATCAACCAGGTGTTCGACCGCGTCGCGCAGCGCTGCGAACGCGACCTGACAGCCAGGCGCATCACGCTGGAGCGCGAGGTCACTGGGGACGCCCGCGTACTCAGGGCCGACCCGGACCGGCTCGAACAGGTCCTGCAGAACCTCACGGGCAACGCCCTTCGCTTCACGCCGGACGGCGGGCGCATCACTCTTCGCGCGGCCGAGCAGGGCGAATGCATTGTGCTGACCGTCCGCGACAACGGACCCGGCATCCCGATCAGCCACCTGCCGCTCGTCTTCGACCGTTTCTACAAGGTGGATGCGGCCCGGCGCGCCACGGGTGGGAGCGGCCTGGGCCTTTCCATCGTGAAGGCGATCGTCGAGCGGCATGGCGGACGGATCACGGCGCGCAACGACGGCGGCGCCGTATTCGAGATCACGCTGCCCCGCTCTGGCGGACTCTAGCTGTCCTCCATAGCCGTCCTCCACCGGCGACGTTCGCGGCCACGCGATAGTGCGTTCTCACAGGACACCGCCATCCGCCGCACGGCACAGCGCCTTCTGGCACACGGCACAGTGCTTGCTGAATCGGCATCCGACGCCGGATAGCGGCGCTCAGGAGGATGCCGTTCGTGTCACGACCAGGATCTGCTCTCATCGCGTGCGCGCTGCTCGCGCTGGCCGCCGGTGCCGCCCAGGCGCAGCCGGGGGTTCCCATCGTCAACCCGTATCGCCAGGCGCTTCGCGGCCAGCAGCGATCCGGGCATGAAGGCTCGCTCCGCCTCCAGGTCGCGCCGAAGAGCGCCGAGGTGTTCGTGGACGGCTACCTCATGGGGCTGGTCGATGACTTTGACGGCATGTTCCAGCGCCTTCACCTGGACGCGGGCGAGCACACGCTGGAGCTCTACCGGGCCGGCTACAGGGTCGGACGTCAGAAGATCTTCGTGGGACCGCGCGCTACCCTGCGCGTGAAGTACACGCTGGTGCAGTTGGGCTCGAATGAGCCCGCGGAACCCAGGCCCATCGCCAGGCAGGTGGAGGCGCGCCGTGAGCCACCCATGATGGGTGCAGGTCCGCGCGACCCGCGCGACGACCCTGATCGGCCCGCGAGGCCCGCGAGGCCAGGGCGGCGCGGTGACCGTCCGCGGCCCAGTCCCGGCGCTGACTACGGCACGATTGCCGTGCATGTGCAACCACGCGACGCCGACGTGTTGATCGACGGCGAGCGCTGGGACGTGAGCCCCGACGGGCGCGTCGACGTGCGGGTGTCCCGCGGCCGTCACCACGTGGAGATCCGCAGGCGGGGTTCGCGGCCCTTCAATCAGGATGTCGAGGTACGGGCCGACGAACCCACGCCGGTCAACGTCAGCCTCACGCCAGAGGGGGACCGATGACTCGCCTGCTGCCCGCGCCGTGTGCAACGCTGTGTGCGGCTCTCGCCATCGCCTTCGCCGGCGCCGCCCAGGCGTCCGCCCAGTCCATGCCGCCACCTGGTTCAGGCCCGATGATGGTGGAGCGCGTGCATAGCGGCCTCACCGTCGCACCTGAGGTGCGGTTCACGCAGGTTGATGAACAGTTGAAGGTACTGGCCGGCGGACAGGCGGGCTGGGTGTTCGACCAGAGGCTGATGATCGGCGGCGCCGGGTACGCCCTGGTCAACGGCCAGCGCGATGAGCAGCTTGCCTACGGCGGTGTCGTCGTGGAGTGGCGGTTCCTGCCGGCGGACTCACCCATTCGCTTCGGCGTGAAGGGACTCATCGGCGGCGGCACCGCCACACAACCAGCGGAGGTGGCCATCCTGCGCGCGCGGCCGGCCATCTTTCTCCCGCGCCGGGTCTTCGTGCGCGACGACTTTGCCGTCTTCGAGCCGGAGTTCACCCTGCACATCCGTCTCAGCGATCTGATCGGCGTGACGGCCGGCGCCAGCTACCGCGCCACGACCGGAGCGGGCCTGCTGGAGGATCGCATCAACGGCGCCGCGGCCAGCCTCGCCGTCCATTTCGGCGGCTGGTAGCGATCCCCTGACAAAGGCCTCCCGCGGGCCCCCGTTATGCGCGAGAATTGAACCATGCCCATCTTCGAATTTGACTGCCGCGACTGCGGAAATCACTTCGAGCATCTCGTGCTGCCCTGGTGGGAGAACGCCGGTGAATTGCCCGAGTGCCCGACGTGCCACAAGAAGAACGTGGAGAAGGCGCTCTCGATCTGCGCCATCAGTTCGGAAGGCACCCGCCAGAACAATCTGCAGAAAGCCCGGAAGCGCAACAGCTCTATCGTGCGCGAGAAGGAAACCGAGGAATTCAAGCAGATGGTCGACCACGCCAACGAGCACCACTAGGACGCTCCCAGGCCTCGCCGCCCGGTAGCGCACCGCATGCGACGCGCGTTCATCAGCCTCATCTTCGCCGCCGTCGCGGTGGCGCTCCCCGCGGCCGAGGATTGGCCGCAGATTCTGGGACCCACGCGGGACGGCATCTACCGCGGCGCGGTACGGATTGCCGACACGTGGCCGGCGGGCGGGCCGAAGGTCGTCTGGAAGAAGACCGTCGGTGAAGGCCTCGCAGGACCGGCGGTCGCCAGCGGCCGGCTGTATCTGCATCACCGCGTCCAGAAGGAAGAGGTCGTCGAGGCGTTCGATGCACGGACGGGCGCACCTGTCTGGCGCCACGCCTACCCCACCACCTACCGAGACGACTTCGGCTTCGACGAAGGCCCGCGCGCCGTTCCCGTTATCTCGGGCGGGCGCGTGTTTACCTACGGCGCGGAAGGCGAACTGCGCGCCCTCGACGCCGCCACCGGCACGCTGGCCTGGCGCACCAACGCGATGCAGCAGTTCGGCGTGGCCAAGGGCTACTTCGGCGCCGCCGGGTCGCCGCTGGTGGACGGCACGCGCGTCATGCTCAACGTCGGCGGCAAGGCGAAGAACGCCGGCATCGTCGCGTTCGACGTGGCCACGGGCGCAGTGCTGTGGACGGCCACCAACCATGAGGCCAGCTACTCGTCAGGGACGATGGCCACACTCGGCGGTGCCCGGCTCGCGGTGTTCCTCACGCGCGAAGGGCTGGTTGGCCTCGACCCGGCCACCGGCGCCGTCAAATTCCAGCAACGCTGGCGCGCCCGTTATGCCTCGTCGGTGAACGCCGCCACGCCGCTCGTGCTCGGCGATTCGATCTTCATCTCGGCCAGCTATGAGACCGGCGCCAACCTGCTGCGCGTGGGCGCCAACGGTGCACTCAGCTCCCTCTGGGCAGACGACGAGACCCTCTCCAGCCACTACGCCACCAGCGTCCACGTGGACGGCGTGCTCTACGGCTTCCACGGGCGGCAGGAGTACCACCCCAGCCTGCGAGCCGTGGACGCGAAGACCGGCAAGATTCGCTGGAGCGAGGACGGCTTCGGCGGCGGCACCGTGATGGCCATCGGCAACCGGCTTCTCGTGGTCGCGGAGGACGGCAGGCTCATCCTCTCAGCCACAGGTACGGCGGCATTCACGCCCCTGGCGCGGGCCACCGTACTTCCGGCCACGGTGCGTGCCTATCCGGCGTTTGCCGACGGGCTGCTCTATCTCAGGAACGATCGGACGCTGGTCGCCCTCGACCTGCGCTAGGGCTCGGGTTACTTGCCGGCGGCTGGGGCGGTGAGGCTCTTGAGCAGTTCGTCCTTGAAGTAGCCGGGAGGGATCTGTCCCTGCGCAATGAAAGCCAGGTGAAAGGCCTTCAACGAGAACTTCGCGCCCAGCTTCTGCGCCGCCTCTTCGCGCATCGCGTAGATCTGGTCCTTCCCGATGCGGTACGTCACCGCCTGGGTCGGCCACTTGGAGTAGCGGTAGATGGCGCGCTCGGCCGTCTCGCAACTGGCGCGCTTGGCGGCGAGCTTCAGGACAGCCGGGTCGGAGCACTTGCCGGGCAGGAAGTCCCGCACCTCGGAAAAGAGCGTCACTGCATCGTCGTAGGACAGTCGGCCGGTATGAATCCCGGTGTCGATGCGCACGCGGACATCGCGATAGAGCTTGCCCTGCAGTTGATAGAGCTGCTCCTCCGGTGTGTAGAACCCGCCCGGAGCGCCCTCTGCGGGCTCGGCCATCAGCGCTTCGGCGTAGAGGCCCCACCCTTCAGCCGAGACCGAATCCTCCCACATGGAAGAGGAGTCTTCGACGGCGCCAGGCGTCAGCCAACGCACGGGCGACACCTGGTCACGCGCCACGGTCACGACCTTGTAGTACCAGTCGTGGCCTGGGAAGCCTTCGTGGGCCGCCAGGTCCGCAATCGACGCGCGGTTGTTCGCCTGCAGTTCAGCCACGTCGTTGTGGGTGGGCGTCACATAGAACCGTCCCACCCCGGAGTTCTTGAAGGGCGGCGCGGGATAGTAGGCGGCCCCATCCACGGAGGCCTGGAGCGGCGCAGGCGTCTCCACGACATCCAACTTGTAGTCGGCCGGCACGTCGAAGAGGCCCGTCGTCCGCCCGAACTCCACCAGGCGGAACGCTGCGTCCCGATACCACCCGATCATCTCCTGGTCCGACTTCGGATAGTCCTTCGAGAGCTCGTCGAACACCGCGCGCACGGCTGGCTTGTCGGCCTGGGGCAGCGTCCATTGGTGCTTGCGCGCGATGTCGCGGGCCAGGTTCACCATGGTGCGCTGGGTACGCTCGACGATGGGCCACGCCTCCTCATAGAGCGAACCAGCCGTCAGTGTGAGGTGGAGATTGTTGGTGAGGGCCCAGTTGTATTCCGCTTCGCCCATGGCGAACCGGTCGGCCGCAAACGCCTCCTTGATGCGCCCATGCGGCCCGCCATCAAAGAAGGTGGTGCCGAGAAAGTCGCGGAACTGCAGGAAGCCCTGCGAGGCTTTCTGACCCGCCGCCCGCACCTCGGCCACGAGGGCATCCTTCTTCGGGCCCGCGATGCGGCTCGCTGCCAGCGCGGGCAGGGTCTCCGCGAAGTACGTCGCGTTGGCCTCAGACGTCCCAACGCCATCGCGCTGAATCATCCGGCGGTCGGGGGTGTTGCCAGCCTTTACCCCCTGGCTGATCTGCTCACGGGCCGCGGCAAGGAAGGCAGGCACAGCGTTGACGCGGGCCACGACGAGTGCCCACTCCTCGTCGGTGCCGAAGGTGGCGGGGCCGGTCTGGGCGAGGCCCTGGATCTGCCAGTCCAATGCTCGGAATGGTTCAGCCGTATAGGTGTCGAGGGCCCGCTGCTGGTACTTGCGCCCCTGATGCTGGTGCAGGAGAAATCCGACCTGCGACAGCGCCACCTCGCGGTCGATGCGCATCGGCGCTGAGAGCGTCGACTCCTGCATTTGTTCCAGGTTCGCCTTCACCCGTTGCAGCCAGGCGTCTTCGTCGCCGATGGCCTTCTCGGAATGGTCCCGAAGCGTGCCGTCCACGTCGCGGAGCGAGACATCAAGCCCAGCCCCGCCGAGATAGGTATTGACAGTGGGATTGCGCCGCAGAAACTCCACCGCGTAGGCGCGGAGGAACTGCTTCAGCACGGCGTCGGGTTCCGCGGCCGGCGGGGCCGGCGCACCCGCCCCCCCACACGCGGACACCACAGACAGGACGCACAGACACCACGCTCCGAGACGCATGGCCGGACTATATACGAGGGAACTCAACTACCTGAGGACGGGCTTGAAGTAGGCGGGAAGCCCGGGCCGGGTGTCCCGGAGAATGCCCACGATGGCCTGCCGGTCGGCCAGCGACAACGCCGACCGGTAGCGCTCCTCCCGCTCGGCTCCCGAGAGTACCTGCCACATCCGTTCGTAGATGAGGCCCTTCATCACCGGCGGCAGCGCATCGAACATCGGCGAGTAGATCAGGTAGCTGCACGGATAGCGCAGCAACCGGGTCTCGAGGTTCAGGTCCCTGAGCGAACGCCCCTTCGTGTCCCTGGGCCCCAGGGTCTGGAACCGCTCGGCGAATCCCGAACCTCCCTGCACACGGCCGTCGAGCCTGGCTTCATCGATGAACAGGAGACTGTCGACCACGTCGTCCGCCACCGCTTTCAGCACGGGCAGGCTGACGGACGCCACCTTCGACGACACCGTCGAACCGGCGGCCGGGCCTGTCATTCTGGCCTCCCACCCTGCACGAATCATCAGGTCCACCATGCCCACCTGGTGCGTGAGCACCATCAACGCCACCACATCGCTCTGGTGTGACAGGTACCCGTCAGGGTCGTAGAGCCCTTCCGTGGTCGTCAGCGTGCGCGACGGACGATCGTGCAGCGCATCGAGCCCGTTGCCCAGGTGGCTGAACGACGGGGACGCACCTGTCACCAGCCATCCGCCGAAGCGCCGGGCAGGCGGCATCGTCTGACGCTGAAACACGATGGAGCCGAACGACTCCGCGGTCTCCGGGGTCGAGCTGAAGAGCAGCAGGCCTGGCACGCCGTGGGTGTCGCCAGTCATGTGGCACCCCAGGCAGATCATCTCCCGCTTGAAGCGGGGTGCCTCGACGGGTTTCTGGGCCAGCGTGTAGAAGACCACGCCCTGCCTGGCATCCTGGACCGCGAGTTCAAGCGCGTCGCCGTCACGGACAAACCCGAGGGCCGCCACGTCGTTGAAGTAGACGGCACGTGGGTTGACCTGGCTGATGCGGCGGCCCTGCAGGCTCCCCTTCGAGAAGACCAGCATCTGCGAGTCCACGTGCAGGCCAATGGCGTCGAGGACCGACTTCAGGTACCCGGCGCGCCCGTCGAAGGTCAGGCGCACAGCCCCCGCCGCCAGCCGCGTGTTCAGCGCATCGACGACGTTGTCCAGCGGGCCGGCACTGTACTGGATGTGGGGATCGTCGGCCGACCCCTGAAACATGCCGGCACGCTGCGCCCGGACAGGTGGGCCGACTGCGATCAGGCCAGCCAGAAGGACGCACGAAGAGACAAGACAGGCGCGAAACAGTATCCGCATGGAGTCCGCGTTGGAATTCTAATTGAACATCCTGGAAGATCTGACGATGCCTGACCTGCTGGCCTGGGGATTCGCGATTACGTTGGCAGCCATGACGGCTGTCAATCCGTCACGGGTGCACGCGCAGTCACTCGACGGCCAGACGCTGGCCGGGGCGTTCGTCACCATGACCCGAGGGGCGCGCTGCCCCTCCACGTCCAGCATCGCCTTCAGTGCCCAGGGTGAGGCCATCGGACGCATCGACGGGATCTTCGATGCACGGGGCACCATCGACCTTGCGCTCGGTGACAACAGCCGGGGGCCATCGGTCGTGGCGATGTCAGCGCAACTGGACTTCAACCAGAAGAAGGTCCCCGGCTCCCTTGTCTGGGACCCCGCCGACCCGCCGCTCGGCATCACATGCGATCCCCTCTCGATGCGCATCGAAGGCCGGCTCCGCTACACCATCACCGATCCGTTCGAGGCACAGGGCGCGGTCGACATGCTGGCGTACGGCTCACGGGATGCCGTCACGCAGCCCTACTTCGGCCGGACGGTGATGTCCTTCGTCCCGGCCCCTCTCGTGACCCAACCGCGATAACCGTCCGCAGCGCGGCAACCACCGCGGCAGCTCATGCGTAGGCCCCGAGTATCATCGGGGCATGAGTCACCCCGATCCTCTTCCACTGCAGTCCATCTTCTGGCACCGCCATCTCCCGCCTGTGGACGCCGAGGCCCTCGGCGAGCACACCGTGGAAGCGGTGAGCATCAGGGTGCAGGGCCGGCTGGCGCACGGTGACGCCATGTGGGGCACGTGTTACGACTCGCTCATGCGCAGCGCCGAAGAACGGCTGCATCAGGAACTGACGCGCCTGGCCGGCGACTATGCGCACATCGTCGGCGAGTCGATCGACAGCAAGCACGACGGGCACACCGACGAAGGGTGGCTGCACGGGCGCTTCGACTACGTGATGTACCGAAAACCCGCTATCCCTTGAGCAGCAGGCTCTTCATGTAGTCCGGCGTGAGCGGCGTCCGCCGCGGCTGCACGCCCGTAGCGTCGAACACCGCCGCAAGAATGGCCGGCTGCGGCAGCGAATTGGCGGCCTCGCCCACGCCCCCGAACCCGGCGTCGTCGCGCGAGATGGTCACCACTTTGATCGCGGGCAGATCCTTCATCGTCGGGATCTTGTACTTCGTCCAGTCGATGGAGGTGATCTTCCCCTGGTCAAAGGTGAGCTGCTCGGAGAGCACCTCGCCCATGCCCATCACCACGCCGCCTTCGCAGTTGCTCTTCAGGTGCCGCGGATTGATCACCTTACCCGGGTCCACGCCGATGGTGAACTGCTTCACGGTAATGACGCCGGTAGACGGCACCACGTCGATGTCGGCGATGCCGGCCCAGTAGGCGCCGAAGCGGTACATCACCGCCATGCCGCGCCCGGCGACCGGCGTGTCGCCCGTGCGGCGCGCCGCCGGATTCGGCGACGGCCGTGGCTTCCAGCCGGCTTCGGTGGCCGTCTTCTTGATGATGTCGATCAGGCGCTGATCCTTCGTGTGGTCGATGCGGAACTGCACGGGGTCCGCGCCGGCCGCCGCCGCCGCCTCGTTGAGGATCGACTCGAGCGCACAGACGTGCTGCCGCTGCCCGGGTGTCCGCATGATGTTGCCGCGGAGGCCCACGCCAGAGGGCGGTTTCATCAGTTCCACGCGCGCGCCGGCGCCCTGGTGGAACTCGTTGGGAATCACATACGGCTGCGTGACGGCGCCGAAGCCGAACGCCGCGGGACCGCCGCCAATGGCCGGCACCGGCAGTTCCGGCATGCCGGCGAGCATCGCACCCACCATCCGGTAATCCATGCCCGGCGCCATGATGAAGTCGCTTTCGAGCGCCGTGAGCTTGCCCTGCGCGTCCAGCCCGGCCTTGAGGTCCGAGACCCACGCGGAGGAACCGGTGGACCAGGCGAAGTCTTCCTGCAGCGTCCACTGCACGCGCACGGGCTTGCCGAGCATCTGCGAGAGGATCACGGCGTCCGCATCGGCCGCGTCGCCACCGAGCGATGTCCGGCCGTACTGCCCGGAGCCTTCCAGCCAGCGCACCGTCATCTTCTCCAGCGGCACGCCCAGCATGTGCGCCAGGTGCGCCCGCATCCCCTGCGACTGCGCGCCGTGTGACCACACCGTGGTCGTCCCGTCGGCCTTCACGTCCGCCACGGCGACGAACGGGCCAATCGGCGCGTGCTTCACGTACGGCTGTTCATAGGTGGCCGAGACGACCTTGGCCGACGCCTTCAACGCCGCGGCCGTCTTATCCGCATCTCCGCGCTTGGCGCCCTGCACGCGGTTGGCTTTGATAACCTCGCCCAGGTTGGTGTGCCCGGGCAGACCCGCCCAGTCGCTCCACTTCGTCGTGGCGGCCACGGCGCGGCTCGCACCCACCGCTTCCCACTCGTCGGGGGAGACCACGGCCACGAGGTTGCCCTTGGTCACCACTTCCGCAGTCGGGAACTTCTTCCTGTCCAGCGTGCCCGCGGCCATCAGTGTCGACCCGAGCGTGGACGGCCGCACCATCCGCGCATGCAGCATGCCCGGCAGGCGCAGGTCGCCCACCCACTGGGTCTTGCCCGTGACCTTCTCCTCCACCGAGGGCGACGCGAACGAGGTGCCCACGATGGTGTACTTCGAGACGGGCTTCATCGCCGGGTTGCCGGTGACGGTCATGCCCGCGGTGCCGTTGATGCCGGTCCCCTTCGCGTTCATCGCCGCCAGCGTCCCGGCCACGGGAATCGTCAGCTCGAACTGCTGCCCCTTGAGCAGGTCCACGTAGGAGATCGCCTGCGTGCCGGCACCCACTGCGCTGCTCACGACGCCGTTCTCCACCGTGAGGGCCGTCTGCGGCACGCCGAGTTTCGTGGCGGCCAAGCCGAGGAGGGCCTGATACGTGTAGGCCGAGACCTTCCGCAGGTTCTGCGCGCCCTCCAGGAACGAGGCGGACCAGCCGCCGTCCGGCGTGCGGTCCGTGTCGCCCATCATCAGGTCGACGGTTTCGGCGCGGACGTAGAGCTCCTCGGCAACGGTCTGGCGGTAGTAGGCCGCCATGCCCACGCCCATCTCGGTGCGGCCCGTGCGCGCCACAATGCGGCCGTCGCTGCGGATCTCGAGCCAGGAGTTCAGCTTCGTGGCATCGAGCGTCGCGGCCTCGGCCGAGGTACCGTGCGGAGTGAAGGCGTCAGGCAGAACGGCGATGGTGACGACCAGACCGCCACCGATCTTGACGAAGGAACGACGAGTGAGAGTCGGTTCGCTGATCATGATCGTTCCTCTATGCCTTCATCGCCCTGGCGGCGATCTGGACGGCGTCGATGATGGCCGAGTAGGTGCCGCAGCGGCACAGGTGCGGCGAAGGGCCGCCGGTGTAGGCGTCCTTGATCTGGGCGACCGTGGGCTCCGGCACGCGGGTCAGCAGGTCGGCCGCGGTAATCATCATCCCGCTCTGGCAGTAGCCGCACTGCGGCACCTGCACGTCGATCCAGGCCTGCTGTACGGGATGGAGCGTCGAGGCCGCCTTGTCGGCCGGCAGGCCCTTCTTCGCGGCCCACAGTCCAGGCAGTCCCTCAATCGTGTGAATCTTCTTGTCCCCGACGCGGGAGATCTGCGTCACGCAGGACCGGATCTCCTTGCCGTCGGCAAGCACCGAACACGCCCCGCACTGCGACACGCCGCAGCCCAGGCGGACGCCGCTCAACTCAAGGTTATTGCGGAGCACATACAGCAGCGGCGTATCGGCGGCGACGTTCACCGCCTTCTTCACGCCGTTCACGGTCAGATTGAATGTCGGCATTGCCTGTCTCCTTGCGCTCAGGGACACGTCCTGCCTCAGTCGACGGGGACGTGCGGCTGGAATTATAGAAGAGAAGGCCCTGCGGTGCCGCCCCGCTTCAGAATCGGAACAGGCGGTTGATCTTGACGACGAACGACCGGTTCTGGAGGTCCGGGAAGCCCGTCACGCGGCTGTCGCGCTGGTCGTTGTAGACCACGAACATCTCACTGCCCGGCAGGTACTCCCACCGGAACCGGACGTTGCTGGCCAGGCTCGCTGCCGTCGAGTTGTACTGCACCAGGGCACTCACGAACGCCTTCGGCGTAATCGCCAGGTTCACGCGCGAGCCGATCAGGTTCGTGTTGAAGGAGCCTCCGGGGAGGTCCACGTTGTTGAACGACGCCGTGGGCTCCACAGCCAGCCGTGGCGAGATCTGCAGCCGGCCCCGAGAGACACTGACCGTCGTCCGCGTGCCACCGTAGAAACTGCCGCGCTCGAGGCCGATGGAGGCGGACAGCTTCCGGTGCTGGCCGAACCCGGCGGTCGCCTTCAGGATGCCGTAGTCGTAGCCGCCGACCGGCACGATGACGCCGGGCGCGATGGTGAACGGCCGCGGAATGAACTCGTAGGTCCGGTCGTACCCGACGGTGTACTTGTCGCTGTTCTGCATTTCGACGCTGAACTCGCCGGCCCCGACGAGGAAGTCCTTCCGGCCCGCACCGTTCTGGATGTAGTTGCCGCTGCCGATGACGTAGTACTTCCGCACGGCGCCCCGGACCTTCGGGCGCGGGCTGAAGCGGCCCTGCACGTAGGTCTTCCGCATGTCGATGCGGCGGGTGAAGCCCATCTCGGGGTTGAAGTTCGCGCCGACGGTGGCGTACTCGGCCTGCAGACCGTAGCGGTCCGCGTTGTAGTCGAGCTGCCCGCGGTAGCTCTGGTCGTCGCCCGTCACCCCTCGCGTCGTCAGGGACTCCGACATACTCTTCGCCCAGTAGGTATTGATCGCAAGGTTCGTGTAGAAGGCGAACGTCGCGTCAGCCCCGAGAACGGTGTTACGGCCCTCCCCCGTTCTCGACACCGACCTGTTGGTCGCCAGCACACCGATGGAACTGCGGTTGAGGATGTCGCGTTTTGCACGCATCACCGAGAAGTTGGTCGACGGCGTCCGCGTGGCCTCGACCTCCTTCGACTGAATGTTCAGGCCGCCGAAGCTGTAGCGCCCCTCCCGCCCGGTGAGTCGGCCGCCCACCTGCAAGGGCACTTGCTGCGCTCCGTTCAGGCCGATGCTGCGGCTGTAGAAGAGGATCGGTGCGTCACCGGCCGCGCCCCCGGTGCCCGACATCGTGCCGCCGAAGGCGAACACGCCCTGGTTTTCCAGAAAGAATTCGCGCTTCTCCGGGAAAAAGAGGTTGAACCGCGTGAGGTTGACCTGCTGCTCGTCGGCCTCCACCTGCGCGAAGTCGGTGTTCCAGGTGAAGTCCGCCGCGATGCTCTGCTTGACGGCGTACTTCACGTCAAGTCCGACGTTCCCATCCGTCGCATTCGACTTGGCGGGCCGTGACAGGCGATCCGTCGTCAGGCTGCCGATCGTGTAAGGCTTCACCTCAATGTTGCGGCCCGGAGGCGGCGCTTCGAGGCCGACCACATCGGCGAACTTCGAGGCGAGCATGAAGCCAGCGGACCCGCGCGAGGGGTCACTGGGCGTCATGAAGACGACCTCGTTCTTCCACCGGTTGATCCGAAGAATCTGGATGCCCCAGTCCTGCACGGGTTTGGCCGGATAGCGCAGCGTGCGGAACGGGAGGGCCATCTCGATCGTCCAGCCGCCGTCCCACCGGCCCGTCTCCACCTTCCAGACGCCGTTCCAGTCGCCGTTGTACTGCCCCTCGTTGCTGGACTGGCCGTCGCAGCGCCCGCCGATCGGGTTGATGCAGAAGGAGAACGAACTGCGGCGGTCGTGAAACGTATCGATCGCGACGGTCACCAGCTCGTTCTGCGCCAGGTTGATCGACGCGTCGCGGCGCATTTCATTGGCGACCATCCGTTCGAGGTGATCCTCATGCACCTTCACCGACACATAGAAGTTCGCGCGGTCGTAGAGCAGCCAGACTTCGACGGGCTGGCTGGCCGGGGCGCCGGGCTTCGGCTCAATCTGGGTGAAGCCACCGATGGACTTGACCTGCGCATAGACCTCGTCGTCCAGCTTCCCGTCAACCTTGAGCGGCGTGTTCAGCCGCACCGCCCGGACCGCCGCCCGGCCGGTGGCGTCGCGCACCACGACCTCTGGTGCCACCGGCACCACCGGCGACGAGGGGGGCGTCTGCGCCAGCGCGGGAGCCCCTGCCAGGAGCGCTGCAAGAACGATCAGCCGGACACCGCCAGACACGCGCATCAATATCTCCACTTGAACAGGGCCAGCGTCGCTGTCAGCCCCAGCGTCACGCTATTGCCGACGACCACGGGCCGCGAACGGGTCATCACGCCATAGACCAGCCAGCAGACCAACCCGACCGAGAACGTCGCCAGCCACGCCACCGACAGATCGCGGGTGGAGCGGGTGCGCCACGTGTGGAGCACCTGGGGCAGGAAGGCGGCCGTCGTCAGGGTTGCCGCCATATAGCCCAGCCATTCCGTGAACATCATTGGGAGTGTACGCCGGTCCTCTCCCTCCGCAGGATGCGGGCACGGCCACCAGATGTCGCTCGTTGTCGCAGCGCGCTCAGGTCAGGGCGGGGAGATCGGAGAGGAGGGGCCAGGGCGAATACCACGGCCAGGGCGGGAGGGCCGGAACCGTGAGCTGACAGCTCACGGCTCCGGCCTATGGATCACGCTACCAGTCGATCTGGGTGCCGAACTTGAACAGCCGTCCACCGAGCAGCAACGACGGCCGGAGGTACGTCGTGCCGGGAGTCGCCACACCCGGCGCCGTGACATTGCCCCAGGTGGCCGTCACCGACTGCGCGGGACGCGAGTTCAGGATGTTGTAGAGCTCCGCAATGCCCTGAATCCGGACACGGCCGAACGTGAACCGACGTGTGCCACGCAAGTCGATCTGGTTCAGACGGTCGTCATACAGCGTTCCGGGCCGGACGATATTCTGGCTGACGGTCTGCGTGCACGCACCCGTCGCCGCGGTGCACGCCTGGAGGTTGCGGCCCAGCGTTGGCGCGATCGCGGCGTTGGCATAGGTCACCGTTCCGGTGAGCGCCGCTCCCGGCAGGTGCTTGTAGGTGGCCGCCAGAAAGTACTGCCCCGGCAGCGGGTACACAACCTGGAGCTTCACCTGTGAGCCCACGGCGCTCCAGAGCGGCTGCGCGGCGTTCGTGCAGTAGTTGTTGTCCCGCAGCCCCAGGGTCGTCAGACCACCGGCCGAGATCGTGCCGGTGACCTGCGGGAAGCTGTTCGCAAAGCACGTGTCGGTCACCTGCTTGCCCACCGACAGGCCGCCAGACACCAGGCCCGCCCCCTTGAAGCGCCAGTTGAGCGAGACATCGCCACCGTTATAGATCTCACTACGACGGCCGGTGAGGCCAGCGACCGGCGCATCCTCGACCCGGTACCACACGTTGTTGGCGACGAGCGCCTTCGCGGCAAACGTGCCATTCGTGAGGCCGCAGACCTGCCCGCCGCTCACATCGCCAAGCCGCGCGTCGGTTGGTGCGGCCAGGCAGAAGGTGTCGAACGACGACGCGCTCAGTGCGGTGTTGACCTGGACCTGCGTATTCCGGAAGTCGGTGCGGTAGAAGCCGCCCTGCACACCAAAGCCCGGCAGCAGTTCGTGCTGCACCGAGACGTTCCACTGATAGCTGAACTCACGGACGCCCCAGCCCTGGCGCGCCTTGTCATCCCACTGGATCGTCGTGGTGGACTGGCCAAACCCAGCGCTGGCGATCGGACCACACTCACCGTTGGCGGCGAAGTTGGACAGGTCGCAGTCCGGCACGAAGTTGCCGTTGCCGACGACACCGGTACCGGCCGTCGCCACGCCAGCCGAGTCGTTCCACGGGCGGGTCGTGGAGGCCACGATGCCGTTGGACGGCGCCAGGTTCGTCAGCGCGCCGCCGCCGAGGCCCACCAGGTAGCGACCCCACGAGCCACGGATCGCCGTCCTACCGTTGCCAAAGACGTCGAAGGCGGCGCCGACACGGGGCGTGATGTCGCTGTAGTTCGGGATGTCCTGACGCGCCGGATAGCTCCGCGCGCCGATGAACCGGCCCGCCGGAATGTCAATCGGCAGCGTGCCGACGTTGAAATGGTCGTAGCGGACGCCCGCGGTCAGTGTGAGGCGCTTGAGGGTCCACTGGTCTGAGAGATAGAGGGCCTGCGACTGCACGCGGCCGTTCATCTTGAACGGATCCGCGTACTGCGTGAGGCTGTTCGGCACGCCGCCGTTGAACGCCAGGATCACGCTGTTCGAGGGAGAGTTGCCACGCGTATTGAACGTGCCGCGCAGGCCCTGGTAGCCAAGCTTCACCGCGTGCGTGCCGGTGATGTACGAGGTCGCGAACCGGTAGTTGAAGTTGTCCTGCCGCTGCGCGTCGCCGTTGTCGGTCTGCACGCTGGTGCCAATACCACCCCACGCATAGGCGCCGATACCCGGATAGTTGGTGTCGGAGATTCGAATGCGGCCCGCGACGCTCTCGTCACCGCCGACGCTCAAGAACTGCACCTGGGCACGCAGGAGCGAGGCCCCGGCCTGAAAGAGGAGCTTATTGGTGGCCGGGTAGGTCCACGTGCCCTGCGACAGATAGTGCGGCTTGTAGAGGAACGCGGTCGACCCATCAGGAGCGGTCGCGGCCGTCAGCGACTCCCAGCACGCGCAGGCGTCCTGGTAGTGCTGCTCGACAGAGAGCTTCTGCTTCGACGTGAGCTGCCATGTCAGACGGCCGCCGAAGTCCTTCTGGTACACGTTGGTATAGGCCGGACGGCTCAGATCGGGCTCATAGCGGTAGAACAGCTTCGACTTATTGAAGTAGTTGTTTGCGACGAAGCTCTGGCTGCCCCACCACCGGTTGCCTTCATAGAACCAGACCTTGTCCTGCACGATGGGCCCGCCGATGCCCACACCGTAGTCCCACACCTTCCGCATGCTGTTCTGGTCGGGCGCGCTGCCACGCGCGATCAGGGAATCGGGCACCTTACCAGACGCGAGATCGGTGTTCGTGAAGTTCGCCGTGCCGGACAGGCTGAACTTGTTCCCACCTTCCTTGGGCACCATATTGACGTTGGCGCCACCGGTCTCGGTCTCCGACGTGTTGCCGCCGGTGTCGACCACCTGCTCGGCGACCATGACGGTATTGAACTTGTAGGTGCGCTGCTGGCCACCGGCGCCGCCGAAGAACACGTTCGTGTTCATGCCGTCGTAGTTCAGCCGGCTGTCGTCGCCGCGGCTCCCGTGCAGCGAAATGCCGGTGCTCCGCTCGCCACGGTCGCCGCCCACATCATTGCGGCCGCCGCTCGACGGCATCGCACCGAGTGTCAACGACGCGAGCTGTGCGACGTCGCGCTGGCCGGATGGCAGCGCATCGAGTGTTTCATTCTTCAGCACCGACTGGGTGCGCACGCTCTGGACGTCGACCACCGGCGCCGCGCCGGTCACCGTGATCGTCTCCTCCATCGATCCGACTTTCAGTTCGGCACTCACGGGGGCGGTGAAGCCGGCGCTGAGTTCGATGCCCTCACGCTTGTAGGTGCTGAAGCCGCCCAGAGAGAAGGTGACGCTGTAGGTGCCGGGACGGAGCTCGGTGATCTTGTAGTTGCCGCCACCGTCGGTCACCGCCGTCCGGACCTTCTCGATCAGGGCCGGGCTGGCCACCTCGATGGTCACGCCCGGCAGCGCGCCGCCCGTCGTGTCCTTCACGTTGCCGGCGATCGCGCCTGCGCCTCCCTGCGCGCTCGCCACGGAGGCGATCAGCAGCGCACAGAGCGCCCCTGTCACTCCCGCCAGACACCTGCTCAGTCTCATTCCAGTCTCCCTTTGTTCGCGAGTCCCAATCACCCGATCCTGCCGACAATCAAACGTGGTACGACGAGACGTGCACGTGCTTGCAGGCCCTGCCCGGCCAGCCCGGCAGGAGCCCTGCGTTGGTAGTGGCCGCGGCCTACTTGGCCGGCAGCGCTGACCTGGATGTGCCGTTGAGCTCGAAGATGAGGCCGAGCGTGCTGCTGAAGTCCAGGTAGGCGTAGGCCCCACCGGGCTTCCCGTTGGTCCACTTGCCGCCCTTGGCCGTCAGGTCCTTGATGATCTCGTCCATCCGGTTGCCGACGTTGATGGCGAGGTGCTGCGCAATCGAACCCTTGTGCTTCACGACGTCCTCCGACCACGGCGTGGGGCCGCCGACGGACTGGATGGCTTCCAACCCCGTTCCTCCCTGGCTCCAGAAGGCGAGGCGCAGGAACGCGGTGGGGCTCCAGATGTTGTTCGGCGGGTACTGCGCGTCCTTGTATTCCATCACCTTGGGTGCGGCGACGCCGAACGTCCTGCCGTATGCCTCGGTGAGCGCCGTCGTGTCCGCCGCGGCGAAACCGACGTGCCCGACATTCAGTGCTGCCAACGGAGGCAGTGCGTCACCTGGTGGCACTGACGGTGGCGGCTCGCCAGCCGGACCCGCGCCACGGACTACCTCATACGACGTGCCGAGCGTCTTGTTGAAGTCGAGGTACGCAGAGTTCCCTCCCTTGGAGCCGAGCGTCCACCGTCCGCCCTTCTTCTCGAGGTCCGCGCGGACGGCGTCCACACTACCCGTCCCCGGCAGCGCAAGCCCGAGGTGCATGATGCTGATGCCTTGCGCCTGCAAGTGGTCGTGAAAAGGCCCTACTTTGTCGACGGGTTGGTTCAGCTCCAGGAAGAAGTTCGGCATGTGGAGCACAGCCACCTTGATGGCCGTCTTGCCGCCATCGGGCAGTGGGAGCGGGTAAGTGTTGACCTTGGGCGTCGCGAAGCCCATCACGCGAACGTATTCCTTCACGGCCTTGTCGATGTCCGGGACGACCACGCCGATGTGGCTCACGCGCGCGGTGGCCAGCTCGCCACCCTGCGCCGCCACCAGCCCCTGCAGTGCCAAAGCCGCGACTGCCACACACGCCGCGGCGAACAGGTGTCTGGCTCGAAATCTGGGCACTTTCACGCGCATCAACACACCTCTCCCCGACGCGGCCTGGCCGCGCGTTCGGTGGACCTGTGTATCACGCTTGAGACGATTGGTGCCCGTCGCTACCTGAATTCCGTTACGTCCTACTTCACCGATCGACCCGCCCGCACTGCCGCCCCGGACGCGGCCGTCAACCCGCCACTGGCGCCGCCCGCATCGATGTAGCGCCAGCCGTCCTTGATGGCCTGCTGGATGTTCCCGGCATTCACCGGATATCCACAGACCACCTTGTGCTTCTGGCAGGCCTTGAGGATGGTCTCTGCGGCGCCCTTCATCTCGGGTGCGTCCGGTGTGACCCCGAGGGACTTGGGCATGTCGCCGAGCACACCGGCGAAGATGACGCCGACCCCTGGGACGGAGGCTATGTCGTCGATGTTCTTCAGGCCCTCCCCGGTCTCGATCAGAAGAATGGCCAGCAGATCGCCGGCCGGGTTAAGCGGCCAGAGATCGGCGTGCTCGTCATAGTCGGGCACGCCCCAGAACCAGGTCGCGCTCCCCGAGCAGCACCCCCGTATGCCCACCGGCTCCCGGATCGCCGATGTTTTGAGCGCCGGGTAGCGCATGGAACGGACAACGGCCAGCGCCTGCTCGCGGTTGTCGATGGCGGGAAACTTAATCCCCATCATTCCGATGTCCAGCAACTGCTTGACCGCCCAGGCGGACGACTCGCGGCCATAGGGCGCAATCCGGACGAAGGGCGCGACATTCGGTTGGGCGTTGCCCTTCTTCACCGTTGCGGCCCTGTCGATCATCCCGATCAGAAACGCCCGGGCAGCGGCCACGTCCATCGGACCGTGCTCCATCTCGAGCCGCACGAAGTCGATATCCGCGCGCGACAGTTCCCGCGCGTTCTCAAACGACAAATCCGACGTGCTGACGCCGATGACGTGCTTGCCCTGCGCCAGCTTGTCGACCACGGGGTTGAGATGCAGGGGGGGCTTGTGCGCGATGGACGTGAGCTGCATGCCACCCCACAGCAGCACGGCCAGCGCAGCGATGACAACCGGACGACCTGACTGACGCTTCTGCACACCTTCACTCATGCGGGACTCCTGTTGCCTCATCGGCAGGGCTGGTCAGGACGGTATCGGGAACTTCAAGGCAACGTCACTATGCCGCACCCCCCGGCCCACTCGCAATTAGGCGAAATCCGGTATCGCTATTTGTGGGCACCTCGACGAGGATGCGCATTGTGATGGGCGAGGTGCACTTCGCCAACCCGCTCGGCCACTGGCTGGCCCCGCTGCTGCTGACGCTGCGGAGCGTCGGCTTCTTCGAGTGGTACGTGTATATGCCGGCCATGACGCTGGTGTCGTTTCCGCTCTACCGCTTCATGGCCAGACGGCTCGACACTGTTCCAGCCTTCAGGGCCAGCTCGGCGTGGCATCAGAGGGTCCGGCGTTCCGCCTGCTACGCTGCATCCTTCCTGCTGCCCAATGTCCTGGCCGTGGCACTCAAGACGCTCATCGTGGAGGAGATGGACTACGTGGCGCCAGTCTGGTACGCGCCGCTCGTGTCCCCGCTGCACTTCTATATCGCGAGCGTCACCGGTGCGTACCTGTGGATGATCGGAAGGACCCGCCGAACATGGGCGGACTGGGCCTGCGCGGGTCACATCCAGCTCGGCCTGGTGGGGGGATACGCCGTGGCTGGCTATCGTCTCCTGAACGAGCAGTGGTCGTGGCTGGATCCGACGACGGCCATCGGTGGCCTGATCATCGGGGTCGTGTCTCTGGGCTACAACTGGGATCTGGTGTGGCGGCTCAGACTGTCCGGGGCAGCCCACGACTCGGCTGCCTGACCTGTCAGTCTTCGACTTTGATGCGAAGGTGACGCCAGTACGTCTCGATCACCTGTGACTGGAACCCGAGACGGGTGGGTTCCGTCATCTGGCCTTCCTCCTTCGGCTTGCCACGCGCGCCCTGGCCCTCGGTGTAATAGCCCACACCCTCACGCATCTTGTTGCCCGGCGTGCTGGTTGTCCCCGTCTGGTCGTGCGTGAGCGTCTTATTGAATTCTCCTGAGGCTACTTGCCTGGCCGGGCAACGCCGTGTGCGAGCATCCGCATGCGATACAGGCCCTGGCGCGCCGCGATGTAGAGGTACTGCTTGCCAGGGCCGCTGAACGCCACGTTCGCGGCCGGCCTCGGTGCCACGATCGTTCCGAGGTGCCCGCCAGTGGGCGATAGCACCTGGATGCCGGTCCGGCTGGTCACGTACACGCGGCCCTCGCTGTCCACCGTCATGCCATCAGCGCCGCTGTTCTGCCCGGCCGGAATGCCAGTCAGGCGCGCGAACACCCGCCGCGGGCCAGTGGTGCCGTCCGCTCGTACGTCGAAGGCGGAGAGTTCCTCCCCTTTTGTATCGGCGACCAGCAGCGCGCGGCCGTCGGGCGTCAGGGTCAGGCCGTTGGGAAGCGGGATCTGATCGGTGACCAGGTGCAGTCCGCCCGTTGGCCTCACGTAGTAGACATGGGGCACCGCGGTGCTCTTCGGGTCAAACGTGCCGGGGTCGGTGAAGTAGATGCCGCCGCGCGCATCGACGATCAGGTCGTTCGGCTGCACGATGGGGTGCTCCGGTGTGCCGGCGGTCACCGTGGCCACGACGTTCCCCGCGGAGTCCAGCCGGACGATGCGCTTGGCGTACATCTCCGCACCGAACAACTGGCCAGCCGCGTCCACCGCGAGGCCGTTCATGCCCTGTGTCTCGGCGAGGGCACGCACGGTGCCGCCTGGCTCCATCCGGAAGATGCGTGTCGGCTTTCCCTGCGTGTCTGTGAAGAAAAGGCCGCCGTCCTGGGTGCCGACCGGTCCCTCAGTGAAAGAGAACCCCTCCTGAACCAGCTCGATCGGCGTGCCGGCGGCAACCACGCCCGGAATCGAGGGAACGGCGGAGTCCTGCCCCCAGATGATCGCGGTGAGCAGGAGGCCCATGGCCCCGGTCGTCAGCAGTCGTGTCGGCACAGCGGATCTCCTTGCTAGCGCCAGGTGACGGGCGTTCCGGTGAGATACATGATGCGGAACCCTTGGGCGATGCGCCGCTTCTGGAGCGCCTGCGCCTCGGCAACGGTGTTGCCCGCCACCGGAATGCCGCACGGCACCTTGTACTTAAGGCACGTATCGGCGATCTGTTGCATCACCGCTTCCACCTTTGGCGGAGCGCCGGCCGGGCCCGTCACCAATCCCGACGTCTTTTCACCCATCGAGTCCGTCAACGTGTTCGGACCAATCAGGATGGCGCCAAGGCCTGGCGTCGTGATGATGTCCGGCAGGTTCTTCACGGCCTCAACCGTCTCGATCTGCACCATCGCGAAGAGTTCCCCGTCCGGGTTCAGCGGCCAGACATCGGCGCGCCGCTTGTACTCTGCTTCGGACACGCCCCAGTACCACGCCGCCCTGGCCGCACTGCCGGTGTGACCACCCGTGTACCCGGCGGGAGACTGATAGCCGTCGCGATGCGGATACCGCATCGCCCGGATGGCCGCCTCCGCCTGCTGCCGGTTGTCAATCTCAGGAAATACGAACCCGGTGAGGCCGAGGTCCAGCATTTCGCCCACGACGAAACTCGGATCCACGTGTGGGCGGAGCGGCACACGTGCAAACGACGTCACCCCGTGCTGGATGCCCCGCTTGAGAATGTCCGCCCGGTCGAGCAACCCGAGCAGTGACGTCTGCAGGCGCGCGAGGTCGAACATGCCGTTCTTCATGTCCCACGAGACGTACTGGATGTTGTGGGACGCTCTCGCGAGATCGTTCGCGAACTCCGCGGACCCGACGCTCAAGCCGCTGATCTGCGGGCCGTAGACCACCTCGCCGGCCTCCAGTTTCTCGATCACGCGGTTGATGCGCACGCGCCTGCCGGACGGAGCCTGTGCATCCAGGACCTGTGGACTGACGTCGAAGAAGCCAGCCGGCGCTCCGAGCACGAACGCGGCGAGGAGGGCTGCAGCGCCCTTGATCGCCATGCCTCGAGATGTGGGGTTCACGACGGGGGCTACGGCTTCGGCGCCGGCTGCAGTTCCACGATGTAGCCGAGCTGATCGCGCATGTCGATGTGCGCGGTGCAGCCGTCGCACCCGCCCATGATGAGCGTGCCGCCGGCCTTCAGGAACCGCGCGGTGGCCTCCTTCACGTCGGACACCGCGAATCCGATGTGCTCGATCCCCTGGCCGTGCGTGGCGAGGAACTCGCGCCAGCGGCTCTCGCCGCCCACCGGCTCCATCAGCTCGATCCGGGCATTGGCCAGCGCAATGTGTCCGTAGCGCGGCCGGGAGTTGCGATCGCCCTTGAACTCCGGCGGAAAGATCGGCTGCCGCGGCGGCTCGCTGAACTTCGGCATCTCGGTGCCCAGCAGGAGCTTGTGCATCTCGGCTGCCTTCTCCACGCTGCGGACGAACACGCTGATGTGATCGACGCGCTGGACCTGGACCGGACCATCCCCACCAGCCTGCGCGCTCCCCACCTTCATACCCAGCGTGAAGCCAAGAATCAGTGTGGCCGCCGCAAGGACCGTGCTGCTCACAAGCCTCATTAATGCCTCCAGTTGTGCCGGCAGTAAATGTCGCAAACTGTGCCCGCGCACACTCGCACCCATCCGGCAGAGACGGGCACTATAGTGCCGCGTCCGCGGAGGCGCAACCGCGGATCATGACGCGGAAGGAAACTATCGGGCGGGCACTTTCTCCAGCTCGATCGTGAACGGCAACTGCGGCAGCTCCACGTAGGCAAAGAAGCTGTCGGCCGCGCCGGCTGTGAGTCGGCCGCCGAGCTTTTCGAGCGCGCCGACGGCCGCGGCCAGGTCCGTCACGCCAAACGAGATGTGCTGCACAGTGCCGTCGCCGTGACGCTCGAGCCCGTCGCGCCACGGACTCTTGCCGCCGGTCGGCTCCAGCAGATGAATCTCGAGGTTGTTGGCCGTGCGGATCTCCGTGGTGCGGACGCCTGCCTTCGGGTCGCCTGGATATCCCTTGGGTGGGGGCGGCGCCGTAATGCCGTGAATCGGCGTGTGCGCCACGCCGAACGCCCTGGCAAACACCGGGGCGGAGGCATCCACGTCCTTCACCACGAAGCCCACGTGACGGAACGACCCGGTGAAGGTGCCCGCAGACTGGGCGCGCAGGGACTGCAAGCCGGCACCCAGCGCCACGAGCGCCACGGCTCCGGCAGTACGAAGAATCCAGTTGGTCACGATGACTCGCTCCTGGCCGGCACCCGCCGGGCCTGATGATCCGTCTCGACTCGGTTGTCGCAGCGCTCGGTCAGCGGGCCAGCGGATCTGGCCGGAGCTGAATCTGCATGAGCTTGCTGGTGGTGCCGCGCCCACCCTCGGTGTGCCAGGGGGCCTGGCTGCTGTACGCGGCCCACAGCCCGCGTCCTTTCCAGCCTGCGTTGGCGTCATCAATCCGGCCGTCGAGCCCGCGGCTGTAGAAGCCGATGGGATACGGCACGCGGATGGTCACGAAGCTGCCGTCACTGCGGAGCGCCGCCAGGGAATCCGAGTTCGTGCCGTTGACAAACGGTGTGTCGCGGCCGAGGCCGAACGTGTCGAACTTGTCCACCCAGTTGAAGTAATGCATGTCGGCGCTGCCCCACTCGGTGTCGCCCTTGAAACGCGGGCCCGGTGTCTGGTGCAGCGTCCACCCTTCCGGGCAGTGCGCGCCAGTCGCCGTGGACCCATTCAGTACGCGGCACTTACGACGGTCAAAGCTGGCCAGGTGACCGGACTGCAGGCCCGTCCAGACCACGCCGTTGCGGTCGAGGTCCACACCGCGTGGCGTGAAACCTTTCACCGGAGCCTTCGCATTGATGAACGGCGGCTCGTAGGCCTCTGAGAGGCTCGTCTTCGGGTCATAGCGGATCAGCAACCCCGGCACCGCGCTCACCGCGCCCCAGACGCTGCCGTCCACCGCGTTCTGCTCGATGCCGTACAGCCCCAGGCCGAAGCCGGTCTCATACCCGGTGCTGCGGCCGCCGATCCGCTTGTCCTTCGCCGGGTTCACCGGCGCGTCCGGCTCCACGTAGTCGTCGCGCTTGCCGTTGCCGTTGGTGTCGAGGATGAAGGGCGACCAGCCCTGCGATGCGGCCGCGTCCTTCGTCTCTTCAAACTTGCGGGAGTTCAGCCAGCCGATCACCTGCCCGCCGCCGCTGAACCAGAGCGTGTTGTCCGCGTCGTGGCCGAATTGCAGATGGTGCGTGCTGAAGCACAGGTCGATGGCCACCACCTGCCCCGTCTCCGGGTTGTACATCGTGGCCTGACGATTGCTCGCGGCCAGCGGATAGGCCTTCGCCGACGGATGCGACGACCCCGCCTGGCAGAACGCCGGGTTGGCCGACGCCCGCGTGGTGGACGTCATCCACACGCGGCCGCGCAGGTCCATCAGCGGGTTGTGCATGTTGGCCTTGTTGCGCCAGATGATCTCCTCGCCCCAGTAGGGTGAGGGCGCGAGCAGCGTCTGCGGCTGGGAATACGGCGTCGCCGCGTCGCGCACGGGCAGCACCACCTTCTTTTCGGCGATGTGCTTGACCGGATCGAGCGACATCAGGTCCGGCGAGTTGTAGCGGTCGTTGCCATACACCTTGCCGTACGGGTTCGCCGTGGGGTTGCGCTTGTCCGTGGCCGTCACGTCGTGGACGAACGCCCGTTCGTCGGCCCAGTCCCACTGCGAAATCACGACGTTCCGCTCGACGCCCTTCGGGCGCGGCGGCGCGGCCGGCACCTCACCTGCGGCAATGCGGTCCGACCAGTCCGCGAACATGCCCAGGCCGCGCGCCCGGCCGAAGGTGTTCATCCCGTTGGTCATCACCGGCGCGGCCTGCGACGATTGCACCCGGCGGTCCCAGGCAGCGACCGTGGTGGCGAACGTGCCCAGAGCGAGCGGAATCTCGCGCGTGGCCCGGGTGCCGAGCTGGTGGCACTGGATGCACTGGCTCTTCATCAGGTCGATCCAGTGCGCCTGCGTCTTCAGCTGCTCGCCGATGCCATTCCCCTTCTCGCCCGTGCCTGGAAACTCACGCGCAGCCGGCAGCGTGACCATCGAGAGCCAGTAATTGGCCGGATAGATTCGTGCCGCCGTGCGTGCATCCGGCGCGACCGTGGCTCCAAGGTTCAGTGTGCGGCCGAGGGAGGCGGGTACCTTTGGAGAGTCGACCAGGCCATAGCCACGCACCCACACGCTGTAGCTGGCCTTCGGCAGGTTGGGGATGACGTAGCGTCCCCGGTCGTCAGTGACGACGATCCTCCGGAAGCCGGTCGGCAGGTCGGACGTCTCGGCGATCACCCAGACGCCGGCCTCCGGTCCGCTGGCGCTCGTAACCACGCCCCCGATGTCGTCGGCGTCCAGCGCCGGCTGTGACGCGGTCTGGCGCGCCGAGAGTCCTGTCGCAATCCCTGCCGCCACAAGAGCCGCCGTGACCGCGTAGAGCATTCGCGTCTGCATTGTCGATTGACCTCGTCTTCCACCAGGTCGCCACCGGATTCACCGGAATCGCATTTCTACGGGCGCGACCATCCGGGCGGTCATTATGGCCGCTCCGCCGCCTGGCGTCAGGCGGTTTCTCGTCCCCGGCGGCGCACGCGTTCTGGGCTACTATCCAGGCCGCTTTGAACCGGAAGGAGGGGCGATGAAGATTCTGATGGCCGGCGTTCTGCTTGTTGCCTCGGCGTCTGCCAGCTTTGGTCAGTCCAAGGGCACGGACGAGATCGTCGCGGCTGAGAAGTCCTGGACCGATGCCTACCAGGCGTGCGATCTGCCCGCCATGGGACGGATCCTCTCGGACGACCTGACGCTGATTCAACACACCAACGGCGGCACGATGACCAAGGAGGCGTTCGTCAAGTCGGTCGGCGCCTGTGCCATGGAGAAGGTCATCAACGACCCGTCGCGCGTCCGCGTGTACGGCGACACGGCAACCGTGCAGGGCACGTCGACCTACCACATCAAGAATTCAGCCACGCCGATCTCCGTCATCTTCACGCGCGTCTGGGTGAAGAACGGCGGGCAGTGGCAGGTGGTCAATCACCAGTCCACGGGGCTTCCGGCCAGGAAGTGACAGGCGCCACTATGTAGGTATAATCACTACATCAATCATGCCCGCACACAAGTCCGTCTCGGCCGCCGAAGCTAATCGGGGGTTCTCGAAGCTGCTCAAGTCCGTGAAGGAGGGGCGAAGCGTGGTCGTCACTAGCCACGGCAAAGCCGTCGCGCGGATTGTCCCTGTGTCAGAAGGCGACCCGGCCCGGGACCGTGTTCGCGCGTCGCTGCTCATGCGCCTCGGCAAAGAGCGTCCGGTCAACATCGGCCGATGGAGCCGCGATGACCTGTACAAGGACGCTGAGTGAAGGTCGCCCTCGACACCAACATCCTGGCCTACGCCGAGGGCACCAACGGCGCCCTGATGCGAGACAAGGCCCTCCATCTCCTGCAGGCACTCCCACCAGGCTCCGTATGCATCCCGGTCCAGGTACTCGGCGAACTCCTTCGGGTACTCGTGGGAAAGGCGCGCCGACCGGCCACACGCGCCCGCGATGCGATCCTGGCGTGGCGCGATGCCTACGCCACCATCGACACGACCGACTCGGTCCTGGTGACGGCCGCTGACCTCTCGGCCCAGCACAAGCTGAGCATCTGGGACGCGGTGATCCTTGCGGCGGCCGCTGAGGGAGACTGCCGGCTGCTCCTCTCGGAGGACCTGCAGGATGGGTTCACATGGAATGGTGTGACCGTCGCGAATCCGTTCGCGGCGTCGCGACATCCGCTCTTGAAAGGAGTGCTGTCGGAGGAGTGACATTTCGATGCCCCTTCAATGGACAGGCGAGCTCTCACACGCGGTCAACGGGGCGATCGAGGCGGCGCCCTGTCACTGGGACCCTACGTACTCGATGAATTCAATGCCTTCTATGCCGCGTTCCTGGTCGTCGCTGCTGCCAATGACTTCCTGTGCTGCCAGTGGAGCATGCGGTCGGGTGCCTATCCGCTCGAGTCTGCGGTTGTCGTCCATTCGGTCGAGACGTGGACACACATCCTCTCGGGCCTGAGTGCAGTTCCACTGCGCAACAGACTCGTCGGCCCAGCCTCGCGAATCTAATATTCCTTTGCGTTCTTGAGAACCGTTCGCTACCGCGATGGTCAATCCGCCCGATTCAGCGCTGGAAAAGCTGATCAGGACGCCCGCTTTCGTTCCATCGCTTCGTGCAGATCCCAGTCGGCCTGCAACCGCATCCAGAACTGCGGCGACATCTTAAACAACGCCGCCAGTCGGAGGGCCGTATCGGCTGTGATGCCGCGCTTCCCGATCACGATTTCATTCAGGCGATTGAGTGAAATCCCCAGACGGCGAGCCGCCTCGACCTGCCCCAGCTTCATCGGGGCCAGAAACTCCTCGAGCAGCATCTCACCGGGAGAGATCGCCGGGCCCAGCCACTGCGGATCCCTAGTGATAGTCTTCGACGCGGACTTCGTAGGCATGTGCCTGCTCCCACCGAAACGTGACCCGGAACTGGTCGTTGACGCGGATGCTGTGGCGGCCCGACTGATTGCCCTTGAGCCGCTCCAGCTTGTTGCCGGCTGGAATCAGCAAGTCCTCGAGCCGAACCGCGACGTCCAGAGCCTTCAGCTTCCGCTGCACGCCGCGCCACAGCTCACGCGGAATCCGCCGTGCATGCCGGGTGTTGCGCTCCCTGAACAGATCAGCCGTCGTCTCATCGGCGAATGACTGAATCACGGCCGAAGGCAGATTACACAGTGGCCGTGTAATTGTCCAGCCCGCGCCTCGGTAACCCGTGAGGGCCTGCGAGGGGTCAACCTGCGCAGCGCCGATCTGCGGGGGCGTACTGCCACTCCACTGACCTCCGCGGCGTGGACGTGTCCCAGGCTCAGTTGGAGGGGGCCAGCTTTCATCTGTCGCGGGTGTCCGGCGCGTATTTCCCCGCGAACGTGTCCGCCGAGGAGCTTCAGCTGTCGCTGATACCGGGGCTCTCCCCCGGTTGAAGGCGCTTTAGAAAAAGGCGCGTGCGTGCCACGCGTCGGCCAGCGGCGTTTCCCACCGCCCCGCCCGGACATCGCCTACACGCGTCAGCGTGTTGTCGAAGACCACCGTCTGCAGACTGACCGTTCCCAGGGCGGCGAGCTCGGCAAACCGGTCGCGTTGAACCCGCTCGATCGCCGAGCCCTGCCGGAACACCACCGGGATGCTGTTGACCAGCTCGACGCCGAACGCCTGTTCCAGCGCCGCCGTCTGCCGGAAGAGCGCGTCGATCGAACAGCCCGACGCTCCACGCGCGCGCTGGTCGACCGCCACGAACAAGAACCGCTCGTATCGCAACTCCCGGGCAGCGGTGAGCGGCATGCCGTGCGCCTGCCACTGGGCGATGAACCCGTCTACCTCGGCCAGTAGCTGGGCCTGTTCGGCCGCGGTCAGGGCGCGCGCTGCTGGAAAGATCCACAGTTGCGCATCGTCGGGCAGTTGATCGAAGGGTACTTGTGGCATGTGCGGGAGATGGCTCCTCGGGCTGGATTCGAACCAGCAACCCTCCGGTTAACAGCCGCACCCACCGATTTGATACTGAGTGCTATGGCGTCGCACTGAGATAACAGAATCAGGCACTTGCGGCGATCTACCACTCTAGTCGAATGACACTGAATCGTACCAATTGGGACTGAGGGTCCCCACCATTTCCCCCACCACAATTCAATGCGAGACCCGCCCGTGTCAGTTGCGAGAAGCGCCGGCAATTCGGTCACCGGCGGCACCATCTCCACGCCCGGCTCGACCTCGCCGGTCGACGGGTTGATCCGGCGCGGCCACCAGCCCTGGCAGGCACGCTGACACGTCTCGAAGCTCAGCCCGAGGCTGCCCGGGTCGCGCGTGGGCATCCGAAAGACGCGCATGATGCCGGCCGCGATGCACGCCTGGACCTCCGCGGGGAAGCCGCCGCCGTCGGAGTTGTAATACAGCGACACCTTGCCCCACTCCCTGTAGACGTACTTGGCGAGCGTCGCGAGGAGTGACGACTTACCCGTGCCGGAGACGCCTCTCGATCGGGGCTGACAACGCCCACGAATTGGCGCAGGATGGGTGCGAATCCGCGATCAGCCGTCACTCGTCACTCGCCACTCGGCACCGTCAGTCTGCCGTTAAGGGTCCTTCAGGAAAGGTTTCCATGGCCCACACGAAAGTCTCCATCGCCGACCTGCACCAGTACCTGGCGGCCGGCCACACCCAAGCGGAGGCCGCGCGCCATTTCGCGGTGTCCGAGCCCGCGATCCATCAGCGCCTCAAGCGCCTCCAGGGGCTCACCACGCGCGTCGTGGCGCTCGAGAAGGCTGGTGAGGTGGTCGCGCAGAAGATCACCGCCGCAGGGCGCCTCCAGCGCGTCCAGGAGGTGATCCTGGCCCAGTTCGAGTGGGCCGAGCAGCAGGCGCGGCAGGCTGGTGCCGACCGCGCGGCGCTGGCTGATGTGCTGGTCAAGCTCTCGGGTGAGGTCCGCGCCCAACTGCGCCTGGAGCATGACATCAGCCGCACCCTGATCGACCTGCGCGTGGTGCGTGAGTTCCAGCGGACCGTGTTCGAGGTGATCTCGGAGGAGTCCCCCGAGGCGGCGAGGCGGATCGTGGCGCGGCTCAAGGCGCGCCAGGCGTTGCGGCGGAGTGTGGACCTGCCGACGCTGGACGGCTCCAGCGGGTTCGAGGGCGGGTTCGATGTGGCGTGACCCGCTCGACGAGCTGATTGAGGACCTGGACCGCGTGGCGCCGGAGCGGGCGTCGGCCTGGGAGGACCAGCTCATGCGGCTGCAGGCACTCGCGGACGCGGTCCTGTACGGCACGCCCGACCAGGTCGCGGCGATCCAGGCCGATCCCGCGTATCAGGAGTGGGCCGCCGCCTTGCGCGGGCCGTCGGCGTCGCGGTCCTGAGTGGAGGGGCTCGCTGATCTTGTGGGACGAGGGGAGTACGTACTGAGTACGCGTGCGTACGTACAGTACTGATCAGTACGAACGCGTACGCGCGTGCCGTCGTGGACGTGCGGTCGCGGAGCGGCAAGTTAACCGGCATCATCAGGGCGATCGCGAGGGAGGTGCCGCCGCCACCCGCGTAGCGGCGACGCCATCAGGTCCATCAAGTGGGCGGCATCGCGGATAGGTCGAGAAACCCTCGGCAACTTTATGGACATCCGCACCAGCGATACGTCCGTGCCTAAGGCGAGGCAGCTCCGCGATGAACCGCAGTCTGGGCGGTGCTCCAACCAACGGATCTCTCAGCAGAATCACCCGTCGGTGTTACTGGTCCCGCCGCTCCCGCGTCCCGGGTCTCTCTCTCCTCGCACCACGGGACTGCACACCCCGCTCAGTACCGGTGTGCCCGCTTGACAAGCCGAAGTCACATCAACGCCCACGCTCACCCGCGGCCGCCGAGCGACCTCCACACCGCGGCTGTCTGGTGCAGTGCATGTTAGGCTTCCGCCGTACCCGGCACTCCCAATGGAACGGCGACTGCCGTAACGCCGTCGGAGAGTAAGCGTCCAACGACGCCGTTCCTCCCCATGGGACCGATGCCACGGTCTTGAGGTGCGCCGGCGGGGGTGGGTAGCCTATCGAGAAACAACTCGCTCGAAAATGGCCAAGTCGCTGAACAGAACGACGATCTGGAAGCCGGCGCCTTCTGCGCCCCTCATGATGTTGTTGATGGTGGCCGGCACGAGTTGGGCAATCCGATGCTCGAACTTGGCGGTCGTCCCGGGCACTCTTTCCAGGATAAACACGCCTTCATTCGTGTTTGACATGGGGGCGGCCACCAGGTGAAACCCTTGCGCTCCGAAGTCATTCAATTCGCGCTCCGACGTAGCCACCTTCGTGGTCGCAACCAGCTTGTACTCGACCCGCGATGCGGATCCAGGCTCCCGTTCCATGATCACGTTCATGGCGCCGGCGGCAATCGTGTGAAATCCCTCGGCCGCAGCGTCCGCTATTTCCTTCTCGAGCGTCGACGACTTTGTCGTGCTGACGATGCGGTAGTCGCGGACCGCTGCAGGCGTAGGCGTCGATCCCAGTACCTCCTCGAACACAAGGATCGGCTGGCCGCCGAGATTGGCCACCAGCGCGAGGCCGCGCTGGCGGGCAGCCACAAGGCTCTTGCCTTCAGCGTCGCCTTGCACTGCTGAATAACCGAATCGCGTGCTGTCGGGCTGCTTCTCCATTACCGCGACCCACTCCTGCCCGCTGAATGCCTTGGCCGAGTCCGGAATGTATCTGAAGCCTCGGGCACCTGTCTCATTCATATCCTTGACTAGGGTCGCCAGTCGTCTCGTCTTGACGACTTCATATTCGCGCGGTCCCACGCCAGCCCTGAACAGCATGCCGTTCGAAAACGGCACGCGAGCGGTCAATTGGAGTGCGAAGCCACCTTTGCCAGCCTCGACCACGTACTTCGGAATCTGCAGGGATCCCCCCGAACGCGTCGAGAAGAAGTAGTAGGAGGCGACTTGCTGGGCCGCCCCACGGACATCAGCAGGATCAACCGTCGGTTTTACTGGTCCCGAGTCCTTCAGCGAGAAGCTCATCTCTACAGTGATGCGGACCGCGACGGGTTGCCCGTCCTTGACGCCCGGATTGAACTCCCACTGCTTCATGGCGATTACAGCCTGTTGATCAAGCCCGTGAGTGCTATCGAGGGACTCCTTGACGGTCACCGCACCGACCTTTCCGTCCGCCTGAACCACCGTGGTGAGCGTAACCACGCCTTGGATCCTCTTCGCCATGGCCTCCGGCGTGTAGTCCGGCTGAACCGTCTTGACGAGAGTCGGCGGCGCTACGCCGTTCCCCGGACCATAGATCTCCTGAGCCAATACGCTGACACTAACGATGCAGGTCGTGACCGCCGCCGCGAGAATCGTGGCTAGTTTCATCGGGCCTCCAAATTTGGCGTGACGGTTGAGACGACGCGACGGCCCCAGTGGCTTTGTCCGCCTAACTACTTTTGGACCTGCGGCCCGTAGCGCTCCGCAGCCAATCAGCGAGGGCTGCAACCGCAGGGGACGACGCAAGTGCCATACGGGGCGCATCTTATACCCCTCAGGTCGCTCCGGCCCTGGTGTGTATGGCTGCGGCGGTTCGCAGGTATGCGCCCGTGCCCGACGGTCCGTCGGCTCTTGGTCTCTCTGTGGGACCCGGTGGCGCTGCCTGTAGACTACGCGCCATGTGCGGCCGCGCGTATGAGACCTACACCGCCGAAGAACTGGCCCTGGCCTATCTGAACCGGCGTCCGCTGACGTTCGCCGTCGTCCCCAACTACAATCTCGCCCCAACGCAGGTGTCACCGGTCGTGCTCGTGCGGGACGGCGTGCGCGACGTGGAGCTGAGCCGCTGGGGTCTCATTCCGTTCTGGGCCAAGAGCTTGGCGGACGCCGGGAAATACTCTCTCATCAACGCGCGCGGTGAAGAGATCGCCGAGAAACGGACCTATGCCAAGGCGTTTCGGGAGCGACGGTGCGTGGTGCCCCTGTCGGGCTTCTACGAGTGGCGGAAGGACGAGGAGGGGGTGAAGCACCCCATGGCCATCTACCGGGCCGATGGCGCGATGATGTCCGTCGCCGGCGTCTGGTCCACCTGGCAGGGGGACGGCGCGGCGGACCCGGTGCCCTCATTCAGCATCGTGACCACGCGCGCGAACACGTTCATGGCGCCCATCCACGACAGGATGCCGGTCATTCTCGACGACTCCGATCTTGAGCTGTGGCTCGACCCTGAAGTCCAGGAGCCCGAGCGAGTCTTGCCGCTCGTGCGGCCCTGTCCGCCGGAGTGGCTGGCGGCGCACGAGGTGTCGCGGGCCGTCAACAGCGTAAAGAACAATCGGCCGGGGCTACTGGCGGCCGTCTAGGTAGGAGGCCACCAACGGCGGATGGAGTGCTTCGCCTGCATGGACCTGCCTGCGCTTGTCGGGGCTACCTAACGCGCGGCCACCTGTCGAGAGCCGCGGTCGTTCCTGGGTCCATCGAATTGGATCACGCCCATCCGTGTCGGCTCCATTCGCTAGCTAGGCCGAGGCAATTGGCTCAATTCGCCTTCCGCAGACCACTTGAGAAATACACCTTTGCTTGAAATGGCGCTCACGTCAACCACGTGCACCTTGAACCCGTCGGGACGTTGCTCAACCCTGTACTTCGCCGTTCCATCTATCGGAGTCAGCTTAAGGCTCGGCCTGCCTAGAAAGGGAGCGGGATAGAACACCTCAACTTCTCGATTTGCGGCCTGGGACAGACCGACCTCGTTTTCGAACCTGGTTGTCGGCCTTGGCTCAGAGGTGGCGGCCTGAAGCCAGCGCTGCACATCGGGAACAATTGGCGCTCCCTGACCCGTGACTATGTATTCCGAATTAGCCGACGTGCTCGCCGCTACATAGTTGATGATGTCGTTTCGCTGCTCACCTGACGCACTCCGAAACACGGAAGATTGAAATGCGTTGTCAATGCTTGCCTTCTGAACCTCTTCGAGTCGCTTTCGCTGGGGCGGCTTCCACAGAGCTGGGAGCAACCAAGTGAGGACGGCACCAAGCGCAGCGCCGGCAATGCTGGTCAGAAGGGGGTGCGTCCAAAGATCAGTCATGTCCAGTCCCGGCACTTCAACGGCCTGACGACTCGCGGCTCACCCGCGGCTCAAGGATGCTGATTGAGAGAATAACGCCGAAGCCGCCGGTTAGGACGCACAATTCACGCCTGGCGACCCAGGGTCAGGTCCGATCAGTCGACTCCTCGGGCTGGCATGCCGCGAACGCTCCGATGACACCGTCGACGACATTAGCCAATTCGGCTACAGACCCGAGTACAGCCCTTCCTTGAAACACGGGCGGCACACCATCGCCAAAGACCAAAACAAACTCCAGTGACTCCCACGTCAACGTGGCCTCTGGCTGACGTTGTCCCCGAAAGTCACGACAGCTGAAAAATAGAGTAGGGTCGCTTCCGGTGTCCCCCTGACGGGGGGAGGAGAAGCGATGAAAACGTCCCGCTACACCGAAGAGCAAGTCGCCTACACCCTGCGCCTGGCCGAGTCCGGCACCCCCGTCGCCGACGTCTGTCGACAGATGGGCATTGCCGAAGCGACGTTCTACCTCTGGAAGAAGAAGTACGGCAGCCTGGGGGCCGCGGAGGTCCGGGAGCTGCGGCAGATGCGCGAGGAGAATGCGCGCCTGAAACGTCTGGTGGCCGACCTGACGCTCGACAAGCACATCCTCCAGGAGGTGCTGCGAAAAAAAGGCTGAGGCCAGCTCGCCGCCGAGAGCTGGCCCAGTGGATTCACGACCGCTTCCAGGTGAGCAGCCGGCGCGCCTGTGCGCTCGGCGACATCTGTCCCAACACGTGGTACTACCGGTCGCGTGCGCGCGACGCGTCGGCCCTGCGGATGCGCATCCGCGAGTTGGCCCAGGCACGCCCGCGGTTCGGCTATCTCCGGATCTGGATCCTGCTGCGGCGCGAGGGCTGGCCGGACAACAAGAAGCGGGTGCATCGCCTGTACTGCCTCGAGGGCTTGCAGGTGCGTCTCCGCGCCCGCCAGAAGAAGCGCGTGAGCGTACACCGCGGTGTGGTACCGCCCGCGAGCGGGTGCAACCAGGCCTGGAGCATGGACTTCGTCCATGACCAGTTTGCCTCCGGTCGGACGTTCCGCGTGCTGACGGTGATCGATCAGTGGAGTCGCGAGAGTGTGCGGTTGGAGGCCAACGTCTCGCTGACCGGACGGAGTGTCGCGGACGCTTTGGACGCCGTCTCTGCCGAGCGTCCGCTCCCACGGGCCATCCGGGTCGACCATGGCACCGAGTTCACGTCGAACGCGCTGGATGAGTGGGCCTACCGTCGCGGTGTCACCCTGGACTTCATCCGGCCCGGCAAGCCCGTGGACAACGCGTTTATCGAGAGTTTCAACGGCCGCTTACGCGATGAGTGCCTGAACGTGCATAGCTTCGTCGACCTCGCGCACGTACAGGGACTTCTCGATGCCTGGCGCGACGACTACAATCACCAGCGGCCTCACGGCGCGCTCGGTCATCTGACGCCGAGCGAGTACGTCGCACGCAGTCAGCCACACGACACGGAAACGGCCCGACTCCAGCTATCGGCCGTCTGACAATGGGGGCAACGTCAGTCACCCCCGGACTCTAAACCCGACTGCTACTGAAGACGGGGGGACGTCGCCGACATGTTTACGTGGCTTCCGTCAGCTTAATGTAGTGTTCAGCCGCGCCGCCCACGGCGGCGTCGGCTGCAACTGGTGTTGGACGGTCAGCTGACGTTCCAGATACGATCAGACAGAGCTCGCCGGACCTCGCGTCGATCAGGGCCGTAAGAGAGAGAGGTGGTGCGTTTCAGTTCCTTCCAGACCAAGCCTTGGCTTTCCACGAGCTTCTTGCCGTGGCGCCTCGCATACCGCCGCCCGCGTGCTCGCAGTAGTCGCTGCAGTCCGAAGTGGTTCACCATCTTCCAAGTCGAGTAGCCTTGGCTCGTAAAGGTAGCCACGTAGTCGCCTGAGAGATCGCCTTGGTCGTACAAGTACAGGCCCTTGGCGCGTCTCGGATCTGAGTTAAATGCTTTGGCGACGGCAGCGCAGTACACACGATACTCTTCCCATGTCGGAAGATGAGTTGAGTTCATGTAGAAGTCCGCAACATATAGAAACAAGTGGCACAGTGTGGCGTAAGTACGCCACTGCGGCGACTCAAGATCAATATCTCCATCGACATCGATGGACCCATAGCGCAGGAGCACTTCGACCTTGCTGCAGCACTCTCTAAAGTCGGCGTTGCCTGCTAGCGCCTTTCGGTACTGGGCAATTGTGAAGTCGAACGGCGACTCGTTGCCGTCCAGTGAGAATGCGCCGGCAAGAACCTCCTGCGTCTCCGTGTTCAGCTTCTTGTCTCTATAGAGGCTGCCTCGTAGCATCATCGGAATCTTGTTGGCCAGGAAATACTCGGCCGCCTCCAGTTCGGGGCTGGACTCAAGATGATAGGTATTCCTGTTGAAATGACGGATCGAAGCCAGAAGGTGAACGATTCGGAAGCAGAGATTCTCCAGCCGACCTTCCTTGTCTAGGTAGTCTGGCAGGATGATGTGCTTGCGGAGTTCGTGTAACAGCGGAAGGGCGCTGCGTTGCACTATGCGCAGGTAGTGCTGAACCTGTCGCCTGTTCTCCCGGACTGCGCGACGCCACTCGACAAACAGCTCCAGCAAGAAGTAGCCAGAGGCTGCAACGATCAGTAGCGCGACCGTGCCTGCCAGGCTGTTGTTCGAGAAGATCGCTGTCAGAATGTCAGTCACTAGTTAGAACCTGCGGTCAATTCGTCCAACAAGCAGCAGGAGGAACTGCCCAGTTCGAGACTCCGCCATGGCTAGCAACATAGCCCGGCCGTGGGGTGGCTTCAACATCTTTCTACCCCCCTTGGAGTCACATGATGGCCTGTCACGCAGGCGGGGAAGCTTACGACGGATGAATCTCTAGGGCCTCGGCGACGGCCCGCACCTCGATCCCCGGAAGCTGACTCAGCTTGACGGCCTTGAGCTTGAATTCCAGGGTGTAGGCCTGGACTTTCCGTCGGCCCGCTCGGGGGATGGGACACTTCCTGCTGTTGGGTGGAAGTCTCTACATTTTCGAAGGAGCTTTCCCGTCAGCTGCATGCTGTTGTTGGGCGCCCCCTTGAAGGTTCCGCGTATTACTGCAAGGGCACCGCACCCTGCTCCAGTTCCTGCTGAGTCGTGCGACACACTACTTGCGGATACCATTCAGGAACTCGTCCACGTACGGGAAACTCCTCTCGATAACTTCCAGCAACGTGGTGCCGACCTGCGTGGTCAGCCGTTTAAGATCAAAGCACTCCAAGACCGCGCGCAGATGCTCGTCGCTACCAGATGGGACACCGTGCCGATCCAACAAATACCTGGCAACAACTTGCAGCTCGCTCGGAGGAATCTCCTCGAATGATCGCGCTCCTCTGGTTCGTAACTTGATCGACGGACTTCCCGTGACTCTGACGACGGAGAATAACAGGCCCCTTTCGCCTGCCTCATTCGCGGACACTAGAAGCTGTTCTCGAATGGCGTGCGCAAGCGCCTTGTTCATCGTGCTCTTGAGCTCATGGCTCATTCGCTTGATGCCGCAGCCCCTCAGGTAGATGTCATAGGCTCGTTTCGCAACCACAGGGCCTTCAACCTCGACGATCCGCACGAGTCCCTCAGAAACCCTAGGCAGGGTGACGGTGCGAGGGTCATTCCCTGGAATGCCGGTGTACTCCACGTAATCGCTGAACGGCAGATTGCCATCTCGCGAGCCGGTCAAGGAGACGTGCACTTGCGCACGGCCAAAGAGAATCCCGTCGTCACTCGCCGGACTCAACCGAGCCTCTGCTGGAGGCGCGTCTCGTCTCGCTGGACTGGTTAGTGCCGGCGGTCCATGAGGAATTGGTGCCCGCGCGTCTTCGATAATCTCAACAGGCAACACGGTGCCGTGCCCAACCACCGACTCACTGATAATGGGCACGACGCGGCACTCGGTATGCACGCTCCTCGGCGCGCCTTCGGCCCCAATCGGTTCGATACCGCGTTCAGCCAACGTTTTCATGAGGTCGTCCAGGATGTCCTTACGCCGCCGAATGAAGGCGGAGGCGAAACACCGCCAGAACACCAAACCGGCGCGCTCCAGGACGCGCTGGCGCTGCATATCGTCGGCCCACTTGTCCGCACCGTGGTATTTGTCACCGTCGCATTCGACCGCCAGGCGCGCATCGTTGTGTCCCTCAACCACCATGTCAACGCGGTATTGCCCGACCCGCACTTGGGGGGTGATAAAGTAGCCACGCTGCGTTAGTTCGTCGTACATCTCGCGCTCGAAGGGGGACTCGCACAGTGAGCGCCGATCCGCCACGCGGAGCTCATCCTGGGCGAATGGTGTTGTGAAGTGCGCGATAAGACTGCGGCGCAACCGGTCCGCATCGCTCAGATGCTCCAGTGTCACCGAGCGCACCAGGTACATCCGGTCCCTCGCTCGCGAAGCCGCCACGTTGAAACGCTGGGCAAAAGTATCGCGAGAGAGCGGCGCACCGACCTCGTTGGGCGCAGACACCATCGACAGAAACATGATGTCCCGCTCTTTGCCTTGGAACGTGCGAGCATCGCCACAAGCGATCCGATGGCGCTGCGTTACTTCCGGTCCGAGTTCGGCAGTTAGCCGCTCCCATATCAAGAGAGCCTGCTTGTCGGCGAGTAGCGAGACGACCCCGATGGAGCGCCCGCCCATGTTTGGATCAGACACAATCGCCTTGATTTCGTCGACGATGAATCGCGCTTCGGACACATTGACGTCGCCCTTGCGGTAGCCGCCTTCCACCAAAACGTCGACGAGAGGCGGGTCGAGCCGCTCGGAGGCTTTGGGCATGCGCAGTGGCCGGAGCTCGTGATTGTAGAACTCCCGCTTGGAGTACTCGATGATCGGGCCGACGCAGCGGAAGTGCTCCTTCAGCATCACGGCGCTCTTGGCAAAGACTACCTTGAACAGATCGTAGATGGAGCGCTCCGGCGACATCTGCGGGCGATACGTTTCCACCTGATCGCCGAGAAAGCGACTCATGAGACTGCGAATCTTCTCTTCCTCAAGTCCGACGCCCTCTGGGGAGACTTGCTTATCGTCGCCGACGATGAGGACTTTCTGCCCCCGTAACAAGGATGGCAGCGCCGTAAGGTCGGATTGCGACGCTTCGTCGATGATGACGAGGTCGAAGCAGCCGAGCTCTGCTGGAAGCGATTCGGACACGCGATAGTGCGGCATGATCCAGCACGGCACTGCAGGATTAGCCTGCGATGCTGCCATCCGCGCATCCTGTCGATAGCGCACCGCACGCTTGCCAGTGCCCTTGCCGATCTTTTGAATGGCGTTGAGATACGCCTGCAAAGCGGCCCGAATTCTGGGCGAAGCATTCTCCGCGAGTTTCAGCCACGTCCGCTTCACAACGATATCGCGATAGGCGCGCGATAAATCGCTCTCTACTTCGTTGCGATCCTTCGCCAGCCTCTTCAGCACCTCCTGAGCGTCAATCGATTCGAGATGGGTGGCGAGGCGCCTCAGGCGCCACGCGTTGCGCCAGTTGTCCGGCAGAAGGCTATCCACCTTGCTCTCAAGGGGTCGTTTCAGTGCAGCCGCGTACTTGGGCGCCCCCGAGGACTCAACGTTGCTGCAACCCTCATGCAGGGCGGTCAGATGCGTTTCCAAGCCGAGCACGCGAGACAGCTCCGCCATCAGCGCCGTCCACTCAGCCTGCATCCGGACGTCTTCAATCTCAGGGTTACCGAGCGTGTCCGCGAGAAACTGACGAATGTCTTCTATGACGCGGCCCGTGCGACCTACCAATACTTTCTGAAATCGCTCCTTGTGAGACCAGACGTTTGCGAGTCGGTTCTTGGTGAGGTGGTGCCGCAGTGCCCTCTCCAGCTCAGCGAGGCGCTGCGTGTCATCCGCCAACTCGCGGACGTGAGCCCAGTTGGGGAAGACGAGAGTAGCGGCGGCGCAGACTTCTCCCTCGGCTTTCACTACGCCCTTCACTTTGAGGTAGAGAGCGTAGTCTTGGGCGGCGGCTAGGCCGCTTTCCGGCTTGTCCCCCGGTACGGCTTCAAGCTGTAGCTCTGGGGCAAGGGCGTTCCAGCGCAAGGCCAGCTCACGCAGGGACTTCAACAACGCCAGATGCTCGGCGACATGCTCCCAACTTTTCGAGTTGGCAGGGGAATGGCCGAGAACGCGAATGCTGTCCAGTTGCTCCTTCTGAGTGGACTTGCCGAACAGTCCTTTCACACCAAAAGGCCTTCGCCCCTTGGTTAGATGTCTCACAGCCTCTGCGATCTCGGCATCAAGCTCGATGCCTGCGGGCGTGGTAACCGGCTGCTCAAGAAATGTTGTGCGCCGGTCGACATCCTGCTCAAGCTCTGCGCCGAGAGCTTCTAGAATCAGCAATAGGTTGTCGTTGCCGCCGCGCCGCAGACGTTCGCGAATGGCGACGGTCCATGGGCGATGCGCCTGCACGACCTCATCGCGTAGGCGCCGAAGGGCTTCGACGTCCGTGAGGAGTTTCTGCGCGAAAGCGAGCGTCTCCTGGCTCGAATCGGCGAGCGCCGGAACGTCGCCGCTCTCCACGCTCTGTTTCAGCCTTTCGAACTGCGACAGATCCTGGTGGACGTCGAGCACTGCCTTGGAGTCGGGAAACTCCACGAGTTGCGGCAGCGACGCATCGAGGTAGTCGATGTCTTGGCCTAGCGCACGCCTTGCATCCCGTAGCCGCACAACATCCGCGTCCACAAACTGCGGTGCGAACGCTGGAGCGATTCCCAGCGTGTCAGGGATCCACTCAAACTGGTCGACGTTCCTGGCCACCTCTCGTGCCGCGTCTTGAGGATCGATCTCCTCGGTTTCCAGCCTGACCTTGGCGAGGTTCCGCTGCGCCCATTCGCCAATCTTGCGGTCAATGCCAGCAAGCTTCCCGTGGAGGGCATCAATGGACTCTCCCAGATGGTTGATGGCTCTCGCGGTACTGGCGCGGTCGAGGCCCTGCACCTCGGAGGCAATCTTCTGGATGGCGTACTCGAACTGCTTCATCCCTTCCTGTTCGCTCGTCAGCAGCGAAATGGCGAGCGGACGGATTTCCTCAGGAAGCTGGTCTTGCAGCACCGCCAATGCCGGATCCTTCATGGAGGTCACGAGCACCCGCTTGCCTTCAGCCAGGTAGTGACAGATGACGTTGGCGATTGTGTGTGTCTTGCCCGTGCCAGGTGGACCCTGCACGACTACGCCATCGGAGTTATCCAGCAGCTGGACGATGCGGACCTGCTCGTCGTTATAGGCTTTGGGGAAGTAGAGGTCACGCACCTTTTTGCCGCTCGCGCTGCCCTCTGACTGATATGAGGCGGAGACCCCACGGAAATCCGGCAGTTCGGCGACCGGGTTGTAGGTGTCGGGGTCGGTCACGACCGCAGCCACTGCGGGTGGGTAGGACTGGGCTTCTTCGGCGCGTTTCTTCAGCTTCTCCAGGTCCTGCAGAAACAGGCTGTTGGTGCGCGGACGCGCGAAGAGCACCCACGTATCAGTGACTTTGAGCCTGTCGTCCGACTTCGGTAGCGTCCGGTTGTCAGCCGACACTTCGTTCGGCCAGTAGATGCCGTTCGCGTCGAGGTTGGTAGCCGCCGTGCGAAGCAATGGCTCGAAGGTTCCGCGGTCGTACGGCGAAAACGTTCTTGTAGTCTTCCCGAAGAATTCCGTTGCCGCTCTCTCCAGGTCGGCAACGCCGGGGTTGTCAACGGATGCGTACCAGTCGACCTCGATACGAGCATCGACATCCCGAGGTCGGATTTCTACTTCTGCCGTCACAGGGTTGAGCGACAGTTCGGCTAGCCGTCCTACCAGGGGATAGCTCACGGTGGCGCCACTGGAGTTCCAGATTCCGAGCCCCACGCCCCAGGAGAGTTCGAGTTGCGCTTCGACAATGCTGCCCTCGAGCTGCTGCTTCAGCGTGAAAAGCTTGGAGTAAAGGTGAATGGTCTTGCGCCGGAGCTTCTCTTCCTCGGCCCAAGGGCGCCACTTCGCGTCGAGGTAAGTGGCGAACTGGGCCTTGACCAGAGCAAACCCGTCGTAGTCGGAGAGCATGACCGTCGCCTCGGGCGCGATGACCGGTTTGCCCTGCTCCGGTGAACTGGCCGATGAACAATGTGTGCCCTCTGCAATCAGGTTTGCGCCGTCCGTGGCCTCGCGGAGCCGCGGCTCTTCCGCTGGCCCCTGCGTCATCTGCACCCAGGGCCGCAGTACCGGGCTGGCAATACCCGGAGGCCTCATCTCGTGCAGCCGCTCAACGGCAAGCCAAATCTCGTCCTCGTTCTCGGGGCCGTTGACGTTAAGGCGAATGCCTGGCAGGCCTTGGATCTCGTGCTCGTAGAGTGCGAAGTGACCGTGTGCGGCAACGGTAGCGACTGCCTTGCTTCTCAGCCGCGCGGACTGCTGAGAGAATTCGATGAGGGAGAGAAGCCGAGTCTTTTCCACGTTCATGAGGCTTCCCATGTCATTGGCTTGGGGTTCCCGCATCGCATTCTTGTCGCCGGCATCAAGCGTCAGCTGCGACTAACGGCAGGCATCAGCCGCGGCGCGCAGGTGTCCCCGCGGCGTCGGCTACATACCGAGTTAGGCGTCATCTCGCAGATTACGCAGGGTACATCTGCTCCATACAATGTGTGAACTTCGCTCTGAGGTCGTCGTCTGACGTCACCTCTTGGCTGTATCGAATCGCACCTTGGCTAATGTCAGCTGCCAACGCTCCAAGATGGATATGTACTCGGTGCGTGTACCGACACGGCCAAGGCGGATCCCGCCTTAGCTCTCTTGGCTCGGCCACCACTCGACAAGCTGGGCGTCTTGAGTCAGCCAGCACCTTCCATGTGAGCCGACTCCCATGTGTAGGGCCTGGCCTCTGGTCGACCCAGACACCACTGGCGATGCCTCGATGCGCAACAGGATGACGGAACCCATCGAAGAGCACCCGGATGATCTCATCGTCGTAGTCTGGCTTAGGAAGGTAGCGTTGCGCCCACCTAGCAAGGTGCTGGGCACCGAGTCCCCGCAGGTTCCCATGGTAGAGCCCGGCGAGGTACTCCAGAGTTCCGAAACAGGATCCGAGCGCCGGAAAATAGGCATGCGTCACTCCCTTGCGCCCCTTCGCATGAATCGGAGTAAGACAGATTCGCACGTCTTTAGTGAATCCCTCGATCCTGCTCTGGATGAAGCGCCCTGCGAACTTCGCCATGTCGGCGTCGGCCCCGCGATGTGCAGGTACACCCATCTACACCACCGTCTCTGAACGCATCATTCTGAACTTGTTGTTCTGGACGCCTAACTACTTACTGAGTAGACCGCTCGTGCCGGACGGTTCGCAGCCTAATGCGAACAATCAGGAACCACCCCAAAGTGGCCAACTCATTGATGGGCAAGATTCTAGCGTGCGTCACCCTCTTCGGGGCGGTCGTTACTTCGTAATCGGCGTTGCAGCGTACTTCGGCTGCGAAAGGCGGCGAGGTCTGCGCCCACTCGGTGGGCGCGCTGGGGTCCGCGGGAGGTCGAGCGCGGAGCGGACAACCGTCAGCGCCGAGCGTTGCCGCCCAGCACGACTGCCAGCCATGCCTGCCACCTACCCCCCTAAAGGGGGGTGGCAGTGGTGGCAGTCAGCAGAGGCTCGCTGCCGTGGCACTGCCATGGCAGAGGCATGGCAGTGGCAGTGCGGGTAAGGTGGCGGGACTGGCAGGTAGGGTCAATCGGGTGGTTGTCCCTCGCCGAATCTCAGCCCGCGCCCGCCAATGGAACCGGGGCGAAAGTGACTGCCGATTTCAGTGCGATTGTCCCAACGCCGGCACCGGTGCCCGTCCGGCACTGATCCATCGAGCGGCGGTGGACTTCGAGACACCCCAGACGCGTGCGGCGTCGCGCACAGAGCCTCCAGGAATGGCGATCGTCGCGGGTGCCTTCCGTGGGCGGCCCAATCGTGTGCCCTGTGCCCGTGCGCGCGCGAGGCCCGCCAGCACCCGCTCTCGGATCCGCTCTCGCTCGAACTCGGCGATCGCTCCAAGGATGTGCATCTGCAGCTTGCCGGCGGGCGTCGTCGCGTCGATCCCTTCGGCCAGGCTGACGAACGCCACGCCGAGCGCCTGGAGGTCCTCCAGCAGGGTGATCAGGTGCTTCAGGTTGCGCCCGAGCCGATCCAGTCTCCAACACACCACGACATCGAACCGACGGCGTCTGGCGTCCTGGACGAGGGTGTCCAGGGCCGGCCGGCGGTCCTTGCTGCCGCTCACGCCGCGGTCGACGTACTCCTGCCCCGTCCAGCCGCGGGCGGTCAGGTAGCGTCGCAGCTCCTGGAGCTGGTTCTCGGGCTCTTGGTCAACCGTGCTCACGCGGGCGTAGATGGCCGCCCTCATGCCGCCACCTCGCGATCACGCGTGCCAGCCTTGAGGATCTGATCCGCCGCCTTGAGGATGCGCTGGGCGGACCGCTCGGGGATCGGGTTCCCTGCACCCCACCAGCTCTGGATGTAGCCCCGGCAGTGGTCCACGCCTGGCAGGTCCAAGGCCGCGCAGCACAGCAGGGCCACGGCCTCGGCCTCGCATTCCTTGAGGCTTCGCGGTGTCAGATCCCCGTCGGCCTGTAGGCCCTCGAAGGTGTGCCCGAGCAGAATGTGGGCCATTTCATGGAAAACGGTCTTATGTGGGAGGGGATTGAGGGGGTTGATCGCGATCGCCCGGTCCCGCGCGAATCCCTGCACGTTGCCGTCGGTCAGATCGAAGGGAATCTCGAGGACATCGAGCGCCGCGAGGGCTCGGGCGCGGTCCCAGGTGGGCAGGGCGACGGGGGCAAGCTCGGCCCCTTCTGTCTGCGCCAGGACGAACCAGTGCGGCCGGTGGATGAACCGGGTGTACGCGCCGGTCTCGTTCGTGTCGTCGGGGGTGGTCGCTGCCGGCCGCTTGAGCGTTACGGGCTGGCAGAGGGTGATCGCCTTCTCGCCCTTGCGGACGTGGCGCCCAAGCTCTCGCCACTTGGGGAAGGTCGCTAGCGGGCCGGGCGGGAGGTCGCGCGCGAGGCATTGCCCCCAGGCGAGGAGCTGGTTGCCGATGGAGTACTGATGAAACTGGGAGTACGCGCAAGAGATGATGCCGGGCTCGGTCACGGCGGACGCGAGCAGGTCGGCGAATGAAACGGTCGGGGTCATGGTCCCTCCTGGACGGGAGGGCCAACGGGCCTGCGGCGATAATGGCAGGAGCCGTCAGCCAATCTAGCGTTGGTTGCCGGTTAGGGGTGCTGGTCTGCTACTAACAGGCCAGTGCCCCGACTATGGATTTACGACTTTCGCTTCGCCTTCACCACTCCCTTCTGCTCGAACCACATCCGCAATCCCCGTCGAATCTGCTCGGAGACCGGCACGCCATCGCGCTCTACGATCAGATCCAGTAGAGCACTGTCGGCCTGGTCGAGTCGCACGGAGACATTGATCGTTTTCGGCGCCTTCGCCTTCTTTGATGCCACCATGTCAGAGTAAGACTTGTAGCACTCGTAGCACATACTGTCAAGCTCGATGCGCCGAGGACCCATTGTCCGCGCGACCCCCCTGGAGGCGTGGTGTGCGCTATGGGACTCGGAGCATTATTTTTTTGAGAATGGCTTGGAGCGGGGATCGATGTCGGCGGTGGGACGGAGAGAAACACCCAATGCGACCTACCCTTAGCGAGACCGATCCGCCTGTCGATCAGTCGGTACTAGGACATTGATGCTGGACTTACCGAGGAATCAGTCAGGACCATGATGGAAGCGACAGCAGGCGTGTGCGGCACCGAATCGCGCCCCCTCCTCAGGGGTTGCCTTCGCGATAGGCGACCACAAACGCCGCGGCAAATGCCGTCGCAGGCTTGGCTCCAATCCCGCGCAGGCGCGTCCCGGAATACGCGACCACTGTCCGAATCCCTCCGTCCCGTAGGGCCAGCACCTCTCCGCGCCCACCGAACAACGTTTGCAGGTAGCCCGGTCGGCGAATCTCTTCTCCACGAAATCGCAGCACGATCTCCGTGCCCACTGGGACCGCCTCCGCACCTTCCGGCGCCGACAATAGCTCCAAGTTGAGATGGGCTTTGTCGAGTTCTGCGACGATCAAATCACGGCCTGCCCCTGGCCCGGCATCGAGGTACACCTTCGTGAGCCCACGCAAGTTGCCGGGTTCTCCAAATCCGCACTCGTTCGCTGACTTGTACGTGCGGCACGCTTCAAAGTCCTCGAACTCGACCACTCGTCCCGTGTGAGCCTCAAGCCGCTGCAAGGTCGGCTGGATCAGAGTCTTGCCAAGCTCGAACACGGCAATTCGTTCCGCACCCGACTGAACCCGATACTGAATCGACAGCAGATAGTGCGCTTTCTTCGAGTACTGATCTAAAGGGTCCCAACCGATGACCAGGAATCCTTCCTTCGACATGCCCTTGGCTGTGCGGCCATAGGCCAGCCCTGTTACGTCGCGGTACGCAATCGTCAGTTGTCCATCTCGACCCGCATCAAAGACAAGCGCCGATGCGGAGCCGGTATCGAGCGTTCCCTCGGGATTGGTGATCTTGTTACGACGAAGCCCATCAAGAATCCTAGAGCGGAGCCCCCCAACCGGGAAGTCGTCCGGGGTGCCACCCAAGTACGACGCATTGTCCTTCCCGACTGCGAGTAGGGTCGTCGCAACGAGCAAGATCATGAAGGCGACAAGCGCGTGACGCAGCCCAGATCGGAAGCTAGCCGACTTTCCCATGTCGCCCTCCAGCGCGGATTCTCTGCGCCGCTAGCGCCGAAAGCAAGCATCACCGGGAAGCACTGTCCACCTCTTCTGCGAAGGCCACCAGCCCTTGGGCGGGGCGCATCAACGCCATGGCTCCTGCACCCGACATAGGACGTTGCTCGCGATCAACGCCGCAGCGTAGACGCATCCCTGTCCGGTGGTCACGACACCTCCCTCCTGCCCTCCACGACGCCAGCTGGTGACGACGTCCCGTGTGGCGGGCGCCCCGATCAGGTCGCTGATCGGTGGCTCGGCGGTCGCCCGCGACGCACCCTGAGCCTCGCGTGGGGCCGTAGGTCGGTCACCAGGAGTGGCAGCGAGACCTTCAGGGCCTTGGCCAGGCACGCCAAGATGTTCAGGCCGGGGTTTCGCCTGCCCCGCTCGATCCCGCTGATATAGGTGACGTGGAGGTCGGCGCGCTCGGCCAGTTGTTCCTGCGAAAGAACCAGCCGCTCCCGTAGTTCTCGCACCCGCTGACCCAACGCTGCCCGAAGGTCGTCCACTGAGTGGCATCGTGCTGAAAAGGGCGGACCTGAAACACAGACGATCGACTAATATGCCCTGCACCAGATGCGCATCCTCACTCCGGCTCTCGCGCCGGCGGTCGTTGAATTGCATCTGGCGCACGTCGCGTCAATGCACGCTAATCAGCCAAACGCCACGATGGGATGAACGTCATGTTCTCTTCAGTGCTGTTATTCGGCGTCGGCCTGATGCTCGGCAGGTTCTGGTTTGGGGTGGTCCTGCTGCCCCTGGTCTACGGCATCCCGCGCGCCGTGGCCTGGGTATGGCGAGGGCAGCTATCCCCACGCGCGATTCTCATCTACGTGTGGCCGGTGGTCCTCTGGTCCCTCGTGTCTCTTGCGCTCGTCGTCGCCACGACCGTGTTCAGTCCGTCCCTTGCGCGCTTCTTGGCCACGAATCTGGGGTTCTTCCTTGGGCAGTTGGTCGGCGTCGGTTTCGGCGTGGCGCAGATGCTCTCAAAGCAAGGCCGACGAGATCTCAACTCTGATTTTGGGGAGGCTGTTGGTCGCTACGAGAAGGGTGAACTGCCGTCGCCGCGGAACCTCGAACACACGCCGACAGAAGTGCGGTGGCCCATCGTCATTCGCGACGTCGTGCTTTGGTCAATCCTCACCCTGGTAGGCGTAGGGATTGTTCGGGTGGCTGGGATCTCGAGCGGGATGTCTCTGTCGGCATCGAATTCGCTATTCGGGTGCCTGGGGTTTGCGATTGCCGGATGCTTCACGCCCGTGCGGCGCTTTCGGCACTTGATGTTTGTGACCCTGGGTGTGTGGCTCACCGGAATCATCAATGTCGTGATGTCTGGAGTCTCCGTCACGAGTTGGCTGCTGAGTCTCGGATTCTTGCTCCTGACCATGGTTGTCGGTGGCGCCTTGTCCTTCTTGTTCGTACCCAGGGAAGCACGCTGAAGCACGCAAACACCACGACGGGTCAGCCCGTGGCGCGGGCTCTGGGGCGGCGACACGACGGCTGACGACTACGTCGTGGACGCTGCCCTCGTTTATGCGTCCATGGGCGATCCAACCGGCAGGCTAGCAACATGCACAGCGGGAATCGGAGCGGACCGCACCCGAGGCGCGTTGTCGCACCGCTGGCTCCGCCGCTATACTTCGCGCCTCCAGGAGTGAGGGAGTTCTTGGCGACCATCCGACCCGATACTTGCGCCAGACTGACGCGCGCTCGCCACTGGGACTCGTGCGTCCGTCCGTGACGGCAGTCTGCCGTTGCCTGGCCTAGGTGTGAATGTCAAAGAGGTTGTTCATCTTAGGCAGCCTCTTGGAAACGCATCCACGGTGAGCGTCGACCGAGGCTCGTGTGTGGACGCCGGTGGTTGTAGAAGCGGAGATAGGGCCTGAGCGCGGCCGTCCGCCGCGCGGAGCTGCGATAGGGCCAGCGATAGGCCCACTCGCGGAGCAGGGTCTGAATGAACCGCTCGGCTTTCCCATTGGTCTGGGGCCGATACGGCCGGGTGAAGCGCTGCCGCACCGCCCAGCGCTGGCAGACCGCCGCGAAGACGCCAGCCCGATAGGCCTTGGCGTTGTCGGTGAGCAGCCGCCGCATGCGGACGCCGCGCCGACGAAACCACGCCAGGGTGCGCTGCAGAAACGCGGCACAGGCCGGGGCATCCGCGGCCGGGAGGACCTCGGCGTACGTGAGGCGCGTCGCGTCGTCGATGGCGATGTGCAGATGCTCCCAGCCGGCGTGCCGGGCGCGGCGTCGACGATCCCCGTGAATGCGATGGCCGACGCCCTCGATGCGCCCGAGCCGTTTCAGGTCGACGTGCAGGAGATCCCCGACGTGGGGCCATTCATAGCGCCGCACGGGCGGCGGCGGCTCGAGCAGGGCCACCCGCTGCAGCCCGGCCCGCGCCAGGACACGGGTCACCGTCGAGCGGGGCACGCGCAGCGCCGTGCTGATCTGCCACGCCGTGGCCCGCGTCCGCCGCAACGCCAGGACGGCGGCCTCCAGCGGGGCGGCGAGTCGACGGGGCTGGCGATGGGGCCGCGACGACCCGTCCAGCAAGGCCCCCGCGTCCCGGGACCGCGCGACCCATTTCGCGACGGTCCGGACGCTGATCCCCAGCGCCGTCGCAATGCGCACGTAGGTCCAGCCCTGCTGGGCTCGCGTCACGATCAGCTGTCGCATCGTCGGCGTGGTCTTCGCATTACGATGAAGTCTCATTCGGGAGGTCCTCCAGAAACGGTGGGTTGGTGTCGTAACCCCCATTGTTTCCAGAGCCTCCCGAATGAACAACGTCTGTAGCATTCACACCTAGGAGGCGAAGTCCGCTATGACAGGTCACTCCGAGGCCAGAGGTGGCCGTCCCGGCGCGCTTGGCGTTACTGCTGGATGAGAGCGCGACAACGGACTGGACTATGGATGACGTGAGAAGGAGCAAGCAGGTCCTGTGGAACACACACCGCGAATGCGCAGCGTCACTGGACGCGTTCGATTCAACCGTCTTCCGCCGCGGCCTTCCTGCGCTGTTTGAGTCGCGCGGCGACTATTCCGGTTAATCTCGCCTTCCGGCAGCATCAGACATGGAAAACCGGGCTGACCCTCAACTCGACCTCTTCGATCCGGACGCCGAACTCTCCGCGATCGGTGTCAGCCGTTCGCAACTGGCCAAGTGGGCGAACGCGGACCTGATCAGCTTCGACCCGTCCGCGGCCAAGCTCGAGCGATGGATGCTGCAGGAGGCAGCGTTTCTCCACCATCTCACCAAGATCGAATGGTCCGTGAACGCCCTCCGCCAGCTCCTGCTGCCGCTCCAGCGACCCTACCTGAAGGTCCATGGTCGGCATTTCTTCAACTTCCAGACGATGGCGTGGGAGCGTCGGTACCAGCCCCTGGAGCTTCTCGACACGGGCGCAGTGGAGGCGCCCGAGGAGATTGGCACACTTGTCCGCCACCTGATTCGACGGCTGGCGCTCGCAGGCGAGCGAATAGAGGTGTTCAAGACGCTCGCGGTGCTGCGCGAGGTGCTGCCGGACGACTGGATTCTCGACGAACTGGCGAAGCGCCGACCTGAATAGAGCCGCCCTCATGGCCGCGGTGAAGTGGAAGCCCAAGGCCGCGCGCCAAGAGTAGTGTTCTGGAGATCAGCATGTCTCGGGCCGCCGTCGGAGGAAGGAGAACTCAACCCGATGGCACTGGAACCGGTAGGATCTCTGTCGTTGTCCCGTCCGAGGGAGGAATCACGCCGGTGACGAAAGCGCCATCCAGATCCCTGTCTCGCGAAGGCCGCGAGGCTCGACTTGCCGAGTTCCGGAAGCAGTTGAGCGCGTTCCTCGGGGCGATGGACCCGCTCATCAAGCGATCCATTTTCGAGCCAGCCAGTCTGAGCCTGGAAGAACATGGCGTAGTCTGGCGCAGTCGCCTCCTTGACCGCTCTGGCGCACAATTCGAGTACGAGCGGCTCGCCATTCAGCTACCCGACGAGTGGCGGCGATACACCCGCAGGGTTGGTCCGACGGTCGCCAGACTCGCGGAATTGCGCCTATTGGGACACGTAAGAAGGCCAGGTGCGCCGCGAAAGCCCGCGGACACGACGGAGCACGAATTGATCGTCAAGCTCGTGGCAGAGGCGACAGTGCGACTGGGTCCGGGGTGGGCGCTCTATCGCGCGCGCCAGAAGGCAGGCGGCAGTGCCAGCGACGACGAGACCATTCGTCCGGCGCTGAAAGACCTTGGCTACACCCAGCCCGAGCAATCCGCCATCCTGAACAGCAAGACACTCGGGGGCGCCGCCGTGTCGCGCGTGGCGGATCAAACCGGCAAGAAGGACACTTCGATCCGGAGTTCCATCGGTCGTGCCCACCTAAAGAATCCCTCGCACTAGTCCTTCCGGAATTATTCAGTCGGCAGGAATTGCGCGCAATTTCTGCATCATCCTGAGCGGTCTAGGCTGGTCGTGTCTCGAGGAGATGAGCCATGCCGCAGACCGATCTTGTTGATGTCAATGAAGCCGCGCGCCTCACGGGTTTGAACCAGCAGACCATCTACAGACTCGCACGCCGCGGACGGATCAGGAGCTTCACGGTCTTGAAGCGAGCCGTCCGCTTTGAGCGTTCGGAAGTTCTCTTGCTCGTCGCCGAGCGATCAGAGCAGCCGATGACTCCCGAGGCGGCGTGACGCACAAGAGAAGGACCGGCCCCCGTTCGAGCGGTGACCGGCCCACATTGGAGACAGACGATGTCCAAGACTACACCTAAGAAGCGCGCCCCGGCAACCGCTCGTCCCCCGCGCATTCGTGGCGCACGTTCTCCTCGGCAGGTGCCACACATATTGGTGGTCCCGCCTGCTGCCACTCCGGACGCGACGCCTGTGGCGCTGACCGTCCCTACCGTGCCTAGCCGCGATCTCGTCCCTGACAGTAGGCGCCCATCCCTGCGGGAGAGATGGGGGGACTTGGCACAAGCCGCACGTGGCTTCCAAACGCCGACCGGCCCGCGGGCGGAGATTGCGATGTACAAGATGCCGTCGTTCCTCCTGTGGGGGCAAGAGGCCCTCGCGACATCCATGCGCGGGAGCAAGGACGCGGCCGCGGCGTGTGCCCTTGAGTTTGGGCTGCGGCGGCTGTCGCGTTTTCCGGGTCTCCGCGAGATCTGCAGGGCGCGTACTCAGGTGATTCAGCGCGGTGATCCGGTGGTGATGGACTTCTTCGATCAGTTCGGCACCCTGGACTTCGACGCGGGAGGCACCGGCACGCGTGACCGGCGGTATCGGCGGCATGTGCCCGAGCAGTTGGCGGCAAGGCTGGGGCAACTCGCGACGGGCCTCGGAATGTCCACAAGCCACCTCGCGATTCTGGCGCTGATGGCCGCCCATCTGGGCGCGGCGGCGTACCTCAGGCCGCAGTACCAAGCGTGCATCGTGACCACCCTGCAACGATTCCGTGACGCCCTGCTGCGTCGTGCGCCGCAGGCGCAAGCGTATGCCAATGCGACCGCGGACGCGCCTGAGACAGCCACCCGTGAGTACTCCATGGACGACGTGCTCGGTCCCCCTCCGGTCAACCCGTCACCGCTGGAAGAAGACTGAACCGTGACTTGTAATTGCTGGGACGGTGGGACGTTGGGACGGCTGGACGTTGGGATGCTGGGACGTTGGGCGATGGGACGTTGGGATTGGCATCCCAATTACGTACATACCGCGAGCCGCATCCCGTGCATCGCGGGCGCGTTGGCGCCTGCCGTGGGAAGCGGGCCCGCATCGAACGATGCCGATGTGCATGCGATGCCGCACGCGCGAAGGACACCCAGCGGCGCCCCGATTCCGCCCGCCGCCACTCCGACCGACGGGCTCTAGGAGGACTGATGATGCCTGACTCTCCACGGCCGCCCGCCGCTCCCTCCACCGTCCTGCTGATGCCGGGCGCCTCGTTGATGGACATCCGACCGCTCGCCACTGGCGGGATGCGGGTGCGCTGCCCGGGCTGCGGCGCGACCATGGTCATGACCGCGCGGTCGGCCGCGGCGGTCTCCCAGGTGACCTTCGTTCATGAGGATGACGCGTGCCCCGTCCTCGCGCAGATCAAGGTGGCGCTCGCCAGGCTGGACGCTGCGCCGACCGCGCGGAAGCACTGAGACGCCCTGATGACCACGAGGCACCGCGGGCGGACGCACCGCGCAACGGACGCTGCAATTGCACCAGGCTCGGTGAGAGCTGGTGGAGGTCGCTGCCTCCCGGGGGCCGCGTCTACACGCGCAGCCGACCTCTTGACGGGCCCCGCGCAGCGGACGTGGCGTGGGGGCGCTCCGTTCCGCAGCTTCGCGAAGCGGAGCGAAGGGAACGGGCGGCCGCATGCCGCGAGTGCCGGCCGAACGCAGTGAGGCACACCTGACGCGTGACCAGTTGAGGGTCGCAATGAGGACCAGATGACACACGGCCATCTTCTGTCGCCTGAGTTGCAGCGGTTCATTTGGGCTGTGAACACTCCCGACGTGCTGCGACTCCTGCGCAAGCGCCATGGACAGATGCCGAAGAAGAGAAGGTCGTGACGTTACAGCTCCGCACTGTCGAGCAGGCCGCCGCCGATTTGTGCCTGTCGGTTCACACGATCCGGGCTTGGATCGCTCGCCGCAAGATTGGACACGTCCGCCTCGGGAGGGCGGTACGTATTCCAATTGGCGAAATCGAACGCCTGATCGAACGCGGGACCGTGCCGCCCATTCCCGAGCGGCCCGGCCGCACGATGTAGAATCCCCGGTCCAAGCTGATGGCTGTCTTTCAACGTCCCGGGCGGAAGGTGTGGTGGTTCGAGTTTGAGTATCGCGGACGTCGCTACCGTGAATCCGCCGGCACGCGCTCCAAGACGCTCGCGATGGACATCGAGCGGAAGCGCCGCCGCGACGTGGAGGAATCGGCCAATGGGATACGCCGCAACAAGGGCGCTGCGGTCCTGTTCTCCGTCGCGGCATCGGACTGGCTCTCGCTGAAGAAGCCGACCTGGGCGGACAAGACGTACATCATCGAGACGGCCAACGTCGGGCACCTAAGGCCGCACTTCGGGAAGCTGCTGCTCACAGACATCACCGATCACGACATCGCGCGCTATCAGGAGCAGCGCCGCGAGGAGAAGGCGGCAAACAAGACGATCAACAACGAAGTTGCCGCGCTCCGGGCGGTCCTGCGCCGCCATAGGCTGTGGGCGCAGATCGCGCCTGACGTGCGGATGCTGCGCGTTCGGGAGGATGTGGGCCGCGCCCTGGCCGTTGAGGAGGAGGAAAGGCTCCTGCGAGCCTGCGCAGCGAGCCGATCACGGAGCCTCCTACCGGCCGTGACGCTGGCTCTGAACACTGGCCTCCGACACGACGAGCTGCGCCTCATGACCTGGCGGCAAGTGGACCTAGTCAACGACGCGGTCACGGTAGGTGTGAGCAAGACCGAGCACGGCGCCGGGCGAGCCGTTCCGCTCAACGCCCGTGCCATCAAGGCGATGACCGCGTGGGCGCAGGAGTTCCCCGATCGCAAGCCCCGGCACTACGTCTTCCCGTCAGAGAAGGTTGGTGTGGCCGGGAATGATCGGATCGCCTCCGTATTCGACACGATGCCCGACAGGCCGATCAGCAGTTGGAAGGTCGCGTGGACAACCGCGAGGGAGAAGGCGGTGGTGAGCTGCCGCTTTCACGACCTCCGACACACGACGGTGACGCGCCTACTAGAGCGCGGCGTCGCCTTCGCCATTGTCGCGACGATCATGGGCTGGAGCCCGGCCACCAGCGTGAGGATGGCGAAGCGATACGGTCACATCGGCGCGTCGCCGCAGCGTGAGGCGATGCAGCGGCTCGACGCTCCGTACCAACCAACGCAGGAAGCCCCAGCCGCCGACAAGAGCGTCCACTAGCGCGGGATCTGGCTTCGACGGAGGGTCCCCCCCATTTCCCCCACCATCGAGGACGGCGCAGATCGCGGGATCGCCGTAACTCCTTGAAAGGAATTGGCTCCTCGGGCTGGATTCGAACCAGCAACCCTCCGGTTAACAGCCGGATGCTCTGCCGTTGAGCTACCGAGGAATACAGGGGTGGGACCGTGCAGGCCGGACGAACCTTCAGATGGTACTGAAACTCGTCCGGACCCGCAAGGTTCGGCCTAGTTCAGGAACATCCGGTAGCCCCACTTGATGAGCTGATCCCGGTATTCCTTGCCCCCGCCGGCGGCAATGCCGCACACCACCTTGTGGCGGGCGCAGCCCTGGGCGATCTTCTGGATGGCGCCCTCGGTGTCCGCCGCATAGGGCTTCGGGCCGTTCTTCGGCGGGCCGTCGCCATAGCTGAGGCTCAGGTCGTAGGACCCGACCAGGATGGCGCCAATACCGGGGACCGCAAGGATCTGATCGATGTTCTTCACGGCCTCGGCGGTCTCAATCATGGGGATGGCCATCAGCTCGCCATCCGGGTTGAGGGGCCATACGTCGGCGCGCTTCAGCAGTTCGTCCGCGCTCAACACGAGGGTCTTGCCCCCGCGCGGCGCCCCACTCCGTGTTCCTCGGGGCACGGGCGACACTTTCGAGCCCTTCTGCGGCGGAAAGCGCATCGAGGCCACCACGCGCTCGGCGGCGGCTTTGTTCTCAATGGACTGAAACACGACGCCCATCGCGCCCAGGTCCATGACCTGCAACGCCGCCCAGGCGGAGGGCTCGTTGCCGTACATCGGCACGCGCACGATCGGGGCCTTGAGGAGCTTGCCGTCCGGGCTCTTCTGCGCGGCCACGTCGTCCAGCATCTTGCGCAGGTCGCCGATCAGATACGGGTTGTGCTCCATGTCGATGAACGAGAGCACCTCCCCATCCGCGATGCCGCCGGCCTCAAGCCTCGCGATCATCGGGTTGATGCGTCCCTTCGGAGCGGGTGGCGGCGCCTGCGCCATCACCACCGCGCCAATCCCGAAGCTCAACACCAGCGCACAGACAACTTCCCCGGCAAGTCTCTTAGCCATACGGACACGACCTCCGGCGCGGAGCGTACCGCACCCGAGGCCAACGATGCCAGCGGGGCGACATCACGGTCCATACTCACATCAGCGGTCCGGCGCAATCTTGGAGAGAAAGTCAGGCTGGCAGCAGGCTCCGCTCGACGCCGTACCGCGCGAGGTACTGCTTCACCCGCACCTTGCGGGCGGTGTTGGCAGAGCTCATGTAGCGGATGGTGCCGAAGATAGGCCGCTCCGGTCCCCACGCCCGGTCGTAGCGGCCGAGCACCCAGAAGATACCCGAGCAGGAGTTCGGGTCGCGGCCGTCCACGGCGTAGCGGTTGTTCAGGTGCACCATCGCGTCGAGGGCGGCCTCGGGCGATGGGCTCCACTCGAGGATCTTCTTGCCCCAGAGCATGCGCAGCATGTTGTGCAGCCGACCTTCGGTCACAAGCTGCCGCTGCGCGGCATTCCAGAGAGGGTCGTGCGTGGCGGCGGCATCGAGCGCGACCAGGTCGTAGGCGTGGGCGCGTGGATCCGCGCGATGGGCGGCCAAGGTGTCGCGTGCCCACGGCGGAAGCGTGTCGTAGCGGTCGTAGCCCGGCAGGTGGGCGGCGGCGTTCAGGCCGAGTTCGCGCCAGGTCAGAAGTTCCTCAAGGAACGCCTCCACGTTGACGTCGAGGCCCCACCAACCCTCCCGATGGCCATGCACCGTGGCAGCCATCTCACCGGACCATCCCGCATAGGCGAGCACCTGCCGGCACACGTCCGTGGCAGCGATGTGCCCGAAGTGGAGATAGGGCGAGAGGTTGCTGGTCAGATCCAGATCCGGCTGGTTGCGGTCCGTGGCATATCGGCTGAGGCCATCGTGGAGGAACCGGTTGAGCGTGGCCTGCGCCGCGGTCGAGCCACCCTGCTGCACGCCGGGCCGGACGGCGTGGTCAATTGGCAGCGCGCGCACCAGCGCAGCGGCGACGGCCGCGTCCGGCACCAGCGCGGGCCATCGGTCCTGGATGGTTCGAAGCCACTGCTGGTCGGCCTCCGGAAGCGGCGGCAGGTCCTGCAGATCCTCGCGCGGGTCGCGGCGAAGGCTATCGGCCACCGACGGGAGCGTGCGCTGGAGGAAGCGCCGGAACCCGTACGCCGTGGGAAACACGCGAGTGGCCGCATCGAGGGGTAGCACGCCGCAGCCGTCCACGGCTTCGAGCCGGCCGGGCACATGCGCGGCCGCGGCGGCCAGCATCCGAGGCAGGAAGAAGGCGGGCGAGCGATCGGTGACGACGACGGCTGCCTCGCTGGCCAGTGTGGCCAGCAGGCCGCGCGCGGCACGCGGCGCTGGCTCAACGTACGGGTAGTAGTGAATCGGCGTATCGGCGAGATGCCCGGCATTGTCGAGCATGCCGTCGATCACGAACTGGTGCAGCCGGTCGCTGGCCCAGGGATAGTCAGCCCGAAGAGGCTCCAGCACCACGAGCGGACGGCGCAGCTCACGGGCGTAGTGCACGGCCCGGGTGAGCGCAGGGTTGTCGTGCGTCCGACGCGCGCCGACCATCCAGTAGAGAACGATGCGGCCCTCCGGATGAGGAGGTGCGTGGTTGATGACGCTGATCCGGGCGTCACCGGGCGGGTACGGCACCTCAGCGGACCTGATCGGCCACGCGCAGCGCGAACGCGCTGAACGACGCGAAATCCTCGAACCGCTCACCCGTCGACACGGGGATAGCCGGCCACTTCCCACGCCCACCAAGGGCGAGCGACGCACCCACCGCGCGGCAGGCTTTGCCCGCCTTCACGACCTCGGTCGCGAGGATGGACGGCTTCGCCGCCACGGACGCCGAGAGCGCCACCATCCGCGGCTTCCAACGCGTGATCGCCGCCGCCAGCTCCCCAGCCGGAATGGGCGCGCCGGCCCAGATCGTCCGCCACCCGGCCTCACGCAGCGTCAGCTCCGTCAGTAACAACCCACCGGTGTGGGGATCGCCGTCCGCGGTGGCGATGAGGCACGACGGTGCGTCAGGCCGCAGCGGCATCGCTTCGACCACCCGGCTCACAGCGCGCCTGAGCCGGTCCGAGACCAGGTGTTCCTCGGTGATGGTCAGCGTGCCCCTCGCCCATCGCTCCCCCACGTCGGTAAGCAACCGCCCCACGCGCTCGGCCACTTGTGCCCAGGAGCCAGTGGCCGCGCGCTCCTGGAGCAACCGGGCCTCCACGCGGAACTGGCCGTCTTGGTCGAGCAGGGCGTCGAACCACTCGTCCCACTCGCCTCCCCCGGTTCGGCCTGCCAGGGCCTCGGCGCGGAGCAGGGCCTCCAGCTCCGACCGGCGAAAACGCCGGTGCCCGCCGGCCGTCTTCACACAGCTGAGGCGGCCGTCATCGGCCCAGCGCTTGATGGCCGTCGGCCCCACGCCGGCCACGCGCGAGGCCTCCCTGGTGGTGAGCAAATCTGGCATGCCTCATCGTATGGGACGAATAAGTTGATTTCAACTTGTTTATTCGTCTTATTCGGCTATGCTTGGTTCACACACACGACGATACACGAGGAGCGCGGCATGCGAATCATGGTGACGGGGGCAACGGGATTCATCGGGCGGGCACTGGTGCCGGCCCTGCAGCGGCACGGTCACACGGTGGTGGCCCTGGCGCGATCGGCCTCCCGCGCAAAGGCTCGCCTGGGCGGCGACGTGATCGTGGTCGAGGACGACGGCATCGGGACGCGCCTGGATGACGCACTTGCCGGCACCGACGCCGTCATCAATCTGGCCGGCGAACCCATCCTCGGCGGCCGCTGGACGGCGCGCCGGCGCGAGCGGCTGACGGCCAGTCGGGTGCAGCTCACCGCACGGCTCGTCAGGGGCATGTCGCGCATGGCCCAGCCTCCCCAGGTGCTCATCTCAGGCAGCGCCGTCGGCTACTACGGCAACCGGGGCGAGACGCTGCTCCCCGAGAGCGCCGCTGCCGGGCATGACTTCCTCGGTCGCCTGTGCCAGGACTGGGAGGGGGCGGCCAACGCCGCCAGCACCTTCTGCCGGGTGGTCACGATCCGCACCGGCGTGGTGCTCGGCCGCGACGGTGGCGCACTGCCTCTGATGGCACCGGCCTTCCGATTCGGCGTGGGAGGCCCGATCGGCAACGGCAGGCAGTACATGCCCTGGATTCATCTCCACGACCTGGTGGCGATCTTCGTGCGCGCCCTCGATGAGACGAGCCTGAGCGGCCCCATCAACGGCGTGGCGCCGTATCCGGTCACCTCCCGTGATTTCGCACGCGCGATGGGCCGGGTGCTCGGGCGTCCGGCCTTCATGCCGCTGCCGGCCTTCGCGCTGCGCGCCGTCCTCGGTGATGCCGCAGGCGTGCTGCTCGACAGCCAGCGCGCACAGCCGGCCCGGCTGACCGCGAGCCAGTTCGTCTGGCGGTTCCCGACGCTGGACGCAGCCCTGCAGGACCTGCTGGCAGCCGATACGTCGGTGTCCATCACCAACGTGCCAAAGGCAGGAGTCCCGGTGGACGACTACCTGAAGGCTCGCCCGGCGCGGTACCTGCTGTCGAGCACCACCACGCTCAACGCTCCACTCGCGCGCACGTTCGAGTTCTTCTCGCGCCCAGAGAATCTCGGGCTCATCACGCCGTCCGGCATGCAGTTCATGATCACCGGTCTGCCGGCGGCCATGGCTACGTCGGCCGCGATCGACTACCAGATTCGCGTGGGCGCGGTGCCGATGCACTGGCGGACACGCATCGCGTCCTGGGAGCCCGGCCATCGGTTCGTGGACGTGCAGGAAGCGGGGCCGTACCGGAGCTGGTATCACGAGCATGCATTCCGGGCTGACGGCCTGCGCACGGTCATGGAGGACCGTGTCTACTACGCCCCTCCGATGGGCGTGCTGGGCCGCATCGCCAACGCCCTCGTGATTGCGCCGATGCTGAAGCGCATCTTCCAGTATCGGCAGGACGTCATCCGCCTGCGGTTCGGCGCGGCGGTGTGACTACTTCTTGCGACCGACCACGCGGCCCTTGTCGCCACCGGTGAAGCCCAACTGCACGCCGGCGCCGATGAGGCCGACCACGACCCACACAATTGGCACCCACTTCCTGCCAGGGGCAGGGTCCAGGGGATAGATCACCCAGGCGTCCCCGGCCACGGCGGCGGCCATAGCCGCGCGGTCGCCCACCAGCGCCATGGCCCCCACGAGGATGGTCCACGCGCCGAGAAACGCGGTGCCCACGATAATGACGTAGCGCTGCAGGTAGACGGCCGCCACCGCACCCGCCACCGCGGCCAGCACCACCACCCACAACCCCGGCTCTCCTTTGTCGAGCGCCGAAAACACGAGGTTGATGACGGTCGCGCCGAACGCAGCCCCGATCAGCGCGACGCCCACGAAGTACGCGGCCCGCAAGATCAAGGCACCGAGGATGCCGCCCACGGCGGCCGCGATGAGCATGGGCGTGGTATCGCTCATGCCGAAGACGGAGCTGGCCGCGAACGCCCCGATGAGGAACCCGAAGATGATCAGCACGATCCGGAACAGCCGGTGGCCGAAGAAGCAGGCCACGGCGCCGCTCAGGATCAGAACGACGGCAGCCGGTAGTTGATAGGCGGCAGGGAGCATCGGTCCGTCAGAACTCCCGGCGGCCGTCCATGGCGCGGGACATGGTGATCTCGTCGGCGTACTCCAGGTCGCTGCCCACGGGAATGCCCATGGCGATACGCGTGACCTTGACGCCGAGCGGCTTGAGCAGGCGCGCCAGATACAGCGCCGTGGCTTCGCCCTCAACGGTGGGGTTGGTGGCAACGATCACTTCCTCCACCCCGCCGGCGCCCACCCGGGCGAGCAGGCTCTTGATCTTGAGGTCGTCTGGGCCCACGCCCTGGAGCGGCGAGAGCGTCCCCATCAGCACGTGATACCCGCCCTTGAAGCCGCCGGTCTTCTCCACGACGGAGACATTCTGGGGTTCTTCCACCACGCAGATCACCCGCAGGTCGCGCGACGGGTGGGTGCAATAGTGGCACGGGTCCGTGTCCGTGATGTTGTGGCAGATCGAGCAGTACGTGACCCGGTCCTTCACGTCGCGGAGCGCCTCGCACAGCCGCTCGATGTCTTCGCGCGGGGTGCGGAGCATGTGAAACGCCAGCCGCTGCGCGCTCTTCGCGCCAATCCCCGGCAGCTTCTGCAGGTGCTCGACAAGGCGCGTGAGGGGCTCGGGCAGGGCGGCCATCAGGAGAGGCCCGGGATCTTGAGCCCGCCCATGAGGCCGCTCATCTGCCGGCTCAGTTCTTCATCGATCTTGCGGTGGGCGTCGTTGACGGCCACCACGATGAGGTCCTGCAGCATCTCGATGTCTTCCTTCGACACCACCTCGGGGTCGAGCGTCACGGCGTGCAGGCGCTTGTCCCCGGACACGGCGACGGTCACCATGCCGCCGCCCGCGTTGCCTTCCACGCGCATCTCCGTCATCTGCTGCTGCAGGCGCGCCTGCATCTCCTGCGCCTGCTTCATCATGTTCTGGATGTTCATCGCGAACTCACATCTCCTCGACGTCGCCGAGCTCGGCGGGAAACACATCAAGCACGGCCTGCACCGAGGCCGAGGCCATGGCCTCGGCACGGAGGTCGCGCGCGGGCTTGCCAGCAGCCAGGTTCGAGGCACCCGCGGCAGGGGGCGCGTCGCCCTCGGCCGGCACTGCCGCGGCCTGCACGGCTTCGGCCTGCACTGTGCGGACCGGAATCCGCCGGCCGGTGAGCCGCTCCGTCAGCAGCTCCAGCCATTCCCGGTTCTGCTCGAGCTGCGCGCGAGCCACGTTATGGTTGGCCGCGAAGGTAAACGTGATGGCGGTCTCGGACGCGTCGATCCGCTGTGCCATCGCGATCGCCATGTTGTGGAGCATGGGCTTGGCGGTGCGCACCTCAGCCAGCAGCGCGTCCTTCACTCCCGAGCCGGCGGCTGCCGTGCTGTCCGCGGGTCCGGGGGCCTCGGCCTTCGCCGGAGCGGCGGCCGTAGCGGGACGGTTCGCGGGCGTCACCGGGGCTGACGGCGTATCTGCGGATGGCGCAGACACGGAAGATGCAGCCGCGGACGGCCTCAGCGCGGACGCGGCGGGCCGCGCCGGCAGTGCACTCTTCGGCGGTGCGCTCTTTGGAGGAGCGATCTTGGGGGGCACTGCCAGGCCCGGGCGTGCCGGGCTGGCTGCGCCCGGTCCGCCGGCCAGCAGATCCGCGAGGGGCACCAGCTTGCGCAGGTGCATCCAGCGCAGCAGTGCCATCTCGAAGTGAAAACGGGGCTGCGCCGCGGCTCGGATGTCCTGCTCCGCCCGGGACAGCACGTCGAAGGCCCGCATCAGGTCCTCGCGGGAGAAGCGCGTTGCCAGCGCCGACAACCGCGCCGCGTCCGCCTCCCCCATCCCCGCCTCCGACACGCGGGAGGGGTCGATGGAGACGATCGTCATGTCGCGTATCACGCCCGCCAGCTCGCGGCACACCAGGCGCAGGTCGTGACCCGATTCGGTGGCGCGGTCCGCCAGCGCAAACGCCTTCGGCGCGTCCTCGTCGACCACCGCCTCGATGATGTCGAACAGCAGGTCGCGGCCCACCAGCCCCAGCACGGTCGAGACGTCGTCGCCGGTGATCGTCAGTCCGGCAAAGGCAATCACCTGATCGAACGCGCTCTGCGCGTCGCGCATGCTGCCCTCGGCCGCCCGGGCCATCAGCATCAGCGCGGCCTCCGGCACCTCGATGCCTTCGGCGGCGGCAATGGTCTTCAACTGCGCGGCAATCGCGTTGGTCGGAATGGTGCGGAATTCATAGACCTGCGAGCGCGAGAGGATCGTGTCCGGAATCTTGTGCAATTCAGTGGTCGCCATCATGAAGACGACGTGCGGCGGCGGCTCCTCGATGGACTTGAGCAGGGCATTGAACGAGGCCGCCGAGAGCTGGTGCACCTCGTCGATGATGAACACCTTGTACCGGTCGCGTGCCGGGGCGATCGACAGCCCGGCAATCACGACTTCGCGGATGTTGTCGATGCCGGTGTGGCTGGCCGCGTCGATTTCGAGCACGTCAATGTCGCGCCCCTGGGCAATCTCGAGGCAGGCGTCGCACTCGCCACACGGGTCAGGCGTGGGACCCTTCACGCAGTTGAGGGCTCGAGCCAGGATGCGGGCGGTGGTTGTCTTGCCGCAGCCGCGCGCACCGGCAAACACGAAGGCCTGTGCCACGCGACCACTCGTGATCGCATTCTTCAGCGTGCGGGTGGTGGCCTGCTGGCCGACGACATCGTCGAACCGCTGCGGGCGCCACTTGCGGGCAAGCACTTGGAACGACATGTCGTGTCGGTGACTGGGGGATCGGGCTTCGACGAGCCCCACCGCGGCCCGGATGACCTGCGGCACCGCAGGATCTGTTTAGCGCTGCTGCCTTCCGGCCCTGACGCGGTTCGCAGTCTGTGATCGCACAGGGTCCGAACCGCGGTGCGGCTCGCCGAATACGTCAAGTGTACATCGTGCCAGCCCGCCCCGCGGAACAGCTTGGGCCGGCTGGAGGGCCACCACAGGCACGCTACCCGAGCAGGCGCCCAGCCGTGGCGACATACAGGTCGATGGCCGCGACCAGATCCTCGACCGCCAGGTGCTCGTGGTCCGTGTGGGCCACGTGAATGGACCCTGGCCCCATCAGCAGCGGCCGGCCCCAGTTGGTGAGCAGCGGCACGTCGGTGGTGAAGGGAAACACGGCGGTCTCGAAGCCGGGCTCCGTGTACATCCGCACGGCCGGGATGTCGACCACGGTTTCCACGTCCACGATGCCGCGCAGCACGTCGAGAGCACGAATGACTTCGGCGCCGTCTCCCACCGTCCGGAACACCAGTTCGGCCGACGCGCTTGGCGAGACGACGTTGGGCGCCACGCCACCCTCGATGAGGCCCACCGAATAGTGCGTCCGGCCCAGCTCCATGTCGTCCGGCAACTGCACACCGCGCGTCACCATCAGGGCATCCAGGAGCTTATCGATGGCAGAGATACCCAGTTCCGGGAAGGACGAATGCGCGGCCCGGCCGGTGGCACTCAACCGGACGCGCAGGCTTCCCCGGGTGGCGACACCCTGCCGGTTGTCGGTCGGCTCGCCGTTGATCAGGAACTCCACGCCAACCGGTGCCAGGCCGTTGGCCACCTTGGCGCCCTCGCTGCCCCGTTCTTCGCCGACCAGGAACAGCAGGCCGAAATCCATGCAACCGGACGCGCGCAGGCGCTCGGCCGCCGCCACCTGGGCAGCCAGGATGCCCTTGGCGTCGCAGGAACCCCGGCCGACGATCAGCCCGCGTTCGCGACGGCTGGGAAAGAAGGGCGGCACGCAGTCGTAGTGCGTGGAGAAAACGACGCGCGGCGTGGCACCGAGGTGCGCGAACACGTTGAACCGTCCGTCGGCGACAGGCTGCTCGACCACGGTGTAGCCAAGGCCCGTCAGCAGCGCCGAGACATACCGGCCCGCCTCGACTTCACGGCCGGTCGTGGAGTCGATATCGACCAGCGCGCAGGTCAGGTCTATTGCACGTTCGACGGCGCGTTCGACGGGGTCCACCCTCGTCAGGCCAGCGTCAGGTCGCGGAGCACCTGCAGGATGCGCTCACGCGAGGCTGGCCGCGGTGGCACCATCGGCAGGCGGTAATACTCACCCAGCAGCCCCATGGCCGCCATCGCCGCCTTGGCAGGACCCGGGTTGGCCTCCACGAAGTTGATGTTCATCAGGGGCAGCAGGCGCCGGTGCAGCGCACGCGCGGCTGCCCAATCCCCGCTCTCAGCTGCTTCCACCATCTGCACCATCTCGGCGGGCACTTCGTTGGAGGCCACCGAAATGATGCCGTGGCCACCGACAGACAGGAGCGGCAGGGTCAGCGCGTCGTCGCCGGAGAGCACGAGGAACCCCTCGGGCACGCTGGCGCAGATCTCGACCATCTGCGGCATGTTGCCGGAGGCTTCCTTGACGGCCACGAGGTTGGGCACGGCCGCTGCGATCTTCACGAGCGTCGGCGCGTCCACGTTGATGCCCGTGCGCCCGGGCACGTTGTAGAGCACGACCGGGAGCGAGGTCGCGCCACCGACCGCCTTGTAGTGTTCGACCATGCCTTCCGGGGTGGGCTTGTTGTAGTAGGGCGTCACGGAAAGGATGCCCTGCGCGCCGGCCTTCTCCATCCGGCTCACCAGGTGGGCGACCTCACGTGTGTCGTAGCCGCCAGCACCGGCCAGCACGGGCACGCGCCCCGCCACGGCCGCCACGACCAGCTCCACCACGCGGACCTTCTCATCGGCGGAGAGCGTCGGCGCCTCGCCCGTCGTCCCGCAGGGCGACACGAAGTGGACACCGGCATCGGCCTGCCGCTTCGCCAGCGCGGTGATGGCCACTTCGTCCAGCGATCCGTCCTGACGGAACGGCGTCACCAACGCCGTACCCACGCCCGTCCACATCCTCCGCATATCGATTCCCTTCCTGACTTCCCAGCTTACCTTCAGCGCAGCACATCCATCATCGAGAACCAGCCGCTCCGGCCGTTCACCCAGCGCGCCGCCAGGAGCGCCCCGCGCGCAAACCCGCCGCGGTCCCGGGCCGTGTGCGTCAGCTCGATGGTGTCGGACTGGCTGTCGAATCCCACCGTGTGCGTTCCCGGAATCCGCCCCGCACGTGTCGACGACATGTCGATGGGCCGGGCATAACCCGCGCTCACCATGGCGTCGCGCAGCAGCAGCGCCGTACCGGATGGCGCATCGCGCTTGGCGCTGTGATGCGCTTCGTGGATCCAGCTCTCGTAGTCCGGCTGGGCGGCCATCCGGCGCGCCGCTTCCTCCACCACAAGCTGGAACACGTTCACGCCAATCGAGAAGTTGGCCGAGGCCACCACGCCGAGGCCGGCATCGGCCGCGGCCTTGCTGAGGGCAGCCGTGTGCGCCGCCCAGCCCGTGGTGCCGATCACCACATTGGTGCGCTGCGCGGCCAGCCGCGTGAAGTTGGCCGGCACGGCCTCCGCGATCGAGAAGTCGATGGCCACATCCGCCTGCGGCCACGGGCCGTCGATGGTGTCCACATCCAGCCGGCCCACCACATCGATCCCCGCCGCGCCCGCGAGCTCGTCCACGAGCCGGCCCATCCTGCCGTAGCCGATGATCAAGAGTTTCATTACGTCATTCCTCGCAGCCCTGAGCTTGTCGAAGGGCTCGCCCCTCCACTCCTGCCCGACGCCGCATCGCTCAGGGCCGGAAAGAACTCCTTGTGCAGGCGTCGCATCGCGTCCGGCACGTCCGCGTCAGCCAGTACCACGGTGATGTTCCGCCGCGAGGCCGCCTGCGACACCATGCGCAGCGGTACACCGTCCAGTGCGCCGAGCATCCGCGCAATCGTCGTTGGCTGCGCCATCAACCCGTCTCCTACGGCGCAGACGAGCGCCATGTCGGGCTCCACCGCGACCTCGGCGAATACCTCCAGCGCCTGCCGGATGCCGTCCAGGCTTCGTCGATCCTCCACCGTCACCGAGACGCTCACCTCCGAGGTCGTCACCACGTCCACTTCGGTGCGGAAGCGCTCGAACACCTCGAAGAGCTTGCGAAGGAACCCGTAGGCCATCAGCATGCGGGTGGACGTGATGTTGACCACGGCGAGGTTCCGCTTGCAGGCCAGCGCCGCGAAGGGTCCGGGGCCTGTACCGGGAGTCGCGGTGATGAGCGTACCTGCGCCCTGGGGCCGTTGCGCGTTCACGATGCGGACGGGAATCCCGCGCTCCACGGCCGGCAGGATGGTGCTTGGGTGGAGCACCTTGGCGCCGAAATAGGCCAGCTCCGACGCCTCCGCATACGACAACCGCTGGACCAGCCGCGGGTCCGGCACGACACGCGGGTCCGCGGTGAGCATGCCGTCCACGTCGGTCCAGATCTGAATCTCGTCCGCGTCGATTCCCGCACCGACGAGCGCACCGGAATAGTCCGATCCCCCGCGCCCGAGGGTGGTGGTCACGCCGTCGACCGTGGCGCCGATGAAGCCTCCGAGCACGGGCACGCGCCCGGCCTCGATAGTGGCGAGGACGACGGCACGGAGGGCCGCATAGGTCGGCTCCGCCAGCGGCACGGCCCGGCCGTGCTCATCGGAGGTCACGACCACCTGGCGGGCATCGATCCACGTCGACGGCGTGCCGGCCTCCTCCACGGCTGCAGCGACGAGCCGGGAGCTGAGCAGCTCACCAGTGGCCGTGATGGCGTCCATCGTACGGGGCGTCACTTCGCGGAGCAGGGCCAACCCCCGCACCACCGACTCAAGCTGGTCGAGGTAGGCGGTCGCACACGCGGCGGTCTCAGCTGCGCGGGCACCGGTCAGGAGGCCCCCGATGGCCTCCGCGTGGCGCACACGCACCTTTGCCAGCCCGGCCAGAGCCGGCTCGAGCCGGGCCGCCGCGGCGTCAGCCGCCACGCACAGCAGCCCGTCGGTGACCCCGCTCATGGCCGACACCACGACAGCCGGTCCCCGCGCCGGTCGGCCCCGGCCGCCCATGACGATGGCGACGAGACGCCGGATCGCATCGGCATCCGCGACCGATGTACCCCCGAATTTCTGAACAAGAAGCATAGTGAGGTGAACAGTTATTATTGTCGAATGCAGGCAGGACTGATTGGATGGCGGGGGATGGTGGGCTCCGTCCTCGTGCAGCGGATGCGCGAGGCGCGGGACTTCGACCTGATCGATCCTCTCTTCTTTTCCACGTCGCAGGCCGGTGCGGACGCGCCGGCGATTGGTAAGCGTGCCGGCCGCCTGCTGGACGCGTACGACATCACCGCACTGAAGCAGGCCGATGTCCTCATCTCCTGCCAGGGTGGCGACTACACAAAGGCCATCTACCCGAAGCTGCGCGAGGCCGGCTGGACCGGTTACTGGATCGATGCGGCGTCGACGATGCGCCTGAAGGACGACGCCATCATCGTGCTCGACCCGGTGAACCGCGAGGTCATCGACCGCGCCATCGCCTCCGGCGTGAAGAGCTTCATCGGCGGTAACTGCACCGTGAGCCTGATGCTCATGGCGATGTCGGGCCTCTTCAGGGCCGGCCTCGTGGAGTGGGTCAGCGCGATGACGTACCAGTCTGCCTCTGGCGCCGGCGCGAAGAACATGCGCGAGCTCGTGACGCAGATGGGCGTCGCGCATCACGCGGTGGCGGACCTGCTGAAGGACCCGGCATCGGCAATTCTGGATATCGACCGTGCGGTGGCCGCGACGCTCCGGTCGCCAGAGTTCCCGGTGACCGCCTTCCAGGGCTACCCGCTTGCAGGCAGCCTGCTGCCCTGGATCGCCGAGGACCTCGGCAACGGCCAGAGCAAGGAAGAGTGGAAGGCCATGGCCGAGGCCAACAAGATCCTCGGCCGCCAGGACCGGCCCGTGCCGGTCGACGGCCTCTGCGTCCGCGTCGGTGCCATGCGCTGCCATAGCCAGGCGCTTACCATCAAGCTGACTCGGGATGTACCCCTCGATGAGGTGGAGCGGCTGCTGGCCGGTGCCCACGAGTGGGTGACCGTGGTGCCGAACGAGAAAGAGGCGTCGCTCAAGGCCCTGACCCCGGCTGCCGTGACCGGCACGCTGCAGGTGCCAATCGGCCGGCTGCGCAAGCTCCACTTCGGGCCCGAGTATCTGTCGGCCTTCACCGTCGGCGACCAGCTGCTCTGGGGTGCAGCCGAGCCGCTCCGCCGGACACTGCGGATTCTGCTCGGTGCCTCGACGCCGAAACCCGTCGCCGCCACGGTCGCCTGAGGCGGACGGCGTGCGGCTGATGCCGCCGCCCGTCGCACTGGCGGTACCCGTGGGCGAACGGCAGACGACCGCCCTGCTCTATACCGCCTCCGGCCCTCGGCTGGGGGCCACACTGGTCCTCGCGCACGGCGCTGGCGCGCCGCAGACGCATCCCTTCATGGTGGGATTCGCCGAGGGCCTGGCGGCCCGGGGGCTCGATGTCGCCACCTTCAACTTCCTCTACACCGAGGCCAAGCGCCGGCTGCCTGATCGCACGGACGCGCTTGAGCGCTGCTACAGGGCCATCGTGGCCGGAGTGGCTACCCAGGGAAACTGGGACGGCAACCGGCTCTTCATCGGGGGCAAGTCCATGGGCGGCCGGATGGCCTCGCACCTGGCTGCGGCTGGTGATGACCTCTCGGGGCGGATCGGTGGACTGGTGCTCCTCGGCTACCCGCTGCACCCGCCGGGCAAGCCCCAGACCTTGCGGGTTGCCCACCTGGCGTCCATCAGCGCGCCAGTGCTCATCGTGCAGGGCGAGCGGGATCCCTTCGGCTCGCCGCTGGAGCTCGCCCCGCACTTCGGCGTGACGCCAGCCTCGGTGACCGTGCACGCCGTCGCCAACGCGGACCACTCGCTCGCCCCACCGAAGCGCATCGGCCCACCACTCGACGAGGTCTACGCCGGCGTCCAGGACGTCATCGCCGCGTGGGTGCGGCGCCAGGGCTGACGCCCGGCGCCACACCCCGGGGCTACCCGCCGGCGATGGACCCGATGATGAGGAACGGCTCGATGCCGCGCACCACAGGGTCTGGCAGCAGCGCATCGGCCGGCTCGTGCGAGAGGTCTTCCTCGCACGCGAAGAACCGCAGGAAGGGCCGGCGCTTTCCGGTGCCGTAGTCGCGAATCGTGCCCTTGAGCACCGGGTAGCGGTCCTCAAGGGCATCGAGCAGCACCTGACGCGTGACCGCGCCGGCCATCTCGAGCACCACCTCGCCATCCACGCGCGCCAGCGTGCGCAGATGGCCGGGCAGCACCACGCGGATCATGGAAGCGTCTGGACCTCGACCGACAGCACGGCCGGCAGGTCGCGGACGATGGCCGACCACGTGTCCCCGCCGTCCGGCGAGCAGTAGACCTGCCCACCGGTCGTGCCGAAGTAGACGCCGCAACTGTCGAGATGATCGACGGCCATCGCATCGCGGAGCACGTTGACGTAGCAGTCGCGGTCCGGCAGGCCCTTGCCCAACTCCTGCCACTCGTTCCCGCCGGTACGGCTGCGGTACACACGCAACTTGCCATCAGGCGGATAGTGTTCGCCATCGCTCTTGATCGGCACCACGTAGATGGTCTCTGGCTCGTGAGCGTGCACGTCGATCACGAAGCCGAAGTCGGTCGGCAGGTTGCCGCTGACCTCGCGCCAGGACTCGCCGGCGTCGTCGGTCCGCATCACGTCCCAGTGCTTCTGCATGAAGAGCGTGTCCGGCCGGGACGGATGCATCGCGATACGGTGAACGCAGTGGCCCACTTCGGCGTCCGGGTCGGGGATGTGCTCAGAGTGCAGCCCCTTGTTGACCGCGCGCCACGAGGTACCGCCGTCGTCGGTCCGGAACGTGCCTGCCGAGGAAATCGCGATGTACATCCGCGCGGGATTCGACGGGTCCAGGAGGATTGTGTGCAGCCCCATCCCGCCCGCGCCCGGCATCCAGTGGGACCCGGAGCCGTGGCGGCGCAGGCCGGACAGCTCCTGCCAGGTCATGCCCGCATCGGTACTCCGGAACATGGCCGCGTCCTCGACGCCGGCATACACCGTGGCGGGATCCGTCAGCGACGGCTCCACGTGCCACACGCGCTTGAACTCCCATGGGTGGGGCGTGCCGTCGTACCACTGGTGCGTGCCGGTCTCACCGTCGTAGGCGAACTGGTTGCCGACGGCATCCCACGTCTTGCCGCCGTCGCTCGACCGCTGCATGAGCTGGCCAAACCAGCCGGTGTTCTGGGCCAGGTAGAGGCGGTCGGGGTCCACCGGTGATCCCTTGAGGTGGTAGATCTCCCAGCCCCCAAAGTGCGGGCCGTCCACCGTCCACGACTGCCGGCGGCCATCCGACGTCAGGATGAACGCCCCCTTCTTCGTACCCACCAGCACACGGACACCGCTCATCGCCTGCCTCCTGGATTCCGTCAAATGCGCCCCGCAACCCCGTGGGTTGACGCGTGGAGCATCTTAGCGAAAACGGTTGGCGAAATCAGGCCCAGGCGCGCCCGGCGAGGGAAACCTACTGACCCGCAGTCGCGGGCTTGGACGTGTTGCCGGCCGCGCCCTTCTGCTGGTTCTCGAACTGCTTCAGGTAGGTGTCGAGTGTGGCCTTGCCCACGGACTTGGCGCCCAGAGCACGCAGGAACACGGCGGTCTCGGGACGCTCACGAATCACGCCACCGGTGAACGTGCCTTCGACGATGCCGAGCGGGCTCTGCCCCGCCACCACAAGCACACCCGTGCCGTAGTCCTTCTCGCTGCGGCTGTTGGTGACCGGATTCAGATCCGCGCCCTTCTCCAGCAGCAGCTTGATGATCTTGTGATACCCGTTGGTGGCCGCGGAGTGCATCGCGCGATACCCCTTGGCATCAGCCGCCTCGATGCTCACGCCGGCCTCGAGCGCGACCTTGATCGCCTGCATCCGGTCTGCCTCGGTCACGATGACCGACGTATCCGCGTTGCCGTCGCAGGCAGCGATGATGGCCGTCCGGCCGCCGTCGCCAGCCGCCTTGGGGTCGGCACCCTTCCCCAGCAGCAGCCGCATCACCTCCACGTCGCCGCTCCCCGTGGCAATGATGAACGGCGTTGAGCCAAAGAACGTTTCCCCGAAGCCGGCACGCAGCAGGGGCTTGGTCGACTTGGCGTTGACGTCAGCGCCCTTGGCGAGCAGCGCGTTGATGAGCGCCAGCTTTCCCTTGCGATCAGGCATCCCGAGCAGCGCGCGCCACTCACCCGTCTGGTTCGGCTCCACCGGCGCCAGCGCATCGTCGAAACGGGCGGCGGCAAAATGCAGGGGCGAGTAGCCCGCCACCGCCAGCGCACCATCAGGGTGGGCACCCTGCTCGAGCAGGAACATTGCCAGGTCCGCGTGCCCCCGCACGGTGGCCGCCAGAATCGGCGTGCTGCCGTCCTTCGCCTGCTCGTCCACCTTCGCGCCAGACGCGAGCAGCAACCGCGCCATCTCGATGCTGCCTTCCTTGGCCGCAAAGAGCAGCGCGGTGAAGCCGTTGGCCGTGGTGGTCCCGACGCTGGCGCCGCCCTCGATGAGCGCCTTGGCGACGTCGACATTGCGTGCCGTGGCGGCCCACATCAAGGCGGTCTGCCCCTTCGACTTCTGCGCCGCATTCGCGTCCGCCCCGGCGACGAGGAGCCGCTTGACCACGGCGGCATTCCCACCGCGCACAGCCGTCATCAGCACCGTCTCCCCCGGGGGGAGCGCAGCCGTGGCGCTGGCCCCGGCGCCGAGGAGCACCTCGGTCATCTCGAGGCTGCCGTTCGTCGCGGCGAGGAAGAGCGGCGTCACACCATAGTCGTTGGCGGCGTTCATATCCACCTTGGCCGCGACGAGGTCCTTCGCCAGCGCCACGTCGTTCCAGTGTGCGGCCCAGTGCAGGGCCGTGGCTCCGTCGGGCTGCGTCGCCTTCGCGTCGACGCCCTGCTTGAGCAGCACGCGCACGGCCCTGGCGTCACGCCGCTCGGCGGCGTCGGCCACGCGGAGGTCGCGCGCACCCGCACCCAACCCGGCAACCGCGAGAACCGCTGCGGCACTGATAAGCCGGAGACTGACTGTCATTGCACACCCTCCTCTGTCTGCCGTCATGGTGCTAGACGCCCGCCAACGGCTTGAGTCGGCCGTCGCTGTCGCCGAACTTCTCCACGTCCACGCCGAACTTGTCGAGCAGCGTCAGCTGGAGGTTGGCCATCGGCGTGCGATCCGGGAACACCAGCACGCGGTCGCCCTTGATGCCGAAGCCCTTGCCGGCGGCCACGACCGTCGGCAGGTTCCGCGGCAGGTGCATGTTCGAATCGCTCATGCCCGACCCGTAGAGCAGCATCGTCGTGTCGAAGAGCGAGCCGTTGCCATCCTGCGTGGCCTTCAGCTTGTCGATGAAGTAGCCGAGCTGCTTCAGATGGAAAGCGTTCAGCTTGGCCAGGCGCGCCAGCTTCTCCGGAATGTTCTGGTGGTGCGAGAGCGGGTGGTGCGAATCCGGCACGCCGATTTCCGGATACGACCGCGTGCTGGACTCCCGCGCCAGCACGAACGTGAAGACGCGCGTGAGGTCCGTCTGGAAGGCAAGGGCCTGCAGGTCGAACATCAGCTTGACGTGCTCCTCGAAGGTCGGAGGAATGCCCACGGGCTGCGCCACCACGGGCAGTTCCCGGTCCATCTGGTCCTCGGCCTTCTGAATGCGCCGCTCCACGTCGCGCACCGCGTCCAGATACTCCGTGAGCTTGAGTACGTCGCGCGAGCCAAGGCCCTTCTTCACGGTGCCCACCTGGGTGGTCACGGCGTCCAGAATGCTGGCGTCGAGCTTGAGTTGCCGGCCGCGGACCTTCGGGTCCGTGGTGCCCGAGGCGCCGAAGAGCCGCTCGAACACGTTGCGCGGGTTGTTCTCCATCGGCAGCGGCGTGGTCGCCGTGCGCCAGGCGACGGTGTTGTTGTAGGCGCAACTGAACCCGTAGGCGCAGTTACCGACCATGTCGGTGGCTTCGAGCGTCAGCTCGACGGAACCGATCTGGGTGTCCTTCTCGTACTTGCGCGCGATGATCTGGTCCATCGACACGCCCAGGCGGATATCGGGTCCGTCCGTCTTCTTCGCGTGGGATCCGGTGAGCCACGCCGCCTGCGCGCGGGGATGGTTGCCGTTGTCGCCGACGGACACGGCGCCTTCGCTGTCGAGACCCACCGGCACGAGGATGTGCTCGCGATGCTTCTCGAGCGACGCGATGATGGGGTTCATCTGCAACGGCCCCTCGGGCTGCAGCCACGTCGGCATGCTCATCCCCATCGCCACGTACATCGCGCCGAAGCGCTTCACGGGCTCTGGTGCGGCAAACGCCGGCACCATGGCATCGAGCAGCGGCAGGGCGAGCGTGGCGCCGAAACCGCGCAGAACCGTTCGACGGGGCAGGTGACGCTTGGTGATCATGTGAAGGGTCATCCCTCGGCCCTGCTCGGGATTCCCCTGAGATCTCTGAAGGGTCATGACTCCGCTCTCCTCATCTGAAACGGCTTGCTCTTGACGATGGCCAGCACCATGGCCGACCAGCGGTCACCGGACATCTTCGATTCCCGCATGACCTGCCGCACGGCGGGCATGTCGTAGTACTCCACGCCGCGCCCCATCCCGTAGGTCAGGAGGTTCCGCGTGAGCGTGCTGCGGTACGCCTCGCCCCGCGTCAGCAGGGCCTTCCTGAAGGACGACGGCCCGTCGAACCCAGTGCCGTCTACGAGCTTGCCTGATGGGTCCACCGGCGTCACGCCGTCGAGGGCACGGAACTGGCCCACGGCGTCGAAATTCTCGAGCGCGAAACCCAGGGGATCAATCTGCGAGTGACAGGTGGCGCACACCGGGTTCTTGCGGTGCAGCTCCATCCGCTGCCGGAGCGAGCCCTCGATCTTGGTGTCGTCGAGCGGCGGCACGTTCGGCGGGGGCGGAGGCGGCGGCACACCCAGCAGGTGGTCCATGATCCACTTCCCGCGCTGCACGACGGACGTGCGGTCGTTGTAGGAGGTCACCGTGAGGATGGCGCCCTGACCCAGCAGGCCTGCCCGCTTGTCGTCGGTCAGGCTCACGCGGCGGAAGTGGCTGCCGGCCACGTTCGGAATGCCGTAGTGCCTCGCGAGCCGCTCGTTGAGGAAAGTGTAGTTGGCCGTGAGGAGTTCGGTGACCGGCCGGTCTTCCCGCACCTGGCTTTCCAGGAACAACCGCGTTTCCTCCTGGAAGGCCACGCGCAGGTTGTCATCGAAGGTGGGGAACCGGGCCGGGTCGGGCCGGGCGCTCGCCATGTTCCGGAGATACAGCCACTGCTCGAAGAAGTTGTTGATCAACACGCTGGAGCGTCCGTCCGCCAGCATGCGCCGGACCTGCCGTTCCAGCACGGCGGGCTGCCGGAGCGTGCCGTTCGCGGCCACCCGCAGCAGTTCGTCGTCGGGAATGCTGCTCCAGAGGAAGAACGAGATGCGCGACGCCAGGTCGAGGTCGCTCACCCGGTACGACGCCCCCTTCGCCACGCCGGCCGGGTCGGCCTCGAGCCGGAACAGGAACTTCACGTCCACGAGGAGCCGCGCCATGGCGGTCTGGATGCCGGTGTCGAAGGTTCCGCCCTCGCGGCCCTTCTGGTAGAAGGTCACGAGGTCCTTCACCTCCGCCGCCGTCACCGGCCGGCGGTACGCCCGGCGGGCGAGTCCCGAGAGGATGCGCGTCGCGCAGGCCGTTTCGTCGGCCGCACTGACGGGCGTGCAGACGAAGACCCGGCGGCGGCTCGGGCTGTCCTTCGGGACAGTGCCGTTGAAGGGTCCGCCGATGGTCAGCTTCCGGATCGTCATGTCGATGCGGCCCGATCCGGTGCCAGACGTGACGCCCTGGTTGAAGGCATCGCTCGTAAGCGACAGCCGGTGCACGCCCACGCCTTCCATGTTCCAGTGGTCGCGGTTGAGCGCGACACCCACCGTGTGGGTGCCCGCGGTCGCGTGGAAGCGGAACTCGGCCTTATCGTCCGGCGCGAATTCTTCGGCGTAGTAGTTGGCCACGGCGCCGAAGGTCGGCTTGTCGCCCGCGCCACCGATCTTCACCAGCTTCAGCCGCTGGCGGTCCAGCCGGACGTCGACCAGGTTCTCCACGTCCAGACCACGAATCATGTAGGTGGCCGCCAGGTCCGACCGCTGCAGCGTGAACTTCACGCTGTACTCACCGTCGAGCGGGAAGTAGTGCCGGATGGCGGCGCCGCCCCGTGAACCGAACGGCAGTTCCTCACTCATCCGGTCGTCCTGCCCCATCGTGCGATCCGACACGTCGTAGACAGTTGAGCCGGGCACCATCGAGGGGTCACCCACGGCCATGCGGCTGATCTTGTTGGCCGCCAGCAGGTACCGCTCCAGCAGCCCGGGCGAGACGGAGAGCACGTCGGCGATGTTGTCGAAGCCATAGCCGGAGTCGTCCGCCGGCAGCATCGCCTTGCCGTCGATCTCGAGTGCCAGCAGATCTCGAATCGCGTTGGTGTACTCGAGCCGGTTCAGCCGGTGAATCGGTGGGCGCCCGGGGTTGGCGTCAGCGGCAGCCGCCTTGTCGAGCGCGCCTTCGAGGCTGGAGATGAAGGCCTGGTAGGCCGTGCCGTCGGGGCGCTTGCTGCCCGGGGGCGGCATCGCGCCCGCATGCATCTTGGTGGCAATCTTCTCCCACACCTCGGCGTCCTGCGCCATGGCCGCGACGTCCCGGTTCTCAAGCACGAGTCCGGCCGTCTTCATCCGTTGGCTGTGGCAGGTGACGCAGTACGTATCGACGAATGCCTTGATGGGAACGGCCGCTGGCGGCGCGGCAGGTATGCGGGCCGGACTCTGCGCCGCAAGCAGACTGGTCGACAGGATCAAGGCGACCCCGGCGAGGCCCACTCCAACCACTACTCTCCGACGCCTCGTGATGAACCCGTACGGCATTCTTCGTCCCTCCTGACGGAACTGAGCGCCGATTGTATGCGGGGTAGGGGGGTTCCGGTATCCCCCGATCTGGCAGATACCGGAACGCTGACAGGTTGCGACAAACCGGGCCGGCGGGCGCCAGCCTGGCCTTACTTCGTCAGCTTCTCAACGTCGATCGGACGGCCGAATACAGCGGCGTTCACGGGCACATTGGCCTTGATCTCCTTGAGGACGAGAGCCTCACGGCCGTCGAGCCACACGAAGTCGATCTTGTGCGCCATTTTCACGCCGCCCACCTCGCGGTAGTCCGAGTAGTCGAACTGCGTCGGCATGCGGCCGATGAGCGATGGACCGAAGCGGACCAGGCGGGTCAACAGTCCGGTTTCCTTGTCGAAATAGAGCGTCGCGAACGTGTTGCGCGGGCCGTTGCCCTGGATCACGTTCACTTCCCGTCCGTCGATCTCGGTCGGGTCCAGCGTGCGCATGCGCGTCAGGGCCTGCTTGATCTGCTGCGGGAACATCATCTGCGCGTCGAACTTCGCGCCATCGAGCTCCGTGCCGTGGAGCTGGTGTTCGCCGAGCACGTTCAGCGGTGTCTTCGTCCAGCCGACCTTGCCGTCGAAGCTGCGGACGGTCGCGTCGCGCCCCTGGGCCTCGTAATGGATGACCATACTGCGCTGATCGGGGAACTTGCCATAGAGCTGCACAGCGCCGCCGCCGCCGAACCCGCGGAAGCCGACGCTCGTGCCGGTCGCCGCAATGCTGGTGATGGCATTCACCTTGTCGACGCCACCCAGGGCCGCCAGGTAGCGGTCGACCAACGTCTCCGGACGCGGAAGGCCCGGCGCCGTCGCCATCACGAGGTCATCCTGCAGGAAGTCCAGCGCCCCGTAGATCTGGTCCATGGTCGGCGTCTGGACCGGCGTCGACCGGCCACGGTGGCAGGTCCAGCACGTGACGACCGTGCGGCCGCCGAAGTGCTGCTTGTTGATCGCGAGGACCATGAAGGACATCTCGCGCGCCTTCTTCTTCATCGGCGTGTCGGCTTCCCACACCACGAGTTCCGTGCCGGCGTTCAGGTGGCACGTCGCGCAGTCGCCACCGACGGAGTGCGTCATCAGGCCCATGAGCGGGAGGAAGTCGTCCATCGGCACGTCCTTGAGAGCCTGGACGTTCTTGAAACCCTGACCCGCCGTCACGACGCCACCGGCGGCCGGCCTGGGAGTGGGTTTCGCCGCAGGCTTCTGCGCGGACGGCGCGGCGGGTTTCTGGGTACCCGCCGGACGTGGCGTCTGCTGCCCGGCCACGGCCACGGCACTGGCAAGCGCCAGGCCACACACAACACCGACACCCGCACTCACCCGGCGAATCCCTGCAATCGTCACAAACGTACTCCTCGTCGAACTCGGTTTCACTTCTGCTTGCCGAGCGTCGCAGGGATGTCCACCATCAGGTGGGCGTCCTTCTCCCCCTCAACTCCGGCGTATTCCATGATCTCGAAACCCTTGCTGGTGTTCCGCTTGAGGGTCTTGGCCACGGTGAAGGGCCGCGAAAACACCTTGGCATCCTCAAACGTGGCCGAGTGCTGGATCGTGTCGCGGTCAACCCAGTTCCACCGCTCCGTCACCTTGACGTCGTCCGACGCGAAGTCGCCCGAGACCGAGAACCGGATGCGGTCGTTCATGTTGGTCACCTCGACGACGAGCGTGGTGCCCTCCCAGCGTCCGCGCGAACTCCCCATCCACATCTTGACGCCACTGTCGACCTGCCGCCGCCCGTCGAGCGGGATGTACCGGAACTCGTGCTGCGCCTCATAGAGCATCAGCACGGCGCCATCAGCCTGCACGATCTGGAACGGGTTGACCGAGTAGTAATTGATCCGCGGCACACCGTCGGGCCACCCGCGGTTGCGTGAATCCACCTGCGCCTGGCTGGGTGTCAGGTGCGACTTCTGCACCTCGTCGCGCCGCACACGGGCCCACGGCAGGTAGGGGATCTTGCCGTCCGCCGGATCGATGACGATTCCCGGCGACGTGGCCGACGTCCCCATCATGCCGGCCATCGGTTCCATGTTCGTGCCGGCGCCGCCGCCACCACCGGTGGCCTGATAGATGCCCTCGATGTCCGGCTGACCATCCTTCCGCATCACTGGCTGCCAGGTGCCTGCCGGCGCGGCCTGCGCCGAGGCGCGCTCAGGTGCACAGGTCAACAGCGCGACACAGGCGAGCGCTGCGGCTGCGCACCGACGAGTCGCGCTGGTCATTTCAGGGGACTCTCCCGGAACAGCGGGACAGTCATGCCCTTGGTGCGATCCTCGAACGTGTAGCAGAGAAAGTCGAGGATCTGGGCGTTGGGCTCCACGCGCTTGTAGAGAGGCATCCGGATCTTCCACGGTCTGGTGAACACCTTCGGATCGGTGATCGTGGCTTCGTAGTCGATGTGGTCCTTGTCGACACGGGTGAAACGCTCCACGACCTTGAGGTCGGCGCTGTGGAAATTGCCGGCGCGGTCGAACCACGTCAGATCGTTGAAGTTGGTGACGTCCACGACGAGGGAATTGCCCTCGTAGCGCCCCCGCGAATCACCCAGATAGAACTCGACATCCTCCTGATGCTTCGAGCCGTCGATGTAGATCCGCCGCGTCATGTGCGCGTACTCGTACAGGATCGCGACCATGCCTTGCGTCTGCACGATCTGGAAGGGAAACGGGAGATACGTGGCCCGGGGCACACCGGCGTGGTGGCACGAGGCCTCGCCGTCGAGCTTGGCCCGATTGGCGTAGTTCTCCTTCTGCTTCTTGACAGCCCATTCCTGATACGGAATCACGCCGCCTTCCACTACCGACTGGCCGGCCGGTCCGTCGGGACCAGCCGAGTGTGCCAGCAGGTTGACGTTGGCGGCATTCATGGTCTGCCAGATCCCCTGAAGATCCGGGACCCGCTGCGCGGGACGTCTGGCCGCTGGAGCCGCGCTCTGGGCCGCGAGGTTGATTCCCGCAGCGCCAGACACCGCCAGCGCGAGACCAACAGATAGGCGAAGCAGTCTGGTCGAATGTGCCATCACGCGCAGCCTCCACGGCCAGCCCCTGTTACTTCGGTGCTGACTCCGGGCCGCCAGTCTCGTTCGCCCCCGCGCCAAATACCTTGCCGTCCGGCAGCGTCACCTTGTCCGCGTTGGCGACCTTCCGGCCGTCCTTCGCGAGGAATGCACTGGCGGTGACTTTCATGCCCGGCATCAGGGAACTCTTGCGCCAGCCACGCCGGAAGAGCGCGTTCGGCGGACCGAACTCGAGCTGCCACCGGTCAGCCTTTCCGGCTGCATCGGGCACGTCGATGGTCAGCCAGGCGTGGGGATTGACCCACTCCATCACGACCACGGTGCCGACCAGCGTCACCTTCTTCTCCGCGTCAAACTCGGCGGCAAAGGCATGATGTGCCTCAATGCGAACGGCGGTGGCAGCAAGGGCCAGCGCCAGGCAGGCCGACAGTACGATCCGTTTCATAGGTTCCTCTCGGAAGGGCGTTGAAGTGCCTGAAATCGTAACCGACGCCGCAGCGCCACCGCTAGTCCCGATTTTCCGTGAGTTCCGCCCATGCTTGAGCTGTACTCTCGGCCCGCCGGCGGGCCTGACGCCTACCGGGCTCGAAACGGAGGCGCCGTGATACCCGGCTTGCTGCTATCGGTCGTGCTTGCGGCAGGGGCTCCGGCGACGGGACCGGTGCCGAACGCGGTGGCTTCCGCCTTCGTGACTGCCTTCAACGCCCGCGACGCTTCGCGCGTCAGCCAGCTCTACAGCCTGGAGGCCGAGCTGATGCCTCCAGACGCCCCACCGGTCAAGGGACGAGCCGCGATCCGGGCCGCCTTCGAGCAGCGGTTCGCCGAGTGGCAGACCCTCGACCTGCTCACCGTGGACGTAACCGTGTCTGGCCAGATGGCTGTCATCACTGGACGCCTCACGATGTCGACACGGAAGCGCAACCTCGGCGCCGACATTCGCTCCGGGAGCTATCTCATGGTGTTGCGCCTGGCCGGCCGGGAGTGGCGCATCACACATCACATCTTTACACTGCCGCTCCGGCCGGACGTCATGGGCTGACTCGCCCTCCGGCCGGTCCCATCGCCACGGTGCGGCCAGTGGCCAGGATCAGCGCCTGCACGCTGGCGAAGCGGCGTCCGTCGCGCGCGGGATACGCCCGAATGGTGATGCGGTCTCCCGGCTGGAGCATGGCGCGGCGCAGGCCCCGGCGCATCAGCGCATTCGGTGGAGACAGCTCGAAGCCCCACCGTTCCGAGCCCACCTGCCCGGAGCGGCCACCCGCACCACGCACATCGATCCAGAGCATCGAGTGCGGGTTGACCCACTCGACGGTCACGATGGTGCCGGTGAGCGTCACCGGGCGTGTGCCGTCGAACTCCGCGGCAAAGGAGTGGTGCGCGTACGCCTGGCCCGCACCGGCGAGCAGGACCACGCCAAGGGCGAACAGTGTTCGCCGCACTCGGCGCCTAGCGACCGAGCCGCTTCATCAGCTCGACCTGGCCCGGATACCAGAACTCGAGATGACAGGTTTCGCACGCGTTGTCGAGATTCTCGGCTGCGTCCTCCAGCGCGCCGGCATCGCGCCGCTCGACGATGTCGAGCACCTGCCTGCCGACATTGCGCAGCGCCTCCACCTTCGCCTGCCAGAGCACGGGGTCCTTCTCGAGCTTCTCCTTGATCTGCGCCGGGGACAGTTCGGGTGCGTCCGGCCCCTTGCTGTTGTTCTCGTCCCCGGGAGGTGCAAATGGCCTGGGCACTTTGAGGAGGTAGCTCGCCTCGGCCATCGCCACCGCACCGGTCCGCACCTTGTTCCAGTCCTCATCGGTCTTCGGAGCCCACTCTTCCACCCCGGCGGCGCTGACGCGTGTGCCCACCGACAGGAAGATGTTGTCCGAGAGCGGGTCGATCAGGTCGCGCATCAGCTCCTTCACGGACACGACCGGCGTCAGGTCACCGCCCCAATACGGCGACGGTGGCGGCGCGACGGGCTTCGATGGGGACGAGCACGCGACGGTCAGGACAAGGGACGAGACCAGCAGCGCGCAGATAGCACGAAAGATGGCTTGCACACCGGCGACTATAGTGAAGCGCCCTCGGCACCGTCAAAGCCGGCGTCGAGCGGCGCCGGTGGCTTCGAGCCCTTATTCCCCCAGCGGGACGACCTGTACGGCCGCGTCACGCACTTCCTCCAGGAATCGGTTGAGGATCGACCCGCGCGTGAGAATCTCCCAGCGGGAGCGTGCGCTCTGGCCGAAGATCACATGCGTGATGCCCTCCCGCTGGGCAAACGCGATCAGTCCGTCGGCGGGCTTGTCGGCCCTGACACGGACCACGGTGGCACCCAGACTCTCCGCGAGCCCGATGTTGCGCTGCAGGGCGCTGCGGTCGCCTGAGGCGATTCGGCCCGGGGCCTCGCGGGGCGTCTCGACATAGACGGCGTACCAGCGCGCTCCGAGCCGGCCCGCGATCCGGGCGCCTGTGCGCAGGACCCTGGGCGCATCGCCGCTGGAGCTCATGCAGACCATCACCCGCTCCGGCACAAGCGCGGGCTCAAGCCCTTCCCTCTGGCGCTTCGAGGCCGCCTTGGAGCCGACCTCGTCAGCCACCGCACGCAGGGCCAGTTCCCGCAGCGTCGACAGGTTCGTCTCCCGGAAGAAGTTGGTCAGCGCCTGCTCGACCTTCTCCGGACGGTACACCTTCCCCTGTCGCAAACGGTCCTGCAGCTCCCCAACGGTCACGTCAACGTTGACGACTTCGTCGGCGCGCTCAAGAAACGTATCGGGGACCGTTTCGCGCACGCGCACGCCGGTGACCTTGCCGACGGCGTCATTCAGCGTCTCAAGATGTTGGATGTTGACGGCGGTCATCACATCGATCCCCGCGTCGAGGATTTCCAGGACGTCTTCATAGCGTTTGGCGTGGCGGCTCCCGGGTGCGTTGCTGTGGGCCAGCTCATCCACCAGCACGAGCTCCGGGCGGCGGCGGATCACCGCATCCACGTCCAGCTCCTCCAGCACGACACCGCGGTACTCGACCTGACGTCGAGGCACCAGCTCGAGATCCGTGAGCCGAGCCTCCGTCTCGGGCCGGCCGTGCGTCTCGACCATACCAAGCACGATGTCGACGCCTTCGCCGCGGAGACGATGGGCGTCCTCCAGCATGGCGTAGGTCTTGCCCACCCCTGGCGCGGCCCCGATATACACACGCAGGTGCGCCCTGCGGCCCGTCACCTCATCCACGCTCCCGATCCTACCGTGCACCTCCGCGCACCGGCGTTGGACTTCACGAACTCTTTATGTCTTTCTCCGGTTCTCGTTACTGCGCGCGGACCTACCATCAATTCGTCAGTGAGGTGACCTGTGGCAGATGCACTCTTCGTTGCGCTTACGTTGCTCTTCTTCGCCGTCACGCTGGGCTACATCGCCGCCTGCGCGCGGCTGGGTCGCTAGTCATGTCCGTCGAATCGATTGTGAGCCTCGCCACCAGCGTGGCCGTATTCGGCTACCTGGTCGCGGCGCTCCTGAAACCGGAGAAGTTCTGACATGACATCCATCGGCTGGCTGCAAATCCTAATCTTCGTGGCTGCGATTGCCGCAGTGACGCCACTGCTCGGCGGCTACATGGCGCGCGTCTTCACGCGCCAGCGCACGTGGCTCGACCCGATCTGCCGCCCGATCGAGCGGCTCATCTACCGGCTGACGCGCGTCGACGAGACGCACGAGATGCGGTGGACGGAGTACGCCGCATCGCTCACGCTTTTCAGCCTCGTATCCATGCTCGTGCTGTACCTGCTGCAGCGGGTGCAGACCTGGCTACCGCTCAATCCCCAGGGTCTCTCGAACGTCGCCCCGGATCTCGCCTTCAACACGGCCGCCTCGTTCACGACCAATACGAACTGGCAGGCGTATGCCGGCGAGTCCACGATGAGCTATCTGACGCAGATGGCGGGCCTCGCGTACCACAACTTCGCATCGGCCGCGGTCGGCATCGCGGTCGCCATCGCCCTGGTCCGCGGCATCTCGCGTCGCGAATCGAAGACCATCGGCAACTTCTGGGTCGATACCGTGCGGGCGCTCGTGTGGGTGCTGCTGCCGATCTCGATCGTGGGCGCCCTGGTCCTGGTGTGGCAGGGCGTGCCGCAGAACCTGCGGCCATATGACGTCGTGACCACGGTGGAAGGAGCTACGCAGACCATCGCGCAGGGACCCGTGGCCTCCCAGGAGGTCATCAAGCAGTTCGGGACCAACGGCGGCGGCTTCTTCAACGCGAACAGCGCCCATCCGTTCGAGAACCCGACGCCGCTCGCCAACTTCCTGGCGACGTTCGCCATCTTCGCGATCCCGTCCGGCCTCACCTGGACGCTCGGCTCGATGAGCAAGTCGCGCAAGCACGGCTGGGCGATCTGGGGCGCGATGGCCGCGCTCTTCCTGGTGGGTGTCACGGTGGCGTACTGGGCCGAGGCCCGCGGGAACCCGCTGCTGACCGCGGCCGGGGCGGATCAAACCGTGTCCGCACTGCAGCCGGGCGGCAACATGGAAGGCAAGGAGGTCCGCTTCGGCATCTCCAGCTCCGCGCTCTTTGCCGCCGTCACGACAGCGGCCAGCTGCGGCGCAATCAACGGGTGGCATGACTCGTTCACGCCCCTTGGCGGACTGGTGCCCCTGGCCAACATCCAGCTGGGTGAGGTGGTATTCGGCGGTGTGGGTGCCGGCCTCTACGGCATGCTGACCTACGTCATCCTGGCCGTGTTCATCGCCGGGTTGATGGTCGGGCGCACGCCGGAATACCTGGGGAAGAAGATCCAGGCGTTCGAGGTTCAGATGGCGATGCTGACCGTGCTCGCCTTCCCACTGCTGGTGCTGGTCTTCACCGCCATTGCCGCGGTGTCGAAAGCCGGGCTCGCGGGCATCTTCAATCCGGGCCCGCACGGGCTCAGCGAAATGATGTACGCCTACGCATCGGCGGCCGGCAACAACGGGTCCGCCTTCGGCGGTCTCTCGGCCAACACCCCCTGGTACAACACGACGCTTGCCTTCGCGATGCTGTTTGGCCGCTTCTTCATGATCGTGCCGCCCCTGGCGATCGCCGGGAGCCTGGCGGCCAAGAAGGCCGTCCCGCCCTCCCCGGGCACGTTTCCCGTCACGACGCCGCTCTTCTCGGCCCTCCTCGCCGGAGTGGTCGTGATTGTCGGCGCCCTGACCTTCTTCCCCGCGCTCAGCCTCGGCCCCATCGTCGAGCACTTCCTGATGCGTGCGGGACAGGTGTTCTGATGACAACCTCTCTCTGGAATCCGGCCATCGTGCGTCGCGCCGTCCTGGACGCGGTTCGCAAGCTCCACCCGCGCACGATGGCGCGCAACCCCGTCATGTTCGTGGTGGAGATCGGCAGCGTCCTGACCACGGTGACCCTGGCCGCCGACCTGGCCGCGGGCGCGCCGTCTCTGGGCTTCGAACTCCAGATCACGGTCTGGCTCTGGCTCACGGTGCTCTTCGCCAACTTTGCCGAAGCGATGGCGGAGGGCCGCGGCAAGGCACAGGCCGACACACTCAGGCGCGCCAAGACCGAGTCCGTGGCACGACGCGAGGCCGCCGACGGATCGACCGAGGCGGTGCCCGCCTCCACGCTCCGCCGCGGAGACGTCGTGCAGGTCTCGGCGGGAGAGGTGATTCCCGCCGACGGCGACATCATCGAGGGCGTCGCGTCGGTGGATGAAAGCGCCATCACGGGCGAATCGGCCCCCGTGATCCGGGAGTCCGGGGGCGACCGCTCCGCGGTCACCGGCGGCACCCGGGTCCTTTCCGACACGATCCGCGTGCAGGTCACGGCCAACCCCGGCGAGACGTTCCTCGACAGGATGATCGCGCTGGTCGAGGGCGCGGAGCGACAGAAGACGCCGAACGAGATCGCGCTGAACATCCTGCTGGCCGGGCTCACGATCGTGTTCCTCCTGGCCGTCGTGACGCTGCAGCCCTTCGCGGTCTACTCGCACGCGCCGCAGTCGGTGTTCGTGCTGGTGTCCCTGCTCGTGTGCCTCATTCCGACCACCATCGGTGGACTGCTCTCGGCCATCGGCATCGCGGGCATGGACCGCCTGGTGCAGCACAACGTCCTGGCCATGTCGGGCCGGGCCGTCGAGGCCGCGGGCGACGTCCAGACACTCCTGCTCGACAAGACCGGCACCATCACACTGGGCAACCGGCAGGCCACCGAGATGCTGCCGCTGCCCGGCGTCAGCGAGGCATCCCTCGCCCAGGCCGCGCAACTCTCGTCGCTCGCGGACGAAACGCCCGAGGGCCGGTCCATCGTGGCGTTGGCGGCCGAGCGCTACGGCCTTGCGGGCCGGACGCCCGCGCCGGGCGAGACCACCTTTGTCCCCTTCACCGCGCAGACCCGCATGTCCGGGCTCGACATGACCGGACGCCAGCTCCGCAAGGGCGCCGGCGACGCCATCGGACGGTGGGTGGCCAGCCAGGGCGGACAGGTGCCCGTCGAACTCGACGCCATCGTGCAGCGCGTGGCCCGTGCGGGTGGCACGCCGCTGGTGGTGGCCGACGGTGCGCGCGCACTCGGCGTCATCTACCTGAAGGACATCGTCAAGGGCGGCATGCGCGAACGGTTCGCACACCTGCGCGCCATGGGCATCCGGACCGTGATGATCACGGGTGACAACCCGCTCACCGCCGCGGCCATCGCCGCGGAAGCCGGTGTGGACGACTTCCTGGCGCAGGCCACACCCGAGGACAAGCTCGCGCTCATCGCCCGCGAACAGCAGGACGGCAAGCTCGTGGCCATGACCGGCGACGGCACCAACGACGCCCCCGCGCTGGCGCAGGCCGATGTGGGTGTGGCGATGAACTCCGGCACGCAGGCGGCGAAGGAAGCCGGGAACATGGTGGACCTGGACTCCGACCCGACCAAGCTCATCGAGGTCGTCGAGATCGGCAAGCAGCTCCTCATCACGCGGGGTGCGTTGACGACCTTCTCGATCGCCAACGACGTGGCGAAGTACTTCGCGATCATCCCGGCGATGTTCCTGCTCACCCTTCCCCAACTCGGCGCGCTTAACGTGATGCGCCTGTCCACACCGGAGTCGGCGATCCTGTCGGCCGTCATCTTCAACGCGCTGATCATCGTGCTGCTCGTGCCGCTGGCGCTGCGTGGTGTGCGCTACCGGCCGGAGGGCGCTGCCGCCCTGCTGCGACGAAACCTGCTGATCTACGGTGTCGGTGGCGTGATCGCCCCGTTCATCGGGATCAAACTGCTGGACATGGCGATCACCGCCCTGGGTCTGGCCTGAGGAGCTGTGCCATGAACGCCATCCGCAATCTCGTCGTCGCCATCCTGATGACCGTGGTCACCACGGTGCTGCTGGGCCTCGTGTATCCGCTGGCCATCACGGCGCTCGCCCAGACGTTCTTCCCACAGCAGGCGAACGGCCAGCTGATGGAGCGGAACGGCCGCACCATCGGGTCGCCGCTCATCGGGCAGGGGTTTGCCGGGGCCACCTACTTCCATCCGCGGCCGTCCGCGACCAGTACGCACTATGACGCGGCCAACTCGGCCGGCAGCAACCTGGGGCCGACCAACACGCGCCTCATCGAGGACGTCCGCGCGCGTGTGAAGACGCTCAACCAGGAGAATCCCGGCACACCCGTGCCGGTGGATCTGGTGACCACCTCGGCGTCGGGCTTCGACCCGCACATCACACCAGCCGCGGCCGCCTTTCAGGTGGGCCGCGTGGCGCGCGCCCGTGGCGTCGGGGAGGCCGAGGTGCACCGGGTCGTGGCCGCCAGGACCGAAGGCCGGACCCTGGGCCTGTTCGGCGAGCCGCGCGTGAACGTGCTGCTGCTGAATCTGGACCTCGACCGCGCGCTGCCGCCGCTGGCCGGCGGCGGTCAGGGGTCGGCGAACCGGTAGCCGACCCACGGCTCCGTCAGGATGTACTTGGGCATGGACGGGTTCGGCTCGATCTTCTTGCGGAGCGACCCGACTAGCACGCGCAGGTGCTCGGGCTGGTCGGCGGCGTGCGGCCCCCAGATGGCGCGGAGGATCACCCGGTGGGTGAGCACGCGGCCGGGATGCTGGGCCAGGAAGGTCAGCAACTCGAACTCCTTGGGCGTGAGCCGCAGCTCTTCTCCGCTGCGCACGACCCGAAACCGCTCGCGGTCGATCGTGAGATCGCCCCGCACGAGGAGACCGCCGGACGGCACCGTCGTTTCGGCCCGGCGGAGCGCGACCCGGATACGGGCGAGCAGTTCCTCGGCGCCGAACGGCTTGGTCACGTAGTCGTCGGCACCCGCGTCGAGCGCGGCCACCTTGTCGCCCTCGGCACCGCGGGCGGACAGGACAAGAATCGGACAGGCGGTCATCTGCCGGATCTCGCGGCAGACGTCATGACCCTCCATGTCCGGCAGGCCGAGGTCCAGAATGACCACGTCTGGCCGGTCACGTTCCACGACGTCCAGGGCGGCCCGCCCGGTCATCGCGGTGAGCACGTCATACCCGCGGCGCCGCAGGAGTGCCGAGACCGTGCCGATGATGTTCGGCTCGTCGTCAATCACGAGGATGCTGACCGGCATGCCCGCCTATCCTTCCACGCGCCGCACGCGACCTGGCACCACCATCGAGAACCTGGCCCCCCCCTCAGGCGCGTTCTCGGCCCAGACGCGGCCACCGGCCGCCGTCAGGAGGCCGCGTGTGATCGACAACCCCATTCCACTGCCCGGAGCCACCTTGCCGGACCGCCCCCGGAAGAACCGCTCGAACAGGTGATTCAGCTCGTGCGGGTCGAGGCCCGGACCACGGTCCGTCACCACCAGCGTGAGGCCATCGCCGCCGGCGACACCTTTGACGTGAATGGGACGACCGGCTGGCGAATACTGCGCGGCGTTCTCCAATACGTGCGCCAGCGCCGCCGACACGAGCCGCGGGTCAATTTCCACTTCCAGCTGCTCGTCAGCCACGACCTCGAGCGGATGGCCGGCCAGGGTCCGGTGCACCTGCGCCGCGGCGGCATCCACCACCTCGGCGGGCACAACCCACTGCCGTTCGATGCGGATGGCTCCCGCGTCCACACGCGCCATGTCCAGGATGTCCTGCACGAGCCGCGTGAGGCGGTCCACCTCGGCGGCGCCCGCATCCGCCTGGACCCGTCGGTCCTCGGCCGGGAGATCGCCGCGCAGGTTCTCGATCGCCACCTTGATCGCCGTGAGCGGGGTCCTCAGGTCATGACTGAGGGAAGCCAGCAGCGTCGCCGAGAGATCGGCCCGCTGCCGGGTGAGCTCCGCCGCATCCCGCTCCGCCAGGAACTGCGCGCGCTCGATGGCGATAGCTACCACGCCGGCAATCGCGTCGAGTGTACCCAGGTCGGTCTCGGCGCCGTCGACCGCCATCAGCCCCACGGCGCGCGTGCCTTGCCGCAGCGGCACCAGGGCAATCTCCTGGCTCGGACCGACTCGTGCGTGCCCACCGTACGCCCGCTGCCTGGCGTCGAACTCCAGTGCCCCCCGGGAGCGGGCAAGCGCCGCATCCAGATCGGCCGGTGACACCTCCAGCGGTTGGCCCCCTCCCTGCAGGACCCGCCACCCGTGATCAGCGGGCAGGCAGACCGCAATGCGCGCCAGCTCGAAGCGGCGGGCGGCGTGCCGGGCAACGGCCTCGACGGCGCCGGCTGTGTCGGTGGTCAGCAGTACGTCGCGGGTCAGGTCGAAGAGCCGGCCGACTTCGCTCCGTCGACGATCGGCCTCCCGCGCCCGAGCCTGCGCCGCGGCCGACAGATTGCTGCCGATGACGGACACCACGAGAAACGCGAAGAGCGCGATCCAGTTCTGCGGATCGGCGATCGTGAACGTGCGGATGGGCGGCAGGAAGAAGTAGTTGAACACCAGCATCGCCACCAGCGACGCGGTGATGGCCGTCCAGAGATGCCCAAGGGTGGCCGTGCCCAGCACCACCAGGAGCAATGACAGGGCGACCGTCGTCGGGCTGACCGGCAGGGAGCGCAAGAGCACGGTCAGGATGGCCATCAGGGCCAGGCTGCCAGAGAGCACCGCGAGATTGCGACCGCCGAACCGTGGAGACATGAGCGCGCGCTCCATTGTGGCATCCGGACCCGATGACCCCATGGGAATGCCTCTGCCTTCTTATCGAATCTTTATGCCTTTCTCACGGCACCAGCTCCTATCGTCGGAGGCAGGAGTTCACATGCCGGTCACCTTCACCGGTCCCCTGTCGCATCCGGACATCGCCGCCATTCTCGCGGACTCTCTGGCCCTCGAGCAGGCCCGGACCGTGCGCCAGCGGCTCACGCCCCGCTGCGCCCTGCTGGCCCTGCTGGCGGCAATCTGTGCCTTAGGCTTTCCGGCGGTGGCCGCCGGCGTGCGGTGGGCCTCCGCACCGCTCTGCCTGGTGCCACCGGCCTGGGCGTGGGTGATTGAACGACGAATCGCCCGGCGACTCTCAGATCGGCTGGCCCAGGGTCGCTCGAAGAAAGTCATAAAAAGTCCATAAGGAATCCATGAAAACGGCGTCAGCGCCCGGATAATCAAGTCGCCTAATGCGTCCGCTCACTGCGGCGCTATGGGGGACCCAGGTACCTGGGGCGCATCCATAAGCCGGTGATCACACCGGCAAACGGTAGAGGACTTCCAACCTCGAGCCCTGCAGCTAACCCCGTCGGCGCTTGGAGGATTCCGTGGCTGACGAAGGCTTTCTCGGTCAGGTAAAGCGCCTGGTCGTCGGCGCTCCCATCCCATCCAACGAGGCCCAGCACGAACGCCTGTCCCGCACCACGGGACTGGCGATTCTGTCCTCGGACGCACTCTCGTCGGTCGCCTATGCCACCGAGGAGATCCTACGGGTGCTGCTCATCGGGGGCATCGCCGCCCTGAGTCTGGTCACGCCAATCGGCATCATCATCGCCATCACGCTGGCGGTGGTCGCCTTCTCCTACCGGCAGACAATCCACGAGTATCCAAGTGGCGGCGGCGCGTACATCGTGGCCAAGGAGAATCTGGGGACCACGCCGAGCCTGATTGCCGCCGCCTCGCTCCTGATCGACTACGTGCTAACCGTAGCCGTCAGCGTGGCGGCGGGCGTCGCCGCCGTCACCTCCGCCCTTCCCGCACTGGCAGAGCACCGGCTGGCGCTGGCTCTTGGCTTCGTGGGGGTGCTGACGCTGGGTAACCTTCGCGGCGTCCGGGAATCGGGACGGATCTTCGCGGTGCCGACCTACTTCTTCATCGTGAGCATCCTCGGCATGCTCGGGCTCGGCGCGTGGCGGGCCCTGACGGGCAGCCTCGTGCCCATGCCGCCGCACCCGGAAATCGCCACCGACACCGGACTGCTGACGACCTTCGCCATCCTGACAGCGTTTTCGAACGGCTGCACGGCGATGACCGGCGTGGAGGCCGTCTCGAACGGCGTGCCCGCCTTCAGGCCACCCGAAAGCCGCAACGCCGCCGCGACACTCGTGGCCATGGCGGCCCTGGCGATCACGATGTTCGTGGGCATCACTTTGCTGGCACATGCCTACGACGTGGTTCCCCTCGAGCACGAAACGATCGTCTCGCAGATTGCCAGGCTCACCTTCGGCGGGCGCGGCATCCCGTATTACGGGGTGCAGGCCGCCACGATGCTGATTCTGGTGCTGGCTGCCAACACGGCCTACGCGGACTTTCCCCGCCTGGCCTCAATCGTGGCGCGCGACCGCTTCCTGCCGCGTCAGTTCATGAACCAGGGCGACCGCCTGGCCTTCTCCAACGGCATCCTCATCCTCAGCGCGTTGGCGTCGCTCCTGCTCGTGGCGTTCGACGGAGACACGCACGCATTGATCCCGCTCTACATGATTGGTGTCTTCGTGTCGTTCACCCTGTCGCAGTCCGGCATGGTGGTCCACTGGCGAAAGGCGCGCACACCTGGCTGGAAGGCGAGCGCGGCCATCAGCGGATTCGGCGCCGTGGTGACCGGCGTCGTACTCATCATCGTCGCCGTCACCAAGGCCACGGAAGGCGCCTGGATCATCATGCTGATGATGCCGGTGCTCGTGGCGCTCTTCGAGGTCACCAGACGGCACTACGACCACGTGGCCACGGAACTGACGCTGCGCGACTGGTCCCCGGACCCATCGGGCGGGCACGTGGCCCTCGTGCCCATCGGCGGCATCCAGCGCGCGGTGGTCAAGGCCCTGCGGTACGCGCGCACCCTGGCCACCGACGTCAGGGCCGTCTATGTGGAGATCGATCCGGCAGCCACCGCCGCGCTGCGCGAACAGTGGCCGGAGTGGGGACAGGGCGTCGAACTGGTCGTGCTGGAGTCACCGTACCGGTCACTCATCGATCCGCTGCTGACCTACGTTGAGCGGCTGCAGCGGGAAGACCCGGACGGATACGTCACGGTCATCCTGCCCGAGTTCGTGCCCCGGAGGCTGTGGCAGCACCTGCTGCACAACCAGCACGCGCTGCTCATCAAGGGCGCGCTGCTCTTCAAACCCAACATTGTGGTGACGAGCGTGCCGTTCCATCTCGGGCTGACGGCGGGCGCGCCCGTGGACGCCCAGGCCGGGGCGACAGCACCTATTGTGCCGTGACGCCGAACTTGTAGCGGTTCGGGTCTTCCTCGAGGTCGGCCTTCATGCCGCGGGCGCGCATGAGGTCCCTGAGCGCCGCGGCCATGATCGCCGTGGTTCCCAGTCCGTTTGATGCCTTCACGTCCGCACCGTGCCGGGCCAGCAGGCGCATCATCTCGGTGTCGCCACCCTTGGCGGCCAGCAGGAAGGGCGTGGCGCGCATGCCGAAGCTCCCGCGCCAGCCGGTCCTGCCAGGGCTTCACGGGACGCCCCACCAGGCGTTGGCTCGGCGACGAGGTTGGTCAGCCAGTGGCGCAGGCCGGTCGCCACGCCCGCCTCATCGAGCGTGCGCGTATAGAGCGCCTCAATCTCCCATGGTCGGCCGCGGTCAGCAGAGGCAGGGAGGCGGGGGCCCTCCCGATGATGCCCTGCGCCATCGCCACTACGGCAACCGCAATCACGACCGCGAGCGGCAGCCTGCCTCGAACGTTAATGCCGGACATGGTGAAGCAACCCCACAATTGCGCCGGAACTGCGCGGCGAATCAACTGCGGAGGCTATACCGGAACCCTGAGGATCAGCCTGCCTGTTACGGTATCCCGGTCGCGACCTGCTACCTGGCGGAGTTGGCGGAGATCGTCTGCGTCCCTTCGGCCATCGTCTTGATCATTGCCAGGGATTCGGCGTGCTCGTGCTCGAAGGAGAGGCCCTTCTTCTTCATCTCGGTGTAGAGATACGCTGCCACGTCGAAGCTGCGCTCCGATCCGAGGAACAGCGGCACGCCGTCCTTCGCGAAGCCGAGCGCGACGGTGAGCGGCGTCCACGTCATGCCCTTGGTCCCGTACGCCTGTCCCAGAAAGTTCTCGCGCTTGATGGTGTCATCCATCTTCGCGCCGCGCTCGACGAGGAACTTGACGACCTGGATCGACCCACGGCGGGCCGCGCCCATCAAGGCAGTGTGCCCGCGCTTGTCGACGTAATTGACGTCCTTGTCGACCTCGTAGGCGACCTTGAGGGCCTCCAGCGCGTTCTCGTGGCTGCCGCTGTCTTCACCGGTGGCATGCAGGGCCACGCCGGCGGCGATGCCCAGCGGACGCATCCCGTGATCGTTGGTGAGCATGGGGTCCGCCCCGTTCGCCAGGAAGAGACGCATCAGCTCGTGGTCGACACCTTTGGCCGCCAGCAGATACGGTGTGGCCCCGATCCGGTTGAGCTGGGTCCGGTATCCGTCGGCGCGGATGCCGTCGCGCGTCATCCGTGCGTTGACGTTGGCGCCCATCGCGACCAGCTTCTTCGCCAGGTCCATGCTGCTCATCCCGCCGGTCGGCACCGGATGCGGTACCTGTCCCACCGTCAGGGAACGAATGCGGACAACCTGATGCAGGGCCGTCCACCCACCCTCTGCGGCGTTCGGGTCCGCGCCACGGTCCAGCAGGTACGCCGCTAGTTCGAAGTGGGCGTTGATAATCGCCACGATGACGCCGTTCACGCCGTCCGGCAGTTTCTCGTTGGGGTCGACGCCGGCGTCCAGGAGCACCTTGACCGCAGGCTGGTGCCCCGCACGGATGGCGAAGAACAGCGGCGTGAAGCGTATGGTCGAGTCGGTCTTCGGAGCGGCCGACGACCGCATCACGTTGGCGTCCGGCTTCTTGAAGTCCACCTCGCTCGACCGGGCACTGATGCTGGCGCCGCCCTCGATCAGCACCTTCATCGCATCCACGTTGCCGTCTGCCGCCGCCCACATCAAGGCTGTCTGTCCGCGGGTCTCTTCAACCGCATTCACATTGGCGCCCGACGCAATCAGGGCCTTGATGACGTCCGGCTCGCCGGTGCGCGCCGCCGTCATCAGGGCGGTGGCGCCGCCCGCGGTTCTGGTGTTCGGATCGGCACCGGCCTTGAGGAGTCGCTCGACCACTGCTGCGTTGCCGCCGATGCAGGCCAGCGACAGCGGTGTAACGCCGTAGCGGTTGGCGGCCTTCGCGTCCGCACCGGCCGTGAGCAACGCATCGACGACGGCAAAGTCGCCACGATTCGCCGCAAAGTGCAGTGCGGTCGAGCCGTCGGCTTCCTTGGCATTGACGTCGGCGGCCTTGCCCTTCAGGAGAGCGCGAACGCCCGGCAAGTCGCCCGCATCGGCGGCCTGCGCCAGCGTGCGCCCATCCGCCGCGAACGCCTGCGGCACGCCGCCGGCCAGGACGAGGGCAAGAGCCAGTGCACCCGGAATCATCATTGAGGTCCTCACAGATCCGCCAGCCTTCCCGTGCTGTCACCCACCTGCGCGTCCACGCCGACCTTCTCCAGCAGGGAGACACCAAGGTTCATCATCGGCGTGTCGAGGGCGTACTGCATGTGGCGGCCGCCCTTCATCAAGCCGCCGCCGTTGCCAACCACCATCAGCGGCAGGTTGTGGCAGCTATGCACGTTGCCGTCCCCGATGCCGCTCCCATAGAGCACCATCATGTGGTCGAGGAGCGACCCGTCGCCGTCCTTCGTCTTCGAGGCCTTCTCCACGAACTTGGCGAAGTTCGACACGTGGTAGGTATTGACTCTCGTCCGGCGTTCGGTCTTCTCCGGGTCCAGACCGTGGTGGGAGATGTCGTGGTCGCCCTCGGAGACACCGACCCACGGATAGGTCTGCACGCTCTGTTCGCGCGCCATCTGGAACGACACCACCCGCGTGATGTCCGTCTGGTAGGCCAGCAGCATCAAGTCGTACATCAGCTCGGCGAAATCCCAGTGCTTGTCTGGCACACCGACCGGCGCCTTCAGATCCTCTGGCGTCACGGCCGCGCGCGCCTCGGCGAACTGGATGCGGCGCTCCACCTCGCGCACCGCGTCCAGATACTCGGAGACGATCGTCCGGTCCGCGGGGCCCAGCACGCGCTCGAGCCCGGAGATCTCGCCGCGGACGGCGTCGATGATGCTCTTGTTCCAGCGCATCTCGCCGCGGCGGGCGTCCACCGTATCGCCATCGCCGAACAGCCGCTCGAATACCGCGCGGGGGCTGCTCTCCATCGGCAGCGGCACCGTGGGGGTCCGCCACGAGAACGTGTTGATGTAGGCGCAACTGTAGCCGTTGTCGCAGTTGCCCACGCTGTAGTTGGACTCCAGCGCGATCTCGAGCGATCGCAGCATGGTGGTCTCACCCAGCTTGTCCGCGGCGAACTGGTCCACGGTCTTGCCGGCGCGGATGTCCACGCCCTCCGTCCGCTTCGGGCGGACACCGTTGAGCCACACCGAACCGCACCGCGTGTGCGGGGCCGTGGTCACGCCACGTGACTCCGCCTCCAGGTTGCTGAGGCCACTGACGATCGTGACGTGCGACCGGAACGGCTCAAGCGGCTTGTGGGTCGCCTTGAACTCGAAGTCCGTTCCGGTCTTCTCCGGAATCCAGTTCACGAGCGCCTGCCCGTTTGGCAGATAGATGAAGCCGACCCGTGGCACGGGCGCGGCCGCGGTCCTGGCCAGCGCCGTGGCGGCGGGCACCATCGCGTCGAGCAAGGGCAGCGCCAGGGTCGTACCGGCCCCGCGCAGGAAGGTGCGGCGGGGAAGCGCGAGCTTGTGAAGCATCATCGTCGTTATCTCCTGGCGGTTACGGCGGCGACGGAGGCATCGGCCCGCCGCATCTGGAACGGCGCGCTGGTCACGATTCCCATCACGATCGAGGAGAACCGGTAGTTACTGGTCGCCGCCCCGGCGACAATCTTCCGGATCGTCGGCTGGTCATAGGGCTCGGTGCCACGGCCCAGCGCGTAGATCAGGAACTTCTCCGTGAAGTTGGTCATGAAGCGGGCACGCTGCATCTTGAGGGCGCTGCGGAAGTCCGTGAGCGTCTTGAACGCGGTTCCGTCCGGCAGCACGCCGGTCGTATCGAGCGCCTTGAAGCTGTCGTCGACGTCCCGCCAGCGTCCGACCGGGTCGAAGTTCTCCAGCGCAAAGCCCGCCGGATCGATCATCGAGTGGCAGGACGCGCAGACCGGATTCTTACGGTGCGTCGCCATCTTCTCGCGCATCGTCTGGGCCTTCCGGCTGCCCGCTTCCTCCTCCGGCAACTGCGGCACATCCGGCGGCGGGGCCGGTGGCGCGACAGCGAGAATGTTCTCCAGTACCCACTTACCGCGCATGACAGGCGACGTGCGGGCGGCGTGCGACGTCAGCATCAGAACACTCCCCTGCCCGAGCACACCGCGGCGCCGGTCGTCCGGGTAGGTGACCTTGCGGAAGTGGACACCCTGCACGTTCGGGATGCCGTAGTGCCGGGCGAGGCGTTCGTTGACGAAGGTGTAGTCGGCCTCGAGCAGGTCCAACGTGCTCCGGTCCTCACGGATGATGTGGTCGACGAACCGTTCCGTCTCGGTCCGAAAGGCCGTGCGCAGGCCCCCGTCGAAGTCCGGGAACAGGAATTCCGATGGCCGGTGACTCTCGACATGCCGCAGCCGGAGCCACTGCCCGAAGAAGTTCTCGACCAGGGCCGACGCCTTCGGGTCCGCGATCATCCGCCTGACCTGCCGCTGCAGCACGAGGGGGCGCGACAGGCGGCCGGCCACCGCATCCTGCAACAGTGCCTCGTCGGGCACCGAGCTCCACAGGAAGAACGACAGCCGCGAGGCCAGCTCCAGGTCCGGAATGCGATACGACGCGCCCACCTTCGCCGTCGCAGGCTCGGCCTCGCGCCGGAACAGGAAGTTCGTGCTCATCAGCATGCGCCGGATGGCAATCTCGACGCCGTGCTCGAACCCGCCCTCCTTGTGGCCCGCGCCGTAGAAGGTCATCAGCTCGGCGAGATCGGCTGGCGTGACCGGACGGCGGTACGCCCGGCGCGCCACCTTCGAAAGAATCTTGCTCGCGCACGGCTGCTCCTCGGCGGCGGTGCCGGGCCGACACATGAAGACCGTGCGGCGGCTGGGCGTGTCGCCCGATCCGGCAATCTGGAACGGCCCCGCAATCTGGACCTTGTCCAGAAACGGCACGGACACGAAGACGGTGTCCGCGTAGTAGCGGTACGGGCGCTCAAAGCGCTTCCGGTACCCGGCCCGGACATACTCCACGTCAGGCCCCTGCACGAAGGTCACGCCGACCGTGTGCTTCCCCGCCGTCACCGGCAGACGCACCTTCCAGCGTTCGTCCTTGTCCACGCGACCTTCGCTGGTGTCGTTGTTCGGGAACGTCAGGTTGATGGCCTTCGGCTTGAGCACCCACGTCTTGACGACGGCGTTGTCCACCAGAGCCTGGAGTTCGTGTTCCTGGGCGAAACCCATCGAGCCGTTGCACTCGAGGTCACCCTCGGTCGTGCAGTTCAACGTAATCGTGAACTCGTACTCCCCATCGGCCGGGAACTGGTAGGTGATGAGCGTCCCGCCCCGCGTGCCGAAGGGCAGCCCTTCGACCCGGTCGTACTGCGGCTGGTCCACGGGCACCGGGAAGATCGAGACGGCGGGCGACGAGGGCGGCGTGCCGACCGCGGCGCGGCTGACGCGCATGGCCGCGGTGAGATACCGCTCCATGTTCGACTGATTGAGCTTGAGCACGCCGGCGATGTTGTCGAAACCATAACTGGCGTCATCAGCCGGCAGCAACTGCGTAATATCCACGTCGAGGCCGAGCACGTCACGCACCGCGTTGCGGTACTCCGTGCGGTTCAGGCGGTGGAGCGCCTCCGTGCGGCCGGGGTTCGGGTTGGCCGCGGCCACGCGGTCCATCCGGCGCTCGATCAAATTCACCAGGGCCTCGGTGACGGCGGGTTCTGGGCGGCGTGCGCCTTGTGGCGGCATCACACCCGCGCGGAGCTTGCGGATGATCTTCTCGAAGAGCTCGGTCTGATCCGCCGCCTTCGCCGGGTCGATGCCCTCCAGTGTGAGTCCACCGGCCCTGGTGCGCCCGTTGTGGCACGCCACGCAGTACTGATCCATCACGGCACGCGCGTCCACGGTCTGAGCAGGCTGGGTCCTCGTCTGGCCCGCAGCCGAAGCCGCCGTGGTACCGAGCACGAGAACGGCCACGATGGGCACGAACCGAGCGGGACGGAAGAGCAAGAAGTTATTCACCATATCGACAGTAGGATAATGGCGCCCGTGAGACCTTGCTCATGCCGAAGTTCAGGTGCATCGTGATACCTGGTATCCGGTATTTGACCTTGTTTCCGACGCTTTCCAAGGTCACAGCGGCCCTCGCTTTCGGTCTGCTGTTCACCTCGCCCCTGACGCGTCCAGCGCTCGCTGACGAACCGGCACACTTCACCTTCACGTCGTGGACCACGCGTGATGGCCTGTCGTCCAGCTATCTGCTCTCGCTTGCGCAGGACAGGGACGGCTACCTCTGGGTCGGCACGCAGGCCGGCCTCGTCAGGTTTGACGGACAACGGTTTTCCACGTGGCCCAGGGCCGGCGCCTTTCCGTCGCCGAATCCGCTCATCAACGCCATCCTTCCCGCCCGCGACGGGTCGCTCTGGGTGGTGGCCGGCACTCACGTGATTCGTGAGCGTGACGGGCAGTTGACGGTCTTCGCCCCTGGCAACGGCGTACCCCAGGCCACTCGCATCCTGATCGAGAGCCACGATGGGACCATCTGGGCCGGCGGCACGGGAGGACTCGCCCGCTTTCGCGGTGACACATGGCAGATGGTGGAGATCACCGACGCCGCCGGTGCCGTCGTCAACGCCCTCCATGAGGACGACCAGCGCCATCTCTGGGTGTCAACCGCCGGCAGGATCTACCGGCAGGAGGGCGAGCGTTTTGTCCGGATGCCAGCCGTCGTCGAGGGTGCGGTGCGGTTCGTGGAGCGCGAGGGGACCATGTTGGTGGCGTCGGCTACCTCGCGGCTCAACGTCCTCGGCCTCGAGGGCGCAGCCCGATCGACATCCCTCGTCTCGCTGCCGCTGACGGATGGCAACGCACCCTACGCGTGGGGCCGTGCGTCCTGGCGCGACCAGGCGCTGCCGGCACTGCTCGACAGCCGGGGCAACCTCTGGCTCGGCACCAACGGCGCGGGTCTCCTGCGCATCGACGTCAGCCAGGGCCGTGTGATCAGCCGCTACACCGAGCGCGACGGGCTGTCCGGTGATCTGGTGCGCGCACTGCTTGAGGACCGGGACGGCAACATCTGGGTGGCCACGCACAGCGGCCTGACGCGGGTGACCCGGTCGAGCATTCGCTCCGTGGCGGTACGAAGCGAGTCGACGGCGGAAGACATCTCGACCCTCGAAGCGGATTCATCCGGCGGCGTATGGGTGGAAGCGCCCGGAGCGCTCGTCCATGTCGCCGATGGCACGCGCACCGTGTTCACCGAGGGAGCCGGCGCACAGTTTGATCGCATCACGGCGATGCATACCGACCTTCACAATGTGCTGTGGGTGGCGACGGGTGACGGGAGGGTGGTCCGTCACGTGGGCGGACGGTTCGAAGCCGTGGCCCTGCCCCGTGACTTCGGTGAGGCTCCTGTCAGCGCCATCGCATCGCACCCGGACGGGCGCGTGTGGATGTACAACGGCCGGCAGTTGCTCGCCATGCACCCGGAGGGGGGCGGCACTGACGTCTCACGCCAACCACAGGCGATCACGGGGCCAATCAGGTTCCTCTTCGCCGATAGCCGCGGGCGCCTGTGGATGGCCGCCGACAACGCCCGAATTGGATTGCTCGAGGGCGGCGCATTCCGGATGTTCACGAGTGCGCACGGAGTCCCCGCGGGGACTCCCTACGGGATTCACGAAGACCGGACCGGACGGATCTGGATCGCTGGCGACGGCGGCTTGAGCACCCTCCAGGACGAACGGTTCGTGACTCTGACTATGGCCAACGGGCTACCCCGCAACCGGCTGTTCTTCGTGACTGGCGACGATCACGGACGGATCTGGCTCGGCACCAGCTCCGGACTGGTGCGCGTGGAACGGGAGGAACTCAAGGAGTCACTCGCGGACCCGCATCACCAGATGCGCCTTCAGTTGTTCGACGTCTCTGACGGATTGCGCGGGACACCCGTGGTACGCGGCTACCCGACCGCCGCACGGAATCGTGACGGGATCTGGTTTGTGACCAGCACCGGCGTGGCCCTCATCGATCCGGCCAACGTTCGCGATGCCTTCCCGCCTCCGGTGCCGCGGATTGAGCAGGTGCTCGTCGATGGACAGTCTTTCACCGTAAGCCCGGATTCGCGACTGCCACGAGACGTGGCCAGCCTCCAGATCGAGTACGCGGCGCTTAATCTGACGGCACCCACCAAAGTGCGTTTCCGGCACCGCCTGGACGGCGTGGATGCCGGCTGGGTCGACGACGGTGATACACGGCGAACCGTCTACGCCCACCTGCCGAGCGGCACGTACCGATTCAACGTCGCCGCCACCGGCGGGGACGGCCGATGGACGGGAGACGCGGCGGTCTGGACCTTCGTCATACCGCCGCAGTGGTACACAACGAACCTGTTCTACGGGGCTTCCGCGGCCGTCCTGATTCTTGGGATATGGGGCTCGTATCAGTTACGGGTGCGGCAGATAAACCGGCGATTCACGGACGTGCTCCGCGAGCGGGCACGGGTGGCGCGCGAGATTCACGACACGCTCCTCCAGAACCTCGTCGGCATGGCGCTGCAACTCGACACGGTGGCGAGAACCGAGGACACCAGCGGGCTGCGCGACGAGGTAAGCCGCATCCGCCTGCAGGTCCAGGAATCGATCGCCGAAGCGCAGCAGTCGATCCGCGACCTGCGCTCACCCCGGACGGAGTTGCGGGACCTGGTTACACGGCTGCGCGACAGCGCCGGCCCCATGCTCGAGCAGGCCGGCATCGATTTTGACCTGAACATCACGGGCACACCACGCCCCCTGGAGACACATGTCGAACAGCAGTTGCTACGGATCGGGACGGAAGCGGTGGTCAACGCGATGAGGCATGCCGAGGCCTCTCACGTCCGGATGGAGCTCGCCTACGAGCGCAGCAACGTGCGTCTCAAGGTCACCGACGACGGCCATGGGTTCAACCCCGACGCGGTGACCCGCGACGACGGTGGCCATTGGGGGCTGTCCATCATGCGGGAGCGCGCCGAGCAGGTCGGGGGCCGCTTCAGCGTCGCCAGCCAGCCACAACACGGCACAATCATCGAGGTCGTCGCTCCGGGCGGCACGCCGGCATGACGAACAAGAGCCAACCGCGGATCCGGGTCCTCTGCGTCGACGACCACCCCGTCGTGCGCGAAGGGCTGACGCGGAGAATCGCGATCGAGCGGGACATGACTGTCGTCGGCACGGCGGCCACCGGCGAGGAGGCCCTGAGGGTCTTCGAGGCCCATCAGCCGGACGTCACGCTGATGGACCTGAATCTGCCCGGCATGGGCGGGCTGGAAACGATCGTTGCTCTACAGCGACGGCACCCGCTCGCGCGCATTATCGTGCTGACGATGTACGACGGGGACGAGGACATCCACCGCGCCCTCCTGGCCGGAGCGGCGGCCTACGTGCTCAAGACCACCGTGTCCGATGAGCTCATCGATGTGATCCGCCAGGTGCATGAAGGAGCACGTCCGATGTCGTCGGATGTCGCGGCGCAGCTCAGCGCCCGCTCCATTGCCCCGAAGGTGACGCCACGGGAGAAGCAGGTACTGCAGCTGATGGCAGGCGGGCTCAGAAACAAGGAGATCGCCGCAGCCCTCGGCATCGCCGAGGACACGGTCGAGGTGCACGCGAAGAAGATCTTCACGAAGCTCACCGTCCGCGACCGTACGGCGGCGGTGACGGTCGCGCTGAAGCGCGGGATCATCCACCTCAAGTAGAGCCGGCGAATGCCCGGGATGCCGCCCAACAATCATTTGCAGCCGTCGGCGGCTGGGGCAACAATGGGCTCTGCGGCTGAAATGTCGCGTTATGCCTGTCGCTGAATTACTCACATGAGAGTGACGGCTGTCGAACTGATTGGCGCAGCCATTGGCACTCTCGTGTGTGGCCTGCCTTATCTATTCTACGGCGCGACGTTTCCGCCGATTGCCATCACTTCGGTGGCGTTGGGGGTCGCGGCCGCCGGGCTGACACTGCTTCGTCCCAGCGTGCGGTGGCAAGCGGGTGCGGGAGTCGGCATCGGCCTTCTGGTCGTGCTCGTCGTGCAGATCATCGCGGACGGCATTCGAGATCCGACCTCACACAATCTGTTGCCATTCGAGGTCTTGATCGCGTTCGCGATCGGATTCCCGCCGGCCATCCTCGGAGTCTTGCTGGGCAAAGCTGTACGGCGGCACGTGCCTTCGCCTGAGGTCGGCGGTATCGCGCTCGTGACCTTGGCGCTGGCAGTTGCGGCGGTCTCCGCGAGGGGCACGCTATCCGAGGTAACAAGGATGGAGACCCTCGCATCGAAAAAGGTCGGAGTTCTCATCGCCGCGCAACGGGAATTTCACGCCGCTCATCCGCTTCGTGGCTATACATGTAATTTAGGTGAACTGGGTGAGCCGTTCAGCGGCCCGATCGAAAAGAATCATCCCTCTGAGAGTTATCACCTCAACGGTGTGGCCTATCACGGCGGAACGGCTGCAATCGAAGACGGGTACAGATACTCCTTGAAATGCGTGGCGACATTGCCAGCATGGAAGGACAAGCCAGACCCGCAGGAGTCGTTCGTCCTGACTGTGCGGTCTCTCGTGGAGCGTGGCGACACCCGGCCGCTGAAGATCTTCTGTGCCGGGGCCGATGGAGCAATCCGCTCGATCAGGACCGGCAGGCTGTACTCCTGTTTTGCAGAGGGGCGAATCGTCCAGAACGTCAACTGAGAAGGCCGGACTGAATTGCACGCTGTCATGCAAGGTCCTGTGGCCAGTGCTTGTCGGTGCAACCGGGAACATAGGTTACAGGCGCAACCACGCGTTGCAGGCGACGGTTATGCCGCACAGTGCCATCTGGGACGGCAGTTGCGCTACCTACGCCATTGGCGCGGCATGCCCCATGCGGTTCGTTGAAACGTCTGTCTTCGCGACCGCCATTCGCCGCCATCCCGACGACGAACAGTATCGGCAACTGCACATCGCTCTCATGCTCCGGCCTGAACAAGGACCCGTCATCAAGGGCACCGGTGGGCTGCGGAAGGTCCGGTGGGCGAGGCGTGGGGCGGACTAGTCGAGTTGCTCCACCTTGACCACGCGCGAGGCGCGCTTGTTCGCGAACCACACGGTCTTGCCGTCTTTCGGATCGATCGCCAGCTTCTTGGTGTCGAAGTCCCGCGTTGGCATCAGGTACACCACCACGTCGCCACTCTTGGTGTCGATCCGCGCGAGGCGGTCCGACGAGTTGCTCGGCGAGAAGATGCGCCCCCGGCTGTCCGGGTACGACACCGTGTAGGGTGAGTAGTACTTGAACGGCATCTCGTACTCGCGAATGGTGTCGGTCTTCATGTCGAGCATGCCGATCTTGTTTCCACGGTACTCGCTGAACCAGAACCGGTCCTGCTTGTCCATGCGGCCGCGCCGCGGCATGCCGTCCTTGGTCGGGACCTTGATGAACTTGAACTGCTTGGTGGCCGCATCCATCTTGCCGATGTACCCGCCGGTGAAATCCGTGAGCACCGGGTTGCCCTTGGAGTCGACTTCCACCTGGTAGCCCCCGCCGGTGGCATCCTGTGGTCTATTCGGCGCGCTCCGGAAGTTGACGGTCTCCTCGAGGGTGTTGGTCTTCCGGTCGATCTTGAACAGCGGGCCGAACCCGGCCCAGAGCTTGCCGTTGCCGTCCAGGCCCATGAACTGCGTGTTCGCATTGGCGGGCATCTTCTTGGTGGGCTCGAACGTCCCTGTCTTCGGATCGAAGCGGGTAATCTGGCCGAAGGTCGAGTTCGAGAAGTCATTCGTGATCGGCAACCAGACGAAGCCCTCGGGATCGATCACGACATCGCTCGTCCCTGCAGGGCGCTTCTTGGTGGCCGGGGCCTCCCACTCCTTGAAGGTGGCGGTCTTCGGATCGAAGCGACCGAGGAACATCGCGCTCTGATCCGTGTACCAGAAGTTGCCGTCCTTATCCATGTCGGCGTCGTGGACCACGCCCTTCCGCGGCATGTCGTACTGGGTGACGATGACCTTCGTCGCCACACCCTTGGGCCGCGGCAGGGTCTTGAACGTGGCCGGCAGATTCTTTCCAGCGCCGTTCTGATTGATCGTCGCGAGGTACCTGCCAAGATCCACCTTCGTCAGCGCCGGCCAGTAACCCCAGTTGGGGTTCTTCTCGGCGCGCTCGAGTGCCGCGGGTGTATCAAGGACCGCGCGTGTGCGGCCTTCGTAGCCGTAGGATGTGCCGTCCAGGTAGTACTTCTGCATCCGCGTAATCACCGCGGGCCACTGCTCCGCGGTGTACGAGCTGCGCACGATCCGTTCGATGTTGTGGCAATAGACGCAGCTGGCCGCCTGAATCATCGCCTTGTCCTTCTCGGCGTCAGACCCGGGCAGGTTCATCATCCACTCCACCGATGTGAGCTGCTTCGAGACGTCGGCCGCTTTCTGCAGCTGGAGATCGGCCGTGGCCGCCTTCCCCGCGCCGATAGTGGCCTTGACCGGTGTCGCCAGTTCATAGCCGACGGCCCGGATCGTCAGGGCGTAGTCGCCGGCCACCAGATGCGTGCCAGGAAAGCTGAACTTTCCCTGGGCGTCGGTCACGACCGAGACGTCGAAGGTCGCGCCCACACGCCGGGCGGTCACCACGACGCCCTCCATCTTCCCTTCCGCCTGCGAGCTGGCCACCCCGGTGAGGACCGCGCCGCCCTGTGCCATCACGCCTGGCCGCACCGCAGCGCTCATGACGAGCGCCGCGATCAGGCCTGCATATACCAACGACTTGCCGTTCATGAACCCTCCGTTGAATAACACGTGTCTCTACAGGCTGAGCGTGCCGGTGCTGTCGCCAAACCGGTCGACATGCACGTTCATCTTCTCGAGCATCGTCAACTGCAGGTTCGTCAGTGGCGTTCCCTTGGGAAACCTGACGTGGCGGCCGCCCTTGACGCCGAACAAGGCACCGCCGAACACGACGGTGGGCACGTCGTACGGCAGGTGCACGTTCGAATTGCTCATGCCGGATCCGTAGAGGATGGTCGTGTGGTCAAGGAGCGACCCTTCGCCGTCCCTGGCGGAGCTGAGCGCCTTCAGGAAGTGGCTGAACAGCTCCATGTGAAACACATTGAGCTTGGCCTGCCGCTCGAGCTTCTCGATCTGATCCTGGTGATGCGACAGCGCGTGGTGCTGATCCGGGACGCCAATCTCAGGATAGGTCCGCACGCTCAGTTCGCGAGCCATCATGAACGTCGACACTCGCGTGAGATCCGCCTGGAGCGCCAGGGCGTTGAGGTCGAACATCAGCTTCGCGTAATCCGCGAACTCCGGCGGGATGCCGGCCGGCTGCGTCACCGACGGCAGCTCGCGTCCGGCCTGCTGTTCGGCTCTCTGAATCCGCCGCTCCACGTCCCGTACCGCGTCCACGTATTCGTCCAGCTTCGCCTGGTCCTGCGGCGCCACGGTCTTTCGCAGGTCGGCCATGTCGCCAAGCACGGAATCCAGGATGCTGCGGTCGCGGCGGAGGTCCGCGGTCCGCGTCTTCGCGTCGGTACTGTCGCTGGTGCCGAACATCCGCTCGAAGACGGCCCGGGGGTTGTGCTCCATCGGCAACGGCGTGGACGGACCGCGCCAGCTGAGTGTCGATGTGTACGCGCATGTGTACCCGAGGTCACACGCACCCAGCACGTCGTTGGTTTCCAGCGCCAGTTCCAGGGAGGCCAGCTGTGTCTCCCCGCCGATCTGGCGAGCAGCGACCTGGTCCATCGAGATGCCGACCTGCATGTCGGGCCCCTCGGTCCGCTTGGCATGCTGGCCCGTGAGCCAGCAGGGCTGAATGCGCGAGTGCACACCGCCACCATCGCGGGCGTCCGCGTTCTGCATGTCCAGGCCGCTGACGACCACCGCATGGTCCTTGTACTGCGCCAGCGGGGCCAGAATCGGCGAGAGCTCCAGTGGGCCTTCCGCCTGAGGCGTCCACTTCTTCATGTACGCGCCCATCGGGCTGTAGACGATGGCCAGCCGCTTGATCGGCGCGGCCGCCGTGCGCGCCTGCGCCGTCAGAGCCGGCACCATGCTGTCGAGCAGCGGCAAGGCGATGGCGGCGCCGGCGCCGCGGAGCATCGTGCGGCGGGAAAGATGCTTGTGCGTGACGATCATGATGTTGCTGGCCTCCTCATCTGAAAGGGCATGCTCTTGACGATCTCGATGATCAGGGACGACCAGCGGTAGTGCTCTCCAGCCGATTCGCGCACGATCCGGCGAACGGCGGGCATGTCGTAGGACTCAACGCCGCGACCCATCGCGTAGGTAAGGAGCTTGCTCGCCACGGTTGTCACGAAGGCCTCCGGCCGGCGCAGCAACGCCTTGCGAAACTCGGCCGGGCCGGTGAACTTCGACCCGTCGGGCATCACGCCGGACGCATCCACGCGGCTTTCACCATCATCATCCCGCCACCGCCCCACGCCGTCGAAGTTCTCAAGCGCAAAGCCGAGAGGATCCATCTTCGAATGGCACGCGGCACACACCGGGTTCTTCCGGTGCTGCTCCATCCGCTCACGAATCGAAGTGGCGATCTTTGCGCCCTCGCTGCTCTCGGCCAGGGGCGGCACGTTGGGCGGTGGCGGTGGTGGAGGCGTGCCGAGCAGATGCTCCAGGAGCCACGCGCCGCGCTTGACGGGCGAGGTCCGGTTCGACATCGACGTCACCGACAGAAGGCTCCCCTGCCCGAGGATGCCTCCGCGACGACTGTCGTCAAAGGTCACGCGCCGGAAGCGAGGCCCGTAGATGTTCGGAATGCCATAGTGCCGCGCCAGGCGCTCGTTGGCGAACGTGTAGTTCGCGGTCAGCAGCTCCGTCACGCCCCGGTCCTCGAACACCTGACTGGCCGTGAAGAGTTTCGTCTCCGCGATGAAGGCTTCGCGCAGGTTCTCGTCGAAGTCCATGAACGCTTTCGGGTCCGGGCGATGGAGGCGCATGTTGCGCAGGAACAGCCACTGGCCGAAGAAGTTGTCGGTCATGGCCGAGGCGCGCGGATCGGCGAGCATCCGTTTTACCTGCTGTTCCAGGACGGCCGGTGCACGCAGCCGGCCAGCCTCGGCCAGGTCCAGCAGCGTGTCATCCGGGATGCTGCTCCACAGGAAGAACGAGAGACGCGATGCCAGCTCGACGTCGGAGATGCGGAAGGGCACCCCGGCCTTGGCCTGCTTCGGTTCCGCCTCGACGCGGTAGATGAAGTAGGGCGACACCAGAATGCGCTCGAGGCCGCGCAGGATACCGGCATCGAATCCGCTCTGGGTGTAGCCCGTCTGAAAGAAGTTCATCAGTACGTCGATGTCCGTCGTCCTGACGGGCCGACGGTACGCGCGACGGGCGAGCCGCGAGAGGATGCGCCGGGCGCATGCGGACTCCCCCGCGGTAGCGCCGGCCTTCACCTGCCTGGCGGCGCCCGCTGCTGGCGGGCTGCAGACATAGATCGCGCGGCGGCTCGGGCTCTCGGCCGGCGTGACGCCATCAAACGGCCCTTCGATGTGCAGCGTATCCACCGCCATCTCGACGCGCCCGAAGCCGACAGACGTCCCCTTGGCCGACTGCCGGCCAAAACTGGAGGCGGGAAAGCGCGACGGCCCCACACCCTCCTGGTACCAGGTCCGGTTCTGGAAGGAGACGCTGATCGCGTGGGAGCCCGCCGCGATGCGCGTCCTGATGCGCAGGTTCTCATCGGCCGGCCGTTTCATCTCGTTGCTGGCGTAGGGGTTGGGACCCACCGCGTCGGGGCCGCCAATCGGCAGCAGGGCCTGCCGCACCCCGTCGATGCGGATGTCCACCATCTCGGGCGTCGGCAACCCTCGGGGCTCCGTATCCAGGTAGGCGCGCTGCATCGTGACCTTGATGACGTACTCGCCGTCGACGGGAAACACGTGACGGAACACCGCACCGCCCCTGGAGCCGAAGGGCATCTCGTCGCTCATGCGGCCGTCCTGCAGCAGCACCATGTAGGGCAGGCTGTAGGTCTGCAGGCCCGGCATGACCGACGGGTCGCCGAGCGCGAGCCGGCTGACCTTCCTGGCGGCACCGAGATACCGCTCGAGCAGTCCGGGTGAGACCGAGAGCACGTCCGCGTTGTTGTCGAATCCGAAGCCCGTTGTATCTGCGGGCAGGAGGGCCGCACCGTCGATCTCCACGTTGAGCAGGTCGCGCACCGCGTTGGTGTACTCGGAGCGGTTCAAACGATGCACCGCCGGCCGACCGGGATCAGGTGAGGCGACCGACGCCTTGTCGAGCGCCTCCTCGAGCCCCGTCACGAACCCGGCCATGGCCTGATCGTCCGGTTTCGGGAGGCCGAGTGGCGGCATCGCGCCGGCCCGCAGCTTCCGGACGACCTTCTCCCACACTTCGGGATGCTCCGTCACGGGGTCCACGTTCACGCCATCAAGCTCAAGGCCCCCCTGACGCGCGCGCTTGTTATGGCACGTGACGCAGTACTTGTCGACGAGCGCACGGCGGGATGACGCCTCCGTGGCGGCGGTCTGGGCCTCCAGGGTGGGACCCGCGTGCGCGGCCACCGGAGACAGACTGACGAGCAGCAGGGTAAGCGCCAGCAGATGCATACCCGGGATGATAGCGGGGCTGGCCGTCGAAGGCGCAAGAATAGGGGGATTCCGGTAACCCCCCGATCCGGCCACCCGGCGCTAGGATTGACGGGAAGTGAGGCGACAGTCCATGCAGACGACCCGACGATGGTTGGTTTACGCCGCGGTACTTGTGCTGACGGCAGCGGGTCACCCGACCGCGGCCGCCGGTGACCTGCCCCTGATTCAGGCGGTCAGGCGTGGCGACGTGACGGCGGCTCGGCAGCTCATCCGGCAGAAGGCCGACGTCAATGTCCGTCAGCCCGACGGGGCGACCGCCCTGCACTGGGCGGCCGACGCCGAGGACGCGAAGATGGCCTCGCTGCTCCTGGCGGCGGGCGCGAAGGTGGACGTGGCGAACGACTATGGCGTGACGCCGCTGCTGGTCGCCGTCGCCGGCCGGACAGCCGATGTCGTCGAGGTGCTTCTGGCCGCCGGCGCCAGGGTGAATGTGGCCCTGCCGACAGGTGAGACGGCGCTGATGACGGCCGCGCGCAGCGGCTCACTCGGTGCCGTGAAGGCCCTGCTGGCGAAGGGCGCCGACCCGAACGCGCGGGAAAACGTGAAGGGCCAGAACGCCCTGATGTGGGCGATCGTGGAAGGTCACGCCGAGGTCGCCCGGACGCTCATCGCGGGAGGCGCGGATGTCAGCGCGACATCGAAAGGCGGATTCACGCCCCTGCTCTTCGCCATCCGGGAAGGGAAGCGCGATATCGCCCTCGATCTGCTCGGGCGCGGCGCCGGCGTGAACGAAACGGCGACCGATGGCGTGAGCGCGTTGCACGTCGCGGTGGTCCGGGGAAACCTGGACATCGCCAAAGATCTGCTTTCGCGCGGCGCTGACCCGAACGCCGCCAAGTGCGGATACACGGCGCTCCATTGGGCGGCCGGCACGTGGGAGACCATTCACTCCCACGACTACATTTTCAACCAGACCGCCGTGAACACAGAGCAGGAGTGGGCAGTACTCGCCGGCATCACCGACCAGGCCGCCAAGCACGACCTCATCAGAATGCTTCTAGCGCACGGCGCCGACGTGAACGCGCAAGCCACGAAGCCCCCCCCGAAGTACGGCTTTGCGCTGTTCAAGTCCAATTTGATCGTCGGCGGAACGCCCTTTTACATTGCCAGCATGGTGTCCGACATCCCGACCATGCGGCTGCTGCTCGAAAACGGGGCAGACCCGACGATAGCCGCGAAGGACGGGGAGACCCCGCTCATTGTCGCGGCCGGCCTGGCCCGCGTGCCGAATGAGACCCGCGTGCCGGAAGAGCGGGTGATGGATGGGGTCAACTTCCTCCTGTCGCACAACAACGTCATCAACGCATCGAACAAGGCCGGTGTCACGGCGCTGCACGCCGCGACGATGGCGGGGCTGGACACGATCGTCCGCCACCTGGTGTCGAAGGGCGCCGACATCAACGCCAGGACCAAGAAGGGCGAAACGCCCCTGAAGCTGGCCAACGGATTCGAGGACTCGGCGCTGTTCTTCGAGCGGCCGTCAACAGCCAAGATCCTCAAGGAACTCGGCGGCTCGGAGTAGCCGCGCTCCCCGTCCCGGCTACGAGGGGGCTACCAGTCCAGCTGACCGGAGAACTTGAACATCCGCGCGCCGACGATGCTGATCGGCTGCAGCCAGCTCGGCCCATACGTATTGTTCACGGTGAGCACGCTGTTCGCATTGAACAGGTTGTAGATGTCGAACATGCCCTGAATGCGCGCGCCGCCGAACTTCACGATCTTCGTGAAGCGGATGTCGAGCTGATTCAGCCGCTCCTCGTACTTCGCGTTGGGAGCGAGCAGCGGAACCGTCACGGTGCCAGCCGCGCCGGCCGCCAGGTTCCGACCGAGCGACGGCGCAATCTGCGCGTTCGTATACGGGAGGTCCGCACTGACCGGCAGGCCCGCAATCGTCTGATAGGTCCCGCTGAACTGCAGGCCGAACGGCAAGGGGTACACCCCGGCGAACTTCACCTGTGTCTGACCCTTGAACGGCAGGATCTCCCTGCAGTAGCCGGGCCGCGATGCCTGGGGCGAGTCGACCGTCACGCAGTTGTCGGTCACGGTCTGGCCCGAGCTCACGCCGCCCTGCAGGATGCCGCCGCTGCCGAAGCGCGCGTTGATGGCCACGTCGAAGCCGTTGTAGACCTCGCTGCGCTTGCCGAAGGGCTCAGACGAGGTGATGAAGTTGTCGACGCGGCCGAAGCTCGCCGGCTTGACGTCGTACAGGCCGCAGAGCTGCTTGCCGCTCACGTCACCGAGACGGGCGTCGGTCGGCGCCGTCACGCAGAACTGGTCGAAGTCAGCAGACGTCACTGAACGGTTGTCCGTGACGGTGAAGTTCCCGAACCACGTGCGGTAGTAACCCGCGTTGAGAGCGAAGCCCGGCCGCAGTTCGTGCTGCAGCCCGGCCGTGGCCTGCCAGGAGTACGGCCGGACGCCGAAACCCTCGGTAAAGGCGGTGTCATACGTGGTGGCCGGCGCCAGCGTCCCAAACGCCAGATTGCTGATCTGGCCGCACTCGCCGTTTGCGAGACGGTTGTTCAGGTCGCAGTTGGGAAAGCGATCGCTGTTCGCATCGGCCCACGTGCGGGTGATCGTGTTGACGATCCGGCGCGCCGGCGCATTGGCGTCGGCAATCCCAACCGACTCGACCGCCGCGTAGCGGCCGAGCGACCCTTTCAGCGCGGTCTTGGCATTGCCGAATACGTCATACGAGGCGCCCAGCCTCGGCGACACGTCCTTCCAGTTCGGCACGTTGTCGACCTTCGGGAACGAGGCGGATCCGATGAACGCCGCCACCGGCGTCGTCGTGGCGTCCACCGACGACCGATGCGAGTCGTACCGGAGGCCGAGATTGGCGGTCAGGCGCCGCGTGGTCCACTGATCCTGGAGGAACACGCCAACCGGGAACATCCGGCTCGTGCCCGCGCCGAACGGCGACGCGTACTGCGTGAGCGAGACCGGAACGCCGTTTCTCACGGTGTAGAGGACCGGGCCGACCCCAGGGACCTCGTTCAACGACGCGTGCGTGGCCTGCCAGCCCTGCTGAACGGTGACTCCGGCCTTTAGCGCATGCGACCCCGTCACGTACGACACGGCGAAGCGCTGGTTCGCCTGGTTCGTGAACTCGTCGATGCCATCCTTCGTGTAGGTGCGACCGGCGACGATCCCTCCAAAGGCGTTATAGCGCCGGTTGGTCGTCTGCTCGATCATCGGCGGCGTCGTGAACTCCACGTCCGCCACGCGGCGGATCACCATCGGATTGATCAGCACCGTCGCGCCGATATCGAAGAGCAGCCGGCTGGTCCGCGGATAGCTCCAGGTGGCCTGCGTCAGTTGCGCGTTGACGAGTGGCCCGCGCACCGACGCCTCCGGCGCGGTCGGCAGGCTGGCGTTCACGGTGTTGAAACAGTTACAGAGGAACTGGTTGCTGTAGTTCACCGCGAGCTTGTTCTTCGCTGTGACCTGCCAGGTCAGGCGGACGGAGTTATCGCGGTTCGTCCGGGAGGTATATGCGGGCCGGCTCAGGTCAGGGGTGTACGTGAACGTTCCCTGGGTCGCGTTGAAGTAGTTCCCGGGTACGATTTCCTCATTGCCCCACCAGCGGTTCGCCGAATAGAACCAGAGGGAGTCGCGCTTGACGGGCCCCCCGAGCCCGATGCCGACGTCGTAGATCTTCTTGACCGCCGGCGTGGTCGTCACCCCACGGGCACGAAGCGCATCGTCGATGTTGTTGCCTTGAAACTTCGAGTTCGCCCCTGTGCCGTTCGCGTACAGCTTGAAGCTGTTGCTGCCCTCACGCGGCACGATGTTCATCTGCACGCCGCCGGCCTGTGACTCCGCGCCGATGCCGCTGGTCTGCAGCGTCAGCTCCTGCACGAAGGCCTGGTTGACCTGCGTCAACCGGTTCTGGGTGCTGCCACCGCCGATGATGGAGTTCGAGTTCATCCCATCCTGCGTGATGATGGAATCGCCGCTCCGCATCCCGTGGACGCCGAACCCGGAGTTGCCCTCACCCTTGTTACCGCCGACGTCAACCGTCGAGGCGCCGCCATCGGACCCGGCGCCGCGCGCACCGAGCGTCAGCGTGGCGAACCCCTGAATAGTCTTGCCCGTAGGCACCGAGTCGAGCACCTCGCGCGTGAGAACAACCTGCTTGCGGACGTTCTGTACATCGACCACCGGACTGGCGCCAGTCACGGTGACCGTCTCTTCGACCCCGCCAACCTTCATCTCGGCGTTGATGGGAGCCGTCACGCCGGCGTTCAGTTCCACGTTCTCGCGCTTGAACGCGCCGAATCCCGCGAGCGTGAACGTCACGGAGTACACGCCTGGCCGTAGCTCCGTAATCTTGTAATTGCCTTGTTCGTCGGTCACGACCGTCCGGACCTTTTCGATGAGGGCGGGGCTTGAAGCTTCAACCGTGACACCCGGCAACACCGCGCCGGTCGTATCCTTGGCGACGCCGGCAATGGCGCCGTTCGACTGTGCCCGCGCATCTACCGGCGCGAAGAGCAGAGCCATCAGCAGTACTGAGAGAACTCGCAGATATCCAGGCACGCAGTCACCCCTTCGTTATCGATGGATTGCAATCGTCCGGACCGGCCACGCAGGTCGGAAGCAGACGGAAGAGTCAGCCGGCAGAGGTTACTCTCTCCAGCTGCAGAGGCATACAACCGAGAGCCGTTACCTGAGAGCAGGTATGCGCGCCAGTCGGCGCCAGGACCCTAGAACCGCACCAGTCGGGTGGCTTTCACGGCGATCGAGCGGTTCACCAGGTCCGGATACCCTCGACCCAGCGTTGAGCGCCCGTCGCTGTACACCACGAACAGTTCGCTGCCCGGCGTGTACTCCCACGACATGCGCGCGCTCGCGGAGAGCTGACGGGCCGCGGCGTTCCACTGGATCAGGCTGCCGAAGCCCAGGCGAGGCCTGGGCGTCACGATGAGGCGGTTGCTGATGATCCGCGCGCTGAACGTGCCGAACGGCAGGTTCACCCAGTTCAGGGTCACGCCGGGCTCAAGCACCAGGTGCGGCGAGACCACGACACGGCCGCTGTAGCCGGCCGTCGTGCGGCGCCCGGCATAGAACGCCCCACGGGAGGCGGACAGGCCGCCGGAGACACGCCGTTGCTGCCCCAGGGTGTAGCTGGCGGTCAGCGTGTCCTGGTGGTACACGCCGGCCGGCACGGCCACACCCGACGCGATCGTGAACCGCGCGGGCAGACGTTCGTACTGCTCACTCAGCCGCACCCGGGCCGAGTCGCCGTTGTGCAGGTCGACGCCGAACGCCCCCTCGAACTCGCGGTCCATCAGGACCGTCGCCCTGGCGTCGGTCACGTAGTCCAGACTGCCGTCCCAGGACAGTCTCCGGATCACGGGGTGTGTGCGCAGCCGGGGGCTGAAACGGGCCGTCACGAGTGAGCGCCGGTAGTCGTCGCGCCGGACGAACCCGACTTCCGGGTTGAAGTTCGCTCCGACCACCACGTGATCCGCAGACATCCCGTAGCGGTCGCCCGTATAGGCAAACCGCCCCCGGTAACTGACGTCCTGGCCCTGCAGATGCGGACTCGCGGTGCGGGCCCAGTAGACCGTGCTCTCGATGTTGCGGAAGAACGCAAGCTGGGCGTCCACGCCGAACACGACGTTACGGTCCAGCCCGTTGCTGGCCGGCTGCCGCACGGTGGCCAGCACCCCCACGTTGCTGCGTCGCAGGATGTCCCGCCGCACGCGCACGGCCGAGAAGTTGGTGGCCACGGCACCGGCCGACGCCTTGTTGCCGGTCTGGATGTTCAGCAGCCCGAGGTCGAAGGGGCCAGCCTTCCCCGTGACCCGGGCCCCCGCGATGACCGGCACCGGCTGACCGCCCCCCAAACCGATCTGCCGGCTGAAGAAGAGGGTGGGGACGTCGCCCCCCTGCTCACCAAAAGCGAAGATCCCCTGTCCCTCAAGGAAGAAGGTGCGCTTCTCCGGAAACTGCAGGTTGAAGCGCGTGAGGTTGACCTGCTGGAGGTCCTCCTCGACCTGTGCGAAGTCCGTATTGACGGTCACGTCCGCGGTCAGGCTCGGCGTGAGACCGTACTTCATGTCGATACCGGTGGCGGCCTTGACATCGTTGCTGAAGGGGACGCGCGCGGCGCGGTCCGTCGTCAAGGATGAGAGCACGTACGGCTTCACCTCGAAGTTCTTCGACAGGGGTGGCGTCTCGATGCCGATCAGCGTGGCCGCCACGGCCAACTGCGCGACGCCGGCCGTGCCGTACTCGACCGGGATGCGCGTGAGGTTCGACGTCTCGTTCTTCCAGCGTACCGTCCGCCTGAAGTTGATGCCCCAGCTCTGGGGTCCCGCGCTCCGGTACCGCAGCGACTTGAACGGGATCACAATCTCGACCGTGTAGCCATCCGCGAGCCTGGCGGCCCGAACGTCCCACACCGTGTTCCAGCTCTCATTGATGAGGCCGTTGATCATCGCCTGCTCGCGGAGGGCGGCCAGCGGATTGGTCTGAAAGTAGTAGCCGGATCGGCGGTCGTGAAAGGTGTCGAGCACGAACGTGAAGTTGTCGTTCTGCGACATGGTCGAACCGTCGCGGCGAATCTCCGTCACGATCTCCCGCTCCGGGTGGCTGTCGTAGCACTTCGCCGACACGTAGAAGTTCCGGTCGTCGAAGAACACCCAGACGTCGGTCGCTTCAGTCGCCGGCACGCCGGCGAGGGGAATCTGCTGGACGAAGCCGCCCCCGGGCGGGACCGTACGGTAGACCTCCTCATCGAGCCGGCCGTCGAAGGTGAGCGGCGCCATCAGGCGGACCGCGCGCAGGGTCACGCCGCCCTGCGCGTCTCGGGCCAGGGTGGCCCCCGGGGGCGGGTCGGCCGCGAGCACCGGTGAGGCGGCACCACACAGCAGGACAGCCCACAACAGCACGAGTCCGGTGCGGCCGCGCACCGCAGCATCCGCCGAGTCCGACATGATCACATCCACGAGGTTCCCGTCACGCACAAGTTGTTGAGCTTGTCGCAGACCAGCGTGCCCGCAAATACCCAGCTTCGGGTATGGCCACCCTCCCCTATACTTCCCATGGGCTCAGACTGTTGTCTTCACGTTGAAGGAGCACGAGCATGAAGGTTCTGACGCGCTGGTGTGCCGTCATTGTTCTGCTGACCGCCGCCACGGACGGCGTGATGTACGCGGCCAGGGACACGCGGCTGATCGACGCGGTGAGGAGCGGCGACCCGGCAGCCGTCCGCCGGCTGCTGGCACGCAAGGTTGACGCGAACCTGACGCAGCCCGATGGCGCGACCGCGCTGCACTGGGCGGCTGAGCGCGACAACCTCGCGATCGCGGACGCACTTCTCAAGGCGGGTGCGCGCGCCGGCGTCGAGAACGACTACGGCGTCACGCCGCTCATGCTGGCGGCTACCAACGGCAGCGCCCCGATGATCGAACGCCTGGTCGCGGGCGGCGCCAATCCGAACGCCGTGTTGCCCACGGGCGAAACCGTGCTGATGACGGCCGCGCGCACCGGCCGGATCGATGCCGTCCGAACGCTGCTGCAGCATGGCGCCAACGTGAACGCCAGAGAACGCGTCAAAGGCCAGACCGCGCTGATGTGGTCCATCTGGCAGGGGCACGGCGACGTCACGCGTGCACTGGTCGAGGCGGGCGCCGACATCAAGGCCGCGTCAGACAGCGGCTTCACGCCCCTGCTCTTTGCCGTCCGGGAAGGGCAGCTCGACGTCGCCCGGCTCCTGCTGGACAAGGGTGCGGGCGTCAACGAGACGGCGAAGGACGGCAACTCGGCGCTGCATGTCGCGGTGGTCCGAGGGCAGGTCGAGTCCGCGATGCTGCTGCTTGACCGCGGGGCGGACGCGAACCTGGCGGGGCCCGGCTTCACACCCCTGCACTGGGCGGCTGGCACCTGGGAGACCGGCCACTCGCACGACTACATCTTCAACGAAGTCGCGGTGAACCGGGTGCAGGAGTGGAGCGTGCTCGCCGGGATCCCGACGCTGGAAGCCAAGCACGCGTTGATCAGGTCGCTTCTGGCCCACGGCGCCCAGGTCAATGCGCGGATGCAGAAGTCGCCGCCGCGGCTCGGGCACTCGCTCTTCAAGGTCGACATCTTGCCAGGCGCCACGCCGTTCTACCTTGCCGCGATCACGGCTGATGTGCCGACCATGAAGCTGTTACTGGAGCACGGGGCGGACCCGAAGATTGGCGCGGGACGCGGTGTCACGCCGCTCATCGTCGCGGCTGGCGTGAACCACGTGGAGCAGGAGTCGCGCGTCCCGGAGGCCCGCATGATCGAGGCCATCGCGCTGCTGCTGGAGCTCGGGGCCGACATCAACCAGGCCAGTGATGCCGGCGACACGGCACTGCATGCGGCGACCAGGGCTGGCCTCGACACGGTGGTCCCCTACCTCGTGCAGCGCGGGGCCAACATCAACGCCAGGAACAAGGCGGGCGCGACGCCGCTGAAGATGGCGCGCGGCTTCGAGGATATGTTCCTGCTCTACATGCGGCCCAGCACGGCGGCGATCCTGGAAAAGCTGGGCGCGACCGAGTAGCGCCCCCTCCGGGCCGCCCTATTCAGATCTCCAGGCGGCCGGTGCTGTCGCCGAAGCGATCTTCGGAGAGCCCCATCCTGTCGAGCAGCGCCAGCTGCAGGTTCGTGAGCGGGGTGCCCTTGGGGTGCCGCACGTGGCGGCCGGCCTTGATGCCGAAGGTCGACCCGCCGAAGACGATCGTCGGCACGTCGTAGGGCAGATGCAGGTTCGAGTTGCTCATGCCCGAGCCGTAGAGCAGCAGGCTGTGGTCCAGGAGCGACCCCTCGCCGTCGGGTGTATCGCGCAGGCGCGTCAGGAAGTGGCTGTACAGCTGCAGGTGGTAGGCGTTGAGCTTGGCCTGCTTCTCGAGCTTCTCCAGCTGGTCCTGATGATGCGAGAGGCCATGGTGCTGCTCGGGCACACCAATCTCCGGGAACGTCCGCACGCTGAGCTCGCGCCCCATCATGAAGGTGGAAATGCGCGTGAGATCCGCCTGCAGGGCCAGGACGTTGAGGTCAAACATCAGCTTGGCGTAGTCGCGGAACTCGGTCGGAACGCCGACCGGCTGCTCAACCGACGGCAGCTCGCGGTCCGACTGCTTCTCGGACAGCTCGATGCGCCGCTCGACGTCGCGCACGGCGTCCACATACTCATCCAGCTTGACCTGATCTCCGGGACCGACCCGCTTCTTCAGCTTGACCATGTCCGAGGCAACGGAATCGAGCAGGCTCTTGCCCCGCTTGAGGTCGGCGGCACGCGTTCTCGGGTCGGTGCTGTCGCTGGTCCCGAACAGACGCTCGAATACCGCCCTCGGGTTGTACTCCATCGTCAGCGGTGTCGACGGGCCGCGCCAGCACATGGTGGCGGTATAGGCGCAGGTGTAGCCCAGATCGCAGGCTCCCAGCAGGTCCGATGACTCGAGCGCAAGCTCCAGGGAGGACAACTGCGTCTCGCCGCCGATCGCACGCGCGGCCACCTGGTCCAGCGAGATGCCGACCCGCATGTCCGGCCCTTCGGTGCGCTTGGCGTGCTGGCCCGTGAGCCAGCAGGGCTGAATCCGCGAGTGCACACCGCCGCCATCGCGCGCGTCGGCGTTCTGCATGTCCAGGCCGCTCATCACGACCGCCCGGTCTCGGAACTCCTTCAGCGGCTGAAGGATCTCCGAGAGTTCGAGCGGGCCCTCGGACGGCGGCGTCCACTTCTTCATGAACGCGCCCATCGGCACGTAGGTCACGGACAGCCGCTTCACCGGCGCGGCGGCGCTCAGCCGTGCGGGAACGAGCGCCGGAACCATTGCGTCCAGGAGAGGCAGCGCCAGCGACGCGCCGATGCCACGAAGGACGGTCCGCCGCGGGAGGTGGAGGTGGGTCACGATCATTGCGCTCTCCTCATCTGGAACGGCTGGCTTCGGACGACGCCGAGAATCAGCGCCGACCAGCGGTACTCGCCGGACGCCGTCTCGCGCAGAATCTTCCGGACGGCTGGCATGTCCGATGCCTCGACACCCCGGCCCATCGCATACGTCATCAGCTTCGAGGTCGCCGTGCTGACCAGCATCTCCGGGCGGCGCATCAGGGCCTGACGGAACTCGGACGGTCCGCTGAACTTCGAGCCATCCGGAAGAGTCCCGGAGGCATCCACCACGCTAGCCCCGTCGCGGTCGCGCCACTGCCCGACGCCGTCGAAGTTCTCCAGCGCAAAGCCGAGCGGGTCCATCTTCGAATGGCACGTGGCGCACACCGGGTTCTTCCGGTGCTGCTCCATGCGCTCGCGGACCGAGGTCACGACCTTCTGCGAGTCCGTACTCTCCGGCAGCGGTGGCACGTTCGGCGGCGGGGGTGGTGGCGGCGTGCCGAGCAGGTGCTCCAGCAGCCAGGCGCCTCGCTTCACGGGCGAGGTGCGCGTCGACATCGACGTCACGGTCAGGAGGCTCCCCTGCCCCAGAATGCCGGCCCGCCCGTTGCCGGGGAGCGCCACCCGGCGGAAGCGGGGGCCATAGATGTTCGGGACGCCGTAGTGCCGCGCGAGCCGCTCGTTGACGAACGTGTAGTTCCCGGTCAGCAGCTCCACTGCCGGGCGGTCTTCACGTACCTGGCTGTCGACGAACAGCTCCGTTTCCGTGATGAAGGCCTCGCGGAGGTTCTCGTCGAAATCCATGAACGCCTTCTGGTCCGGCCGGTGCAGCCGCATGTTCCGGGTGAAGAGCCACTGGCTGAAGAAGTTCTGGGTAAAGGCCCGCGACCGCGAGTCGGCCAACATGCGCCGGACCTGCCCTGCAAGCACCGCGGGCTCTCGCAGGCGCCCGGCCAGCGCCACATCGAGGAGCGTCTCGTCCGGAATGCTGCTCCAGAGGAAGAACGACAGGCGCGACGCCAGTTCGACATCGCTGATCCGGTACGCGGCCCCTGGCGCCACGCCAGCGGGGTCCTCTTCAACGCGGTAGATGAAATACGGGGAAATCAGGATGCGCTCCAGTGCGCGCTGGATTCCCGCGTCGAACCCGGCCTCCGCACGCCCCGTCTTGTAGAACTCCATGAGCGTCGCCACATCGTCCGCCGTGGCCGCGCGGCGATAGGCGCGTCTGGCGAGCTTCGAGAGGATCGTCTTCGCGCACGCGCCTTCGCGAGCCGGCGACGCGGGTTCGCACACGAAGATGCGACGACGGCTGTCGGTCATCGCCGGTCGCGTGGCCTTGAAAGGACCTTCGACGTGCACGGAGTCGACGGCCATTTCCACGCGGCCGGTCGATACGCCGGAACCCTTGGCGTGCTGCGTCCCGAAGCTGGCCGCGGGGAATCGGGACGGCCCGATGCCCTCCGGCGCCCAGGTCCTGTTCTGAAACGAGACGCTGATGGTGTGCAGGCCCGCCTTGGCAGCGAACCGCACGAACAAGCCCCCATCCGCAGCCGGCCTGGGTGCCTCGGAATACGGGTTCGGCCCCATGGCGTCTGCCCCGCCCACGGGCATCAGGCCCAGGCGCTCACCGTCCAGGCGGATGTCCACCTGCTCGGCCGTCGGCAGGCCGCGCGGTTCGGTATCGAGATAGCCGCGCTGCAGGGTGACCCGGACGAGGTACTCGCCGTCTACGGGGAACATATGGCGGATCGCCGTGCCGCCACGCGACCCGAACGGCAGGTCGTCCCCCATCCGCGTGTCCTGCAGCAGCACCATGTACGGCAGGCTGTAGGTCTGCACACCCGGCTTGATGGTCGGGTCGCCGACAGCCAGGCGGCTGATCCTGCGGGCCGCCGCCATATACCGTTCGAGCAGACCCGACGACACCGAGAGGACGTCCGCCACGTTGTCGAAGCCGAAGCCGCTGGTGTCGGCCGGCAGGAGCGACGGCGCGTCGATCTCGATCGCGAGGAGATCCCGGATCGCATTGGCGTATTCGGCACGATTGAGGCGATGCACGGCGGGACGGCCCGGGTTGGGCAGCTTCGCGGCCGCGTCGTCCAGTGAGGTCTCAAGCCAGGAGACCAGGCCGTTGAGGGCCTGCGCGTCCGGGCGCGGGCTGCCCACGGGCGGCATGGCGCCGGTATGGATCTTCTTGACGACCTTTTCCCAGATCTCCGCATCCGCGGATGGCGGATCGATCCGGGCCTCATCGAGCAGGAGACCGGCCGCCATGGTCCGCTTGTTGTGACAGGTGACGCAGTACTTGTCGACCAGCGCCTGCTGCGACGCCGCGGCGGCTACGGGGGCTTGGGCGGGTGCCGCGGAGCGATTGGCCGCAAACGGCACGGCGCCGGCCAGCGTGGTGACAACGGCTGCCGTCAGGAGCACTGAACGCATAGGGAGTGCCTCATTCTGAACCGCGCCAGGCGCAAGAACGCCGGACAGAACCGGGGACCGGCCTGGGAGGCCGGCCCCTCGGCGCGTGCTACTTGGCTACGACCGGGGCAGTACTCGCGGCCTTCGGTTTGAGGTCGCGCACGTACCCTGCACCGCTGACGTCCAGCGCGTCGCTCGCTTCCAGGCCTCTCTCCTTCATGAGCTTGACGAGGAGCGCGGCGGTGTGGCGCTGCGACTTGTAGAAGTTCGTGTACATCACGCCGTTGGCGATCGTGAGCGGCGTCCAGCCCAGGATGTTCTGGGCGTCGAGTTTGGCACCCTTCTCAACCAGGTACTGCGCGACCTTGTTGAAGCCCTTGTAGGCGGTTCCGTGGAGCGCGGTCTCGCCGCTGTCGTCGGCCCAGTTGACGTCCATGCCGAGTTCCTCGATGCAGTAGCGCACCGCCTCGAGCGACTCGGCCTCGGAACCGGCGTCCTCGCCCGGGTTGAACTGGGCCACGCCTGCGGCCACCTCAAGGGCGTTGACGTTCTCGACCGTCGGGATCTTCGGGTCCGCCCCCATCGACACCAGCAGCTTCATCATCACCGGGTCGATCCCCTTGGCCGCCAGGAGGAAGGGCGTGGCGCCCATCCGGTTCAGCCGGTTGCGGTAGCCGTCACCCTGACTGGACACGGTCATGCGCGCGTTGATGTTGGCGCCCTTGGCGACCAGGAGTTTCGCGAGCGCGATGCTGTCCATTGAACCGGAGCCGGCCGGGTGCGGCAGGTGCCCGAGGTGCAGCCGGCGCGTGACGACGAGCTGGTGCAGTGGGGTCATGCCTCGACCGGACGCGTTGGGATCCGCGCCCTTCTCGAGCAGATACGCGGCCATCTCCCAATGCGCGTTGACGATCGCCATGAACAGCGGCGCCGTACCGTCTGAGGCGGGCTCTTCCAGCTTCGCCCCGGACGCCACCAGCACCTTCACCGCGTCGAACCGGCCAGCACGAATCGCGAACAGCAGCGGCGTGAGGCCCTCTGTGACCGTCCGGGTTCCGTATGAGTTCAGAGAGATGTCCCGGCCCTTCGGAAACCGGCTCTTGAGCACCAGCAGGTTGCCCTGTCCGGCCTCCTCCGGGTCGTCCGGGTCATACGCCTTCGGCGCGGCGGGCTTGGACGGTGCTGCAGCCGGCTTCGCCGCTGCAGTGTCCTCAGCCGGCTTCCCATCGCCAGTCGAGCGGCCAGACGCCGCTTTGACGCCACGCATCCTCGAGTGCGCGTTGATATTGCCGCCGGCCTCAACCAGCACCTTGAGCGCCGCGACGTTCCCCTCGGCGGCGGCCCACATCAGGGCGTTCTGCCCGCGCGCCTTCTCCACCGCGTCCAGCTTTGCGCCGTGCGCGAGCAGCACCTTCACCGCGTCCGGCGTGCCGTTCCTCGCCGCCTGCATCAGCGGCGTTTCGCCGTCCGGCATCGTGATGTTGGCGTCGGCGCCGGCCTTGAGCAGCCGCTCCTCAATCGCCGCGTTGCCATTAAGGGCTGCCAGGCTCAGCGGCTCGATGCCGTAGCGCGTGACGGCGCGGACGTTGGCGCCCGCCGTGAGCAGGGCCTCGACGATCGCGACGTCGTTGTTCTGCACAGCCACGTGCAGGGCCGTCATGCCGTCCGGCGCGGGCGCGTTCACATCCGCCTTCTGCGCCAGTGCGGCCTTCACCGCCTTGATGTCGCCCAGCTCCACCGCCGAGAGCAGCGGCGTCCGGCGCGACGCCGCCGTGACCGCCGAAGCGGCCACAACGGTCAGCACACACGCAACGAGGATGCGCTTCATGATCTACAGCTCCGCCAATTCGCCCGTGCTGTCGCCGAGCTTGTCCTGCGGGGCGCCGAGCTTGCGCAGGAGGTTGAGGTGCATGTTCGTCATGCGCGTGTCGTGCGAGAACTTGAGGTGACGGCCGCCCTTCAGCACGCCGTTGCCGCCGCCAGTCAGGAGCACGGGCAGGTCGAGCGCGCTGTGGAGGTCGCCATCGCCGAGGCCCGTGCCGTAGAGGCCGATCATGTGGTCGAAGATCGAACCGTCGCCGTCCTTCAGCGCCTTGAGCTTGCCGAGGAACTGGGCGTAGAGCGACATGTGGTACGTGTTGATCTTCGCGTGCTTGAGCAGCTTCTCCGGATTGTTCTGGTGGTGCGAGACGTCGTGGTGCGCCTCGGGCACGCCAATGAACGGATACGGGCGGCTCGTCTGCTCCCGTGAGAGCTGGTAGGCCATGACGCGCGTCACGTCGGCCTGGTAAGCCAGCACCTGCAGGTCGAACATCAGCCGAACATGTTCGTCGAACGTGTCCGGGATGCCCGACGGCTTGTCCCCGACTTCAATCGGCGCGGTGGCGTTCTGCGTCTCCACCTTCTGGATGCGCTGCTCAACCTCGCGCACCGCCTGGAAGTACTCGTCCATCATCCGGCGATCGCTCGCACCCACCCGCTTCTGCAGGCGGCTCATGTCGCTCTTCACCGAATCCAGGAGGCTGCGGTCGCTCTTCATGTCGGCCATGCGAGCGCTGGCGTTGCCACCATCGCCGAAGAGTCGCTCGAACACCGCACGCGGGTTGTTCTCCATCGGCAGGGGCGTGGTCGGCGTGCGCCAGGAGAACGTATTGGCGTAGACGCAGCTGTAGCCGTTGTCGCAGTTGCCGACGGTGAAGTTCGGTTCGGTGGCCAGTTCCAGCGAGATGAGCTGCGTGTCCTTGCACAGCACCCGGGCTGCCAGTTGATCCACCGTGGTGGCCAACTCGACGTCAGCCCCTTCCGTTCGCTTGCAGGGGACGCCGGTCAGCCACGCCTGGCTGGACCGCGTGTGCGGACCGCCGCCGCCGTCGACCGTGGCGTTGCCGAGGCCCTCGACGACCACGATCTGGTTCTTGAACGACTCCAGAGGGGCCATGATCGCCGCCAGTTCCGTCAGCGTGCCGCCGCTGCTCTTCGGCCGCCAGTAGGGCTGCGACATGCTGTTCGGCACGTAGGTGACGTGGAACCGCATCGCGGGCGTGGGGGCGGCAAAGGCCGGCACCATCGACTCGAGATATGGAAGCGCCATCGCAGCGCCAATGCCGCGAAGAACCGTCCGCCGGGGCAGTGCCATCTTGGTGATCATCATGATGAGTCGCTCTCCTCTGATAAGGCTCTTCGCGCCTTGACTAACTCTTCGCGTCCGCGCGGCGCATCTGGAACGGCGCGCTGCGGACAATTCCCAGGACGACGGACGAGAACGTGAATTTCGTTCCCGCTGCGTCGCGGACAATCCGGCGAACGGCCGGTCCGTCGTACGGCTCGAGCCCCCGGCCCAGGGCGTAGATCAGGAGCTTTTCCGTCATCGCCGTCGTGAACCGATCCGGGTGCGCGGCAAGCGCCGTACGCAGCCCATTGACGCCATCGAACTTGGTGCCGTCCGGCAACTGGCCCCCCGCATCGATCGGCTTGAACGTCTCGTCGAGATCGCGCCAGCGGCCCACGGCGTCGAAGTTCTCGAGCGCGAAGCCCGGCGGGTCAATCATCGAGTGGCAGGACGCGCACACAGGGTTCGCACGGTGCTGCGCCATGCGCTCACGCATCGTGGCTGGCACAACCGTGGCGCCCTCGCCCTTCTCCGGCAGCGGCGGCACATTGGCAGGCGGCGGAGGCGGCGGCGCAGCCAGCAGGTTCTGCAGGATCCACTTGCCGCGCAGCACGGGCGATGTCCTGTTCGGCCTTGAGCTGACGGTCAGGATACTGCCGTGGCCGAGCAAGCCGCGCCGGTGTTCGTCCGCGACCGCGACGCGGCGGAACTGCCGCCCGGTCACATTCGGGATGCCGTAGTGCCGCGCCAGGCGTTCGTTGACGAACGTGTAATCCGCTGTCAGCAGGTCCATCACGCTGCGATCGTCACGGACGATGCTCGCGAAGAACATCTGCGTTTCCTTCTGGAACGCGCTCTTCAGTGCAAAGTCAAAGTCCGGGAAGAGGTCGTCCGCCGGCGTGACGTTCGGCACATTGCGGACGTACAACCACTGGTCCAGGAAGTTGGTGGCCATGGCCTCTGCGCGCGGGTCAGCCAGCATCCGCTTGACCTGCTTCTCGAGCACCGCCGGCTGGCGCAGCGTGCCGCGCTTGGCGACGTCCAGCAATTCATCGTCCGGAATGCTGCTCCAGAGGAAGAACGAGAGGCGCGAGGCCAGGGCGAGGTCGTTGATCCGGTAGTTCGCCTTCGGCGCAACCCCATCCGGATCCGACTCGACGCGGAACAGGAAACCCGGCGAGACGAGCAGACGGCGAAGCGCCATCTCGATGCCCTGCTCGAACGTGCCGTTCGTGCGGCCGGCCTTGTAGAACTTCATCAACTCCGCCACGTCGGTGTCCGTTGAGGTGCCCCGATAGGCACGACGCGCCAGCACCGCCACGATGCGGCGCGCGCACGCGGATTCCTCGGAGGCAGCCGCCGGCTGGCACACAAACACGCGACGCCGGGACGGCGTGTCGCCAGGGCCAGTGACCGCGAACGGCCCATTGATGGTCACCGAGCCCAGGTACGTCATGGTGAGCGTCATCGAGCCCGTGAGGTCGTACACGCGGGGCTTGATGAACCGGTTCCGCTGCCCTTCCGTGATCGCGGCGTTGCTCTGCAGGAAACCGACGGCAACGTCGCGCGGGCCGGCCTTGATCGGCAGCTTCACGTTGAACGCCATCGTGCCTGCGACGCGATCGCTCGAGCGCGGCGTCTGCGGTGTGACCTTCAGCAGCGCCACCCGCTCGCCGTCGACGGCGATTTCCAGTTGCTCGTTCTCTCCGGGTGGGCCGCCCGCGAGCTCGATCTTGAACTCGTAGTCCGCGTCCACCGGGAAGTAGTGCTGGATCAGTTTGCCGCCGCGCGTCCCGACCGTCATACCCTCGGCGCGCTCGTACTGCGATTCGTCCGCTGGGAGGCGATAGGTCTCGGCCTCGGCCGACGCTGGCGTGACGCCGACCACGAGGCGACTGATCTTCTTGGAGGCCATCAGATACCGCTCAAGCAGCGCCTGATTGATTTTCAGCACACCAGCGATGTTGTCGAAGCCGTAGCTGCCGTCGTCGGCGGGCAGGAGGTTCGCGACGTTGACCTTGAGGCCGACGAGGTCGCGGATGGCGTTGTGGTACTCAATGCGGTTCAGGCGGTGCAGGCTCTCAGTTCGACCCGGGTTGGGCGCCGCCGCAGCGATCGCGTCGAGCCTCGTCTCGAACCAGGTGCGCATGCCCGCGTAGGCCGCCGCATCCGGACGCGGCGAACCGGCGGGCGGCATCATCCCGCCGCGCATCTTGCGCACAATGGCCTCACCCACGTCGGTGCGCTGGTCGAGCGCCGCGAGGTCGAGGTTGTCGAGCGTCAGCCCACCGACCTTGGCGCGCTGGTTGTGGCAGGTCACGCAGTACTTGTCGAGCACAGCCCGCGGAGCTTCCTGCGCACGCGCCTCGCTGGCGCCGATTCCCGCGACCAGCACGAGGCATCCGAGCGACAGGCGCCGCAACGTTGTTCCCCAACCACGATCTCGCATCGTCTTCTCCATAGAGTCCCCCGCCGGGAGGCGGGTCACCATCGTCGGATCCTACCCTGCAATCGGCCGCGCAGGATGCCCATACCTGAATTCCGTAACCCCCTTGAAAAACAAGGAGTTGCACCCAGACCTGGGCCGCGCGGGTCAGCGCCGGGGCTGGGCGGAATACTGGATGTCGGCCAGGGACTCGGCCTGAAGGGCCAGCGGGGCGGAGCCGGCCGGAAAACCGTTCTTCTGCAGCAGGAAGGCCGCGATGTCCACATACGCGTCGCGGCTGAGCGACCCGGGGGCGCCCTGGGGCATCCTGGCCTGCATCCGGCCAACCAGATTCCCCAGGTTCCGTCCTTCCCACACCACGCTGAACGCGGCGCCCACCAGCGGCGGGGCATCCTCCCCCCCTTCCAGGTTGGGGAGGTGACACGTCGAGCAGTACTCGTCGTAGGCCGCCTCACCCGCGAGGGCCTGTTCGGGCGTAAAGACCCCGTCCCAGGTGGAGCGAGCGCCGTTGGCAACTCCCGCGCTGGCCGTCAGCATGGCCGCGCAGCACACCAGCCCTGACATCTGCGTTACGTTCATGGACCGGAGCCCAGATTAGCATCCCCGCCGAGTGCAGCCCGGGTCACCGGACCACACCCGCCTTCCGTGCCGCATCCGAGATGTCGAGATGCGGCAATTTGGGCAGAAGGCGACGGGCGCCGATCGTGCGCGAGGTTCGCCGACGGAAACCCAGAGAACAGGGGGAAGGACGTCGATGGCATAGACTGCAGCCGGTGCAGACATTGGTTATCGTGGGAACTGGCCCGGGCCTCGGGCTGTCCATCGCCAGGCGATTCGGGCGGGAGGGGTTCCGCGTGGGCCTCATCGCCCGCCGGCAGACCGTGCTGGATGAGTGCGCCGGCCGGCTGGTCAGCGAAGGCATCGAGGCCGCGGCCTTCACGGCCGATGCCGCCCAGCCCGATCAACTCACCGCCGCCCTGACGCAGGCTGAACGGCGCCTGGGCGCGATTGACGCGCTCGAGTTCAGCCCGATGCCCTTCACCAGCATGCCGACCTTCACGGCCGCGGGCACGACCGTCGAAGACCTGATGCACCACATTCGGGTCCAGACCATCGGCGCGATGGTCGCGGCACGCCACGTGCTGCCCGGCATGATCGAGCGGAAGCGCGGCACGCTGATCTTCACGACGGGGATCTCCGCCGTGATGCCACTGCCCCTGCTGACGCCGGTCGGCATGGCCATGTCGGCGGTGCGCAACTACGCCCGTTGTCTGCACCAGGAACTGGCACCCACCGGCGTCTACGCGGGTACCGTGTCGATCGGCACCGGCATCCGTCCGGGCACACCGGGGGATCCGGACATCATCGCGGAGCTCTACTGGCAGTTACACGTGACCCGCGACCGCGCGGATGTCATCTTCCCTGACCGGGGCACACCACCAGCCTGACGGGCCGGAACCTATTCCTGAATCTCGACCACGGTCCCGAGACGCGAGGTGAAGTCGAGGCCCGCGTACTTCTCGTTGGGACCGCCGAACACGAGCACGCCACCCTTCGACGTCAGGTAGGCCACCTGCTCGCGGACGCTCTTGACGCGAAAGCCGACACTGAAGATAGACCGCCCGTGCTTCTGCAGGTGGTCGCGCCAGACGCTCTGTCCACCCCGCGGCTCGATGAGTTCGAGAATGATGCCGTTGGAGAAGGCCAGCTTCGCCCAGGCCGTCGTCGCCGCGCGGTCAACCTTGAGGCCCTCGGGAAACACCAGCGTGGGCGTCGTGCCCGTCGTCGAGGCCTTCGGCAGGCCGAACAGATCCGTGTAGTCGCGAACCGCGTCGGCGAGGTTGGGGACGACAAACGCGATCTTGAACACGGGATTGCCCGCAAAGCTTCCCGCGGGCGCCGCAGGGCGCGGCGCGGGATCCGCTGCGCCGTCGGCCACGCCGTTCAGCTCCAGCGCGACGCCGTACTTCGCCCAGAGGTTGACGTTGACGTAGGGCACCTTGGCCGGGTCACCGATGACCAGCGTCCCGCCCTTGCGCTCGAAGTAGGCGGTCTGCTCCGCGAGGCGGTGGACACGAAAATTCATCCGATAGAGCTGTTCGCCGTGCGTGTCGAGGACGTCATGCCAGTAGGTGCGCGGCGGTGGCTGGTGCAGCGACACGGTCATGTTGGCCATCTGCAGCGAGGCCATCCTCGGGCGCGAGGCACGATCCCCGGCAAAGACCGGCGGGTACGTCACGTCCGGCTGGTTGATGGTCGGTGGCGCAATGCCCAGGACGTCGGCCCACGCGGCAGCCTTCTTGTCGACATCGTGCGTGACAACGCTGAAGGTCGTCGGGGCAAACTCGTCGAATCTGACGGGACCCGCGGGGGTCTGGGAGCCACCGCGCACCGGCGCGACGACGAGCACGACCGTGAGAGCGAGACCGACCGTCCGGATGCGCATCATGGCACTCACTCCTTGGTGGCGGCCGCCAGCCAGCCGTCATCCTTGCTGGTGACCAATTGCAGGCTCACGCCGTCAGGGTCGATCACGTAGATGGACCGGTTGTGGTTCGCTTCCATCGACGGGCTGGGCTCACCCGGCGAATAGACCTTGCCCTCCGGGAACGCGGCCTTCAGACGTTCACGTAAGGCATCGATGCCGGGGATGTCTGCCGGATAGTCAATGCCGACGCCGAGATGATGGAGCTGCCCGGGCGCCACGGGCGAGCGCGGGTTGGCCAGCAGGAGGCTGATCCACGCGCCGGCACCAGGCATCGTCACGTTGATCTGGCCGCGATTCTGGTCGCGCACGGTGGTCCCCAGCAGCCTGGCATAGAAGTCACGCGACGCCTCACGGTTCGTGACCGTCAGCGAGAGGTGATTGAGCCCGCGGAACCGCACAAAGCCCTTGGCGGGCGTGCGCGACGCGGCCGGCGTCTTGTCGGCCCGCGGCAGGTGGCCGTCGTCTTTGCGGGAAATGAGCTGCACGCTGAAGCCGTCCGGGTCGCTCACATAGATCGATCGGTTGTACGTCAGGTCCCCTGCCTTGCCGGGCGACTGAACCTTTCCCGTCGGGAAGGCCTCCTGCAGCGCCTGCCGCAGCCGCTCCGGGTCCTTTGGCAGGTCGATGCCGAGGCCGGCGTGGTCCAGTGTGCCGGGCTTCGCACTCGAGCCCCCCGGGGTCTTCCCGAAGCTGATCCACTGCTTCGTATCGGCGAGCATCATCGTCCAGCCGTTCGGGCTGGTGTCAATCAGATGCCCGCCGAACAGCTTCATGTAGAACTCGAAGGACTTCCGGGGGTCGGTGACGCGGAACTGCAAGTGATTGATCGTCCGCACGGGCGCGATAGCAGCGGGCGCCTGCCGCGCCTGGCCTGTCGTGGGTCGCACAGCGAAGAGCGCCGCCAACATGGCAGGCACCACGAGGATCAGGCAAAGGTCGCGGCGATGGAAATTCATGGCGTTCCTGAAAAGAGAAAGGGCCGGCCGCTCGAGAGCAACCGGCCCAGGTATTTCTGATAGGGAGAGACCCCCGGGTCGTTTAGAGCCCGGTGAGCTCGCCCGTGCTGTCGCCAATCTTCGGCACATTGACGCCGATCTTGTCGAGCATGGTCACGTAGAGATTCGAGATCGGCGTCTTGGTTTCCGGCGCCCACAGCAGGTGCTGGTTGCCCTTCAGCGTCCCGTTCAGGCCGCCCGCGATGACAATCGGCAGGTCCAGC
>JBEBFY010000001.1:0-373422 GCA_040081715.1 Vicinamibacterales bacterium | reverse complement strand
GGGCCTCGACGCCCCGGCGGCGCACGGACCCACCGCAGGGCCCTGCTCGATCAGAGAGATCCGTGCACACATCGCGTTCTTCAGCACCCTGCTAGAATTTCATCCTTGGATGACAGCGTTCCCCACATGACATCCCGAGTGCAGGAGGCAGGTCTCGGCGAAATCGCCGCGAAGGTCGAGGCTGGTGAGCGCCTCTCCTTCGACGACGGCGTGCGGCTGTTTGCCTGCGACGACCTGCTCGCGCTCGGCGCGCTCGCCAACCGTGAGCGCGAGAAGCGCCACGCCGGCCGCACCTACTTCAACTACAACCTGCGGCTCGAAGCGACCAACGTGTGCGTGGCGAGCTGCCTGTTCTGTTCCTTTGCGCGGCTGCAGCCCGATGCCCCCGAGGCCTACACCATGAGCCTCGAGGAGGCGTGGGACAAGCTCCGGCGCCGGGCCGACCAGGCGCTCACCGAAGTGCACGTTGTCAACGGCCTGCACCCGGACCTGCCGTTCAGCTACTACACGGAGCTGCTGGCGGGCCTCAAGCGCATCCGCCCCGGCGTGCACCTGAAGTGCTTCACGGCCGTCGAGATTGCCTTCTTCGCAGACATCTACGGGAAGACCGACGAGCAGGTCCTGCGCGAGTTGATGGCGGCCGGGCTTGATTCACTCCCGGGCGGCGGCGCCGAGATCTTCGCCGAGCGCGTGCGGCAGAAGATCTGCCACGACAAGTGCGGCACGGACCGGTACCTCGACATCCACCGGATTGCCCATCGACTCGGCCTGCGGTCGAATGTCACGATGCTCTATGGCCACATCGAGACGATGGAGGAGCGCGTGGACCACATGCTGCGCTGCCGCACGCTCCAGGACGAGACGGGTGGGTTCCAGGCGTTCATCCCGCTCGCGTTCCACCCGGACAATAACCAGATGCGGAAGCTCCCGGCGCCTAGCGCCACCGACACGCTGAAGGTGCATGCCGTGGCGCGGCTGATGCTGGACAACATCCCGCACGTGAAGGCCTTCTGGATTGCGACAGGTGTGGAGCTGGCGCAACTGGCGCTCTGGTTCGGGGCGGACGACCTCGACGGCACCGTGCAGGAGGAAAAGATCTACCACATGGCCGGGAGCGTCGCGCCCGAGGCGATGACCACCTCCGAGATCGCGAGGCTGGTCCGCGCCGCAGGGCGGGAGCCGCTGGAACGCGACACGCTCTATAACATCGTCGGCATCCCCCAGGTTGCGCCCTCCGCTGCGCGCGCCACGGCCTGACGGGTCGCTATACTGAATTCAGTGGGTGCATTCCTCCCGGTCCTGACGGCATTCGAGAAGCAGAGCATCGGTGAGCGCCAGCCGCTGCCCGAGCGATTCCTCGGCCTGTCGGACGAGGAGATGGACACGCGCATCACCGCGGCCCGCACGTCCCTGGGCAGCCGGCTCGTCATTCTGGGCCACCACTACCAGCGCGACGAGGTGTTCAAGTTCGCGGACTACACGGGCGACTCCTTCAAGCTGGCCCGTCACATTGCGTCGCGCCCCGACGCCGACTACATCGTGTTCTGCGGCGTCCACTTCATGGCGGAGAGCGCCGATGTGCTGGCCGCGCCCGGTCAGCAGGTGATCCTGCCCGACCTTGCGGCGGGTTGCTCGATGGCCGACATGGCCGCGCCCGACCAGTTGGAAATGGCGTGGGCGGACCTGACGCGCCTGGGCGTGACCGGAACCGATGGGTCAGGCAAGGCCGGCGTTGTGCCCGTCACGTACATCAACTCGGCGGCCTCGATTAAGGCGTTCGTCGGCGAGCACGGCGGCACCGTCTGCACGTCGTCCAACTGCGCGGCTACGCTGGCCTGGGCCTTCGAGAGAGGCGAGCGCATCCTCTTCCTGCCGGACCAGCACCTCGGGCGCAACACCGCCGAGAAGATGGGCATCCCGCTCGACGACATGGTCGTGTGGGACCCGGACCTGCCGGACGGCGGTCTCGACGCCGAGCAGGTGCGTCGCGCGAAGATGATCCTGTGGAAGGGCCACTGCTCGGTCCACACACGCTTTACGGCCCAGCAGATTCAGGCCCTGCGTGTGGAGCACCCGGGTATCAAGGTGATCGTGCACCCCGAGGTGCCGCGGGAGGTCGTGCAGGCCGCCGACGACGCGGGCAGCACGGAATACATCATCCGTACCGTGAAGGCGAGCCCGGAGGGGTCCATCTGGGCGGTCGGAACGGAGGTTCACCTGGTGAACCGGCTGGCCCACGAGGTGGCGCCGGCCCGCACCGTGCTCTCGCTCGACACCATGGGCTGCCTCTGCTCCACGATGTTCCGCGTGTCGCCCAACCACCTGTTGTGGATCCTCGAGGAACTGGTCGAGGGCCGCGTGCACAACCGGATTACCGTCCCCGAGGACCAGAAACACTGGAACCGCGTGGCATTGGACCGGATGCTGTCCATCCATTAGTGCCCGGAAGCCCCGTTCCGGGGTACCATCTCAACCGCGGCGGGCGATTCCGTTCCCGCGCACATCCCGCATTTCGTCGCGAGGAGGATTGATGGCTCTGTCGGATCTCTATTCCAATCTTCAGCTTCTGGTGCGCTGGCTGCACGTGCTGGCCGGCATCATCTGGATCGGCCACCTCTACTTCTTCAACTTCGTGAACGTTCCCCTCCAGGGAAAGCTCAGCCCAGACGTGAAGAAGGCGGTGAACCCGGAACTGATGCCGCGGGCGCTGTTCTGGTTCCGCTGGGGCGCGATGTTCACGTTCATCCTTGGCCTGATTCTCTTCACGCAGATCTACATGTACACGCCGGGCCTCGGCTACGGCCCCTCGGAGCTGTTCCGTACGGCGGACGGCCTCACGGGCCGCGCGGTCTGGATCCTGCTGGGCATGACGCTGGGCACCATCATGTGGTTCAACGTGTGGTTCATCATCTGGCCGGCGCAGCAGAAGATCGTCCGCGGCGTGCGTGACGGCAAGCCAGCCGACCCGGCCCTGCCGAAGCGGGCGCTCATGGCGTCGCGCCTGAACGCGTACCTTTCAGGCCCCATGCTCTTCGGGATGCTCGCGGCCACGCACTATGGCGGCGTGAACCTCGTGACGGCCCTGGTGGCCATGGTGCTCGGCGCGGCCGTGATCTGGCACTTCATCGGGATCAGCCCCAAGGTCGGCACCTCCATCTAGCGCAAACGGAGGCCGGTGGCGTTCACGCGCCGCCGGCCCTCCCCACGCGCCGGCCCCATTCCCGGCCTCCAGTTCCCGGTCCCATGTCGGCAGTCGTCTACCTCTTCCTCGCACATCTCGGCGTGGGCATCGCCTTCACGCTGCTGCTTGTCTCGAAAGAGGCAGGCGTCAAGTTCTTCCGCTTCAACGCGGGGATGGCGGCGCTGCTCATCACCGGAGCACTCGCGTTCCGGCCCGACGGGTCACCCGCTATCACGCCGGGCAGTGTGCTCGCGCTGGAAGTGTCGGTCGTGGCGCTGACTATCTACTGGGTGATTGCCGGGCGCGCCTGGGGCAAGTTCCGGCCCTACCTGGCGATGGTGGCGTCCGCGGCCGGAGCCGTGGCCGCCGTGCTGCACGGCCTTGGCGCCGCCACCGTATCAGGCAGCGTGTCGGGCAGTGCGCTCACCGTGCTCACGAACCTGACGTCCGTGGGCCTGCTCGGTGGCGCCTGCACGGCCATGGTCCTCGGCCATTGGTATCTTGTGATTCCTTCCATGGAGGCGAAGCACCTGCAGACCGCGGTGGGCTTTCACATCCTCACGCTGGCGGCCCGCGTGGTCGTCGTGGTGGTCGTGCTGGGCCTGGCCTGGTCGCAGCCTACCATCAGCGGGCGGCTGTTCAGCCGCTACATCGTCTCGCTCGACGGCGTGTTCTTCTGGCAGCGCATGCTCTTCGGCCTGGCGGGGCCCATCGTGCTGAGCTACCTGACGTGGGAAACGGCCAAGATCCGCGCCACGCAGTCGGCCACCGGCATTCTCTACGTGGACTTCTTTACCGTGGTGGTTGGGGAAGTGCTGGCCAGTTACGTGCTGCTCTCGACCGGGGTGGCGGTATGACGGCGGAGACGCTGCCCGAGTTGGGCGCGCCCGGAACGGGCGTGCGGGTGACCGCGCGCTGCCCCGGGTGCGATGCCTACCTGCCCTTCGACGCGGGCGACCCACCCAACGCCATCCGCTGCGGCAAATGCCAGCGGGGCATCCCGGTGCGTGTGACGGCAGCCCTCCAGAACGACACCGCTGTGGACGTGTGCCCGGTGTGCGAAGGCGGCGACTTCTACCTGCGGCGCGACTTCGACCCGAACACGGGCCTGGCCTTCGTCATCACCGGGGCCGTGATCAGCGGCATCTTCTACTACTTCAACATGGACCTGGTCGCCTACAGCGTGTTCGCGGTGCTGGTGGCGATCGACCTGCTCATCTACCGGCGGCTGCGCGACATCACCATCTGCTACCGCTGCCACGCCGAGTTCCGCGGCAAGTACCCGCGCGTCGCCAACGGCTTCGACCTCCACACGGCCGACGTGCTCGAGCCGGAGTGGCAGCGCAAAATCGGCAAGCGATAGGACGCTTCAGTTATTCACGCTGACGGACTGGGGGCCGCGCCGTCCTCGGTCTGCTTGTGACGGATGCCTTCCCGGCCGTCGTAACGGATGAAGGCCGGCAGGAACCAGACGGCCACCGCCGCGCCCGCCACGCACAGCACCCCACCTGACACGACCGATGTTCTCAGGCCGAAGGCCGCTGCCACGAGGCCGGCTTCCGCATTACCCAGGTACGGTCCCGTCAGGTAGCTGAGCATCTCGATGCTGGCCATGCGCCCGCGCAGCCGGTCGGGAATCGTCTGGTTCCAGATCGTCATCCGGAAGAGCGCGCTTATGTTGTCGGCTGCGCCGGCGATTGCCAGGCAGAGCAGTGCGAGCCACAGATTCCGGGAAAGGCCGAAGCCCACGATGGCCACGCCCCACACCACGACGGCGAGCGTAATCGCCAGCCCATGGCGGCGCACACGGCCCGTCCAGCCGGAGGTGAGGCTGACGACGAGTGGGCCGACCGCCAGCATCGAGTAGAACCAGCCGACCGAGGCACCCGGGAACTGCTCGGCGATGGCAGGGAAGAGCGCCATCGGCATGCCGAAGAACATGGCGATGATGTCGAGCACATAGGTGCCGATGAGTTCCTGCCGGTTGCGGGCGTAGCGCCACGATTCGGCGATGGCCTTCAGGCTCGGGCGATCCACTTGGGTTGGCGGGGGGATGGTCCGGATCAGCAGCATCGTGACCGCGGCCACCACGAACGTCGCGCCGTCGAGGAGAAAGGCGGGGCCCGCGCCAGCCGTGGCGACCACCGCCCCAGCAATCCCTGGCCCGATGATGTGGTTGAAGCTGTAGCGCACCATGTTGAGCGCAGCCACAGCGGGCATCTGTTCCGGTGGTAACAGCCGGGGCGTCAGCGCCTCGAGCGCCGGGCGGTGGATCGCGCCGAGGGCCGCCATGAGCGCGGCCGTGGCGAACAGTACCCAGGCGTGCGGCTCGGGGAGCCAGGCGTTGGCTGCGAGCACAGCGGTGCAGACTGCGAGCCCGAGCTCACTCCACACGATGAGCTTCCGGCGGTCCACGTAGTCGGCCAGGGCACCACCGAGAAAGGCCAGCGCGAGCAGGGGGACAAACTCCGCGACGCCCAGCATGCCCACCGCGAAGGGCGACCGCGTGAGCTGGTACATCTGCACCGGCAGCACGACGTAGCTGATGGCCGACCCGAACATCGACACGAACTGCCCGGTGTAGAGCAGGCGGAAGTCGCGCGATGTCCGGAGCGGTGTGACGTCCAGCGTCACGGAGCGGAGCAGGCTCACAGCAAATGGACGACGACCGGCGTGCCCGCGTCGAGGGCGTCGATGTCGATGGGGATCTCGATGTAGCCGTCGGCCAGCGCGAGGCTGGTGATGTCCCCCGAGGCCTTGAAGGCGGGTAGCGCCTGGCCGTCCACGACGCGCACGGACAGGAACTGGTGCCGTCCCACCACGCTCTGCACCCGGCAGCCGAGCGGCAGGGTGACGCTGCGAACGCGGTCCGGCGGCAGCCTCGCGATCGTCCTGAGCGCGGGCACCAGCAGGATGTGCGCGTTCGAGAGGCACGACGCCGGATAGCCCGGCATGCCGAAGAAGGGCTTGCCCTCCACGCGTCCGAAGGCCATGGGCTTGCCCGGCTTCACCGAGATGCCGTGGAAGAGCACCTCGCCGCGGCTGGCCAGCGCGTCGAGCAGCAGGTCCCGTTCGCCCACGGAACTGCCACCCGAGAACACGAGGATATCCGCGTCGAGGCAGGCGTCGAGCGCCCGGCGCAGGGCGTCCAGGCTGTCGGCGGCGGCATGATGCGCCTCGGGCTGGCCGCCATGTTCCGCCACCAGCGCCGTCAGCGTGTAGCGGTTGATGTCGTGGATCTGGCCCGGTTCGAGCGGCTGGCCCGGCTCGGCGATCTCGTTGCCCGTCGAGAGGATCGCGACGCGCGGCTTCGCGTAGACGTTCACCTCCGGCTTCCCGATGGCCGCTACCGCACCCACGCGGCTGGCGTTGAGGAACGTGCCGGCCGCCAGCACCGTGGACCCGGCTGCGATGTCCGCGCCCTGGCGTCCCACGTTCTGCCGGGGGGCCACCGGCGCGAACACGCGGACGGTGCCGTCTGCCTCCCGCATGGTCTCTTCCACCATCACCACGGCGTCGGCGCCCTCGGGCATCGGGGCGCCCGTGGCGATCTCCGCGCACGTGCCGGCGGCCACGGCGCGGTTCGGCATCTGCCCCGTGAAGATCTGTTCGATGGCACGGAGCAGGCGAGGTGCGGTGCGCGTGGCGCCAGCGGTGTCGTCCGCGCGCACGGCGTAGCCATCCATACCCGCACGCGTAAATGGCGGCACGTCGTTCGGCGCAATTAGGTCTTCGGCCAGCACGCGCCCGCCGGACTCGTGGAGCGGCACGAGTTCGGTCCGGGTGATCGGGACAAGAGCGCCGGCGATGATCGCCTGCGCCTGGTCGAGGGGAATCGTGTCCCCGAAGGGACGCATGCGCGTGCCTGTCATTTGCCGAGCTGCTGCGCGAGGTGACCGAGTTCCGGGAGGATGAGCTTCGTCATGGCCAGCCGCACCGCGTGCTCCGAGCCAGGCAGCGCGAACACGGCCTTGCGGCCCACGGTGCCGGCCACGGCCCGGCTCAGCATGGCCGCGGCGCCAATCTCCTGGTAGCTGAGCGCGCGGAAGAGTTCGCCGAAGCCGTCGAGACGCTTCTCTAGCAACGCCGCCACTGCTTCGTAGGTGCTGTCGCGGGAGGTCACACCCGTTCCGCCGGTGGTGATCACCACCTGGACATCCGGGTTCGCCAAGGCCAGCTCCACCAGCGCGCGAACCTGCGCCGGTTCGTCCGGAACGATCTGGTGGCCAGCCACGGTGTGGCCCGCCGCTGTCAGCAGCTCACGGATGGCACCGCCACCCGAATCAGTGGCCTCCGTCCGCGTGTCGCTCACGGTGAGGACGAAGACACCCACGGACGCGGGGGCGCCCGCTCGATGCTCAGCGTTGCTGGGCTTGGCGGCGCTCATGGCTGGCCCACCGGCAGCGGGTGCTCCGCAATGACATGGTCCGTGACCACCGTGCCGCCCACCAGGTGCTCCTGGATGATGCGCTCCAGCACCGGCGGGTCGCAGCCGTTGTACCAAGTGCCCTCCGGATAGACCAGGGCGATGGGGCCGCCCTCGCAGATTCGCAGGCAGTTGGCCTTGGTCCGCAGCACGCCGCCCTGCTCGGAGAGGCCCAGTGCCTTGAGGCGGGCCTTCAGGAACTCCCATGCCGCGAGGCTCCGGGCCCCGTCGCAGCATTTGGGGGTTGTCGGGTCCGTGCAGAGGAAGATGTGGCGCCTGGCCACCGGAATCCCGATGGATTCGGTGACGGGCAGGGCAGATTCGGCCATGGGGAAGCGTACACCGCAGCCCCCGGCTTCGTGCTCAGGGGGTGGTCAGGATATAGTTGGTGTTCGTCCCACCCCGCGCGCCCTTAGCTCAGCTGGATAGAGCGTCTGGCTACGAACCAGGAGGTCGCAGGTTCGACTCCTGCAGGGCGCACCATTTCAACGAAGTCCCCCACAGGCCCGTAGTCCCGAGCGGGATTGCTGGGCGAAGTCCCGAGCGCAGCCGAGGGGCAGGGCGCACCACTCCTTTCAATAACTTACGGGCACGGCTATCGACTTGTCTCGATTGCTGTGCCCAATTCTGCGCCCACTCCTCAGGGGTACATCTTTGCCAGATCGCGATAGAAGTCTCGGTCCGTAATGTTCGGCCTACCGTAGTGGCGGCAGGAAACCACCTGATCAAGGGGATCGATCAACCCAAGGAAGACGTCTTCGACAGCCGCCCGGCTGAGAGCCGCCGCGATCAGGCGCCGATCAAGAAACCCGGCCAAGGATAGCTTTCTCACCTTTACGAAGAATCGCGAAACCTTGAACCGGCTGTCGTCGACCAGCTTCGAGTCGTCGGTAGCGAAGTCCAGTTCCAGCGCCTCGCGGAACCGCTCGACGGCGTTCACGCCCGCCGCGGCGGACTCGAGGTGCCACTCCTGGACGTTCTGAATCGCGGCACGGAGTGCGTCGTACTCTTCCATCAGCCTGAGCGCGAGATCGGTTTGTCGCTGAGCCGACGTCTCTCGCAAAAGGCGCCTCGTGAGCACGGCATACCATGCTGCAGCCAGGAAGGCCAGCAACGTCCCGATCGTCTGGAACTCGACCCACATCGTCTGGTGCTCCGGGGCGGACCATGAACGCAACCAGTGGTAGACCCCCATCGGCAACTCCTTCTATGCTTTGTCGGAAAGTGAACATGTCCGCCCGACAGCATCGGACTCGGTGTAGGCAACCCGGCCCCGCAAACGTGCGGCTCTCAAAGGTGCAGCCCCGGATAACTCCTTGTCAACGACCAAACTGACGCTCGGCCAGCTCTCCAGCCTCCTCTTCCGTGCCTGCGACGACCTGCGCGGGAACATGGATCCGTCGGAGTACAAGGAATTCATCTTCGGCATGCTCTTCCTGAAGCGCATGTCGGACCTCTTCGATCAGGAGCGCGAGCAGCTCGCAAAGGGGCTGAAGGCGAAGGGCATGAAGGAGGCCGCGATCGAGGGGAAGCTCGTGGACCCGGACATGTACACCTTCTGGGTCCCCGAGGACGCCCGCTGGTCGAAGATCCGGCATCTCAAGACGAACGTCGGCAGCGGGTTGAACAAGGCGCTGGCCGCCCTCGAAGAGGCGAACAAGGACGCGCTCGAGGACGTGCTCCAGCACATCAACTTCAACCGCAAGATCGGCCAGCGCACGCTGGACGACGACACGCTGTCGAACTTCGTGCAGAACTTCGAGAAGATCCCGCTGCGCGACGAGAACTTTGAGTTCCCGGACCTGCTCGGCGCCGCGTACGAGTCGCTGATCAAGTTCTTCGCGGACTCCGCTGGTAAGAAGGCAGGCGAGTTCTACACGCCGGGCGATGTGGTGCGGACGCTGGTCGAGGTCGTCGATCCCCGGGAAGGCATGAGCATCTACGACCCGACCTGCGGATCGGGCGGCATGCTGATCCAGGCGGCGGACTACATTCGCGAGTGCGGCGGCAACCCGAAGGACCGGTCGCTCTACGGGCAGGAGAGCATCGGCACCACCTGGTCGATCTGCAAGATGAACATGCTCCTGCACGACATCGCTGATGCGGACATCCGGCAGGAGGACACGATCCGCAAGCCGCAGCACCGGGACGAGGGCGGCGAGCTGAAGCGCTACGACCGCGTCCTCGCGAACCCGCCGTTCAGCCAGAACTACATCAAGAAGGACATCGACTATCCGGGTCGCTTCCAGGTGTGGCTGCCGGAGAAGGGGAAGAAGGCGGACCTGATGTTCGTGCAGCACATGCTGGCCGTGCTGAAGGCGGACGGGAAGATGGCGACGGTGATGCCGCATGGCGTGCTGTTCCGCGGCGGCGAGGAGCGCGAGGCACGGCGCCACTTCATCGAGCGCGGCTGGCTGGAGGCGATCATCGGGCTCCCTGCCGGGCTGTTCTACGGGACGGGCATCCCCGCGTGCGCCCTCGTGTTGAACAAGAAGGGCGCCGACGCCCGGAAGCATGTGGTCTTCATCAACGCCGACCGCGACTACCGCGAAGGCAAGGCGCAGAACTTCCTCCGTCCCGAAGACCTCTCGCGCATCGTCCATGCGTACCGGTCGCTGACGAGCGGCGAGGCGGAGGAAATTTCCGGCTACGCGCGGCGGGTGCCTGTGGCGGAGATCGAGGCGGAGGATTTCAACTGCAACATCCGGCGCTACGTGGATAACGCGCCGCCGCCAGAGCCTCACGACGTGCGGGCCCACCTGCACGGCGGCGTGCCGGTCGTCGAGGTGGAGGCGCTCCACCGCTTCTGGGCGAACTATCCGGGGCTTCGAGCGCGCGTGTTCCAGCCGCGGCCGGGAACCGATGTCTATCTGGACTTCACGCCGGAGGTCACCGATCGCCGTGCGCTCGCCGGCATCGTGAACGGCGACGCGAGCGTGGCGTCGGCACAAGCGTCGTTCCTGGCCACGCTCGATGCGTGGTGGACGGCGCATCAGCCGCGCATCGAGGCGCTCGCGGCCGCCAACGGGAAGAAGGGGAACGTCTACGCGCTGCGGCGCGAGCTGCTGGCGTCGATCGAGCAGGCGTTCGCCGTGAACACACTGCTGACCGACCACCAGGTGCGCGGCGCGTTCGCGCGTTGGGTAGACGAGCTGAAGGCCGACCTGAAGTCGATCGCCGCGAGCGGCTGGGGCGCGGAGCTGATCCCGGACGACGAGATCCTGGCGAGCCAGTTCCCGGAGGTGCTTGCGGATGTGGAGACGAAGACCGCGAGGCTCGCGGAGCTGAGCGCGCTCTTCGACGCCGCGGACGAAGAGGACTACGAGGACGGCGACGACACCGGCGTGCTTCCAGGAGACGAGGTGAAGGCGCTGAAGGCGAAGCTGAAGGACCTGCGCGGCACGATCCGGCTGGCAAAGCGCGATTCGAGCCTCGGCGATCCGAAGACGCTCCAAGCGGAGGTCGATGCCACCGACGCCAAGCTTACGAAGCACAAGGCGCTCGAAGATGAGGTGAAGCAGTTGCGGGCCGACGTGCGCGCCGTCGAGAAGAAGCAGGAGGAACTGGTCGCCGCGGCGAGGGCGAAGATCGCGAGCGATCAGGCCCGAGACGTGATCCTCCGCCGCCTGCGCGCCAGCCTCACGCAGACCTACAAGTCGTACCTGAACGCCGATCGACGGGCGTGCCTTGCGGCGCTGGAGAACCTTCACGCCAAGTACGCCGTGACCGCACACGACATCGAGCAGCAGCGTGCCGCGGCTGTCGCGCAGCTCGATGGGTTCCTGCGGGAGCTCGGGTATGCGTGAGCCTGTTTCAACGATCCCGCTGGTAGAGTTGGCCGCGGTCACCATGGGGCAATCGCCGCCTGGGATCAGCGTTACTCGCGAAGAACGCGGACTGGATTTTCTTCAGGGCTCGGCAGAGTTCGGACCGCGCAATCCCAATCCACAATTTCGGTGCGATCCTCCCCTCAGAGTCGCCAAAGCAGGCTCGACGCTCATCAGCGTTCGTGCACCAGTCGGTTCGACGAATCGAGCGGATCGAGACTATTGCATCGGTCGTGGGCTGGCGGCAGTGCTTGCGAAAACAGGCCGGGCCGAAAACGTCTTCTTGTTGCACGCAATAGAGCAGAGTCTTGGCTATCTTCACAGGCGGAGCCAGGGTTCTACGTTTCTCGCAATCAGCGGCCATGATCTGCGGGGCGTACCGATTCCAGCGTTTCCCATCGAAGTGCAGCGGCGCACTTGTGAGATCGCTAATGCGATTGATTCAGCGGTCGAACAGACCGAGGCCCTGATCGCGAAGACTCAGCAGATCAAGGCGGGGCTGATGCACGACCTCTTCACGCGAGGCGTGCTGCCGGACGGCGAACTCCGCGCCGTGGGAACGTCGCAAATGACTTCATTTGGCCCAATTCCAGACGCATGGGCACTCGGCTCGCTGCTCGACGTCGCTGACGCCAGTCGGCAGGCGATTCTGACCGGGCCATTCGGTGCCGACCTTGGAAGCGACGACTTCGTCACTGAAGGCGTGCCCGTCCTTCGCATCGGGAATGTCCAAGCCGGTCACATGGATCTGTCCGATCTTCTCTTTGTGAGCCGCCGGAAAGCCGAGACTCTTCGGCGCTACATGGTCAGGGCTGGAGACCTCTTGTTCGCGCGCCAGGGCGCGACCACTGGCCGAAATGCGCTCGCGACGAGCGACGTGGACGGATGCCTCATCAACTACCACATCATTCGCGTAGCGCTCGATCCCGACAGATGCGATCCGCTATTCATTGAAGCGGCGTTCCACGAACAGGTCGTCAAGACCCAGATTGAAAGAGACAAAGGGCGAGGAACCCGAGAGGGAATCAATACTGCGCAACTGAAGGCACTGCGAGTTCCACTGGCAGACTCGGCCGAGCAGCGCAGAGTGGGGACGGCCCTACGTGCCCATGCCGCTGACATCGGCATGCTGTCCGACGACTTGGCCAAGCTTCAGGCTTTGAAGAAAGGCCTCATGCACGACCTGCTCACAGGTACCGTGCGTGTGCGGGCTGCCAATGCAGAGACGGTCGCCGCCGGTGTCTGAGTACTTTCACGTCGAGAAGCCGTTTCTCGACCAGCTCGCCGCGCTCGGGTGGACGGTCGTCGATCAGGGGCACTCGTTCGTCCCCTCCGACCCTATGAAGAGCCTGCGAGCGAGCTTCCGTGAATGGCTGCTAACTGACGTGTTCCGCAGCGCTGTCCGTTCAGTGAACGTGACAGACGACGGAACGCCCTGGCTCACCGACCGCCAGCTCGACGACCTCCGCGACCAGATCCTCCGCCAGCCGAACCGCACGCTGCTCGAAGCCAACGAGGCGATCCAGGCGCTCCTGTTCAAGGCGCAGGTGGACGTCAACGAGATCACCGGCGAGCCCGATCCAGTTGCGGCGCTCATCGACTTCGCGCACCCCGATCGGAATCAGTTCCACGCCATCAACCAGTTCCGCATCGACACGCCCGGCTGCGTCAAGGCCTGCATCATCCCGGACATCGTCCTCTTCGTGAACGGCATCCCGCTCGTGGTCATCGAGGCGAAGATCGGCGATCCGAACACGGCGAACCCGCTCCATGCCGCGTTCGAACAGTTGCTCCGCTATCGCAATGGTCGCGCGGACACAGCAAAGGCCGGACTTCGCGAAGGCGAGCCGCGCCTGTTCCACACGAACCTCCTGCTGATCCGCACCTGCGGCGAGAAGGCCGAGGTCGGCACGATCTCCGCCGGCCACGAGCACTTCGCTTCATGGAGAGACGTGCCAGAGGAGCGTCAATCGTACGCGCCACCTCTCGGCGTCGAGCGCGACCAGGAGCGTCTCGTTCAGGGTCTGCTAGCCCCGGCCACGTTGCTCGATGTCCTCCGCACTTGCTCGGTATTCATGGACACCGACGATGGGAGCCGGATCAAGGTGGTGGCGAAGTACCAGCAGCACCGGGCCGCGAGGAAGATCGTGGCGCGCCTGCGCACCGCTCCCACGCCTCAGTCACGCTCCGGCGTCGTCTGGCACACGCAGGGGTCTGGCAAGTCGCTGACGATGGTGTTCGTGGCGAGGATGCTGCGGGCATCGGCCGACCTCGCGGACTTCAAGATCGTGATGGTGAACGACCGGACCGATCTCGAAGAGCAGCTCTCCGGCACCGCGAAGCTGATCGGCGGCCGGGTCAACGTCATCGAGAGCACCGCCGACTTGCGGAGTCACCTCCGCACCGACGCGTCGGACGTGAACATGGTGATGGTCCACAAGTTCGCCGAGCGCACCGAGGCGCTGCCGGCGACGCTGGCACACGCGCTGAGCGGCTACGGCGAGACTCCCGCCGGTGCAGGCACGTCCCGCGCCGCCGAGCTGAAAGTGCCGTTCGGCGTCATCCCGTCCGCCAGCACCTTTGGCGTCGTCAACTCGTCAGCGCGGATCCTGCTGATGGTGGACGAGGCGCACCGGACGCAGGGGTCGGACCTGGGAAATAACCTGTTCGAGGCGTTTCCGAACGCCACGCGGCTTGCGTTCACCGGCACGCCGCTCGTCACCGAGCAGCACGGCAATCACCGGACGGTGAAGCGCTTTGGCGACTACATCGACACCTACAAGCTGATGGACGCCGTGAAGGACGGCGCCACGCTGCAGATCCTGTACGAGGGGCGCACCGCCGATACCGCGCTGAGAGACAAGCACGGCTTCGACGTGAAGTTCGAAGATCTGTTCAAGCAGCGGTCAGAGGCCGAGCTCCTCGCCATCAAGAAGAAGTACGGCGCCACCGGCGACATCCTCGAGGCCGAAAAGCGCATCGGCGCGATCGCCCGCAATCTCGTGGACCACTACGTGGACAACGTCCTGCCGGACGGCTTCAAGGCGCAGGTGGTCTGCCATTCGAAGCTCGCCGCCATCAGGTATCGGACCGCGATCCGCGAGGCGCTACGCGAGCGGATCGACCGCGAGAAGGTCAAGGAGAAGCCGGACGCGGCGCTCATCTCCCGCCTCGAGTTCCTCAAGGTCGTCGTGGTCATCTCCGCGGAGCCGACCAACGAGCCGGCGGCGTTCATCGACGCGCGGAAGGAAGCGCAGCGCTGGAACGCGGTGGAGAACTTCTGCAAGCCGTTCGTGTTCGACGACCCGGACAAGACGCTCACCGGGATCGCCTTCCTCGTGGTCTGCGACATGCTCCTCACCGGCTTCGACGCGCCGGTGGAACAGGTGATGTACATCGACAAGCGGCTGCGCGAGCACAACCTGCTCCAGGCGATCGCCAGGGTGAACCGCGTGGCGCGGAACAAGCACCGCGGCTTCATCGTGGACTACATCGGCCTGGCCAACCATCTGGCCGAGGCGCTGTCGATCTACGCCGATACCGACGCGCAGGACCTGCAGGACGGCCTGAAAGACATCCTGAGCGAGCTGCCGATTCTCGAGGAGCGTCACCGGCGGCTGGTGCAGCACTTCGAGGCGCTGGGTGTTCGCGATATCGAGGCGTTCGTCGGCGGAACGCTGCCCAGCCCGGCCGCAGAGGTCGCGGTCGTCCATGCCGCCGTTCGCGCGATGAAGGAAATCAAGCCGCGCGCCGACTTCGAGGTCTACTTCAAGAAGTTCCTCGAAAGCCTCAACCTCGTCCTGCCCAACGCGGCCGGCCATCGGTTCCGTCCGTCCGCCCGCCGCTTCGGCTACCTGCTCCAGATGGTAAAGGAGCGCTACAAGGACGAGTCGCTCGACATCGCCGACGCCGGCGCCAAGGTGAAGGCGCTCATCAACGAGCACCTCGTGGATCTCGGCATCAACCCGAAGATCCCGCCCATCGAGCTGCTCTCGGACGACTTCATCGCCCACGTCCGGAAGCACTCCGAAGGCGACCCGGAAGCCAAGGCCAGCGAGATGGAGCACGCCATCCGCAAGCACTGCACCGTGCACTTCGACGAGGACCCGGCCTTCTACGCGCGCCTCAGCGAAAAGCTGGAGCGGCTCATCCAGGAGCATCAGAACAACTGGAACGCGCTGGCCGAGGGGTACGAGCATCTCCGGCGCGACGCGATGACCGGCCGCACGGAGACGATCGAGGGGCTGACGCGCGAAGCCACGACCTTCTACGACCACGTCGTGCAGCTCGCGTTCGACGATGGTAGGGTGCCGACGGACGTCGAGCCCGCGATGAAGATGCTGATGACGAGGATCGTGGAGCTGCTGCAGGACACGATCGGCGTCATCGACTTCTGGGCCAAGCACGTCGAGGTGCGGAAGCTGCGCGGCCGCATCGATACAGAGATTCTGCTGGCCGACGTGCCGGCGCTCTCCGCTCCCCACGAACGCCTTGCGGTCGAAATCGTGAAGCTCGCAGAGAAGCGTCATTCGGAGCTGCTGAAGTGAAGGCCTCCTCCTCAGCACGTCCGCCCTACGACGTCATCCGCAGCCGTCGTGCGACGGCCGACATCATCATCGAGCGGGACGGGAGCCTACTTGTTCGCGCTCCGGAGTGGGTGGACGACGAGCAGGTCGAGGCGATCGTCGATTCACGCCTCCACTGGATCTATCGCGGCCTTGCGGAGTGGCGGGACCTGAACGCCACACGCGTCCTCCGGGAATACAAGAGCGGGGAGGGGTTTCTCTACCTCGGCCGGGCGTACCGTCTGATCCTCGTGCAGCAACAGGACGAGCCGCTCGTGCTGAAAGACGGCCGGTTCCGGCTGCGGCGCGACCTGGTTGAGGCCGGCGACATCGGGCCGGCGCAGGCGGCGTTCAGGGACTACTTCATCGCCAGAGGGCGGAATCGCATCGGCCGTCGCGTGGAGTACTTCGCGTCGACGATTGGTGTCACGGTCAGCGGCATGGAGGTACGGGACACAGGCCACCAGTGGGCGACCTGGTCGCCGTCAGGGCGGCTCGCATTCCACTGGAAGTGCATGATGGCTCCCGCCACCGTCATCGACTACATCGTTGTCCACGAGCTCTGCCACTTCCACCACGCGGATCACACCGACGCGTTCTGGAATGAAGTGGACAAGGTGATGCCGCAATACCGCGAGCGGAAGGAGTGGTTACGCCGGAATGGTGCCGCCCTCGATGTGTAGAGGGAAGGCCCCACGCTAATCCCGTCACGACCTACGGATGCGCATCTGGCATAGGCTATCTGGATGGCATGGGATGACGGTCTCGTGGGTGTCGCCCTCAGTATTGCGGGCACAGAGGAATCACCGTTACGGGTGCTCGCGGGTCCAGGAACGGGCAAGACATACGCGATGAAACGGCGCGTTATGCGGCTCCTTGAAGAGGGGGCTGACGCGGAACGCATACTCGCGTGTACGTTCACGAGAACGGCCGCGCGCGACATCGCGAGGGAAATCGCCGATCTCGGCGTCGAGGGCGCAGGTAGCGTCTGGGCCGGCACACTTCACGGTCTTTGCTTCTCGATCCTTCAGCGGGCAGATGTGTTGGCCGCGACGGGACGTGTGGCCCGCCCGCTCGCCACATACGAAGAGCGGATCCTGCGTCAGGATCTGAGGGCCTTCGGTGGTGTCAATGGTGCGAAGAAGAAGCTCAAGGCCTTCGGTGCTGCGTGGGCGCGACTGCAGAGCGATGATCCGGGCTGGCCGCAGGATCCACAGGATCAAGCATTTCAAGCGGCGCTGGTCGAGTGGCTGACCTTCCACGGTGCGATGCTCATCGGCGAGATCGTCCCGGTCACGCTCTCCTATTTGCGCAACAACCCCCTTTGCCCGGAGCGTACGAAGTTCGAGCACGTGATCGTCGACGAGTTTCAGGACCTGAACCGTGCAGAGCAGGTGCTGATCGATCTCTTGGCGGAACAGGCATCGGTGACGATCATCGGAGACCAGGATCAATCCATTTATTCGTTCAAGCACGCACACCCCGATGGGATCGTCAGATTCGGAGACGAGCACCCAGGAACGCACGATGAGACTCTGAACGTCTGTCGCCGATGCCCGACGGGTGTCGTGGCATTGGCGAACAGTCTGGTCGCCCACAACCCGACCGCGAGTGGCCGTCCGCTGCAGCCAAGGCCTGAGAACGGGGCTGGAGAAATCGAAATCGTCCAGTGGGCTTCGCTCGGCGACGAGGCGAACGGTCTGGCGACGTACGTGGTGCAAAGCATCGCGCAGGGCGGGGTATCAGCAGGGGAAGTTCTGATTCTCGCCGCGAGGCGCCAGATCGGGTATCTGGTGCGCGATGCGCTGCTCGAAAGACAGGTGGTTGCCCACAGCTTCTTCAGTGAGCAGGCCCTCGACGGAAACCCCAAGGCACTTGACGAGTGTCAGGCGCAGCAGGCGTACGCGCTACTGGCGCTTCTGGCCGATCAAGATGACCGGGTTGCGCTGCGGTGCTGGTGCGGCTTCGGAACGGATTCCCTCGGTCAGGCGGGATGGCAGCGGGTGCGCGCGCGCTCAGAGGAGACGGGCGAATCGCCGCGCCAGGTAATTGAACAGCTTGTCGCCGGTGAGATCAAGATTCAGCACACGAAGCAAGTGGTCGATAGATTCCGTGAATTGCTGCTCCAGGAGCAGGCGCTGGCGGACCTGAACGGTCATGCCTTGGCCGATGCGTTGTTTCCCCAGGCCGAGGAATGGGCCGAGCCGCTTCGGACAATCGTGACATCGTCGTTCCAGCCGGCGGCGGCATTTGACGCGGCGGACCTTCTTGAGGAAGTTAGGATCGGTGTGACACAAATGGAAACGCCGACTGACGTCGATTGCGTGCGCGTGATGAGCCTGCATAAAGCGAAGGGGCTGACCGCGCGCTTGGTCATCGTCATGAGCTGTATCGAGGGACTGATTCCGAACATCGATTTCAGGCAGGCGCCGGTAGAGCGTCAAAGAAGCCTTGAGGAACAGCGGAGAACCTTCTATGTCGCGCTCACGCGCACGACTGAGACGCTGATTCTGTCGAGCGTCACGTACATTCCTGTGCAGCAGGCGTATGAAATGCGTCTCGGCGTGGCTGGCGGCGCGGTCCAGGCGTCGAGATTCATGAACGAACTCGGGCCTACACGTCCGGCTGCGATTGCTGGAGACGCGCTGCTCGGCTGATTTCATGTCGGTACCTACAGCCGTCTTTCTCGACACGAGTATCCTGGACTCGCAGCAGTACAACTTCCAGTCCACCGCTCTATCGACGTTCGCCACGTCGTGCGCAACGCGTGCGGTCAAGCTGCTGCTGCCCGACCCGACGGAACGCGAGATCGAGCGCCATATCCGGGACCGGACACGCGAGGCGCTGAGCACTCTCGAGGCCGCGCGTCGCAAGGCCCCATTCCTGGCGAAGTGGCGTGGCCTGTCGCCACAGTTCAACAGTCCTAAGATCGAGGAATTCGATGCCCAGCAGGCCGCGATCGCGGAGTGGCGGACGTTCTTGCGGCAGTTCTCGGTCGTGCGCCTCGGGTACGAAGGACTCGATATCGCGAAGGTCATGAAGTGGTACGACGCCGTGGAGGCGCCGTTCAATGACGGGAAGAAGAGGAAGGAGTTCCCCGACGCGTTTGCGATTCAGATGCTGGACGCGCACGCTCAGAAGGAAAACACCTACATTGCCGTCGTGTCCGGCGATCAGGACTTCAAGCTGGCGTGCCAGCGATACAGCGGCCTTCTTTATTTCCAGACTTTGCCACGCCTGACCGAGCTCCTGTTGTCCGATGACGCGCGGGTGGAAAAGCTTCGACTGGCGATTCAGGAAAGCGCCAGCCTGGTCGAAGAAGCGATCTTCGACGAGCTGCAGGAAATTGATTTTCACCATCGAAGCGACCTGTTTGAAGTGCACGGGTACGATTTCGTGGAGTCCGAGGGGGTGGACGTATCGATTGTTGCCTTAGGCGATGGCGAATGCACAGTCACGTTCGACACCGTACAGGTAATGGAGTTTGACATGCGGTGGGAGGACGATACCGAGGATGGACCTCGCGGGTTCCGGAAGGATGTGACAGAAAGAGTGGAGCTTTCTGGGACCGCGAAGGTCTCGTTCAGGGAAAGTGCCAACGAGGTGTCGGAAGTGTCGCTCCTGACTCTCGATCAGAAGAGCGTCACGTTGTCAGAAACGCCGTTCGGGTGGTGGTGAATCCTAAGTGGGTGTCTCGCGACTCAATGCGCGGGTGAAATCCTGATGTGTCCGATGGTTGTGAGACCTGCTTCAAAGTTGTGACCAGTTCTGCGCCCACCCCCTGTAACAAGCGGTAGGTTCTGGTCGCACTCGTGGCCCACCTCAGTTCGCGGAGTCCAGGCCGAGAACGGGCTGCATGGCACCCCATGGCACCCGGTGTTCTGATCGCCTCCGCAACTACGAACCAGGAGGTCGCAGGTTCGACTCCTGCAGGGCGCACCATTTCCAGCTTCGCCGGAAATGCCAGGCCCTAGTCCCGAGCGGAGTCGAGGGGCAGGGCGCACCATCCTCCAGCAATTCCTCCGCGAACGTCGCTACCTCCAGAACATCACCCCCAAGACCGTCGCATGGTATGAGGCCGCATGGCTGGCCTTCTCCCGCGCCTCTGGGGAAGGGCTGCCGCCACCTGGGGCTGTCCAGCAGTTCGTTGTTGCGCTACGGATCGTGGGGTGGCTCCAGTGACCTGCAATACGTGGATCCGAGCCCTCAACGTGTTTGGGGGCTGGCTCCATGAGCAGGGCCACAGTGCCGAGCGCGTCACTTGCTGGGCGCACCGCTCAGAAAGTAGACCATTCACCGCTCGGAAAGTAGACCACCTGAGGGCCTGATGGCGGGCTTGCCGGATCGAGGGATCCGGGTTCCGCTGGAGGATGCTCAGGATGGATCAGGTGCATGTCGTTCGGCACAAGGTGCTGGTGGAGGGCCACTCGCAGCGGGCGGTGGCCCGTGATCTGGGGTTGGCACGGGTCACGGTCCGCAAGTACCTGGGGCAGGCGTCCCCGGTGGGGACATCGGTGGCGTTGCCCCGGCCGCGGCCGGTCTGGGACACGGTGGCCACGCGGGTGCGGGCGTTGCTCCTCGAATCGAAGCAGTGGACCGGTGGCAAACAGCGGTTGACGGCCACGCGGTTGCACGAGCTGCTGCGGGCCGAGGGCCACCAGGTGGGCGTAACCGTCGTCCGCGATGCGGTCGCGGAGTGGAAGCGGCAGCGGCGCGAGGTGTTTGTCCCGCTGACGTATCGACCGGGCGACCTGGCCGAGGTGGACTTCTTCGAGGTGCTGGTCGACATCGACGGGACGCGCCGCAAGGCGTGGCTCTTCCTGATGCGACTGATGTACTCCGGCCGTGACTTCGCCTGGATCTACGAGCGCCAGGATCAGATCAGCTTTCTGGACGGGCACGTCCGGGCCTTTGCGCACTTCGACGGCGTGCCCGCGCGCGTGGCGTACGACAATCTGCGGGCGGCCGTCGTGCGGATCCTGGTTGGCGGCGCACGCACGTTGACGCCGCGGTTCACCGCGCTGGCCTCGCACTATCTGCTGGAGGCCTGCTTCTGTCGGCCCGGCGAGGGCCACGACAAAGGCGGCGTCGAAGCCCGCGGCAAGGCCATCCGCCAGCAGGCGCTGGTCCCGATTCCGAGCGGGCCGACGCTGGCGGGCATCAACGAGGCCCTGCTGACGCGGCTGGATGCGCGACTCGATACGATACGGGATGCGGCCGGCCAGACCATCGGCACCCGGTTCACGGAGGAGCAGCGCCAGTGCCGGCCCGTGCCCCTCGCGTTTGAGGCCGCGGCGACGACGCTGGCCACCGTCACGCCGCGCGCGCTGGTGCGGCTCGAGGGCGCGGTGTACTCGGTGTGGACACGCTGGGTGGGCCTCGACCTGGTGGTGCGGGTCGGTGCCAGCACCGTGACGATCGTCGGCCGCGATGGCACCCGCGTACAGCATCCGCGCAAGCGGTTCGGCGAGCGGGCGATTGACTACCGCCACTACCTGACCGAGCTCGCGCGCAAGCCGCAAGCGGTGCGCCAGGTGCTGCCCGATCTCCTCCGGGATCTGGGCGCGCCGTTTCCGGCGATCTGGGCGCAGCTCCACGACGCGCACGGGCCGCGCGACGCCGCGCGGCTCTTTGCCAAGGTGCTCGGCCAGCTCGACACGCACGGGGTCGGCGTCGTCGTGCCTGCCCTCACGGCCGCGCTCCTCGCCGGGACGCCGCTGTTACTGGCGCTGACACCCACGCCGATGCGCGACTGCCTCGCGGTGGACGCGGTACCCGCCCTCCTCCGCGACATCGCGGTCGGGAGCGGCTGTGCGGCCGACTACGACGGCTGGCTCATCGAGGTGGGCGCATGAGCGCCCCCACGATCGTCCGGGATCTCGTGGTCGCCCACACGCGGGCGCTGAAGCTGCCTGGCGTGGCCCGCACCTTCGAGGGCCTCGCCCGGCAAGCCCGCGACAGCCATTGGCCCCACGAAGACTATCTGCACGAGGTCCTCGGTGCCGAGCAGGCCTCGCGCCACGAGTCCGTGATCCGTCAGCGCCTGCGCGAGGCGCGCTTCCCCGAAGTGAAGACGCTCGATACCTTCGACTTTGCCGCAGCCGACGGCGTCAACGCGACCCAGGTCCACGCCCTCGCCCGGGGCGCGTGGGTCACCGCGCCTGAGAATCTGATCCTGGCCGGCCCCATCGGCACCGGCAAGACGCACCTGGCGATCGCGCTCGGGGTCGAAGCGACGAAGCAGAAGCGGCGCGTGCTCTTTACGCGCGCGGCCGATCTGGTCCGGCAGCTCGTGGAAGCCCGGGATGCCCGTGCGCTCACGCGGCTCCAGCAGCGGCTGCTCCGCGTCGACGTCCTCATTGTCGACGAGCTCGGCTTCGTCCCCTTCGACCGCGTCGGCGGCGAGCTGCTCTTCAATCTGCTCACGGACCGCTATGAGCGCCGCGCCACCGTCGTCACCACGAATCTCGCCTTCGCCGAATGGGTCACGGTCTTCGCCGGCGACGAGAAGCTGACGACCGCCTTGCTCGATCGCCTGGCCCATCACGCGACGGTGCTCACCACGAAAGGCAAGAGCTATCGCATGCGGAAGCGACGGACTCGGGAGGAGCCGTCGTGATCCCGCCGAGCCGGCAGAGCGGTGGTCACCGTGCCACGTCCATCCTCGCGGGCCACGAGGGGCACTCGTCGGTCCACGGCCGGCTCACGCGGCCTGGAAGACCCTGAAGGAGGCGGGGCAGCTGTCTGGTCGGTCGCGCAGGACCACGTAGAATGAACCGCCCTCGAGTGGTCTACTTTTCGAGCGGTGATCGGCCTAGTTTTCGAGCGGTGCGCCCACTTGCCGCGCTTCGTGATGAGGCGGATACAGTTCTAGGGAGCCTCATAGACGGTTCGATGCGCCTTCTTGAGCGCGCCAGTGATCGCGCCGGCAGCAGCGCCCCAGGCCCCGAGAACCAACGGCACCAGGGCGGCGGCCTCCGCATCACATACCGGGCAGCCGGACGGCGGCACCCCAACCACAAGTCCGACCCCAAGCGTGAATCCCACACCAAGTCCGATCAGCGCGCCGCGGCGTTTCTGCGGCTGCCGACGCTGAATTCGGCTGATGCCCGTGTCGGGCATCTGGACACGACCCTCGCGTGCCAGGATGGTCAGCGACGCCGGCGACAGATCGATCAAGCTTCCCGTGGACTTCTCTCCCGTCGTCGCGTCGACGTAGACCACATCGCCGCTTGCCAGGTACTTCGGCAACTCAGTGAAGGAACGTGTCGGGTGTGTTGTCCTACAAGCGGCATTGAGCGTGACCGCGGCGACGAGAAGGATCGCGACAATCCGTTGTGGTTTCATGGTCATGGCACTTCCCGCTCGGATGCGCGGTAGACGAGCGTCCCCTTCGTGCTGGTGACCGCACGGTATCCGAGAATTGCGCCGGTCACCAGCCCAAGATTCGCCCCGGATTGATTGCGGTTCTCGACAGCCGATCCGGGGTTCATCAAATATCTGATTGGTGACCCGCTTGGACACAGGTTGATCACGCGCTGCCACTGCCATCGCTCTGCCATGGCAGTGCCAACCCCCGTTAGGGGGGCAGATGTCTGGTCAGTCGCTCAGGACCACGTAGAATGAACCGTTAACGAGGGGCACCTTCTAATAGCGCCTATCGTCGCTCTGACAGCGGGCACAGAGTAGTTCTTGGTCGACAGGATAGTCGCGCCACCTTCTCTGAGGCACTCACGCCATGTGGGTTCCTCGGCAAGGCACGCGTCCGTGGAAGAGGGTTGTCTAGATGAGTGACGTTGCGGCGCGGCGTGAGTTCGACCGCCGACTGTTCCTGATTGCCGCGGTGGCGTTTCCGATCACGATCCTGGTCGGGTTCGGTCCTACGTATTACGCCCGAGGGTTGGTCGCGGCGCCGCTGCCGTCGCTCCTTGTTCATGTGCACGGGCTGATGATGACCCTCTGGGTAGGGTTGTTTGTTGCCCAGGTGGCGTTGATCTCGGCCAAGCGCATCAGGCTGCACCAGCGTCTTGGCTACGGCGCGATCGGGCTGGCGGTGCTCATCATTGCGACGGGGCTGCCGACGGCCGCGCGCGCCGCCAAGTACGGGTCGGCATCGTTTCCCCCGGGTATCCCACCGCTGTCGTTTTTTATCGTGCCCATGTTCGACCTGGTGATGTTTGCCCTGCTTTTCGGAGGCGCGATCTATTACCGACGTGCGCCGGCGGCGCACAAGAGCCTGATGTTCCTGACCGCACTCAACTTCATGCCCCCCGCGCTGGGCCGCATTCAGATTCCGGCGCTCCAGGCGATTGGGCCGCTATGGTTCTTCGGTGTGCCAAGCGTGATTGCCCTCGTGTGCGTGGTCCTTGAACGCCGTCGCCACGGTCGGCTGAACGTGGTGTTCCTTGTCGGAAGCCTCACCCTGATCGTCAGCTATGTCGCGAGGCTGGCGCTGATGTCTACCGGCCCCTGGATGCGGTTCGCGGAGTGGGCGACCAGCCTCGTCTGACGCGACGGGGCGGACCAACGGCGCTGCGGCACGCCGGGAAGATAAGTCCTCCCTAGTCCCACAGTGTTTACTAATCGGCTATTGAGACCCTTTCGAGGAAGCGTCCGGCAAGACGATAGGCGAAATTAGTGGGTCTGCCCGCTAACGGACCCCCCCCCGGTATGCGCCCCTTGGGCGCTGACACAGTCCTGACACAGCGCCCCATGTCGTCACGCGTGTGGACGGCCTTCACCCGGATCCGTAGAACACCAGCGGGCCGCGCCCACCCCCAGCAACGCGCCAGCCACCGTATCGACGATGTAGTGTTGCCCGAGAAGAAATGTCGCCGCCAGCAGCAGCACGTTCATGGGCAGCAGCATCCAGAACAGCGTGGGACGCCGCCACAACGTCACCTGGCACACCATCGCCACCGCCGCGTGGATACTCGGCAGGGCGATGAAGTAGCCGAGCCCTGAGACGGGTGTCAGTCCCTGTCGCAGGGCGACCACGTCGGCATGCAGCGCGACCGTGACCGCGTGCGTAAGCGAGTTCGAGAAGTGCGTGTCGAATGACGCCGGGAACGACAGCATCGGTCCGATGGCCGGGAAGATGAGGAAGGTCGCACCGGCCACGAGGTAGCAGCAGCCGATGGCGCGGAGGAAATCCACCGTGGATCGACGGTCGTCGCTGACGGCAAGAAGGGCCAGCAGTGGCTGGAACGACAACGTCACATACCCATTCTCGAGGACGCGGAACGCGGCGTGCGATTTCACGATGGGAAAGATCGCGTCGTAGGTGACATTCTGGATGAACCAGCCATAGGCCCACAGATCCAGGGTGCGGAGCGCAGGGTCCCTGAGCCGGTTCCCTGCGGCTGCCAGCAGCAGGTAGTTCAGGTCGTGCACGGCCAGCAGCATCAGACCGAATCCAAGGACGGCGGCAAGTGCAGTGACGCGAGCAGCGGCTGTCCATCGTGACAGGCCGACAGCGGTCAGCGCCAGAAGAGCAAAAGAAACCGGCAGGGGCAGCCCGCTAGATGGCCATGCGACGACCAGTGCCACCCCACACCCCGCCGCAAGCGTGGCGGATACCCAGCCGCCGCGTGCGTGACGATCGATGAGACGTCCGACCAGCCACAGTGCAAATGCTGTGGGTAGCGCCGCGAGCACGACGCGGAGACCGACAGCCCACGGCAACACGGCCGTCACACCCCACCATGTGCCAAGCGTGTGCAGCGCGGCCGTAATCGCTGCCAGGATCAGGAGGAGGGCACGCATCGTAGATCGGGCGGTGTGCCCTGAATGATAAGGTAGGCCGCGTCTGACGTCACCATGCGAACAATAGCGCACGTGGCACGCGAGCACGCCGTCTTCATCGGGCTGGTCGGCGCCTACTTCGCGGGCGCCGGCGCTCGGACGCGACCTGTTCCTCCAGTCGGCTCTTGAGCCGCACGCGACCGAGCGGGAGCTCCAGATTGTGATCGAGGGCGGCCTTGACATCGGCCATCACGTCATCGCCCGCGAGGGGCTTCGGCGGCCTGGGGACTACCGCGAAGTGTTCAGTACCAAGACCGTGCCGGATGCAGCCACGCTGACGCTGCTGACGAACTGAACGGCGCTGCTCGCCGCGCAGGGCGACGCGGTCACGGCCAACGCGAAGGGCGTGACAACCGCAAGCCGGGCCCCGGGCCTGGCGAGCACCGCCGCCGGGAAAAGGTGATCCGCCCCCTCCGCCAATGGCGGGACCACCGTCAGGGCCAGCGGCGTGAAGGGGCTGCGCCGCGTGGCTTCGACGTGCGCGAGCAGGTGGCCACTAGCGCGGGCGATGGCGGCGTCATCACCAAGGGTGCGAGGGCCGGTGACACCGCTGCCCCTGTCTGAAGGCCGTATACTCCACATCCCGACGAACTTGAACTTCTGAATCCGGTCGCGCACGCCGTGGTTGACCTCCTCGCGTGAACCGACACGGCTGGCGCGACGCCAGAGGCGTCCCGCTATGATGGCTGGCATGGCCGGCTGGCACTTTGAGCACACCTACGCGGGCCTGCCGGAGCTGTTCTACTCGGCGGCAACACCTTCAACGGTGCTTGAGCCGCGCCTGGTCGCCTTCAATCAGCCTCTGGCGACCGCGCTGGGCCTCGATCCGGAACGGCTGGCGCAGGAGGGCGCCGCCATCTTCGGCGGCAATGCCCTCCCCGAGGGCAGCCGGCCCATCGCGCAGGCGTACGCCGGCCATCAATTTGGCCACTTCACGGCCCTCGGCGATGGCCGCGCCATCCTCCTCGGTGAGCAGGTCACGCCTGCTGGCGATCGGCTCGACATTCAACTGAAAGGCTCAGGTCGCACGCGGTTCTCCAGGCGGGGGGACGGGCGTGCCGCGCTCGGACCGATGCTGCGGGAATACATCATCAGCGAGGCGATGCACGCGCTCGGCATCCCGACCACGCGCAGCCTGGCGGTGGTGGCCACAGGGGAGCCCGTGCAACGCGAGACCATGCTGCCGGGCGCGGTGCTCACGCGCGTGGCCGCGAGCCACATCCGTGTCGGCACCATGGAGTGGGCAGCGGCGCACGGCGGAGAGTCCGCCACTCGCGCCTTGGCCGACTACACAATCCAGCGGCACTACCCGGAACTGGCCGGTTCGCCCGAGCCGTACATCGACCTGTTCAACGCAATCCTCGATCGGCAGGCGTCCCTGATTGCGCGCTGGCAACTGGTGGGTTTCATCCACGGCGTCATGAATACGGACAACATGGCGCTCTCCGGCGAGACCATCGACTACGGTCCGTGTGCGTTCATGGATGCCTACGACCCCGCCACGGTCTTCAGCTCCATCGACGCGGGCGGTCGATACGCCTATGGCAACCAGCCGCCGATCGCGCACTGGAATCTGACCCGGCTGGCGGAAGCCATGTTGCCGCTCTTTGATCCGGACGTTGATCGTGCGACGGCACGGGCCACGGCGGCGCTCGAGCGCTTCCCTGACGTGTTCGAGGGGTACTGGCTCAACGGCATGCGGGCGAAGCTGGGCCTCGTGACGGTGGAGCCAGACGATATGGCGCTGGCCACTGACCTGTTCGCCTGGATGCATCGCCGGTCGGCTGACTTTACGAACACCTTCTGTGAGCTCACGGCCGGGCGCGTCCCCAGCGATGTCGCCGACGGCTTTGGCGGCGTCCCCGTCGCTGGCGTCGAAGAGGGGCCTGGCATGCAGGCCTGGTACGACCGGTGGGTCGAGCGTCGTGGGCGTCAGCCGCAGACGCTGGCCGAAACCCGTGCGGTGATGCAGCAGCACAATCCCCGGTTCATCCCGCGTAATCACAACGTGGAGGCGGCCCTGCTGGCCGCGACGAGCCGGGGCGACCTGTCTGTGATGGAGAAGCTGCTCGACGTGCTGGCGAAGCCGTACGACCACACGCGCGACCTGCCGATGTTCAGCTCGCCGGGGCCTGGCGACAAGGCCTACCGCACGTTCTGCGGTACATAGCGCACCATCACTCCTCCACCCTACTAAGTTCTTGGTATGTGGTACGCCGCTGGCGCGGTGCTAACCTCCGTCGCGCCAGGAAACTATATGAAGATCTTCACACGTTGTTCGCTCGCGACTCTCTCGCTCCTGTTGGTCTCGCTCGGCGCCGCTGCGGCCCCGGAGGACGGCCGGAAACCGGTGCTCAGCGCACCGCCGCCCATCGGTGAGATGAACGGGAGCGCCACCGAAGAGCTCAGCCCGGCCGGCTACGTCCAGGAGGAGTTCTTCCTTCAGGGCGTGGCTCAGTCGTATGTCAATCGCGGCACGTGGAGTGCCGACGGCGTCTGGGATGTGGCGCCTGCGGAATCAGCGCCGTACACGATTCGCCTGTTCGTGCGCTATCCGGCGAAGACCGCGCGGTTCAACGGCGTCGTCTTCGTCGAGTGGCTCAACGTGTCGGGCGGCAGTGAAGCGGCGGTCAACTGGACGATGATGCACGACGAACTGCTTCGCCAGGGCTATGCGTACGTCGGCGTCGGCGCCCAGGCGGTCGGTGTGGCGGGCCTGAAGAGGGCGAACGCCCAGCGGTACGCGTCGCTCGTGCATCCCGGGGATTCGTTCTCCTATGACATCTTCTCGCAGGCGGGGCGCGTGGTCAGGGCCACGGATGGGCCGCTCCGTGCTCTGGCGGGCAAGATGCGTCACCTGCTCGCCGACGGTCAGTCACAGTCCGCGGGGCGGATGGTGACCTATGTGAACGCGGTGCACCCAGTTGCCAAGGTATACGACGGGTTCTACATCCACAGCCGGTCTGGCGGTGGTGCCGCGCTGGCGCAGGACGCAGCGGGGAAGCCCACTGTGTCGACACCCGCAGCGGCGCGGATTCGCACGGACCTCACGGTGCCCGTGTTTGTCATCCAGACGGAGACCGAAATTCCGAACTTCGTGAATGCCCGCCAGCCCGACACGCCGAAGCTCCGCATCTGGGAACTGGCCGGTACGTCGCACGCCGAGCGGTACCAGCTCACGGGTGGCGGTGTCCGGCCCCTCGTGCAGAACTGCGACGACGACAAGGATCCCAAGATGAGTGTGCTGCTGAGCGAAGGGCCGTCAACCTTTCCGCTGCGGGCGGCGCTGCGTCACATGCGGCGCTGGCTGGGGGGCGGTGTGCTGCCGCCAAGCGGTCCGCCCCTCGCGACGGACGGGCCGACGATTCGCCGCGACCTGGTCACCGGCATTGCGTTGGGCGGTGTCCGGACGCCGCAGGTCGATGTGCCGACGCGCACGCTGAACGGGATCAGAGCCCCCGCGGGCGGGCCCGGCTTCTGCCGCCTGTTCGGGCGCACGGATGTGTGGAACGGCGACGCGGATCCCTGGGACGGTGGCCCAGGCGACCCGTCGCCGACGCCGGAGCCGGTGCTCTCGCGTCTCTACTCGTCCAAGGCGGATTACACGTCGAAGTTCGAGCGCGCCATCACCGCGGGCATCAAGGCCGGCTTCCTCGTGAAGGAGGATGCCGCGGAACTACGCGCTGAGGGCGCGCGCCTGTGGCCCGTACCGTCGAGCGCGGCGCGCACCGACCGACCCTGACGTCGAACCCTACTTCGCCGACAGGCCCGGCAAGTGCTTGCTGTGCGCCACCCGCAGCGCCACCAGGTCTTCACGCAGGACGCGCAACTCGTTCGCGATGCGATGAATCTCGCCTTCTTCGGCCATGGAGATGTTGTCGTCGGTGGCCGACACGGCAAACAGGCACCGCATCAGCGTGAGCTTCTGCTCGTAAGAGGCCAGCGCGCCAAACTCTCGCGCCACCAGAAAGTCCGCGGTGCCGCCGAAGAGCAGGTTGCTGGTCTTGGCGAGTTGCACCACCACCATGGCCTGGTCGGGCGAGAGCTGCCCCTCGGCCTGCACCGCAGTCTCCATGGCCGCGACTTCAGTCGGGGACACATGCCGGTCCGCATGGGCCACGCGGCCGAGCAGGTAGGCAAAGGCCGCCAGGAACTTCGCGCGCTCGGGCTCAATGTGGTCCAGCGCGTCGAGCGTCTCGCGGAGTGGCGCGAACTCTTTCTGTTCCGGTTGTTCGACGCCGAGCCAGCTTCGGAGCGATTTCATTCGCCCACCGTCAGATCCACCATTAACTCGCTCGCCAGCGCCTCGAGCACCAGGCGGAGCTGATCGACGGTGACGCCAGCCGGCACGCGCAGCGAGGCGTCGGCCCGGAACAGCGGCTCGCCAGACATGGGCGCGCCGGTCACGCTGGTATCGAGCGCCTCGATGTTGACCTGGTAGCCCGCCAGTGTCCGCGCGAGGTCGCGCACGATACCTGGCCGGTCATTCCCAACGACGCTGAGGTGGAGGTGCCGCGAGGGCGCCGGCTCCGCCGTGCGACTGACTTCGACCACAACGGCAAGCCCGCTGGCGCTCAGCGCGCGCAGGTTGGTGGCGAGTGCATCGGCACGGTCGGACGGCACACTGACGCGCAGGAGGCCGGCAAACTTCCCGGCCAGCCGCGCCATGCTGCTCTCCTCCCAGTTGGCGCCGGCAGCGGCCACGCGGTCGGAAATCTGTTCGACGATGCCGGGTTTGTCGTCCCCGATGACGGTGAGCACCAGTGAGGTTCGCATGGCCGCTATTGCGTCCGTTCGACCTTCAGCAGTTGCCCCGGCTTGCCGTCAGTCAGCAGGTAGATGAGGCCGTCCGGCCCTTGGCGCACGTCACGGAGGCGCTGCTTGAGATCCGCGAAGAGGTACTCGCGGCGGGTCATGCCGCCCTTGTCGTTGAAGATGAATCGCTCCACGCGGCTGCCCTTGAGCTCGGCCACCAGCAGACTGCCCTTCCAGTTGGGAAACTTGTCGCCCGTGTAGAAGGTCATGCCGGCGGGCGCGACCGTGGGCGTCCAGTAGATGAACGGCTGCTCCATGCCCTCCATGTGCATCTTGTAGGCGTCCTTCCTGCCGGCGGGCGCGCCGATCGAACCGACGCCGCCGATGAAGTCGCCGAAGTAATCGCGGCCCATGCCCACCAGAGGCCACCCGTAATTGGCGCCGGGCTTCAGAATGTTGATTTCGTCGCCGTCCTGCGGGCCGTTCTCGTTCTCCCAGATGGCGCCGGTCACCGGGTGCATCGCCAATCCAATCGGGTTGCGATGGCCCATCGTGTAGATCTCCGGCAGGTAGCCTTTCCGGCCGACGAACGGATTGTCCTTGGGCGTGGTGCCGTCGTCGCGCAGGCGCAGCACCTTGCCGCCATGGCGCAGGGGATCCTGCGCCACGCCACCCTGGCTTCCCCCCAACGGCCCTGACGACGCAGGTGCGTTGGCGCCACCAACCGTGACGTAGAGCATGCCGTCGCGGCCAAAGACCATGCGCGCGGCCGTGGTCGCGGGCACGGTCTCATCCTTCCAGTCGTCCGCGACGAAGATCTCCTTGATGTCCGTGACCGTCGTCCCATTCCAGCGCCCGCGCGCCACGGCCAGCGTGGAGGTCAGCCGCTTGCCCTCGGGCCGGTCGCCGCTGGGCGAGTACCCGAGATACAGCCGCTTGCCCATCGTCGGCACGCCAGGCGGCAGCGGTGGGCCGGGCTTGTTGTAGGACAGGTACACGAACTGGTTGTTCGCGAAGTCGGGGTGGAGCAGCACTTCCATCAAGCCTGAGTACGGCTCGTTGTAGATGGCGGGCAGGCCTTCCACCGGCTTGGGATCCAGGACACCCTGCCGGATCACGCGCAGCCGGCCCGTGAGTTCGGTGACCAGCATGGTTCCGTCGGGAAGAAAAGCCAGGCTCCAGGGGAAGTCCAGGCCATCGGCGATGCTCGTGATCGCGTATGGGCCGAGGGTGCGTACCTTCGGCGGCGCCTGCCGCGCGCCCAGGCGGGCACCGTGCTCACCGAGCAGAAGGGCGACGGCGGCGGTGGCAACGGCCAGGGCGACTGTTCTCGATGTGCGTCTCATGCTGCGTCCTTATCTCGGTAACTCGACAGGCCGGTCAATGTAGGTCACCATCGTCCGAAGGTCAAATTCCCGTATCATCTGCGCGTGATTCAGCACGGATGGCGCGTCCGACGCCTGTGGCGAGGCTGCGTGGCTGTGGCGATCGGCCTATCCCTCCTGGCGATGGCGGACACCGCGTGGACGGCCCGGCCCGGCGCGGCGCAGCAGGCACACGATCAGATTCCGGCTTTCGAGTTTGATCCCACCTGGCCGAAGACCCCGCTGCCGAACAACTGGACCTTCGGCGCCATCGGCGGCATCCACGTGGACGCCAATGACGCCGTCTGGGTCGCGCATCGCGGGCATACGACGGGACTGGCGAAGGAGGACAGCCTTGCGACTCCGGGCGTGGGCGGGTGCTGCCAGTCCGCGCCGTCGATCGTCGTGTTCGATCAGGCCGGCCGGGTGACGAAGGCCTGGGGCGGCCCGAACCCGAAGACGCCGGGTAAGACCGCGGATGGCTACGACTGGCCGAGCGAACACGGGATCTTCGTGGACGGCGCGGGAAACGTGTGGACTGGCTGCGAGGGCGGCGCCATGGATGTCACGACCAGCCCGAAGAACTGCGGCAGCGTGACGAAGTTCAGCCCTGATGGCCGCATCCTCTGGCAGAAGGGGAAGACCGGGCAGACCAAGGGCAACGCCGACCGCGACAACTTCAACTCCCCGACCGGGATCTTCGTGGACGAGGCGGCCCGCGAGGCCTTCATCGCCGACGGCTACCGCAACCAGCGGATTGCCGTCATCGACGCGGATACGGGTGCATTCAAGCGGATGTGGGGACCCTACGGCATGCCCCCGCGCGACATGCCGCGCACCCAGTTAAACGGCGGCACAAGCGGCAAGCGCGAGCCGGAGTTGCGGAAACTGTTCGGCGATTCCGTCCACTGCCTGGAGATGAGCCGCGACGGGCTGGTGTACGTCTGCGACCGCGGCAACAGCCGCATCCACGTGTACAGGAAGGACGGCACCTTCGTAAAAGAGGGGTACGTCGCGCCCGAGACCGGCAAGATGGGCTCCGCGTTCGACATCGCGTTCTCGACGGACCCGCAGCAGCGGTTTCTGTACCTGGCGGATGGCGCGAACCAGACGATCCACATCCTTCGGCGGGACGATCTGGCCGTGCTCGGATCGTTCGGCAAGGCCGGTCGAGGCCCAGGCGAGTTCGGCCTGCTGCATGTGATGGCCTCGGATTCACACGGGCATCTCTACGTGGGCGAAACGGGTGGTAGCAACCGGCTCATGCGGTTCAAGTACGTCGGCATGCGGACACGCTAGTAGAAACACTTCAAGGAGACGCGATGATGCGGATGCTGTTTGTGATGCTGGCGCTGGCGGTGACGGCGGGAGGCGCAGACGCCCAGACCTTGAGCGCCGAGGACTACACCGAAATCCGGAACATCGCGCAGTACTACAACCTGGGCTACGACAACACCGCCCGCGCGGATGGTGGCGCGGTGGTGGCCCGGGTGTTCACGCCGGAGATGGCGTTTACCCGCGATGGTGGCCCGAACTGGTTCAGCGCGAAGGAAATGGGGGAGTACGCCTCCAAGGCCAGCACGGGCACGCACCACTGGGACACGAACATCGTCATCGAGCCGACCCCTGAGGGCGCGAGCCTGTTTCGCTACACGCTCGTCTACCGCGTGGATAACTCCGGAGGCCCTGTCACGATCAGCACGGCGGGCACGCTGCAGGAATCCTGGGTGAAGACGCCCGAGGGCTGGTTCATGAAGAACCGGTACAACCGCAGCGCCGGGCTCAAGGTGCCGTTCCTGTTCCCGACATTTGCGGGCCGTCCGGTGGCGCCTGCGCAGTCGGCGGCCAAGGGCAAGAAGCCGTCACTCTCGACGCTCGATCACATCGAGATCGAGAACCTCTACGGCTGGAACAACATCGCCCTCGACAGTGCCATGGAGCAGGGCGAGATGTTTTCCCGCACGTTTACGCCGGACGGGTCGCTGCAGGTGGACGGCCGCACGATCACAGGCCGGAAGGATCTGGCGGCGTTTGCGGCCGGGGGGACGCCCGCGCTGAAGCGGTGGCTGTCGAACCTCTACATCGAGTCCTCCGCTGAAGGCGCCATCGGCTGGGCCTACGTCCTGACGATCGACGGGCTTGCACCGGTCGGCACGCCGTCAAAGGCCGCGATTCAGACGGGCGTGCTCTACCGTGACCTGCTTGTGAAGACCTCCGACGGCTGGCGCTTCAAGAGCCGCACGGCCGCGCCTGGCAACGGCGTGCCGGCCGGTGTGCCGCTGCCCAAGGTGCGCTGACGAGAAGTCGCGCACTACTATGAGGGCAGCCCCTCCGGGCTGATCTCATGGAGCCGCTGACATCCGCTGACCTCGCGCAACTGGCCACTCGGGGCCTGACGCCTGAGGCCGTCGCGGCTCAACTGCATCAGTTGAGGCATCCGCCGCGTCCCATCTCACTGGATCGTCCGTGTACCGTGGGGGACGGCATCATCCGCCTGGAGCCTGCACTCCACCCGCGTCTGCTCGACCGTGGCGACGAGGTGGCTGCTGCCGGCCGGGTCACGAAGTTCGTGCCCGCGTCTGGCGCCGCCACGCGGATGTTCAAGGACCTGCTCGGCGCGCTCCAGGGCCCGGCGCGGCCCTCCAGCCTGCCAGCCGTCCGGGAACTCATCCAGCGCCTGCACGACCTTCCGTTTGGAGACGAGGTGAGTCGAAGGGCCGGCCTGACCGGCGTGCCGGAGACCGAGGCCGATGAGCGGCGCTTGCTGCGCACGTTGCTGATTGACATGCGGCTGGCTGAGCAGCCCAAGGCGCTGGTGCCGTTCCACCGCTCGGATCGGAACCGGACGGCCTTCGAGGAACAGTTACTCGAAGGCACCCGTTACACGCGGGCCGCCGACGGCACGTGCCGGCTGCACTTCACCGTGTCGCCCGATGCGCGCGCGCTCTTCGAGGCGGCGCTCACGGCGCTTACGCCGATTGTGGAGTCACGCTGCCCAGGTGCCGTCCTCGCGGTGACGTTCTCCGAGCAGCACCCGTCGACCGACACGGTGGCCATCGACTCCCAGGGCCTGTTGTTTCGGAACGCGGACGGCTCGCTGGTGTTCCGGCCATCCGGCCACGGCGCCCTGCTGCGAAACCTGCAGGATCTCGGCGCGGACCTCGTCGTCGTGAAGAACATCGACAACGTCCTGCCGGACAACGCCAGCGCCGACGTGATCCGCTGGAAGCGGATGCTGCTCGGCTACCTGGCTGATCTGCAGGATGAGGCATTCAGGCACCTGCGTGCACTGCACGAACCGGGCTGCACCGCTGCACAGATCGACGCCGCGCTGGCCTTTGCCCGCAGGATGTTCGCCCGCGTGCCACCTGAGACCTGCTCCTCACCCGACGAGTGGCGCCGCTTCGCGATCGATGCGCTTGATCGTCCGCTTCGCATCTGCGGAGTAGTCCGGAATGAGGGCGAGCCCGGCGGCGCGCCGTTCTGGGTGAAGTCTGCCGACGGGCCGTGCACGGCCCAGATTGTCGAGGCCAGCCAGGTCGCCATGGCTGATCCCGAGGCGGATCGCGTGTTCCGAAGCGCGACGCACTTCAACCCAGTTGATCTGGTCTGCGGGTTGCGGACCTGGCGGGGCACGCCGTTCGATCTGTCACGCTTCGTTGACGACGACACGGCGTTCGTCGTGGAGAAGTCGGACAACGGACGCGCGCTGAAGGCGCTGGAACGCCCCGGGCTTTGGAACGGGGCGATGGCCGGCTGGAACACCGTGTGCGTCGAAGTGCCGGCGGCGACGTTTGCGCCGGTGAAGACCGTGTTCGACCTGCTCCGCCCGCAGCACCAGCCGCGCAACACCGTCATCCCGGCAGCGCAGTAGCTGCCCTTCACAGCCCTACCGTCAGATCCGGATCAGGACGATCCGGAAGCTGTGGCGCAGCCGTGCCCCTCCGTACCGGGTTCCGGTTATCGGAGTCTCGGACGAACGCGGTTATGCTGTCGCGCGACCAATGCACTTTCTGACGCACACCTTTTGGAGGGGATTCATGTTTCATCGGCGAATGACTGGTCTATTGCTCCTGCTCGCGAGTATTGCGACGAATGCGTCGGCGCAGAACGCCACCAGCGGAAGCATCGCCGGCGTTGTAAAGGACACGACAGGTGCGGTGCTTCCGGGTGTCACAGTCGAGGCGGCCAGCCCGGCATTGATCGAGAAAGTTCGTGTCGTGGTCACGGATGACCAGGGCAACTACAAGCTGCTCGACCTGCGGCCGGGTCCGTACACCGTGACCTTCACGCTGCCGGGTTTCAGTACGTTCAAGCGCGAGGGAATCGAGTTGACGACCGGCTTCACGGCCACCGCCAATGCCGAGATGAAGGTGGGCTCGCTTGAGGAGACAGTCACCGTCACGGGCGCATCTCCGGTGGTCGACGTCCAGCGCGTCACGCAGGCCAACGTCCTCTCGCGGGAAGTGATCGACACGATTCCGACGGGCCGCACCATCCAGGGCTATGCGTCGCTGACGGTCGGCGCCTCGGTCGGCGCCACACTCGTGGACACCGGCGGCAACCGCGGTGAGCAGTACGGCCACATCGCGATTCACGGCGGCAGGGAGGGCGACGGCAAGCTCAACATCGAGGGCCTCCGCTACAACAACATGGTCAACACGGGCAGTGGCGCCAACCGCCACTACTTCGTGAACCAGGCCGGCGTGCAGGAGATCAACCTGGAGACCGGTGGCATGTCGGCCGAGTCCGAGACGGGCGGCGTGGCGATGAACGTCATCCCGAAAGACGGCGGCAATACCTTGAAGCTCTATGTTGCCATCAACGGCACCAACGGCGACCTGCAGGGCAACAACGTCACCGACGAGCTGAAGAAGCGTGGCGCCAATGCGGCGACGTCGGTGAAGAAGGTGTGGGACTTCGGGGCTGGCCTGGGCGGGCCCATCGTGAAGGACAAGCTGTGGTTCTACACGGCGCACCGCTGGTGGGGCGCGCAGGAATACCCTCCCAATACCTATTACAACAAGAGCGCGAACCCGCTGGTGTACGTGGCGGACACGACCCGGCCGGGCTTCACAAACCTGTATCAGCGGGACAACAGCGGTCGTCTGACGTGGCAGATGACGGGGAAACAGAAACTCACGTTCTCCCACAGCCAGCAGAGCAGCTGCCTGTGCTTCCAGGGGGTGGAGGCCCGCGCGCCCGAGGCGTCCATCCACTTCAAGTACGCGCCGATCTTCCTGATGACCGGCACCTATACCTATCCCCGGACGAACAAGGTCCTGTTCGAGGCCGGCACCGCCTACATGCACAACATGACGCAGCCGGGCCTCATCCCGGGCGTAAAGTCGACGGACATCTCGGTCACGGAGCTCTCCACCGGGGTCGTCTACAACTCACCGCCCGGAAGCGCGGCGTCGATTGTCTCGATGATGGGCAACGACGTGTACTACGGCCAGCACAATGAGCGGTTCTCGATGTCCTACGTCACCGGTTCGCACGCCTTCAAGGTCGGGGCAACCACCCACCAGGGCGTGGCCAACTTCGGGTCGGTGTTCACCAACGAAGCCATTAACTATGGATTCCGGTTCGGCGTGCCCATTCAGCTCACGCAGTGGGCGACGCCCGCCCACTCGGAGCAGTCCGAGAAGCTGAACCTGGGGCTGTACGTGCAGGACCAGTGGACGCTGCGGCGGCTGACCCTGAACATCGGCATTCGCTACGACTACATCAACTCGTACGTGCCGGCGCAGGTCAGGCCGGCCACGAAGTACGTGCCGGAATTCAGGTTCTCGAAGATCGAGAACCTGCCGAACTGGAAGGACATCAGCCCGCGGCTCGGTGCGGCCTACGACGTGTTCGGAAACGGCAAGACGGCCGTCAAGGGATTCGTCAGTCGGTATGTCGGCGCGCAGGGCGTCGGGATCGCCTCGGCGGTGAACCCCGCGAATGCGATCGTGCTCGCGGCGACGCGGACGTGGAGCGACGCGAACGCCAACTTCGTGCCGGACTGCGACCTGACGAACAATCTGGCGAACGCCGAGTGCGGCGCACTGAATGACCGCGCCTTCGGGACTGTCCGGACGGTCAGACGGTACGACCCCGAGCTGACCAATGGGTTCGGGGTCCGCGACTACACGTGGCAGGCATCGGCCTCCATGCAGCACGAGCTGCGGCCGGGACTTGGGCTGAACGTGGCTTACTTCCGGACGTGGTTCGGCAACTTCACGACGACGGACAACCTGGCGGTGACGTCGGCCGACTACGATCCCTACTGCATCAACATCCCTGCTGACGCGCGGCTTGGCGAGTTCGGTGGGAAGCAGGCGTGCGGCTTCTTTGACATCAAGCCCGCGAAGTTCGGTCAGAATGACCTGCTGGTCACGCAGGCGCAGAAGTTCGGGAAGCAGACCGAGATCTACAACGGCCTGGACGTCACATTCAGTGCCAAGTTCGGCAAGGGCGGGCTGCTGCAGGGTGGCTTCGGCACCGGACGGACGGTGACCAACAACTGCTACGTGGTGGACTCTCCCGAGCAGGCCAGGGATGGCTTCTGTGATGTCACGCCGCCCTGGAGCGCACAGTCTCAAGTGAAGCTGGCGGCCATCTATCCGCTGAAGGCCGGCTTCCAGGCCAGTGCCAACCTGCAGAACATGCCCGGGTTCCCCATTACCTCGACCTACGTGGCGACCAATGCCGAGGTGGCACCCTCGCTGGGGCGCAATCTGGCGGCGGGCGCGGCTGCCACGGTCACCGTGCCGCTCATCCCGAACAATACCCTGTTCGAGAAGCGGTACACGCAGCTCGACCTGCGCCTCACGAAGGCCTTCAGGTTCGGGAAGGCCAGGCTGCAGGGCATGTTCGACGTCTACAACGTGATGAACACCGACAGCGTCATCAACTCGATTACACGCTACGGCCCGACCTGGCTGACGCCGACGCGCATTCTCGGCGCCAGGATCTTCAAGTTCGGTACGCAGGTGGACTGGTAAGACTCGTTCCATCCTCAGGAGCCGTGGGCGATCCGCTCACCGCTCCTGGGGACCCTGCCTTCGTGAGGGCGCCCTGCCGCTGCCCCGGCTAGGGCCGCGCGGCGGCTGGTGCGGTGAGCTGCTTGGGCGATTCCGCGGCCTTACGCACGAGGCCTGATCTGAATGCGAGGATAGCCGCATCGAGCAGGAGCCGCACGATGATGTCGGGCTGGTCCTGCGGAGGTCGCCCGGTCAGGCCGATCACGGCCGGGCCATGCACGGCGCTGAAGAGCATGCTGCCAGCCCGGTCGATGTCGATATCCGCAGGGAAGAGACCCTCGCGGATGCAGCGCCGGAAGCGGCCCTGCACATCCACCGCCATGCGGGCAATCAGGGCGATCTGCGGCTCTCCTTGGCTGGTTGCCGCGGCGGGATCCATCCAGAGCAGCGTGAAGTACTCCGGATGCGATTTGCTGAAGTCGTAGTACCGCACGTAGGGCAGCAGGAGGTTGTCGATCGGATCGGCCAGTTCCTCCGATGGATGCTGCGCTTCGAGCAGCCGCAGGCCCTCGTCGGCCAGCGCCGCGAACATCGCTTCCTTGCTCGGGAAGTAGTAATAGATCGCCTGCGCGCTGAAGCCCATCTTCTTCGCGACCTCCCGCATCGACACCGACGCGTAGCCGGCGACGGTGTAGAGCTTGTGCGCGACCTTCAGGATCTTCCTGCGGGTGCGGTCGTAATAGCTGCCCTCCGCGGCCGCCACGCGTTCCCGCAGCATGGTGGCGACTACGGCGGCCGTCGGGCTGGGCTTGCCGAGACTGCGCGCCTTTCGAACTGGTTTCCGTGCCGTGCGAGCCACCGCGGTCCATTGTAGAACCTATCTCACGCATGGGCCGGCTTGCCGGCCACTCTGCGCAGGGGCGTCGATTCCCGGGCCCGCCTCGATGGCGGCGTCCTCGTCAGTGGATCCTGACTGACTGGCGTTCCTGTCGGGGCATGAGATCATCGATTCCATGAGGTTCCCACCGTGACCATTCGTTCGTTCCATCCACCCCAGCGCGTCCTGATGGGCCCGGGGCCGTCCGACGTCAGCCCGCGTGTGCTGGCCGCCATGTCCCGCCCCACGCTGGGGCACCTTGATCCCGCGTTCATCTCGATGATGGACGAGGTGAAGGCGCTGCTGCAGGCCACGTTGCTGACGACCAACGAACTGACGATGCCCGTGTCGGCGCCGGGCTCGGCGGGCATGGAAGCCTGTTTCGTGAACCTCGTGGAGCCTGGCGACACGGTCGTCGTCTGCCAGAACGGCGTGTTCGGCGGGCGGATGAAGGAGAACGTGGAGCGGTGCGGCGGGATCCCCGTGATGGTGCAGGACGACTGGGGCCGGGCGGTCGATCCGCAGAAGCTGGAAGACGCCCTCACCGCGAACCCCGCAGCCCGTCTCGTGGCCTTCGTTCATGCGGAGACCTCCACGGGCGCGGTGTCGGATGCCCAGACGCTGGTGTCGATCGCGCATGGGCACGGATGCCTCGCCATCGTGGATGCCGTGACGTCGGTTGGCGGGATTCCCGTCCGTGTCGACGAGTGGGGGATCGACGCCCTCTACTCCGGCACGCAGAAGTGCCTCTCGTGCACGCCGGGTCTGTCGCCTGTCAGCTTCGGCGAACAGGCGCGGGCCAGGATCATGGGGCGCACGACGAAGGTGCAGAGCTGGTTCCTCGACATGAACCTGGTGATGGGCTACTGGGGCGGCGCCACCAAGCGCGCCTACCACCACACGGCGCCGATCAACGCGCTCTACGGCCTGCATGAGGCGCTCGTCATCCTGCAGGAGGAAGGCCTGGAGGCGGCCTGGGCCCGGCACAGGAAGAACCACCTGGCCCTGCACGCGGGACTCGAGGCGATGGGCCTGCGCTTTGTCGTGCCGGAAGGGGAGCGCCTGCCGCAGTTGAACGCCGTGGCGATCCCGGAAGGCGTCGATGACGCCGCGGTGCGCGGTCTCCTGCTCGCCGACTACAGCCTGGAGATCGGCGCGGGCCTGGGCGCCATGGCGGGCAAGGTGTGGCGGATCGGGCTGATGGGCCACGGCAGCAACCCGCGCAACGTGCGGTACTGCCTGGCTGCGCTGGAGGACGTGCTTGGCCGCCTCACGGCACCGATCGCAAGAGGCGTGGCGCTTGATGCCGCCAACGCCGTGCTGGGGCAGTAACCAGCCGGATCTGCACGACATGACGCGGGCCTGCTGCGTGACACGGCGAATGGTCGGGCGGGCCGCGTGCGTGGTCCTGGTCACCGTGTGCCTCGCCATCGTGGGCGGCGTGCATCCCGCACTGGCGCAGAACGCGCTGCCGCCGGATCAGCAGGCGCTTCGCGCGGCGCGCCTCCTCGACGACCCGCAGCAGCAACTCGACGCCCTCCGCAGGGTGGCTGCCGACTATCCCGACAGCCGGTACGCCGAGCGGGCGCGGATGGCTGCCCTCGACGTGCTGGCCAAGCGGTTTCCCGGGCGGTCAGCCGAGATCCGGAAGCAGGCCGACCTGCTCACGAAGGACGCCGACCCAGCGGACCCGGGGATGTACGACGACGTGGCCACGGTCCTGGTGGATGCCGGCGTGGAGCTGGCCAAGGCGCGCGCGCTGTCGGAGAAGACCGTGCGGGCGTTTACGGAGAAGGCGTACCTGAAGGCCGCCCGGAAGGACTACGCGGAGGCCAAACAGCCGCTCCCGGAGCTGACCCAGCTAAGCCGGTCGTACCTCACGACCCGCGCAGCGCTGCTGGGCACGCTCGGACGCATCTACCTGAAGCTGGGTGACCACGGCCGCGCGCAGCAGACGTTCGAGGATGCCGAGCGCGGCCATCCATCCGCACAGGCCGCCGAGGGGCTCGGCGCCATCGCGATGGCACGGGGGCAGGAGGATGTCGCCTATCCGCTCCTGCTCCGTGCGCGCATCACGGGTGTCCTGTCGCCCGAGAACCGGCTCGCGTTCGAGTCCCTGTTTGCCAGGCGCCACGGGGGGAACCTTGTGGGACTCGAGCCTGCCCTGGACGACGCCTACCGTGCCCTCGGCCCTAACCCCGTGCACCCGGAACGTCACGTGCCGGCCGCGCCTGGCAACCGCGTGGTGCTCCTCGAGATGTTCACGGGGGCTGGCTGCCCACCGTGCGCGGGCGCGGATCTGGCCGTGGACGCCCTCCGCGAGCGCTACACACCAGGTCAGCTCGTCGTGCTGATGCACCACGTGCACATCCCAAGGCCCGATCCGATGTCGAATCCGGACACCGTGGCCCGCTCGGATCTCTACGCCATTCCCGGCGCGCCGACCTTCATCGTGGACGGTACGCACCGTGACACCGGTGGCGGGCCGCGCGAAAACGCCAATCGTCCCTATACGCGCGTGAGCACGCTGATTGACGCAGCCCTTGCCGAGCCTGCCGGGGCGAGTCTGGCGGTGGACGCGGCGCTGACGGGCCGGACGGTGGCGGTGCGCGTGCGTCCGGCCCTGACGGCATCAGCGGGAAAGCCGGTCGTGCGCGTGGCCCTCGTGGAGCGGGAGCTGCGCTACAGCGGCGAGAACGGCATCCGATTCCACCCGATGGTCGTGCGCGCGCTGGTCGACCGGCCGATCACCGGGGACGGCACGGTCTCCGCCGAGTTTGACGTCGACACGGTGGCCGCGGGGCTGGCGAGTTATCTCGATGGGTTCGAGCGGCGCAACGACCGCTTCGGTCCGGTCCGGTTCGTGGAGAAGCTCGCGGCGATCGATGCGGCCAACCTCGGCGTGGTGGTGTTCCTCCAGGACGACGACAGTAAGCGGGTCCTGCAGAGCGCCTACGTGGACCTGGCTGTCCGCGCCAACGAGGAGCGAAAGTGATCGCCGCGCTGATCGCGGTCCTCCTGCTGGCCCAGACCGCGGTGATCCCGGCCAATGTCGTGACGTGGACGCTCCAGCAGCCCAGGCCGGTGCGGGCTGGCGAGGCTGTGTCGCTGACGCTCACCGCGACCATCGCACCTGGCTGGCACCTCTACGCGATGGCGCAGCCCGAGGGCGGTCCCATCTCGACGGAGGTGTCGTTGCCGGCCACGGCGCTCGCCACGTTCGCCCGGCCGATCGTTGCTTCGAAGCCGGCCACGATCGTCGATCCGAACTTCGACCTGCGTGTGCAGCTCTACTCGGAGTCGGCCACCTTCACGCTGCCGCTGAGGGTGGCGGCCACGGCTCCTGCCGGTGCCCACCCGTTCGCGGTGGAGGCACGCTACCAGAGCTGCAACGACGTGATCTGCCTGCCCCCGAAAGCCGTGCGGATCGAGACGACCCTGACCATCCGCTCTCGGTAGCTCGTCACCCGTCAGGATTCCTCGGCTTTGAAACTCCCTCCGAGGGTCCCGTGTCTGCCGCGGTGCGTCGGCGACAGGCTCCCTGCTGACCGGGCGAACCCTTAATAGCCGAGCACCCGGAGCCCTGGTACGCGCGAGAAGTCTTTCAGGTTCCGCGTCACCAGCGGCGCGTCATCGAGCAGGGCAGCCGTTGCGATCAGCAGGTCCATCGTCGCGACCGGTTTGCCGGTTCGCCCGGTGGCGGCGAGCAGGCGTCCATACAGGAGCGGAAAGCGCGCATCGGGATACGCAATGCGCAGCCCACTCAGTAGTTGGTCCAGGGTTTCGTGTTCCTTGAGCGGCTTGCGCGCGAGTTCGGCCCCGGCCCGAAGTTCCGAGACGACATGGACGGACGTCGCCAGGATTTCACCGTCGTCGAACGACTCCAGCACGTCAAACGCGGGGCCTGGGCGGTCGCGGCCGGTTTCCCGAAGCAGATCAATGAGCAGGCAACTGTCCAGGTGAATCAACGCGCCACCGCCCTGGCGGGACTCTTCGAACGCGCCCTAACCTGCGCGTCCATCGCGTCGAGCGCATCACTGCTGACGCGGATGTCGCGGATCAGCGCCCGGAACGTGGCGGCGGTCGGCTGCCGGCCGAAGTGCGCTTTGATGACCTGGGAAAACGACTGGCCCACGGCCTTGTGCCGCGAGAGCAAGTCGTAGGCAGTGATGTCGATGGTGATGGTTTTAACGGCCATGCACTTATCGTGCACTTACCGTCGCTGGGTCGTCAACCGGAACCCGCGCGACGAGATCAGGGCAGTGTGAGGGCGACGAATTCGCCGGGCACACCCACCGCGCCGACCGGCACGACGACGTACTGTTTGCCGCCGGCCATGTAGGTCAGGGGCATCCCCGTCTGATTCGCTGGCAGCTTCACCTCGCCGACGATGGCGCCGGTCTGTTTGTCGTAGGCGCGGAACATCGGCCCGCCGGACCCCGGTGGCGTCGCATACAACCCGGATCCCTCGCCGGCCATCAGCAGCGTTTTCGTGACCAGGAGCCCCGCGTGGTCCCACCGGCCGGTGTTAGGGATCGTCATGCCCTTCAGCGCCGGGTGGTTGGTGATCCAATCGGGCGTGGCGCCGAGCGGCGTCATCCACAGGTGGTTCCCGGAGTTGAGGTCGATCGCGGTGATGCGGCCATAGGGCGGCTTGATGAGCGGCAGGCCCTGCGGGCCCAGCACGGGCAATGTGAGCGGCTGGTTGCTGACGGTTTCTCCGTCGGCCCGCGCGGGAGTCGCGACTGGTCGCGGTGCAGATGCCGTCTGGCCCACACTGGCCGTTTCCTTCGTCACGGCGTAGACGCGCGCGAGCGTGTGCGAGCTCACGTAGATGACGCCCGTTTCAGGGTCGCCGGCACCGCCCTGCCAGTTGGCGCCACCGGTGGAGTTGGGCAGGTGCAGCGTGCCCTTCTTCCCATCGGCCTTTCCATTGGCGCCGGACAGTGACGGCGGTGTGTAGAGCGGCCCGGTGTTGTAGTCCGCCAGCATCTTCAGCGCTTCGGCTTTCAGCGCCGGCGTGAAGTCGATCACGTCGTCTGGCCCGAGTCCCTGCCGGTCGAAGGGCAAGGGCCGCGTGGGAAAGGGCTGCGTGGCCGCGCTCTGCTCGCCGGGCACGGTTGATTGCGGCACCGGCCGTTCCTCGATGGGCCACACGGGTTGACCGGTGACGCGGTCGAAGACGTAGGCGAACGCCTGCTTGGTGACTTGCGCGACCGCCCTGATGCGGCTGCCGTTCACCGTGACATCCAGCAGGATCGGCGGCGCGACCGTGTCGAAGTCCCAGATGTCGTGATGTACGAGTTGAAAGTGCCACACGCGCCTGCCCGTGCGCGCGTCGAGGCACACGAGGCTGGTGGCAAACAGGTTGTGTCCGGGACGATGCCCACCGTACGTGTCGTTGGTGGCCGTTTCGACTGGCAGGTAGACGTAGCCGAGTTCTTCATCGGCACTCATGGGCGTCCAGACGCCCGCGTTGCCGGTGTAGGCCGCCGAGTCCTTCTCCCAGGTGTCGTAGCCGAATTCGCCCGGCTGGGGAATCGTGTGAAAGATCCAGACGCGCTTGCCCGTGCGCACATCGTACCCACGCACGTGGGCAGCAGGGTTCTCGCGTGTGGGCGCGGCGGATGGCATCGCGGTGCCGACGACGGCCATGTTCCCGACCACCATCGGCGGCGACGTGGATCCCAGCAAGCCGTCCTTCGGCCGCGGCTGGTCGAGGCCGTCGAGCAGATCCACCACTCCCTTCGTGCCGAAGGACGGAATCATCCGGCCTGTCTTCGCATCCAGCGCGATGAGCTGGTATCCCGGCGTGATGTAAACGACGCGCTCGTCGCCCTTGCCGTCGGTCCAGTAGGCCAGGCCGCGGTGGTTCAGCCGTGGAGCCCGGCGCCCCCGGGCGCCCTCGTCGAAGCGGAACGTCCAGCGGGTCTCGCCCGTGACGGCGTCGATGGCCACCACGTGACGGCTGAGGCCGGCGGTGCTGTAGAGGACGCCGCCCACCATCAGCGGTGTGGCCTCCAGGTTGAACTCGGGCTTCGGACCGAAGTTCTCCGTCCTGAAGCGCCACGCCACCTTCAGAGTGGAGAAGTTCGCGCGCGTGATCTGGTCCAGCGGTGCGTACTTCGTGCCGCCTGCGTCGCCGCCGAAGTGGCGCCACTCGCCGCTGGCCGCGCCACGCTGCGCGTGCACGTTGCGCGATGGGCTTGCCAGGGCCGCGACGAGTGCCAGCACGATGACGGCGGGCGATGAGAGCGCACGGGCTGCGGACATGCGGGGAGCGTACTCCGATCCGCATATGCTTGGCGCCATGAGTACACCTCAACCCGAAGTCTGGCAGCGCGGCCCTGTCGAAGGATTCGACCCACTCGTGATGCCTGTCGTGCATGCGTTCGTCCAGGCGCAGGAAGACCTGCGTGCCCTCGCCGGCACGGTGGCACCCGCGCACGTCTGGGCCAGGCCCGGCGGCGCCGCGTCCATCGCCTTTCACGTGCGGCACATTGCCGGTGCGACGGACCGGCTCCTGACCTACGCGCGCGGGGAGACGCTGGACGACGCCCAGAAGGCCGCGATGCGCGGTGAGGGCGACGACGCGGAACCGCGCCCAGAGCTATCCGCGCTCGTGGAGGCCACGGTCGCGTCGCTCGACCTGGCGCTGGCGCAGGTGAAGCGCACCACGTCGGCGGATCTGCTGGTGGACCGCAAGCTCGGCCGTGCCCAGCTGCCGACCAATGTGCTGGGCTTGTTGTTTCACGCCGCCGAGCACGCCACGCGGCATGCCGGGCAGGCGGTGACCACCGCAAAGATCCTGAGCGCCTAGGAGGCTGTGATGAAGATTGCGATTGGTCTCGGGATTGGCCTGGCCATCGGCGCCGGGTGCCGCGTATTCGACATCCCGGTGCCGAGTCCACCGACCATCGTCGGTGTGCTGCTGATTCTCTCGATCACGGTCGGCTACATGACCGCCGACCGCTTGCTGACGGCGCGGTCTGCGGCCGCACCCAGCACGCTGGACCGGTGACCCGATCACGCCGCGCCAGGCTCGTGAGCCCTCAGCGGATGAACGTGCCGGCTCCGAGTTCCGCGAACGCCTGACGGAGTTCCTCGGCCGTGTTCATCACGATCGGACCCTTCCAGGCGACGGGTTCCTCCAGCGGTTGACCCGACACGAGCAAGAACCGGATGCCCTGGTCGCCGGCCTGCACGACCACTTCGTCGCCCTGGTCGAAGAGCACGAGTGAGTGGTTCGCCACGTCGTCGCGGTACACCTGTGAGTCGCCGCTGGTGGATTCCGTGAGCACGCCCTGCGGGGCGGAGGCATCGCGGAACGACCCCGACCCCGCGAAGACATACGCGAAGGCGTGGCGGTCTATTTCCACCGTCAGCCGCTTCCGCTGCCCGGGCAGTACCGAGATGTCGAGATACCGTGGGTCCGCGGCGACGCCCTCCACTGGACCCTTCTGTCCCCAGAACTCACCGCAGACCACGCGCACACTCGTGCCGTCGTCATCGGTGACGACCGGAATGTCCTTCCCGGCGATGTCCTGGTAGCGCGGCGTCGTCATCTTCAGCGACCGCGGCAGGTTGGCCCAGAGCTGGAAGCCGTGCATGCGGCCCTGGGCGTCGCCCTTCGGCATCTCCTGGTGCATGATGCCGCTTCCGGCTGTCATCCACTGCACATCACCTGAGCCGAGCGAGCCACGATTGCCGAGGCTGTCCCCGTGCTCCACGCTGCCGGCGAGCACGTAGGTGATCGTTTCGATCCCGCGGTGCGGATGCCACGGGAAACCCGCGAGGTAGTCATCCGGGGTGTCGCCGCGGAAGTCGTCAAAGAGCAGGAACGGGTCGTAGTCGCGCGTCTGGCCGAAGCCGAAGCCCCGGCGCAGCCGCACACCGGCGCCTTCCATGGTGGGTGTGGACGGCGATGCATGCTTGACGGCGCGAATGGACATGGTGACCCTCTCTTTCCGGAACGTCAGATGATGCGAGCCGCGAACGCGAACTCCAGGCGCGGCGCCCGCGGGTGCACGCCGGCCGGATCCCCGTAACCGAGGTTGATGAGGAAGTTCGACTTCCAGTTCGTCCCCGACAGGAACTCCGCGTCGACGCCGTCCCTGTTGAAGCCCCCCATGGGGCCGCAGTCGAGGCCGAGCGCGCGCGCCGCCAGCATCACGTAGGCGCCCTGGAGGGACGAGCCCTGCGAGGCGATGGGCGCACGGCCTTCGGCCGGCAGACCGCCGAAATAGTCCTTCATGCCCGGCGCGTGCGGGGCCAGCGTGGACAGCTGCTCGTGAAAGTCGAGGTCGTGCGCGACGATGGCCGTCACGGGCGCTGCCATGGTCTTTTCCACGTTGCCTGGAGACAGCAGCGGCTTCAGCCGTGCCTTGGCCTCCGGTGACCTCACGAACACGAGCCGCAGGGGCTGCGTGTTGGCCATTGTCGGGGCCCACCGCGCGGTCTCGTACAGCCGCTGCAGCAGTTCGTCGCTCACCGGTTCGTTGCGCCAGGCATTGTGCGTGTGCGCGTTGAACCACAACAGATCCAGCCCGGCCCTATCCAATGTCATCAGTGACTCCATGAACTCGATTGCACATACATGAATAAACAATTTAACGCGAAAAGACAGGCCACACCTGCTCAAGTGCTCTGGTGGCAGGCCATGTGCGGACATAGACTGTCTTGGCCCATGCCATTCCATTCAATTGCCGGCCACCGTCGCATGATGTCGCTCCTGTCGCGTGCGGCCGCCGGGCGCCGTGTGCCGCCTGCGCTGCTGCTGGCTGGTCCTCGTGGCGTGGGGAAGCGGCGCGTGGCGCAGGCCCTGGCAGAGACGCTCAACTGTCAGGAACCCGTCCGCGATGCCGAGGGGCTGACGCTCGATGCCTGCGGCGCCTGCGTGGCGTGCCGGAAGATCGCGCGGGGGATGCACCCGGACGTGCTCGTGCTCGAGCCCGGCGAGTCAGGCTCCATCAAGATTGAGCAGGTGCGCGAGATGATCGACCGTGCGCAGTACCGGCCCTTCGAAGGCCGGACGCGGGTCGTGATCATCGACGACGCGGATGCGCTGGTGGTCCAGGCGCAGGGCGCCCTCCTGAAGACGCTGGAGGAGCCGCCGTCCGCATCGGTGTTCGTGCTCGTGTCCTCGCTCCCGGACACCTTGCTCCAGACGGTGCGGTCCCGTTGTCCACGTCTCAGGTTCGCACCGCTCCTGCCGTCCGAGGTGGCCGACGTGCTGGTGCGGGACCACGGCTACGTGATGGCCGATGCCGTGGCGGCCGCGGCCGACGCGGATGGCAGCGTAGGCCGGGCGCTGGCCGCGCAGGCGGCGGATACCGGTGCCGCGCGCGAGGCGGCACAGGCGCTGCTCTCGGAGGCGGCGCGTCGCTCTGACCCGGCCAGGCGGATCGAGGCGGCAAAGCTGCTGGCCGCCACCAAGGGTTCGCCGGCGAGCGAGCGCGACCAACTGGCCGCGTGTCTGCGTGTGCTGTCGTCGCTGCTGCGTGACCTCGGCGTGATCGCCTCGAAGGCCGACACGCGCGTGCTGGCCAACGCCGACCTGCAGGACGAACTCACGCGGCTGGTCCCTGCCTGGGACGAGGACCGCTCAAGCCGGGCTTTCGCGGCCGTCGACCGGGCGCTCGCCGCACTCGAGCGCAACGCGGCTCCGAAGATCGTCGCGGACTGGCTCGTCCTGCAGATCTGACCGTGCGGCATTGACATGACCAGGCCCCGCATCGCGCTGACGACAGGCGACCCCGCTGGCATCGGGCCCGAGATCGTGGCGAAGGCTGCGCAGGACCCGCGCGTGACCGCTGTCTGTGAGCCGGTCGTCTACGGCGCCGAGCCTGTATTCGATGGCGCGGCCGGCACGCCATCGGCCCGCTCCGGTCGTGCCGCGTACGACACGCTGGTGCGCGCGGTCGAGGACGCCACGGCCGGGCGCGTAGACGCAATCACCACGGCGCCGGTCAGCAAGCTCGCGTTCGCCATGGCAGGCCTCCCGTGGAAGGGCCATACGGAGCTGCTGGCGCACCTCACGGGCAGTCCGCGGGTGGCGATGATGTTCTGGTCGGAGCCCCTGAAGGTGGTGCTGGCCACGATTCACATCCCCCTCGGCGCGGTTCCCGCGGCCCTCACGCGTGACGTCCTCGACGGCATCATCGACCTGACCGCCCGGGAACTGCCCAGGTTCGGAAGGCCCTCGATGCCGAAGCCCGCCATGCCGAGGCTCGCCATGGCCGGCCTCAACCCGCACGCGGGCGAGGAGGGCGTCCTGGGGTCCGAGGAAGTGACCACCGTGCGCCCGGCTCTCGAGGCCGCCCGGGCACGCGGCATCAACATCGAGGGGCCGTTCCCCGGCGACACGGTGTTCCTGCGGGCATCGCGCGGCGAGTTCGACGCGGTGATTGCGTGCTACCACGACCAGGGCCTGATTCCCGTCAAGCTGCTGGCCTTCGGCCAGTCCGTCAATGTGACGCTCGGCCTGCCGATCGTGCGCACCTCCGTCGACCACGGCACCGCGTTCGACATCGCTGGCAAGGACGTGGCCGAAGCGGAGAGCATGGTTGTGGCGACGGTCCTTGCCGCCAGGCTGGCGTCTGCCCGCTGAACACCCGGCTACAATTTCCCCGAGTGCCCGCGCCGTTCATTTCCATCGTCATTCCCGCCTACAACGAAGAGGCGTGCATCGGGGCCACGCTGGCTGCCGTGGTGGCGGAGTTGACCCGGCTGGGCCGCCCCTGGGAAGTGCTCGTGGTCGACGATGGCAGCACCGACCGGACGCGAGCAATCGTGGCGGCGAGTGCGGCAGGTGAACCGCGGGTGCGGCTCATCGCCGCCCCGCATCGCGGCAAGGGCGGCGCGGTGCGGCGCGGGATGATCGAGGCGGCCGGCGAGTGGCGCTTCCTCGCAGACGCCGACCTCTCGATGCCGATCGACGAACTGTCGCGGTTTCTGCCGGACTCCGGCGTGCCCGCCGCCGACATCCTGATCGGGTCGCGGGAAGCGGCGGGCGCTGAGCGCATCGAGGAACCGTGGCATCGCCATGCCCTGGGGCGCGTGTTCAACGTTGTCGCGAAAGTGCTCGTCGTCGGTGGCGTGGCCGATACCCAGTGCGGCTACAAGCTGTTCAGCCGCCAGGCCGCCACCACGCTCTTTCCGCTCCAGCGTCTGGATGGCTTCGGTTTCGACTGCGAGATCCTGTTCCTGGCCCGGAAGGCCGGCTTCACAGTGCGCGAAGTGCCGGTGACGTGGACGTACCGCGCCAGCACCAAGGTGACGGCGCTGGCCGGCGGCGCTGGCTTCGTGGACCTGTTGCGCGTCCGCTGGAACCACATAATGGGCCGCTATCCGGCGTCGATCCGGAACGACCGCGCATCGCGCCCGGACACGGCGGCGTGAAGAGCCGCAGTGCCCGGCTGGTGTCCTGGGTGCTGGCGGCGGGGTTTGCCGCAGGCGTGTGCGCCAGCCTGCTGAGCATCCCCGTTCAGGTCACCGACAGCCTCATTCCGATCCTGCAGGCGCAATCAGCGCCGTCCGTGACGGGCGCCGTGGTCGCGAGCGCTGATTCGGCGGCCTACCTGCGCCCCCTCCGCATCGCGCAGATTCAGGTGCTGTTCGAGGCCTCGGGGGGCGACTACTTCTTCGTCTACAAGGCCTTTCACGTGGCGCTCGTCCTGGCGTGTCTCGCGCTCTTCGTCGTGGCTGCCCGCGTGCGGACCGCCGGCGACGTCTGGGCATTCGCGTGCGCGCTGACAGTGTTGACGGGCCTGCACACCTTCCTCGGCACGGTGTGGGAGGCCTACCCGATCAACCACTTTCTTGAGGTGGTGGTCCTGTGCCTGTGTGTGTACGTCCTCGCGGAGTCACGCGGAGGCTGGTGGACGGATGTGCTGGCCGCGCTGGCCTTCATGGTGGCGGCGCTCACGCTGGAGTCAGGCCTGCTGCTCTGGGTGGTGGCCGCCGTCGCGTGGCTGACTGGTGCGAAGGGCATCTCCAGGCGCGGCATCGTGCTGATGACTGCGCTGCTCGTGGGGTACCTGGTGCTCCGGTTCGGGTACTACGCCACGGGCCTGCCCACGCTCGTGGAGCGGAGCACGGGGTTCGGCACTATGAAGCTCGATCCACCCGAGCTACTGCGCAGGTTCGGCGACCGTCCGATGATGCTCTATGCGTACAACGTCGTGTCGTCGCTGGGGTCAGTCCTGTTCTCGCAGCCGCGCGCGGGCGTGTGGACACTCCTGGCTGAGCCGAAGGCCCAGGGCCTGAGCCCGGGCACGGTGATGAACGTGGCCGTGTCGCTCCTGACCACCATGGCGATCGCGGTGTGGTCCATGCGCCGGTGGCCCGCGTGGCGGGTACGGCAGTTCCAGCGGGACGACAGAGTGGTGCTGGTGGCGCTGGCGGTGACCGTGGCCAATGCGGTGCTGTCCTACGGCTACACCAAGGACGAGATCATGAGTCCTGCCGGCGTGTTCTACGCGCTGGCCGTGTGTGTCGTGGCGCGCGACCTGGTAATGGGCCCTCGCCGTGCCTGGGCCATGCTCCTCGTCATCGGCATCGTCACGGCCGGATGGGCCGTGCGTGCAGCAGGGCTCCACTACCAGATGCATCAGATGGCGCACGACGTACGGAACGAGTGGGTCACCGTGGACGCGTGGCTGGAGGCACAGCGGGCCTCACCCGCGACTGACGAGGCGCGGGCGCTCGTCCACCAACTCAGGGAGGACGCGTTGGCCCGGGTGGCGGGGAATCCCTGGGGCCTGGCCTTGCAGGGCACGCGGGTGTTCCGATGATCGGGAAGCCGAACGCGAACGCGCTCCAGGGGCTGGCCGTTGGCGGCCCGGGCGTGATTGTCGCCGTTGCCATCCTGCTGTCGCTGGGTCTGCAGGCCGCTGGGGTGTTTCCGTTCGAGCCAGCGGGGCAGATGACACTGTCCGAGGCGGCGGCCCTCGAGAGCGAGGCGGACATCGTCCGGTTGCTCAGAACCGGGGCCAGCCCGAACGATCCGGCCTGGGTGCGGCGCACACGCATCAGGGCCGTGCATGCGGCACTCACCCCGCTCGAGGCGGCGATGACCGCCAGACATGTGAGTGTGATGACACTGCTTGTCGACAACGGCGCCGTGCTGGACGCCAGGAATCTCCCGGCGCTGTGGTGCCTGGCGGCTTCACAGCGCAATCACGACGCCCTGGGCTGGCTGCGCAGCCGCGGCGGGGCGGAACCACCGTCCGGCTGTGACGCGGTGCGGTTTCCGAGGATTCGCCGATGAGCCGAAGATCGTGGAGCATCAGCGGCGTCGTCGCAGGCGTGGTGGCGGTGCTGATCTTCGTCTGGTCCTGGCTCTACCGCTACAACGACCTCGACGGGGCCGTTGCGGGCCTGGCGGACGACCACTTCTTCTACCTGGTGCGCGGCTGGCAGCTCCTGTACGGGGAGTGGCCGGACCGCGACTTCGTGGACCCTGGCGCTCCGCTGACGTTCGTGGTCGCGGCGCTCGTGCAGTTGGTGGGCGGCCGTGGCACCTGGTCCGAAATCGTCTTCTGCGTGACGGCGCTGTCCGTGGCCACGACGCTGACGTTCTGGTCGGCGCGGCGCGCGTCCGGCTCCACAGTGATTGCCGCGCTGGCGGCGCTGTTCCAGGCCGCGCTGCTGGCGCGCTACTACAACTACCCGAAGGTGCTGATCTACGCGGTGGCGCTGCCGGCGCTGTGGGCGTACGTGGATGCCCCCAGCATGCGCAAGCTCGCCTGGCTGGCGGGGTTGAGCGTGACGGCGCTCCTCTTTCGCCATGACCATGGCCTGTTCGTCGGCCTCGCCGTGGTGGCGACCATCCTCGTCCAGACGCACGTGGGATGGCTGACGCGCGCGAAGCATCTGGCGGCCTATGTCGTTGTGACCGTTGCCTGTGCCGCGCCGTACCTGGGGTGGCTGCAGCTCAACGGTGGCCTGATCACGCATGTGGCCGCGGCTAACTCCTGGGCTCAGCGGGACCGCATGCGGGCGCCGCTGCTGCTTCCCTCGTTCGCGCTCTCGCCACGGGAAAGTGACGACCCCATCGAGGACGAGGGGGACTGGTGGCAGGGCGGCGTGTTCGTGCAGGCGTCGCGGAATTTCGAGCCGTGGCTTTTCTGGCTGATCGTCGCCGTGCCCGTGGCGGTGCTGGCGGCGCAGACGGGGAAGGAGGAGTCGCGGAGCGACTTTCCGCACGCGAGGCAGAAGCTGCTGGTCGCGGGCCTGCTTGGCCTTGTACTCATCTGGGGTTTTGTGCGGGGCAACCTCACCGTCCGCTTCGGCGACGTATCGGTCACGACGGCCATCCTCGGCGCATGGCTCTTTCGCCGGGCGGTCCTCTCGCTTCACGAGGGGCGATCGTTTGTGACCAGGGTGGCCACTGCGGCTGTGGCCATCGTTGTCCTGGCAGGCACCGTGTTCGTGCTCGTGCCCTCCGTGCGAGAACGGCTGGACCATGTGGGGATGGTCGACCGTCCGCTTGGCGCCGTCGACAAGGCGCGTCACATGACCGCGAGGTTGAACACCTGGCCCCTCGAAGCGTGGGCGTCGCCGGACGACCGCGGCCCCACCCGGCTGGCCTTTTACGTGCGTGACTGCACCAGGGAGGATGACCGCGTGTTCATCTCGCCGTATCTGTCGCAGGTGCACGCGCTCGCCCAGCGGCCGTTTCCCGGCGGACACGGAGATCTGCGGCCGGGCTTCTACAGTACGCCGGACGATCAGAAGCTGACGCTGACGCGGCTCATGCGGCAGCAGGTGCCGCTGGCCATCATGCCGGCGGGGAGTGATTACGAGGGCATCCGCAAGGAAATGCCGCGCATCGACGCCTGGCTGCGGACGGAGTTCGACGAGTTCGGCGATGTGGAACTGGACGATGGCAGCCGCGTGAAGCTCTTCGCGCGACACGGCCGTCGCGGCACGGGAACCTATCGCCAGACGGGGTGGCCCTGCTTCAGGTGACCCGGATCGCGCGTGCTATTCTCAACCGCTGACGATGGTTGTTCCCACGCGCTGATCCACGTACCGTGCCCGAGAAAGACGACCGCAGCCGACAGATCGCGGACAACCGGAAAGCCCTGTACGACTATGCCGTCCTCGAGACGTTCGAGGCTGGCGTCGTGCTTCTGGGCACGGAGGTCAAGTCGATCCGGGAGGGCAGCGTGAACCTGCGCGACAGTTATGCCCGGCTGGACAACGGCGAGGTCTGGCTGCTCAACCTCCACATCGGCCCCTACAGCCACAGCGGCTATGCCTCGCATGAGGATCGGCGGCAGCGCAAGCTCCTGCTGCACAAGGCCGAGATCCGGAAGCTCACGGGGAAGGTGGCGGAGAAGGGGCTGACGCTGGTACCGCTCCGGATGTACTTCAAGGAGGGCCGGGTGAAGGTCGCCCTCGCGCTGGCCAAGGGCAAGCACCTGCACGACAAGCGGGAAACCATCCGTCGTCGCGAAGTCGACCGCGAGACACGGGCGGCCGTGAAATCCCGGAACCGCTGAGTGATGCGCCAACGGAGTTGGAGTCGCGGTCGTGTCGGGGCGGTCGTGGCGGGGGTGCTGCTCTTCGTCTGGTCCTGGCTGTTCCGCTTCAACGATCTCGACGGCCCGGTTGCGGGCCTGACCGACGATCACTACTTCTACCTCGTGCGCGGGTGGCAGCTCCTGCACGGGGAGTGGCCGGACCGCGACTTCGTGGATCCGGGCGCGCCGTTGACATTCGTCCTCCAGGCGCTCGTCCAGGTCGTGGGCGGTCGCGGCACGTGGTCGGAGATCGTCTTCTGCGTCACGGCACTGTCGGTGGCGACGGTGCTGACCTTCTGGGCGGCACGGCGCGCCTCCGGCTCCACGGCGATCGGCACACTGGCTGCGGTGTTCCAGGTGGCGTTGCTGCCACGCTACTACAACTACCCGAAGGTGCTGGTGTACGCCGTGGTCCTGCCGTCGCTGTGGGCCTACGTGGACCGGCCCACCATCCGCAAGCTCGCCTGGCTGGCCGGTGTGAGCGTCACAGCGCTGCTCCTCCGCCATGACCACGGGCTGTTCGTCGGCGCGGCAGTGGTGGCGACCATCCTGTTCCAGGTCCATCTGGCGTGGGCGACGAGGAAGACGCATCTGGCGGCGTACGTCGCGCTCACCGTTGTGTGCGCGGCGCCCTACCTGGCGTGGCTGCAGGTCAATGGCGGCGTGCTGACGCACATCCGGTCCGCGAACTCGTACTCGCAGCGTGACCGCGAACGGGCGCCGTTGATCCTGCCGGAGTTCTCGCTCTCGCCACGCGAGGGAGACGACCCGATCGCCGACGAGGGGGCCTGGTGGCACCGCGGCGTGTTCGTGCAGGCGACACAAAACTACGAACCGTGGCTCTTCTGGCTGATCGTTGCCGTGCCCCTGGCGGCGCTGGCTGTGCAGGCCGGCACGTCCGAATCCCGCAGCGACTGGCCCTATGCCAGGCAGAAGGTGCTGGTCGCGGCCCTCCTGGGCCTTGTCCTGATCTGGGGCTTCGTACGCGGCAATCTCTCCGTCCGCTTTGGCGATGTCTCCGTCACAACCGCCGTCCTCGGCGCCTGGCTGATCGGAGCGGCGGTGCAGTGCGTGCGCCGGGGAGGCTCCACGGTGATGCGGGTCGCGACGGCCGTCCTGACCATCGCGATCCTGGCCGGCACTCTGCTCGTACTCCTGCCCCCCATGCGCAAGCACCTGGACCAGGCCGGCATGGTGGATCGCAGGCTGCGCGCGGTTGAGCGGGCGCAGATGCAATCGGCACGACTGGTGACCTGGCCGCTCGAGGCGTGGACGTCGCCCGATACTCCAGGGCCCGTGCGGCTCGCCTTCTACGTGCGCGATTGCACCGCCGAGGACGAGCGCGTGTTCATCTCGCCCTACCTCTCGCTGGTGCATGCGCTTGCCCAGCGTCCGTTTCCGGCAGGGCACGGCGACCTGCGGCCCGGGTTCTACAGCGCGCCCGCTGACCAGGAACTGGCGGTCGCGCGCCTTGCGCGGCAGCGTGTGCCCCTCGCCATCATGCCGACTGGAGACGACTACAAGAGCGTCCAGCGCGAAATGCCGCGCATCGACGCCTGGGTGCGGACGGAGTTTGACGAGTTCGGCGACGTGGATCTGGGCAACGGCAACCGCGTGAAGCTGTTCGCCAGACGGGGCCGGCCCGCCGGTGTGTGGGGAGATAGCGGCTGGCCGTGCTTCAAGTCGTAGTGGCGTGACGGCGATCTACTAATCTGACCTTCACGCCGCTCGCGTTGATCGTCAGGCTTGTGGGACGCGACGAATGGGCGGTCGGGCGGCCGCGTCACCCGCGACCGGGCGGGGCCGCGCCAGCATCTCCCGCTCGATCGCATCGGCGAGGAGTCCTGCGACCGGCACGTCGGCACCGAGCGGCCGGACGAACTTCATCGCGCGACGGGTGACGCCCCGCGCATGCCGCAGGCGTTGCTTCGGCGTGAGCGAGAGCAGCGCGTGCAGTTGTTCGATGTGTTGTTCGAATGAGCCGGCCGCCTCGACGAACCCGCCCTGTTCCCTGAGCAGGTAGTGGAAGTGCAAGGTCGTCTGCTGACCGTCTGCGTAGTCGCCTGCGAGCACGGAAAACACCGGCCGGCCTAGCAACCCCGCCTCGATCTCCGCGCTGGTGTTCAGCCCGACGACAGCGTCGCTGTGGGACAGGCACTCGTAGAGTCCCTGCGGCGTCACTGACGTCGTGCTGACGACCACGACGTGCGGATCGTCGAACGGCCGGCGCGTCGTCACCGGCACGCCGTCGAAGGCGAAGTCCAGCTTGTGGCCCGGCACATTCATGCCAGTCAGGGCGATGTCCGGATGCGGGCGGATGATCACGCCGCACGAGCGGACGTCTGCTGACGGCGAGTTCCGCAGCGCGGCGATCCACCGCCTGATAAACACCGACTCGTCACCGCTGACGAAGGCCGATGAACAGACGTACATGAGCACTGGCTTCGACGGGTCCAGTGCGAGCGCGGTGAGGAACTGATGGCGCGCGAAGATCGGCGCGCGGCCCAGAAACGTGTCGAAGCGCGGCGCGCCCGTCACGACCACCTGGGCGGCCGGTACGCCGTGGAGTTTGACCGCTTCATCGCGCTGCACCTGATTCCACGTGAACACCGTGTCCGGCATCACGTGCAGGCTACCCTTGGTGCTGAGATTGTCCCAGCTGTAGACCAGCAGACCTGCAGGGATGCCAACGTGCCGGGCGGCCTTGACGACGTCCGCCTGGCCCGACGAGCTCAGATCCACGAGGGGCGAGACGAGCACTGCGTCGTACCCGCCGTCCCTGAGCAGCGCGATCGAGGCCGGGTCGGGAGGCACCAGCGACTCCAGCCAGTCCAGCGTCTCGGCCAGTCGTTTGATGTCGCGCCGCGGAAGTGCGACGGGCGTATCCGCCAGCGCCGGATCGATCGGGCTGGAGTCCGTCAACGCTGCGCGCAGCAATCGGCTGAAGGCACGGCGCCTGAGCTTGCTGGCGCTATGGAACGGCGGATCGAGATAGCGCACGTACGTCCGCGTCCGTCTGAGCAGGCCTACTTCGACGCGCCGTTCGTCGCGGGTTGACGGCACGTCGGCGAACTGCACTCCCTCGGTGGATGCCAGTGCGGCGGGGGCCGTGTCGTGCCCGCGGGCGGACTTCGGCGGCCAGCCGATCGTGACGCGATGGCCGCGCTCTGCCAGCGTGCGCACGGTATCGACGAATGGGCGCAGGGAGAGTGGAGAGTTGAGCAGGAGAAGTAGATGCATGGCCAAGGCGCAGGTCCCGAAGTGGCTGCCGGAAGCCGCACCATGGTAACCCGGTGCGCGTGCGCGGCAGCACCGGCTACGGTGTGCGACACTACCGACACCATGGGTCAGTCCCTGCTCCGCCGCCTTGGGCTCCGCCTCATGCCGCTGTTGCATCCGATGGCGGAAGACGAGCGTCGTGGACGCAAGCAGATGCTGGAGCTGCTGCGGGACCAGCGCAGCGCGCATGCCGCGGAACGCGCGAAGGGGGAAGCGCTCAGGAAAGACGTCGAAGCGCTGCGGAAAGAGGTGCAGCGGACCACGGAGCGTCTGGCGGGAACCACGACGGTCGTCAAAACGGGATTTGCCGGCCAACGGCACGCGGCTGAAGTGCTTAAGGGCGATCTGCGAAAGCTGCAGGGCGATCACACGCAGCGCATCAGGGCCACCATCTCAAAGCAGAGTGCCTTCCTGAAGGGTCTCCTCGGCTCGACCCAGTCCATCTCGCAGCAGGCCGTGACGCAGCAGCAGGTCATGCAGCGACTGGCCCGCATCGCGGCCGGGACGCGGCCGATTCTTGTCGGCCCCTGGGCCGGTGAGGTCGGTTTCGAACTCATCTACTGGATTCCGTTCGTCCGCTGGTTCGTCGAGCACTTCGCCGTGGACCCGGCCCGGCTGGTCGTGGTGTCCCGGGGAGGTCCCGTCTCCTGGTACGGAGAACTGGCCGCCCGTTACGTCGACGTGTTCGACCTGGCCGGCCCCCGGGGGGCGGCACCAGACGGCCCGACGCTGAAGCAGCGGCGCGTCGGCCAGCGGGATCGCCGGCTGATTCGTCTGGTGGCGAAACAGATTGGCGCCGTTCCGTTCGTGCTGCATCCCACGTATCTCTACCGCATCACTGGAACGTACCTGGACGGTCAGACGGGCGTGAGGCCGATGCTGGAAATGCTGCGCTACCGCGCGATCGCGCCGCCGCCGCGGACGCTGGTGCCCGGGCTGCCCGCTGATTACGTGGCGGCCAAGTTCTACTTCAGCGCCGCGTTTCCGGACACCGCTGAAAACCGCCAGTTCGTGAGAGACGTCCTCTCCCGCGTCGCCGCGGGCCTGCCCGTCGTGCTCCTGGACCAGGGAACGGCAGTGGACGATCACCGCCAGTACGCGGAGGCGCGGCACGTGTCACTCGCGTCGCTGGGCGTTGCGGTGACGCCAGCGAACAACCTCGAGGTGCAGACGGCCGTCGTAGGCCACGCGCGGGCATTTGTCGGCACCTACGGGGGGTTCTCGTACCTGGCTCCGATGTGCGGGGTCGAGGCGGTGGTGTTCCATTCGGTGGCCGAGTACTACCTGCACCACCGGCACCTGGCCGATGTCGCGTTCTCCCGCCTGCACGCCGCACCGCTGACCGTCATCCCGACCCATGCCGCGGGCCTGCTGAGCGCGGGACTTGCGACGGCCACGAGTTCGGGTGCCGCCCATCGGGGATGAAGATCCTCTTTTCCATCAGCCACCCAGGCTTCCTCAGGAACTTCGAATCCGGCCTGCGGCATCTGTTGCTGCGCGGCCATCGGGTGCACGTCCTCCTCGGCAAGGACGCGGACCCCGACAGCGTCACGGGCGCGGCACTTCAGGTGCTCGGTCGCGTGGATCCAGGTGACGGCCGGCTGACGTCCAGCGTTGTGTCGCGCGGCACCAACGGCTGGACCGCGCTTGCGGCGGACTTGCGTGCCGCTCGCGACTACTGGCGGTACCTGCGGCCCGAGTACGACGACGCACCGCTGCTGCGTGGTCGGGCGCGCGCCGAGACGCCAGCGTTCGCCGTGAACCTCGAGTCGCTGTTGCGATTTGCGCCGGCCCGGCGGTTCGCCGATGCACTCGTGCACGCAACTGAACGCCGTCTGCCTGTGCCCGACGAGGCAGGCGCCGCACTCAATGCCTTCCAGCCGGACGTCGTCGTCGTGACGCCGCTCCTGTATTTCCGCTCGGACCAGGTCAACATCGTGCGCGCGGCGCGCGCCCGGCGCCTGCCTGTGGTCTATGCCTCCGGCAGCTGGGATCACCTCACGACGAAAGGGCTGCTGCACGAGAAGCCCGATCTGGCGCTGGTCTGGAACGATGCACAGATCGCTGAATGCGTGACGCAACAGGGGCTCGAACCCGCTCACTGCCGTGCGACGGGTGCGCAGGCCTTTGACCACTGGTTCGGGCAACAACTGCAGGTGGACCGGGCCGCGTTCTGCGCCACGGCTGGTGTGCCTGCCGACCGTCCGTTGCTGCTGTATCTCTGTTCCTCGGTGTTCATCGCGGGGGACGAGCGGCAATCCGTCCGTGAATGGTTGGCCGCGATCCGCAGTGCCGAGGAGCCGATTCGATCAGCCGCGGTGATCGTCCGGCCGCATCCGCAGAATGCGGCGCAGTGGCGCGATGAGACGTTCGACGACGGGTTGACCGTCGTATGGCCCCGGGAAGGCGCGAATCCGGTGGGGGAGGCGGCCCGGGCCGACTTCTACCACTCGATCTACTTCAGTGATGCCGTCGTCGGCGTGAACACCAGTGCCCAGATTGAGTCGGCGATCGTGGGCCGGCCGGTCTTCACGATCCTCTCGACCCGCTACGCTGGCACACAGTCCGGCACGCTGCACTTCCGCCATCTCCAGAAGGCCGGCGGGGGACTGCTGCACACCGCGTCGACCATGGCCGAGCACGTGCGTCAACTCGGGAGCGCGCTCGGCTCGGCCGAGCGCGACGCGCAATCCGCGCGGTTCGTCGCGGCGTTCGTGCGGCCCGCAGGGCCTGACATTCCCGCGGGGCAGGTGTTCGCGGAGCAGGTGGAGCGGGCAACCGCGATCCAGCCCCCCGTGCCGGACGACTGGCGTGCGGCGTTGGCGCGCCGATGGCTCCCGGTGCTCGCGGCCGCGGCGGACAACGCCAGCCGGCTGCGCGCGACCACGGCCTCGCCCCGGTTCCAGGAGTGGTTCATGCCGCCCGCGGAGACGTTCCGGATGGACCACACGGACCCGGAGCGAGGACGACGGGTGGCCTGGGTGGCCGCGTCCGCCGAGGACGTTGAGCGGTTCGTGCCCCTCTCAGCGGCGCTGGCGGGTCGCGGGGCGCAGAGCCTCCTCTGCGTGCCGGACGGCAGCCGCGCCGGTGTCGCCGCGAAGGCGGCGCGTGACCGGATTACGCAGTGCGTCGTCGTCGGCATTCCGAAGGAGGCCGCCCAGGTGGCCTTGCTCCTGCGGAAGTTCAGGGCAACCGGTGTGTTCGCATTCGCGGACTCCGCGGGCACTCCGGCCGAGGTTGCCGTCAGCGCAGCCGCCAGGCGGATTGGGATCCCGCTGTCGCTGGTGGACCTCAGCGCGGGTCCTGTGAGCCCTGCTGACGTCATCGAGCGCGCGCTGCTGTCCCTCGAACCGTCCTGACACCGATAGCGCCGCGGCAGAGGCGCCACGAGGCCTCGCGCGTGGCTGTGTCAGTAGGAAATTGCGCTCTGCGCTGGCCGGCGTCCCCTGAGCTCCTGATGGTACACTTGCGCCCGATCCAAGGCGTCTGAGTCTCATTCCGAAGCCTCTGAGCCCAGCCCGTTGGTTCCTGAGAATCTTTCGTGACCACGAGGAACCGTTTCTTGGGAGCACCGGGGCGGTCCACGCCGTTCGGGTCTTCATGTGCCGCCTGGAACAGGCGTAAGGCGGCCGCCTGTCTGCGACTGCGCAGTTTGGTGACCGAAGGGGCGAAGCTGCCTTCCTGAGCCAATGAATCAGCATCTCAATAAGTACTTCGGGCACGTGGCGGACATCGCCGGCCAGATCGATCAGGCCGGTATCGAGCGGCTTGCTCAGGCGCTGGCCGAGTTGCGGGCCCGCGAGGGCCGGCTGTTCCTGTTCGGCGTCGGCGGCAGCGCCGGCAACTGCGGACATGCGGTGAACGACTTCCGCAAGCTCGCCGGCATCGAGGCCTACGCGCCGACAGACAACGTATCCGAACTCACGGCTCGTACGAATGACGAGGGGTGGGACACCGTCTTCGAGGCGTACCTGCAGGTGAGCCGGGCCACCGAACGTGACGCTGTCCTGGTGCTGTCGGTGGGCGGCGGGGACGTCGCCCGCAACGTCAGCCCCAACATCGTCAGGGGCCTCGACGAGGCGCGCCGCCGCCGGATGCGGATCTTCGGCATCGTTGGCCGCGACGGCGGATACACGAAGCAGGTCGGCGACGAAGTGATCGTGATTCCGACCGTGGACTCCACGCTGATCACACCGCTGTCCGAGGCGTTCCAGGCCGTGGTCTGGCACGGCCTCGTCTCGCATCCGGCCCTGCAGCAGGCGGCGACCAAGTGGGAATCGGTTGTCCGGTGAGCCGGTCCGTATTCCCCGACCGCGGCCTTCTCCGATCCGAACGCATTCGTGTCACTTTCCAGGAGCGCCATGGCTAGCGCATCAGACCTGAGAGTGAAACTGTTCGCAGACGGGGCCGATCTGGACGTTATCCGGCAAATGGCGGCCAATCCGCTCATCAAGGGCTTCACGACCAATCCCACCCTCATGAAGACGGCAGGGGTCACCGACTACGCCGCCTTCGCGCGCGAGATGCTCGCGATCGTGCCGGACCGGCCCATCTCGTTCGAGGTGTTCTCGGACGACTTCAGCGAGATGGCGTCGCAGGCGCTCGAGATTGCGTCGTGGGGATCGAATGTGTTCGTGAAGATTCCGGTGACCAACACGGCCGGTACCTTCGCCGGAAAGCTGATCGCGTCGCTCTCGGGGCGTGGCGTGCAGCTCAATGTCACGGCGCTGCTGACGGCGGCCCAGGTCGAGCAGGTTGCCGCGGTCCTGTCGAAGGAAGTGGCCAGCTACATCTCGGTGTTCGCGGGCCGCATCGCGGATACAGGCATCGATCCGATGCCGATCATGCGGCAGTCGCTCGACCTGATGCGACCCCTGCCGAAGGCCGAGCTCATCTGGGCCAGCCCGCGGGAACTGCTGAACGTGGTGCAGGCGGATGAAGTCGGGTGCCACGTCATCACGGCCACCAGCGACGTGCTGGCGAAGCTACCGCTCATAGGCAAGGACCTGGCGGCGTTCTCGCTCGACACGGTGAAGATGTTCAGGCAGGACGCGGTCTCGGCCGGCTTCTCGATTGCCGGCCGGGTGTTTGACGGAATGCTCTAGGAACCACAGGTTGTGACGCGGTGTTGGCCGTGCAGGAGGCGCATTGAAGAAGGTTGCAGTCATCGGTGGAGCGGGCTACAAGGGGTGCGTTCTCGTACCCAAGCTGCTGAAGCAGGGCTACGAAGTCGTCGTGTTCGACATCATGCTCTACGGGTCCGACGGCCTTCCCAAGGGGGACCCCCACCTGACGGTGATCGAGGGTGACATCCGCGACCTCGCCGGCTACCGGAAGGCCATCGAGGGCGCCCACACCGTCATCAACCTCGCTTGCATCTCGAACGATCCGAGCTTCGAGCTGGATCCCGGCATCAGTAAGTCCATCAATTACGATGCGTTCGAGCCCATGGTGAAGGCCGCTGTCGAGGCCGGCGTGCGCCGCTACATCTATGCGTCGAGCAGCTCCGTCTATGGCGTCAGTGATGCGCCCGAGGTCACCGAAACGCACCCCCTGGTGCCGCTGACCGACTACAACAAGTACAAGGGGCTGACCGAGCCGTTGCTGCTGAAGTACCAGTCGCCGACGTTCACCACCGTGATCATCCGTCCGGCGACCGTGTGCGGTTACTCGCCGCGTCTGCGCCTGGACCTGACCGTGAACATCCTCACGAATCACGCCGTCAACAAGGGCACGATCACGGTCTTCGGCGGTGGGCAGAAGCGCCCGAACATCCATATCGAGGACATCACCGATCTCTACATCGACTTGATGGAGCGCCCCGACGCGCTGATCGCCGGGCAGACGTTCAACGCCGGGTACGAGAACTTCACGGTGGCCGAACTGGCCGAGCAGGTGAAGCGCATCGTGGAGCAGGAGTTCCCGGAGAAGGCGCCCATCCCGATTGTCACCACGCCGAGTGACGACAACCGCTCCTACCACGTGTCGTCGAGGAAGATTGCCGAGGTACTGGGCTGGACGCCGACGCGGTCGATCGAGGATGCCGTCCGCGACCTCTGCCGTGCCTTCAAGGACGGGAAGATCCCCGACAGTTTCGAGGATCAGCGGTACTTCAACGTGCGTTCCGTGAAAGCGATGGCACTGAAGTGAGCAATCGAGCGGCCGTCGTCACCGGTGGGGCCGGCTTCATCGGAAGCCACATGGTCGATCTCCTGCTAGAGCGGGGAATGACGGTCCGGGTGATCGACAGCCTGGTTGGCGGGCGGCTCGATAATCTGGCGCACCATCGGGGGAACCCCGCGCTCTCGGTTGCGGTCCGGGACATCCGCGAGGTGCATCCGGGCGACGCACTCTTCGCCGGCGCCGACTACGTGTTTCACTTCGCGGGGATCGGCGACATCGTGCCGTCTATCGAGCGCCCGGTGGACTACATGTCGGCCAACGTCATGGGCACGGTGCACGCCCTGGAAGCCGCGCGCGCCGCTGGCGTGCGGAAGTTCGTCTACGCCGCCTCGTCGTCCTGTTACGGACTGGCGGCCGTGCCGACCACCGAGCAGGCGCCGATCCAGCCGGAGTACCCCTATGCCCTGAGTAAATACCAGGGCGAACAGGCGGTGCTGCACTGGGGGCGTGTCTACAAGTTGCCGGTCAATGTGATCCGGATCTTCAACGCCTACGGCCCCCGGTCCAGGACCTCCGGTGCGTACGGCGCGGTCTTCGGCGTGTTTCTGGCGCAGAAGCTGGCCGGCAAGCCCTACACGGTGGTCGGCGACGGTACACAGACGCGCGACTTTGTCTTCGTCACCGACCTGGCGCGTGCGTTTCTGGCTGCGGCCGAGACCGATCGGACCGCAGGCATCTACAACGCCGGCGCGGACCGGCCGCAGTCCGTCAACCGGCTCGTGGAGCTGCTGGGGGGCGACGTCGTGTATCTGCCGAAGCGGCCGGGCGAGCCGGATTGCACCTGGGCCGACATCACCAGGATCCGCACGGAACTCGGGTGGGCGCCGCAGGTGTCCTTCGAGCAGGGCGTCGCCGAGATGCTGACGCACATCGAGTACTGGCGCCAGGCTCCGGTGTGGGATCCTGCCTCGATCGAGCAGGCCACCAGAACATGGTTCAGTATGCTCGCCGGAGCCAGGTGATGACCCCGACCCACGACGGCACCGACGAGCGCTTCCGCCGCAAGATCAAGACGCGCGAGGAACTGCGGGCGCTGATTGGCCCCCGTCCCAGGGAGACGAAGGTCATCATGTGCCACGGCACGTTCGACCTGGTCCATCCGGGGCATCTGCGTCACCTGATGTACGCCAGGACCAAGGCCGACATCCTGGTGGCCAGCCTGACATCCGACGCGTTCATCCTCAAGGCGCACTACCGGCCGTTTGTCCCACAGCAACTGCGCGCGATGAACCTCGCGGCCCTGGAGGTTGTGGACTACGTCATCATCGACGACCAGCCGACGCCGATCGAGAGCCTGTCGCAGCTCCAGCCGGACTTCTTCGCCAAGGGGTACGAGTACACCGAGGGCGGCAAGCTCCATCCGAAGACACAGGAAGAGGTGGACATCCTGGCGTCGTACGGCGGCGAGGTGATCTTCACGCCCGGAGACGTCGTCTTCTCCTCGTCGCGCTTCATCGAGGAAACCCCACCCAATATCGGAGTCGAGAAGCTGATGGCGCTCATGGAGTCCGAGGGCCTGACATTCGACGGCCTCCGGGCGGCGCTCGAGACGTGCCGGGGGCTGCGGGTGCACGTGCTCGGAGACACGATCGTCGACTCCTACGTCTACACGACGCCCATCGGGTCGAGCACCAGTAAGACGCCGACGCTCAGTGTGAAGTTCGAGGAGCAGACCGACTTCGCGGGCGGCGCGGCCGTGGTGGCGCGTCACCTGCGAGCCGCCGGCGCGGAGGTCACCTTCTCCACGGTGCTTGGCGACGACGAGCACAAGCGGTTCGTGCTCGACGAAATGGACAAGCATGGGATCCGGTGCCTGCCCGTGATCGACCCGACACGGCCGACGACGAACAAGGCGGCGTACATCGCCAACGGATACCGGCTGCTGAAGGTGGACCGGGTGGATAACCGGCCGATTTCGGACAAGGCCGTGGCCCAGTTCAGCCAGCAGCTCTCCTCGGGCGAGGTCGACGCGTACGTGTTCAGCGACTTCCGTCACGGGATCTTCGGGAAGGCCACGATTCCTCAGCTCACGGCCGCCCTCAAAACCGGGCCGCTGCGCGTGGCCGACAGCCAGGTAGCCAGCCGGTGGGGCAATATCCTCGACTTTCACGGCTTCGATCTGATCACGCCGAACGAGAAGGAAGCGCGCTTCTCCCTGGCCGATCAGGACTCCGTCGTGCGTCCCCTGGCCCTCGATCTCTACAAGCGGGCGGGGTGCAAGGTGCTCATCCTCAAGATGGGCGCGCGCGGCATCATCACCTATCGTGCGCCCTCGGCGGACATCCGGTCCTTCTTCACCATCGATGCGTTTGCGAGGCACGTGGCGGATCCGGTCGGCTCCGGAGACGCGCTCCTGTCGTACGCCAGCCTGTCGCTGCGGGCGACGGGTGATCCCGTCATCGCGTCCATTCTCGGCACCATGGCGGCCGGCGTGGCCTGCGAGCATGATGGCAATACGCCGGTGACGCCGGACCAGGTGCGCGCCAAGCTCAGCGCGATCGAGAAGCAGACGCAGTTCGCATGAAGGTCGTCGTCGTCGGTCTCGGAATCCAGGGCCGGAAGCGTCTCGCGGTGGCGGGCGCCGAGGCGATCGGTGCCGTCGACCCGGTGGCTGCCGGCGCGTTCTGGACGCGGATCGAGGACGTCCCGCTCGGCGACTACGACGCGGCACTGGTCTGCACGCCGGATGAGCCCAAAGTGGCTGTACTGACGTACCTGCTGTCCCACGGCAAGCACGTGCTGGTGGAGAAGCCGCTGGTGGCTGCCGCGGACACGGAACTGGAAGCGCTCAAGGCACTGGCAGCCCGAACCGGGACCGCCTGCTACACGGCCTACAACCACCGCTTCGAGCCGCACCTGGCGGCGGTGAAGCGCTACCTCGAAGAAGACCGCATCGGGCGCGTCTACCACTGCCGCATGTTCTACGGCAACGGTACCGCGCGCGATGTCCGGAACTCACCGTGGCGCGACAAGGGCCTGGGGGTGATTCCGGATCTGGCGTCCCACATGCTCGACCTGGTGCTCTTCTGGTTCGGCCGGCCCGCGGGGGCGCCGCAGGTCTGGACCGTGCAGAAGCACGAGAACGCCGCATTCGACTACTTCCTGATGGGATTCCCCGACTCGTTGCCGGTGGTCAAGCTGGAAGGGACGCTCCTCTCGTGGCGGAACACCTTCGGTCTGGACCTTATTGGTGAGCGGGGAAGCCTCCACGTGACCGGCCTCTGCAAGTGGGGCCCGACATCCCTCGTGCTCAGGGACCGTGTGCTGCCAAGCGGCAAGCCCGCCGAGGACGTGGTGACGCTGGAGCAGCAGGACCCCACCTGGGTCCTCGAGTACGACTACTTCCGGGATCTGTGCCGCCGCGGTGGCTCGAACATCGACAACGACATCTGGATCAACGGCGTGCTGAACGGCCTGGGCCGGATGCTCGGCGTGGAGATGCTGGGATGAGTGCCCGGCCGGTCATCGGCTATGCGGGCCTGACGCATCTCGGCCTGGTGTCCAGCCTGGCCGCGGCGGCCAGGGGGTTCGAGACCCTCGCCTACGACCCGGACGCGGCGCTGGCTGGCGAGGTGGCGGCCGGGCGCTTCCGCGTGGTCGAGCCTGGCCTCGACGAGCTCTTCGCCACCGCCGCGCCCCGTTATACGGCCACTTCGGATGTCTCGGCGCTGGGGCGTTGCGATGTCGTGTTCATCGCGGTGGACGTACCCACCGATGCACACAGTCGCAGCGACGTCGGTCCGGTACGCCACCTGCTGGCCCGGGTGGCAGCGGTCGCCACGTCAGGCGCGAGCCTCGTGGTCCTGAGTCAGGTGCATCCAGGCTTCACCCGTTCGGAGCAGGCCCGTGTGGAGCGGCCCGGAGGGCCGCACCTCTTCTACCAGGTGGAGACCCTGATCTTCGGCCGGGCAGTCGAGCGTGCGATGGAGCCCGAGCGCCACATGGTCGGCCTCCCGGATCCGGCCGCGCCGCTCCCCCACGCACTGCGGCAGTTCCTCGAGGCATTCGACTGTCCGATTCTCCCGATGCGGTACGAGAGCGCCGAACTCTGCAAGATCAGCATCAACATGTTCCTGGTGTCGTCCGTCTCGACGACGAACATGCTGGCGGAGGTCTGCGAAGCGATCGGGGCGGACTGGCGTGAGATCGCGCCGGCGCTGCGGCTCGACCGCCGCATCGGGCCGCATGCCTATCTCACGCCTGGACTCGGGATCGGCGGAGGCAATCTGACGCGGGACCTGGTGTCGGTGCAGGCGTTGGCCTCGGCGCATGGCACGGACGCGGGGATCGTGGACGCGTGGCTGTCGAACAGCGAACACCGGAGGGACTGGGCGCTCCGTACGCTCCGCGCGCATGGGGTGGAACGGCCAGGCATCGTGCTCGGCCTCTGGGGGCTTGCCTACAAGGAGCACACACAGTTCACGAAGAATTCCCCTGCGATGGCCCTGATTGCCGCCCTTCCTGGCGTGGCTGTCCGCGCCTATGACCCCGCCGTGGCCGCGTCCGAGACGCCCGGCGGCGTCACGCGCGTGGCGAGCGCGCTCGCGGCCGCGCGCGGAGCCGACCTGCTCGCCATCATGACGCCGTGGCCCGAGTTCGCCAGCGTCAATGCAGAGGAACTCGCTGCGGCGATGCGTGGGCGCACGGTCGTGGATCCGTTCGGTGTGCTCGCGCCAGCCGCTGCCGCTGGTGCCCGGCTGGAGCTGGTGCGCCTCGGTGCGGGCGCCCTGCCCGCGGTCTGATGGCCGAGACCCTCGCGATTCACGGCGGCACCCCGGTTCGTACTCGGCGCATGCCCCCTCGGCTGGCGTTCGTGGGCGAGGCCGACATGCAGGTGCTCGACGAGTTCCTTGCCCACTATCGAGGGCGGCAGGCGGACTTCGGGTACCAGGACACCTACGAACGTCGCTACACCGAGGCGTTCGTTCGTGCACTCGGCGTGGACGGGTTCGCGGATGCCGTGAGCACGGGGACGGCGGCGCTCTACGTTGCCCTGGCGGCGCTGCAGCTTCCCCGGGGCAGTCAGGTGCTGGTCTCGCCTGTGACCGACCCCGGCACGGTCAGCGCAGTGATTCTCAACAACCTCGTGCCGGTGCTGCTCGACTCTGCCCCTGGAACACCGAACGCGGGCGTTGCGGAGGTGGAGGATCGCCTGGGGCCAGATGTGCGCGCGATCGTCCTGGTCCATGCCGCCGGTCGGGCTGCCGAGGTTGGTCCCATCGCGCGGCTGGCCAACGCCCGCGGCGTACTGCTGGTGGAGGACTGTTCCCAGGCGCACGGTGCCACCTTCGAGGGAGCGCAAGTCGGCACCTTCGGTGATGTGGCCGCGTTCTCGACGATGTACCGCAAGGCGCACGCGACCGGCGGGTGCGGGGGCGTGACGTTTGCGCGGACCGAGGACTGGTATCACCGGCTCCGGGCGCACGCGGACCGTGGCAAGCCCTTCTGGCAGCCAGGCTTCGACGACAAGGATCCGACGACGTTTCTGCATCCGGCGCTGAACTTCAACCTCGACGAGCTGTCCTGCGCCATCGGCCTGCGGTCGCTCGACAAGCTCCCCGGCACCATCAGGAGTCGTGTGGCGTTTCTCGACCGCCTGCGCGACGGGATTGCGGCGGGCACGCGCACATGCATCGGGACGCCGATCTCGGGCGCGGATTCGCCGTTCTACTATCCGATCCGCGTCGACACGACCGGGCTCTCGTGCACGAAGCAGGAGTTCGCCCTCGCGGTGCGCGCCGAAGGCATCGATCTGAATCACGACTACCGGTACGTCGTGTCGGAGTGGCCGTGGGTACGGCCCTACCTTGCCGGATCAGCCGAGACGCCCAACGCCACTGACTGGCGCGAACGGCACTTCAACATCCTCTTCAACGAGCACTTCACCGGCGCCGAGGCCGAGGACATCGTGACGGCCATCGCGAAAGTGGAGCGCGCGTTTCTCCGGTGAGCGTGGCTGTTCCTGCCGTCACCGCTATCGATCTGCGGCGTGCGTTCGAGGACGTTGGTGCCGCCGGCCGTCCCGTGGCCGTGCACGCGTCGCTCCGGGCCTTCGGCCTCGTGGACGGTGGCGCCGACACGGTGGTGGACGCCCTGATCGCGGCGTGCCCGGTCGTGATGGCGCCCGCCTTCTGCTTCGAGCCGAACTGGGCTCCTCCCGCTGACGACCGGCCGCTCCGCAACGGCTGCGACTACGCGTACTACGACGGCTGGAACCGGCCCCGTGTGCCGTGGGTCATCGAAACCGCGTCGATCGATCTGAAGATGGGTGCGGTGCCGCGCGCGCTTGCGGCCAGGCCCGGCACGAGCCGGAGCGACCATCCCTGGCACTCGTGGCTGGCGCACGGAGACGGCGCGGACGCGCTTGTGTCTCCCCACCCGTGGGACACCACGAACCTGCCGCTGGAGCGCCTCGAGGCGCGGGAGGCTCTCGTGCTGTTCCTGGGCGTGGGCCTGGCCTCCTGCACGGCGGTGCACGTGGCCGAGGAGCGGGCCGGCCGGCGCCCCTTCGTTCGCTGGATGGTGGACCGGGATGATCGCGTCAGGCGCATCCGCGTGGCCGGGTGCTCGAAGGGATTCGACCGGCTCGAGCCGTACTGTGCGGATCTGATGACACGCGCGCGTGCTGGCGAGGCGACCATCGCCGCCGCGCCGCTGGCCGCGCTCATCGACCGTTGTGCAAGCGCGATGCGGGAGAACCCGCGGCTCACGGTCTGCAGCGAGACGTGCCTGCGCTGCCGTGATGCTCTATTGGGAGGACCCGAGGAATGACCCTTTTCATCATCGCGCCCGCACCGGCCGTGGCGGCCGGCGCATAGCGCTCAGGAGGTAGGTGATGCGTTCATCATCCTCGGGGCAGCCGCCCATTCGGCGTCCACACCGCCCTGTACCTGCTGACGCACACCGACGCCGAGCGCGCGGTGTGCATCGGGCGCAACGCGGAGCAGTCCGCGGCATTCACGCTGGATGTCGCAAGGGCGACCCCCGGTACGGCTACGAGCAGGTCCACATGGTCTACGAGCAGGACCGGTTGTTCGAGGTCTTTGACCGCGAGAAGCCCGAGGTGGTCATCAACGTCGCGGTGCTGGCACACGGAGCGTCGTGGACGAAGGCCTGGCGCTTCTACGAGACCAACGTGACCTCGCTCGTCAAGATGGTCGAGGGTCTCACGACGCGTGACTACCTGGAGCGCTTCATTCAGGTCGGTAGCTCCGAGAGCTATGGTGCGGTCGACAGGCCTGCCGACGAGAACTATCCGCTCACGCCGACCAGCCCGTATTTGGTGTCCATGCGGACGCTGGTGGAACAGGTGGCCCGCGATCTGAAGGGGCCGTTCGACGATCTCTTCGTCGCTCATCAAGAAGGATCTGGGTTGGGAACCGAAGATCTCGCTCGAAGAGGGTATAAAGGACATGGTGGCGTGGGGCCGGAAGTACCTGCCGCTCATTGCCGAGGCCTCGGCGGAGTACGTGCGGCGCGCCGAGTGACATGATCTTCAAGTTTCTTTCGACGGAACCACGGTCGCGGAATTCGTACCTCTGGCAGTGGGGCTACGCGAACGGGTTTATGGGCGATGGCCGGATTGCAGACGCGTATGTGCACAAGTACTAGGGGCGAGCCGGCCGATGAATCCCAGCTGGCAGATGCCCGGCCGGTCACGCCCGTGACGCCAGGCCGGTTCCTGTTCGTGATGCGGCACGCGGGCTACACGTTCTACTACGAGTCCACGATTCGTGCCCTGGCCGAACGCGGTCACTCCGTGCACGTCGTCTACACACCGCGGAAGGCCTCAGCGCAGCTTGATCGCCTGGTGGCGGCCTTTCCTGGTCAGGTCACTCGCGAACGGTTGCCGAGGCGCAGGGGCGACCAGGGAATGATGGGGCGCCGGGAGCTACGAGCCTACCGCGACTACCTGCGGTACTTCGATCCCCGGTTCGAGAAGGCCGCGCACCTGCGCCGCCGGCGCGAGGAGTCCTTGCCGGCGTGGGTCGTGGCGCGCGTCCGGCAGTATCACCGGCATCGGGCCACGGGACTGGTCGCCCGGGCGCTGGCGGCGGTGGAGGAGGCCACGCCGGTGGTTGAATGGATTCGCGCCTTCATCGCGGCGCAGAAGCCCTCGGCCGTGCTCGTGACCCCGCTGGTCAACATCGGGTCGGATCAGGTGGACTTCGTCCGCGCCGCGCAGTCGCTCGGCATTCCGACCGGGGCCTGCATCGCGAGTTGGGACAACCTGACGAACAAGGGTGTGATGCGGATCGTGCCCGAGCGGGTGTTCGTCTGGAACGAGACGCAGAAGCAGGAGGCGATTGACCTGCACGGCGTGCCGGGCGGCCGTGTGGTGGTTACCGGCGCCCAGAACTTCGATCACTGGTTTTCCTGGCAGCCCTCTACGACCCGCGAGGAGTACTGCCGCAGGTGGCACCTGGATCCCGCCAGACCCATCGTGCTGTTTCTCGGCTCGACACAGGGGATTGCCCCGACGGAACCGGAGTTCGTGCCGCGCTGGATCGCGGGCATCCGCGCCTCCTCGCACCAGGCGCTGGCCGGTGCGAATATTCTCGTCCGGCCGCACCCGAAGCAGGTCCCGCTGTGGTCAGCAACCGACGGGACCTTTCCGTCGGGGCCCGGCACCACGCTCGCCCTCGGAGACGCGCCGGAGAACGAGGACAGCCGGTCCGCCTTCTTCGATGCGCTGTACCACAGCCGTGCCGTCGTCGGCGTGAACACCTCGGCGCAGATCGAAGCCGGCATCGCGGGACGGCCCGTCTACACCCTGCTGGCTCCGGAGTTCGAGGAGACCCAGCAGGGCACGCTGCACTTTCACCATCTGGTGAACGTCAACGGCGGGCTGCTGACCCAGGCCGCGTCGGTCGAGGATCATCTCGCACAGCTCGCTGAGGCTGTTGCGACGCCGCTTCCGGCCGACGTGGGCCGCAAGTTCGTTGAGGCGTTCGTGCGGCCGTTCGGCCTCGACCAGCCTGGCACACCGCGACTGGTGGCCGGGATCGAGGCCCTGGCGCACGCACGGCCCGGTCCGCTCCCGGCACCGGAAGCCAGGGCCGCACGCTTTCTCGCCGCCTATATGGCCTGGTGGGAGGCCGGCCCCATCGAAGCCGAGCAGATGCGGGTGCTGCGCCGCCGTTCGGTTCTGGATGCACCGGAGGTCCCGCCGCGACCACCTGACCCAGTTCCCTCCTGATCCACGCGACCCTCAAGACGTACGGCCGGAACTGGATCGGCGCGCACACGGTCGGACCCGCACCGAGGATCTCCGCTATCCCGGCGTGCGCTTCGGCGCAGGTGGCATCGGGCCTGATTCAAACTGTTAGAGTGATCCGTCTGACTCAGGAGCCCTGTCCCGCATGTCCGTAAGGATCGAACGCGTTCCGTACTCGGCGCTGGGGGCACAGGTCGCCCACATCAAGCCGCGACTGATGGCGGCAGTCGAGCAGGTGATTGACGGCGGCCGCTACATCCTTGGCCCCAATGTGCTGGCTTTCGAACAGGCCTTTGCTGACTACTGCGGCACCACGCGATCCGTGGGCCTGGCCAACGGGACGTGCGCGCTCCATCTGGTGTTGTGCGGGATCGGACTCGAGCCAGGTGACGAGGTGATCACGGCGCCCAATTCGTTTCTCGCATCCGCCTCGACCATCGCACTCGCCGGGGCGAAGCCGGTCTTCGTGGATGTCGGGACCGACATGAACATGGACCCGACGAAGCTCGAGGCGGCGATCACCTCGCACACGAAGGCCATCATCCCTGTGCACCTCACCGGTCGCCCGGCCCGGATGCCCGCGATCCTCGACATCGCGACGCGCCACGGCCTGTTCGTGCTCGAGGATGCGGCCCAGGCCGTGGGTGCGGCCCTGGACGGCCGCCGGGTCGGCGGCTGGGGGCACGCGGCCACCTTCAGCCTGCACCCTCTCAAGAACCTCTTCGCCTTCGGCGATGCGGGCATGATGACGACGAGCGATGAAGCGGTCGCGGCGCGCACGATGCTGGCCAGGAATCACGGCCTCAAGGACCGCAACACCTGCGAGTTCTGGAGCTTCAACTGCCGCCTCGACGAGTTGCAGGCGGCCATGCTCCGGATCTGCCTCGACGAGCTCGACGCGTGGACCGCGGAGCGGCGGCGGCTGGCGTTCCGCTACAACGACGCGCTGCGCGGGCATGTGGCCGTTCCGGATGAGGGTCCCGGCGAGCACCATGTGTACCAGACCTACATGATTCAGGCCGAGGATCGCGATCGCCTCCAGGCCTTTCTCACCCAGCATCAGGTCGAGGCGCTGGTTCACTACGCCACGCCGATCCACCTGCAGCCGGCCGCCGCGGACCTCGGCTACGCGGCCGACGACTTCCCGGTCTGCCGCGACGTCGTGAGCCGCATTCTGAGTCTGCCGCTGTACCCGGGGTTGACCGAAGCGCAGCAGGACCGGGTCATCGGACTCATCGCCCAGTTCTACGGAGGCCGGGCGTGACCCCCATGCGTGTGAAGTATTCCTATCTCGAGGAGCAGTTCGCCGACATCGACGGGTTGTTCGCGGATCTGAGGGAGCTGGTCCGGACGGGTGAGTTCACGATCGGACCGTTCGTCGAGAAGTTCGAGCGGCAGTTTGCGGACTACCTCGGCGTGAAGCACGCCATCGGCACCAATACCGGCACTGGCGCGCTGATCCTGTGCCTGAAGGCGCTCGGCATCACGGCCGGTGACGAGGTGATTACCGTCGCCAACACGTTCATCGCGACGGCCGGCGCCATTGCCGCGGTCGGAGCACGGCCGGTCTTTGTCGACTGTGACGCCCGCTACCAGATGGACGCGAGCCAGATCGAGGCCGTGATCACCCCCCGCACGAAGGCCATCCTGCCGGTGCACTGGGCCGGGGCTTCGCCGGATATGGCGGCGGTGCTGGCGGTCGCCGGGCGGCACGAACTTCCCGTGGTCGAGGATGCCTGCCCGGCCACCGGGGCGTGGATCGGCGGGAAGAAGGCCGGCACCTTCGGCCGCGTCAACGGCTTCAGCATGCACCCGCTCAAGCCGCTCAATGTCATGGGCGACGGCGGGATCGTCGTCACCGACGACGACGAGATCGCCGCGTGGCTGCGGCTGTACCGGAACCACGGCCTCGTGGACCGCGACCATATCGCGTTCTGGGGCATCAACGAACGGCTGCAGCCCTTCCAGGCCGTGGTGGCGTGCCGGATGCTCGACGGCATCGAGGCGAATATCGCGGCCCGGGTCCGCAACGCACGGTTGCTCGACGAAGGGCTGGCGCCGCTCCGCGAGTTCATCCGTACGCCTGAGCGTCCCGCCGCCAACCGCGAGGTGTACCAGCTCTACCTGGCCCTGGCGACCCGGCGCGATGCACTGCTGCAGTACCTGGTGTCGCAGGGGATCGAGTGCAAGGTCCACTATCCGATTCCACTCCACCTGCAGGCGTGCGCCTCCGGACTCGGGTACACGAAGGGCGACTTTCCGGTGGCCGAACGGCAGGCCGCCGAGGTCATCACGCTCCCGGCGCATCAGCACCTCGACCCGGCGCACATCGAGTACACCGTGGAGCACATCCGCCGGTACTATACGGGCAGGGCCTGATGATGACGCCAACCCAGAACGGCCCGTTCGACGCCACGGCGTCGCGGGCACGGTGCCGTAAGTTCCGCCGACGCATCCTCGATATCTCGCAAACCGTGCCGGCGCTGCACATCGCGCCCGCGTTCTCGTGCCTGGAGATGGTGGACGCCATTTACTTCGGGTTGATGCGGCGCGAGGCGCCCGACCCCGACACCTTCATCCTGTCGAAGGGCCACGGTGCCATGGCGCAGTACTGCGTGCTCGAGGAACTCGGGATCCTCGCGCCGGAGGAAGTGGCCGGGGCGGGGAAGGAAGGTGGCCGCATCGGGATGCACCCGGACCTCGGGGTGCCTGGCATCGAAGCCTCCACCGGATCGCTCGGTCACGGATTGCCAATTGCCCTGGGCATGGCACTGGCGGATCGGACCATCGGATCGGCGCGCCAGGTATTTGTCGTCATCAGTGACGGCGAACTGGAGGAGGGCTCTGTCTGGGAGGCGCTGATGCTGGCGCCAACGTTCAAGCTGACGAACCTGGTGGTCCTCGTGGATTTGAACGACTTCCAGTCGCTGGGGCAGATCAGCATGATTCACCCGAACTTCTATCCGATGCTGCCCAAGATCGAGGCATTCGGATGGGAGGCCACCGAGATCGACGGGCACGACCCGCAGGCGATCGTCGATGCGGTCAGGAACAGGAAGGGCAACCGGCCGTTCCTCGCACTCGCCAAGACGGTGAAGGGCAAGGGCGTGAGCTACATGGAGAGCGTGCCGCTCTGGCACTACCGATCGCCGAACGCGCAGGAGTATGCGCTGGCGGTTCGCGAGGTGGAGGAAGGGCAATGAGGGACGCATTTGCCCGCACCATCTACGACATCGCAAGATCGGACCCGAAGACATTCGTCGTCGTCGCCGATATCTCGCCCGCAGCGGCCATGGCGCCGTTCCTCAGGGACTTTCCAGATCAGTTCATCAACGTCGGGCTCGCCGAGCAGGCGATGATCAGCCTATGCGCGGGGCTGGCGCTGCGCGGGTGCACGCCGTTCGCCTACACGATCGCCACCTTCTCGATTTATCGCCCCTTCGAGCAGGTGCGGGACGATCTCTGCTACCAGAATCTGCCGGTGACCATCGTCGGCGTGGGCGCGGGCGTCAGCTATTCGCTGCTGGGCAGCACGCACCATGCGCAGGAGGATGTCGCCATCATGGGCGGCCTGCCGAACATGTCGATTCTCGCGCCTTGCGATCCGGCCGAGACCGTGCTCGCAGCCTGGGCGTGTGCGAAGCACGCCGGCCCAGTGTATCTGCGGCTGGGCAAGGCGGGCGAGCCCGACCTGACCGCGAATGCCATCGATCCATTCGTCTTCGGCAAGCTCCGCCGGGTCACCGACGGCAGCGATGTCTGCATTCTGGGCTACGGTCCGATTCTCAAGACGGGCTTCGACGTCGCCAAGGGACTGGAAGCGCGGGGATGCTCGGTGTCGGTGGTGTCGGCTCACACGGTGAAGCCGCTCGATGAGGAGGGCATGGCCGCGCTCTTCTCCCGCTTCGAGCACGTCATCGTGATCGAGGAGACCTCGGTCCGGGGCAGCCTCGGCACTGACGTGAAGCGGCTCGCCTGGGAACGCCGCGCCGCCTGTCAGGTACATACCTTTGCGCTGAAGGACGAGTTTCTCCACATCTACGGCGCCCACCAGGACCTGCTGCGTGCCCATGGGCTGACCGCGGCGCAGATTCTGGAATCACTGGGCGACCTGCGCCCGAGCCGGACACGCTGATGGCGTACATCGACTTCATCCAGACGATCCACACCAGCACGAAGCGGAACTACGTGCAGCGGGTTGTCGAGTACGACAAGGCCGAGTGCGCGGCCATCTCCAGGCAGTTCGGGTACGACTACTTCGACGGCGACCGGAAGTACGGCTACGGGGGCTTCAAGTACGACGGACGCTGGGAGCAGTTCGCCAGGGACCTGGCGGCGCACTACGGTCTGAAGCCCGGCATGCGGGTGCTCGACATCGGATGCGCCAAGGGCTTCCTGCTGCATGAGTTCGCGAGGGTGGTGCCAGGGCTGGAGATCGCCGGCATCGACGTGTCCGAGTACGCCATCGCGAACGCGATGCCCGGCGTGAAGCCCTTCGTGCAGGCCGGGTCGGCCGTGTCGCTCCCGTATCCCGACCAACACTTCGACCTCGTCGTATCGATCAATACGGTGCACAACCTCCTGATCGGGGATCTGTTCACCGCGCTCGGCGAAATCGAGCGCGTGGGCCGTGGCGGCAAGTACCTGGCCGTCGACGGCTACCGGACCGAACAGGAGAAGGTGAACCTGATGTACTGGCAGCTCACCTGCGAGTGTTTCTTCCGGCCGGAGGAATGGGACTGGATCTTCGCGCGGGCCGGTTACACGGGTGACTACGCCTGCATCTTCTATGAGTGACAGTCCGCCTCCAGGCTCGACGACCGGATCCAGGCCGGCGAGGCTGACGTCCAAGTACGTCCGGCACCTGGTGCCCGGGTGGTTAATCGTCCGCCCGGACCCCATCCACTACGGTCATCTCGCCCTCGAACTCCAGATGTCGCTGGTGCTGGCCCGCATGCGCCGGGCGAGGCTTGTGGTGTACCACGATCACCCCTGGGTCAACGAAGGGCTGCTTGAGATCGAGTCGCCCGACGTGCCGATCTTCAGGCCCGGCCTGCTGGGCCGCGCGGCCTGCGCGACAGCCTGGTGGCCGCAGGAACTGCTCAGTCCGCGGAGCGTCTTCTGGCACCGTGCCCTGCAGAGGTGGCGAACGGCTCTGGAGGACGAAATGGCTGGGTACGCGTCCAGTCCCCGCGTGCCCGACGCGCTGCGCGGAACCCTGAAACGGATCAAGAGCCGAATCCCGACCCTCCCGGATCTCGACATGCATGCCTACTATCGCCGCAGGCTGCTCCGCGAGGAGGTGCCGATCCGGCTGCGGCCGGCTGCACGGGCTCGGGCGGAGCAGGAGGCCCGTACGATCGGCATCGCCCCGGACGCGCCGATGGTCACGGTGCATGCCCGCGAGGCGGGCTTCAAGCTGGGGCACGAGTCGCACGACAAATGGCGTCCAGCCGCCGGCGAGGACAGCGCCGGGTTTCGCGACGACTCGACGCGCAACATCGACATCGCCGGCTACTTCGACGCCATTGACGCACTGGTCGCGAGGGGTTTCACCGTGGTGCGTCTGGGAGACCCGAGCATGCGGCCGGTGGCCAGGCGCGGGCTTGTCGACCTGGCCACGTCACCGCGCCGCACGCCTCTGCTCGAAGTTCATTGCCTGATGCGGAGCACGTTCCTCGTGTCCGGTGAATCAGGCCCGCTGGGCGTTGCCTACCTGACGAACACACCGACGCTGAACGTCAACGCCACCGACCCGATCAGTTCGTACCCGATCCGGGCGAATGGACTCTATCTGCTGAAGCGGGTGGTGGACCGCCGCACCGGCCAGGCGGTTACTCCCGCGGAAATGCTGACGCCGGCCTTTCTGATCCACGTGCGCGACACGACTCGGTACGAGTATCTCGACAACACGCCGGATGAGATCGTGAAGGGCGTGGACGAGATGCTGGAGCTCATCGCGCGAGGCGTGACCCCGTCGGACGGGCAGCGACGGTTCAAGGCACTGGCGATCGAGGCGTCGACCTGCCGCCTGCCGTACGTCCAGAAGTGGGGCGCGGATGAGGGGTTCATGGGCGATGGCTGGATCGCCCGGGCCTCGGTGGAGTGAGCGCAGGTGGCTAGCGCCCGGCGCATCGTGTGGCTGCATGACCCGGCGGGCCCGGACGCACCCGTGCGGACGCTCCAGGACGCCCTGCAGGCGGCCGGGCACTTCGTGGTGGCTGCCGTGGTGCCCGAGGTGCGCCGGTCCCGCAAGACACGCTGGACGCCAGCGCCGGACGGCCTTCCCGCAACACCGATATCGCCGCCTCACCGTGAGCAGGATGCACGCCTGGATGACGCCGAGCGCTCCAGGGTGCTGGGCCTCCGCCTTCTCCAGCACGGCAATCCGGACGGGGCCCGCCGGCTGGCCCGGCGGGCGGTAGCCGCTCCCATCAGCGAGACCATGCGCGCCGGGCTGCTCACGCTGAAACCCGATCTGCTGGTGGTCTCGCCGTGGCCGCGTGCGGCCTCGCCATCGGTGGAGTGGATGCGCGCGGCGAGGGCTGTCGGCTGTCCTGTTGCCTGCGTTGTCACCGGGGTGCCCCCTGATGCGTGGCCCTGGTGCGAGCCGGGACTCGTGGTCGTGCCTGCCGCCTCCGCGGCAGCGGTGCGCGCACTCGGGTACGAAGGGGCCATCCACGGCGTCGACACGCCCGATTGGGATGCGGCCGTTCAGCGGCTCCTTGCCCTGGCCACTGAGCGGGCGGCTGCGGTGGAGCCGCACGTGTCCATCGCTCCCTGGCGACGCCTGGCCGGGCTGGCCTGGCGGCACCGGGGTATGCCCTGGTGGGTACGCCCCGTGCCGCTTGCGGTCGACGTGGCCGTTGGCGCAGCCCTGCTCGTGTCTGCCGTGCTGACCACGACCTCGATGGTGGCTGGCATGGCCCGGCAGTGGATGGGGACGACCGGACGTCGACTGAGCAGGACTGGCGCGTCGATGCGACGAACTGCCAGACGGGCGTCCACGTCTCTCGCGCGAGCGATGAGGACGGTGTTCCTCGTGGTGGAGAAGACCGGGCAGCAGGCCCGGAAGCGAGCCCGCCGGATGTGGCGCGATGCTCGCCATGAAGGCCCACGGCGGCTCGGCCGGCTGCGGAAGCAGACGCGGAAGTCCGCCACCGCCGTGCTGCACCGAGGGGTGCGCGTGATCACAGGGCGAGGGGGCGCTGACCGCCCGCCTCACAACTGAACTGGACGAGTAAGATCTAGCCGAATGGTCAATCTGGGCGTTGACGACCTGGGCAAGTGCCACATCAGTATTTCCTGCGATCGAAAGCGGCGTCGGTGGACGAGTTGTAGCCTGCTGTGAGCGAGACCCCTCCCGCACCGTCGTGGCTGGCCCGGCTGGGACGCCGCCTTCGCCCCCTTTTCAATCCTGACGCCGACCGCGAGCGCGCGCGCTTCGATGCGTTCGTGCACGAGCAGCGCGAGGCGACCTCGGCACTGCAGCACCGGGGCGCCGCGCAGGCCGATCGGCTGACCGAGGTGTTCCGGGAAGTGCAGCAGATCCACAAGCTGCACACCGGACTCCGGTCGAGCGTCACGCGCGAGTTGCAGTACAGCGAGAAGGTGCTCCGGCGCGTCAGCGAGCGCAGCGTCGAGAACGGCGAGGATCTCCCCGCGGTGTCGGCGGCGCAGCGCCGGGCCACCTCACAGTCCGAACGACTGGGTGAGGTGTTCCGGGACGTCGAGTCGCTGCGCAGGCTGCAGGCCGGACTGCGGGCGCGCGTGACGCGGGAACTGCAGTTCAACGACCGCGTACTGCGTCGCGTCAGCGAACGGAGTGTCGAGATCGGCGAGGAGCGGGTGCTCGCACGCCTCGGGCGATTGGCGAATGGCCGCGGGCCCGTGTTGGTCGGGCCGTGGGCCGGCGAGGTGGGCTTCGAGCTGGCCTACTGGATTCCGTTCGTGCGCTGGGCCCTCGACCACGCGGGCATCGATCCTGCCAGAGTGACGGTGCTCTCCCGTGGGGGCGTTCGCAGCTGGTATGACGGCCTGGGACACACCTACGCCGAGGTGCTGGATTACACGACGCCGGAGGAGTTCCGCGAGCGGACGGCCGTCAGCCGCAAGCAGCGGGGGTTGACCGCGTTCGATCGCACCCTCCTGCAGCGAGTCCAGCGCGGGACTGCGACAGCCTACGGGCTGATCCACCCCGCGATGATGTACGCACTCTTTTTTTCTTACTGGCGGCGCGACGCGCCGCTGGCGCGAGTGACCGCCTATGCGCACTTCCGGCGGCATGCGGCCCCGCCGCTCGGCGCACTCGAGGGGCGACTTCCCGCCCGTTATACCGCTGTGCGGTTCTATTTCAGCGATTGCTTCCCGGACACGGAAGCGAACCGGCGCTTTGCGGTCCGGACGGTGGATCGCCTGGCGGAACAGGGTGACGTAGTGGTGCTGCGGGCCGGTGGCGCGCTGGACGATCATTCGGACATGACCGCCGCGACCCGGCAGCGCGTGCATGTGGTGGACGCCGGGCAGTCCCTGCGCGACAACCTCGAGGTGCAGTCTGCGGTGATCGCGCGCGCGTGCGGGTTCGTCGGCACCTACGGCGGCTTTTCATACCTCGCACCGCTGTACGGCGTCGATGCCGCGGCGTTCTATTCCCACCGCACCTTCCAGGCCACCCATCTCCATGCGGCGCAGCACATGCTGCAGGAGGTCCAAGGTGGTGCCCTGGTGCCTCTCGATGTGGCGCAGGAATCGCTGCTGGCGTCAATATTCGGCCGGCCCGCCGAGGCTCCTGAACGTCGATAAGACGCAGTGCCCGCGGCAACGGCCCTCAACCACCCAAAGAGGTCTATCGCTACGACGAGGCAGCGCTCGCTCTGCTACTATCCCTCCGGCCACGCCCACACCTACAATATGGACACGCTCGCCGTGCTGGACGAGGCGGGATAGTCACTGGCGTTCACGACGGCCCGCCGGTGTGCGCGTCCAGGCCGGGATGCACGATTGGAAGTACCGCGGATGGACACGCGGGATCTGCCACCGTTCGAGCGCCGCGCGACGGCCTGATGTCGCGGCCGATGCGACCGGTCAGTCGCCCGGAGGTCTCCAACTCATTCATGCGTAAGGTCTGCGTCGTCATCGGTTCCCGCGCCAACTACAGCAGCATCAAGGCGGTGATGCGTGCCATCGAGGCGCATCCGGATCTCTCGCTCCAGCTCATCGTCGGGGCGTCCGCCGTGCTGGATCGCTTTGGTGCCGTGGTTGACGTGATCGCCCGCGACGGCTTCCGCGTCGATGCCCGCGTCAACATCATCATCGAGGGTGAGACGCCGAGCACAATGGCCAAGTCCACGGGCCTCGCCTTGCTCGAACTCCCGACGCTCTTCGACATGCTGAAGCCGGACGTGGTGGTGAGCGTGGGCGACCGCTTCGAGACGATGGCGACCGCCGTGGCGGCTGCCTACATGAACATCTCCGTCGCGCACACGATGGGCGGAGAAGTCACCGGCACGATCGACGAGAGCATCCGTCACGCTGTCACGAAGCTCGCGCACCTGCATTTCCCCGCGAACCGGCAGGCCGGGGACCGCATCATCCGGATGGGTGAGGATCCGTCGACCGTACACGTTGTCGGATGCCCGCGCATCGACCTGATTGCGGAGCTGCTTCGCGAGGACGACGGGCTCGACGAGGCCTGGATTGAAAAGGAAGGCGTCGGTGCCCACGTCGACACGCGGCAGCCATTCCTGCTCGTCTCGCAGCATCCGGTCACGACGGAGTACGGCTCTGGCGAAGCGCAGATTTCCGAGACCCTCTCCGCGCTCCAGACGCTCGCCATGCCGACGATCATGCTGTGGCCCAACGTGGATGCCGGATCGGACGACGTCTCCCGCGGCATGCGGAAGTTCCGCGAGAAGCACCGCCCCGAGCATATTCGCTTCTACAAGAATTTCCCGGTCGAGATGTTCGCGCGGCTGATGCACCGCGCAGCCTGCCTGGTCGGCAATTCCAGCTCGCCGATCCGTGAGGGCGCCTACCTCGGCACGCCCGCCGTGAACATCGGCACGCGGCAGCAGGGGCGGGAGCGCGGCGCAAACGTCGTCGATGTGGGCTACGACCGACACGAGATCCTCGACGCTGTCCGCGCGCAGGTCGCGCACGTCCGGTATCCCTCAGAACATATCTACGGGGACGGCGCGGCCGGGCCGCGCATTGCCGAGATCCTGGCCACGGCTCCGCTCACGCTGCAGAAACAGATCGCCTATTGAGCATGCGGATCATCGGCATCGTTCCTGCGCGTGGCGGGTCGAAAGGGCTGCCGGGGAAACACCTGCTCCCGCTGGCCGGGCGACCCCTGATCGCCTGGACGTTCGATGCGGCGCTCGGGAGTACGACGCTCGGCCGGGTGATCCTCTCGACCGACGATGAGCGCATCGCGCAGATCGCGCGCGGACAGGGTGTGGATGTGCCCTTCATGCGTCCCGCAGATCTCGCTGTGGACGAGACGCCGATGATCGACGTCCTCCTGCACGCGATCGCGGAGCTGACCGCCGTGGGTGATGCGCCGGACGCGGTCGTGCTGCTGCAGCCGACGTCGCCGCTGAGGCGAGCCGCCCACATCGACGGCGCTGTGCGGCTGCTCGGGACGAGCGGCGCGGATGCGGTCGTGAGCGTCGTCCCGGTGCCGCACCGCTTCAATCCGGTGTCCGTGATGCGGCTGGAGGGCGATCGGCTGACGCCGTTCGCCGGCGGGGCGTCTGTGACGCGCCGGCAGGACAAGCCGCTCGTGTACGCGCGCAACGGCCCAGCCGTCGTCGCGGTGCGCACGCGCGTGCTCGTGGACGAGCGCAGCCTCTACGGCCGTGATACGCGCGCTCTGCCGATGAGCGAGGCTGACTCCATCGACGTGGACACGGAGTGGGATCTCGCCGTGGCGGAACTGGCGCTCGCGCGCAGGCGCGCCGCCGGCTGATGCGGATCCTGTTCTGCGCCCTCCATTTCGGGGCGTTCCGCAACTACGAACCCGCCATTCGGACGCTCGCCGCGCGGGGCCATCAGGTCCATCTAACGGGGGACATTCCGGACGTCCTCGGTGGGCAGGCGCTGGTCGAGCGCCTGGCGGTCGATTGCCCGTCGATCACCTGGAGCATGGCACCGTCGCTCGAGGGCTGGCCGTGGCAGCGGCTGGCCGATCGCGTGCGGGGTGGCCTTGAGACCGTGCGCTTCGCGGACTCGGCCTACGACGATCAGCCGAAGTACCGCAGTCGGTCGCTGCCGAGAGCGCCCTGGATCGTGGCCGCGATCACGCACAGCCATGCCGGACGGGCGTTGGCGGCTCCGGTCCTCCGGGCGGTCGAGCGCGGCATTCCACCTCCGCGGACCCTCGTGACGTGGATGCGCGGCCAGGCACCGGACGTCGTACTGCTGGCGTCGGTCACCAACGGCGGGGCGCCGCAGATGGACCACTTGAAGGCGGCGCTCACGCTCGGCCTGCCGGTGTCGCTGCCGGTGTACAGCTGGGATCACCTCTCCGGCAAGGCGGTGCTGCACGTGGTCCCGTCGCAAGTACTGGTCTGGAACGAGACGCAGCAGCGCGAAGCCGTCACGCTGCACGGCCTGCCCGCCGAGCGCGTGGTTGTCACCGGCGCGTACGGGTACGAGCAGTGGCTGTCGCGGACGCCGTCCCGTTCCCGCGAGTCGTTCTGCGCGGCGTGCGGGCTTGATCCGGCGCGAACCGTGCTTGTCTACGTCTGCTCGGTGCTGTCGCGTCCAGCGCCACCAGAAGCGCCGTTCGTCCTTGCGTGGATCCGAGCGCTCCGCGCGTCAGCCGACCCCGTGCTGCGCGAGGCTGGCATCCTCGTACGCCCGCACCCGGAGCGTCTGGAGGAGTGGGACGGCGTGTCGTTCGAGGGGCTCGGGACTGTCGTACTGCGCGGTCGCAACCCGATCGACCCGGACGCCAAGGACGAGTATTTCGACACGCTCCATTACGCCACCGCGGTCGTGGGCGTCCTGACCAGCGCGTTCATCGAGGCAGCGGTCGTGGGACGTCCGTCGCTGGTGATCGAGGCCCCGGAGTTCCGCGAGCACCAGGAGGGCGCACCGCACTATCACTACCTTCGCGACCCCGGGAACGGCCTGCTGCTCACGGCCGGTGATTTCGAGGGCCATCTGAAGCAGCTCTCCAGGGTGGTGGCCGGGGACCAGGCGGTGCGTGTCCGCACCGCGGCGTTCGTCGACCGGTTCGTGCGGCCTCCGGCCGGGCATCGCTCGGCGAGCGAGACGTTCGCGGCAGCCGTGGAGACGCTCGTCGAACGACAGTCTGCCTCCGGCGCGAGCCGGCCGGGACAGTTTGGCGCCGGTGTGCCGCGCCTGGCCGCCGAACTCTTGCGCGGGCTCGACCAGATACCTGTGGGCCGGCGGCTGCTCCGGAACGAACGGGACCGGATCGTGGATGCCCGGAAGGTGGAGGTCCACCATCGCCGGGAGCACCGCGCGGCCGATCGTGACAGGCGGCAGGCGGTGGAAGAACGGGAGCGGGCGGCACGGGAGCAGGCAAAGGCCGAGCGCGTCCGCGAAAAGCAGGCGCGGATCGACGCGAGGGAGCGGGACCGCGCGGCGCTCAAGGCCCAGCGGGAACGGGAGCGCGCCGGCAAGAGGGCGGCGCTCGAACAGCGCAACCGCGCGCGGGCGGCCGAGAACGCGCGCAGCGCGCGGCGGCGGCGCTGGCGTGCCCTTCTGCGGCGACTGCGTCTCGGTTCCTAGCAGCGGGCGAATCATTTGGCGGCGCAGCTGCCGTCCTGGCGATGCGGGAGAATTTCGCCGGCGGGATGATTCCCGCGTACCTCCTCCAGAAGGCCGCGCGGGACTCGCGGGTGCCCATTGTGAGGCTCGATTGCGGCCGGATCTGACGCGTTTCGCGGTCGGGTGAAATGCCGCTAAGCCATTGAAAATGCGGCACGAAACCACTAAAATTCAGCAATTGCGCCGAGCCGTTTCGCCGCCCCCGCTTCGACCGGTTCTTCGGTCGGCCGTTCCCGTCGCTAGCCTCCGGTTTCGTCAGCAGGCCCGTCTGAGCGGCCGTCTCTCGCGGCGCGGGCGTCAGGGTTAGGCATTCGGCGGCCGCGTGGCTGGCGCGCGCCGAGGCGCGTCTCGGCGCCACGTTGGATCATCGCGCTCCCGGATGGGAGTGAGAGGACGGGAGTCTGTCCCGCACCTGGATGAAGATTCTTTTCTACGTTTCCCACTTCGGATTCCTCCGTAACTTCGAGCCGGCACTGCGGCTCCTGGCTCAGCGCGGGCACAAGGTGCACCTGCTCGCGGACCGTCGGGATCGCCTCGGCGGCACGCGTACGATCGACAACCTGACGGCAGCGGCGCCGGATGCGTTCACGAGCAGCTACGTTCCATCCCGCAAAGGTGATCCGTTCCACCTCCTGTCGCTGAAGCTGCGGCTGAGCCTCGACTACTGGCGCTATCTGGAGCCGCGCTACGACCGCGCGACAAGTCTGCGTGCGCGCGCGGCACGCCAGGCACCGGTGGCGGCCGTGAGGGCTGCCGGGCTGCCGCTCATGGGATCGCGCACCGGCCTCGCGCTGTTGCGTGCCGTCGCGCGTCGTGCCGAGCGCGCGCTGCCAACGGGCGTCGTGCCGGCCGCCGTGCTCGACGAGTTGCGTCCGGACGTCCTCCTCGTGACACCGCTCCTGTATTTCGGCTCACCGCAAGTCGACTTCGTCCGCGCAGCCGGAGACCGCGGCATCCCGGTGTGCCACTGCGTCGGCAGCTGGGATCACCTCACGACGAAAGGCATGATTCACGAGATCCCGGATCGGATGACGGTGTGGAACGAGATGCAGCGCCGGGAAGCGAGTGAGATTCACGGCGTCGCGCCGGAGCGGGTCGTGGTGACGGGCGCGCAGGCGTACGACCACTGGTTTACGCAGCAGCCGTCGAGGACGCGCGAACAGTTCTGCGCGAACGTCGGCTTGTTGCCTGAGCAGCTGGTCCTGCTCTACCTCTGTTCGTCGCCGTTCATCGCGCCGCACGAGGTGCCGTTCGTCCGCCGCTGGATCGCGGCGCTCCGCGGGTCGAGCGATCGACGCATTCGTGACGCCAACGTGCTGATCCGTCCGCATCCGCAGAATGCAGAGCAGTGGCGCGACGTCGAGATCGACGATCCCCGTGTTGCCATTCACCCGCGCGCTGGTGCGAACCCGGTCGACATCGATGCCAGGGCGGAGTACTTCGATTCGATGTTCCACGCCGTTGCCGTCGTTGGCATCAATACGAGCGCACTGATCGAGTCCGGCATCGTCGGACGACCGGTATGCGCGATCCAGGCTGAGGACTTCGCGGGCACACAGGAGGGCACGCTGCACTTCCAGCACCTGAAGGAGGTCAACGGCGGGCTGTTGCAGCTCGCGCCGACGCTCGAGGTGCATCTGGAGCAGATCTCGTCGATCCTGGCTGATCCGCAATCCTTTGCGGCGCGCAGCCGTGCGTTTGTCGAGGCGTTCGTCAGGCCGAACGGGATGGCAGCCCCGGCCGCGGAGTACTTCGTCACGGCCATCGAGGCGCTGCGGCAGATTCGCCCCGAGCGTCATCGCCGTTCCGTGATCGACCACGTGCTGACGCGACTGCTGGCGCCGGCAGCCCACGCCGCAGAGCTGGCTGCGGCCCGACGGAAGGCCGGGCGCACACGCAAAGACCGGGGCGGAGCCACGGCGTGAGGTTCCTGTTCGTGGTTGCCTCGGCCGAGTACCTCCGCTACTACGATTCCGTGCTGCGCCTGCTGGCGTCACGCGGACATGACGTGTCCATCGCCGTCAACCACGTCAGGGAGGAGAAGCAGGCGACCTTCGAGGACGTCAGCAGTGCCGTTCGGGTGCTCGGTGTCGTGCCGGCGCGCGGCGATCGCTGGTCGGCGCTCGCGCGCGGCCTCCGTGGCACGTTCGACTTCGTCCGCTATCTGCATCCGGACTATCGCGACGCTCCCGCGCTCCGTGATCGGATGAAGCGCAAAGTGCTGCCCAGGCCGCTCCGTTGGCTCGATCGCCTGCCGCCGCTGTCTCCGGGCCTGCTCGCCGGTGTCTATGCGCTGCTGCGGCGGCTCGAGCGCGCCGTGCCCGTGTCGGGCACCATCGTGACGTTCCTCCGGCAGCAGAGGCCGGACGTGGTCGTGGTGTCGCCACTCATCGATGCCGCCTCGGATCAGGTCGATGTCGTCCGCGCGGCCCGTCGACGCGGCCTTCGCGTCGTCGTCGGCATCGCGAGCTGGGACAATCTGACGAACAAGGGGCTGCTGCGCGTCACGCCGGACCTCGTGATGGTCTGGAACGAGGCGCAGAAGGCCGAGGCGATGCGCTATCACGGCATCCCGGCGGCCCGGATCGCCGTTACGGGGGCGCAACTCTTCGATCGCTGGTTCGAGCGCACGCCGAGTACGACGCGCGACCAGTTCTGCGCCACTGTCGGCATGCCCCGGGATCAGCCGTTCGTGCTCTACACGGCGTCCTCGGTCTTCATCGCCCGCTCCGAGCGGGAGTTGCCGTTCGTGCGGAAGTGGATCGAGGCGCTGCGGCGCTCGGAAGATCCCCGCGTGCGAGACATCCCCGTCCTCGTCCGTCCGCATCCCTACAACTGGCACGCCTGGGAGCACGCGGATCTGGGCGATCTGGGTCAGGTGCGGGTGTGGCCGCGCGGGCCGTACAGCGCGGTCAGCGAACAGAACCGATCGGGCTTCTTCGACTCGATGTACCACAGCGCCGCCGTCGTTGGCGTGAACACGAGCGCGATGATCGAATCGGCGATCGTGGGTCGCCCCGTCTTCTCGCTGACGGGAGAGTTCGGGGGGACGCAGGAAGGCACGCTGCACTTCCACCACCTCCTCCCGGAGAACGGCGGCTTCCTGCGAGTAGGGCACACGCTCGATGAGCACGTCGCGCAGTTGGCGGCTGTGCTGAAGGACCCGGACGCGGCGAAGGCCGAGACGCAGCGCTTTGTCGCGTCCTTCATCCGCCCGCACGGTGTGGAGAAGCCCTGCACCCCGATTGTCGTCGAAACACTCGAACGCGCGGCCGCCGCGCCAGCGACGCCGCCTGATACCGACGACGTCCTGGACCGCGGCCTGCGTCTGTTGCTGCGGCCCGTCACGCGGCTGATCGACCTCTGGCCGGCTCCGAAGTCGAAGAAGGTCCCGCGCAAGGGGGAGAAGCCCGTGAAGCCTGCGAAGACCGTGAGGGCGGCAGGGCTCGATACGACGACGGCCAATGGCGCGGTCGTCGTCAGCGATGAAGCCCACCGGGCCTTCGGCGTGTATGCCGAAGTCCGTGATGCCGTCCTCGCCGTGCTCGACGCCGACCAGCGCGCCGGAGCGAACGGCACCGGCAGGCCGAGTGCCTACTGGACGGAGGAGCTCGGCAACATCGACTACATGACGGACGCGACGCCGATCATCCTCGCGAAGCTCCGGCATCACGCATTCCACATCACCGGTCTGCGTCCGTACGACTACCGCGTGGCCGACGACGAGAAGGTCGGACTGTTTGAGCAGCGACTTCGGACGCTTGTCGAATTGGGCGGTCCCGAACTTGTCGTGCCGGAGCATCCGGCGCTCGGCGGTTTCGGTTATCGCATCGACGGACAGCTGTTCAACCTCGACGGCTTGAAGTACCTCGAGGTGCTCGTCGGCATGAAGCGATCGGGCGTCATGGACGCGTTTCGTGGTGTCACAGGCCGCCGGGTGGCCTGGGAGATCGGCGGCGGCTGGGGCGGCTTTGCGTATCAGTTCACGCGTCTGTTTCCCGATACGACCTACGTCATCACGGACCTGCCAGAGCTGTTTCTGTTCTCGGCTACGTATCTGAAGACGGTCATACCGGATGCGCGCACGCTGATCGTCGGGCCGGCGACGCCGGACCACGCGCTCCGCGACTGGCGCGGCTACGACTTCGTGTTCGTACCGAACACGCGAGCGGCGTCGCTACCTGGCTTCGAGCCGCACCTGCTGGTGAACATCGCGTCGTTTCAGGAGATGACCGGCGCGCAGATTGCTGCCTACATCGACCTCGCAGCGCGTGGCCGCTGCGCGCAGATCTACAGCCTGAACCGCGAGCGCTCGCGCTACAACGACGAGCTGGAGTCGGTCGGCACGCTCCTCTCGGCACACTACGACGTCACGGACGTCTCGCCGCTCGACACCGACTACACGCGGGCGATGAAGAAGGCGTCGAAGGCGAGGAACAAGCCGGCTGACACCAATCGCGTCGCCGAGGCGTTGACCTATCGGCACATGGCGGGCCGCCTCCGGGACACCACAGGGACGTGAAGATCCTCTTCTTTGCGCGGCACTACACCTACTTGCGGAACTTCGAGTCCGTACTGGCGGGCCTGGCTCGGAATGGCCACCAGATCCACGTCGCGGTGGAGCAGGAGGAGGCGTTCGGCGGATTCTCGATCATCGAGCGGCTGGCCAGTGCATTTCCCGGTCAGGTGACGGCCGGGCTGGCACCGAAACCGAAGAGCCGCGAGTACACGCTCGGCACCCGGTTGCGGTTCGGGATCGACTATCTCCGATACCTGTCGCCGCCCTACGAGAAGATGCCGCGCCTTGGGCTGCGGGCCAGGAAGCGTTCGCCGATCGGCGTGCTGTGGCTCACCGACCGTTGGCCGTGTCGCACCGCCGCCGGCCGGCGCGTTCTCGGACGATGGCTGGCGGCCTGCGAGCGCGGGTTGCCACCGGTCGCCGAGATTGATGCGCTTCTGGATGCGCAGCAACCTGATGTCGTCCTGTTCACGCCGCTCATCGGCGTGGTGGCGTCGCCGCAGCTCGACTGCCTGTATGCCGCGATGGCCCGACGCCTGCCGACGGCGCTCTGCGTCTGGAGCTGGGATCACCTGTCCAGCAAGGCCCTGATCCGGACGGTCCCCGACCGCATCCTGGTCTGGAACCCGACCCAGTTCCGGGAGGCCACCGAGCTGCATGGTGTGCCGGCGGACCGCGTCGTGGTCACCGGGGCGCAGTGCTTCGATCAGTGGTTTGGCCGCCAGCCGTCGCGGTCGCGGACCGAGTTCTGCCGGCGCGTGGGACTGCGGGACGACCGGCCCTTCCTCCTCTGGGTCTGTTCGTCGCTCTTCAAGGGCAGTCCTCCGGAGGCGGCGTTCGTGATGCGGTGGATCCGCGAGTTGCGAGCGAGCGGACACCCGGAGCTGCGCGAGGCGAACATCCTCGTGCGGCCGCATCCGTCGCGCTTCCCGGAGTGGGAAGGGGTGGATGTGTCCTCGGAGCCGGGCGTCGCGCTGTGGGGCAGCAATCCGGTCGACGTCGAGTCGCGTGGCGACTACTTCGATTCGCTGCACTACAGCACCGCCGTGGCGGGCCTCAACACGAGCGCCTTCATCGAGGGGGCGATTGCCGGCCGCCCGGCCTTCACGATCCTGCTGCCCGAGTACTTCGAGAACCAGGAAGGCACGATCCACTTCCACTATCTGTTCGACGGCGACCAGGGCCTGCTCCACGGGGCACGCACCTTCGCAGACCACGCGACGCAGCTGGCGGCAGCGCTGCGGGGCGAGGCGGATGGTCGCCGCACCGAACGTTTCGTCGGCACCTTCGTCCGGCCGCACGGTGTTGCTCAGGCGGCGACGCCGCGCGTGATCGAAGCCATCGAACAGCTTCCTGTCGTCGCGCCTCGGCTGTCGCCCGCCCGTCAGGGTCCGTTGACGCGTGTGACGGTTCGCGCGTTCCTGGCGCTGGCGCTGACACGCGTCGGATGGCTGCTCAGCTACGACGAAGCGGGAGCGGCCAAGGAACGGCGCAAGCACGCGGAACGCGGCAGGGCCAAGCTGACCCCGACCACCTGATGCGCATCCTGTTCCTGGTCCGGCACTACACCTACCTGCGGAACTTCGAGTCCGCGGTGCTGGAGCTCACCCGGCGCGGTCACGATGTCCACGTCTCGGCAGACAGGTGGGAACTGCTTGGGGGCGAACAACTGGTGCGCCGGCTCGCCGCGGAGTCGGGCGGTCGGCTGACTTTCGGCTGGACGAAGGGCCGGGAGTCCGGCGCCTGGGTCGAGATGGCGCGACGGCTGCGGCTCGCGCTCGACTATCTCCGGTTCGTCGATCCGCTGTATGACGACACGCCGCACCTGCGGGCGCGTGCGCGTGAGCGTGCGCCGCACATGCTGTTGCGTCTGCAGCGGTTGCCGGGCCTCGGTGGCGTCGAGGGTGCGCAACGGCTGGAGCGGTGGCTGCGGGTACTCGAGCGCGCCATCCCGGCGAACAGACCGCTGGAGGACTTCCTTCGTGAGCAGCGCCCGGACGCCGTGCTCATCACGCCGCTCATCGAACTCGGCACACCCCAACTCGACCACCTGATCGCGTCGAAGGCGCTGGGCCTGCGCTCGGTGCTCGCCGTCGGCAGCTGGGACCACCTGTCGAGCAAGTCCCGTCTGCGCGCGGCACCCGAACTCGTGATGGTCTGGAACCCCGTGCAGCGCGAAGAGGCCATGCGTTTTCATGGGGTGCCGGAGGAGCGCATCGTCGTCACCGGCGCGCAGTGCTTCGACAAGTGGTTCGATCGGCAGCCGTCGCGCTCGCGCGACGCGTTTCTCGAGCGTGTCGGCCTTCCGCGCGACAAGCCGTTCCTGCTCTACGTCTGTTCGTCCCTCTTCAGAGGCACAGGCAACGAGGCCCGCTTCGTCGAGCGCTGGATCCAGGAGATCCAATCGAGTGCCGATCCGGCGCTTCATGACGCGTCAATCCTCGTTCGGCCGCACCCGCAGCGGATGGAGGAGTGGGCGTCCACGGAGCTGACCGGCTTCACCAACGTCGTGCTGTACGGCGCGCACCCGATCGACGCCGAGTCGCAGGACGACTACTTCGACTCGATGCACTACGCCACAGCCGTCATCGGCCTGAACACGAGCGCGTTCATCGAAGCGGGCTGCGTGGACAGGCCGGTCTTTACGGTGCTGCTGCCCGAGTTCTCCGGGAGAAACCAGGAAGGCACCCTGCACTTCCGTTATCTCCTCGAAGTGAACGGCGGCCTGCTGCATGCCGCGCGCAGCTTCGATGAGCATCGCGATCAGCTCCGGCGTACGCTGGCCGGCGAGACGTCGGACAAGAGCCGCCGGTTCGTCGACGGATTCGTGCGGCCGTTCGGACGGCACGAACCTGGCACGCCGCGTTTTGCCGATGCCATCGAGGCGCTCGGTACGCGGCCCGCGCCGGCACCCGTGCGGGTACCGACGTCGTCGGCGTTGATGGCCCGCGTGCTCCTGCTGCCCTGGTTGCTGGTGGCCGGCGCACAGGTGTGGACGGAGCTGGGCCGCAAGGGCGCGCGGTCACTCGTGCAGCGGATGAAGCGCCGCACCATCGAGTACGTCTGGGCACCCGTGCGACGTCGGCTGCTGGTGCTGCTCGGCGCCGCGCCGCCGACACCGCATCAAGGCACCGTGTTGCCGAAGGTCGGAAAGGGGGCGGATCCGGCGAAGGTCGAGAAGTTCCCCAACGTGCCCGAAGTGCAGGAGGTACGGGCGCTGGTGACGGCGATCGGCCGCATCAGGGAGCCGATCATTCTCGGCCCGTGGGTGTCGGAGACCGGCTTCGAGCTGCTCTACTGGATTCCGTTCCTGACCTGGGCACGGGCCTACGGCAACATCGATGCGGACAGGCTCGTCGTCATCTCGCGCGGCGGCACGGCCTCCTGGTACCGGCACATCACCGATCGCTACATCGACGTGTTCCGCTACTGCACCCCGGACGAGTTCCGCCGCATGAACGAGGCGCGGCAGGCGACCTACGGCGGCCGCCTGAAGCACCTCGAGATGACGGCCTGGGACCGAGACATCGAGCAGCGGGTCGTGTCGGACCTGGGCCTCGGCAAGACGCACCGAATGCATCCATCGACGATGTATCGACTGTTCAATGCCTACTGGCGCCAACTGGCGCCGGTGACGCTCATCGACACGTTCACGTCGTTCGGTCCCCTTCCGAAGCCGGATCGTCCTGACGTGCGCGCCGCGCTGCCGGCCCGCTATGTCGCCGCGAAGTTCTACGCGAACGGTGCACTGCCGGATACCGGCGAGAATCGGCGCTTCATCGCCGACACGTTGCGCACGCTGACCGACACGTCCGATGTCGTGCTGCTCGACACAGGCGTGCGCTTCGATGATCACGCGGATCTGCCGTCGGACGTGCGCCGACGCGTCCATCGAATCACGGACCTGATGCGGCCGGAGGACAACCTCGAGGTGCAGTCCGCTGTGATCGCCGGTGCCGACGCCTTCGTGGGCACCTATGGAGGCTTCTCGTATCTGGCACCGCTCCTCGGGGTGAACACCGTCGCCTTCTACTCGCACCCGACCGGATTCCGCTTCGATCACCTCGACGTGGCGCGTCGCGTCTTCTCGTCGCTGCAGCTCGGCGCGTTCATTCCGCTCGATCTGCGCGAGGTGCCGGTGACGCGCCTCGTGCTGGGTGCCGGCGACGTCGTGGCGGCCGCAGCCGCGGTGCGAGGCACCGCGCTATGAGAGGGACTGTCCGGTGAGCACGCGCTGGCTTCCGGCGCCCATCAGGTCGGCGGCTGCCGGCGCGTGGCGGGAGTGGACGCGGCGTGCGGTCGTTCAGGAGTTGACGGGCATCGCGCGAAGCGGACGTCCAGTCATTATCGGCCCGTGGCTTGGGGAGGTCGGCTTCGAGCTGCTGTACTGGCGGCCGTTTCTCGAGTGGGCCGTCGATGCCTGCGGGTTCGACCGTGCACGGCTGGTGGTGATCTCGCGGGGCGGGCCGGCGGCTTGGTACGGCCGGGTCTCGGCGCGTTACCGCGACGCGTTCGAGTTCCTTGCACCGGAGGAACTGGCGGGCTTGAGTGAGGAACGCATCGCCGTGTTCGGCGAGCAGAAGCAGGTCCGGCTGACCGCGTCAGAGTCGGCGCTGGTGGCAGCCGTGGCCAGAGCCGAAGGACTCGACCGGCCCGCGATTCTGCATCCCGGGCTGATGTTCCGTCTGTTCAATCCGTTCTGGTGGAAGCACGCCGACGAGTCGTGGATTCGCTCGTACACACGGTTTGAGACGCTTCCGCCAGCGACCACGCCCGCTGTCGACCTGCCGGGACGCTTCACCGCGGTGAAGTTCTACTTCAACGAGGCCTTTCCGGCGACGGTCGAGAACCGCGCGGCTGCTGAGCGCATCGTGCGGGAGTTGTCGGAGGAGGGACCGGTCGTGTCCCTGGCGACCGGGCTTCGCGTGGACGACCACGCCGCCTGGGAAGAGGAAGCGCAGGCCGCACAGCGTGGCGTGCAGGCGCCAGTGCCGGCGACAAACCTCGCGCAGCAGGACGCCATCGTGGCGAGGGCGAGCGCGTGGGTCGGCACCTACGGCGGATTCGCCTACCTCGCGCCGAGCCGCGGCATTCCGGCGCGTGCCGTGTACTCCAATCCTGCCGGCTTCTCGAAGACGCATCTGGCCCTCGCGCAGTCCGTGTTCAAGGGTTTCGGCCACGATCTCCTGCTGGTCTCACCGGCGGGTCCGGCACCGGTGGCGGTGGCGTCGTGAACGTGCCCGTGATCGCGCGCAACCTCACGCGCAAGGCGGTGCTCCGTGTCTGGAGTCTGCGGCGCCCGTTCCTGCGCTGGCAGTCACGCCGACAGCGGGTGCGGGAGAAGTGGGCGGCGGTCAGAACGGAAATCACCCTCGAGCAGGAGATCGAGCGGCTGACCGACACCGGCGACCCGATCGTCGTCGGGCCCTGGATCTCCGAAGTGGGCTACGAGGCGCTCTACTGGGTGCCCTTTGTCCGCTGGTTCCGGTCGACCTACCGCATCAAGGCCGATCAGATGCTGATCGTCAGCCGCGGTGGCGCCGGCGCCTGGTACGCGGACATCACGCCGAACCGGTTCGAGGCGTTCGACCACATGAGGCCGGAGGCGTTCACCGCCTACAACGCGTCGAGGACCGAGGGAGCCGGCGGCACCATCAAGCAGCTCGAGATGCCCCCCTTCGAGCGCGATCTGATTGAACGCGCCCGCTCACACTGGGGTGTTCCGCGTGTGCAGGTGCTGCACCCGTCGCTCATGTACCGGCTGTTCCAGCAGTTCTGGGCAGGGCACCGCGCGTTGAGTTTTCTCGACGAACACACCAGCTACCGGATGGTGGCCCCGCCGAGCGAGGTCGAGGTGCCGCTGCCGGGTCTTCCCGACGGCTACGTAGCCGTGAAGCTCTATGCGGCGCAGTCGCTCCAGGACACGCCTGAAACCCGGCGCGTGCTCCGGCGGCTCCTCGAGGTGCTGGCGGAACAGCATCCGCTCGTGATGCTCGACACCGGCCTCCAGTTGGATGACCACGGGGAGTACGACTTCCCCCACACGGGCCGGGTCGTCAGCGCCAGGGAGTGGATGACGCCACGAAACAATCTGGCCGTGCAGTCGCGCATCATCGCCAACGCGCGTGGGTTCGTGGGCACGTGCGGCGGTATCGCCTGGCTGGCACCGATGCTTGGCACCGACACCACGGCGGTGATGACCGACGCAAAGTTTCTCAACGTGCACCTGCACGTGGCACGCCGCGTCTATCGGGTACTCGGCGGGGGGCGTTTCACGCCCTTCGACCTCGGCGCCCTCGCACCGCTCGGCCTCGAGCTGTCCTCCTGGACGCGGGGCAAGGTGACGGCGTGACCATCCTGTTCATCGCGCGGCACAGCGGCTACCTCAGGAACTTCGATGGCGTCATCGGTGCCCTGGCGGCGCGAGGGCACCAGGTGCGTCTGGCTCTCGAGCGGCAGGATCATCCATCGGGCAGCCCGGAGCTCATGACTGCCTTGCTTGCCGGATCGCCGAACGTGTCGGTGACGACCGCGCCTGTCCGCGCGAGGGGAGAACACGCCGCGCGCGTGCGCCAGTTACGGCTGGCCATCGACTACCTGCGCTTCAGGGAGCCGGCGTACCGGAAGACGCCCCACCTGCGCGAGCGCGCGGAGGCCCGGGCGCCCGAGGCGGTCGTGCGCTGGCTCGAACACCCCCTCGGGAAACGGCGCGTCGGCCGCCGGGCCATCGGCGCGTTTCTCCGGTGGCTGGAACAGGCGGTGCCGGTCAGCCAACCCATTGCCGACTGGCTGCGCGCGGAAGCCCCCGACGCTGTGCTCGTGACGCCGCTCATCGAGCTCGGGTCGCCGCAGTTCGACTATCTGCAGGCGGCCCGTTCCCTCGGGTTGCGGACTGCGTTGCCGGTCACCAGCTGGGACCACCTGTCCAGCAAGGCGCTGATCCGGATGGAACCCGATCTGGTGCTGGTGTGGAACGGGGTTCAAAAGCGTGAAGCGGTGATGTACCACGGCCTGCCGTCAACGCGCGTGACGGTGACGGGCGCGCAGGCCTATGACCACTGGTTCACGTGGCTGCCCCGCAGAACCCGGGCGCAGTTCCTTGCCGAGCGCGGACTGCCGGCGGACAAGCCGTTCCTGCTCTATGTCTGCTCGTCGCTGTTCAGGGACACGGTGGACGAGACGGTCTTTGTCGAAAAGTGGATTCGCGCCATCCGCGACTCGTCCGACCCGGCCGTCCGCGACGCAGGCATTCTCATCCGGCCGCATCCCGCCCGGGTGGACGAGTGGAGCGGCTTCAACTTCGCGCAGTACCGCGACGTTGTGTTCTGGGGCAGCCTGCCTGTCGACGAAAAGACCCGCAGCGACTACTTCGATTCGGTGCACTACAGCGCGGCGGTGGTGGGGTTGAACACGAGCGCCTTTCTGGAGGCCGGCGTGATGGGGCGGCCGGTCCACACCGTGGTGCTGTCGAAGTACTCGCGGGAGAATCAGGAAGGCACCATCCACTTCCACTACCTCACGACGGTGAACGGGGGCCTGCTGCACGTGGCGCGGTCGTTCGAGGAGCATGTGGCACAGCTCTCGGGCCCGCTCACCGAGCGCGTGGAGCACGACGAGAAGAGCCGGCGGTTTACCGAGGCGTTCATCCGGCCGCGCGGGCTCGATGTACCTGCCACGCCGCTGTTCGTGGCCGCGATCGACAAGCTGTTGACGAAGCCGGCGCGGCCGCCGTTCTCGCCACCGGCCGCCGGCGTGGCCCGCCTGCTGCTGCCGCGGGTGCTGGCGCGACTCGGTCGGACGCGGGACAACGTCCCGGCGCAGGGTGCGCCCACGCCTGACAGCGGCGAGGCGCGGGGTGCCCGCAAGCGACAGGCGTCCGCACGCGCGAAGGTCGAGGCGGTCGGAGGCGTCTCACCGCTGGCGCCTCGCGTCGGCAAGGCGCGCGAACAGAAGGTGCTCGCGGGCAGCGAGACTCCCGAAGCCCAGGTGGTCCGCGAGGAGGTCCTGCGGATGGCCGCGGACGGCCGGCCGATCGTGGTCGGACCGTGGCTGTCGGAAGCAGGGTTCGAGCTGCTGTATTGGGTGCCGTTCGTCAAGTGGGTCGCGCGCTACGCGAGACTCGATCCCGCCCGGCTGCACATCGTCTCCCGTGGGGGCACCCAGTCGTGGTACGGCGGCGTGGCGACGCACTACGACGACGTCTTCCGTTACTACACGCCCGAGGACTTCCGGGCGAAGAACGACCAGCGGATCGCCGAGCAGAAAGGCGTGCTCAAGCACGTGCGGCTCGCCGGGTTCGACCGTACGATCGTCGAGCAGGTGGCCTCGGCACACGCGCTCACCGACTACCACGTGCTGCACCCGTCCCTGATGTACGGCCTCTTCCAGTTGTTCTGGAAGCAACACCAGCCAGTCACGCTGGTGGAGCTGTTCACGCAGTTCGGTCTGATTCGCGAGTCAGACGGCGAAGCCGCAATCCGCCGGCAACTGCCCGAACGGTACGTCGTCGCCAAGTTCTACGGCAATGTGGGCCTGCCAGCCACCGCGGAGAACCGGCACTTCGTTGACACGCTGCTGGCCGACCTTTCGGCCGGCACGGACATCGTGCTCCTCAACCCTGGCGTGCGTTACGACGATCATGACGACTTCCACATCCAGACCGGCGGACGTGTGCACCGGATCGACCAGCTCCTCGAGCCGGAGACGAACCTGGCAACGCAGACGGCGATCATCCGCGGCGCGGACGCGTACGTCGGGAGCTATGGCGGCTTCTCGTATCTCGCACCCCTCGTCGGTACCGATACGGTGACGTTCTATTCCGATCCGGGCGGCTTCCGCTGGGACCATCTTGAGGTGGCCAAGCGGGTGTTTGCCGGCGTCGGCGGCGGTGGCTTCTCAGAGCTGGATGTGCGTCACCTGCGCGGATTGCAGGTCGCATTCAGCCCGCGGACCGGTGGAACGGTTCATGCCTGACAGAATTCTTGCGGCCCGGAATCTGACGCGGAAGCAGGCTCGCCGTGCACAGACCAACGCCCGCCGCAGGTGGAAGGCGGCGACGGACGCCATCGCGGCCACGATGCCCACGGTGCTCACGGCCTGGAACCTGCTGCTGAAGCAGGCGCGCCGTGCGCGGAACCGCGTGCGCCACACCCGGAAGCTGATCCTCTCGGGTATCAGGGACGCGAAGCACGCCGTCGGGCGTGTGCGGGAATCCGTGTCAAACCGGACCGTGAATGCCAGCAAGGACGTCTATCGCGCCGTGCGCCGGCCGCTTCGAGCACGCCGCGATCGGCAGTCGAAGCTCCGCGAGCAGGACGCCTGGAACCAGACCGAATGGAAAGTCGAACGCGAACTGGCCGCCCTGCTGGACGGGGACGATCCTGTCGTCGTCGGGCCCTGGCTGGCCGAGGTCGGGTACGAAGTGCTCTACTGGATTCCGTTTCTCCGGTGGGTGTCGGCCGCCTACCAGCTGAATCCCAGGCGGGTGATGGTCGTCACGCGCGGCGGCGCGGGTGCGTGGTACTCGGACATCGCGGCGCGATCGGTCGAGATCTGGGATCTCATCACGCCTGGGGACTTCGCCCGGCGCAACGCCGAACGCGGTGAGCTGAAGCAGTTGAGCGGCTCGAGTCTGGAAGCGGACCTCGTGGCGGCGGCGGTCAAGGCGCAGGGCCTCGAGGGCGCGCGCGTGCTGCATCCGTCGCTGATGTTCCGGCTCTTCAAGTTGTTCTGGTCGGGCCACAGGGCGAGTGGCTTCCTGGACAGCCATACGCGCTTCAAGCTGCACACGCCTCCCGGTGTGATTGCTCGCAGCAGCCTGCCGGAGTCCTACGTGGCGGTGAAGTTCTACGCGGCGCGCTCGATGCCGGATACACCCGCGATCCGACAGACGCTGCAGCGGATGGTGCGTGATCTGGCCGCACAGCGCCCGGTCGTGCTGCTGGATACCGGCCTTGCCATCGACGACCACGCCGACTACGCGTTCGCGGGCGACTCCCGCATCATCAGCGCGCGTGAGTGGCTCACGCCGAGGACGAACCTCGCGGCGCAGACGGACATCATCGCGCACGCGTCCGCGTACGTGGGCACGTGCGGCAGCCTCACGTGGATGGCGCCACTTCTCGGCGTGCCGACGTCGGCTGTGCTCGCCGATCCTGAGTTCCTGCACGCGCACCTGTCGGTCGCGCTGCGCGCCTGTCACCGTCTGCCTGGCGCCGCGCGCTTCTCCCCGGTGGATCTGCGCGGACTCGATCCGTTGACGATGCTGACGCCGTGACGATCCTCTTTCTCGCGCGGCACTACACGTACTTCCGCAATTTTGACGCGGCCATCCGGCTGCTCGCCGCGCGCGGACACCGCGTGCACCTGGCCGTGGACCGGGAGGACAACCGCGAGTTTGTCGAGCGCCTGGCCGGGGAGTTGCCAGGCGTGACGTTCGGTACCACGCCCGCGGCGCCCGCGACACGCCGGGCCCGGCTGGCCGAGGGCCTGCGGCTCAGCCTCGACTACCTCCGCTACGAGGACGTCCGGTACGCGGACGCGACGAAGATCCGCCAACGCGCCAGCGAGCGCACGCCCCGCATCGCGGCCTGGGCCCAGGCACGGTGGGGTGCCGATGAGGCATCACGGCGCCTGGGCGACGTGGAGGCGGCGATCGGCCCATCGCCGGCCGTGCGGAAGTGTGTCGAGGGCCACGCCCCTGACCTGGTTGTGCTGACGCCGCTTATCGAGCTGGGGTCGCCGCAGCTCGACTATCTGCGTGCGGCGCGCCTCCTCGGCATCCCGACCGCCCTGGCTGTGTGGAGCTGGGACCACCTGACGAGCAAGGCGCTCATCCGCGTTCGCCCGGACCGTGTGCTCGTGTGGAACGAGACGCAGAAGCGCGAGGCGGTGGATCTGCACGGCGTGCCCGCCGGGCAGGTCGTTGTGACCGGGGCGCAGTGCTTCGATCAGTGGTTCGACCGCCAGCCCTCCCGTGACCGCGAGGCGTTCTGCCTGCGTGTGGGGCTGGCCGATGCGCGCCCTTTCGCGCTCTACGTGTGCTCGTCGCTCTTCAAGGGGAGTCTGCCGGAGCCGTCGTTCGTCCGGCAGTGGATTGCGGCCCTGCGCCGGCATCCGGATCCGGCGGTCGGGAATCTCCCACTCCTGGTGCGGCCGCACCCGCAGCGGCTGGCCGAGTGGCACGGCATCGACCTGTCTGCGGAGTTCCCGGGCGTGACGGTGTTCGGTTCCACGCCACTCGACGCCGAGGCACGCGCCGACTATTTCGACTCGATGTACCACGCCGCGGCGGTCGTCGGGCTGAACACCAGTGCGCTCATCGAGTCGGCCATCGTGGACCGGCCCGTCTACACCGTGCTGCTGCCGGAGTTCCGGGAGAATCAGGAGGGCACGCTGCACTTCCAGTATCTGCTCCGGGTGGGTGAGGGCTTCCTCCACACGAGCCGGTCGCTCGAGGAGCATGCGGGCCAGCTGGCGGCGGGCGTGTCGGGAACGACGACGAAAGCGAACACGGCGTTCGTACAGGCGTTCGTGAGGCCCGCCGGGTTGCACGTGCCGTCGACGCCGCGCTTCGTCGAGGCGGTGGAGGGCGTGGCCGCGCTCGAACCGGCCCGTCCCGAGGGGGTGCCCGTCTCCGCGCGCGTGCGTGCCGTCGCCCTCGCCTGTGTCATCGACACCGCGTGGGGCCGCCGCTGGCTGGGTGATCCGCGCCAGGTACGAGAAGCCGTGGACAAGGCCGGTGTGCAGGCCGAACGCGCGAACCGGTACGCGGAGAAGTATCGTGAACAGCGGGCCCAGGTGTGGCGCCGCCGGCGGGCGCGCGTCGTGGCGGCCGCCAAGACCGCGGTGCTGCGCGTGGCGCCGGGATTGTCGTCGAGAGGAACCAGTCATCCATGACGGATACCCAGCCGGTGATCGGAGCTGGACGCTGCTTTGTGATGGGCGAGGTGGCGCTGACCCACGACGGCAGCCTCGGGCTGGCGCACGCGTTCGTGGACGCGATCGCGGCGGCCGGTGCGGACGGCGTGAAGTTCCAGATGCACATCGCCGAAGCGGAGAGCACACCCGCCGAGCCGTTCCGTGTGACCTTCAGCAAGCAGGACGCCACGCGGTACGACTACTGGACGCGGATGGCCTTCACGCCGGACGAGTGGCAGGGGCTGGCCGATCACTGCCGCGAGCGCGGGGTGGCCTTCGTCTGCTCGCCGTTTTCCATCGAGGCGGTGGACGTCCTTGATCGGATTGGTCAGCCGTTCTGGAAGGTGGCCTCGGGCGAGATCGGGCATCTGTCGCTCCTCGACCGCATGATCGCGACGGGCCAGCCCATCGTGATCTCGAGCGGGATGAGCCCGCTGGCGGAAACCGACGCCGCCGTGGCCCGTATCCGCGCCGCCGGCAACCAGGTGGGCGTGCTCCAGTGCACGACGGCCTATCCCTGTCCGCCCGAGCAGGTCGGCCTCAATCTGATTCCGGTGTTTCGGGAACGCTTTGGCGGATGGGTGGGACTCTCCGACCACTCGGCGACCATCTACCCGGGTCTGGCGGCGGCAACCATTGGCATCGACATCCTCGAGCTGCACGTGACGCTCAGCCGCGAGATGTTCGGTCCCGACGTGCCCGCCTCGGTTACGACCGCCGAGCTGCGGCAACTGGTGGACGGCATCCGCTTCATCGAGCGGATGAAGGCGTTTCCGCTCGACAAGGACGAGGCGGCGGCCGCGACGGCGCCGCTCAGGGCGATTTTCACCAGGAGCCTCGTAGCGCGAGGTGACCTGCCAGCCGGACACGTGCTGGCGCGGGGCGATCTGGTGCTCAAGAAACCGGGTACGGGCCTTCACGAGTCCCGGCTGGCAGACGTAGTGGGCCGCCGGCTCCGGCGGGCCATCAGGCCTGATGAACTCCTCTCGGACGACCACCTGGAATGAAACGAAAAATCTGTGTCGTGATCACGGCGCGGCCGAGCTACTCGCGCATCCGGACGGCGCTCACCGCCATCCAGCAGCATCCGGATCTTGAACTCCAGCTCGTCGTCGCGGCCTCGGCGCTCCTCGAGCGCTACGGCAACGCCATCGGCGCCATCGAGCGCGACGGCTTTACGCCGGCCGCACGTGTCTACATGGTGGTGGAGGGCGAGAACCTTGTGACCTCGGCGAAGACGACCGGCATGGGCCTCGTCGAGCTGGCGACCGTCTTCGACAACTTGCGGCCCGACGCCGTGGTGACCGTGGCGGATCGCTACGAGACGCTGGCCACGGCCGTGGCGGCCTCCTACATGAACATCCCCGTCGTGCACGTGCAGGGCGGGGAGGTGACCGGCTCCATCGACGAGAAGGTCCGGCACGCGGTAACCAAGCTCGCCAACCTGCACCTGGTCTCCACGGCGCAGGCGCGTGAGCGCGTCATCCGGCTCGGCGAGGAGCCCGCCGCCGTGCTGCTGACGGGCTGCCCGTCGATCGATATCGCCGCGGAGGTGGCCGCGAACCCGGCCATGGACTTCGATCCGTTTGACAAGTACGGCGGCGTGGGCGCGCGCGGGGACCTTTCGAACGGGTACCTGGTTGTCATGCAGCATCCGGTGACGACGGAGTGGGACGAGGCCCGCCATCAGGTGGACGAAACGCTGTACGCGGTCAAGGACGCCGGCCTGCCCGTGCTCTGGTTCTGGCCCAACGTCGACGCCGGCTCCGACGGGACGTCCAAGGGCATCCGTGTGTTCCGCGAGCGGGAGAAGCCCGAGCACTTCCACTTCTTCCGCAACATGTTCCCGGAGGACTTCCTGCGGCTCCTCTGCGGGGCCACCGCGATTGTCGGCAACTCGAGCGTGGCCATTCGCGAGTGCTCCTATCTCGGCGTACCTGCCGTCAACGTCGGGTCGCGCCAGCAGGGCCGCGAGCGGGGTGTGAACGTCATCGACGTGGAGCACGACCGCGCGGCCATCAGTGCGGCCATCCGCGAGCACCAGCGCCGGGGGCGTCCCGCCTCCGACCACCTCTACGGCGACGGGCAAGCCGGGGCACGCATCGCCGATTGCCTGGCGACCGCGCCGCTGACCGTCGAGAAGCGTCTGACGTACTGATGAACAAGGAGCCACGAGTGACCGTGAACGCCGATCGCGCCGCCAGGATCGGGGCGCTGCCCTTTGACTACGTCGCGCAACCGAAAGCGCCCGTGGACACCTGCAATCTCTGCGGCGGCACCCGGTTTGTGGTCATCACGCACCGGGACCGATACGGGTTCCCGTCACCGGCCAGCGCCTGCGCGGACTGCGGCCTCGTGTTCCTGAGCCCGGTGATGACGGCCGACGCGTACGGGGAGTTCTACAACGGCACCTACCGGCCCCTGGTGAGCGCCTATCACGGCCGCCTCATCGACGCGAAGTCCATCCAGGACGAACAGCGCGAGTACGCCAGGGAACGCGCCGAGTTGCTGGCTCCCTATGTTCAGGGCGCGGGGCTCCGGTCGCTGCTCGACATCGGCGGCTCGACCGGCGTGGTCGCCCACCACCTGTCGCGGGTATTCGGTCTTGAAGCCACCGTCATCGACCCGGCGCCGCTTGAGGTGGAGGAAGCCCGGGCGCTTGGACTGGACACGGTGACCGGGCTGGTCGAGGACTACCAGCCGGACGGCCGCCAATTCGACATGGTGGGCCTGTTTCAGACCGTGGACCACCTACTGGACATCTCCAGGACGCTGACCATCATCCGCAGCCTGATCCATCCCCTGGGCGTGCTGTTCGTGGACATCGTGGACTTCCGGGCGGCGTACCTGCGCCACTGGTCGGTGGAGGAGGCCGTCAAGGTGGATCATCCGTACTACCTGACCGAGGACACGATGATGGCGTATCTCCGTCGGGCCGGCTTCGAGCCGATCCGCGCGGACTACGCGGCGGACCACCTGCACATCAGCTACGTCTGCCGCCCCGTGCAGGTGCAGCAGGATGCACTGCCGACGCGCGACAGCGTGCGCGGACTGCTGCGCGAGATCCGCTACGTGCAGAATGCGAAGCAGAGCCGGTAACGCGTGAAGGTACTGGGACTTGTGCCGGCGCGGGCCGGCTCGAAGGGGCTGCCGGGCAAGAACACGCGGCTCCTCCACGGGAGGTCGCTCCTGGCCTATGCGGCAGACGCAGCGCGTGCCTCCGGCGTCGTGGACCGCGTGGTCCTGTCAACCGACGCGGAGGCCATCGCCGAGGCCGGGCGCGCGTGCGGGCTTGATGTGCCGTTCCTCCGTCCGGCGGAACTGGCCGGGGACGAGACTCCGATGCTGCCGGTCATCGAGCACGCGGTGGCGGCGCTGGCGGGCGAGGGCTGGGAGGCCGACATCATCGTCCTGCTGCAGCCGACCTCGCCCCTCCGGCGTGGCGAGCACATCCGCCGGTCAGTTGAGCTGCTCCGCGAGACCGGAGCGGACTCGGTGGTGAGCGTCGTGGAGCTGCCCCGGCACCTCTCTCCGGACTACGTCATGCGCGTCGAGGACGGCCGTCTGGTGCCGTTCCTGCCTGACGGCGCGCGCGTGACGAGACGCCAGGACGCGCGCCTGGCCTGCGTGCGCGATGGCACGGTCTACACCTGCTGGCGCCGCACGCTTGTGGACCAGCACAGCATCTACGGACGCGACTGCAGGCCCATGGTGGTGCCGGCAGCCGAGTCACTGACCATCGACACGCCCGCGGATTGGGCCGATGCCGAGCGCCGGCTGGCGCCCGGTGGACTGGGGTAACAAGGAGCGCAATGGCGATACGCAACGTACTGGTCACCGGGGGCGCCGGCTATATCGGGTCCCACCTCGTGGACGCGCTCGTCGCGCGCGGCTACCACGTGGTCGTGCTCGACAGCCTCGTGCCGCAGGTACACCGCTCGGGGACGTGGCCGTCCTATGCGAATCCGACGGTGCGGTATGTGCGCGGGGACGTGCGCGACCGCGCCGTGTTCGAGCCGCTGGTGCTGGAGGCCGAGGCGGTTGTGCACTTCGCGGCCGCGGTCTCGATCGGCCAGAGCATGTACGAGATCGATCGCTACGTGGACGTGAATACCCGTGGCACCGCCCTCCTCCTCGACATCCTCGTGAACACGAAGCACAAAGTGGAGAAGGTGATCGTGGCCTCGTCCATCGGGGTGTATGGGGAAGGCGCCTACGCCTGCGCCACATGCGGTCCGGTCGCACCCGGGATCCGGAGCGAGGCCCAGATGGCCGCCAAGGATTGGGAGCAGCGGTGCCCCTCCTGTGGCGCACCGGTGCTGTCCGTGCCCACTCCGGAGCACAAGGCGCTGTACCGCGACAACATCTACTCCATGACGAAGTACCACCAGGAGGAGATGGTGCTGCTCATCGGGAAGACGTACGGTATTCCGGCTGTCGCGCCGCGCTTCTTCAACGTCTATGGCCCACGGCAGAGCCTGAGCAATCCGTATGCGGGCGTGGCGGCCATCTGGATCAGCCGCCTGATGAACGGCAAGCCGCCAGTCGTGTTCGAGGACGGCGGCCAGCTCAGGGACTTTGTGTCCATTCACGACGTGGTGGCGTGTCTCACCCTCATGCTGGAGAAGCCCGGCGCGGACTACTTGCCGGTCAATGTCGGGTCAGGGACGACCGTCACCATTCTCGAGATCGCCCGGATGCTGCAGCGCCTGCTCGGCAGCACCATCGAGCCGGAAGTCACCAACGTGGGCCGGACCTTCGACGTCCGGCACAACACGGCGGACATCTCGCGCGCCCGCGAGACGCTGGGCTTCGAGCCGAGGGTGACGCTCGAACAGGGGTTCGCCGAGCTGATCCAGTGGGCGAAGACCACGCCCGACGTGGCCGTGGACTTCTTCGACAAGGCCCTCGACGAGCTGAAGGCCAAAGGTCTCGTCCGGTCATGATCCTGACGTTCGACCAGTTGCCGGACTACCAGGGCGCCGTCGCGATGGTGGACGGGGCATTCGACCCCCTGCACAAGGGGCACATCGAGTACTTCCGGGCGGCGGCGTCAGCCGTGGACGTGCCGCTGCTCTGCAACGTGGCCTCCGATCGCTACGTGCGCACCAAGCATGCGCCGCTCCTCTCCGAGGACCAGCGGGCGATCGTGCTCGACGCGATCCGCTACATCACCTACACCCACGTCAACGAGCACGATACCGAGACGATCCTCCGGCACCTCCGCCCGAAGTACTACGTGAAGGGCAAGGACTGGGACGGCCGTCTGCCGGAGGCGCAGGTGCGCATCTGCGCCGAGCACGGCATCGGCATCGTGTACCTCGACACCGTGCTGGATTCATCCAGCCGCATTCTCGAACGCTTCCTCAATTCAGGACGTCCATGACCATCACCGAGTTCGAACGCCGGATTCTCGAGCAGAAGCCGACAGCCTCCACGCACTACGACGCCGAGTACTTCACCGGCGAATGGCGCGACGCCGGGAATAACTACAGCCTGGAGGTGCGCCGTGGCATCGAGGGCAGCAACCCCGCCCTCATCAAGGACGTGCTGGAGCCGGTGCGTGCACTGGATCTCGGATGCGGTCCTGGAGCCCTGATGCATCTGCTGTGGGAGCTGGGCGTGGACGTCGAGGGCATCGACTTCGCCGAGAGCAGCAAGCGCCTGGCTACCCCGGAGGTGCGCGACCGGATCAGTGTCGGGTCGGTCACGGACACGTCGCTCAAGCCCGACAACTGCGTGGACCTGGTGATCTGCCGCGAAGTCATCGAGCACCTCACCGTGTTCGAGGTAAAGAAGGCCGTGGCCAACATGGTCCGCATGTCGTCGCGGCTCGTCTACGTGACGACGCGGTATCACCCGGATCCGGCGGATCTGCTCGACTTCAATCAGAGCGACAGCCTCGACCCGACGCACATCACGCTGCTCAACAAGGACCTGCTCCGGCTGATGTTCATCCTTGAAGGGTGCAAGTCGCGTCCGGATCTGGAGGCGAGGATGGACTGGGGCGGCAAGGGCCGCGTGATTGTGGTGGAGAAGCTTCCGGCCGCATGACCCCGTCCGTGGTCTTCGGCGTGACGCTGTATAACAACGCGCGTCATCTGCCCGAAGCCCTCGACTCGCTGCTGGCTCAGTCCGATCAGGACTTCGGACTGGTACTCGTGGACGATGCCTCAGTGGATGCCACGGAGGAGGTGGCCCGGCGGTACCTCGCCGACCCACGGGTGCGATACATCAGGCACGCCAGCCGGGGCGGGATGGTGCCCACCTGGCGCGACGCCTTCGAGTACGCCGTCGCGGCGTTCCCGTCTGCCCGCTATTTCGCCTGGGCCAGCGACCATGACTGGTGGCATCCGGAGTGGCTGCGCAGGGTAAAGGGTGCGATGGAGGCGCGCACCGAGGTCGTGCTCGCGTACGCACTGACACAGCGAGTCGACGACGCTCGGCAGCCGCTCGACAAACCGCCGAAGGCCTTTGACACGACCCATCTGCAGAACCCCTCCGATCGGGTGCTGGCTTTTGCCGTCGAGCCGGTCGGTGCGGGCGACATGGTGTACGGGCTGATGCGGACTGATGCGCTCAGGCGTGCCGGTGTCTTCAGGACCGTCATGCAGCCGGACCGGCTGCTGATGGTGGAACTTGCCCTGGCGGGGCGATTCGCGCAGGTCCCGGAGGTGCTCTGGTTCCGCCGGCAGCCCGCGCAGGCCAGCGTGGAGAAACAGCGCACGTCGCTCTTTGCCGGTGCGGGTCCTGCCGGACTCGACCTGCCCGTCTGGCTCCAGCATTCGCGTGTGCTGTTCCGTGACTACATCGTGGGCGCGCGGCCGGCCGGCATGGGGCGCGTGGAGATGGCGCTGCTGGTCGTGCGCTATCAGGCGGCCTATCTCTTCCGCCACCACGCGAAGCAGGGTTACCTGATCCACCGGGCCGATCAGCAGTGGGAAGGACTGGTGCAGCGCTGGAAAGACGCCCGCTTCGCCGTGCGCTGGGCGTGGTACCGGACACGGCTGCACCTGCAGCCGGCGCGTCTTGTCCGCGTTGCCGGGAAGTACGTGATGCACGTCGTGAACGGGGCCGTCTATCGGGCGGCCGTCGCACGACGGCGGACGCGGGCCTGGAGCTATGAGGCCGGGCAGACGCTACACAAGCAGGCGAACCGGACGAAACGATCCGCGAAGCGCCTGCGTTATGACCTTGCCATGCTGACGCGCCGGCTCGGTCTGCGCGGCCGGTAGGCGTCCGGCCTCCTCCCCAATCTTTCAGGAGCCACACCGTGAGTACATTCGATTCCACCGGGGCCACCTCCGGTCTGGAGAATGCCGCCGATCGCGCGGACACGCTCGACCGGCTCCTGGACGCCGTGCGCGTCGCGGTGCGCCGTGAGATCACCGATGCGCGCAGCGCCGTCAACGCACTCGTCAGCCAGCAAGTGGCTCAGGGGCTGGCTCCGGAGTTCCTGCGGCGCGATCGGCCCTACGAGGCCAACGCGCAACTCGCGGAGCTCATCGACCGGGGAATTCTCGACCGGGCCGCCTTCATTCAGAAGCGGCCGTTCGTGCTCCAGTTCTACAAGCGGTTGCTCCTCGCCTTCGACCGACCCGTGCGCTCCGTGCTCGAGATCGGCGTCAAGGGTGGCGGGAGCACGTCGTTCTGGAAAGCGATCTTTCCGGACGCCCGCGTGGTCGGCATGGACATCAAGTTGCAGCCCTGGCTCACGACGCCGGCCGCAGACGGGGTCGTCTACATCCAAGGCGATCAGTCCGACAAGGCGCGCCTGGTTGAGGTGGCAGAGGCGCATGGTCCGTTTGACATCGTCATCGACGACGGGTCGCACGTCTCGGACCACCAGGCGCTGACGCTGAGGGTGCTCCTCCCGCATGTCACCGATGGGGGCTTCTACGTGATCGAGGACGTGCACGCGAACCTCAAGACCACCGACGGTCACAGCGTCGACTACGGTGAGGACATCTGGGCCGACTTCGTCACCATGATGTTTGCCCGTCTGCGTCGGGGCGCATTGCCACCAGAAGAATCCACTGGCGGAAAGCTCGCCAATCACGTGGCGAAGCGGATCGGCGAGGTGATCCTCTCCAAGCGAGGCGTGGCGCTGCGCGTCGTGTCGCGCGGCGGCGAGGGAGAGGCCTGAGCCATTGCCGATTGCTGCGACCGTGACGGTCGGTGAAGGGGTGGTCATCCACCATACCCGTGCTGGAGCCCGAGGTCTTCTTCCGTCTGCTGGGGAGCTCGCCGGGGCTCCCGCCAGAGTATTCCCGCGCCCATGAGTCCGAGCCGCAAGCCGCTGGAGGCCGGTCCCGATGTCGTGACGGCGGCATCGAGGGTGTGGACGGTAATCGCCGTCGCCTACGTTGTCCTGGTAACCCTCGCGCTGACGTTCTTTATCACACGGGTCCCGATCCAGTTGACCGACGGCGCCAGCAACATGATCAGCGTCATTGACTACAGGCCGTGGCAGCTGTTCGTCGATAAAGCGACCAACTCGGCCTTCTTCCGCCCCCTGATGTGGCCCCCCTATGTCCTTGTGATGGACTGGTCACAGGGGGCCTACTTCGCCTGGTTCAAGAGTATCCACGCGCTGCAGGTGCTGGTTCTGCTGCTGCTGCTGCTGCGTTTTGTACGGGTCCGGACCGCAGTCGATGCCGTATCTCTGTCTTTTGCGGTTGCTGTGCTCGTGGGTGGACACACATTCGCCGGTCTCGTGCGTGAGGCGTATCCGATTAACCATTTTCTGGCCATCGCGATCAGCGTCCTTGCCGCGGCCACGCTGGCCGCCGAACCTCACCACCGTATCGTCAATGACGTTCTCGCTCTTCTGCTGTTCGTCTATGCGGCCCTCACGCTCGAAACCGGCCTGCTCGTGTGGGTAGCGCTTGTCTGGGCCTATCTGCTGGGATGGCGCGGCGTATCCTGGCCTACAGTCGCACTCGTCACCATGGCCGTGATCGGCTATGGGTACATTCGCTTCGTCTTGCTCGACACAGGCACGCCGACCCTCCTCGAGCGCGGCTCGGGATTTGGGTTCGCGACGTTCAGCAACGTCGAACTGCAGAGCCGATTCGGTGCCAACCCGTTGCCCTTCTTCGCGTACAACGTGGTGAGCGCCGTCAGCAGCGTGCTGTTCGCAGAGCCCCGTGCCGGCGTCTTTGTCTTCGTCAGGGCCTTGGTGCGTGACGACTGGCAACCGTGGATCGTTGTCAACGTGTGCTGTGCGACAGGCGCGACACTGCTCATCGGGGTGTCCGCGTGGCACCGTCGCCGTTCGTGGCTTTCCCGTGGGCTTCTCCACGCTGATCGTGTCGTCCTGATGTTCCCCGTTCTTCTCTTCGCCAATGCCGCCTTTTGCTATGTCTACCTGAAGGACGTCGTTCTGTCGACCGCCGGTGTCTTTCTCGCCGCCGCGACCTTCGTTGCCATGCGCGACGCGATCGAGCGGATTCAGCGGTCCCGTCGGGTATGGCCGGCCCTGGCGGCGTCAGTGGTGCTCGGCCTGCTTTCGGCTGGATGGGCCGTTAAGCAAATCGGTGTGCACTACAGCGTGCGGCAGCAGAGCATCAACGAGCGACGAGGGTGGGCGGCGGTAGACCAATGGCTCGCCCAGCAGGAAGCCGTGCTCGATACTCCGGCGAAACGTGCGCTGAAGGCAGCACTGGAAGATGAGGCGATCGCTGGTTCGCCCCCTCCACCATTCCCGCCAATGCCGTGGCCGCACTCCTGGTTCGACGAGACGCAGTGAGCGAGAAGCGCCTCGTGGTGATTCGTCGCAGTACGGCCTACCTGCCGCTCTTGTTCGTAGCACTTCCCGTCGTTGCTGCGGCGTGCTTCATGGCCATTGTGTCGCTGAGTGGCTGGCTGAAGGTAGGCCCCTTCCGTGCTGCCCCTCCCATAAGCCTCTCGGATGCGGTCGTGGACGGAGACGCTGCGGCCGCGTTGCTGTGGATCCGTTCTGGGGCGGATCCGGACGGTCTGTATCCGTTGACGCCGGGACACATGGGGTCAAGGGAGCCTCGCCTCGTGCGCCCGCTGGAGGCGGCGGCGATCGTCGGCGACACCTACATGATCGAGCTTGTCCAGCGACATGGCGGGACGCTGCCCGCCGACGACGTTCAGCGCGTCGCGTGCGATCTGGCCGCGCGGGGGAAGGATGAAGAGTTCCGGTTGATTGCGGGTGAGTTGTGGGATCCCGGGACCTGCGCGGGTCAGGGGGACCCTCAGTGACGACCGTGGCCGGTCTGACCGTCGCAGGCGCTGGTGTGCGGCGGGTGTTTCGCGCGGCATGGCTAGCGCCCCTGATGGCAGCAGTGATCGTGGCAGCGTACCGGTTTCTGACCTTTGTCGATTTCAGCAATGACCACTACGTCCACCTGTCGCGGAGTCAGCAACTGATGTTGGGTGACCTGCCGGTGCGTGACTTTGTGGACCCCGGACAGCCGATGGCCTATCTGACATCTTGGGCCATTCAGAGGATGCTGGGTCCCGGGCTGCTGTCGGAACTGCTGCTGGTATCCGCGTGTTTTGGCGTCGCCGCTGCGCTCTGTTGGGTCGTGACGATTCGCCTGACCTCCTCGTGGCTCTTGGCGGCAGCGGCGACGCTCATGCAGGCGATCGTCTTTCCCGCGACGTACAGCTATCCCAAGATGCTGATGGCAGGCGTGATGGGCGCGACGCTGCTTGCCTTCGCAGGCTCGCCGCGCGTGCTATCGGCCATGGTGGTGGGGGCCGGCACCGGCTTTGCGTTTCTGTTCCGCCACGATCTGGGCTTGTTCGCAGCAGCGGGATGCGGAGCCGCCGCTATCCTGCTGAGCGTCCGGCGGACATGGTCTGGCGTGACCGGGCGGCAGATTCTGCTTGGCGTTGTAACGGCAGCGATGGTAGCGCTCCCGTGGCTGGTGTGGGTCCAGGCGCAGGTAGGGGTTGCCCGTTACTTCGCGGACGGAGTGGAGTTCTCGTCAATCGAGCGTGCGCGGTCGTTCCTAGCGTGGCCGATCATCAGGACCGGACCAGGTCCGCTGGTGATGTGGCCGGCGGACGCTCCCTTGCCGCGGCCGACCATTCATGTTCGGTGGCGCCCCGGTGAGGCCGCCTCCACGGCTCAGGCACTGGCCGAGAGCCTGGGACTCGTCAACGGCGAGGAGCGCGATCGAGGAACCTGGATCTACGAGATCCAGGACTGGTCGCCGGCTGCTCTCAGGCGGATCGTCACGAGCCCGGCCATTGAGGATACCCACGGTATCGATCGGTTGTCATTCAACTTGACGGATCCTCCCTCGTCGTCCCTTGCGGCGCGCGGTATGTCGCTAGTCCGGAGGGCACTGTCGGTTGAGGTGCCAGGTCTTCAACTTGGGGCCAACTCTGCCACTGTCATGTACTACCTGGCTTGGTGCATCGCCGGCCTGGCGGCACTGTTGTGGGGCCTCGCGCGCCCAGTAGACCCGCCCGTAGCAGCCTGCGTCGCAGCGCTGATCGTCTGGCAGACGCTGGTCAACCTGACGTTTCTCAGGGACGCACTGATCGTACGCGCTCCAGACGTGTTCGGGTCGCTCCCCCCCCCTCGCGGCTTGGGTGGCGGCCCGGCTGTGGACGTCGGCTGGCGGCTGGCGACGAGGCGCTGTCCGCGTTGCGGCCATGTCCATTCTGATCCTGCTGCTGGGTGCGGCGCTCGTCGCTGGTAAGGCCGGCGAGCGGCTGGCAAGCTTGGGTCTTGCCCGCGGTGTTGCCGGCCTCGCGCACCGGTTCGATGAGGTCGTGTCGCCTATGAGGCCCCCGAACGAGCGCGTTGGCCTTGTTCCGCCTGATCGGGCGGCAGTGGTGGACTTCCTCAGAACGTGCACAATGTCCCATCAGCGTGTCTTCGTCATGGGGTTCATGCCGGATCTGTATTTCCAGACGGCGCGCGGGTTTGCGGCGGGACAGGTGGGCCTCGTAGCGGGCTACTACACTTCAGCCCGCGACCAGATCGTCATGGTCGAGCGGTTGCGTAGGCAGGACGTACCGTACGTGTTCCAGATGAGCGATTCACGCACCGAACTGGTACGCGGACTCAAGAGTGTGGCCTCCTACGTCGATTCCCAGTATCGGGAGGTCGGGCGGATTCCGCTACGTGGGGACCAGGAACTGATCGTGCTCGCGGATCGGAGCCGTTCCACCGCCCGCCGCGCCAGAGGGCTCCCGTGCTTCGGAAGTCTCCCGTCTCAGTCATGACTGCCGGGCTCCGGAGTGCGGTGCAGAGAGCAGCCGAGTGGCATTGATCCCGATAAGTTCAACCCGATTGCGTGGCGTGCTGGGCCAGAATCTGGCGCTTGCGCTGTTGTCGGTGGTGTTGTTCTGGCTCATCTCGATTCCAACGGGCGCCATCGATGTGGGCGATGGTGCAGGGTGGGATGGTAGTGAATACGCGGCGATGCTGGACCAGGGTGTGGGCGGCGGGGGAGCCAACACCGCACTCCGACCGATGGTGGTCCTCCTGAATCTTCCGGCGTACCTGGTCCTGGGGAGGAATCCTGTTGCGGCCTTCCAGGTCATGAACGTCTTCTATGTGGCGTGGCTCACCTTTGTGCTCTGCGCGCTCTTGGATCACTACGGGAGCACCCCGTGGTCCAAGGCCTGGTTCGTCACGAATCTTTCTGCTTGCATCGCGACCTCGAAGTTCCCGGCGTTCTATCCGGTCCTCGTGGACGCGGGAGCCTATGCGATCATCACCACCGCCGCATACTGCGCGGTCCGTGGCTGGCGGGGTGCGGCCGCCATCGCGTGTGTGGCAGCGGTGCTGAGCCGGGAGTTCGGCATAGCCGTTGTCCTCTTCGGGCTCGCAAGAGACCTGCGGTTGCGTTCGCCGATTCTGGTGTCTCTGTCGACCTATCTGCCAGCCGTTGTGGTCTTCTTCGGGTGGCGGACAATCGTAGCCGCGCACTGGCCCGAGGGGGGCGTGGACGCCGGACGCCTCCTGGTGGGTCTGAGTCTCTGGCAGGATCGAGCCTTTGTCGCCTTCTTCGCGTACTTCGCCCTTACGGTGTTCGGTGGCGTCAGCCTGCTCGTGTGGTCTCGTGCTCGTTCGGCGTTCGCGTTCCTGCGCTCGGAGTCTGAATGGCTCGCATTCGGCCTGATTGTCACCGGACTCGCGGCTGCGGGGAACGCGGACATCTGGAGATACCTCGCATTCCTGCTGCCACTGTGTGCGGTACTTTATGCATGTGTCGCAGGGGGCGTTGGTAGGGAACCCGATGCCGGGGTCGCAGGGCTCATGCTGCTGATGACGGTGCTGACCCAATGGCCGTTCGGCGCGGTCGACCTGTCGACCTACTTTCGTGACTGGTTTCCTTACTATGTGGTAGTCAGGAACGTTCCGGTTGAGCCAATCCCGATTCTGTGGCCCGTCTGGTATCTGCGGTTTGTGGCCGTCCTCGTGTCGCTCATCGTGTTGATCGTTCTCGGGCGCCGTGTGAAGATCGGCGCCCAGGTTTCATCTGGCCCTTCCAGGTGGTGGCGGAGCGCAGCATGGCTCAAGTAAGGTAGTCGAACGCCGATTCCGATGCCGATTGCTGACTCTGTTCAACTTGGACTGCGTGTGGTGATCCACCACCCGGACCTGGTGAATCTCTATGGATGTTCGGTCGGTAACGACTCTCGTATTGGCGCGTTCGTCGAGATCCAGAAGGGCGTCACCGTGGGTGCCCGGTGCAAGGTCTCCTCGCACAGCTTCATCTGCGAGGGCGTCACGATTGACGATGACGTGTTCATCGGCCACGGGGTGATGTTCATCAACGACCGGTACCCGCGCGCCACCGCGGACGGGCGTCCGCAGACCGAAGCGGACTGGGCCGTGGTGCCGACGCGTGTGGGCCGCGGTGCCTCCATCGGCAGCGGCGCGGTGATCATGTGCGGCGTCTCCATCGGGGCCAGCGCGATGGTCGGGGCCGGCGCCGTGGTGACCCGGGATGTTCCGGAGGGCGCAACCGTGGCCGGCGTGCCGGCCAGATTGATGCCGCCCGCGCACGGCGAACAGGCATGAGCGGCGCCAGACTGTGGCGTGTGCTCACGCTGCTGCTCGTTGTCGTGGTGACGGCGACGCTCGGCTACTTCATGACGCGCGAGCCTATCCAGTTGACGGACGGCGCGAGCAACATGATCAGCGTGGCTGATGTCGGTGCGTGGCAGGTCTTCGTCGAGGAGATGACCAACGAGGGGTTCTTCCGGCCGCTGATGTGGCCGCCCTATCGCCTCGTGATGGACTGGTCCGGCGGCGACTACTTCACCTGGTTCAAGGCCATCCACGTCGGACAGTTGCTGGTTCTACTCCTCCTGCTGGCCCGGTGGGTGCGTGTCGAGACCGGTCCGGACCTGGCCGCGTTTCTCTTCGGCGTGGCTGTTCTGGTCGGTGGTCATACGTTTCCGGGCACCATCCGCGAGGCCTTTCCCATCAACCACTTCCTGATGATCGCCGTCTGCACGCTCGGCGCCGCCGTCCTCGCGTCCGAACGGCCGCGGCCGGTTAACGACCTGCTGGCAGTCCTGCTGTTCACCTACGCCGCACTCTCTCTCGAGTCGGGCCTGCTCGTCTGGGTCGCGGCGGTCTGGGCCTGGTGCCTGGGCTGGCGGGGCGTCTCGAGGTGGGGCATCCTGGCGATGACCGCCGGCGTCGCGGCCTATTTCGCGGTGCGGTTCCTGTGGCTCCAGACGGGCACGCCGGGTCTGGTGGAGCGGTCGACCGGGTTCGGGTTCGGCATCGCGACCTCCGACGAGATCCAGCGCCTGTTCGGGCAGCGGCCGTTCCTGTTCTACGCGTACAACATCTCTGGGGCGCTGCTCACGCTGTTCTTCGCTGAGCCCCGTGGCGGCGTGTATCTGTTTGTCCGCGGCTTCGTCATCGGTCCACACGAACCCTGGGTGCTGTTGAATGTGGCGTGTGCCACCGGGGTCACCCTTCTCATCGCCACGGCGTTCTGGCGCCGCCGCGCACACCTCCGGAGCGGGTTGTCGCATCACGACCGCGTGCTCCTGATGCTGCCCGTGATGGCCGCGGCGAACGCAGTGTTCTGCTACACCTACCTCAAGGATGTCGTGCTGTCGGTCGCGGGCGTGTTCGTCGCGGCGGCCGCGTACGCGGCCCTGCGCGACGCGCTTGGCGGGCTCGCCGTCCGGGCCTGGCGTCCCCTACCGATGCTGGCGGTGGTTGGCCTCACGGTGCTGTCGTCGGCCTGGGCCGTCAAGTTCGTCGGCATCCACAACAGCGTGCGGAAGGAGAGCATCTCGATCCGCAGGGAGTGGGCGCAGGTGGACCGATGGCTGGAGCGGCAGGCGATTGTGCTCGACACGCCCGCGAAACAACTGGTCAAGCGGAGGCTCGAAGCCGACGCGCTGAGGAAGGCACCGGTGGCACCGTGGCCCGAGCTGCCGTGGAGTAGAGACTGGTTCGATGAGACCCAGTGAGGGGCCGGCCGCGATGAGCGTGGAAGAGGACGCTGCTCCATGAGGAGCTGGAACTTGCTCGTGCCGCTTGTGGTCGGGGCACCGCTTCTGGCCGCGATGGGCTTCGTGCTGGCCGTCACCCTGAGTGGTGGCACTGGGATCGGGCCGTTCAGGGCGGATCCTCCCAGGAACCCGTCCGAAGCGCTGATCCTCGGCGATCCGGCGACGGCGATATGGATGTTCAGGACGGGCGCGGATCCTGCCGCTGTCTATGACGTGCGCCTGGAGATGCTGGCCAGTGGCATGGACGAGCACGTCCGGCCGCTGCTGGCCGCCGCCTACACTGGTGACGATGGCATCGTGAGCGTGGCTCTTCGCGAGGGGGCGTCGTTGCCATTGGACGAGGCACGCACCGCGGCCTGCTGGCTGGCGGGGAGGGGCCTCGAGACGATATCGGGAATGCTGGCGCCACCGGAGTGGTCGCCCGGGGTGTGCCAATCTGCTGGGGACGGACGCGGCAAATGATCAGAGTTGGCGTGATCGGCTACGGGTACTGGGGACCAAACCTGGTCAGGAATTTTTCGTTGTGCGACGCCACCGAGGTCGTGGCCGTCGCGGATCAGCGGGAGTCACGGCTGGCGGAGGCTCGACGCCGGCACCCCGGTATCCGGACGACGGAGCGTGCCGACGAGGTCATCCACGCGACCGACATCGATGCCGTGGCCATTGCAACGCCGGTGGCAACGCATGCGGCCCTCGCCCTGGCGGCGCTCAAGGCGGGCAAGCATGTCCTGGTCGAGAAACCGCTGGCCGCCTCGGTCGCGGAGGCGGAAGCCGTCGTGGCCGAAGCCGCTCAGCGCGGCCTCACGCTGCTGGTGGACCACACGTTCGTGTACACGCCGGCGGTCCGTCGGATCAAGAGTCTCATCGACGAGGGTGAGCTCGGCGACATCTACTACTACGACTCGGTCCGCATCAACCTGGGCCTGTTCCAGCACGACGTGAACGTCCTGTGGGACCTGGCGGTGCACGACCTGTCCATCATGGACTACGTGCTGGGCGGACGGCCGAACGCCGTATCCGCGACCGGGATGTCGCATGTGCCCGGCAAGCCAGTGGATGTGGCGTACCTCACGATGTTCTTCGAGGGAACCCTCCTGGCCCATGTGCACGCCAGTTGGCTGGCGCCCGTGAAGGTGCGCCGCACGCTCATCGGCGGAAGCCGGCGCATGGTCGTCTTCGACGATCTCGAAAGCAGCGAGAAGGTGAAGGTGTACGACAAGGGCATCTCCGTGGACACGAGCCCGGAGAATCTCTATCAGGTCATGGTCGGCTATCGCTCCGGTGACATGTGGGCCCCGCAGTTGCCCGTCGCGGAGGCGCTGCAGGCGGAGGTGGCGCACTTCGCGGCGTGCATCAACCAGAAACAGACGCCGGTGACGGACGGAGCGGCCGGTCTGAGGGTCGTGCGGCTCCTGGAAGCCGCCACCGCGTCGCTTGAGGCCCGCGGCTTGGCCGTGCCGATTCCAGGAAGCGTGCGTTGAATCTGGCGTGGCTGCCGGCCGAAGGCGTGGCATGAAGGACACCCGTATCGTCCCGGCGGTGCATGGCCGCCTCGTCGTGGAGCCGGACTCTGCGGACGAGGCCGCGCTGGTCGCCGGGCTGCGCGAGGGTCCGCCCGCGGCGGCGTTGGCGCTGGCTGCCGCCCATGCATGGGGGGACTCCGACGAGGCGGCACGGATGCGGCGCGTGGCATGGCGCGCCCTGCTGAAGGCGTGCGGCCACGGTTTGCGCGTGGGCCGGGGTGCCCTGGTGAGGCATCCCGAAACCGTCGAGGTCGGCCACGGCGTGTTCATCGGCGAACAGGCGTTCATCCAGGGCCGGTTCGACGGCCGCTGCGTGATCGGCGACCACGCCTGGATCGGACCACAGGCCTACCTGGATGCGCGTGATCTGGAGATTGGTGAGTACGTGGGCTGGGGCCCCGGGGCCAAGGTGCTGGGTTCGCGGCACACCGGGGAGCCCGCGGATGTGCCGGTGATCGCCACCGACCTCGAAATCGCCCCCGTACGAGTGGACGCGTGGGCGGACATCGGCGTGAACGCCGTCCTGCTGCCAGGCGTCAACGTGGGCAAGGGGGCGATCGTCGGCGCGGGCGCCGTCGTGACCACCGACGTCGCGCCAGGCGCGATTGTCGCAGGCGTTCCCGCCCGGTTCCTCAGGTGGCGTGCGGATGCCCGTCCAGGATCCGCGGCCGTGGAGACATAGCGACTGATGCAGGTTCCCTATCTCGACCTCGGCGCGCAGTATCGCGCCCTCAAGACAGAGATCGACGCTGCCGTCATTGGCGTGCTCGACAGCACCCAGTTCATCCTGGGGCCGGAGGTGGCCGCCTTCGAGCGCGAGTTCGCCGGGTTCTGCGGCGTGCCGGAGTGCGTGGCGCTCAACACGGGCACCAGCGCTCTGCACCTGGCGCTCCTGGCCTGCGGCATCGGACGGGGTGATGAGGTGATCACGGTGCCGTTCACCTTCGTGGCGACGGTCGCGGCCATCGAGTACGCGGGCGCCAGGCCGGTGCTGGTGGATGTCGAACCCGATCACCTCACGATGGACCCGGAGCGGCTCGAAGCCGCGATCACCCCGAGGACGAGGGCGATCATGCCCGTGCACCTGTTCGGGCACCCCGCCGGCATGGATGCGATTCAGGCCGTGGCGACGCGGCACGGCCTGCGGGTGATCGAGGATGCGGCGCAGGCCCACGGCGCACGCTTCCAGGGCCGTCTCTGCGGGTCGATAGGCGACCTGGCGGGTTTCTCGTTCTATCCCGGCAAGAACCTTGGCGCGTATGGTGAGGGCGGCGCTGTGGTGACCAGTGACCCCGAACTGGCCCGCACAGTCCGTCTGCTGCGGAGCTGGGGCGAAGAGCGCCGCTACGAACACCTGATGAAGGGCTTCAACTACCGGATGGACGGTATCCAGGGCGCGATCCTGCGCATCAAGCTGCGGTACCTGGAGGCCTGGACCGAGGCGCGCCGCGCCCGGGCGGCGCAGTACGCAGCCGCACTCGCCGGCTCAGGGGTCGTCACGCCAGCCGAGCGGCAGGGCGACCGGCACGTCTATCACGTGTACGCCATCCGGATGCGCGAACGGGACCGCTGGCGGGCACACCTCGAGGCACGCGGCGTGCAAACGGGCGTGCACTACCCGATCCCCGTGCACCTGCAACCGGCCTATCGCGACCTGGGTTACACGGCCGGGGATTTTCCGGTGGCCGAGCGTGCCGCCGGCGAGGTGCTCTCGCTGCCGATCTACCCGGAGTTGACGCCGGCACAGGTCGACTACGTGGCGTCGTGCCTTCGCGAGGAACCCGGGGCCGCAACGGCATGACGGCTATCACACCCCGGGCGGCGGTATGGTGCTACGCCGTAGTTGTGGCCACCACCGCGGCGTACTTCCTCATCGACATCCCGGTGCAGTTGAGCGACAGCCTCCAGAACATCTTCGCGGTCGACAGGCGCGCGCTCTGGGACCTGATGGAGAACAACCTGTGGGCGGTGGGGTACCTGCGCCCACTGTTGTTTGCCCCGATCCGGATCGTCTACCTGCTCTCGGATGGGGACTACACCGCCTGGTTCCGCGGCGTCCACGCCGCACAGCTCACGCTGACGATCGCCCTCTGTGTCGCCGTGATGCGGGTCCGGACGTGGCCGCAGGCGGCCGCCGCGCCGGTCGGGCTCGCCGTGCTGCTGTCGATGCACACTTTCGCCGACACCATCCGCGAGGCCTTCCCGGTGAACGCGTACCTCACGATCGTGGCCTGCTGCCTTGCGGCCGTGCTGCTGGCGCGATCGCGGCATTGCTGGTGGTCGGATCCGGCCACTGTGCTGCTGTTCGTGCTCGCGGCCTTCTCGGCAGAGAGCGGCCTGCTCGTCTGGGTGGTCGTCGTGGCCGCCTTCGCCGCCGGCTGGCGTGGCGTGTCGCGCTGGGGCGTGGCGGCCACCACGCTCGGGCTGGCCGGGTACTTCATCCTGCGATATCTGGTGCTCGACATCGGGACGCCCGGTCTTGACGAGCGCGCGACCGGCTTCGGCCTGGCGGTCCTGCAGCCCGACGAGATCCAGGCGCGGTTCGGGGCGAACCCGCTGCCCTTCTACCTCTACAACATCCTGGCGTCCGTGGGGTCGGTGCTCTTTGCCGAGCCGCGGGCCGGGGTGTTCTGGGCCGTTCGGGATGTGCTGCGGCAGGAACTGCAACCCTGGATGGTGGTCAACATCGTGGCCTGCACTGCGGTCACGGTGCTCCTCGTGACGCATGTCGTCCGAGGGTGGGACCGCTGGCGCCGATGGGCCCTCGATGACGCCGACCGGATGGTCGTGGTTTTTGTGGCGGTCATGGGTGCCAACGCGACGATGAACCTCGTGTACACCAAGGACGTCATCATGAGCCCGGCCGGCGCGCTCTTCGGGATCGCGGCGTTCGGTGCGCTCAGCTCCCGTCTCGCGGACACCACGCCCTCGCGCGCCGGATCCTTCCGCGTGCCGGTGCTGGTCGTCGTGATTGCGCTGACGTGGGGCATCAAGACCGCCGGGGTGCACTACAGCCTCCGGGACAGCGCGCATGGAACGCGGAAGGCGTGGGCGTATGCGGATTCGTGGCTTGAGGATCAGGAGGTGGACCTCAGCCGCCCGCGCGAACGCGCGATCAAGGATGCCCTGATGGCCGATGCCCTCTGGCGCCGTCCGGCGGCGCCCCGCATACAGATCCACTGGCGGTGGCCTGGATCCTGGTTCGATACCACGCAATGACGCAGCGCCTCACGCATCAACGGCTCACGCTGACCCTCGCGGCCGGCCCCATCGTGCTGGCATTGCTGCTCGTGGTCTTCTACGTCGTCACCGAGCAGGCGGGCATGCGCCTGCTCACGGACCGGGCGCTCAATCCCGCCGAGTTGGTCATCGAAGACGACCCTCCGGGTCTGATACGGCGGCTGCGCGCGGGCGACAGCCCCGTGGCCACGTACGACGTAGGGAGCGACGTGCTCGCACGGTCGGCGCGCCGGATGACGCCGATGGAGGCCGCGGCCTACCGTGACCGCGGCTCGATGCTGGACCTGCTGGTGCGGGAGGGCGTTCCTGACGATGACGCGATGAGGGCGCACCTGCTCTGCATCGCGGAGCGGATGGGGTCCAGGGACGTGATCGCCATGCTGTCCCGGCCCGGGGTCACGGCGGTGTGCGGTCCCAGGGCCGATGCGGTGGCGCCCCTGCCAGCAGGAGCGGGCCGTTGACGACGAGCTGGACGCTGGTCACCGGTGGCGCCGGCTTCATCGGATCCGAGCTGGTGCGGCAGCTCCTGGCGCGCGGCGACCGTGTCGTCGTCGTGGACAACTTCGTCAACGGGACCCGCGCGAACCTGCCCGGCGATGACCGGCTCGTGGTCGTGGAGGCGGACATCCGCGACCTCCCCGCGCTCGAGCCCTGGCTCACGCAGGCATCGACGGTGTACCACCTCGCCTGTCTCGGCGTCAGGCACTCCGTGCACGCACCGGTGGAGAACCATCACGTCAACGCCACGGGGACACTCGGGCTGCTGCAGGCGTCGAGGGCAGCGGGCGTGGCGAAGTTCGTCTACGTGTCGAGCTCCGAGGTCTACGGCACAGCGCGCTGGGTGCCGATGACGGAAGACCACCCGACATTTCCGTGCACGGTCTACGGTGGGTCCAAGCTCGCTGGCGAAAGCTACACGCGTGCGTTCCACCGCACCTACGGGTACGCAACCGTGGTGGTGCGGCCGTTCAATACGTATGGTCCGCGCAGCCATCACGAGGGCGACAGCGGCGAGGTCATCCCGAAGTTCCTGCTGCGATGTCTCGCGGGCCGGCCGCTGGTGATCTTCGGCGACGGCACGCAGACGCGCGATTTCACCTATGTCTCCGATTCGGCCCGCGGGATCCTCCTGGCCGGCGATCATCCGGCCGCCGTCGGCCGGACGATCAACCTCGGCTTCGGTGCCGAGACCACGGTGGCCGAACTGGCCCGTCTGGTCGCGAAGGCGGCGGGGCGGCCCGGGGCGCCGGTCGAGCATGTGGAAGGCCGGCCGGGCGACGTATTGCGGCTCTACGCGGACATGACCGAGGCCCGAGATCTGCTGGGGTATCAGCCGGCGATCGGGCTCGAGGAAGGCCTGGCGCGCCTGCTGGCCTGGTATCGCGACCAGGGTGCCGACCCAGCGGCGCTGCTGGAGCGTGAGGTCGTGCGCAACTGGATGCCCGTTTCATGATTCCGGTCGCGAAGCCCTGGATGGGTGAGGAGGAGGCGGCCGCGGCGCGGCGGGCCATCCTGTCGGGCTGGGTCACCCAGGGTCCCGAGGTGGCCGCCTTCGAGCGCGAGTTCGCGCGCGAGGTCGGCGCGCCGCACGCCTGCGCGGTGTCGAGCTGCACGACGGCGCTGCACGTGGCCCTGGCGGCACTCGGCGTGGGGCCCGGCGACGAAGTCATCACCGTCAGCCACTCCTTCATCGCCACCGCCAACGCCATCCGGTACTGCGGCGCCACGCCGGTCTTCGTGGATGTCGACCCGGACACGTTCAACATCGACCCCGGTCAGGTGGAGGCCGCCGTCACGTCTGCCACGCGGGCCATCCTCTGCGTGCACCAACTGGGAATGCCGTGCGACCTGACCGCCATCACGGCCCTGGCCGCCCGGCACGGCCTCCGCGTCGTCGAGGATGCGGCCTGCGCCGCCGGCAGCGAGATCCGCGGCCCGGACGGGCTGTGGCAACGGGTGGGCCGTCCGCACGGCGACATCGCCTGCTTTTCCTTTCATCCGCGCAAGCTCGTCTCAACCGGGGACGGCGGGATGCTGACCACGGCCGACCCGGCGCTCGACGCGCGATTCCGCCTGCTGCGCCAGCACGGCATGAACGTGCCCGACACCGTGCGGCACGCGTCCGCGCAGGTGGTCCACGAGGCGTATCCGATCCTGGGCTTCAACTACCGGCTGACCGACATCCAGGCGGCCATCGGACGCGAGCAGCTCAAGCGGCTGGCGGCCATTGTCAGCCGCCGGCGGGCCCTGGCCGCCCGCTACACCGCGGCCTTTTGCGCGATGCCGGGCGTCACGCCCCCGGCCGAGCCCGAGTGGGCGCGCAGTAACTGGCAGAGCTATGCGATTCGGGTGGCCACCTCCGATCGGCAGCGGCCCGTGATGCAGCGGCTGCTCGACCAGGGCATCGCCACGCGCCGTGGCGCGATGAACGCGCACCGCGAGGCGGCGTATCCGCCAGACACCTGGCGGCCGGGCCCGGGCGGACTGTCCACAAGCGAGCGGACGCAGGACACCACCATCGTGTTGCCGCTTTTCCATGACCTGTCGGATGCCGACCAGGACCGCGTCATCGATGCGGTGGCTGCGGCCGTGGCGCTGGCAGGGGAGGCCTGATGCTCTCCCTAGTGACACCCGCGTTCAACGAGGCTTCCAACCTGCAGGCCTTGTACGACCGCGTGACGAGCACGATGGCCACGCTGGGCGAAGCGTGGGAATGGATCGTGGTGGACGACCACTCCGCCGACGGCACCTTCGCCTGCATCCGCGACCTGGCCGCGCGGGACGGCCGCGTCCGCGGGCTGCGCCTGGCCCGGAACTCAGGGTCGCACATGGCGATCACGGCTGGGCTGCACCACGCGCGCGGGGACGCCGCGGTCGTGATGGCGGCCGACCTGCAGGACCCGCCCGAGGTGGTGGGCTCGATGCTGGCCCGGTGGCGCCAGGGCGCACAGGTCGTATGGGCGACCAGGCGTGCCCGGCCTGGCGAGCGGACGCATGCCGGCTTTGCGGTGATCTACTACTGGCTCATGCGCCGGGTCGTCGGCCTCACGGAGATACCGGCGCGCGGAGCCGACTTCTTTCTCGTCGACCGCGCGGTCCTCGACGCCTTTGGCCGCCATGCGGAGCGCCAGGTCAGCGTGTTCGCGCTCATCTCGTCGATGGGGTTCCGTCAGGAGTTTGTCGAGTACGACAAGCGGCCGCGCGCCGCAGGGCGGTCGGGCTGGACCCTGGCCAAGAAGGCCGCGTTGGTCGCCGATTCGGTGACCGCGTTCTCGGCGTTTCCGCTCCGCGCAGTGGCGGGGCTGGGCGCCGCCCTCATGGTGGGCGGCCTGGCGATCGGACTCTGGGCCTGGACGGGCACCCACGGCGGCGCGGTACTGGCGCTGGCGTCAGCCATGGCCGTGTTCACAGGGCTGCAACTGGCCGCGGTGGGACTGGTCGGGGAGTACGTGTGGCGGGGGCTCGAATTGTCGAGACGTCGGCCTGTGTATCTGGTGGAAGCGGCCACGGGCGGGAGCCCGGGCGGGAAGGGGGAGTCCGCGACCCCTAAGATAGAATGAGCGTTCCGGAAATGTCCGACGCGCCGATGATCGACTGCATCGCGGGGTACCACCTGAACCCGTGGACCTGCGGGATCGCCAAGTTCAACACGATTCTCTCCACACACCTCGGTGTGCCGGTTGTCGGGATCCGTGCGGTTGAGCTGGGCAGCTACCGCCGTCCCCTCCTGTCCATCAAACTGGAGGAGTTCACGGCGGCCGACGCCGCCGACCTCGACACCTGGAGCCAGGCGCACGCCGGGGACTTCGAGCTGTTCTTCCACAACTTCCGGGGCGAGCCAATCGAGCAGCGGCTGCTGGCGTCGGCGGGAAAGGTGTACTGCGGCAACAGCGAACTGGCCCGCGAGCTCCGGCCGGCGCGTCCCGATCTCAGCGAGTTGTTCTGCCCGGGCACCATCCTGAATCCCCAGCGCTTCGAACCGACCGAGCTCAAGGTCTTCACCTTCGGGATGGCGCACAAGATCCGCGTGCCGCTCTATACCCGCCTCCGGGACCTGCTTGATGCGACCGGGCGGAGCTATTCGGTCTTCGTCTCGACAGCCCTGCACGAGGGCACGGACTTCGACGGTTCGTTCGTGGTGCGGTTCGAGGAACTCCAGGCGTTGTTCAACGGCCAGGTGTATTTCATGGGGTATCTCTCGGATACGGCCGTCTACAACCACCTGCTCGACTGCACGTACCTCGCGGCCTTCTTCGAGAAGGGGCTGCGAGCCAACAACACGACGGTCAACGCCGCGATGGAGTGCGGCGCCACGGTCATCACCAACCTCGACGGCGATTCGCCCAGGGGGTTCGAGCACATGAAGAACGTCATCGACATCAACCGGTGCGACCGTCTTCCGGGAGCGGAGGAATCGGGGCGTATCGGCCGCGCGGCGCGCGAGATCGCGCACGCGGAGTACGGCTGGGATCGGCTGGTCGCGCAGTTGCGGCCGGCCGTCCCCGTCTAGCTGCCGCGATCGGCCGGCTTTCGACCACAGGAGCATTGAGTGTCAGCAACCATCAGGATCGGGTCGCACGAGATCGGGGACCAGGCCGACTGCTACGTCATCGCCGAGATCGGGCACAACCACCAGGGGAAGCTCCAGACAGCGCGCGAGATGTTCAAGGCAGCCAAGGCGGCCGGGGCGCACGCGGTCAAGCTGCAGAAGCGCAACAACCGGGGCCTGTACACGAAGGCCGCCTACGACAAGCCCTACGACAACGAGAACAGCTACGGCGCCACCTATGGTGAGCACCGGGAGTTCCTCGAGTTCGAGCTGAAGGAGTACAAGGACCTGCAGGCCTACGCGGCCGAACTGGGCGTGGACTTCTTCGCGACCGCCTTCGACTTCGAGAGCGCGGACTTCCTCGCCGGCCTCAACGTGCCGGCCTACAAGATCGCCTCGGGCGACGTGAAGAGCACCCCGCTGCTCAAGCACGTGGCCAGCTTCGGCAAGCCCGTCATCATTTCCACCGGCGGTGCGCGCCTCGACGAGGTTCGACGCGCCTATGACGCGGTGATGCCGATCAATCCCCAGCTCTGTCTCCTGCAGTGCACGGCCGGCTACCCGGCGGCGTGGGAGGAACTGGACCTGCGCGTCATCACGCAGTACCGGCAGGAATTTCCAGGGGCCGTCGTGGGATTCTCAGGTCACGACAGCGGCATCGCGATGGCCGTGGCCGCCTTCGTGCTCGGCGCCCGCGTGGTGGAGAAGCACTTCACCCTGAACCGGGCCATGAAGGGAACGGACCATGCGTTCTCGCTGGAGCCCGCCGGAATGCGCAAGATGGTGCGCGACCTCGAGCGGACCCGGCTGGCGCTGGGCGACGGCCTCAAGAAGATCCACGAGAGTGAGCGCGCGCCGATTCTCAAGATGGGCAAGAGCCTCGTGGTGGCGCACGACCTGCCGGCCGGTCATGTGCTGACCAGGACCGACATCGTGATGAAGTCGCCCGGTGGTGGCATCCCGCCCTACGAGCTGGATCAGGTGATCGGCCTTGCGACCACGAAGGCCCTCCACGTGGACGACTTCCTGAGCGTGGACGTGCTGGCCGGCGCCGAGAAGGCCGGGCTCGCCCGCTCGTGAACCCCGCGTTCTCCCTTGACGGCCAGGTGGCCGTGGTCACCGGCGCCCTCGGGAAGCTGGGTCCGGTGTGGGTCGAGGCGCTCGTCGAGGCCGGAGCCCTGGTCGCGGCCCTGGACCTGCCCGGTGCGAAGCCGTCTCCCGCATTTGCCGCCGTGGCGGAGGCCTTTTCCGGGCGCGTCGTCCGCTTTGATTGCGACATCACGAACCGCGACTCGATCAGCGAGGCCTGCCGGTTGCTGGCAGCCGCGCACGGCGTGCCGTCCATCCTGGTCAACAACGCTGGGGTGGACCAGCCGCCTGATTCCGGCGGCAGCCGCAGCGCCATCGAAGACCTCCCGGCCGTCGAGTTCCGGCGCATGGTCGAGGTCAACCTGCTCGGCACGTTTCAGGTGACGCAGGTGATTGGCGGTGCAATGGCGGCTGTGGGCCGCGGTTCCATCGTGAACATCGGGTCGCTGTACGCGTCGGTGTCGCCGGACCAGCGGTTCTACGACCACCTGCCCGGCGACCTGCCGTTTCTCAAGTCGCCGGCCTACGGCGCGTCGAAGGCCGCCGTTGTGAACATGACGAAGTACTTCTCCACGCTCTGGGGCCTCAAGGGGGTCCGCGTGAACACGCTCTCGCCCGGAGGCGTCCTCGGTGGCCAGGACAGCCAGTTCAAGGCCAAGTACGGCAGCCGCGTGCCGCTGGGACGGATGGCGGAGCCTGGCGACCTCAAGGGACCGCTGGTGTTCCTGGCCTCGACAGCCGCGTCGTATGTGACCGGACACGAGCTGCGGGTTGATGGAGGGTTTACCGCGTGGTGACCGCCGCTCCGGACCTCCGGACGATTCCGGCCACGATCCCGAATCAGATTGGCCATCGAGACCTGCCCGCCTCCGGTGGACAGACGTTCGCCAAGCTCGACCCCGCCAGTGGGCGGGTGGTGTGCCAGGTGGCGAGGTCCACGAAGGCGGATATCGACCAGGCCGTGGCGGCGGCGCGGGCCGCGCAGCCGGCGTGGGCGGCCCAGACCGTCGTGTCGCGGGGCGACGCCCTGCGGCGGCTTGCGCTGCTGCTGATGGAGCACAAGACGGCCATCGCGACGCTGGTCGCGCGCGAGACGGGCAAGTCCCTGAAGGACGCGCTTGGCGAAACCGACGCAGCCATCGAGATGGGTTTCTTCGTGGCCGGTGAGGGCCGCCGTTTCTACGGCACCACGACAACCAGCGCCGTGCCGAACAAGGCCGCCCTCGTGATGCGTCAGCCGCTCGGCGTGGCCGGGCTCATCATCGCGGCCAACACCCCGATTGCCAACGTGGCGTGGAAGGCGTTTCCGGCGTTGCTGTGCGGCAACGCCGCCGTCATGAAGGCCTCGGAAGATACGCCGCTGTCGGCCTGGGCCTTCGGCGTGCTGGCCCGCCTGGCGGGAATTCCCGATGGGGTGTACAGCACCGTGCACGGGCTCGGCGAGGAGGCGGGTGCGCCGCTCGTCGAACATCCCGACGTGGACATCGTGAGCTTCACCGGCTCGACTGGCGTGGGCCGCTGGATCGCTGAAACAGCCGGCCGCCGCCTGGCGAAGACCTGCCTGGAACTGGGCGGCAAGAACCCGCTCATCGTGTGCGACGACGCGGATCTCGACAACGCCGTGAAGTGGACCGTCGGGTCGGCGTTCAGCAATGCCGGCCAGCGCTGCGCGGCGGGCAGCCGCATCATCGTGTTCGACGCGGTGTACGACGCGTTCAAGGCGAAACTCGTGGCCGCGACCACGGCCCTGAAGGTTGGCTCGTCCGATGCGGACGACTTCGGCCCGGTCATTAACGTTGAACAGATGACCAACATGCTGGCCTCGGTTGACCGGGCCCGCCAGGACGGTGCCGTGATCCTGACCGGCGGTCAGCGGCTGACGGGAGGCGTCCACGAGGGCGGCTACTACGTGGCGCCGACCCTCATTGAGCAGGCTGGCCTCTCCGCCGAGATTACGCGCAACGAACTCTTCGGGCCGATCACGTGCCTCTATCGGGTGCATGACTTCGAGGAGGCCGTACGGCTGGCCAACGATTCAGCCTTCGGCTTGACGGCGTCGATTCACACGCGCAGCATCCACCGCGCCATGACGTTCATCGCCCGCATCCAGTCGGGCGTGGCCGTCGTCAACGGCGGCACGTTCGGCAGCGAAGCCCACCTGCCGTTTGGCGGCCTGAAGCAGTCGGGCAACGGCTGGCGGGAGGCGGGGACCGCCGCGATCGACGTGTACTCGGACCTCAAGACCATCTACATCAACCACGATCCCGCTCACGTCTGACCGGGAACCCCATGCCTGACCCCGTACCCGCACGAGCCGTCGCGCTGATCCCCGCGCGTCAGGGATCCAAGCGCGTCCCTGGCAAGAACGTCCGTCCGCTCGGAGGGCATCCGATGCTGGCGTGCACGATTGCCGCGGCCCGGGCCAGCGGGGTGTTCGAGGCCGTCATCGTCTCGACCGAGTCCGAGGAGATCGCGCGCGTGGCGCGGCACTACGGCGCCGAGGTGCCCTTTCTCCGGCCGGCAGCCTTCGCCGGCGACACCTCGCCCGACATCGAGTGGGTCGAGCACACGCTGGCGACGCTGGCCTCATCCGGTCGGCCGTACGACTGCTTCAGCCTGCTGCGGCCCACGAGCCCGTTCAGAACCGCGGCGACGATCCGCCGGGCGATGGCGCTCTTCCTCGCCCAGCAGGGCGTGGACTCCCTGCGCGCCGTCGAAAAGTGTACCCAGCATCCCGGCAAGATGTGGGTCGTGCGGGGCGAGCGCATGTTCCCGCTGCTGCCGTTTGGCCCGGCCGAACAGCCCTGGCACAGCACGCCCTACCAGGCGCTGCCGCTCGTCTACGTGCAGAACGCGTCTCTCGAAATTGCCTGGACGTCGGTGGTCCGCGACCGCCGGACGATTGCGGGCGACGTCGTCGTGCCCTTCATCACCGAGGGGCACGAAGGGTTCGATATCAATGACCCGGTGGACTGGCTGATCGCCGAACGGCTCCTCGCCGACGGGACGGTCACGCTGGAGCCAATCACCGTGGCGCCGTTCGGCGCATAGGAAAAGTGGCCGCACATCATGGGTGACCTTCAGACAGACCAGGGCGAGAGCCTCGACCTGCACTCCGTTCCTGCCGGTGAGTTCCAGCGTCTGCTCGGCTCCACCGGTGCCTCCGCCCAGGATCGTGCGGCCGCCTTTGCGGCGCTCGCCCGCATCAACGCGCTCTACATGATCACGGGTGCGTGGTCCGGCCACATCGGCAGCAGCTTCAGCTCGCTCGACATCATGAGCTGGCTGTTCCTGAACGAACTGCGCGACCTCGACAAGGGCGACGCGGCCTGCGACATCTTCTTCTCGTCGAAGGGGCACGACGCGCCGGCGCTCTATGCGGTGCTGATCGGCCTGGGCCTGCTCCCGGCGGACCAGCTCGACCAACTCCGGCGCCTGCACGGACTGCCTGGCCATCCACACGTGGAGACGCCCTTCATCCAGGCGAATACCGGCTCGCTGGGCATGGGCATCTCGAAGGCCAAGGGCATGGCGATTGCCAACCGGCTGGCCGGACGACCACGGCGGATCTTCGTGCTGACCGGCGACGGAGAACTCCAGGAAGGGCAGCTCTGGGAATCGCTCGCCACCGGCGCCCACATGGGGCTGGGCGAGATTGTCGCCATCGTTGACCACAACAAAGTGCAGTCCGACACCTGGGTGAGCCGGGTCAACGACCTGGGCGACGTGGAAGCGAAGTTCCGCGCCTTCGGGTGGCATGTGAGCCGCTGCGATGGCCACGACCTCGACGCGTTTTCCCGCACGCTCCGCGCGCTGGACGCCATCACGGACCGGCCGAAAGTCATCATTGCCGACACGGTGAAGGGCCGCGGTGTGTCGTTCATGGAAGGGCCCACGGCGCTCGCCGCAGGCGACCTCTACCTGTTTCACTCCGGGGCGCCGCCGGAAACGCAGTACATCGAGGGCCTGTCACAACTGATGGCCGAGGCCAACCGCCGGTTTGCCGCCCTCGGGCTTGGCGAGGTGCGGACGGACATGCGCGTCCGGAATCCCCGCCGCGAACCCCGCGAGACAGACAACCTCGTGGCCGCCTACGGCCGCGCGCTGGTCGACGCCGGGCGCCGGCACCCATTACTCGTGGCGCTCGACGCGGACCTCGTCAAGGACTGCGGGCTGCTCGACTTCGCGGCCGCCTTCCCGGAACGGTTCGTCGAGTGCGGCATCGCCGAGCAGGACATGGTGTCGATGGCCTGCGGGATGGCCCGCCGCGGTGTGCTGCCGGTGGTGCACTCCTTCGCCTGCTTCCTCGCCGCGCGTCCGAACGAACAGATCTACAACCAGTGCAGCGAGTCATCGAAGGTGATGTATGTCGGCTCGCTTGCCGGACTGATTCCGGGCGGCCCGGGGCACTCGCACCAGTCGGTGCGCGACATCTCGGCACTCAGCGCCGTGCCCAACCTCGTGATGGCGGAGCCGTCATCGGAGGGCGAGGTTGCTGCGCTCGTCGATCACTTGGTGACACAGGTCGAGGAGAGCAGCTATCTGCGACTCGTGTCCGTGAAGTGGCCGATGCCATTCACCTACACCCCGGCGGGCCCGCTGCGCGTGGGCGCCGGCTGGACGGTGAGGGAAGGCTCGGACCTCGTGGTCATCGGCTACGGCCCCTGGTTGCTGGCCAATGCCTGGCACGCGGCCGAGGCGCTGGCGGCCGAGGGTATCCACGTGCGCCTGGTGAACCTGCCGTGGCTGAACCGGATCGATCCGGCGTGGCTGTCGTCCGTGGTCGGCAGCTGCCGGAAGGTTGTGACGCTCGACAATCACTACCGGCACGGCGGCCAGGGTGAGATGGTCGGCGCCGCGCTGGCCGAACTTGGCCTGGATCCGGGCGTGCGGCTGCTGCGCCTCGGCGTCACCGAGCTGCCGGAGTGCGGCACCAACGACGAGGTGCTGACCCATCACGGGCTCGATGTTGAGAGCCTGACGCGTGCCTTCCGCGGGCACTGGCGCGCATGAGTACCGTGCTCTTCTGGGACATCGACGGGACGCTGCTCGCCACGGGCGGAGCCGGGATGATCGCGTGGAACGACGCGGTCAAGGAACTGACCGGGCAGGATTTCGATCTGCGGTCGTCCATCCGGAGTTCCGGAATGACGGACTTTCAGATCGGCGTCAAGACCCTCGAGTTCCTGGGGTTTACACCCGCGCCCGGTGATCTCGACCGGCTGGTCTCGCGCTATGAGGAACTGCTGCCGGCCAGCCTGCCCCTCAAGGAAGGCCAGGTGCTCGGGCACGTCCGCGAGATCCTGACGGTGCTGGCCGCTGATCGCCCGGACATCCGGTCGTACCTCCTGACGGGCAATACGGCCGGCGGCGCGAAGGCCAAGCTGGTCTACTACGGGCTCTGGGATCTGATCTCGCGCGGCGCCTTCTCCGTGGACGCGACGGAGCGGGCAGGGATCGCCAGGCGGGCGCTCGAACTGGCGCGCGCGGATGGCCCCGTGGAGGCGGAGCAGGCGATTGTCATTGGCGACACGCCCCACGACATCCACTGCGCCAACGCCATCGGCGCCCGGACGCTCGCCGTGGCCACCGGCGGCTACTCACTCGACGAACTGCTGGCGCATCAGCCGTGGCACGGGTGCCCGGAACTGCCGGCGCCGAGGGAGTTCCTCGCGTTGATCGATTCGCATCCGTGATGAAGCGCGACCTCATCCGCCGCTTCCCACGGCTCTGGCGGATGACGCGGATGGCGCGGCGGTGGTACTACGCCCGCCGCGACGCGTACCCGGATTGGTCCGAGACGATTGGCGCGGCCTCGGGCCTCTGGCGCTCCGCGCGCAGTGCCGCCGCAGGAGGGCCCCGGGTTCTGATGGCAAGCTCCATCGGCTCGTACGCCCACGCCGTGTCGCTCGAGAGTGCACTGGCCGTGGCGCTGACCCTCCGCGGTTCGGAGGTGCACGTGCTGTTGTGCGACGGGGCGCTGCCAGCCTGCGCTGAATGCGAGGCGTCGCTCTATCCCCGCATCGAACGGTTCGCGCGGCGCGGGCCGTCCGCCGATCTGTGCCGCGATTGCGCGTGGCCGGCCGAGCGCGTCTACGCGAAGCTGGGCATCCGGATCCACCGGTACAGCGAGTACCTGACGCCGGAAGACCGGGCGGAAGCCGCCAGCGTGTCCCGCACGTGCCAGGTCGAGGACCTCTCGTCGCTGGTCTGGCGGGGGCTCCCGCTGGGGGAGCACGCGCACGCAGGCGCCTTGCGCTTCTTCGCCACCGGGTCGCTCGATGACGAGCCGCAGGGCGAGGTGGTGCTCCGGCGGTACCTCGAAGCCGCCGTGCTGACCGCCTGCGCGACGGACCGGCTGCTCCGATCCCAGGCCTTCGTGTCGATGGTGGTCACGCACGGCATCTACGTGCCGTGGGGCATTCTTGGCGAGGTGGCACGACGCGCGGGCGTGGCCCTCTCAACCTGGAACGCGGCCTACCGGAAGCGACGCTTCATCTTCAGTCACGACGACACGTATCACCACACGCTGCTCTCGGAGTCGTGCGAGGCCTGGGAAGACACGCCGCTGACCGAGCACCAGGAACGCGAGCTGATGGAGTATCTCGCCAGCCGCCGCGAGGGTCTCTTCGACTGGATCGTGTTCCACAGAGCCGTGCGCCAGATCCCCGAGGACCTGGCGCGGCAGCTTCACCTCGATCCGTCGAAGCCGGTCGTGGGCCTGCTGACCAACGTGAGCTGGGACGCCCAGCTGCACTACCCGGCCAACGCGTTCCCCAGCATGCTCGAGTGGCTCGTGCAGACCTGCGAGTACTTCGCGGGCCGACCCGATTTGCAGCTACTGATCCGCGTGCACCCGGCCGAGGTCAGCGGCTTTCCGCCGTCGCGCCAGCCGATTCTGGCGGAGCTGCGGAAACGCGTTCCCGTGCTCGCCCCGAACATCGTGGTCGTGCCGCCGGAGAGCGGCATGAGCAGCTACACCCTGATGTCGCTCTGCAACGCAGCCATCATCTACGGCACCAAGATGGGCGTGGAGCTGACCAGCGTGGGCCAGCCGGTCGTCGTCGCGGGCGAGGCCTGGATCCGCAACAAGGGCCTGACGCACGATGCGTCGACCCCCGCCGATTACTTCGCCCTGCTCGACCAGTTGCCGTTCCAGGGGCGGCTCGATGCCGGGCAGGTGGCCCGGGCCCGGCGCTACGCGTACCACTTCTTCTTCAGCCGGATGATTCCCGTGCCCTTCGTCGAGCCCAAGGCCGGCTATCCTCTCTATCGGCTCCGGTTGACGACGCTGGAACATCTCCTGCCCGGAGCGAGCCCAGGATTGGATACCATCTGCGACGGCATCCTGAATCGGCAGCCGTTCGTGTTCGGCCGGGCCCGGACCCTTCGCGCCGCCACCGTGTCGCGCGTCTGACCATCTGACCAACAACGCCCTGATCGTGACGTTCGCGGCGGCTACGCTGGCCGCCCTGCTGCTCGGAGCGGCTGTGCGGCGCTTTGCACAGGCGATCGGTGCCGAGGTGCCGCCAAGGCCCGACCGCTGGCACGACACACCCACACCCACGATGGGCGGTGTGGCGATTGGCCTGGCTGTGCTCGTGGGGGCGGTCGTCGTGTTCTGGAGGCCGGACGCACGCGCGGCCGGGCCGTGGTTTCCCGTGGCGGCCGCGGCGGCGGCCATGTTCGGGATCGGCCTGGTCGACGACCGCGTGCAGCTCTCACCGCTCGCCAAGCTGGTCGGGTCGCTCATCACCGGCGCGTTTCTCGTCTTCGCCCTCGGACAGACGGAGCTCGGCGGGCTCCAGCTCGGCGGCACGCTCCTGGCCGTGGTCTGGTTCGCCGGCGTGTGCCAGGCGATGAACCTGCTCGACAACATGGACGGGCTGGCGACAGGCGTGGGCCTGATTGCAGCGGCGGGCCTGGTACTCCTCGAGCATGCCGCCCTCGGGCCGGTACTGACGGGTCTGCTGGTGGCGCTCGCCGGTGCCCTCCTCGGCTTCCTCTACTGGAACCGCCACCGGGCGCGTCTGTTCATGGGCGACTGCGGGAGCCTGTTCATCGGGGCGCTGCTCGCGGGCGCGTCGCTGGTGCCGGTGTTCCGTACGGGCGAGACGCTCGGCGCCCCTTCGCTCGCCGCCGCACTCATCCTCGTGACCCCGCTGTTCGACACCGGCTTCGTGCTGGTGCTCCGGCGCCTCGCCGGCCGGCCCGCCACGAGGGGCGGCACCGACCACCTGTCGCACCGGCTCGTCTCGCTCGGACTCTCGGAGCGCAGCGCCGTCAGCATCCTGTACCTGATCGGGTTCGTCGGGGCGGGGGTCGCCTTCGCGCTCACGCGTGGCAGTCAGGACGTGATGCTGCCGCTCGTCGCCCTCTTCGTCGTCACGCTGACGCTGCTGGGTGTATTCCTCGCCAGGGTCCGGGCGTACCACACGCAGGACTTCTCGGCGATCGCGCAGTCCATCTACGCGCCGCTGATCAAGGATCTCACCTTCCGCTGGCACGCCGGGGAAGTGATCCTCGACCTGGTACTCATCAGCGCCTGCTACTACTTCGCGTACTGGCTGCGGTTTCCCGACGATCAAATCGTCCACTTCCTGCCGTTCTTCGGTGCCTCGCTGCCCGCCGTACTGGGGCTCAAGCTGGCCTCGCTCTACGCGTCCGGCCTCTACCGGCGCAGTTGGCAGACGTTCGGCCTCCGGGATCTCACGGCCGTGCTGCGTGGCGTAGGGATGGGGTCGCTGCTCTCGGTGCTGGTGGCGGCCTACTTCTACCGGATGGAAGGCTTCTCGCGGGTGGTCTTTCTGCTGGACGCGCTGCTCCTGACAGTGGCCGTCGTCTTTACCCGCGGATCCTTCCGCGCCATGAGCATGGTTGCGGCGGTCAAGAGCAAGCGGAGCCGCCGCGTCGTGGTCTACGGGGCCGGCTCGTTCGGCCAGTTGCTGATCCGCGAGCTGCGCGCCAACCCGGATTGGGAGATGAACCCCGTGGCTTTCGTCGATGACGACCCGGCGAAGGCGGGGACGTGGATCGACGGTGTGCCCGTCGAGGGGGCGCTCGACGTCCTCGAATCCGTGCTGACGAAACACAACGCGGACGAGGTGGTGCTGAGCAGCCGAGCCATCGACGGGGTTCTGGAGCGGCGGGTTCGGGACATCGTGGAGCGAACCGGCCGCCGCGTACGGCGCCTGCGCATCGAGATCGATTGACCGCAGCATCCGGACCGGCACCGCATGCCTGAGGTGGCCGCGATTCTCGTCGACTACAACGCCGGCGACGAACTCGTCCGCGCGATAGAGTCGATTGCCGATGACCTTCGTGGCCGCGACTGGGAGGCCGTGGTTGTCGACAACGCCTCGACCGATGCCAGCGCCGTGAGCATGCTGGCCTTCGCTCCGAGAGTGTCGGTCATCCGCAACCGCGAGAACGTTGGGTTCGCGACCGCGGTCAACCAGGGACTCACGGCCACCACGGCGCCGCTCGTGCTCATCATCAACCCGGACGCCCACCTGCGCCCGGGCGCCGTGGCGTCGCTCGAGGCGGTGCTGGCGGAGCACGACGCCTGTGCGATCGCCGGACCGCGCATTCTTAACCCCGACGGTTCGGTGCAGGGCAGTGCGCGAGGGGATCCGGACATGCTCACCGGGCTCTTCGGCCGGCGCCAGGCGCTGGGCCGCTGGTTGCCGTGGCTGCCCATCGCACGCCGCAACGTCGTGGACCCCGACACGCTGCCCGCTGACGTGGCCAGCCATGTCGTGGACTGGCTCTCGGGTGCCTGCATGCTGGCGCGGCGTCCGGCGCTCTCCACCGTCGGCGGCTTCGATGAGCGCTACTTCCTCTACTGGGAGGATGCCGACCTGTGCCGCCGGCTGCGTGCGACAGGATTCCACGTGCGCTACGTGCCCGGCGCCACCGCCGTGCACCGCGTCGGCCATTCGAGCCGCACCGCGCAGGCGGCGTCGATCCGCGCGTTTCACCGCAGCGCCCGCCTCTACTACGACACGCACGTCGCACCTGGGCGCCTCAGCCCCAGGCGTCTGGCCGCCCGGCTTCTGCTGGCCGCCCGCCAGTGGTGGCACCTCCGTCACCTGCCCTCCTGACCCTCCCATCCTCTCGATAACCCAGCTCCGAACGTGCGGCTCTGTGTCTCACGCTGCCAGCGGCTCGCGAGAGCGGCGGACCCGATCGCTTACACTCGCGCCATGCCGGGCTTTCTGGCGCGCGTGCTGGCCGGACTGGCGATCGTGGCCGTCTGCGTGACCTACGTCCGAGGCCAGCAGATCGTCCAGACGCCCTACGGGATCGATCCGCTCGGCCGGTTTCCCCGCAGTCAGTTGCAGGTGCCCAGCCTCGACTTGCCGCCGGCCTACACGGGCCAGTTTCAGTTCTGCCGCCTGCGCTTCAGGAACGCGGCCGATGGTGACGGCGGCGGCTGGTTCGTGGACTATCCGCGCGCCGACGAGAACCTCTCCTCCCGTCTCTCCGAAGTGACCAAGGTCACCATCGGCCTCGACCAGCGGGGCAGACCACGGCACATGGTGACCACCGCCGCGGAGCCCTCGCTGAACCTGTGCCCGTTCATCGTGATGACCGAGCCGGGCGGCGCCTACTTCGACGAGGAAGAAGCCGCGCAGCTCCGCGTCTTTCTGCTGAAGGGCGGATTTCTCTGGGCGGACGATTCGTGGGGCGGCTACGCGTGGGACTGGTGGCGGCAGCAGCTCGCCTTCATCCTTCCCGGCGGCGAGTTTCCCGTGGTCGACCTGACGGCTGACCACCCGCTCTTCCATACGCTCTTCAATATCGAGCGCGTGCCGCAGATTCCCAACGTCGGCCTCTGGGTCAATCAGCACCAGACCTCCGAGCGCGGCGCGGACAGCCCGGAGACGCCCGCGCGCGCGGTGCTGGAGCCGGGCACCGGACGGGTGATGGTGTTCATGACCCACAACACCGACTTCGGCGACGCCTACGAAGAGGAGGCCGTCAGCCCGGACTACTTCAAGCGCTTCTCGACGGTGGCCTACGCTATCGGCGCCGACATCGTGGTCTACGCGCTCACGCACTAGCCATGCGAGGCTTCCTCCTGGCGGCGTGCTTCGTGATGTTCCTGGGTGGTGCGGCGGGTGCGCAGCGCTACCTGCGCGAGGGGCCGGGCATGCCGGTGCGCCGCCCGCCGCAGCAGGAGCTGTTCGCGGACGGGCGCTTCTCCTTCTGCAAGCTCATGTACAACCAGGTCCGCCGCGAGCCGATGGGCATCGGCTGGTGGACCGACTATCCGTTTGCCGGCGTGCACCTGATGGTCCGGGCCTCGGAGCTGACGCGCACGCCGATCAGCCGCGATGGCCAGGAACCCAGCCACTGGGTCGTGGGGCTCACCGACGACGCAATCTACCAGTGCCCCTTCGTGATGGCCTCCGACGTGGGCACGATGGGGCTGAGCGTTGCGGAGTCCGATCGGCTCCGGGACTATCTGCTCAAGGGCGGCTTCCTGTGGGTGGACGACTTCTGGGGCGAGGCCGCCTGGGAACAGTGGTCCACGCAGATTGCGAAGGCGCTACCGCCGTCCGAGTTCCCGATCGTGGATCTCGCGATTGATCACCCGGTGTTTCACACGCTTTTCAACCTGAAGGCGATGCCGCAGGTGACCAACATCAATAACTGGCGCCGCACCGGCGACACCATCGAGCAGGGTGAGCAGACGCGTGTGCCGCACCTGCGCGCGATCCTCGACCGGAGCGGCCGGGTGATGGTGGCGATGACGTTCAATACCGACATCGGCGATTCCTGGGAACGCGAGGGCGAGGACCCGGAGTTCTTCAGGCAGTTCTCCAGCGAAGGCTACGCCCTCGGACTCGACATCCTGATGTACGCCCTGACGCACTGAGGCCCCGGGAGGCGTCTACCATGTTTCTGCTATTGCCCCCTCTCCCGGCAGTGCCTAGCATAGAGGCCCTTCAGCAAATGAGGTTCGTCCAGCGAGGCATTCCAATGACTCTGAACAGGGTCGCGGCGGCGTCCGCGTTTGTGGCTGCGCTCTGCGGGCTGTCCGCTCATCCATCGCTTGTCCTCCGTGCGGCCCCGCCGGCCCCCAGCGCCGCCCAGCACCGGGCGGTAATGGACCGCTACTGCGTTGGCTGTCACAACGCGCGGACGAAGACGGGAGGACTCTCGCTCGACGGTGTTGATCTGAACGCGGTCGATCGCCACGCGGACCTCTTCGAGAAGGTCGTACGCAAGTTGAGGACCCGTGAGATGCCGCCTGCGGGGTCGCCGAGGCCGGACATCGCGACCTACGACGCCTTTGCGGGCTCGCTGGAAGAGGCCCTTGACCTGGCAGCGAAGGCGCGGCCGGACCCGGGGCGTCCGGCGCTGCACCGGTTGAACAGGACCGAGTACGCCAACGCCGTCCGGGACCTGCTGGGATTCGAGATCGATGCCACGGCCCTCTTGCCCGCTGACGACTCCACGCACGGTTTCGACAATGTCGCCGACGTGCTCGGCGTGTCTCCTGAACTGCTGGAGAGCTATGTTGTCGCCGCGCGAAAAATCAGCCGCACGGCCCTCGGCAATCCGACGGCCGAGCCGGTGACGGAGACCTATCGCACGGCGCCCGACACGACCCAGGACGACCACCTCGAGGACCTGCCGTTCGGGACCCGCGGCGGCCTGGCGGCCTCGCACCTGTTCCCGGTTGACGGCGAGTACGACATCCGCATCCGCCTTGTGCGCGGCGGCCTCAACCAGATCCGGGGCCTCCAGGAGCCGCACCAGATCGAACTGTCGATGGACGGGGAGCGCGTGCGGCTCTTTCAGCTGGACGGCGGCAGCCACATGTACGAGGAGCGGTACTACAACGCGGACACGCCGTCGCTTGCGGCGGACGAGGGCGTGCGCGTGCGCCTGCCCATCAAGGCCGGCACGCACGTACTGGGGGTGACGTTCCCCATCAGGTCGTCGGCCATCTACGAAGACATGATCAAGGCGCGGCACTTCGGTCCAGGGACGGCGACCAAGGGCCTGCCGAACGTTGAAGGGTTCACGGTCACGGGGCCGTACTCGCCCACCCGGCCGACCCGGCCGGCGGCCAGCCGGATCCTGACGTGCCGTCCATCCGCCGGGGTTGAGGAGGCGGCCTGCGCGAGCCGCATTCTTACCGCGCTGGCCCGCCGGGCCTATCGCGGCAATGCGACGGCCGCCGACGTGGCGAGTGTGATGCGGTTCTACGAGCAGGGGCGCGCCGTTGGCGGGTTCTACGACGGCGTCGAGATGGGCATCTGGCGCATCCTGTCCTCGCCGCAGTTCATCTTCCGCGTGGAACGCGACGCGGTCAGCGCCGCGCCGGACAGTGCTCAACCCCTGAAGGACGTCGAGTTGGCGTCCCGGCTCTCGTTCTTCTTGTGGAGCAGCGTGCCCGATGATCGCCTGCTCGACCTGGCCGCGCGCGGGCAGTTGAAGGTGCCCGCAGTGCTGGAGCGCGAGGTGCTGCGCATGCTAGCCGACCCACGCGCCCAGGCTCTGGTCCAGAACTTCGCGCGTCAGTGGCTGTCGACGCAGAAGCTGCAGCGGGTGCGCCCGGATCCGGGGCGTTTTCCCGCTTTCGACGACAACCTGCGTCAGGCCATGGTGCACGAGACGGACCTGCTCTTCGAACACATCATGCGCAATGATCGCAGCGTCATGGAGTTTCTGACGTCGGACTACACCTTTGTTGACGAGCGGCTGGCGCGGCACTACGGCATTCCGAACGTCTTCGGCAGTCACTTCCGCCGGGTGACAGTACCGCCGCACCGGCGCGGTCTGCTCGGTCATGCCAGCGTTCTGACAGTCTCGTCGTTTCCCACGCGGACGTCCCCCGTGCTTCGGGGCAAGTGGGTCCTGGAGACACTGGTCGGTTCCCCGCCTCCACCGCCACCGGCGAATGTTCCGGCTCTGAGCGAGAGCGATAAGGACACGAGCGGCAAGGTGCTGACGATGCGGGAGCGGATGGCGCAGCATCGAAAGAATCCGGTATGCGCGAACTGCCATTCCCGCATGGATCCACTTGGGCTCGCACTGGAACCCTTTGATGCCGTCGGCGGCTTTCGCGACGGGGCGCTCGATACCTCCGGCGCTATGCCGGATGGCACCAAGTTCGATGGCCCCGGCGGCCTTCGTGAGGTTCTGGCCAGCCGGCCCGACTCGTTCGCCCATGCCATGATCGAGAAGATGATGGTCTACGCGCTCGGCCGGGGGCTCGAATTCTACGATGCCCCGGCGGTGAGGGCGATCACGCGCGAGGCTGCCCGCAGCAACCACAGGTTCTCGTCGATTGTGTTGGGAATCGTAAAAAGTGTCCCGTTTCAGATGCGGCGCACCACCCGCGCCGCGTGACCCGGAGGATGTGCGCGATGTTCATTACTAAGAGAGCGCTCCCGAGGCGCACGGTGCTGCGCGGCATTGGCGTGGCGTTGCCCCTGCCCCTGCTGGATAGCATGGTGCCCGCGCTGACGGCACTCGGCCGCACGGCGGCGGCGCCGCGCAAACGGCTGGCGTTTGTCTACGTACCCAATGGCGCCAACCAAGCCAGCTGGAAGCCCCTGGGCACCGCGCCCGGCCTTACCTTGTCCCGGACGCTGAAACCCCTTGAACCGCTCCAGAACCGCGTGCTGGCATTCTCGGGCCTGCGGTCGTTGAATGGTGACGGCGAACACGCGAAGGCGGGTAGCGCCTGGATGACGGGCGCCAAAGCGAAGCGGACGATGGGCGCGGATGTATTCCTGGCCAAGTCGCTCGACCAGGTCGCCGCCGACACACTCGGCAAGGAGACGCAGTTCCGGTCGCTCCAGTTCGCGGCAGACGACACGCTGTGGAACTGCGATGGGTACGCGTGTTCCTACCAGAACACGCTCTGCTGGCTGACCCCGACCACGCCGTTGCCGATGCAGAACAATCCGCGGGTGGCCTTCGAACGGCTCTTCGGGGATAACAGCAATCCCGGGGTCCGGAAGATGCAGGCCAGCATTCTCGACGCGGTGGCGCAGGACGCCAACCGAATCATGAAGCAGGTGCCGGCCAGCGACCGGGCGCGCCTCGACGACTACCTGTCGGGCGTGCGGGAACTCGAGCAGCGGATCGCCAGGACGGAACAGCAGTCGGGGGTGCCCCTGCCGTCGGTCGTGCCGCCGGGCATCCCCGAGAAGTTCGACGATCACGTAAAAGTGCTGTTCGACCTGCAACTACTGGCGTGGCAGGCGGACCTCACGAGAGTCATTACGTTCATGATCGGCCGGGAGACCTCCCAGCGGACGTACGGCCAGATCGGTGTGCCGGAGGCACACCATGGGGTTTCGCACCACGACGAGAAGCCGGAGCTGCTGGAGAAGCTGGCGCGGATCGACACCTACCACGTCGATCTCCTGTCCTATTTCGCGCAGAAGCTGGCGGCAACCACGGACGGCGACGGCACGCTGCTGGACCAGGTCCTGCTGATGTACGGCTCCGGCATGAGCAACGGGAACTCCCATGCGTCCAAGAACCTTCCGATTATTACGGTCGGCGGCGGGGCATCGGTGGTCGGCGGGCGGCACATCGTGGCTCCTCTCGACACGCCACTGACGAACCTGCAGCTGAGCATCCTGGACTGGGCGGGCATTCACTTGGAGGCATTCGGTGACAGCACAGGGCGGATCTCGATCTCGTAGGCGCGTCCACGCGGCGGGCCTGGTCGTCGCGCTGGCCTTCGTGCCGACGCTGGCGGCTCTGGCCGTTGCTGAACCTGTGACCGCCACGCTGGCGGCGGCGGTGCAGCATCGCGACCGTGCCCACGTTCAGGCCCTTCTGAAGACCGGGGCGAATGTGCATCAGGCGCTGCCCGATGGCAGCACGGCGCTGCACTGGGCGGTCCGATGGGACGACGAGGCACTGGTCGAGCAGCTCCTGCGCGCCGGTGCAACAGTGGACGTGGCCAATCGTTTCGGGGCGACTCCGCTCTGGATGGCCTGTGCGGCCGGTAGCCAGGGTGTTGCCGAGGCGCTGCTGAAGGCAGGTGCCGACGCCAGGGCCCGAGCGCTGGGCGGCGAGCCGCTGCTGATGACCGCCGTCAAGTCCGGCAATCTCGCGATTGTTCGGGCGCTGCTAGACCGCGGAGCCGACGTCAACGCCGCCGAGCCGAGGCTCGGCCAGACGGCGCTGATGTGGGCGGCCGGGGGCCGAAAGACGGACGCGGCCATCGCGCGGGAACTGATCGCCCGCGGCGCACAACTGGATAGACGGTCGGCTGGCGGCCTGACGCCCCTCCTGTTCGCCGTACGCGAGGGGGATGTCGATGTGGTCGATGCCCTCATCAAGGCGGGTGCCAACGTCAAGGATCGCGCCATGCTTGCCGACGGAGGCAAGATCGGCATCTTCGGCGACGGCCAGTGGACCACGCCGTCGGTGGATGGCAGCAGTGCCCTGAATCTGGCGATCATGAATGGGCACTTCGAGGTCGCGACGCATTTGCTCGACGCCGGGGCCGACCCTAATGTGTCGGCCGAGGCGTATCCGTTCAGGAACCGGCCAAACATCAGCCTCAACGGAGAGGCCCTCAAGCCTGGCTTCGCCGCGCTGCACGCCTTGGTCGCGCGCCATACCACGGACCCGAACCCGGCGGCCCTGGACCTGATGAAGGCGATCGTGGCCAAGGGCGGGGAGATCAACGGCCGAACGGCAGCCGTCAAGGCGCCGACTCCGACGCAACTCAACCCCCAGCCCATCATCACGTGGGTGCAGGTCGGAGGCGTCAGTGCGTTCTGGGTCGCTGCCAACGCACTTGACGTCGAGGCCATGAAGGCGCTGGTCGACCTCGGTGCCGATCCGCGGCTGCCCTCCATGGAGCAGGCGACGCCCTTGATGGTCGCTGCGGGTCTGGGTACCCGGAGCCGAGGTCCGTCGGGTGGGTTGCCCCGGCGCGGCAACGTCAACCTGGAGGCGTTGGACCTGCTTCTAACCTGGGGGAATGACATCAACGCCCAGAACGCCAACGGCCAGACCGCGTTACACGCTGCGGCGTTTGCCGCGGCGCACCAGGCCGTGCAGTTCCTCGTCGACCACGGGGCGCGCATGGATCTTCGGGACTCGATGGGCCGAACGCCGCTCGACGTGGCGAATGACAACCTGCGCGTCGAGTTTCGCCCGTCGCTCCAGAATCACGAACCGGAAGACGTGGACAAGACCATCCTGCTGCTGACGAAGCTGTCCGGCGAACCCGCAGCGCGCTGAGCGCCGCGGCGAGGCAGGGTGGCCTGAACCTGTTCCGGCCGGTCCTCCGCCTGGGTGCCTGCGTCGCGTTCCTCTGCCAGCGAACCACATGAGTCCTTGTGGCGTGCCCGGCGCGCAACTAGGATCGCTGGTCATGTCTGGGGTCATACGCCGATTGCTGGCGACGTCCTTCCTCCCTGCCCTGCTGGCCCTCGCCTGCGTTGATTGCCCGCCGGCCGCGGCGGCCGAGCGGTCCAACTGGGTAGCCCGCTCCTACCACTCCGCGGACGGGCTGCCCTCGAACGTCATCAATGACATCGCGCAGGACCTGGAGGGGTTTCTGTGGCTCGCCACGGATGTCGGGTTGGTGCGCTTTGACGGCTATCAGTTCGAGACGTGGGGAGGCGCGGGGGATCCCGCCCTGCCTGCGGTGTGGGCCGAAACGGTGCTGCCGAGCCGCGATCGGAGCCTGTGGGTTGGCCTTGGCCGCGGTCTCTGCCAAATCCTGCCCACGCGGGAGATACGGTGTCCCGAGGAACTCCGGGATGCGTTCATCACGGCGTTGCTGGAAGACCGGGAAGGGCGTGTCTGGGTCGGAAGCCGACGTGGAGTGACCCGGCTCGCCGGCAACGGCTGGCAGCCGCTCGGCGTCACCGAGGGTCTGCCGGCCCAGGTGAATGTGCTCGGCCTCCGGCAGACTCGGGACGGGGACGTGTGGGTGTCCACGGCAGTCGGACTGTTTCGCTGTACGGGAGAGCCACGGGCGTGCAGCCTCGTAACCGGTTTTGGCCATGAGCAGATTCGGGAAGATCGGCACGGCGGGCTCTGGGCCACGGATCCCCAGAATGGAGCCCGGCGGGTCAACGCCGGTGCACCCGGCCCTCCCGCGCCGGCATCTTCGGCCGGTTCGCAGGTTGTCCGTGGCGAGAGCGTGCTGCCCGATCGCGACGGTCGTGTCTGGGTCGGCACGTCGGACCAGGGACTCTGGATGCTGGAGCCCGCGTCGGCAGACGGCCCGCCTCGAGGTGTTCGGCAGATCCTCTCGGCCGAGGACTCCGGGGAAGGCGTCCGGACCCTGTTCGAGGATCGGGCCGGTTCCATCTGGATTGGCACGAGGTCGGGCCTGTTTCGTCTCTTCATGCCTCCCGTCGTCATGGTGACCAGGGCTGATGGACTTGCCCACAACGAAGTGCGGGCGTTGCAGGCGACGCCTGCGGGTGATGTATGGGTGGCGACGCGGAATCGTCTGCACCGCTTCACCACGTCCGGCCCGATGAGGCCCGCCGACATCTATTCACTGGGTGACCAGGTCATCCTGTCGCTCGCCCTGGATCTGACGGGGAGGTTGCTTGTTGGCACGAACGAAGGCGTGTTCCACGTTGCTGATGGGCGGGTTCTCGCCATGGCGGCTCCGCAACCCCTCGGTGCGATCCAGGGGATGGTCGTCGACCACGATGGGGTGATCTGGCTGTGTCACGACGGAGGGGCATCTGTCTCCTGGTGGCGCGGGAATCTGCTCACGCGGCTCCGGGGAGTGGACGGCATTGCCGGGAAGCAGTGCACGGGTGTCCCGCACGTGGACGCACAGGGGCGTGTCCGTGTCGGTTTCACTGATGGGACTATCCTGATTGCGGAACGCGGTCGCTTCCGCACGCTGTCCCTGAAGGGGGCCGTGGCCGCCATGCACGAGACTCGTGATGGTACCTTCTGGGTCGCCACTACGCGTGGTCTCTTCAGGATTCGCGACGGCCAGGTCACATCCGTCAGCCAACAGAACGGGTTACCTGGAGACTTCTTTACCTCGCTCGTGGCCGACCGGTCCGGCGCGCTGTGGCTGGGTCTTCGCGCGGGCATCGTCCGTCTGCGGACGGAGGAGTTTGAGAAGGCCATCGCCAATCCCCGGTATCAGCTTGAGTATCAGTTCTTCGACACGTCGGATGGCCTGTCGGATGCTCCGGCGAAGCTTGGCGGACCGGCCGCGGTCGTTGACAGCACCGGCCGGCTCTGGTTTCAGACACTCGGTGGCGCCGCCGTGATCGACGAACAGCATGCCGACCTTCCGCGCCAGCGGGCACTGGCACGTATCGAGCGCCTGCGCGTGGACGACGGTGTTCCGTTATTCCGTCCGGACGCCGTGCAGTTGGCGCCGAACCCCACGCGCATCCAGATCGATTTCACGGCCGTCCACTTGTCGGACTCGACGAAGATCAGGTTTCGCTACAAGATCGAGGGCTTCGATCACGACTGGGTTGAAGCGGGCAGCCGCCGGCAGGCGTTCTACACCGCGCTTCCTCCGGGAAGCTACCGGTTTCGGTTGGCGGCTCGGCTCAACGGAGTCGAGCAGTCAACGGCGACGCTGGCATTCTCCGTGCTGCCGGCTTTCTATGAGACCCGGTGGTTTCTCGCGCTCTGCGGGCTGCTGGCCGTGTCAGGCGTCGCGGCCGGTTGGCAACTGAGGCTTCACCGCATCCGACGAAGCTTCAGCCTCGTACTGGAAGAACGGACGCGCATCAGCCGTGAGTTGCATGACACGATTCTGCAGGGGTTGGCAGGGCTTGCCCTGCAGCTCGAAGGCCTGGCTCAGCAACACGCGGGGATGGCAGTCGCGACAGGGCTCACGCGACTGCGCCGCCAGGTCGAGCAGCACATTCACGAGGCCCGGCACGCCATTCTCGGTCTGCGATCCGGGGACGCGACGGCGCGGTCCCTGGCCGCGAGGCTACGGGCATCGGCGGCGGAGCTGGTGGCAGGAACCGCTGTTCAAGTCGGGTTCACCGTGTCGGGCCTGGAAGTGGGCCTGCCCTCGCATCAAGAGGAGCAGGTGATGCGAATTGCCCAGGAGGCCATCCGGAATGCCGCGCGCCACTCCGGCTCGCACGCCGTGTACGTGGCGCTCTCGTACGAGCCCTCGGGGCTCACGCTCACCGTGCGTGATGACGGGAAAGGATTCAACCCTGATGAAGAAGCGAGCCGGGAGTCTGAGCGATGGGGTGTGATGGGAATGCGGGAACGGGCGCGCAAGGCCGGTGCGCGATTCCAGCTTCAGTCGAAGCCGGGGGCGGGGACGACTGTCACCGTTGAGGTTCCAGCATCGTCGCGGGAGCGTACGTGACGGGCCGTATCGATGTCTTGTGTGTCGACGACCACATCGTCGTTCGCGTGGGACTGAGCACCATCATCGACCAGCAGCCGGACATGCGAGTGGTGGCGCATGCCGCGGACGGTGACGAGGCCGTGCAGCAGTTCCGGAAGTGTCGTCCGTCGATTGTGTTGATGGACCTGCGGTTGCCGGGGATGGACGGGTTCCAGGCGACCAGGGCGATCTGCCAGATCGATCCGGCGGCCCGCATTATCGTGCTGACGATGTTCGAAGGGGATGAGGACATGCGGCGGGCCGATGAGGCCGGGGCTGCGGGCTACCTGCTGAAGGACACCCTGGCCGACAACCTGCTTCACGCGATCCGCACCGTGCATCAAGGGGGAAAGGTGTTTCCCGCGGGTACACCACTCATCGGACACAAGGGGCAGGTCCTGACGCGCCGGGAGGAAGAGGTGATCCGCATGCTTGGGAAAGGCATGAAGAACCGGGACATCGCCGCCTTGCTTGGTATCAGCGACGAAACCATTCAGGCTCATATGCGAAGCATCTTCTCCAAACTCGAAGTCCACGACCGGACGACGGCTCTGGCCGTAGCTCTGCGGAGGGGGATCATTCACCTCGACTAGCCAGGGACTCGGGGAAGCCGCCATCAGTACCGCCTTCATGGGATGCGCCCGGTGACGGACCCATGGGATAGTGGCCGCCATGAAGCTTCTGACACCGACGCAATTGGTGCGCGCCGGACTGGTCCTGGCGCTCTCCACGGTGCTGCACGGGCAACTGCGTGAGGCTCCGATCCCGCACCTGAGCGGCCAGAGTGTGTCGCCGGCCTTCGAGGGATGGTTCCCGAACCCCGATGGCTCGTTCTCGCTGTCCTTTGGCTACTTCAACCGGAACTACGACGAGGTCGTGGACATTCCGGTGGGCCCGGACAACCGCATCGAACCGGGCCCAGCGGACCAGGGGCAGCCAACCCGCTTCCAGACTCGCCGCCACACCGGCACGTTCACGGTCCGAGTGCCCAAGGGCTTTGATGAGAAGCAGACCGTGACGTGGACGCTCGTCCGCGCCGGGCAGACCATCTCCGTGCCTGGCCGCCTTCACCCGGATTGGAAGATCGATGCTCTCCGGGAGACTACGAGTGATAACACGCCGCCGGTGGTCAAGCTGGCGGAGTCTGGCCCCTCGGGGCAGGGACCTGGTGGCGTGCGGGTCGCGGCTACCGCCACCAAGGGCACCCCGATGCCGCTCACCATCTGGGTCACGGACGACAACGTGTTCAAGGCGACCGGGGGTGGCGAGGGAAAGCCCGCGATGGGCCTCATCCTGCGCACCCATCGCGGGGCCGGGAACGTGACCTTTTCAACCACGGAACCGAAGATTGTCGCCGGAAAGGCCGGCGCGACCGCGACCTTCTCCGAGGCCGGGAGCTATGTGCTGCGGGTTCTCGCGTGGGACGCCTCGGGGCGTCAGGCGTTTGTGATGGCGGGTGGATTTCAGTGCTGCTGGACCAATGCCTACATCGACGTGACCGTCAAGTAGCTGGCAGTGACGAAGCGCCCGCCGCAGGAAGCGGGCCTGATTCTGGAGGAGCGCGTGATGTGGAGACTGACAAGCGGACTGTGTGCGGGAATCGCGGTCGCGGCCACGCTAGCCGGCGGTGTCGGGGCGGTCAAGGCGGCTGAACCGTCGGCTCCAACGTTCACCCGGGACATCGCGCCCATCTTTCTGGAGAAATGCCAGGACTGCCACCGGAAGGGCCAGATGGCGCCGATGTCGCTGGTCACCTACGAGGAGGTGCGGCCGTACGCGCGCGGCATCCGGCAGAAGGTCGTCTCGCGAGCGATGCCGCCATGGCACCTCGACGACACCGTCGGGATCCAGAGCTTCAAGAATGACCGGTCCCTCTCGCGGGCCCAGATCGACACCATCGCGCGTTGGGTCGATGCGGGTGCGCCCCAGGGGAACCCGGCAGACATGCCCGCGGCCAAGGACTGGCCCAGGGATGACGTGTGGCGGCTCAACGACGTGTACAACCGGCCGCCCGATCTGATCGTGAAGTCCACGCCGTGGACGCAGGCGGCGCAGGGGCAGGACCAGTGGTGGCAGCCCGTCGTGGACACCGGCCTCACGGAGGACCGGTGGGTGCAGGGGATTGAGATTCGCCCCTCGATGATCGGCCGGCAGGTGGTGCACCACGTGGTCAGCAACCTCGTGCAGAACGAGGACAACTACGGAGCGGTCGAGGTGCCTGGCGGCGGCGGCTACTTCAGCGAGTTCGCCGTGGGCAAGATTGGCGACGTGTTCCGGGAGAACACCGGCAAGCTCATGAAAGCCGGCTCGAAGATCCGCTTCGACATTCACTATCACTCGGTCGGCAAGGAGATCACCGACTCGAGCGAGATCGCGGTCTGGTTCTATCCGAAGGGCGTGACGCCGAAGTATCGGGTGTTTCCGCAGGCGATGGGCGTGCAGGATTCGATGCGCACCTTAGACCTTCCGCCGGGTACCGCCACGACACACGACGCGTACGTCACGCTCCCGGAGCCGGCTCGTCTCGAGAACTTCCAGCCGCATATGCACGTGCGCGGCAAGGCGATGTCGATGGAGGCGATCTATCCGGATGGCCGGGTGGAGATGCTGAGCTACGTCAACCGCTTCGAGTTCAACTGGCACGTCAACTACGTCTATGCGGACGACGCGGCGCCTGTGCTCCCCAAGGGAACGATCATCAAGATCAAAGCCTGGCACGACAACACAGCGGCCAATCGCTCCAATCCGGATCCGACCCAGTGGGTCGGCTGGGGGCAGCGGAGCTTCGACGACATGTACCACGCACACGTCAACGTGACGTATCTCACGCAGGAGGACTACGACAAGATCGTCGCTGACCGCAAGAAGGCGAAGGCCGCTGCGGTCGTGAGCCGCCTGCAGTAGCCAGAACCGTGGAGTTGATCGACGTGAAGAAGATCCGGAAGAGCCAAGTGCGCGGAACGCTATCGGGGCTGGCCTGTCTGGGGCTGGCCCTTCTGGTCCCGGCCACGGTGATGGCCGGGGGGCTGTCGCAGGCCGCGCCTGGCGCGAACCCCCAACGCGCGCTGCTGGACCGCTACTGCGTGACCTGCCACAACGGACGGACAAAGGCAGGTAACCTGACCCTCGACAGAGCGGACGTGACCAACCTGGCCGCCGACCCGCTGGTCTGGGAAAAGGTCACCCGGAAGCTGAAGGCTGGCGTGATGCCGCCGAGCGGCCAGCCCCGTCCGGATGCGCAGGCGCACGAATCGATGGTGAACTGGCTCGAGACCGAGCTGGACCGCGTGGCCGCGGCCAGTCCGAACCCCGGGCGCACCGAGGCGTTTCACCGGCTGAACCGGGTCGAGTACCACAACGCGATTCGGGACCTCCTCGCACTGGAAGTCAACATCGACGATTTCCTGCCGCTGGATGATGCCAGCTACGGGTTCGACAATATCGCCGGCGTGCTGAAGCTGTCGCAGTCCCTGCTGGAGCGCTATCTCTCGACCGCGAAGACGATCGCCCGAATGGCCGTCGGCGGCGCACCAGCGGCCGTTGACTCGGATACCTATCGCTTGCAGCCGGACAGCCAGCAGCATGCCCGGATGGCCGGTCTGCCGTTCGGGACGCGCGGCGGAACGACGGTCACGCACCTGTTCCCTCAGGACGCGGAGTACGAGATCCGCCTTGAGGTCACGGGTGCGGGCACGAGCCAGGATGTCCACAAGGTGGAGATCACACTGGATGGGTTGCCGATTCGGACTTTCACCATCGGCCCCCGAACGCAGAGCGGCTCGGGTAACGCGCCTGGGAACGCGGTCGTCGTCAGATATGACGAGGCAGACAAGCTCCTGGTAAGGATTCCCGTCCAGGCCGGCCCGCATGAGGTCGCGGCGTTCTTTTCTCAGAAACCGTCCGTGTTGCTGGAGCAGGTGCGCGAGCCGTTCCAAAACCCTCGGGTCTCCGGAAACGATGGTGGCCCAGGTGGGCGGCAGCCGGTGCTGACTGCCGTTCGTGTCATGGGTCCCTACAATCCAGCCGGGCCCGGCGAGACGCCCAGTCGCCGCCGCATCTTCATCTGCCGCCCGGCCTCGGCCGCCGAGAACGAGCCGTGCGCACGACGGATTCTTGGCGGTCTCGCCCGCCGTGCCTACCGCCGCCCCGTTCCGACAGAAGATCTCGATGCGCTGCTCGAGTTCTATCGTCAGGGCCAGCGCCAGGCCGGCACGTTCGACGGGGGCATCGAGATGGCATTGCGGCGCATGCTGGCCGAGCCGAGGTTCCTCTTCAGGATCGAGACCGACGCCCCGCACCCGAGCGGGCCGGCGAAGGGCACTGGCCCGGGTGTCTACCGGGTCTCGGACCTGGAGTTGGCCTCCCGCCTGTCGTTCTTTCTCTGGAGCAGCATTCCCGACAACGAACTCCTGACATTGGCGGAGCGCGGCCGCCTGAGCCAGCCACAAGCGCTGCGGGCTCAGGTCCGCCGGATGCTCGCCGATCCGAAGGCCGAAGCGCTCACCCTGAATTTCGCCGGACAGTGGCTGCAGTTGCGCAACATGAATACGGTCAGGCCAGGCGACCCGTTCTCGCTGACCTTCAACGATACGCTACGGCACGACCTGAAGCGCGAGACGGAGTTGTTGTTCGAGAGCCTTGTGCGCGAGGACAGGAGCGTCGTGGACCTGCTGAACGCCAACTACACGTTCCTGAACGAGCGAGTCGCGCAGCACTACGGCATTCCGAACGTCAAGGGCATGCACTTCCGTCGGGTCGCGCTGCCCGACGACAGCCCGCGCCGGGGCATCCTCGGGCACGCCAGTATCCTGACCATCACCTCCCACGCGATTCGTACCTCACCGGTGTTTCGCGGGAAGTGGATTCTGAACACCGTGCTCGGAACGCCGCCTCCGGAGCCCCCGGCCAACGTGCCCGCTCTCGTCGACAAGAAGACCCAGGGCCGCACGCTGTCCGTTCGCGAGCGGATGGCCCAGCACCGGGCCAATCCGGTGTGCTCGGCGTGTCATGCATTGATCGACCCTACCGGCTTCGCGCTGGAGAACTTCGACGCGATCGGTCGCTGGCGCACGGTGGACGAGTCCTACAACAAGATCGACGCCACCGGCGTCCTTCCGGACGGGAGCAAGTTTGACGGCGTGGTGGAACTACGCGCAGTGCTCACGAAGAATCCGGCGCCCTTCGTGAACACGATGACCGAGAAGTTACTGACCTATGCCCTTGGCCGCGGCGTCGAGTACTACGACATGCCGGCCGTTCGCAAGGTCGCCCGTGATGCCGCCCCGGGCGGATACCGATTTCAGCGGATCGTGCAGGGCGTGGTCGAGAGCGCGCCCTTCATGATGCGAAGCCTAGGCGCTGACGCCAACCCGTCCCACTGATTAGAGGAGTGACACATGATCATTAACAAGTTGGCGTTGCCTCGGCGGACCTTCCTGCAGGGTCTTGGTGCCGGCATCGCGCTGCCGATGCTGGATGCGATGGCGCCAGCCCTGTCGGCGGCCCCAACCGCCATACCCCGGGTCGGCTTCTTTTATGTGCCCAACGGCATGTATCTGCCGAATTTTCATCCAAAAGGGAACGGCGGGACGTCCTTCGAGTACACGCCCATTCTCAAGCCGCTTGAACCACTCAGGAGCCAGGTCGTCGTCGTGAGCGGGTTGGCAAACCTCGGAGTCATCAGCCCAAGTGAAGGTGGCGGGGTTCATACCCGTGCCCACGGAGGCTGGCTCAGCGGTGTGCTTCCCAAGCGCACGGAAGGCTCAGACCTGACCGCCGGAAAGACCATCGACCAGTACGCCGCCGACGTACTCGGGAAGGACACCTCCCTGCGCTCCCTTGAACTGACGACGGAAGCGACGTTCACGGTCGGCAACTGCGAGAACGGCTACAGCTGCGCGTACCTGAACTCGACATCCTGGCGGACGCCCAATACGCCACTGCCGCACGAGCGCGATCCGCGGGTGGTTTTCGAACGGTTGTTCGGTGATGGCGGGAGCGTGTCCGCGCGTCTGGCTGCCATGCGGACGGATCGGAGCATCCTGGATTCAGTCTCGGCCAGCCTCTCGCGCCTTGAGCGGCGTCTCGGGCCAGGTGACCGGCGCACGGTCGCTGACTATCTGGACGCCGTGCGCGACATCGAAACGAGGATCCAGAAGGCCGAGCGTAACAACGAATCAGCGCCACTGCCGACCGTCGAGCAGCCGTCGGGCATTCCAGACGAGTACGACGAGCACGCCCGCCTGCTGATCGACCTGCTGTTCCTGGCCTACCGCGCCGACGTGACCCGTGTGTCGTGCATGCAGATTGCACGGGAGTCCAGTGGCCGCACCTATCCGCACATCGGTGTGCCGGATGGGCATCACACGGTGTCTCACCATCAGAATGAGCCGTACCAGATCCAGCAGAACACGAGGATCAACGCCTACCACGTGTCCCTGTTCGCGGGCTTGGCGGAGAGGATGCGGGCGACCCCGGACGGGGACGGCACCTTGCTCGACCACGCGATTCTTCTTTACGGGGCCGGGATGGGAGACGGTGACCACCACACGCCGGTGGACCTCCCTGTTGCGATTGCGGGCGGCGGCTGCGGTCAGATGGTCAGCGGCAGGCACGTGGTGGTCCCCGAGAACACACCGTTCATGGGCCTTGGCGTCACCCTGCTGGAGAAGGTGGGCGTGCACGTCGATCGCATCGCCGACAGCAAGGGCCCACTGGCGGGCATCTAAGAACCTGCGCCGGTTGCGAGGAGTCGTGCGAATGTCCAGACATCAGCTGTGCGGGTTCGTGGGCGTCTGTCTTGTAGTCGTGCTCGGCGGGGCAGGCCTTTATGCCGAAGTGCATACCACCGCGCTCGTGGACGCGATCAGCAAAGGCGATCATCAAGCGCTGCGGGCGCAGTTGCGGGCGGGCGCTAACGTCAACGCGCCGCTGGGCGACGGCTCGACCGCCCTCCACTGGGCCGCAGAGCGCGGGGACCAGGTCGCGGTTGACCTGCTCCTGCAGGCTGGGGCGAGCGCGAAGGCGACGTCGCGCTACGGCGTCGCTCCCCTGTCGCTTGCGGCGCTCAACGGCCATGCCGGCATGCTCACCAGTCTGATCAAGGCTGGAGCCGATCCCAACAGTGCGCTCCCCGAGGGCGAAACCGTGCTCATGACGGCGGCTCGTACCGGAAACGTCGATGCGGTCCGTGTGCTGCTCGCGCACGGCGCGCGCGTCGATGCCAGGGATGAGTTGAGGGGGCAGACAGCGCTCATGTGGGCCGCGGCCCAGAACAATGCCGGCGTGATTCGCACCCTCGTCGAGGCTGGCGCTGACGTCCGCGCGCGGACCAGCAATGCGTCCGCTGGAGACATGCGCATGTCGGAGTCCGGCAACACATTCGGCGCTCCGGCGCCGACCCGGTTCACGGCGCTGCTCTTCGGGGTGCGGGCTGGCAGCCTGGACGCCGTGCGGGCACTGCTGGAGGCCGGTGCCGATGTCAACGACGAGCTCTCGGACGGCGAGAACGCGCTGGTCGTTGCCGCCGCCAACGCACATTGGGATGTGGCCGACCTGCTGCTCGACCGGGGTGCCAGTCCGAACGCGGCCAAAGCGGGGTGGAACGCCCTTCACCAGGCCGTCCGTACCCGTCGCATGAACATCGGGTTTGGCACGCCCGGCCCGATTCCGACCGGAACCACCGACAGTGTGGACGTGATCCGGAAGATGATTGCCAAGGGCGCCAACGTCAACGCGAGGATGACACGCAACGGCATGAAGGACGGACAGCGCAACCGGCTGAACCGCCTCGGTGCGACGCCCTTCTTCCTGGCGGCGAAGGTCACCGACACCGAGGTCATGAAGATTCTCGTGCAGGCTGGCGCCAAGCCGAGCTTGCCGGCAGCTGATGGCACGACGCCGCTCATGGTCGCGGCAGGCCTCCAGCAGTGGAATCCCGGAGAGGACGGTGGGTCTCTGCCGGGCCAGGAACCGGAAGTGCTCGAGGCAGTCAAGATCTGCGTCGACCTGGGCAACGACGTCAACGCCAGGAACGACCAGGGCGAGACGGCACTTCACGGAGCCGCCTACCGTGGTGTCAACTCGATCGTCGAGTACCTCGCGTCCAAGGGTGCCACCCTCGACGCGAAGGACCAGAACGGATGGACGCCGCTGGCGGTTGCCAACGGGCTGAGCTACACCGACTTCTACAAGGAGCAGGTGCACACGGCGGCGTTGCTCCGCGACCTGCTGCAGGCCAAGGGACTGCCGACCGATGGGCAGCGGGTCGACTCGAAGGTGTGTTTCGGCTGCCTCCAGACCCGTGGTGACCAGGCACGAGCTGTGGTTGATCGAGACCTGAAGATGGAGGCGGATTTCGCCGCAGGCAAGTACGACCACCAGACCCGCTGACGCGGACCTGAGAACCAGGGGAACCGGGATGCTGTTGCGGCGATGTGCGGGGTGGGCTGTCGGGCTGTTTCTTGTGTCGGGTGTCGTGACGCCGTTGATGGGTGGGCAGGCAGCCGGCTCCCGCGTCCGCATCAATACGCTCATCGAGCGGCTCGAGCAGGGCGGCGTCGCCGAGAGCGGTGACGTCTGGACCTTCATCGATATGGAGCATCAGCCCTACGACATCGTCGGGCTGAAGAAGCGTTTCGAGGAGTTCGCGACTCGGCGCAAGCCGAACGGGCAGCTCCAGAGCACGCCAGTCGTGCGCATCCCGCCGTACGGCTTTGAGACCCCGTTCTGGTTTGCCAAGCAGGTGCTCGATTCCGGCGCGCTCGGCGTGGTCTTTCCGCAGGTGGACACGAAGGAACAGGCCCTCCGTGCGGTGCAGTCGGTGCGCTATCCGCCCCAGAAGGGCGCGAAGTATCCGAGCCCAGCTGGCGTCCGGGGTTACGGACCGGGCGGGGTCAAGGCCTTGTGGGGTATCGATGGCGCCGAGTACCTGCGCCGCGCGGATGTCTGGCCGCTCAACCCCGAGGGCGAGATCTTCATCATGGTGATGGTGGAGTCGCCCACCGCCATCAAGAACCTGCCCGACATCCTGGACGTGCCAGGCATCGGCGCGGTGTTTGTCGGCGCCAGCGACCTCAGCATGAACCTGGGCGTCGGGCCGCCCGCACCCAACTCGGAGAACCCGCCGAGCCCCGAACTCGACGAGGCCCTCACGACGATCGCGAATACCTGTCGGGTCAAGAAAGTGGTGTGCGGCCTTGCGGCCAATTGGGCAACCAAGTCCGGCCGGGAAAGGCTCATCAAGCGTGGCTATCGGATTCTCCTGTAGGCCTCGACGGATGTCCTTCCGAACCTTCCGTGCCCGCGGTGTTGTTGCAGGACTGCTGGCTGTCTGCGCCCTCTCCCTGAACGTCGCCGCACAGCGAGGTACCACTGGCGGAGACTGGACGTCGTACGCGGGAGATACCGGCAGCACGAAATACTCCCCGCTCGATCAGATCAACGCGGAGAACGCCAAGAATCTCCAGGTCGCCTGGCGCTGGAAGAGCGATAACTTCGGCCCGAGGCCGGATCCCTATCTCCAGTCGACTCCGCTGGCCGTCAACGGGGTGCTCTACACCACGGCTGGTACCCGACGGGATGTGGTGGCGATAGACGGCAAGTCTGGCGAGACGCTGTGGATGTTTCGATCCGATGAAGGCGAGCGCGGCAACCAGTCGCCGACTCGGTCGGCCACGGGCCGCGGCGTGTCCTACTGGACGGACGGCAAGGAGGCGCGCATTCTCCACGTGACGCTCGGTTACCGGCTCGTGGCGCTCAACGCCAAGACGGGCCAGCCTGTCCCCGGTTTTGGCAAGGGCGGCTTTGTCGATCTCAAAGAGGGTATGTCTGGGCCGGTTCCGCCAGACGGGTTCGTCGGCTATAACTCGCCTGGTCTGGTGGTCGGTGACCTTGTTGTCATCGGCGCGGCGTTCAGCACGAAGTCGGTCGACACCCCGGCGCAGGGCTCCGTGCGTGCCTACGATATTCGGACGGGCCGCCGGCAGTGGATCTTCCATACAATTCCCCGGCGCGACGACCCCGCGAACCAGACGTGGGAGAACGGCTCGCTGGAGTACGCCTCAAACGCGGGCGTCTGGGCGCCGATGTCGGCGGACCTCGAACTGGGCTACGTCTACGTGCCCACGGAGACGGCATCCGTGGACGTGTACGGCGGCCATCGCCATGGCGACAACCTGTACGCTGACAGCCTGGTTTGCCTGAACGCCAAGACGGGCCAGAAGGTCTGGCACTACCAGTTCGTCCACCACGGCCTCTGGGACTGGGACATTCCGGTCCAGCCGATCCTGCTCGACGTGACGGTCGGCGGCCGGAAGGTCAAGGCGGTCGCTCAGATTACCAAGCAGGCGTGGCTCTACGTCTTCGATCGGGTAACTGGCAAGCCAATCTGGCCCATCGAGGAGCGACCTGTGGCCCCTTCGGACGTACCGACGGAGAAGGCGTCGCTTACGCAGCCTTTCCCGACCAAGCCTGCCGCGTTCGACCGCCAGGGTCTCACGCCAGACGACCTGATCGACTTCACCCCCGAGGTGAAGGCCGAGGCGATGAAGGTGCTGTCGCAGTTCCGCTACGGGCCCATCTTCACGCCCCCATCCGTGTTCGATCCGAGCGGGACGCGGGGCACGATCGGGCTCCCCAATCTCACTGGCGGCGGCAATTGGCAGGGCGGGGCGGCAGACCCGGAAACCGGCATCGTGTATGTGGCGTCGGCCACGTATCCCGGCGTCTTCGCGGTTCGGCCATGCGAGACGCCCAAGACCAACGTACCCGCCATGAAGTACTGCATGGGTGGTGGGGGGGCGTCCACCACCATCGCCGGTGGGTTGCCCATTGTCAAACCACCGTGGGGCCGTATCACGGCTATCGATCTCAATACCGGCGATCACGTCTGGATGGTGCCGAACGGTGACACGCCGGACATCGTCAAGAACCATCCGCTGCTGAAGGGTGTGACGCTGCCGAAGACGGGGAAGCCCGACCGCTCTGGCCTGTTTGTGACGAAGACGTTGCTCTTCGCAGGCGAGGGGTCTGGACTCTTTGCCGCCGGTCCCGGCGGTGGGGGTCCCATATTTCGCGCTTACAACAAGCGTACCGGCCAGATCGTCTCGGAGTTCACGCTTCCCGCCAATCAGAGTGGTGTCCCGATGTCCTACATGGCCGACGGGAAGCAGTTCATCGTCGTCCCGGTTGGCGCCCCCAATCATCCAGGCGAAATCGTCGCCCTTCGCCTGCCCTAGCCCGGCGTCCCGGCAGCGACCCGTACCATCTTTCTGGGATGCGTCCTTGGAACAGTGGGCTTAGGCTCAACACGCATGTCCCGGGGCTCGTTTCGGTCGCCAATCTGGTTCCCTGCGGTCATTCTGTTGGCCGCCCTCTGGTGGGCCACCAATCCTCCGGCGCTCGAAGCCCAGCAGGCGCGCAGGGTCAACCGGCTGATTGAGGCCATCGCTGCCGGGCGGCCCGCGATCACGGGCGAGACCTGGGCGTTTATGGACCGCGAGCATCGCCCGTACGACATCACCGAGATTCGCGCGTCCATTGGCAAGGTGCTCGACGCGAAGAACAGTCAGGGGCAACCCACACTCGCACCTATCGTGCGGATTCCGCCCGAAGGGGACCAGAACGTCCGGTGGATCATCAAGCAGGTGCTCGAGAGTGGGGCGATGGGTGTCGTCATCCCCCAGGTCGAAAGCGCAGAGCAGGCGCTTCGCATCACCGAGGCCATGCGATACCCCCAGTTGAAGTCCTCACCCTACAAGACTCCCCGCGGTCGCAGGGGCTGCGGATGCAGTGGCGGCGCGAACTGGGGGCTGTCAAACCCCACGGAGTACGTGCGCTTCGCCGACCTCTGGCCCTTGAATCCGCAGGGTGAGCTCATCGTGTTGCCGATGATCGAGACACCCGAAGGCGTGGCCAGCGTGGACGCCATCCTTGAGACGCCCGGTGTGACGGGGGTTCTGGTCGGGCCCACAGACCTGACGATGAACTATGGAGAGGGCCGCTGGAACAGCCCGGAGGATGCCAAGCCGGACACGCTGGCCGCCATCGGTCAGGTGGGGCGTGCCTGTCGCGCAAAGAAGAAGCACTGCGGGATGGTCACGGCGAATGAGGCGCAGACCAAGGAGTACATCGCGGCCGGATTCACGATCATCTTTGCGACCTATCGGCCAGGCGCGTCGATGTAGCACTGGCTAAGATTGTGGGTGTCTCTGTTGAGTGGGCGGACGTTGGTCTTCTGGTTGTATAACATCGCGCGACTCCCGGCATGACCGGGCGCGGTCGCGTGTTGCAGTAGGGGGAGGACAGAGTATGAATCGAGTCGCAACCTGGGTTCTGTCTATGTGTGTGTGTGTCATTGGTGCCGTGGCGCTGCCCGGAGTCGCCAGCGCCCAGTCCATCGGTGGAACGGTGCGGGATACGAGTGGAGCGGTGCTGCCTGGTGTGACGGTGGAGGCCAGCAGCCCCGTGCTGATCGAGAAGACCCGAACGGCGGTGACTGATGGCACGGGTCAGTACCTGATCCCCGGGCTCGTGTCGGGCAACTACACGGTCAGCTTCGCGCTCGATGGCTTCCAGAAGTCCGTGCGTGAGGGCATCGTCCTGAGCGCAGGATTTACGGCCAACGTCACAGTGCAGCTCAGCGTCGGCTCGATCGAGGAGACGATCACCGTCACCGGTGCCGCACCTGTGGTGGACATCCAGAGCGTCAACCAGCAGTCCGTCATGAACCGGCAGTTCCTGGATGACATTCCCAGCGGCCGGTCGTTCCAGAACCTCGGCATCCTCGTGCCCGGAATGGTTTCAAGTGGTGGCAACACGGGTGCCGGCTCAGACGTCGGCGGGCAGGGTGGCCAGACGCAGTTCAAGCTCGGCATTCACGGCAGCGACCCGAACGACCAGAGCATCACGGTTGACGGCATGGGCCAGGAGAGCGGCCAGAACGGCGGCGCGGACTCAATGGCGTTTCTATCAGATGCCAACTTCTCGGAGATCGTCCTGAACTACTCGTCGAACACGGCCGAGGTAGAGACGGGCGGTGTCCGCGTCAACATGCTCCCGCGCGAGGGTGGTAACTCGTTCAGTGGCATGATTCTGACTAATTTCTCCGACCCGTCCCTGCAGGCCAACAACATCGATACCGACCTGGTCAGCCGCGGACTGCCCGCCAACAGCGCAAATCGCGTGTCGAAGATGTGGCGCGTCAGCACCACGCTCGGTGGCCCGATCATGCGCGACAAGGCGTGGTTCTTCGGCGCTCACTCGAGCAACCGCACGGACAGCTTCGCCAACGGCATCTTCCCGGACTCGGTCCAGGGCGACCTTGACTACACGCCAACGCGGAACGATCCCAAGAGTCAGTCGGTGGACGACCAGATCATGCGCTCCCACGCGGGCCGCGTGACCTATCAGGCCACGAGCAAGGACAAGTTGGGCTTCTTCATTGATCGCACAAACCAGCGGCGGGCGCACTTCTTCATTGGCGGCCAGGCAGGCCGTATCGGAGAAGAGGGCTCGATCGACCGGGGTATCAAGAGCATCCTGTCCCAGGTGACCTGGACACGCCCGGCCACCAACCGGCTGCTCTTCGAGGCCGGGTTCGGCATCTACCGGCACGACTCGGTCTCGGGCAACGTATCAACGGTTCCGGACGGAGCCATCCCCGCGTTGCTGGTCGGCAGCACTGGCGGCACGGCGTTCGTCAACGGCTTCGCCAGCTGGTTCCCCCGCAACCCGAGCAGGCAGAGCGACCAGCAGAACATCGAAACGTACCGCGGTGCGGTGTCCTACGTCACTGGCGCCCACGCGCTCAAGGTGGGCTTTCAGTTCCAGAACCGCGAGCTCAACTTCCAGCCGGTGCGCTCGCTCGACTTCAAGTACAACAGCTACACGGTGTCGCCGGCGCTCCAGGCGACAGTGCCGAATCAGGCGCAGTTCTTCGCGAACTCCCAGCTCATCGAGAAGGATGTGCGGCCGCTCGGCATCTACGCACAGGACAAGTGGACGATCAATCGGCTTACTCTCAACCTGGGCGTACGACTCGACCGCTTCACGGCCAAGTTCCCGTCTGGCGAGATCGAGACGTCCACCTACCGCCTCGTGCCGTTCAAGTTCACGGGCGATGCACCGTATGCGTTCAAGGACCTGCAGCCCCGCCTCGGAGCGGCCTACGACCTGTTCGGCAACGGTAAGACGGCGCTGAAGTTCAGCGTCGGACGGTATGCCGACCAGCTCACCAACGACATCCTCGACAACCTGACGCCCTCGGACATGTCGCCGATGACCCGTCAGTGGCGGGACGCCAACAACGACGGCCGCATCCAGGGTGATGCGCTCAACCCGCAGGCGAACGGGGAGTTCATCCGTGCCGACGGCGATCCGAACTTCGGCCTGCCCCGGATCACGGTGAGTGTGGACCCGGACTACGGCAAGGGCTGGGGCATGCGGACGGCCAACTGGGAGTACTCGGCTGCCGTGGAGCACGAGCTCTTCCCAAACGTGCAGGTCGAGTTCGGTTACTTCCACCGCAGCTTCGTGAACTTCGAGGCGCTGGACAACACCAGCCTCGCGGCTGGCGACTACGAGGAGTTCTCCGTCACCGTGCCGAGAGACCCGAGGCTGCCGGGTGGCGGAGGCTACACGATCAGCAACCTCTACGATGTCCGGCCGACATCCCTGGGCCGGGCCGTGCAGACGGTGAGGACCACGTCGAAGAACTTCGGGACCCCGTCGCTGACCTGGGACGGGTTTGACGTGTCGGCCAACGCGCGACTCCGGAACCTGACCCTCCGTGGCGGTATCAGTGCCGGTGGGTCGTCCTGGAACACCTGCGGGCTCAAGGCCGCTCTACCCGAGATCGGCACGCTGGCCACCCGCGCCACGGGACGGGGCGAGTTCTGCGACCACAGTGAGAAGTGGCCGCTGCGAGGCAGTCTGGTGTCGTCCTACAACCTGCCGCTCGGGTTCCAGGTCTCTGGGACGATGACCTCATCGCCCGGTCCGTCCCAGGAGGCCACCATCACCATTCCGGCGAGCGCCACGACGCTGACCCGGCCGATCTCCCAGGCGCTGAACATCAATGTCATCGCGCCCGGAACCGTCTTCCGCGAGCGGGCAACGTCGTTCGACCTGCGCGCGACCAAGTTCGTCAACATCGGTCGCACGAAGCTGCGCGTGATGGTCGACATGTTCAACGCGTTCAACAACAACGCGCCGACGCGTGAGGACTACGTGCTCACGGTGACCGGCGCGGACAACTACCTCAAGCCCGGGACGATTATGCCCGGCCGCCTGATCAAGTTGGGCGCGCAGCTCGACTTCTAGCCGAGCCGAGCCGATGTCGACCTCCCCGGTATGGCCGCCGGGGAGGTCGGCGTGGGCTGGACTGCCCGGTTTCGCCTGAGGAGCCGCTCGGCCAGGAGTCCGACGACATCGGCGTTTCCTGGGAGCGCGAGGGCGAGGCCGGGCAGTCCAGCCCGGTACAATCAGCACATGTCCAATCGCTTTGTTCGTGCTCTCGCCGTCACGCTGGCCTGCGCCGGGACGGCCCTGGCCGCATCCGCGTGCGGGTCTCCTACGTCGCCTTCGAGTGTGACCACGTCGAGCGGCACCTACTCCCAGACGGATCTTGTGGTCGGTACCGGCACGCTGGCCGTGGCGGGCAGCCGCGCGACCGTGGCCTACACCGGCTGGCTGTACGACACGAGCCGCCCGGAGGGGAAGGGGACCTCGTTCGACGCCTCCACCTCGTTCCCCTTCACGATCGGCGCCGGGCAGGTGATTGCCGGGTGGGACCAGGGCGTGCCTGGCATGCGGGTTGGCGGCCAGCGCCGCCTCGTCCTGCCGCCGAGCCTCGCTTACGGTAGCCGCAGCCCTGGCGCCGGCATCCCGCCAAACGCGACGCTCGTCTTCGACATTACGCTCCTCAACGTCCAGTAGCGGCGACGGCCTCCCGCCCGCACCTGGCAGCGGGCGAACGCGGTCTCAGCGAGACGTGCGTGGCGTTCTGTCGCAAGCTGAGGGCGACTTGGCTTGTGCAGAAGCCCGGGCGTCGCGTGACACGCGCCCACGGAGCCCTCAGTTGCGACGGAATGTCGCGCACGTCTCGCTCGCCCGGATGCCCGCCCGCGACCGGTCTTCCGGCCGATGCTCTGCAGATGCGGGCGGCTACAGAGTCTCGCTGACGAGGGCGGCCAGATCGCGCGCGATGGACAGGCATCCTGTGAGTCCGGGCGACTCGATGCCTGCCGCGTGAATCAGCCTGGGCACGCGGGCATCCCGTCGGATCAGGAAGTCCGCGTACGACTCTGTGGGCGGGTGCAGCTTCGGCCGGATGCCGGTGCCGCCCGGCCGCAGGTCGTCGAGGGTCACCGCCGGGAGCAGTTCCCGCGCGGGATCGAGGAAGGCCTCGATCGGCAGCCGGTGGCCTTCGTAGTCGTCCTTCCGATCCTGATACGCGGCCGTTGGGCCGAAGGTGACCGAACCGGCCACGGTCTTCGTAATGTGCACGCCGAGGCCGTGGGTGTGGGGCAGCGGGTACACGAGCCCGGTGACCATCCCCCGGCGCGACGGGACCAGCTCCGCGTACTCACCCCGGCATGGATAGACCGTGAACGCCTCGCCGCCTGCCATCGCCGACACCTCATCGGCGTAGAGTCCGGCGGCATTGATGACCACCTTCGCCCGGATGCGCTCCGATGGGGTGACCAGCGTCAGTGCGGCGTCACCGCCCTCGCAGGCCGTAAGCGGCGTGCCCGTGAGCAGCGCCACATCCCGGTCGGTGCACAGCCGCGCCAGCGTGCGGACGAGGGCTTCGGCCTCGAGGATCCCGGTGCCGGGCGAGTACATCGCGGCCACCGGTGGGCGCACGTGCGGCTCGCGGGACCGGACAAAGGCGGCATCGACCATGGTGAGGCCTCTGGCACCAATGGCCGTGGCCCGAGCGTGGATCTCTGCCAGCCGGCCCGCGTCGGCATCGCTGTAGGCGACGACGAGCTTGCCCAGTCGCATGACGGGCACCCGGTGCTGGTCGCAGAAGGCATAGAGCAGGGAAGCGCCTTCGATGCAGTGGCGTCCCTTGAGGGATCCGGCCGGGTAGTACAGCCCGGCGTGGATGACCTGGCTGTTGTGCGTGCTGGTGGCCATGCCCGGCCGCAGCTCCCGCTCCAGCACGCAGACGCTGTGGCCGGCCTCGGAAACGGCGTGCGCCGCCGCCAGGCCGATGACGCCCCCGCCGATGATCGCGACGTCGATGTCGTTGGTGTCCATGAACTGGGTCGAAATGGTACGATGCATGGCTGGCGCGTGCGAACAGATGCAATGCGGGAGCCGGTCCTCGTAACAGGGGCGAGTGGCCGGTTGGCCGGATTCGTCGCCGCTGCCTTTGCCGGCCGCCGGCTGGTCCTGGCGGCGCGCCGTGACCTCGATATTACCGATGCGGGGGCCGTGCGCCGGATGGTCGCGGAGGTCCGCCCGGCGGTCATCGTGAACTGCGCTGCGTACAACGACGTGGAGCAGGCCGAGGACGCCGTTGAGGACGCGCTGGCCGTCAATGCGTTTGGCGTGCGGGAACTCGCGCGGGCGGCGGCTGGTGTGCAGGCGACATTGGTGCACTACAGCACGGACTTCGTTTTCGACGGCGAAGCGGACCGCCCCTACGTGGAAGGTGACCGGACCCGGCCGCTGAGCGCCTACGCGGCATCCAAGTGGCTGGGTGAACGGTTTGCCCAGGACGCGCCCGGTGCGCTGGTCCTGCGCGTGGAAAGCCTCTTTGGGTGCGAACCGGAGTGGCAGGGCCCCCTCGGCTCGCTGGACGCCATGGTGGCGCGGCTGCGGACGGGGCAGGATGTGCGGGCATTCACGGACCGGGTGGTGACACCCAGTTACATGATCGACGTGGCCCTGGCCACGCGCCATCTCGTGGACAACCGGGCGGCACCGGGCATTTACCACTGCGTCAACTCCGGCCAGGAGACATGGGACGGCGTGGTGAACGAAGCCGCGCGGACGATGGGCGTGACCGCGAAGGTGGTACCCATCACGCTGGCGGATGTGGCCATGCGGGCCGCGCGCCCGCGGTTCTGCGCGCTGTCGAATGCCAAGCTGGCCGCGACGGGCTTGACGATGCCCACGTGGCAGGATGCGATTCACCGCTGGCTGGCACCCCAACGTGCCGCCGGCGCCCCGGCGTAACGCCGGGCTGCTCAGGATCGGAAGACGGTTCAACTTATGGCGAAACGCGCGGTCATCACGGGCATTACGGGGCAGGACGGGTCGTATCTGGCCGAACTGCTTCTCGAGAAGGGCTACGAGGTCACCGGCATCGTCCGCCGGTCGAGCGCGCCGAACTTCTGGCGCATCGAGCACCTGCTGGACCGGATCACGCTGCGTCCGGCGGATCTGCTGGACCAGCTCTCCATCATGCGCATCGTCCAGGACGTGCGCCCGCAGGAGTTCTATAACCTGGCGGCGATGTCGTTCGTGCCCGCCTCCTGGGACCAGCCCATGCTGACCGGCGAGTACAACTCGCTCGGCGTCACGCGCGTCCTCGAGGCAATCCGGCAGGTGGATAAGTCGATTCGCCTCTACCAGGCGTCGTCCAGCGAGATGTACGGGCGCGTGCGCGAGGTGCCGCAGACTGAGCTGACGCCGTTCTACCCGCGCAGCCCGTACGGCGTGTCCAAGGTATTCGGCCACTACATCACGGTGAACTACCGCGAGAGCTACGACATGTTCGCGGTGTCGGGCATCCTCTTCAACCACGAGTCGCCGCGGCGAGGGCTGGAGTTCGTCACACGCAAGGTCACCGACGGCGTGGCGCGCATCAAGCTGGGCCTGGCAAAGGATCTGGCGCTCGGCAATCTCGATGCGTCGCGCGACTGGGGATTTGCCGGCGACTACGTTCGGGCGATGTGGCTCATGCTCCAGCAGCCCGAAGCGGACGACTACGTGATCGCCACCGGCGTGACCCACACGGTGCAGGAACTCGTGGAAGCGGCGTTCACGCATGCCGGCCTCGACTGGAATACGCACGTGCGGCAGGACCCGGCCTTCCTCCGGCCTGCCGAAGTGGATCTGCTCATCGGCGATCCCGCCAAGGCGAAGCGGGTGCTGGGCTGGACACCGAGCGTGGACTTCAAGGGCCTCGTGGGCATGATGGTGGACGCGGACATGGCCCGCCTCACGCGGTCGCCGCACGCCGACGCCCGCATCGAGCACTAGGAGACTCTTTGAAACAACTGCAGGATCGCATCACCGGCCGGTCCGCCCGCGTCGGGATCATCGGCCTCGGCTACGTCGGCCTGCCGCTGGCGGTGGAGTTTGCCGCAGCCGGATTCGACGTCACCGGGTTTGACGTCGACGCCACGAAGGTCTCGGCCGTCAACGCAGGGAAGAGCTACATCGGGGACGTGGCCCAGGATCACCTGGAAGCCGTGGTCACGGCGAAGCGCCTCCGGGCGACCGCCGACATGGGGCAACTGGCCGGGATGGATGTCATCGACATCTGCGTGCCGACGCCGCTCAACAAGACCCGCGACCCTGACCTGTCCTTCGTCGTCAAGTCGGTGGATGCCGTGAAGGCGCACCTGCGGAAGGGCCAGCTCATCATCCTGGAGTCCACGACGTACCCGGGCACCACCGATGAGGTCGTCCAGCCAGCGCTTGAAGCGGGCGGGCTGGTGGCGGGGCAGGACTTCTTCCTGGCGTTTTCGCCGGAGCGGGTCGATCCGGGCAACCCGACGTTCAACACGCGCACGATTCCAAAGGTGGTCGGCGGCATGAACCCCGCCAGCACGGAGCTCGCCAAGGCGTTCTACGGCGCGATCATCGACCACGTGGTGCCGGTCAGTTCCACCAGGGTCGCCGAGATGGTCAAGCTCCTGGAGAACACCTTCCGCGCCGTGAACATCGGGCTGGTGAACGAGATCGCGCTGATGTCGCACCGGATGGACCTGGACGTGTGGGAGGTGATCGACGCGGCCGGCACCAAGCCGTTCGGGTTCATGCCCTTCTACCCAGGTCCTGGGCTGGGCGGGCACTGCATTCCGATCGACCCGTTCTACCTCTCGTGGAAGGCGCGTCAGAGCGGCTTCGAGTGCCGCTTCATCGAGCTGGCCGGCCAGATCAACGGATCGATGCCGGAGTTCGTGGTGGAGCGGATCGGCGAGGCCCTCAACACGCAGAAGAAAGCCATCAACGGCTCACGCGTGCACGTGTTCGGCGTGGCGTACAAGAAGGACGTCAGCGACATGCGCGAGTCGCCGGCGCTGGACGTGATGGAACTGCTGGTGCGCCGGGGCGCGGTGCTCAGCTACACGGACCCGTTCGTGCCGGTACTGAAGCACGCCGACCTGGACTTCACGTCCGTGCCCGAAGCCGAGGCCGGACCCGGCGTGGACATCGCCGTGATCTGCACGAACCACACGGCGTTCAGTTACCCGGACCTGCCGACGCACTTCCCGCTGGTGCTCGATACCCGCAACGCCCTCAAGGGCGTGAGCGGGGCCAATATCTTCCGGCTGTAACCGTCGGCTTCCGCAAGGCCGCGGACGGCCCAAACCGCGACAGTTCAGACGTGTGTGACCGAGGACACGCGCAGGGGCGTGTGCGGCTCACCGCGTGTAGCGCAGCGTGCCTCGGGACGATGTCAGGGTGAGTGCAGTTGATGAGGCGGTGACGGTGCTCTCGCCGGACAGGATGGACGTGTAGGCGTTCTCGAACGCTATTGTCGGACAGGCAGCGCGCGTGCAGGCGAGCGCCGGGCCGGCCGTGAGGGTCTTGCCCGTGAGCGAGTAGCGGCCCGCGCAGGTGTTGCAGTCGGCACGGGTGGAGAGGTTGCCGTCGGCCAGGGTGAGCGTGTACGTTGCGCCACCGGGTACGGTTTGCGCGCTCTGGCCGGGCGGCTGGATGGAGCTGAGCGTCCACGTGCCCGCGACCTGGGCATCAGTGAGATCCGACGGCATGAGGATGTCGCAGCCGGCCGCGAGAATGCCAATGGCAAGAACCGGCAGCACCACCCGCAGGCTGAATCGCGTCTGACAAACGTCCATGGAGCGATTGTCTCTTATCTGGCCGACGGCGGGGTGACCGCAGCCAGGGGATGCAGGCGCGGGTAGCCGACCATGATGCCCAGTGGCCTGTCATCGGTGATGTTCGGCCCCGGCCGGTCGCGTCTTTCCGACCACACCTGGTTGACTCGCAGGTCGATGCGCCGGCGTGGCTTCGCGCCCCGGTCGGGCAGGGCCACGCCAATCTGCGTCCATCGCCCCGGGGGCACTATCGCTGCCTGCACCACGCGGCCGTCTGCCTCGAGCCGCACCACGAAGGGGCGCTGCCGCCCAGGCAGACTCGGTGCCTGCACATCGAGGGTCAGGAATCCGACGTCGGGCTGTACCCAGGCCACGGCGTGACGAGTGGACCACCGGTACTTCGTCCCATCGGCGGTCTGGCGTTCATCGTGGAAGCCGCGGTCCGGTGGCGACGCTGGTGGCGACGGGAAGGCTCCATTCGCTCGTGCGGCTGCCATGATGAGCGAGGCCGCCAGCAGCACCGTGACGCCTCGGGTGAGCCAGGCGAAGTTGAAACTGGCTGGCGGGTGCGCGGTCGAGACCGCAGCCGCGGCACCGAGCGCGATCCAGAACGGGAACGCGGCTTCCGGCACGAGGAGCGGGTGCCCGGTCAGGCAGGTCACGAGGTAGGCCACCGCTCCAGTCAGCAGGGCGGCTGACGCCGGGTTCGATCCCACGGTGAGGGCCCGCCACGTCCCCGTGATGAGCGTGGCGAGCAGCGCCAGGAACAGCACGCCTCCCACCAGGCCCAGCTCCGCGAACTGCTGGAAGAGATAGTTGTGGGCGTTCTCGTAGAGGTAGAAGGACTTCAGGCGCGCGGACATGAACTCAGGCGAGCGCGGGTAGTAACGGCCGATACCCACGCCGAAGACCGGTGCCGAGGCGAACATCCGGGCGCTGGTGGCGTTGAACTCCGAACGCAGGGCCAGCGAGGCGGTCGCGCTCCCCGTGGTGGGGTCCGGGGAGAGGCGCGAGTTCACAACTGCGGAGCCCAACATCGCCATCACGAGTCCAGCCGCGGCGATCAGCACTATCGGCCGCAGCCGTGCGGCGGCTGGCCATCGGGGGGGCCTGGCCAGCAGAATGGCTCCGGCTGTCAGCGCCGCAACCACGGCGCTCCGTGACCCGCTCAGCCAGAGCGCCGGCATCATCAGTACGCCGCACAGGGTGGCAAACCGACGGTGGATACCCGAGAGGGCCAGTGAGGCAGCCACGAGTCCACCGAGCACATAGAGCGAGCCAGCGGCGTTGATATCGGTGAGGTGCAGGCTGTAGCGTGTGCCGGTCACGAAGCGCCGGAGGAACCAGCCGCCGTACCCCTGCGAGGCCCACCCACGCCACACGCCGCCGAGCGTGAGCAGTCCGATCACCGCCGCGGTCGCGACGATGACCATGGCGATCCAGCCGACCAGCCGTGATTCCCCCCGTGCCAGCGTCAGGCTGGCCGCCAGCAGGGCCACGCCGGTCAGGGCGTGGAGCGCACTCCAGCTTTCTGGCTCGGGGCTCGAGAACACCAGATGGTCGAAGGAGATGGTGCGCAGGAGGAACCCCGGGAGCTGACTCGGGAGGACGCCGCTCGAGGAGGCGAGCATCAGGCCCACCCACGATACGGCGAGGCAGGCGGCATAGAGCCCCACCGCGGTGCGCAGTTGCCCTGGGAGCGGATTCACGCCGAGCGGACGCCAGACTCCGGCAAGCCAGCCGGCCAGGAAACTCCACGCGAGGGTTTCCGATGCGCTGGCGGGTTCGGGTGCGAGAAGCAGGCCCAGCGGAGCAAGCGCGAGGACGGCGAGCAGTCCCGCTGATGGCCGAACGAGCGAGGCGAGGAACACCGCGATGGCGAGGCCCTTCAGTGTCACGGGCAGCTCGGGCGCCGTGGCGGCCAGTAACAGCGGCCAGAGCAGCGTGGCCGCGCAGGCGAGCCGAAGGGCCGCGACGGGGATCCGGGGTGTGCTGGTCACGGACGGCGGCCGACTGCCGCGTAGTCCTGAAAGGAGAAGAGCAGCGTGTTGATGCGGTCGATGTTCACGTTGACCGCATCCACGACCTCGAAGAGCGGCGTGTCTGGCGGTGTCGTCAGGCGCTGGAGCTTCTCGGTGTCGGCCACCGGCGACAGGTAGCGCAGCTCCACCTTCTGGAAGCCGGCGGCGCCCATCAGGAATGACAGCGTCTCCGGGTGCACGGGCTGCTTGTGCGTGTAGTCGCGGATGTAGCTGGAGAAGAAGGCATACCAGCAGGCCGGGTTGATGGTTTCCAGCACGATCGGGGCGCCGGGCCTGAGCTTCGTGAACGCCACCTCGACAAACGCGTTGATGTAGGCCGGCTCGAAGTGCTCGACAACCTGCACGGCGATGAGGCCGCCGAGCGACTGGTCGGGCTGGGCCCGCAGGTACGCGAGCGCGTCTCCGGCGATGGCGGTCAGCCCTTTATCCGTGCAGACGTCGACCATGGTCTGGTTTACGTCGATGCCGCGGGCTGTTATGCCGTGGTCCCGCAGCAGGGAGAGAAACTCTCCCCGGCCGCACCCGACGTCGAGGACATCCGATGCGCCGGCGAAGAGCGATACGTAGTCGAGCTGGCGCTGGCGGATGTCCTCCTGCGATCCCCGGAAATGCTCCTCGAAGCCGACGTACTTATAGCCGCCATCGCGCGAGGGGACCGAAAGTGCCAGGGGCGGCGGTGCCGCCGTCTGGGTGTCGGAGGGTGCTGCGCCCGCTTGTGTCGCTGGTGGCGCGGACCTGGTCCTCACGAGATCCCTGGCCAGGCTCTGGGTGGCGATCTGGAGCAGGCTGACGGCGTTCCGCAGTTCCTCGTGCGCCGCGGAGAGCCGGTCCACGGCTTCGGTCGCACGCTGCTCGCGAGCGAGGAGCGCTTCGCGATAGCGCGCGACGCCGTCGGCAGTCATCTCCACGTCGAGGAGCCGTCGGCTCAGCGTGTCGAACTCCGACTCGGCCCACAGCAGTGCCTCGTCATCCATCTCGTGCGCCTGCTGCAGGCGCTTATCCATCCGGTTCAGGTGGTCGACGACGATCGCGTTGAAGGCCTGCTGCCGCCGGAGGGGTGCCGCCAGGATGCGCAGGAGCAGACGTCGCACAGGGGCAAGGAGCCCTCTCCGCGCGCCGGGGGGGAGCGGGGCGTCGTGGGCCAGGTCGTACGCACGGTTCAGGTCCTCGATCCGGTGCCGGTCCGGCGGAGGAATCGGCAGGGGCCGGCTCATCGGCCGACCATGCCCTCCACGGGGCTGCTGGCCGTGGCGTACATCTTCCTGGGGATCCGTCCCGCGAGGTACGCGAGCCGGCCACCGAGTACCGCGTGGCGCATGGCGCCCGCCATGGCCACTGGGTCCTTCGCGCCTGCGATGGCCGTGTTCATGAGCACGCCGTCGGCGCCCAGTTCCATGGCGAACGCGGCGTCAGACGCCGTGCCCACGCCGGCGTCCACAATGACGGGCACCTTCGAGAACTCGCGGATGATGCGGATGTTGTTCGGGTTCTGTATGCCGAGTCCGGAGCCGATCGGCGCACCGAGCGGCATCACCGCGGCGGCGCCGGCCTCTTCGAGCTTCCGGCAGGCGATCGGGTCGTCGTTGGTATAGGGCAGCACCACGAAGCCCTCCTTTACCAGGATGCGCGTGGCCTCGATGAGCGCTTCGTTGTCGGGGAAGAGCGTCCGCTCGTCGCCGATGACCTCCAGCTTCACCCAGTGGGAGAGGCCCGCCTCGCGGCCCAGGCGTGCGGTCCGCACGGCATCGTCCACTGTGTAGCAGCCGGCGGTGTTGGGCAGCAGGAAGATCACCTTCGGGTCGATGTAGTCGAGGAGTGACTCCTGCGTACGGTCCGAGATGTTGACGCGCCGTACCGCCACCGTGACCATGTCCGCGCCGGAGGCCTGATGGGCATGGCGCATCACCTCGTGGGTCGGGTACTTACCGGTGCCGACGATCAGGCGCGAGCCGAACGCGCGCCCGGCAATCGTCAGGGGGGTATCCACCATGTAGAGCTAGCCTCCACCGACGAAGTTGACGATCTCCACCCGGTCGCCGTCGCGGACGATCGTGTCCGGAAACAGGTGGCGGCGGAGGATCGCGAGGTTGTGTTCGATCGCCACGCGACGGGGGTCGATCTCGAGCCGCATGAGGAGATCGGTCACCGAGAGAGGCTCCTCAAGGGGATACGACTCACCGTTCAGTGTGATGTCCACGGCGTGCCGATTATACCCGTGGGATCGGGAGTGTCTCTTTCGGGCGGTCACGTAGTACGCTCGGAGTGAAACCTGACCCTATGAGCGCTCCCGTCACCGCTGCCATGCCGATGGGCGTGGATGGATTCTCGTACGCCGATCTGCACGCCCCCGCCAGGCTCCGTGACCTCCACGCCGTATTCTGCCAGGGCGTTGCCGCGGCCGACCCACCTCTGTGGACCGAGTGGTCCGCGTACGCGGCCGCACCGGACGCCCAGCGACCGGCCACGGAGGTGTCGGACCTCATCGTCCGCATGGCGCCGCATGTGAGCCGGTTCGTGTCGCGCCTGTTCCGGATCGACGAGGCGACGGCGGGCGCGGTGGCTGGCACGCGTGCGCTCGATGCGCTCTTCCGTTTCAAGGTGGACTTCGTGCGGCGGCGGGTACTGCCGATGGTGAAAGGTGGCCTCAGGCCCCTATTGAGCGAGGCGGACGCCGTCGCGGTGGAGCGGCTCCTGGCGGCCTGTCCCGGGCTCGACCGTGAGGCCGCGGTGGCCTCGGCCGGCTGCGCCCTGCTGGATCGCGAGGTGGCGCTCAAGGGTGGGCCTGAGGTCGAACGGGTGGCCGTGGCCGCCGACATCGACGCCCTGAAGCGGTGGTGCGCGGCCTTCCTGCACGACCCGGCCACGCGCGACTGGGTGATCTTCCGGTTCCCCGAGCCGGTGGAGCCGTTCACGCTCGTGCAGATCGAGCGGCCGCGCCAGGACCAGCCGGAAGTGATGATTGGCCCCGACGGCCATCGCCGGCGCCGAGACGGATTCGCCTTGACTGACGCGCGCTGGGACGCCCGCAACGTGATGAGCGACGTGCACTACTGCGTGCTCTGCCACGAGCGCGACAAGGACACCTGCACCAAGGGCATCCACGAGAAGGACGGGACGGTCTCGAGCAACGCCCTGGGTATTCCGCTGGCTGGGTGCCCGCTCGACGAGAAGATTTCCGAAATGCACCTGCTGCGCAAGGCAGGCGACCCGCTCGGCGCGCTGGCGATCGTGATCGTGGACAACCCGATGTGTCCGGGCACCGGGCACCGCATCTGCAACGACTGCATGAAGGCCTGCATTTACCAGAAGCAGGAGCCGGTCAACATCCCCCAGATTGAGACGGGCGTGCTGACCGACGTGCTGCGGATGCCCTGGGGTGTCGAGATCTACGGCCTGCTCACGCGGTGGAATCCGCTCAATGTGCGTCGGCCGTATGTGCTCCCCTACAACGGGAAGAACGTGCTGGTCGTGGGGCTTGGCCCGGCCGGCTACACGCTGGCCCACTACCTGCTGAACGAGGGCTTCGGCGTGGTGGCCGTGGATGGCCTGAAGATCGAGCCGCTTCCGGCGCCGCTCGTGGGCGGAGACGGCGTGGCGCCGCAGCCCATCGAACGATGGGACTCCATCTACCGGCCGCTCGATGAACGCGTGCTCGAAGGCTTCGGCGGCGTGTCCGAGTACGGCATCACCGTTCGCTGGGACAAGAACTTCCTGACCCTGCTGCACCTCACGCTCGCACGCCGCGACCGGCTGCGGATCTATGGTGGCGTCCGCTTCGGGGGCACGCTGACGCTCGAGGAGGCGTGGGAGCAGGGGTTCGATCACGTGGCGATCGCGGCCGGCGCGGGCCGGCCCACCGTGATCGACATGAAGAACAACCTGATCCGTGGCGTCAGGAAGGCCAGCGACTTTCTGATGGCGCTGCAGCTCACCGGCGCCTTCAAGCGCGGGGCGCTGCCCAACCTGCAGGTGCGGCTGCCGGCGATCGTTGTGGGCGGCGGGCTGACCGCCATCGATACGGCGACCGAGTTGCTCGCCTACTACCCCATCCAGGTGGAGAAGACGCTCGACCGCTACGAGGCGCTCGTCTCCGAAGTGGGCGAGGCGCGGGTGCGCGGGATGTACGACGCCGAGGAGCACGGGCTGCTGGATGAGTTCCTCACGCACGGCCGCGCCGTACGGGCCGAGCGTGCGCGTGCGGCCAGGGCGGGCGAGGCGCCGGATTTCGCGCCGCTCGTGCGTGCCTGGGGCGGCGTGACCCTGGCCTACCGCAAGCGCATGGTGGACGCGCCGGCCTACCGCCTCAACCACGAGGAGATCATCAAGGCCCTCGAGGAGGGCATAGCCTTTGCCGAGAATCTGAATCCGGTTGAGGCCGTGCCGGATGCGCACGGCCATGTGCAGGCCGTGATCTTCGACCGTGCGCAGGGGCAGGTTGAGTTGCCGGCCCGTGCGGTGCTCGTGGCGGCTGGCACCAGCCCGAACATCACCTACGCCAAGGAACGCCAGGGCAGCTTCACCCTCGATGCGAAGAAGAAGTTCTTCCAGGGACACCGGCCCGTGCGGTCGGGTGCCGGGGCGGGGGCTCGATGGGACCTCGTTCCAGATGACACAGGCTTCTTCACTTCGTGCAATGACGGCGGGCGCCTGGTCTCCTACTACGGCGACAACCACCCGGCCTACGCGGGTAACGTCGTGAAGGCGATGGCCTCGGCCAAGGACGGCTACCCGCACGTCACCGCACTCTTTGCCGAGGAGTTGGCGGCATTGGACCCGGCCGCGCAGGCATCGCGCGATGCGGCCTGGCGCGCGCTCGCGGCACGGTTGGATGCGGATCTCGTGGGGCACGTGCACGAGGTGCGGCGGTTGACCGACACCATCGTCGAAGTCGTTGTCCATGCTCCGGCGGCAGCCCGACGTTTCGAGGCTGGCCAGTTCTACCGCCTGCAGAACTTCGAGACGCTCGCGAAGCAGGTGGACCTGCACGGCCGCACGACCCCGCTCCTGATGGAGGGGATCGCCCTGACCGGCGCCTGGGTGGACCGTGAGAAGGGGCTGCTCTCACTCATCGCGCTCGAAATGGGCGTCTCCAGCCGGCTGTTGGCCTACCTTCAGGCCGGCGAGCCGGTGGTGGTGATGGGGCCGACCGGCGCGCCGACGGAGATTCCGACGGACGAGGCGGTGCTCTTGGCCGGGGGCGGCCTCGGTAACGCCGTGCTCTTCTCGATCGCGAAGGCGCTCCGCTCCAACGGCAACCGCGTGATCTACTTCGCCGGCTACAAGAAGGGCGAAGACATGTTCAAGCGCGAGGAGATCGAGGAGGCCACCGATCAGGTGATCTGGAGCACCGATGTTGGTGCCGAGATTGCGCCCGGCCGTCCCCATGACGCCCACTTCCGCGGCAACATCGTGCAGTCGATGGTGGCCTACGCCACCGGCCAGTTCGGCGCGCCGCTCGTGCCGCTCTCAACCGTGGACCGCATCATCGCCATCGGCAGCGACCGCATGATGGCGGCCGTGAAGGCCGCGCGCTTCGCCGCGCTCGCGCCGTACCTCAAGCCGGAGCACGTGGCCCTGGCGAGCATCAACTCGCCCATGCAGTGCATGATGAAAGAGGTCTGTGCGCAGTGCCTGCAGAAGCATGTGGACCCGGCCACCGGCGCCGAGCGGTTCGTCTTCACCTGCTTCAACCAGGATCAGTTGATGGACAGGGTGGACTTCCCCCATCTCAACGCCCGGCTGCGCCAGAACACGGTGCAGGAGAAGCTCTCCAGCCTGTACCTCGAGCGCCTGCTGGCCGCGGCCGACCTGCCGCACGTGTAGCTGACCGGCCGGTCGACCGGCTGGTCGGTGCCGCATCGCGACCTGACGCTACACGCGCGTGTCAGTGCGCGTGGCTGTGGTCGATCCCCTCGCTCGGGAGCGCCGGCTTGAACTGGTGATGGCAGTTCATGCAGGCATCCACCACGAGTCCATTCGCGACCGTCAGTGACTTCAGATCCTTGGCCTCCGCGGCCTTGATGGCTGCGGCGCCAGCCTCGGCCAGATCCCGGGCCCATCGCTGCCAGGCTGGGTGCTGCACCCAGTCCCGATCGTTCGGCCCCGTTCCTTCGACGGCGACCAGCGCGCCTGCCGTCGCCACCTGCGTGGCATGTTCGACCACGTTGGCCCAGTCCGCGTCGGTTTTCGGTGCCTTGCCCGCCCGCTCGACCTCCCACAGTTCATGGCTGGCATGATCCACCACGCGCACCATCGCGGCATTGATGCTTATGACCGACTTGGGGGCTGCGGCCGGCGCGGGCGCCGGAGCGGCCGCGGGTGGGGACTGAGCCGTGCCCTCCTTCGGCGGCGTGCTGCAGGCCGCCACAGCCAACATGACCGTCGCAACAACGAACGCTGCTCTCGCGTGTGTACTCACCTCTCCCCTCCAATCATCCTTGGTCACCCGCGCCATCGCCTGTTGGCAGGTGTGCAATTGCTGCGCCTGGACCACGGCTGAGCCGCGCGGGGGCTGTGGGTTGGGCGAGGGCGGATACGTGGGGACAGGTCAACCCTGCTGCGGGAATTCCCGCGGGGCATCAGGGTCTGCATCTGATCGTCGGTGGTTTCCGACGCGCGCGGTTACGGCTTCTTGCCGAGGACGATCGTGAGTTCTCCCCTCCAGGTCACGCTCCGGGAGTCCATCTCGACGTGCTCCACGTACGTCAGCTTGTCGCCCACGCGTGACAGCCGGATGTAGTGGCCCGGATCGGTGGACAGGTAGGTAAAGTCGCCGGACAGGTTCAGCTTCAGCGGCCGGTCCTCGCGTGTCTCCCAGAAGAACTCGCCGTCGCGCATCCGGACCACCAGCCGCTCCTTGGCGGCCTCTGCCGGCCGAAGCACGCGGCGGGTGGCTCGCGTCTCCCCTTCGTCGATCCGCACCTTCGGGATGCCCTCGAGCCTGATCGCGTCGGCTGGAATCTCGATCTTCATCGGCACGTTCTGAGCGGCGGAGAGGACCGGCAACAGGCCGAGGCACATGGCCAGGCCGGCCGGGTGGATGAACAGGTGAAGGCGTCGCATGGGGTGTCCTCCTGGAGAGTGCAATAGGCCGGCGTCCCGGTTCGCTTATGCGCCCGCCGTCGCGGCAGCGATGATGGCGAGCCCTTCGGCCAGCGTCGTCATCCTGAGATCCGGAAACAGGCGGGTGATGAGGCCGGCATCGAACGCGCGGTAGCCGTTGTGCGGGATGGCCCCCGTCCGGGTGGTCTCGACCACCTGCACCGGTGGCGCGGCGTATGCGGCGGCCATCCCGGCGATCACCCGGAACGAGGTGACGGTGCCCGTCACCGCGTTCACGATGCCCGTGGCGCGGTGTACGGCGCAGCGTGTCACGATTTCCGCGACATCAGTGATGAAGACATGGTCGCGCTGCTCCTCGCCCTTCCCGAAGAGGACGATGGATTCGCCGGCCCTGGCGAGGCGCATGAAGCGGTTCGGGCCGTAGCCGTTGTGTGGGTCCCCGGGTCCGAAGATGAGCGTCGGCCGGACGAACGCCATCGGGATGTGGGGGAGTTCGCTCCGGAGCATCACCTCGCGAGCCAGGTGCATCACGCCATGGAGCGATCCGGGTTCGGCCGGGGAGGTCTCCGTCAGGAGCCCGGGGGAGTCGGCGTACACCGCGTCCGAGCTGATATAGATGAGGTGCGCGACGGGAGCGGCGTTCACCGCCTCGATCACCGACTGCATCATCCGCAGGTTGTCCAGCAGGATCGCCGTCGTCTTGACCGGCGCGATGGCGGACGTGACGACGAGCGTGGTGTCGGGGGTCAGTGAGGCAGCGAGGGCAGCCGCGCCGCCAGGGCTGAGCAGATCCACGTCCGTCCTCGAGAGAGGCACCACCGTGGCGCCGGCACGCGCGAGCCTTTCCACGCTGGCGCGTCCGACGAATCCATTGGCACCCATGACGACCATCCGTGGGGCCAGGAGGGGTGCGGATGCGTGCAGGGTCAGCATGACCTCAATTGTCCTTCATGCGGGGGATGTGCAATCCCGGTCACCGGCGCTGCCCGTGCGCGGCGTACACTGAGGGTCTCGCATGACCACCCTTCCACGTGTGCCGCACGGTACGAACCAGTGGCGCCTTGGCTCCGCACTGGGCGCGCTGGGCGACGGGGCGATCCTGCTGGTGGCCGTCCTGCTGTTCCCCCTCGTGATCATCCTGATCGGCGCACCGGTGGCGCTGCTGGTCCGGATGCTGCTGGAAGTGGTGCAGCGATGGTGAGCCAGATTGAGCGAGTACTGCGCGACATCATCCGGCGCTGGGGCAGCGGCGGTGGCGTCACACCGGTGCCGGTGGCTGGGCCCGCGCCCCAGTCGAAGCCGCGCACACGCGGTGAGTTTCCCGCGTTCCATGGCTATCTCGACCAGCGCTATGCCGACCTCGTCATCCTGACCTTCGGACAGATTGAGGACCTGCTCGGCTCACGCCTGCCGGACCGCGCCAGGGTGGACGCTGGCTGGTGGGCGGGAGGTGAGTCCGACACGGCCCGGTACGCCGTCGCTTGGCTGCAGGCTGGCAGAACGGCCCGGCCGAATCTGCCTGCCGGAAACGTGGCCTTCGAACGGGTCGCGGAATCCCGTTCGGCCTAATCGGGAGGCGGAGCGCTCCGCCGTCTCGCCATGGTCGCCGGTACAATCAAGGGATGTCCGTGCCGTCGTGTGCCTGGCCGGCGAGCCTGGCCGATGGCCCCTGGATGGAGAAGCCATCATGAAGCGAACGTGCGTGCTGTGCCTGTGTGTCCTTACGTTGCTGGCGGCCTCTTCCGCCAGGGGCGCCACGGTGTCCGGCGTGGTGGTCGATACCAGCGGCGGCGTGATGGCCGGTGCCCGCGTGGTGCTGAAGGGGCTGGCGACGGGGCAGGAGACGTCCGTGGACACCGGCGGCGACGGCCGCTTCCGTCTGGAGACGGACACGCCGGGCGCCTACCTCGTGATCATCAGCCGGAGCGGCTTCTCCGAAGAGGCGCGCACCGTGTCGGTGACACGGCCGGAGGACGCCATCGACCTCCAGATCACGCTGGAACTGGGAGGGCTGAGTGCCGAGGTCAGCGTGACCGCCGCGCGGGCGGATCGCGAGACGCGGCGGATTCCCCTGCACGTCGACACCATCACGCACGCCGCGGTGGAGGAGGCGAATACCACCTCGACCGGGGACGCGCTGGCCACCACCGCGAACATCACGCCCGTCGGCAACGGCCCCTTCGGCATCCGTCCGCGGCTCCGGGGCCTCGACTCCACCCGGCTGCTGGTCCTGGTGGATGGTGAACGGCTGAATACCGCCAGGCAGGCGACGGACCGCACCGGGGCGGAGGTGGGGCTCATCCCGCCGGATGCCGTGAGCCGCGTGGAGGTGGTCAACGGCGCCGGGACCCTCCTCTACGGGTCGGATGCCCTGGCGGGCACGATCAATATCATCACCAATGAGCCCACGTACTCGGACCGCGTCACCTGGCTCTATGGCTTCAATGGGTTCTACAGCTCCAACGAAGACGGCAGGCGGGGGACCGGCACGCTCGGCGTGACCGCGCCCCGCTACGCCGTCCGCGTGCAGGCCGGTGCCGAGCGGTACGACGACTACACGGCCGGGGCGATGGGGGTTGAGGACACGCGTCCGTTCTTTCAGACAGGCGAGTTGACCCGCGCCGACACCATCGACGACGCCTTCGGCTTTGCCTTCCGGGCCTTCCCGGACCCGTTCAACGCGCCGTACGTCCGCACGAGCAACGCCGTGCCGGCCTCGAGCGCGCGCGGGTCGTTTGTCAACGCCTCCGGCCTCGTCAAGCTGGATGCGCGACGGAACCTGCGGCTGCGGTACCAGCGCCGCCGGATGGCGGATGTCGGCTTTCCGGACTTCGTGCCGCAGTTCTTCTTCAACACCACGTCGTTGCCGTTCTCGAACCTCGATCGTGCGTCGGCCCGCTACGAGGCCCAGGCCGTGACCCCGTGGCTGGCCAATCTGTCGGTGACCGGGCATTACCAGCGCACCGAGCGGCAGCTCCAGAACCGGCTGCCGGTGCAGTTCCCTGTGCCGACACCGGTGGCGTTCTTTCCGATCAGCGTCATGCGTCTCGATGTGCTGTCGCAGACGACGCAGCGCGTGAATACGCCGGGCGTGGACGTACTGGCCGTGCTCACGCCGCGCCCGAACCATGTGCTGACGACGGGCTTGACCTTCTACCGCGACCAGAGCCACGACGACCGCACCACATCGACGACCACGTCGCGCGTGGGGCAGGTCGCCCTGGGCGCCCGTGGCCCCGCGGCCACGGTGTTCCCGTCGCCGATTGTGCTTGGCCCCGCATCACTGGCGCGTCCCGTACGTGTGCCGGACGCGAGCCTGCGCGACGTGGCGCTCTTTGCCCAGGACGAGTGGCGGATCCTGCCGAAGCTGTCGGTGGTGGCAGGCCTGCGCGGTGACTTCTACAACGTGACGACGGAGGCGACGCGCGGCTATGACGTGGCGTCGGTGGTGGCCGGCGCGCGCCCCGCCATCAACCCGGCCTCATTGCCGGATCCGGACGGCCAGACGATTGCCCGTAAGGCTCTCACCGGTGACATCGGGTTTGTCGCCAATGCCGGCGGGCGCATCAGTCCGTTTGCCCGGTACGGCCGGAGCTACCGGCATCCGAACCTCGAGGAACTGCTCTTTGCCGGGCCGGCCACAGCTGGCACCATCGCGCCGAACATCCTGCTCAAGCCCGAACAGGGCAATAACGTCGATTTCGGCGCACACTTCGCCGTTCCGCACCTGTCCGGTGGTGCCTATGTGTTCGTGAATCAGTACAGGGATTTCGTCGTGCAGGACCTGACGACGGCCACCACGCCTGGCGGTCCGCTCGTGCAGGCCACCAACTACGGTGACGTCCGCATCCACGGCCTGGAACTGTCCGCGAAGTCGCCCGTTGTGCTCCGGCACGGCGTGATCTCCCTGAGCCTGTCGGCCGCGTTCACCCGCGGCACCATCACCAGGGGCATCAACCCGTTGAACGGCGCGCCCCTCGACGGCGCGCCCGCGGACAACATCACGCCGGCCAAGGTGCTGGCCTCGGCGCGATTCACCGAACCGGGCGGGCGCTGGTGGGCGGAGTACGGCGTGCGGGCGCAGACGCGGGTGACCCGCGTGACACCCACCCTGCTCACGTCGCCCTTCCGGATTGCGCAGGACCTGCTTTCGCTCGACGGGTTCACCGTGCACCGGCTCGGTGCGGGTGTGTCCCTGACGCGCAGGCGCGACCGCGTGGGACTCAACGTGGCGGTGGAGAACCTGGCGGACCGCTACTACCGCGAGCACTTCCAGTTCGCGCCCTCGCGCGGGCGCAGCATTACGGTCGGCCTGAACATCGGCGCGTTCTAGGATCGAGTTCCGTCCACGTTTCTTGACCCACTGGCCGGTGGCCTGTAAGGTCGTGGCCCACTGCAGCGGCCGGCATCGTCGGCGTCATCACGAAGGACGTTCGCCCCATGGCACCAATCATCGAGTTTGATCCGTCTGTTCTCTCCGCCCAGCTCGTGCGCAAGGCCGTCACGGGCCTTGCGGCCGTGGTGGTCGTGATCCTGCTGTTCGGCTCGTACTCGATCATCTCTCCCGGCAACACAGGGGTGATCTTCAACCTCTGGACCGGCTCGCTCAGGACCGTGCCTCAGGGTATCGCCTGGCGCCTGCCCATGGTCACCCAGGTTCAGAGCTACCCGACGGCCCTGCGGACCTACACGATGGTGCGCCGTTCCGCGGAAGGCTCGGCGGAGGGCGACGACAGCATCGATCTGCCGACGCGCGAGGGCCAGCACATCACGCAGGACATTTCCGTGACGTTCAACACGTCGGAGGGCCAGGCGGCCCAGGTGTTCAAGGCGTTCCGCGGCGCCGACATTTCGGACATCGAGGCGACCTTCATCCGCCGCACCATCATCACCGTGGCGCAGAACACCGCCGGGCAGATGGACCTCTCGGAAGTCATTTCGTCCAAGCGCAACCAGCTCCAGGACGGCATCCAGGCCAGCCTGGGGAAAGAGCTGGAGAAGATGGGCTTTCATCTGGACAAGGTGAACCTCGGCGCGAGCCACCTCCCGCAGTCGCTCGAAGCCCAGATGCAGCAGAAGATGGCGGCGCAGCAGCAGGCCCAGCAGGCGGAGTACGAGCTGCAGAAGAACCAGATGCTGGCCAAGGCCGAGGTCGCCAAGGCGGAGGGTGAGGCGCAGTCGACGCTGGTCCGCGCGAAGGCGCAGGCGGAGGCCAACCGCCTTCTGCAGGCGACGCTCTCGGCCAATCTGATTCAGAGCAAGGCGATCGACAAGTGGAACGGCGTCCTGCCACAGGTCTCCAGCGGGGCGACGCCCTTCATCGATCTGAGAGGATTCGCGCCCGCCAAGTAACGATGTGGCCTCGCGGTTCCCGCTCTGCCGCAGGGTTCGGGTGCGACATCGGCCGCGGCGGTATGCTGTGCCGATGTTCACGATGACGCGACGGATGGCGGTGTGTATGGCGGTGGCCGGGTCAGCCCTGGCGGCATATCCGGGGGCGCAGACGCCCATGGAGTTCCCGCCGCCGCTGATCCAGGCACAGACGGTCAAGCTCAGCGCGCACGCCTACGTCATCCCGGATCCCGAAACGACGCTGGTGCCGAATGTCGGCATCGTCGTGGGCAGCAAGGCCACGCTGGTCGTGGATACCGGCATGGGTAATCGGAACGCGCAGACGATCCTGGCCGAAGTGGCCAAGATCAGCCGCAACACAACGCTGTTCCTCGTCACGACGCATTCCCACCCCGAGCACGTGTCCGGCATGGACGCGTTCCCGGCCGGCACGACCTTCGTGGTGACGAAGGTCCAGCAGCAGGAACTCGAGGCGTCCGGGGAGCGGGGCTTTGCGGGGATGGCGAAGCTCTCGCCCTTCATCGGTGAACTGCTTCAGGGCGCGCGGCTGCGGAAGCCGGGCATCGTCTTCGACCAGGAGCATGTGCTCGACCTTGGCGGTGTAAAGGTGCGGCTGATCTGGATGGGGCCGGCCCACTCCGGTGGCGACACGGTGGCGGTGGTCGAGGGCGAGGGGGTTGTGTTCGCGGGCGATCTCGCCCCGAGGCAGCGGTTCCCCAGCTTCACCGGGGTGTCGACCCGGACGTCGTTCATGAAGGCGATGGCGCGGATCGAAGCGCTGGCGCCGAAGGTCATCGTGCCGAGCCACGGCCCGTACGGGGACGCATCGATCTTCCTGGAGCTGCGCAACATGCTCGACCAGGCAGCCGTGCGCGTGGCGCCGCTTAAGGCCCAGGGGAAGTCCGTGGACGAGGTCGTGAAGGTCCTCGTTCCGGAGATCAAGGCGCTCTACCCGACGTGGCGGGCCACGGTGCCCAACGAAGTGGCCCCGATCATCCGGGCGATGTACGCGGAGTAGCGCCGGACGAACCGTCGCTGCGGAGAGGACCGCACATCACCTGAGCAGGACGCGGTAGCGGAGTTCACGCTTGCTGCCGAGCGTCGCGGGCGTGATGAACTCCTCGACGAGCACGCCCCCGTTGGCGGTGATCACGCGCTGCGAGGCGACGTTGTCCGGGCCGGTGGTGATCTCCACGTGCCGGAGCCCTTCCGCGCGGGCGTCGGCGAGCATCGCGCCAAGGGCCAGGGTGGCGTAACCCCGGCGCTGCTTCCATGGCACGACGGCGTAGCCGATGTGCCCGAGGCAAGTCGGCGGAAGGGCCTCCGTGCCAGGGTTCCAGCGGAAGCCAATGCTGCCGCAGAACTCGCCGTCCCACATCCAGCGCCGATAGCCCGGAAGCCTCGGCACAGCGGTGCCATCGAGCAGGATGATGGGGCCGCCTGCCGCCGTGCGGTCCTCCAGGCTCGCAAGAAAGCCGCTGGGGTCTGTGGCAATCTCCCGTAGCTCCTCCTGGGCGGCAGCCGCTCCGCGCACGTTGTCCGGCGACCAACCCCGCTCGAGAGCCGCGACGTAGCTGGCGAGGTGTTCCGTGCCGGGCCGGACGAGTGTCATCGCTCCCTCGTCAGACGACGCTGCCGGCAGCCGCCGGCCTCATGCGTCGTGTGCGCCGGAGTGCGCGGCGGCCACGGCCGCGCCGATCAGGCCCGCCTGATCGTTGAGGATGACGTGCACGGGGATGCGCGTCAGCAGGGCCGTCATTGGGGGCTTACGCCGGAAGGCGTCGACAAACATCGTCGACTGGAGGACCGGCAGGATGTCGGGCGCGATGCCACCGCCGATGAAGAGACCACCGGTGGCCAGCGTCCGCAGCGCAAGGTTGCCTGCCTCGGCGCCGAGTGCCCCTGCAAAGAGGTACAGGGCCTCGACGCAGGCTGGGCACTGGCGGGCGAGGGCCTGCGAGGTCAGGAGTTCCGGCGTCAGCGACGCACCCGCCTTCGCGCACGGTTCGCCACGGTGGGTGAGGCGCCCCCCGTGCATCAGGCCTCGGCCGCTCAGCACATCCTCCACCGTGGCGCGGCCGTGAGCGGTGCGCAGCAGGCCCGCGAGTTCCCATTCGCGGTCGGTCCGCGCCGCAAAGTCGGCGTGTCCGGCTTCGGTGGGCAGCACCTCGGTCCGGTCGGCCGCCTGCACCACGTACGCTTCGCCGAGTCCCGTGCCCGGAGCGATGACGGCCCGCACGCCATGCGGATCCCTCTCGCCGCGCTGCAGCGTGGCGTATTCGGTGGCGTGCAGGGCACCGAGGCTCCACCCGAGGGCTGCGAGATCGTTGATGAGTCGCACGCGCCGGGTGCCGCACGCGCTCGCGATCTCTTCGATGCTGATGCCCCACCTGCCGTTGGTCAGGCTGGCCCGTCCGCGTTCGACTGGGCCGGCGATGCCGACGCCCACGGCGGTGATGTCGAGCGGCCGCGCCGCGTCGACCGCGAAGCGTCCGACGACATCCGCGAACGACTGCAGCGTCGGCGTGGGATAGGTCCGGATTGTGACCGGTGATGGGCGTTCGCCTGGTGTGAACAGGCCGACGCGCGTCGTGGTTCCTCCGATGTCGGCGGCCAGCAGCATGGGACTCCTGAATTATAGTGAGCGTGCTCGTGTCTGCCCCGCGACTCACTGACGCGCCCGACCGGCCGCTTGCCGGTGATGTGCTGGTATTCGCGGGACGCCTGCTCACGCTCGGTCGCACCGAAGCTCAGCAGTTGGCCCGTCACCTCGGGGCGGAGGTGTGCGAGGCGGTCACGGACGCCGTCACCGTCTGCGTGAGCGCGGCCGAGGGCGGTGGGCGGCGCACGCGCGTGGCCCAGATCAACCAGACGACGCCGGATCGCGTCCGCGTGCTCTCGGAGGACCAGTTCTGCGAGCTGGCTGGCGTGCCCTCGCCCAGCGCGCTCAGGGCGCAGTACCACTCCCGGCGCGGCCTGCTGGAGCGGTACCGGCACCTGCGGGCCGATCACCTGGAGTACCTGCAGAAGTGGGGGCTCGTGCAGCCGGTCTACCGGACACACGCCGAGGCCTTCTTCGCCTTCCAGGATCTGTCCGTGATCCGTCAGGCGGATGCGGAACTGGCCGGGGGTGCCACGTTCCGGGCGGTGGTGCGGTCCCTTGTGGCCGAACAGGCAGGCCAGCTGGCCTTCGACTTCCGGTTGGACGCGCAACCCGCCAAGGTCGTGACGCTGCGGCCGAAGTCGCCGCCGCCGATGGCGGTCCTCATGGGCCGTGAGGCGGATGCCGCTACCTCGGAGGCGGAGGAGCTCTTCGTGGCCGGCTCGGTCCTCGACAACGGTGACATTCAGGGGCAGATTGAGGCGGCCGAGGCGTACAGCCGGGCGCTCGAGCTGGACCCGTACCTGGTGCCGGCGTTGGTGAACCTCGCCAACATCCACTACTCACGCGATGAGCTGGTGGAGGCGCGGGCCCTGTACGAGCGCGCCACCGCCCTCGACCCCGACATGTTCGAGGCGCACTACAACCTCGGCAACATCTCCCACGACCTGGCCCGTTATCCCGATGCGCAGTCGTCCTATCGCGAGGCGCTGCGGCTCAACCCCGGCTACGCGGACGCACACTTCTACCTGGCGGTGACGCTGGAGAAATCCGGTCGTTCGGTGGACGCGCGGCCCCACTGGCAGGCGTACCAGAATCTGGCCCCCAACGGCGAGTGGGTGGCGCTGGCGAAGGAATTTTCGGAGTAGCTAGTAGGAGTAGTTCTCACCGGGCACCCGCCTCTTGGGCGTCCGGCGGACCTTGTAGTGCACGCAGTCCGGGCACCAGGCGTCGGCGTCGAAGTTGTTGGTGCCGGCGTAGGGCTTCACTTCGCGGTGGGTGCAGAACTCGGCGGAGCCGTTCTCCGGCGGCTGGTACCACCGGCACGACCGGAAGCGCACCACGGCAGCCGATGCAGCCGCCGTCGGCGCCGGCGGTGGCGGTGTGGGCGTCTCGGCGCTCACGAGAGTTCCACGCCGAGGGCGGCTTCAAGCAACTTGAGGTTCCGCATCTCCTCGGGCGAGGCCAGCGTCAGCGCCATGCCCGTGGCGCCCGCGCGGCCCGTCCGGCCCACGCGGTGCACGTACGTTTCTGGCGTGTCGGGCACCTCGAAGTTGACCACGTGCGCGATGCCGTCGATGTCGAGGCCGCGTGCCGCGACGTCGGTGGCCACGAGCACGGGATAGGTGCCCGAGCGGAACGCTTCGACGGCGGCCGTGCGCTGCTGCTGGGTGCGGTCGGCGTGGAGCGCGGCGGTGCGGATGCCCATCGAGCCGAGCCGGCTCGCCAGCTTGTCGGCACCGATCTTGGTCCGGCAGAACACGAGGACCGGCCCCTTCGAGTCGTCCCGAATCCAGCGCGCCAGCCAGTGCACCTTGTCGCCGGCAGGCAGCGTGTGTACGGCGTGGGTGACGCTGCTGGCCGGGCCGCCTCTGCGGCCCACCTGCACGTACGCCGGGTCGTGCAGGAAGTCGCGCGTCAGCCGGATGACCTCACCCGGCATCGTGGCCGAGAAGAGCAGGGTCTGGCGCGTGGGTGGTAGCGCCGAGAAGATGCGCTGCACGTCGGGCCAGAAGCCCATGTCGAGCATCCGATCCGCTTCGTCGAGGACCAGCACTTCGAGCCCGGTGTACGACACCGAGTCGTGCCGCATGTGATCCATGAGGCGACCGGGCGTGGCCACCACGATGTCGACGCCCGCCTTGAGGGCGCGCTCCTGCATGCCCATCTCTACGCCACCGAAGACGGCGATGCTCGAGATCTGCGTGTGGTAGGTGAGGCCCTGCACCTGGTCTTCGATCTGCTGCGCCAGTTCGCGCGTGGGTGCGAGCACCAGGGCGCGGGTGGCCGCGGGCCTGGCCGGGTCGGCCTCGAGAAACTTCTGGAGAATCGGGATGAGGAACGCCGCGGTCTTGCCCGTGCCGGTTTCGGCGCACGCAATCACGTCGCGGCCGGCCAGGGCATAGGGGATCACGCCGCTCTGGACGGGCCGCGTGGCGGGCCAGCCCAGGTCTCTGGTGCCGGCCAGCAGACGCGGATCCAGGTTGAGCTCGTCGAAGGGCACCGGAGCCGGGTCGAACACCGCCTCTTCGTAGACGATGGCGGTCGTGTCGGGCTTCGGAAAGGCGGCTGGCTTGGGTGTGCCACCGCCAGGGCCGCGACGTCCTCGGGGGCGCGGCCGGCGGGATGCGGATGAGTCAGTCAAGCAGGACTAACGAGCACGGAAGGTGATGATGCCGCGCACCGGGTCGTACGGCGAAACGCCTACGGTGACGCGGTCTCCTGGGACAACCTTGATGCGGAAGCGGCGCATCCGGCCGCTGAGCTGGGCAAGCACTTCGTGGCCGGCATCGCATTCCACTCTGTAGAGGCCGCCGGAGTGCACCGCGATAACGGTGCCCTGCATATCAATCAGGTCGTCTTTGCTCAATCAGGAGTTCCTTTCATAGGCAATCAGTGTGCCACACCGGGGACCGGAAAAGGGAGGGAACTATCAGAGCGCCCGAACAGCGGTTTCGACCTGGTGGGCCAGGGCGGGATAGTCCTCGCCCCGGAGGCGGAGCGGACGTCCGAACGCCACCCGGACCGTGCCCGGCCGCGCCATCTTCCACGTCGCGTGCAGCACCTGGTTTACGCCCTCCACGCGCACCGGCACGACGGGGATGTCCAGACGGGCGCCGATCAGGCCGATCCCTCCACGGAACTGGGTGATCGTGGCGTCGTCGGATCGGACGCCTTCCGGAAAGATCAGCACCGACCAGCCCGTGCCCGTCAGGTCTCCGATGTACCCGAGCGTCTGCCGGGTGCCGGCCTCGCGCTGCGGAATCGGGAACGCGTTGAAGAAGGTGGCCGCCAGGTAGTAGTTGAGCGAGTTGGTCAGGCGCTGCCGCCACGTATGGCTGGCGGGGAAGAAGTGCGCCTTGAAGAACTCCTTCGCCATGGCGGGCGCCACGCGCGCGCGCCACGCGCCCGGCAGCGCGGCCAGGATCACCGGTACGTCGAGATGGCTCTGGTGGTTGGAGGCGAAGATGACCGGTCCCCGGAGATCCCGCAGATGCTCAAGGCCGTCCACCTGCATGCGCGCGAACATCCGTGTGAGCGGGAGGATCCAGGTGGCCAGGGAAATGCGGCGTACGAACCGGACAGGCCATGTGCGGTTCCAGGACGGGAACGTCACCGGCTCCGCCCGGTCCTCGGCCACGGCGGGCCGGGCCAGCAACTGCCTGAGGTCGTCCACGCTGGCCGTTTCCGCGAAGCGCCCTTCGTCGATGCGCGTCTGGAACCGATCCTCCAGCGCCACCATCAACTCCACGCGGTCGAGCGAGCTCAGGCCGAGATCGTCCAGTGTGGTCGTGCCGCTGACGTTCCGGCCGCTGGCGAACCGGGCGATGAGGCCTTCGAGCGAATCGTCGGTGCGCGCGGCGGGCGTGGCGTGGCCGCCGGCGGCGACCCAGTCCCGCACTTCGCGGCGTTTCAGTTTGCGTGTGCCGTCGGTGCGGGGGAGTTCCGCGCCGCGCCACACGGAGAGGCCGCGGATGCGCTGGTGATCCTGCAGCTGGGCGTTGGCCTCGCGCACCAGCGCCTCGGTATCGGTGCCCGGCTCGACGATCACCACGGCGTGGACCCGCTCCTCCGAGCCGGCGGCCACGCCGACGACGGCGGAGTCGGTCACCCCCGGCAGCGTGTTCAGCACGCGCTCCACGTCCTCGGGGTAGACGTTCAGCCCGTCGGGCGTGACGATCATCTCCTTCTTGCGGCCCTTGATGAACACGCGGCCCTGGGTGTCGCGCTCCCCGATGTCGCCGGTGTGGAGCCACCCGTCGGCGTCAAGGGCGGACTCAACGGGGCCGGAGGTGCCGGCGGTGTAGTAGCCCGACGTGACGTTCTCGCCCTTGACGAGGATCTCGCCGTCCTCCGCGATGCGGATGTCGACGCCGCCGATGGGTGTGCCCACCGATCCGGCGCTCGTGCGGAACGGATGATTCAACGTGACGATCGGCGCGGTCTCCGTGAGGCCATAGCCCTGCACCACGGCGAAGCCGAGCTTTCGCCAGAACGCTTCCAGGTCCGGGCCGAGCGGCGCGGCGCCCACGACAAACGCCCAGAACTTCGGGCCGAAGGCGGTGTGCACGCGCCTGAAGTGCCACCACCGGCCGGGGATGGACCACGAGCCGGTGTCGTCCGACTCGGGCCACGTGCGCCGCGCGTGCTCCCGGAGGACGTCCAGCATCTTCGGGACGCAGACCACCACCGAGATGCGCCGCGACCGGATCAGCCGGATCAGGTCGTGCGGGTTGAAACTCTTCGTGAAGACCACGGTGCCGCCCAGCATCGGCGGGACGCTCGTGGCCATCGACTGGCCGAACATGTGGCTGAGCGGCAGCAGGTTGAGGAACCGGATGGGGCTGAAGGGCCGGGCATAGCCGCGATACTTCCGGACTTCCCGCTCCACCGGGACCACATTGGCCAGTACGTTCCGGTGCCGGATCACCACGCCCTTCGGTTCGGCCGTGGCGCCCGAGGTGAAGATGATCTGCGTGATGTCGTCGCGGCCGATCGCCACATCCGGCCACGGGCCGTCAGCGGACCAGTCGAAGTCCGCCATGGCCCACGCTGGTGTGCCGGATGTGGCCGGCACGGCACGTGCCGTGTCGACGTCGTCGCCGACCAGTGCCAGCTTCGCGTTCACGAGTCCCCGTACCTTGGCGACAAAGTCCGGCGACGAGCGGTAGTCGATGGGCACGGCGACGGCGCCGATGAGCAGGCATCCCCAATAGCAGGCGATCCACTCGGGCCGGTTCTCTGCCCAGAAGATGACCTTGTCGTCCTTGCCGATGCCGGATGCGGTGAGCCGCGCGGCAAAACCGCGCGAGGCGCTGCCTACGTGTGTGTATGAGTAGGCACGCCGCCGGAATCCATCGTCGTACGCAAGAAATTCACCGCGTTGGTTGACGATGTCCCTGAAGAAGTCGATCAGCGTGTTGCGATCTGCCATGTGCCCTAGCGTGCCGTTGTCGCGTCGCGCGCGGCGCGGCGATCGCTGACGTAGAATACCCCCTCGCAATCATGCGGGTCTTCCTCACGGGCGCCACTGGGTATATCGGCTCTGCAATCCTCGACGCGTTGCTGCGCGGTGGGCATCAGGTGACGGCCCTCGTTCGTGATCCCGAAAAAGCGGAGCGCGTCGCGGCCCGCGGCGCGCAGACCGTGCTGGGGGACCTCGGTACCACCGCCGGGTACGTGGCGCATGCCGAAACCTGTGACGGCACCATTCACGCCGGCTTTGAACCATCGAAGCGCGGCCCCGACGTGGACCGCGTGGCGGTCGATGCCCTCATTGCCGCGGTTCGCAGGCGCGGGGTGGGTCCGGTAGAACGGAAGCCCTTCTTCCTGTACACCTCCAGCGCCTGGGCCATCGGCAAGGCCATCCGGCCCGCATCCGAGAGGGCAATGCTCAAGCCCACGCCGCTGGCGGCCTGGCGGCCGGCCCACGAGAAACTGGTGACCGCAGCCGGTGCCGATGGCCTGATCCGGACGGCCGTGGTGCGGCCTGGCGTGGTCTACGGGCGGTCGCGGGGCATCGTGGCGGATCTCATTAAAGAGGGGAAAAACGGCCTGATTCGTGTCATTGGCACCGGCCAGCAGCACTGGGCCTGCGTGTACGACCGCGACCTGGCGGACCTGTATCTTCGGATCGCGGCCAGCGACGACGCGGCCGGTGTGTTCCACGCCAACGACGAAGCAGACGAGCGCGTGGAGGACATCGTGACCGCCATCGCGGACCACATGGCCATGCGGCCCGACATCCGGCTGGTGCCGCTCGACGAGGCCCGCAACACCATGGGGCTCTACGCGGACGCGCTCGCGCTCGATCAGCGCCTGCGGAGCCCTCGTGCACGAGACCTCGGCTGGGCGCCGACACTCCGGTCAGTCGCGAGCAGCGTGGTACGCCTCTCCGAGGAGTACCGCGACTCCAAGTCCGCCGCCGCATAGCGCCTTCAGCCTGTGGGGGCCTCGGCCCGTACTCTACGAACCCGTCAGAGTCCGGCCAGCGGCAATGGCCTCATCAACCGTCGTGACCTCCCCGTCGAGCTGCCGCTCGTAGATCTGCCGCAGGATCTCTCCGACGCGCGGCCCCGGGGTGATCCCCATCGCGAGCAGGTGGCGGCCCAGCAGGAGCGGTTCGGGTGGCCGCCGTTCCACACCGATGGCGCGTGCCCGTTCGATGAACCAGTCCATCGCCGTGCAGTCGAAGGGCCCGGTGCGTCCGTGGCAATCCGCCCGCGCCACGCGCGCCAGCAGCTCGCAGTCCACCTTTAACGCGAGCCGGCGGAATGCACCGTCCGAGACCGACGGCGCCTTGTGGAACTGGCCGGGCTTCAGGTGCTGGGCCACCAGTGCCAGCACTTGCGCGCGGACGTCGTAGCCGTCGATGGTGTGGATGTTCAGGCGGTCGAGGAGCCGCGAGCTGGGTTCCACGCCGGCCTCCTCGTGGTTGGGGGAGCGGATGCGCCCGTCGAGGACGGCCGTGGTGGCGGGCTTGCCGAGGTCGTGACAGAGCGCAGCCAGCATCACGGTGATGAGACGCGGCCGGTCGAGATCGCTGTTTCTGGCGCGGGCCTCGTCCATCACCAGCAGCGTGTGGGTCCATACGTCACCTTCCGGATGCCATTCGGGCTCCTGAGGGCAGGTGGCCAGCGGCGTCAATTCGGGCCATAGCCGCGCCACCGCGTCCAGGTCCCACGCGAGCCGCAGGCCGATCGAGGGACGCGCCGCCTTCAGCAAGAGCTTTTCGAACTCGCCCCACACCCGCTCGGCCGGCAGGTCGTCCAGTGGGATCGACCGGCAGAGGTCGCGCGTCTCCGGGTCGAGCGTGAAGTCGAACCGTGCGGCAAACTGCACCGCGCGCAGCACCCGCAGGCTGTCGTCGCCAAAGGTGGCGTGGTCCACGGCGCGAAGGATCCCTCGGTCCAGGTCGGCGCGACCGTCGAACGGGTCCACGCACTCCGCGGTCAGCGGGTCCCAGGAGATGGCATTGACGGTGAAATCCCGTCGCCGGGCGGCCTCGCGAACCGAGAGGTGCGGGTCGCCCTGCACCTGGAAGGCTTTGTGGCCCCGGCCCGACTTGGATTCGCGCCGGGGCAGCGCCACGTCGACCGCGGCGCCGGGGTCTTCGGGCGTGATCACTTTGTAGACCGGAAAGCTCTGGCCCACCGCCTCGACGCGGCCGAAACCAGCCAGCAGGGCCGGCAGCCGTGCCTCCTCGATGCCGAACACCTCCAGGTCGATGTCGCCTGAGGGCTCGCCTCGGAGCGCGTCGCGCACCCAGCCCCCGACGATGAGCGCGCGCCCGCCCGCCGTGCGTGCGGCGCCGGCAATATTGCGGGCGATGCCGGGAGCCACTACCATGCAAACGCCATTATGAAGCGCCTGTTCCTCATTCCCTGTCTCGCCGCGCTCGGGCTCCTCGGGGCCGCCGCCAACCGTCCGGTTGCTGCGACGGCCGGCCAGCAACCTCCTTCGAAGTCGCTGGTGATGCCCGGCGAAAAGCACCTGGCCAACATGAGGCAGCTCACGTTTGGCGGCGAGAATGCCGAGGCCTATTTCTCAGCCGATGGCACGCGCCTGGTCTTTCAGTCGCACCGGCCGCCCGAAACCTCGTGCGACCAGATGTACACGATGAAGGTGGACGGCACGGACGTGAAGCGAATCAGCACCGGCACGGGCCGTGTGACCTGCGGCTACTTCTACCCGGATGGCAAGCACCTCGTGTACGCGTCAACACATCTGGGGAGCGCGACGTGTCCGCCGGAGCCCTCCATGGCGCGCGGTTACGTGTGGCCGATCTACCCGAGCTACGACATCTTCCGCGCCAATCCGGACGGCTCGGGACTCCAGCGGCTGACGTCAGGCGAGGGCTATGACGCGGAAGCCACGATCGGCCCGGACGGTCGCGTGGTCTTCACCAGCGTCCGCGACGGCGACATGGAGATCTATTCCATGAAGGGGGACGGCACGGATGTGCGCCGTCTCACGAACCGGCCCGGCCCCGACGGCGGGCCCTTCTACTCGAGAGACGGCAAGCAGATCGTGTTCCGTGGCCGGCCGAGCGGTGGGGAAGAACTGAAGGACTACCTCGGCCTGCTCAAGGACGGCCTGTGGCGTCCGACGACGCTTGAGATCTACGTGATGAACGCTGACGGCTCCAGCATGCGGCAGGTCACGAAGCTGGGGAAGGCCAGTTTCGCGCCGTACTTCTTCGCGGATGGCACGCGCATCATCTTCGCGAACAACAGCCACGACCCGAAAGGGCGCGACTTCGATCTCTACACCATCAACGTGGATGGCAGCGGCCTCGAGCGCGTAACCTGGAATCCGACCTTCGACAGCTTTCCAATGTTCTCGCCGGACGGGAGAAAGCTGGTGTTCGCCTCCAACCGTAACGCGGCGAAGGAAGGCGACACGAACATCTTCATCGCCGACTGGGTCGAGTAGTCCGGCATGACCACCGGACGCATTCTTGGCAGCGTGTCTGCCATCGGCGCCGCGATCCTCTGGGCGCTACTGACCTATCGCAATCCCTATGCAGGCGCGGCAAATGACTCGCAGGCCCTGATGGGGATGCTGATGATCGGCGCATCCGCCGTCGCGGCCGCCGCTGGTGCGGCCGGCGCCCATCTGGCGATGTACATCCTGTTCTTCGTACTCTTCGTGCCGATTGGCTTCTACGTGATGCTCTCGGGCGGGCTCTTCTCGCTCATCGGCGTCTGCAACCTGCTCTACCTGGCGGCGGCCGTGCTGGTGCACCGGAGCGTGGCATTGTCCAGACCCGGCCGCGCGTCCTCCCGCTGAGCGGATCCTGCTGGCACCCGGGTCCGGGGGCCGTGCGCTGTCCTGATCAGGTGTTCAGCGCGCGGCGCTCGTGCAGCAGGCTGCGCAGCACGAAGGTCACGTTGGAGGGCCGCTCACCGAGCCTGCGCATGAAGTAGGGGAACCACTCGCGACCGAAGGGCAGGTAGATCCGCATGCGGTAGCCGCGTGCACGGATCGACTCCTGCAGGTCGCGGCGGATGCCGTAGAGCATCTGGAACTCGAAGCGGTCATTCGGAATACCCCGCTCGGTCGCGTAGGCGATCGTGGCCTCGATCATGGCGGGGTCATGCGTCGCAATGGCGTGGTACTCGCCGGAGTCGAGCAGGCGCTGCATGAGCGTCAGGAAGTGCGACTCGACGTCCCCTCGTGACGAATATGCCACCGTCCGTGGTTCCTGATAGGCACCCTTCACCAGGCGGATCCGGGCGCCGAGCTTCAGGATCCGCGTGACGTCGTCCGCGGAACGGCGCAGGTAGCTCTGGAGCACAATGCCGACCTGACGGTAGTCCTGCTGCCAGAGCGTTTCGAAGATGCTGACCGTCTCCTGGGTGTGGCTCGAGTCCTCCATGTCGATGCGGATGAAGAACCCGTGCGCTCCTGCCGGGCCGAGAATCGTCCGGAGGTTGTCCACGCACGTGGCGCGGTCCACGTCGAGGCCGAGCTGCGTGAGCTTCAGTGAGATGTTGCGCTCGACGCCCGCACGGTTAATCACGTCGAGGAGGCGGAGGTACTCGCGTGTGGCGATCGAGGCAGCCTCCGAGGTGCGGACGCTCTCGCCGAGGTAGTCGAGCGTGAGCAGGTACCCCAGGTCCTGGAGGGTCCGGGCCGCGACAAGGGCTTCCTCGATGGTCTCGCCGGCGATGAAACGGCGCGCAAAGCCGTCGTCGGCCGCCATGCCGTGCTTCGACGCCAGGCGCTTCACCCGGGCGCTCCGTGCCAGGAGATGAAAGAGGGCCTTGGAGGGGAGGTGGAGCACAGCCCCAGTCTAGCGGGTCAGTGCGTGCGGCCGGAGGGCGACGCCAGCGCGTGCTCGATCGAACGAGCGTAGTACTTGAGCACATTCCGGTCGCGGACGCGGAGGCGCCCGCCTTCACTCACGATGACGCCCCGGAGTTCCAGTGGCTCGATGCCGAGGTCAAACGCCTCACGGCCTGACTGGACGCCGAGGTTGGCGCCGCTGGCCCTGGCGGCTTCCACAATGGCATCGGCGCGCGCCACGAGATCCTTCTTCGTGATCGACGGCCGCATGGCCGCGGCGATGACCGTGGTCGGCAGTACCTTGATCTGGCGGCCGATGGCGCCCATCACGGCATGGGCGAGGTCCAGGACCGCTTTGCGGGAATCCACCTCGATGTGATCCACCGGGATCGGGCGTCCGAACGTGACGAAGGCGCGCGACCGGTAGCCCACCGCGTAGCGGACCATCTCGGCCAGCTCCCGGCTGAAGGGCCGTTGGGATCGCTTGATGCGCTGGCGGGCCAGCACGTGGTCCTCGAGCACCAGGTCGTAGGAGATGGCCGTGGGCACAATCACAAGGTTCGGATGATCGGCCTGCAGGGCCGCGTTGAAGAGGCCGGTCTTCGGGCTCTTCAGTTCCCCGCTGTAGCTCCGTCCACCTTCGGGATAGAAGAACAGATCCTGCGTGTGCAGCAACTCGGCCACATAGGCCTTCAGCGTGATCAGGTAGGCCGGGTCCTTCGCGTTGCGCCTGACAGGGATCGCGCCCGTGACGTGGCGGTGGATGAGCCCGAGCGGTCCTCCGAACAGGTTGATGCCCGCGGCGATGATCGGCGGGCGGATGCCGCTGTCGTCGAGGACCAGCGGCTCAACGAGATAGTCCGTGTGGCTGCGGTGATTCGAGGCGTAGACGATGCGGCCGGTGCGCTGAGCGGCCTTCACCAGGTTGACGTGCTCTCCGATGCGCTCGATCTTGCGGAGAATGGGATAGAGCGGGTGCTTGAGTGCCTTGTAGATCGAGTAGCGCTGTGTCGTGCGCAACTCGTCAAGATACGCCTCGATGCGGGCCCGCGCCTGGGCGCCCGTGCCCTCGTCGTGGAGGTAACGGGCGATGTCTTCCCGCGCGAGCACAGCCTTCGTGATGTCGTCCAGCATGCCCGCGCCCGACTATAGCAGAACCGTCAGTGGCATCAGGCTGCCGTCAGGCGCGGCCGTGAGAGCGACCGTCGCGGGCGGACCACGCCAGGAGCGCCAGCGTGCCCACGAGATTGATCTGCATCAGCCTCGTGGACCGCTCGTGCAGCGCGTCGAACCGTACGCGCCTGGCGTCGGTGGCCGCGAGCGTCGATGGAGACACGTCAGCGCCGATCGCGGCCTGCACGCGGTCCACCTCGGGGTACACACTGAGCCCCGCGTACAGTGAGATGCCCAGCATCGCTGCGGCGATGGCGGCCCTCGCCGCGAGGCCGCTGGTGCGCGCCTTCGCGCGCGCCATGATCCCCAGCGTCAGAAGCACAACCGCCGCGCACGCGTAGGCCACGAACTGGAACCGATCCAGCGCCGTACCGAAGACGGCCCCCGCCAGCACCCGCCCCGCCATGGCCTCGCGGGCCTGCAGGACCTGGAAGGTAGAGGGCGCGACCACCGCGCCGAGGACGGCCATGCCGCCCAGCCAGATGGCCAGCGCGAGCAGATGAAGGACGCGGACGACGAACATGCCTGATGCTAGACTACTTTCCACTCTTCAACGAGGTTTCATGCCCATCTCGACGTCGTCGCGCGTTCCCTCGCTCAGGAACATCGCTACCCGCCTGCGCCTTGAAAGTGTCCTGGCCACCACCGAGTCGGCAAGCGGCCATCCATCGACCTGCTGCTCGGCCGCCGACATCGTGGCCGCGCTCTTCTTCGCGGAGATGCGCTTCGACCCGAAGAACCCGCAACTGGCGACGGCGGACCGGTTCGTGCTCTCCAAGGGCCATGCGGCGCCGCTCCTGTACGCGGCCTGGGCCGAGGCCGGCTATGTGGCGCGCGGGGATCTGCTGAACCTGCGGAAGATCGACTCGGACCTCGAGGGGCATCCGACGCCGCGCCTGCCATTTGTGGACGTGGCCACAGGCTCGCTTGGTCAGGGGCTCTGTGCCGGCGTGGGCATCGCGCTCAATGCCCGCCGCATCGGGTCCGACTACCGGACCTACGTGCTCATGGGCGACGGTGAGACGGCGGAAGGTTCCGTGTGGGAAGCCGCGTCGGTCGCGGGTGGCGAGAAGCTGGACGCCCTCTGTGCGATCGTCGACGTCAACGCGTTGGGTCAGAGCGGGCCGACGCAGTTCGGGCACGACATGGAGACCTTCCGCGTGCGCTGGTCCGCGTTCGGCTGGCACGCGATCGTACTCGACGGTCACGACATGCCGGCGATCCTGGCGGCGCTCGACGAGGCCCGCGCCACGAAGGGCCGCCCCACGGTGCTCCTGGCCCGCACCGAGAAGGGCAAGGGCATCTCCTTCATGGAAGGCAAACCCGGCTGGCACGGCCGGGCGGTCAAGAAGGGCGCGGAACTGGACACGGCCGTCGCCGAGCTGAACGCGCAGCTCGTGCCTGGCGGCGATGACGTCCCTGTGCCACCGATGCCCGCGGCGCCCGCGGCAGTTGCCGCCGCCGCAATGATTGCAGCCCCGGCCTATGCGCTGGGTACTCAGGTGGCGACTCGCGAGGCATTCGGTGATGCGATTGCGAAGCTCGGTGCGCAGGATGCCCGGGTCGTGGCGCTCGACGCCGACGTCAAGAACTCCACCTTCAGCGAGAAGTTCGAGCAGCGCGCGGACGCGGGCCGGTTCTACCAGAATTTCATTGCCGAGCAGGTGATGATCGGCGCCGCCATGGGGCTGGCCAGCCGTGGCGCGATTCCGTTCCCGTCGACCTTCGCGGCGTTTCTCACCCGCGCCTACGACTTCATCCGCATGGCGGCCATCAGCAACCTGAACATCAAGATGGCCGGCTCGCATGCCGGTGTCTCCATCGGCGAGGATGGACCATCCCAGATGGCGCTCGAGGACCTCGCGATGATGCGGGCGCAGCCCAATATCACGGTGCTCTATCCGTGCGATGCCGTCAGCACCGAGCGGCTCGTGGCCCTGATGGCGGCGACGCCCGGTCCGGCCTACATGCGGACGTCACGGCCGAAGACACCCGTGATCTACGGGCCCGACGAGACATTCACCGTCGGGGGGCTGAAGGTACTCCGGTCGAGTGGCGCTGACGTGGCGACGGTCATCGGCGCGGGCATCACCGTGTTCGAGGCGCTGGCGGCGTACGACCAGCTCAAGGCGGCTGGCGTATCCATCCGGGTGGTGGACCTCTACTCCGTGCAGCCGGTGGATGCGGCCGCGCTCGTCGCGTGCGCGAAGGAGACGGGCGGACGGCTGATCACGGTGGAGGATCACTACGCGGCTGGCGGCATCGGCGACGCGGTAGCCTCGGCGGTGGCGCCGGCCGGATTCACGGTGACGCGGTTGGCCGTCCGCGAGATCCCGCGGAGCGGAAAGCCGGAGGAACTGGTGGACCGCTACGGCATTTCGGCCCGGCACATCGTGCAGGCCGTCCGCGCACGCGCGTAGCCTCAGGGGTGCCCGGGGAACGCGCGCGCCGCGAGCACCTGGCGTGCCTGCCAGAGATGGCGCCGCTCGTGGGCGATCATCATCGCGAAGGCTGACCCCAGCGGGATCTTGATCCAGGTGTACCCGACCAGGGGGGAGTGCACCCTGGCCTGCGCCATGTTCAGGCCGTTGGCCTGCCGCAGCCGATCAATGTACTGCGTCTGATACGCCCTGAACGCGGGGAGCGTCTCCTGCTTGTTCCGCCTCGGCTGGGGCAGGAAGGGCAGCGGCGCCTTGAACCGGCGTGTCACGGGCGGCTCCATCCAGCGGACCGCGCGCCGTCCCAGGAAGTTGTACTGGTAGGGGCCGGGACCGTAGATGCCCCTCCGGATGGCATCCGAGATCGCGTCGTCGAGCACCGGCAGGTACGCACGCGCAGTGGCGTTCAGGTGCTCCAGGCATTGCGAGACGGACCAGCGGCCTGACTCGGGCTGCCAGTTGAACTGATCATCGGAGAGCGGCGCGGCTGTCTGCTCGGCGGCATCGGCGAGCCCGTCGAAGTCGGCGCGGAAGGCTTCCAGCTCCGGTGGAAGCGAGTGCACAATCGCCATGCGCTAGGCTGCTAGGGCTGAGCCGGCGTGAGCGTGGCCATCAGGGTCCTGATGCGCCGGGCGTTGGTCCCGACATCGCCCAGGCCAACCCGGGACGCGGATCGCACATCCACGCGCGTTCGCGCACCATCCGGACGGATGCGCACGACCACGTCGTCCTTGAAGCCGAACCAGAACGTGGTGTCGGTCGCTTCGATCCGGCCGGCCGCGGCGTCCTGGCCGACAACCTCCCAGCCAAGCCCCTGCACGGCGGCGAGCGCTCGCGCGAAGACCGCCGCTACCGGTTCATCCACGAGGAGCGGACGAAGGTCCGGATAGGCTGCCTGTTGCTGGCGTGCCACGGCGTCGCCCGCGTAGTCCACAGCGTTCTCGCCCGGCACGCGGCGCTGGACCGCGTCGATATAGAGGGGCGGGTCGGCCGTGTCCGTGGTGATGTCGTGAATCGAAGGCAGGCCGCGTGCCTGGCGCCGGTTGCCGGCCACGGTAACGAGAGGCACCAGCAGAATCAGCAGGCCAATGGCGAGCCCGCCGAGGCTGGTGATCGACATGGGGGAACCCGACGTGGCGCCGCGGATCAGCCGGAACGCCGACAGGGCAACACCCCCGGCCGCGGCGGCGAGCGCGGCGGCAAACAGCAGGAGCGACAGTCCTGTCGGCAGGATCCGGACCCGGTAGCCTGCCACGGCGGTTGCCGCAATCACGAGGGAGATCAGGCTGGTAGTCGTAGCAGGTTCCTCGCTCAGCGCGCCAGGCTGGGCTGGGCGATCGCCGCGCCCTGCGGTGAGTCCGATACCACGCGGTTGCGTCCCTGGCGCTTCGCTTCGAACAGGCGCTGGTCGGCAACTGCGATCAGCAGACTCATGGTTCTGCCGTCGGCCGGTGAGCTCGAGATCCCGGCGGAGCAGGTGACAGTGACGGCAACCTGCTCGACCTCGATCGGTGCACCGCCGACCGTTCGGCACAGCTCCTCGATCTTCGCGATGGCTTCCGACGGTGGTGTGTCGGGGAGTACGACGGCGAATTCGTCGCCGCCCAGCCTCGCCACCAGGTCGGTGGTTCGCACCATCCTCTGGATCCGTTCGGCAGACTGCTGCAGCACCGCATCCCCAGCCGGATGTCCCATCGTATCGTTGATGGCCTTGAACCGGTCGAGGTCGAGGATGGCGATCGTGAGCGGCCTGGAATGACGGGCGGCCCGCTCAAGTTCCAACCCGAACCGCTCCTCGAAGGGCTTCTTGTTCAACAGGAGCGTCAGGCCATCGAGCACCGATGCCAGGCGGATCTCACGTGAGCGGTTCACGATGACGAGCGCGATGATGGTGGCTCCGACCATGACCAGCAGTTCCTCAACATGCCCGTCCAGGATCATGGTGGGCTCCAAGGGCCCGTAGGTGATGGTGTTCGCCCCGAGGCCAGCCGACTTGGCCCAGGTGGTGAGGGCCACCCACTGCACTCCCGAGAGCAGACCGGTCGAGATCACCAGGCGAGGGTCGTAGCGGAGGCCCGATCCGACGATCACGAAGATGTAGAACGTGAAGCTCACGCGGCTACCGAGTGCCAGAAAGCCCAGACCCTCGAGGAAGAGCGTGGCGTGATACAGGGTGACCGTCGTGACGTCCACGGCGGACGCGGCATAGGCAAGCCAGTCAGGCGGGGCCTTCCGCCCCATATAGAGTGTCCACGCCACGGCGGCAATGAAGATCAGCACAAGCCGCAGCGCCAGGTCGGCCTGCCTGGCTGCCGGATTCCGCAGAAGAGCGGCGACGAGACCGAGGGCAAGCAGCACCCCCATGACGAACCTGGCGCGAGCGGCGAGAGTCTCTGACTCGCGGCTGGCCTTGACAAGGGCTGGCTCCGTCGGCGGCCAGAGGAGCTGGCGCACGAGGGCGATGGGGTGCGAGGTCAGGGCCATGAGTCTGGAGTGTCCAGGTATAACCCGTTCATGGTAATGCCACCGACGTGGGGACGTACGCGGCTTTTCCAGGACCGGGGTGCGCTCAGGATGTTCGGCCATGCCACGGATTGGCCGCTGACGGAGCATGCGGCCACGCCCGGAAAGGACGACGGCACTGACCCACTTTGCGGTAGGCTGGCGCACACATGGCGAGGCGCCTTGCGGTCGCGGGCGGGATGGTGCTGGCCGTTCTGCTGGCGGCCGTCGCGGTCCGGGCGCAGTACGGTTACTTCGGCGAGGGACGCGTCAGTGCGCGGTATCCGCCGCCTACTGGCATCCCTACCTCCGGCTTCACCTTCTGCCGGCTCATGTATACGCAGGTGCGGGGCGAGGCGATGGGTATGGGCTGGCGCACCGACTATCCGGGCGCCGAACGCAACCTCATGATCCGCACGTCCGAGCTCACCAGGACGCGCGTCCACTTCGAGAGCCCGGGCCAGCCGGCGCACTACGTGGTGCGCATCACGGATGACGCGCTCTTCCAGTGTCCGTTTGCCATGGCATCCGACGTGGGCACGATTGGCCTCTCAGAGGCCGAAGCGGTCCAGCTTCGCGCCTACCTGCTGAAGGGCGGGTTCCTCTGGGTGGACGACTTCTGGGGCGATGCGGCCTGGGAACAGTGGGCCAACGAGATCGGCAAGGCGCTGCCGCCCTCGGAGTACCCCATCGTCGACATCCGCCCCGGAGACAGCCTGTATCGCGCCATCCTCGATGTGCCGGACGTGCCCCAGGTCTCGAACATCCAGTTCTGGCGCGGCGTCGGAGGAAGTACGACGTCCGAGCGCGGGTTCGAGACCCGGGAACCGCACCTGCGCGCGATTCGTGACCGCCACGGCCGCATCATGGTACTGATGTCGCACAACACCGACATCGCGGACTCGTGGGAGCGCGAGGGCGAAGACCCCGAGTACTTCTACCAGTTCTCGCCGCGGGGGTATGCCATCGCGATGGACGTCATCGTGACCGTCCTCACGCACTGAGCCTCGCTAGTCCTCCACCATCTCGACTGGCTCCGGCAGCCAGAACGACGCCACGAAGTTGCACACGTAGACGAAGATGCCGACACCGGCCGCGACGAGCGCCACCTTGGTGGGTGCATACGCGCGGTCGCTTGTGACGGCCAGCGTGGCGGTGACGTAGGCGAACGAGGTGCCGATCAGTCGCCCGCCGATGTTGGCGGCGAAGCTCTCGCCCGTGCCCCGCAGGTGCACCGGGTAGACCCGGGGCAGGTAGTTGCCCCAGAAGCTCATCTGCGCCGTGGTGAAGAGGCCCGCGAGGAAGACCGCCGGCTTCAGGTAGTCGATGCTCGTCGTCGCTGCCCAGACGAACGCGATCGGCATCATGATGAGCCCGGGAATCTGGAACAGCCGCACCAGCTTCCTGCGGCTGACGATGTAGATCGCCAGCACCGCCATCAGCACGCGGCCGGCCAGGCCGCCGAGCTCCTGCAGGGACGTCACGCTGGCGGCGAACTGCTGCGTAATCCGGCCCACCTGCGGAGCCGGCAGGCCCGCGATGGCCGCCTTCACTTCAGGCAGGCCGGGCACGATCTGCGGAATCTGCTGGATGGTGCCGAAGGCGGCGCCGTAGACGCAGGCGAACATGATCGTCGTGACGATCGTGGTGCGTCTGAGCTGCGGCGAGAAGAGGGCGGCGAGGCTTGGCCGCTTGAGCGTGCCGGCGGCACGGCGCTCCGCCCACACCGGCGACTCCGGGAGGAAGGGACGGATGATGATGAGCGGCAGCGCCGGGAGGACGCCGGACATCACCGTGTAGCGCCAGGCCGCGTGCGGGTCGTCGATTGCGAGTCCGAAGGCGGCGATGGCGGGGAGGCTGGCGGCATTCGCCACGCACCAGCCATTCACCAGGGCGACGAGGATGCCGCCCAGCGACGAGAAGGCCTGAGTGTAGCCGAGCACTTTCTCGCGCTGCTCCCCGTTCGGGAACAGTTCCGCCAGCCAGGCCACCGCGGCGACAAACTCCACGCAGACGCCGACGAAGACCACGCACCGGGCCACCAGCAGCATCTCGACCGAGGTCACAAAGCCGGAGCCGAACGCGCCGAGCGCGTAGATCAGGATGCTGTAGGTCAGCACGCGGCGCCGGCCGAAGAGGTCGGTGAGATACCCGCCCAGCAGGCCGAAGATGCCGCCCGCGAATGCCGGGATGTAGAAGAGGCGCCCCACCCACGTCTGGAACTCGGGAGACCCGGGAGCGGCGCCTGTCAATTCGATGAGCGCGGGCCGCATGATGAGCGGCGCCATCAGGATTTCGTAGATGTCGAATGCGAACCCGATGGACGCGATGGCGCAGATGGTCCATTCGATCGGGCCGAGCGTCTTCTTCGCGGGGGATGAGGCCGGGACGTGTGCCATGCGAGGCTCCTTCAGAACAGGGCGGCTATAATAGCAGCCCGTGGTGGATGTCCCGCCGCATTCGACGGGCGATCCATCCGCGCTGGCGGCGTTGCTCCTCCCTCAAATACTCCCGGTATTCTCAGTCGTCGCGCCTGGCCAGCCCGGCGCCTCACCCGTCTCGGTGCGACACGGGACCTCCACCACGGGCTGCTGGCCGACCCAGTAGCCGGGCACAGCGCGTGGGCCGGCATGCGACCCGACGGCTCGGTGCCGGGCGCCACTACGCGCGTTCCGTGCGAAGGCCGGACCTGATGAGCGTCACGGCGGCGTAGCCGGCAATGGCCACCACCAGCCAGCGCACATAGTCGAGCGGCAGCGACTTCACGAGGTAGGCCGCAAAGAGCACCGCGGGGACACCACCGAGTGCCAGCCCGATGGCGGCGGCCATGTCATACCGCCCGTAGCGCATGAACCGGAGGCTCGCGGCCGGCATCAGGAAGGCGCACGACCCCATCATGATCGGAAAGGCCGCGGTGGGGTTCATGCCGAGGAGGCTGACGAGCACCATGCAGGGCGCATAGAGGCCGATCCCCAGTGTCATCAGGGCGCCGAGGATGAAGTTGACGCCGATGCCGACGCCGAGCTGCGCACCTTCGAGCCGCAGTGCCGTGCCGCCACTCGGCATGGCGTGCATGGCCGTGAGGGCCATCAGCACCGCGGCACCAAACAGCGCCATTCCCATTCCGGCCTGAATCTGACGCCGCGGCAGCCGCGACACGAACCCGGCGCCGAGCCACGAGCCGGCCACGGCGGCGACGATGAGCAGGGCCAGGGTGTTGAATTCCACTTCCACAAGCGTGATGTAGATCAGCGCCTGAGCCACCGTGGGCAGGGTATGGCCGACGTTGAGCGTGCCCGGAATCAGTTCGTCCGGCATCTGCTTCCGCAGGCGATAAAAGGAGGTCGTCGTGGCGAAGGACCCTATGCCGAGGGTGTCGAAGAAGTTGGTCACGAAGCCCACGGTGGTGTCGAGCCAGCGGGGCCGGATCCAGGCGGCCGTGTAGATGGCAGTCACGACGAGCAGGGCGGCCAGGAGCAGTTCCTTCGGGCTCAGCATGGCGGCATTGTGGCACCTTCGGGCCTGATGTACCGGTGTTGTCGTGACCTGTCGCGGGCCTGGGCATATTGGTCCGGCCCGTGTCGTGTCCAGGGGTGCGAGGGGTAGAATCCAACCCCTGCGGCTGGCGGGCGCGGCCAGCGGCAGAACGAATTGACGACGCGCGCGGAGGGTGTTCATGCGTACGAAAGTTCTGCTTGCCGCATTGGTGGCGTCGGCCCTGGCTGCGGTCGTGTCTGTCTCACCGGGGGTCAGTGCTCAGGGCGGTGCGGCCCTGAGCGGATCGGTTACGTCACAGGAAGAAGGCAAGATGGAGGGCGTGCTCGTGACGGCCCGCCGTGAGGGTGCCAACTTCGACGTGACGGTGGTGAGCGATGCGCAGGGAAAGTACAGCTTCCCGCGGACGCACCTCAAGGAGGCCGGCAAGTACGCGGTCAAGATCCGCGCCGTCGGGTTCGACCTGACGAATGCACCCGTGTCGGCGGACGTCGAAGCCGCCAAGACCGCCACGCTCGAACTGAAGCTGCAGGCCGCCAAGGACGTCAGCAGCCAGATCAGCTCGGTGGAGTGGATCACTTCCGTGCCGGGGACGCCCGCCGAGAAGGCGCTGGTCATCAAGCAGATTGCCAGTTGCACCTATTGCCACTCCCTCGAGCGCGTTCTGAAGTCCAAGCACACCGCTGAGCAGTTCGTACCGGTGATCACCCGGATGCAGAAGTACTACCCGGACGGCACGACCGTCGGTACCGAGGGTCGCGGCCGGGCACAACTGGACAGCCCGGCTGCTGCGATTGCGGCGGAGAAGAACCCCAACTTCGGCTACGTGCCCGGTGCGAACAAGGTCGAGCTGGGCCGGTATCTCGCGACCATCAACCAGAGTGGCGGCCGGCCCCTGCCTGCCAAGTTCAACCTCCTGCCGCGACCGAAGGGCAAGGGGACGCGCGTGATCATCACGCAGTACGACATGCCGCGGCGGGACACGGTTGCGCACGACATGGACGTCGCGCTCGACGGCAATCCCTGGTACACGGACCAGAGCCGGCCCTTCATCGGCACGATGAATGCGAAGACCGGACAGTTCACGGAGTACCCGATCCGTCCGCTGGGCAAGGACACGCATCACCTGTTTGCCGGCGGCAGCGACATTCAGATGGACCGTGATGGCAATGCGTGGTTCCCGACGACGGACGATTCGGTCAATAACCACTTCGGCCTGATCCACAAGTTCGACCCGAAGACGAAGGTGTTCACGCCGACCACCGGCTACACGGGATCCCCCACGACGCAGTTCATGTCGATTGGCCCGGATGGCAAGATCTGGTCGGGGTTCGCGACCTTCGTCCGCATCGATCCGAAGACGGCGAAGGTGGATTGGGAGTTTGACTGGACGAAGGCGCCCAACCTGCCGAAGGGGCCGCACTCCGGTTACGAGATCGCGGTGGATCCGAAGGGCAATCCCTGGATCACCGACTTCAGCGGCTCGGCCATTGTCGGCGTGGACGTCAATTCGAAGGCGGTGAAGTACTTCCCGACGCCGACGCCAGCCGCGCAGCCTCGCCGCGGGAAGATCGACGCGCAGGGACGCTACTGGTTCGGCGAGTACACCGGCGACAAGATCGGCATGTTCGATACGAAGACCGAGAAGTTCACCGAGTACGACCCGAAGATTCCGTTCGCGGCGCCGTATACCGCCTCGCTTCCCGATGCCAATGGCCGGGTGTACGCCCCGAGCAATACGGCGGACCGCCTGTTCCGTGTCGACCCGAAGACGGGCGAGATCGTCACCTATCTCATACCGGTGAAGGACTTCGACACCAAGCAGGTGACAATCGATCCGGTTAACGGGAAGGCGGTGTGGCTCGCTAACGAACGCAACGCGCGCATCGTCAAAGTCGAACCGCTCGACTAGGGCGCAGCGGTTTTGTGCCCATCTGTGTGACGCGAACCTTGCTGGTGACGGGTGCCCTCGTGGCGTCCGTCACCCTTGCCTTTCAGGCCGGGCGGGTGCAGCGGTCCCTGGGTGTAGGGTAGAGCGTGTGGAAAACCGGGAGGCAGTGATGAACGCGATTCGTCGTGTGGCCTGTAGTCTGGCCATGGCGGGCAGCCTGGCAACGGTGACGTTCGCCGCTCCGGCGGACGACCGTCTTGCGAGCGCCGCCAGGGCCGGGGATACCAGGGCCGTGTCGGCGCTGCTGAAGCAGCGTGCGCCCGTGAATGCGCCGCTGCCGGATGGGTCGACGGCCCTGCATTGGGCGACGCACCACAACGCGCTTGAGACCATGGACCTGCTCGTGGCCGCGGGCGCCAACGTGAACGCCGTGAATGACTACGGCGTGATGCCGCTGCACCTGGCGGCCACCAACGGGAGCGCCGGAGCCGTTGAACGGCTCATTAAGGCCGGGGCCAACGCCAATGCCTCGTTGCCGACCGGCGAGACCGTGCTGATGACCGCGGCCCGCACCGGAAAGGCCGACGCCGTGGTGGCGTTGCTGGCCAGGGGAGCCGACCCGAACGGGAAGCAGGCGTCGCGCGGCCAGACCGCCTTGATGTGGGCGGCGGCTGAAGGCCATCCGGAGGTCGTGCGCCTTCTGCTTGAAAAGGGTGCGGACCAGAAGGCCCGCTCCACGTCGGGCTTCACGCCGCTCCTGTTCGCGGCGCGGGAACCCTCGCTCGACGTGGTCAGGCAACTGGTCGACAGGGGCGCGGACGTCAACGCATCGGCGGAAGACGGCAGCACGCCGCTGCTGGTGGCGACCGTTCGTGGCCACGTCGACATCGCAAACTACCTCCTCGGCAATGGCGCGCGGCCCGATGGGGATGTCGAGAAGGCCGGGTACACGCCGCTGCACTGGGCGGCCGGCCAGTTCGAGAGCATCATCACCTACGACTATCCGGATGCGCCTGGCGAGTGGAAGTCGGCGGTGGGGATTCCCTCGCGAGCGGGCAAGCTTGAGCTGATCCGCACCCTGGTCTCGAAAGGCGCCAATCTCGAGGCGGTGCTCACGAAGAACCCTCCGCGCTTCGGGTACTACCTGTACGGGATCGGGCGCGGCGACATCATGACCGGGGCGACGCCGTTCTACCTCGCCACCATCGTGGTCGACCTCGACGTCATGAAGCTCCTGCTCTCGCTCGGCGCGAAAGCGGACGTCCGGACGAAGAGCGGCTGCACGCCGTTGATGGCTGCGGCTGGTCTCGGGTACCAGGACCAGGAGAGCCGGATCCTGCAGGGTGCCTACCTGGAAGCCACGAAGTTCATCCTCGGCCTCGGCGCAGACATCAAGGTTGGCAACAACGACAAGTTCACGCCGATCCACGCGGCCGCCTGGGCCGGCTTCGAGCAGGTGATTCAGTTGCTCGCCGACAAGGGCGCCGACATCAACGCAAAGAACGCGCGTGGCGAGACGCCCCTCGACATCACCGAGGGCTACCACTTCTCCTTCTACTTCGACCGTCCCGCCTCGGCGGCCTTGCTGAAGAAGCTCGGCGCCGTGGGCGGCGTTGAGCGGGGAGGGTTCCTCGACGGCCAGACGAAGAAGGAACTGGAGGAGCAGGAGAAGTCCAAGCCCGGCTACAAGCCCACGGCCCCGAACAAGGCCGCGGACAGGTGACTCGCCGCACTCTGCCGCGCCGCACGATGCTGCGCGGCACGGGGGCGGCGCTGGCGCTCCCCCTGCTTGAGGCGATGGTCCCGTGCGGACGGCTGGGGGCACAGGCGTCCCAGGCCTCCAAGCGGCCCTCGCGATTCGCGGCCCTCTATGCCCCCAACGGCATGGTGATGCCGTCCTGGACGCCCGAGACGGAAGGTCAGCTGAGCGGCCTCCCGCCCACACTCGCCCCCCTGGCGCCGTTCCGCGACCGTATCCGCGTCGAATCCGGCCTGAGCACGCTCGGCCTCCCGGTAGTCCCCGCCTACCACGCCGGTGCGGCCACGAAGTTCCTGACAGCGGCCAGCCCGTCTCCGACGCGCGGCACTGCGCTCAGGGCCGGCGTGTCGATCGACCAGATCGCCGCGCGCGCGCTCGGAGCCGAGACGCGGGTGGCCTCGCTGGAGCTGGGTCTTGAGGACGCGCCCCTGGTCGGGGCGTGTGACGTGCAGTACAGCTGCGCCTACCAGAACACCATCAGCTGGATATCTCCCGACAACCCACTGCCGATGGAGTCGAGGCCCCGTGCCGTGTTCGAACGGCTGTTCGGCGACGGTGCCGTGACGGTGGAGGCGGGGGCGCGTGCCGCTCGCGACGACCGGAGCCTCCTGGATTCGCTGCTGCAGGGTCTCGGGCGGCTTCGCCAGCAGGTGAGTGCCTCGGACCGGGCCACGCTTGATCAGTATGCGCAGACCATCCGTGACGTGGAGGTCCGCATCCGGTCCGCCGAGCGCCGGGGGGCGACCGAGGTGCCGGACGCGTCCGCGGTGTCCGAGCCGGCGGGCGGATTCGTCGAGCGCTATACGTTGATGCTGGACCTGCTCGCGCTGGCCTTTCACGCCGACCTCACCCGCGTCGGCACGCTGATGATCGGGGTCGAGGCCAGCACGCGGACCTATCCGGAGCTCGGGATCCAGGAGACACACCACCTGCTGTCGCACCACCAGTCGGATCCGGGGCGCATCGAGAAGCTCGCGCGGATCAACCGGTACCATGTGGGTGTGCTGGCCTACTTTCTCGGCCGCTTGCGGGCGCTCGAAGACGGTCCGGGGAGCCTGCTCGATACCACGCTGGTACTCTACGGGGCCGGCATGAGTGACAGCGATCGGCATCGGCACGATAATCTGCCGGTGCTCGTGGCCGGACCTCGGGACCGCACGCGGGGTGCGCACCGCCGCCACCTTGATGGGACGCCGTTGGCCAACCTGCACCTGGGGTTGCTCGACGCCCTGGGGGTACGGGCCGAGCGTCTTGGCAACAGCACCGCGCGCGTGTGATCCCTGAATGAACAGCCGGAACCCTAAGGAGCCTGTCGTGAGAATCGGTCGCATGCTTGCGTTGTGCGGATGGGTGGCGGTGCTCGGGGCCGCCGCCGGCGGCGCTGGCCGTGAGCAATGGACGCAGTTCCGCGGACCGGCCAGTGGCGTCATCGCCGACGACCCCGCGCTGCCGGACGCCTGGAGCGCCGAGCAGAACGTCGCGTGGAAGACGCCCATTCCCGGGCGCGGGTGGAGTTCGCCGATCGTGTGGGATGACCACATCTTCGTGACCACCGTGATCAGCAGTGAGCCGGCGCCGAGGCCGGGCCTCGACATCATCGAGGACGGCAAGGGTGCGAGCTACAAGGAAGGCATGCGGGCGCCCATCCTCAAGGCGCCGCACCGCTGGGTGCTCTACGACATCGACTTCAAGACCGGGAAGGTGCGGTGGGAACGGGAGCTCAGGAGCGGCGAGCCCCTCGCGGCCAAGCACCCGAAGAACAGTTACGCGTCGGAGACGCCGGTCACCGATGGCCAGCGCGTCTACGTCTATAACGGCGACCTGGGCCTGCACGCCTTTGACTTCAAGGGGAAGCTCCTCTGGACGACACGGGTGCAGCCGCCCAACTCCCTGCCGGCCGAGAACCCGGAGTTTGCCGCGCGTCGTATCGACTTCGGCACGGCGGCTTCGCCAGCCTTGTACAAAGATCGGCTGTTCGTGGTGGATGACCACGAGCCGAGCCGGCCCTGGTTCCTGGCCGCGTATGCGACCGCCACCGGCAAGGAGATCTGGCGCGTGACGAGCGAGCGCTTCAAGCCGGGCGGGCCGACCTGGGCGACCCCGTTCGTCTGGGAGCACGGCGGACGGACGGAGGTCATCGTGCTGGCCGGGGGCGCGGTCCGTTCCTATGACATCAATGGGCAGCCCCTGTGGCACGTGCGCGGGCTGGGCAGCAATTCCACGCCGACGCCCCTCGCTGCCAACGGACTGCTCTATGTCAGCGCCGGTTATCCGGCCGATGCAACCCGCCCGGTATGGGCCATCAGGCCGGGCGGTGCGGGTGATCTCACCCCGAAGGATGGCGAGAGTGCGAGTGAATTCGTGGTCTGGTCGCAGCCCAAGCTGGCGTCCTACATGCCGTCGGCGCTGGTCTACGGCAAGTATCTTTACACCCTCGAATCCCAGGGTTTCCTGCAGTCCAATGACGCACTGACCGGGGAGCGCGTGTACGGCCGGAAGCGTATCGACCCGGCCACCAGCGGGTTCACCGCGTCGCCGTGGGCCTACAACGGCAAGCTCTTTGCGCTCAGTGAGGACGGGGATACCTACGTCATCCAGCCGGGGGCCGAGTTCAAGGTTCTGGGCAAGAACTCCTTCGGGGAGATGGCGCTGGCGACGCCAGCCGTACTTCGTGGTAGTCTCATCTTCCGCACGGTGTCGGGCGTGTATCGCGTGACACGGCGGGGCGGCGGCCGTCCGTAGGCCATGTTTTGAAGGCCTCAGGTTGATCCGGAATCGGTTCCGGTGCTATATTCGCTAGGTTCTCTAGTGGCCAGGACACCCTATCTGGTCGCTACCGCTCGGATGAGAGGTCCGCAGGACTTCTCTTTTCCCTTGGCGGCATTGCCGACGTGTCGGCCGAGCCGCCAGCGAAATACATAAATAGGGTTTTTCCGCTTCGAGTGCCAGGCATCCCGATGGGTGCCTTCAGGCTCGATGCATTTTGGATGGCAGCGATAAAGCTGCCTCTGTTGCGTTTGAGCCATCCGGAGTAATTCGGACCTCAGATGCGTGATTGACGCATGCCGACCATCAGTCAGCTCGTCCGGCAGGGACGAAAGAAGATCGTCACCAAGACCAAGAGCCCCGCGCTCCAGGTCAGTCCGCAGAAGCGCGGGGTGTGTGTCCGCGTCTTCACGCAGACGCCCAAGAAGCCGAACTCGGCCCTCCGCAAGGTGGCGCGCGTCCGGTTGACCAACGGCATCGAGGTCACGACGTACATCCCCGGCGTGGGTCACAACCTGCAGGAGCATTCGCTGGTGCTGATTCGCGGTGGCCGTGTGAAGGACCTCCCGGGCGTCCGTTATCACGTGGTGCGCGGCACGCTGGACGCCGTGGGTGTCCAGGGCCGCAAGCAGGGCCGGTCGAAGTACGGCGCGAAGCGCCCGAAGCAGTAGAGAGAACTGAGATATGCCTCGCAGACGAGAAATCCCGAAGCGCGAACAAGTACCTGACCCCATCTATGGCAGCACGCTGTTGAGCAAGTTCATCAACACCGTCATGTCGGATGGCAAGCGCAGCACGGCCGAGAAGATCCTGTATGACAGCTTCAACCTCATCAAGGAACGCACCGGCGATGACCCGCTGAAGGTGTTCAAGAAGGCGCTGGATAACGTCAAGCCCAGCCTCGAGGTGAAGTCGCGCCGGGTTGGTGGTTCCAATTACCAGGTGCCGGTCGAGGTGAATCCCAACCGCCGGCTCTCGCTGAGCATCCGCTGGCTGGTCAGCTTCGCGCGGTCGCGCGGCGACGGCAAGACGATGCAGGAAAAGCTCGCCAACGAATTGCTGGATGCGTCGAATCTTCGTGGTGGCGCCGTCAAGAAGCGCGAAGACACGCACCGCATGGCGGAAGCGAACAAGGCGTTCGCGCACTACCGCTGGTAATGCTCACGTTTTAACTACGGACAGGTCTTTAGAGAAATGCCTCGCCAGACACCGCTCAACTTGACGCGCAACATCGGCATCATGGCCCACATTGATGCCGGTAAGACGACGACGACTGAGCGCATCCTCTTCTATACCGGGATCACCTACAAGATTGGTGAAGTACATGAAGGCACGGCCGTCATGGACTGGATGGAGCAGGAGCAGGAGCGCGGCATTACGATCACGTCGGCCGCGACCACGTGCTTCTGGCGTGACCACCGCATCAACATCATCGATACGCCGGGCCATGTGGATTTCACGGCCGAGGTGGAGCGCTCGCTCCGCGTGCTGGATGGTGCGTGTGCGGTGTTTGACGCCGTGTCCGGCGTCGAGCCCCAGTCCGAGACCGTGTGGCGGCAGGCGGACAAGTACCGCGTGCCGCGCATCTGCTTCGTCAACAAGATGGACCGCATCGGCGCGGACTTCAAGATGACGCTGGAGCAGATCTCGTCCAAGCTCGGGGGCAACGCGGTGGCGATTCAGTTGCCGATCGGTGCCGAGGATCGCTTCAAGGGGGTCGTCGACCTCGTCAAGATGAAGGCGATCACCTACAAGGACGAGACGATGGGCGCCGACTACATCGTGTCGGACATTCCTGCCGACATGCTCGAGGAGGCCAGGGCCTACCGCGAGAAGCTCATCGAAAAGGTCAGCGAGCACGACGACAAGCTGCTGGAGAAGTACCTCAGCGGCGAAGAGATTACAGAGGCTGAGGTCAAGGCCGCGCTGCGCGACCGCTGCATCCGGTCGGTGCGCGAGGAAGAAGTGGTTTTCGTGCCGGTGATCTGCGGCACCGCCTTCAAGAACAAGGGCGTCCAGCTCCTCCTCGACGCGGTGGTGGACTACCTGCCGTCGCCGCTCGATGTCCCGTCCATTCAGGGCATCAACCCGGACGCGAAGGCAGGGGAAGACGCCACCATCGAGCGCCCGTCGTCCGACGAGGCGCCCTTCTCGGCGCTGGCGTTCAAGCTGATGAGCGACCCGTTCGTCGGTCAGCTCACCTTTATCCGCGTCTACTCCGGCGTGCTGACATCGGGGTCGTCCGTCTATAACTCGACCAAGCAGCGGACGGAGCGGGTGGGGCGCCTGCTGAAGATGCACGCGAACAAGCGCGAGGAGATCAAGGAGGTCTACGCCGGCGACATCGCCGCCGCGGTCGGCCTCAAGCAGGTCTCCACGGGCGATACGTTCTGCGACGAGTCCAAGCCGGTGGTGCTGGAGTCGATGGACTTCCCGGAGCCCGTGATTTCGCTCGCCATCGAGCCGAAGAGCAAGGTCGACCAGGAAAAGCTGGGCGTCGGCCTGGCGAAGCTGATGGGCGAGGATCCGACCTTCCGCGTGAAGACGGATGTGCAAACCAATCAGGTCGTCATCGCGGGCATGGGCGAACTCCACCTGGAAATCTTCGTGGACCGCCTGAAGCGCGAGTTTGGCGTCGAGGCCACCGTGGGCAAGCCGCAGGTCGCCTACAAGGAAACGTTGACCCGTCCGGCTGATGGCGAAATGAAATACGCCAAGCAGACCGGTGGCCGCGGCCAGTATGGCCACTGCAAGATTCATTTGTTCCCGGGCGAGCCGGGCACCGGCTACATCTTCGAGAACAAGACCACGCAGGGCTCGATTCCGAAGGAATTCATCAAGCCGATCGACGAGGGCATCAAGGAAGCGCTCACGCGCGGCATCATAGCCGGCTATCCGATCGACGATGTCCGGATCGAGCTCTACGACGGGTCCTATCACGACGTCGACTCGTCCGAAATGGCGTTCAAGATTGCCGGCTCGATGGCGTTCCAGGACGCAGCCAAGAAGGCCAAGCCGGTGCTGCTTGAGCCCATCATGCGCGTGGAAGTCGTGGTCCCGAAAGACTACATCGGCGACGTGATGGGCGACCTGGCGAGCCGCCGGGGCCGTATCCAGTCACAGGATGAGCGGGGCGGAACCCAGATTGTGAACGCCCGCGTGCCGCTGTCGGAGATGTTCGGATATGCGACGGACCTCCGGTCGCGGACGCAGGGGCGCGCCACGTATTCGATGCACTTCGATCGATACGAGCAGGCACCCGCGAACGTGAGCGAGGAAGTCATCGCACGCGTGCAGGGAACGAAGTAGTTACTAACCGATAGCAGACGGAGCGAACTGCGATGGCGAAGGAAAAATTTGATCGGTCGAAACCGCACGTCAACGTGGGCACGATTGGCCACATTGACCACGGGAAGACGACCCTGACGGCGGCCCTGACGAAGGTGGCGGCGGACAAGGGATGGGCGAAGTTCATTCCGTATGACGAGGTGGCGAAGGCCTCCGAGTCGCAGGGGCGTCGCGACGACACGAAGATTCTGACGATTGCGTCGAGTCACGTGGAGTATGGGACGGCGAACCGGCACTACGCGCACGTGGACTGCCCGGGGCACGCGGACTACATCAAGAACATGATCACGGGCGCGGCGCAGATGGACGGCGCGATTCTGGTGGTGAGCGCGACGGACGGGCCGATGCCGCAGACGCGGGAGCATGTCCTGCTGGCCAAGCAGGTGAACGTGCCGTATCTGGTGGTCGCGTTGAACAAGGTGGACGCGGTGGATGACCCGGAACTGCTGGACCTGGTGGAGATGGAAGTCCGGGAGTTGCTGACCAGCTACGGGTTCCCGGGAGACGACACGCCGGTGGTGCGGGTGAGCGCGCTCGGCGCGATCAATGGGGACCCGGCGGGCGTGGAGTCGGTGCTGAAGTTGATGGACGCGCTGGATACCTACATTCCGCTGCCGGTGCGCGAGACGGACAAGCCGTTCATGATGCCGATCGAGGATGTGTTCTCGATTTCGGGGCGCGGGACGGTGGTGACGGGCCGGATTGAGCGCGGTCGGGTGAAGGTGGGCGAGGAAATCGAGATTGTGGGCTTCAAGCCGACAGTGAAGAAGGTGGTCACGGGCGTGGAGATGTTCCGGAAGCTGCTGGACGAGGGGCAGGCGGGGGACAACGTCGGGATTCTGCTGCGGGGCGTCGAGAAGAGCGACGTGGAGCGCGGGCAGGTGCTGGCGAAGCCGGGGTCGATCACGCCGCACACGAAGTTCAAGGGCGAGGTGTACATCCTGTCGAAGGAAGAGGGCGGGCGGCACACGCCGTTTTTCAACGGGTATCGGCCGCAGTTCTACATCCGGACGACGGATGTGACGGGCATTCTGCGGCTGCCGGAGGGGGTCGAGATGGTGATGCCGGGTGACAACACGCCGATTACGGGCGAGCTGATTACGCCGGTGGCCATTGAGAAGGGCGCCCGGTTCGCCATCCGCGAGGGCGGCCGCACCGTCGGCGCCGGCACCATCACCGAAATCGTCGAGTAGGTAATAGGAATCACCGATGGCAATGTTCAGCGACAAAATCCGCATCCGCCTCAAGGCGTACGACTCCCGCATCCTCGACCAATCCACTGGCGAGATCGTGGAGACGGCACGCCGGACGGGTGCCCGCCTGGCGGGACCGATTCCGCTGCCCACATCCATCAATAAGTGGACGGTGCTGCGGTCGCCTCACGTCGACAAGAAGTCGCGTGAGCAATTCGAGGTACGGACACACAAGCGCTTGATCGACATCTTCGAGCCGACCCCCCAGACGGTGGACGCGCTCATGAAGCTCGATCTGCCGGCTGGTGTGGACGTTGAAATCAAGGCATTCGGCAAGGAACACGGGAAGTAGTGCCGAGCCTTTTGGCGAGGTGCCAGGACTGACTTATGGTCACAGGACTCATCGGTAGAAAAATCGGGATGACGCAGTTGTTCGCTGCGGACGGCACGGTGTTGCCGGCCACGGTGCTCAAGGCGGGTCCCTGTGTCGTGGTGCAGGCCAAGACGGTCCAGACCGACGGCTATGAAGCGGTGCAGATCGGGCTGGTCGAGGACAAGCCCATCAAGGCGAACAAGGCGACGGAAGGCCACTTCAAGAAGGCCGGAGTGCCCCCCACGCGCGTGCGCCTTGAGGTGAAGCTGAAGGCGGGCGGTGAGCCGGTGAAGGCAGGGGACCCGATCAGCGTCACGATGTTCGCCGACGGCGACCGGGTCGACGTGATCGGCACGAGCCGCGGCAAGGGTTTCCAGGGTGTGGTGCGGCGCCATCACTTCAAGGGCGGCGGCGCAAGCCACGGGTCGATGTTCCACCGCGCGCCGGGATCCATCGGCGCCTCGTCCTACCCGTCCCGCGTCGTCAAGGGGATGCGGATGGGCGGGCACATGGGTGCCGACCGCGTGACGGTGCGCAACCTGAAGGTTATTCGAGTGGACGCCGAGAACAACCTGCTGCTGGTCGAGGGCGCGGTACCGGGCGGGCCCGGCGGCTATCTCACGATTCGAAAGGCCATCGCGGCCAAGCCGGTCCGGATTGCCCAGGTGCCGGCCAAGAAGAAGGGCAAGAAGTAGCACCATGACAGTGGATGTCGTCAATCAGCAGAACCAGAAGGTCGGGTCGCTCGACCTGCGGGACGACGTGTTCGGCGGGCGCGTGAAGACGGACCTGATTCACGAATCGGTCGTCCACGCCAACGCCGCCGAACGCCGGGGCACGCATGCCACGAAGACCCGCGGTCTCGTCAGCGGCACCGGCAGGAAGCCGTGGAAGCAGAAGGGCACCGGCCGGGCCCAGGTCGGCGAGGCGCGTAACCCGCTGTGGCGCAAGGGCGGCACGGTATTCGGACCTCAGCCACGCAGCTACGACTACCACCTCCCCATCAAGGTGGAGAAGGGCGCGCTGCGCGCCGCCATCACGCAGAAGCTGCGCGACGGCGAAGTGATCGTGGTCGACGCCCTGGCGGTGAGCGAGATCAAGACGAAGGCGGCCACGGCGCTCCTGAAGAGCCTGGGCGTGGATGGCAAGGCGCTCCTTGTGGACGTGAAGCCGGAGGACAAGCTGGCGCTCTCGGTGCGGAACATCGAAGGCATCCGCCTGCTGCCGAGCAACCGGGTCAGCGCGCGCGATGTCATCAACACCCGCCGGGTCGTGCTGACGAAGGCGGCGATCGAGAAACTCCAGGACGTCCTCAGCTAGGACGGGCAGAACCATGGTGAAACGTACAAGTGTGCTGCGGCGGCCCCTCATCACCGAGAAGACGACCGTCATCCGCGAGCGGGATGGCCGGACGCTGGTCTTCGAGGTGGCGCGGAACGCCAACAAGATCGACATCAGGAAGGCTGTGGAGCAGCTCTTCGGGTCCAAGGTGGAAAGCGTGAAGACGCTGCTCACCCATGGCAAGGAGAAGCGGCAGGGCAAGTTTGCCGGCCACCGCCCGGATTCGAAGAAGGCCTATGTCAGGCTCAGGGACGGCGAGAAGCTGCCCGAGTTCCTGCAGGGCGCCTAGCCTCAGGCAAGGACGACAACAATGCCTATTCGTTCATTCAAGCCGACGTCGGCGGGAACCCGGTTCCGGACCGTTCAGACGTTCGACGAAATCACGGCCACCGAGCCGTACCGCCCGCTGACGGAGAGCCTCCATCGGTCAGGCGGCCGCAATAACCAGGGTGAGCTGACCTCGTGGTGGCGCGGCGGCGGACACCGCCGTCTCTACCGGGTCATCGACTTCCGCCGGGACAAGCGCGACATACCCGGCAAGGTGGCGACGGTGGAGTACGACCCGAACCGGTCGTCCCGCATCGCGCTGATCAGCTACGCGGATGGCGAGAAGCGCTACATCCTGCAGCCCATGGGGCTGAAGGTGGGAGACACGGTGGTGGCCGGCGACCACGTCGACATCCTCCCGGGCAACTGCCTCCCGCTCAGGAACATCCCGCTTGGCACGCAGATCCACAACGTGGAGCTGAAGCCGGGCAAGGGTGGCCAGATTGCGCGCAGTGCCGGGTCATCGGTCCAGCTGGTGGCGCGCGACGGCGACTACGCCTCCGTCAGGATGCCGTCTGGCGAGATTCGCAAGATCCGTGTCGACTGCGTTGCGACGATTGGTCAGGTCGGCAACATCGAGCACGAGAACGTGTCGCTCGGCAAGGCTGGCCGCAGCCGATGGCTGGGACAGCGCCCGCATAACCGCGGCGTGTCCATGAACCCGGTCGACCACCCGCTCGGCGGTGGTGAAGGCAAGACCTCGGGTGGCCGTCACCCGGTGACGCCGTGGGGACAACCCACGAAGGGCTTCAAGACGCGTCGCCGGAAGGACACCGATCGCTTCATCGTGCAGAGGAGAACCAAGTAGGCCATGAGCCGCTCACTCAAAAAGGGTCCCTTCGTCGATACGCCTCTCCTCGAGAAGGTGGAGTCGATGAACAGGGCCAACGAGAAGAAGGTGATCAAGACGTGGTCACGCCGCTCGACCGTGATCCCCGAGATGGTGGGGCACACGATGGCGGTGCACAACGGGAAGAAGTTCATCCCGGTGTATGTGACTGAAAACATGGTGGGCCACAAGCTCGGCGAGTTCTCGCCGACGCGGATGTTCAAAGGCCACACCACCAAGACGGAGAAGGCCGCGACGACAGCACCGTCGCCAGCCGCCGGAGGGAAGGGGTAGCCATGATCGAAGCAGAGGCCACCGCCAATGGCGTGCGCACCTCGGCCCAGAAGGCGGGCCTGGTGCTGGAGTTGATTCGCGGCAAGGCCGTGAATCAGGCGCTCGCCACGCTCCAGTTCACGCGGAAGACGATTGCGCGGGACATCGCCAAGGTGCTGCGGTCGGCCGTGGCGAACGCACAGCAGAAGGAAGGTTTCGGCGGCGACATCGAGCGGCTCTACGTCTCGGCGTGCTTCGCCAACCAGGGACAGTCGATGAAGCGTGTCCGCCCTGCCCCGATGGGCCGGGCGTTCCGGGTGGTCAAGCGGTCCGCGCACCTGACGGTGCGCGTGGCCGAGCGGCCGGTGAAGATTTCGCGGGTGGCCGATGGCCCCGCCGCGCCGGCCACGTCGCGAGGCAGCCGCAAGCCGGCCGCCGCGCAGGCATAGTTCTTACAAGGAGTTACTGTGGGCCAGAAGGTTCACCCCTACGGGTTCAGGCTGGGCTTCAACAAGACCTGGCGATCGCGGTGGTTCTCGGATCGCGATTACGCCAAGCTGCTCCATGAAGACCTGGCGCTGCGGGCCGATCTGAAGAAGCGGTTCTCGCATGCGGGCGTGTCGCGTATCGAAACGGAGCGCGCCGCCAACAAGCTGAAAATCGACATCTACACCTCGCGTCCGGGCATCATCATCGGCCGCAAGGGCACGGAGGTCGACAAGCTCAAGCAGGAGGTGCAGAAGCGCACCAATCGCGAAGTCTTCGTCAACATCCAGGAGATCCAGAAGCCGGAGCTCGAAGCCCAGCTCATTTCCGAGTCGGTCGCCGTGCAGCTTGAAAAGCGCGTGGCGTTCCGGCGGGCGATGCGCAAGGCGGTTGAGTCAGCGCTGCGATTTGGCGCCCGGGGTATCAAGGTGCGGGTGTCCGGCCGGTTGAACGGCGCCGAGATCGCACGGTCCGAGTGGTATCTGCACGGCCAGCTGCCGCTGCAGACGCTACGGGCGGATATCGATTACGGGTTTGCCGAGGCGAACACCACCTACGGAAAAATCGGCGTCAAGGTGTGGCTCTACAAGGGCGAGCGGCTGGTGCCGCGTGTGGGCCGCGACGAGGAATATCGGGATCGCTCGCCCAGGCGTCCGGCGCGCGCCTAGTGCGGAGCGCCACAAGCGATCGAGGGAAAGGTAAGGATCAACTCGCATGTTGATGCCAAAGAAAGTCAAGTTCCGGAAGCAGCAGCGCGGCCGCATGAAGGGCAAGGCGTGGCGCGGGTCCGACGTGTCGTTCGGCGACTTCGGGCTGAAGGCGCTGGAGCCGGCGTGGATCACCGCCCGGCAGATTGAGGCGGCCCGTATCGCGATGACGCGCTTCATCAAGCGCGGCGGCAAGATCTGGGTGCGGGTGTTCCCGGACAAGCCGATCACGAAGAAGCCGCAGGAAACGCGAATGGGCAAGGGCAAGGGCGCGCCTGATCAGTGGGTCTGTGTCGTGCGCCCGGGCCGGGTCATGTTCGAGATGGAGGGCGTCTCCGAAGCGGACGCCCGGCGGGCGATGCAGCTGGCTTCGGCCAAGCTGCCCATCAAGGTGAAGTTCGCCACCCGCTTCGCGCAGGAGAAGGCGTCATGAAGGTGAACGAGATTCGTGACCTCGGCCTGGACGAGCTCCAGGCCCGAGAGCGGGAGCTGGACGATCAGATTTTCCGCATGCGGATTCAGAAGTCGATGGGCCAGCTCGAGGCTCCCCTGAAGATTCGCGGGCTCCGCCGGGATCTCGCGCGCGTCAAGACGGTTCTGACGCAGAAGACGAAGTGAGCATATGAGCGCGAAAGCACAGTTCACGGGCAAGGTCGTCAGCGACAAGATGATGAAGACCGTCGTCGTCGCCGTGGAGCGCCAGGAGCGCCACGCCCTGTATGGCAAGATTCAGAAGAGGACGTCAACCTTCCTCGCGCACAACGAGGACGACGCCGCCAAGGTGGGTGACACGGTCACCATCGCCGAGTCGCGGCCGCTCAGCCGCCGCAAACGGTGGGTGGTCACCGGTGTCGTGTTGAAGGCGCAGACGGTCTAGGAGCACACCATGATCCAGATGCGTTCCATCATCGACGTGGCCGACAATTCCGGCGCCCGGAAGATTTCCGTGATCAACCCGATCGGTGGGTCGACCGGCCGCTACGCGGGCCTGGGCGACGTCATCACGGCGAACGTCAAGGAAGCCTCGCCGGACGGCACCGTCAAGAAGGGCCAGGTCGTCAAGGCCGTGGTCGTCCGGACGGCGAAGGAGACGCGACGCCGCGACGGAAGCTACATCCGGTTCGACCGCAACGCGGCCGTGATCATCAACGACAACAATGATCCAGTCGGCACGCGCGTGTTCGGACCCGTGGCGCGCGAACTGCGCGAGCGCCGGTTCATGAAGATCATCTCGCTGGCGCCGGAGGTGCTGTGATGTCGGCGCTCGAGACCTCGATCCGAAAGAACGACACAGTGGTGGTGACCACGGGCAAGGACAACGGCAAGCGCGGCCGTGTGCTGCGGGTGCTGCCGGCCGGCAAGCGCCTGATCGTGGAGGGCGTGAACATCATCAAGAAACACACGAAGCCGAACCCCCAGAAGAACATCAAGGGCGGCATCGTGGAGCGCGAGGCCTCACTGGATGCGAGCAACGTGCAGCTGGTGTGCCCGGAGTGCGGAAAGATGACGCGTCTCGGCCGGAAGATCCTGGCCGACGGACGCAAGGTGCGGGTCTGCCGCAAGTGCGAGGGAGTGGTCGACAAATGAGCCGCATGAAGGACCGCTACACCACGGACGTGGTGCCGGCGCTCAAGAAGGAGTTCGGCTACCCGAACCCGATGGCGATCCCGAAGATCGAGAAGATCGTCATCAACATGGGTCTCGGCGAGGCCGTGTCGAACGCGAAGATCGCCGACGTGGGCGCGGATGAGGTGAGCCGGATCGCGGGCCAGAAGGCCATGGTGCGCCGGGCGACCAAGTCCATCGCCCAATTCAAGCTGCGCCAGGGCATGCCGGTGGGCGCGATGGTCACGCTGCGCGGGGAGCGGATGTACGAGTTCCTCGACCGCCTGATCACGATCGGTCTGCCGCGTGTCCGCGACTTCCGGGGCGTGTCGCCCAAGGGATTCGACGGGCGTGGCAACTACACGCTCGGCCTGCGCGACCAGTTGCTGTTTCCGGAAATCGATTACATGAAGGTGGACAAGCCGCGCGGCATGAACGTGTCGGTTGTCACCACCGCGAAGACCGACGAGGAGGCGCGGAAGCTGCTCCAGCTCATGGGCATGCCGTTCCGCACGAGTTAATCATGGCCACCACAGCGAAGATCGCAAAAGAAGCCAAAACGCCGAAGTTCAAGGTCCGGCTCCGGAACAGGTGCCGCCTGTGTGGACGTCCCCGGGCGTACATGCGCAAGTTCGCCATGTGCCGTCTGTGCTTCCGCAAGGCAGCACTCGAGGGCGACGTGACCGGCGTGACCAAGAGTTCGTGGTAGGACGAGACCTGCCACCGCATCACGATAGAGAGATGGTGAAATGACCGACCCCATTTCCGACATGCTCACGCGGATCCGCAACGCCGTTACGGCGAAGCAAATCCGCGTTGATCTGCCGGCATCGAAGCTGAAGGCCGAGATCGCCCGCATCCTCCAGGATGAGGGTTATATCCAGGGATTCCGCGTACTGGACGAAGCGGCCGAGAAGCCGGGACGCCAACCGCGCCAGGCGATCCGCCTGTTCATGAAATACGGCCCCCGCGGCGAGCGCGTGATCACCGGGATCGCGCGGATCAGCCGTCCGGGCCGTCGCGTCTACTTCGGTGTCGAGGATGTGCCGCATGTGCTCGGCGGCCTCGGGACCAGCATCCTCACCACGTCGCAGGGCGTGATGACCGGCCGTGCCGCCAAGAAGGCGGGCGTGGGCGGCGAAGTGCTCTGCAACGTCTGGTAGGCAGGACAAGACCCATATGTCTCGTATCGGTAAGAAACCTATTCCCTTGCCCAAGGGCGTGACCGTCAAGATCGCGGCCGACGCCGTTGAGGTGCAGGGCCCCAAGGGCACACTCCGTCAGCCGATTCCGCCGGGCATCGTGTTCGCCGAAGAGGGCGGCACCATGGTGGCGAGGCCGGCGCGCGAGGACAAGGCGCTCGGGAAGTTCCACGGCCTTGCCAGGAGCCTGGTGGCCAACGCCGTGACCGGCGTGACCGACGGCTTCAAGCGGGAGCTGGATATCGTGGGCGTCGGCTACCGTGCCGAGCTCAAGGACAAGCAGGTGCATTTCGCGCTGGGCTACTCGCACCCGATTCTGTTCGACATCCCGAACGGTATCGACGTGGCGGTGGAGAAGCAGACGCATCTGGTCGTGACTGGCGTGGACCGTCAGCTCGTGGGACAGGTCGCGGCCAACATGCGCCGGCTGCGCAAGCCCGATCCCTACAAGCAGAAGGGCGTGCGCTACACGGGTGAAGTTCTGAAGAAGAAGGTAGGCAAGACCGGAGCCTAGCGATGCGTATCAAGACACGAGCCGACCGCCGTCAGCGAATCAAATACCGCATCCGCGCGCGGGTGCATGGCACGGGGGCGCGTCCGCGCCTGACCGTGTTCAGGAGCGTCACGCACATCTACGTGCAGGTGGTGGACGACGCCGACGGCAGCACCATCGCCGCGGCTTCGACTCTCGAGCCGGCCGTGAAGGGCGCGATGGAGCAGGACGCGAAAGGCGGCAATGTCGCCGGCGCCAAGTTCATCGGCAGGACCATCGCGGAACGTCTCATCGAAAAGGGCGTCACGCGCGTGGTGTTCGACCGCAACGGGTTTCTTTATCACGGGCGCGTGAAGGCAGTAGCCGACGCGGCGCGCGAAGCAGGTCTGGAGTTCTAGGGCATGGCACTGATGAACCGCGAGCGCGAGAAGATCGACGGCTCCCAGATGGAGATGAAGGACAACGTCGTCTCCATCAACCGGGTGACAAAGGTCGTCAAGGGCGGCAAGAACCTCAGCTTCAGCGCGCTGGTCGTCGTGGGCGACGGGCACGGCGTGGTGGGCTTCGGCGTCGGCAAGGCCAAGGAAGTGCCGTCGGCCATCAAGAAGGGCATCGAGGCGGCGAAGAAGAACCTGATCCGGGTGCCGCTCAAGGGCACGACCATCCCGCACCAGGTCGTCGGCAAGTTCGGATCCGGCAGCGTGCTGCTCAAGCCTGCGCCGGATGGCACGGGCCTCATCGCGGGTGGCGCGGTGCGCGCCGTGGTGGAGTCGGCGGGCATCCAGAACGTGGTCACCAAGTCGCTCGGGTCGGCGAATCCGCACAACGTGGTCCGGGCCACGTTCTCGGGCCTCATTGGGCTACGGGAGCCGGCCACCATCGCACGGTTGCGCGGCAAGGAACTCGCGGATCTCATGATCGAGCCCCGCAAGCGGCGCGTCAGCGTTCAAGGATAGGCATCATGTCGAAGCGCACACAGGGCAAGTCGGCGGGCGCCAGCACAGTGCGGGTCACGCTGGTGAGGAGCCCCATCGGGTTCAACAGGACACAGGCGGCCACGGTACTGGGCCTGGGCCTGCGGCGCATCCGCCAGAGCGTCGAGGTGATCGATTCGCCGGCGACGCGCGGGATGATTCACAAGGTCCGTCACCTCGTGACGGTAGGACAGTCATGAACCTCAGCAATCTCAAGCCCGCTCAGGGCAGCAAGCATTCAAAGAAGCGCGTGGGCCGTGGCCAGGGATCCGGCCAGGGCACACAGGCCGGGCGTGGGCACAAGGGCGCTCAGTCGCGGTCGGGCTACAAGAGCAAGCGCGGTTTTGAAGGCGGCCAGATGCCGCTGCACCGGCGCATTCCGAAGCGCGGGTTCCATAACCCGTTCCGGATCGAATACGCCGTGGTGAACCTCGATGTGCTCGTCGAGCGGTTCGACGCCGGCACGGTCGTCACGCCCGAGCTGCTCCGTGAGCGCGGCATCATTCACGGCGCGTCGCTGGTGAAGGTGCTGGCGCGCGGCGACATCGCCAAGGCCCTGACGGTGAAGGCGCACAAGTTCAGCGGCAAGGCCGCGGAGAAGCTGGCCGCGGCCGGCGGTACGGCCGAGATCATCTCACCCCAACGCGCAGGCGCGTCGGGCTCTGCGGGGTCAGCAGCCTAGGCTTGGCCTAGGTAAGGCGAGTCATGGAAAATCCGCTGACGAATCTGTTCGCCGTCAAGGATCTGCGCAACCGCATCCTCTTCAGCCTGGGGATGCTGGCCATCTACCGGATCGGGAGCCACATCCCGACCCCCGGTGTGAATCAGGCCGCGCTGGCCGAGATGGCGCGTCAGCTGCAGGGCACGATGTTCGGCCTCTACGACATGTTCTCCGGACAGAACCTGTCGAAGGTCACGATTTTTGCCCTCGGGGTGATGCCGTACATCAGCTCCTCGATCATCCTGCAGCTGATGACGGTGGTCTGGCCGTATCTGGAGCGCCTCTCGAAGGAGGGCGAACTGGGCCGCCGCAAGATCACCCAGTACACGCGGTACCTGACGATCATCCTGGCCGTGGTCCAGGCGCTTGGCATCGCAATCTACCTCGAGCGTCAGCAGGAGGTGGCGGGTCTTCCGCTGGTCTACAACCCGGGCTGGGGCTTCCGGCTGATGTGCGTGCTCACGCTGACCACCGGCACGAGCTTCATCATGTGGCTCGGCGAGCAGATTACCGAACGCGGCATCGGCAACGGCATGTCACTGCTCATCTACTCCGGCATCGTGGTGGGCCTGCCCCGCGCGATTCTGAGCACGCTGGATCAGATGAGGACAGGGCAGATCAGTCTGCTGCGGATCCTGTTCCTGGTCGTGATGATGGTGGCGGTGATTGCCGCAATCATCTTCGTGGAGCGCGGCCATCGCCGCATCGCCGTGCAGTACGCGAAGCGGGTCGTCGGTCGGCGGCAGTACGGCGGGTCGAGCACCCACATCCCGCTCAAGGTCAATACGGGCGGTGTGATTCCGGTGATCTTCGCCTCGTCGCTGCTGGCCTTCCCGGCGACGCTGGGCGGCATGGTGCAGGACGGGTGGGGCCGCGCGGTCGTGGATCAGCTGGCCTATGGCATGCCGCTCTACAACCTGCTGTACCTGGTTGGCATCATCTTCTTCGCGTATTTCTACACGGCCATCGTGTTCAACCCCGATGACGTGGCGGAGAACATGCGGAAGTACGGCGGCTTCATTCCGGGTATCCGTCCGGGTAAGCGGACGGCGGAGTACATCGACACGATTCTGGGCCGGCTCACGCTGGTGGGCGGTCTCTACCTGGTCGTAGTGGCGCTGATTCCCGAGTTCCTGATTACCGGTTTCAAGGTGGCGCCCATTCCGTTTATCGGGGAACAACTGGACGCGATCCTGCCGCGGTTCGTCACCGAGGGCATGGGCGTGAGCTTTTTCTTCGGCGGCACGTCGCTGCTCATCGTGGTGGGCGTGGCCATGGATACCGTCCAGCAGGTGGAGTCTCAGCTCATCATGCGGCACTACGACGGGTTCATGAAGAAGACTCGGATTCGGGGACGGCGGGGATAGATACGGGCCAGCAGGTGGCGCCAGGGGGCGTGCGTCGATGGGTCTGAACGTCGTAGTGATGGGGCCACCGGGTGCGGGCAAGGGCACGCAGACGGACAGGCTCGCGGTTGAACGGGGCCTTCCGAAGGTCGCGACGGGCGACATTCTTCGGGACGCGATCCGGCGGGATACGCCGCTGGGGCGCAAGGCAAAGGTCCTGATGGATCAGGGCCAGTTGGTGGATGACGCGACCGTGATCGGAATTGTCCGGGAGCGGTTGGGCCGGCCGGATGTGACGCGGGGGTTCCTGCTGGATGGGTTCCCCCGGACGGTGGTGCAGGCCGAGGCGCTCGACGGCATCATCGCCGAGGCAGGGCTGGCGCCGCTGGTGGTGGTGAATATCGACGTGCCGGTCGAGGAACTGGTCCGCCGGGTGCTTGACCGGCGAGTGTGCCTGGTCTGCGGGACCAACGTGACGCCTGGCGATGACCGGCCGGCGTGCGGAACGTGCGGTGGGGAGATAGTGCGGAGGTCGGACGACACGGAGGCGGTGGTCAGAAACCGGCTGGGGGTGTACGACCAGCAGACGCGGCCGCTGCTGGAGTTCTACCGGTTGCGTCCGACGTACCGCCAGGTGAACGGTGCGGACGAGACGGCCCAGGTGACGGCGGCGCTCAACGCGGCACTGGATGCCGCGAAGGGCAGGCCGGCCGGGGCAGAGCGACCGGCATGATTGTCTGCCGGTCGGGTGCGGAAATTGAGAAGCTCCGGGCGGTGAACCGCCTGGTGGGTGAGGTGCTCGCCGAACTGCGGTCGACGGCCGCACCCGGTGTGACGACCGGCGATCTGGATCGCCTGGCCGAGCAGCGGGTAAGGGAGGCAGGCGCCGAGCCGGCGTTTAAGGGATACCACGGGTTTCCCGCCACGATCTGCTCATCGGTGAACGAGCAGGTAGTGCACGGGATTCCGTCGGAGCGCGAGTTGCGCGAAGGCGACGTGGTGTCGATTGACATGGGCGCGAAGTTGAACGGGTTCTTTGGCGACAGTGCCGTGACCGTCCCGATCGGGCAGGTCTCGGAGGAAGCCATGAACCTGCTCCGCGCGACGGAAGAGGCGCTCTTTCGGGCCATCGACGTGGTTCGGCCCAATGCCCGGGTCTCGGATATCGGGGCGGCGGTGCAGGCTCACGTGGAAGGCCAGGGATTTACGGTGGTGCGGGAGTTCGTGGGCCATGGAATCGGCACCGAACTGCACGAGGAACCGCAGATTGCCAACTACGGGCCGGCCGGACGCGGGCCCAGGCTGGCGGAGGGCATGGTGCTGGCCATCGAACCGATGGTCAATGCCGGCAAGGCGGCGGTAAAGGTGCTCTCGGACGGGTGGACCGCGGTGACACGCGACGGGAGCCTCTCGGCGCACTTCGAGCACACGGTGGTGGTGACCAGGGCCGGGTGTGAGATCCTAACCCTGGTGGGTCCAAAGCGTAGCCGGGTGCAGGACCGGGCAGAGGAGCAGCCCGGCGCGCTCACCAGATGATCGGGTCGGGCCCGACGGTGGAAGGTGTGATCGAGGCGCAGTTGCCGAGCGCGCTGTATGTGGTGAACCTGGACGGCGAGCGGCGGATTACCGCCCACTTCGCTCCGGGGGACGGCAGGAACTTCGTGAGGCTCGTGGTGGGTGACCGGGTGGACGTGGCACTCACCAGAAACGATCTGACGCGTGGTCGGATCGTGAGGAAACGGTAAGAGCCAGACCCGGCGCCGGGCCGGGCAGGATGACGGGGCTATGAAAGTACGAGCATCGGTGAAGCGTATTTGCGCCAAGTGCAAGGTGGTCCGCCGGCGTGGTGTCGTGCGGATCATCTGTACCAATGCAAAGCACAAGCAGAGGCAGGGGTAAGCGATGGCACGCATTGCTGGCGTCGATCTTCCGCGTACCAAGCGGGTGGAGGTCGGCCTCACGTACATCTACGGGATCGGCCGGAAGCGCTCGAATGATGTCCTGACACAGGCGGGTGTGAGCCCGGACCTGCGCGTCAAGGACCTCTCCGAGGACGACGTCCGGAAGATCAGCCGGGTGCTCGAAGAGGTGGGTGGCATTGAGGGTGACCTCCGTAAGGAGATCTCAATGAACATCAAGCGGCTGATGGAAATTGGCTGCTATCGCGGGCTGCGGCACCGGCGCAATCTGCCGATGCACGGCCAGCGCACCCGCACGAATGCGCGCACGCGCAAGGGCCCGCGGAAGGGCGCCGTCGCCAAGAAGAAGACCGTGTAGCGCAAGGACGAACTGAGACACACATGGCCAAGACCGAATCTGCGGGCGCAGGACCCGACAAGAAGGAAGGCGCGAAGAAGCGCAAGACCTTCAAGAAGCGTGGCGAAAAGCGGGTGGTGCACCACGGCCTCGCGCACATCCACGCCTCGTTCAACAATACGCACATCACCATCACCGACGTGGAAGGTCACGTGATCGCGTGGTCGAGCGCCGGCGGCATCGGCTTCAAGGGGTCCCGGAAGGGCACCCCGTTTGCCGCCACGCAGGCGGCGATCAGCGCCGCCAACACCGCGAAGACCTATGGGCTTCGCTCGGTGGAGGTGCGGGTAAAGGGCCCCGGTTCCGGCCGTGAGTCCGCGATCCGTGCCTTGCAGACGGTGGGTGTCGAGGTGAAGTCGATTCGCGACATCACGCCGATCCCCCACAACGGTTGCCGGCCGTCGAAGCGGCGCCGCGTTTAACCTCGAGAAGGACCAGTTAAATGGCTAGATACATCGGACCTGTGTGCCGGCTCTGCCGCCGGGAGGGCATGAAGCTCTTCCTGAAGGGCGAGCGCTGCTATACCGAAAAGTGCGGCATCGAGAAGCGCAATTTCGTGCCCGGTCAGCACGGCAAGGCACGGAAGCAGAAGCTGGCCGGCTACGGCGTGCAGCTCCGCGAGAAGCAGAAGGTGAAGCGCACCTACGGCGTGCTCGAGGACCAGTTCCGCCGGTACTTCGAGACGGCTGAGCGCACCCGGGGTATCACCGGCGAGACGCTTCTGCAGTTGCTGGAGCGCCGCTTGGACAACGTGACCTACCGCGTCGGCTTCGCGACGTCGCGGGCGCAGGCGCGCCAGCTGGTACGCCATGGCCATCTCACCGTGAACGGCCGCAAGGTCGACATCCCGTCCTTCTCGGTGAAGCCGGGCGACGTGGTGACCATCCGTCAGACCAGCCGCCAGGGCGCGGCGGTGGTGCACGCGCTGGAAGAGGTCAAGGGCCGCGGGGTGCCGGAGTGGCTCCAGTTCGACGGCGAGGCGTCAGCCACTGTCCGTTCGGTGCCCACGCGTGAGCAGATCAACCTGCCCGTGCAGGAGCAGCTCATCGTCGAGTTGTATTCGAAGTAGCGCGGGTGTGTGCCCGCGCGGCCCGGGGTACGCCCCGGGTTCGCATCCGTCGGCCCGCAGCCTTGCAGACCTGCGGCGGGAGGCCGGCGGTTCAACTGGCAGGTCTGGAGGCCGAGGCTGTCGGCCCGTTCGCGAAAGGAAATATCAATGCTCTGGAAAGGTTTTCAGCGTCCCAAGCGCCTCGAGTTCGAGCGCGAGACTCTCACGGACCGGTTCGGCCGGTTCTACGCCCAGCCCTTCGAGCGCGGCTTCGGCACCACGATCGGCAACTCGCTGCGGCGTGTGCTGCTCTCCTCGATTGAGGGCGCGGCCATTACCGCGGTGAAGATCGACGGCGTGCTGCACGAGTTTTCGCCGATCCCGGGCGTGGTCGAGGATGCGACCGACATCATCCTGAACCTCAAGCAGATTCCGCTGAAGATTCACTCCGATGCGACCAAGACGCTGGTCGTGAAGGTGGACAAGCCCGGCGTCGTGCGCGCCAAGGACATCCAGCTCGATCAGGACGTCGAGGTGCTGGAGCCCGAGGCGCACATCGCCACGGTGTCCTCCGGCGGCAAGCTCCACATGGAGCTGCGGATGAAGCGTGGCCGTGGGTACATCGCCGCGGACAAGAACTTCGACGAGGACCTCGGCATCGGCTGGATCCCGATCGATTCCGTCCACACCCCGGTCAAGAAGGTGAACTACCTGGTGGAGGCCGCGCGCCTCGGCCAGACCACCGACTACGACAAGCTCACGGTGGACGTGTGGACCAACGGCTCGGTGACGCCGCGCGACGCCGTGTCGCTTGCCGCACGCCTGCTGCGCGACCACATGAACATCTTCGTCAACCTTGACGAAACGGAACAGACCCCCGACGCGCAGGCCGAGGCGCCGCGGACGGGCGCGGGCAACGAGAACCTCGACAAGAGCGTCGAGGAGCTCGAGCTCTCGGTCCGCTCCTACAACTGCCTGAAGAACGCCAACATCCGGACCATCCGGGAGCTGGTGCAGAAGAGCGAAGCCGAGATGCTGAAGACGAAGAACTTCGGCCGGAAGTCGCTCAACGAGATCAAGGACATCCTCCAGGGCATGGGCCTCAGCCTCGGGATGCGGCTGGAATAGCCGGCACTCGAGGTTCGAGGACACCGGCAGGAACGGACGACCGCTATGAGACACAACGTCGCACACCGCAAGCTCGGACGCGTTACGGAGCACAGACTGGCGCTGCTGCGCAATCTGGCCACCGCTCTGCTGCGCCACGAGCACATCGAAACCACGCTTCCGAAGGCCAAGGAACTGCGGCCCTTCGTGGAGAAGCTGATCACCGTCGCCAAGCGCGGCGTGGCAGCGGGCGCCGCCGACAGCAAGGTGCTGAACGCCCGGCGTCTGGTACTGAAGGACCTGCAGGATCGGGACGTGGTCTCGAAGCTGTTCGACTCGCTCGCCCCGCGGTTCGCGGAGCGGCCCGGTGGCTACACGCGGATCCTGAAGACCGGGTTCCGCCGTGGCGACGGCGCCGACACCGCGCTCATCGAGCTGGTCGGGAGCGAATTCGATCCGAAGGCCCATAAGGCCGAGGCCGACGCCGCAGCCGCAGAGGGTGACGAGGCGTCGAAGCCGAAGAAGGGGCTCGGCGACCGTCTGCGTGCCACGGCGAACCGCGTCCGGGGCAACCAGGCCAGCGTGCCTGGCAAGACCAAAGCCGGTGGCCAGTCGCGTGGTGCCCGCAAGGTCACGACGCCGCGCAAGGCTGGCGGAGCGTAGGCAGCGTCCGGCGTGCGCGCCGGAATGCCTCAAGCATTCGGAAGGCCCTGGGCGTTCGCGCTCAGGGCCTTTTTCGTTTCAGGGGACCAGCTCGAACCGCGGCACGTGCGCGGGCCTGAATGTGGAGAAGTGCCGGCGATCAGTCGTGGCCAGTTCGCGCGCCTTCAGGCGTTCGGCCACTGCCACGATACTGGCGTCCACAAATCCCATCGCGTCGTGCTGTTCGAGGATGTCCTCAATCCGCGACCAGTCGGCCCGTTTCAGATCCTCAACGGCGACTTCATGGTGTGCGAGCGACCGGACGAAGCCCAGCTCCGCGCGTGATCCGAGCCGCTCGCGCAGCAGGTACGTCACCTCCGGCACGATGGTGACTGGGGCGAGCAGGGTCTGGCGGTGGCCGGCCAGATAGTCCACGACACGGCCGTGCCAGGCGTCGCTCCGGTCAGCGAGGGCGTACAGGAATCCCGTATCGACCAAGAGGGCCATCAGCGACGGCTCTTCGTGGCTGTGGTCGCCCTGGTGCGAGCCGTTGCCTTCCGCTTCAATTGATCGCCATGAGGGGAGAGCGCCTTGAACAGGATCGCGTCGGTGTCCTCCGCCGTGCCGGCATGGCCGCTGGCGAACTGGGCCGCGAACGAGGGCAGCGAAGGCGGCTGCCGCCGTCGCGCGACGTACTCCTCCAGGGCTTCCCTGACGAGTGATGCCGTTGGCCGGTTGTCCTGCCTGGCGTAGTGATGCAGATCCTGCTCGACCTGCTCCGGGACGAAAACCGTCGTGCGTTTCATGGACGTATGCTAGCATACGTCCATGGATACGTTACCGTAGCGAGCAGGCCCCCGTCAGTCCTCCTCCTCCACTGCCTGCCCGTGTCCGCGCTCGGCCTTCGCGTGGGCGATGATTTTCGTCTGCAGCGCGTGGGGCACTTCGGCGTAGTGCGAGTACTCCATGTGGTAGCTGCCGCGGCCGCCGGTGGCCGACGTCAGGTGCTGCTCGTAGGTCAGCATTTCGGACATCGGCACCCGCGCCTTGATCACGGTCGTCGACCCGCGCGTCTCCATCCCGTCTATGTGGCCGCGGCGCCCGTTGAGGTCGCCCATGAGGTCGCCTGCGAAGTCGTTGGGTGCATACACCTCCACGTGCATCACCGGCTCGAGGAGGGTGGGCCGCGCCCGGGTCATCGCATCCTTGAAGGCCAGCGAACCCGCCATCTTGAAGGAGAGTTCGTTGGAGTCCACGGCGTGGAAGGAGCCGTCGAACACGGTGGCGCGAAAGTCCACCATCGGGTACCCGGCCAGATAGCCGCGGGTGCGGGCGTCCTGGATGCCCTTCTCGATGGCGGGAATGAACTGCCGCGGGATAGACCCGCCGAAGATGTCGATGACGAATTCGAAGTCGGACCCGCGAGGCAGCGGCTCCACCTTGATCTTGCAGTCGCCGAACTGCCCGTGGCCGCCGGACTGCTTCCTGTGCCGGCCGTGCGCTTCGGTGGCCGCCGTGATCGTCTCCCGGTAGGGAATCCGCGGGGGCTTCAGCATGACCTCCACGCCGAAGCGGCGGCGGAGCTTGGCGACGGTGACTTCGATATGCAGTTGGCCCTGCCCGGCCAGCAGCAGTTCGTGCGTCTGCGCATCCCGGGTGTAGCTGATGGTCGGGTCCTCCTCCTGCAGCCGGTGCATGGAGGTGCTGATTTTGTCCTCGTCGCCGCGGCTCTTCGGCTCGATGGCGTACGCCAGTACGGCCTCGGGAAAGGCGATCGGCGCGAAGCGGATCGGCGTGGCCTTCTCGGCAAGCGTGTCGTTGGTCGTCGTCTCCTTCAGCTTCGCCACGGCGCCCAGATCCCCGGCGTGCAGCGCCGGCACATGGGTCTGCGTCTTGCCCTGCAGCACCAGCAGGTGCCCGAGGCGCTCGGAGCTGTCGCGCGTGGCGTTATGCACCGACGTGTCGGATGTCAGGACACCGGAGCCCACGCGCAGCATCGTGATGCGCCCGGCAAACTGGTCGGCGATGGTTTTCCACACGAACGCCGAGTATGGGGCCGCATCCAGGGCCGCCACGGTCGTGGCGTTCCCGGCGGCGTCCAGCGCCGGGAGGGGACGCTCGGCTGGCGACGGCACCACCGCAGCGACGAGATCCAGGAGCGGCTGAAACCCCATCGCGGCCGATCCGGACGTGCACACGAGCGGAAAGATGCGGCCTGCCACCACGGCCTTCCGGAGGCCGTCCCTCAGCTCCGCCTGCGTGAGGGTCCCCTCCGCGAAGAAACGCTCCATCAGCGCCTCGTCAGCCTCTGCGACCATCTCGATCAGGCGCTCACGGGCGACGGCGGCCTCGGCGGCCATGCCTGCGGGCACCTCGCCCTCCTGCATCACCGCGGTGGAGCCGGGCGCGAAGGTGAAGGCTCTCATGGCAATCAGATCGACGACGCCCGAGAAGCCCTTGTCCTCGCCGACCGGCAACTGCACCGGTACGATGGCGCGGTCCAGGTGGCTCTGGAGGGCCTCGAGGGTGCGGGGCAGGCTGGAACGGTCCCGGTCCATCCGGTTCAGGGCGACGATGCGGGGAAGCCCAAGTGCCGCGGCTTCGTTCCACAGCTTCTCCGTCTGCACCTCCACGCCCGCCACGCCGTCCACGGCCACGATGGCCGCCTCCACAACGCGGAGCGCCGAGCGCGCGTCGGTCAGGAAGTTGGCGAAGCCCGGGGTGTCGATGAAGTTGAGCTTGAGCCCCCGCCACTCGGCGTGGGCCAGCGCGGAAGCCAGCGTGTGCCGGCGTGCGATGGACTCGTCGTCGAAGTCGGTGACCGTCGTGCCATCATCCACCCGTCCGAGCCGGTTCACCGCGCCCGCGGCGAAGAGCAGCGCTGAAATGAGCTGCGTCTTTCCGCACCCTCCGTGGCCGACAACGGCCACATTACGGATGCTGGCAGCCTCGTACACCTGCATGAGATGTCCCTCCTGAGTTCGGGAACGCCGTGGGTTCTCGGATCGCCGGCATCATAGTCATGGGGCGCACGCCCCGCAAGGCGCAGCGGATGAGTTGAGTATCATCACTACATACACATGCCCGATCGCCTCTCACCGGTCACGCGGTCCTTCGGCATCCTGCTGGAGCTGAACCAGGCACTCACAACCAGCGGCAAACTGCGGCCCGCACTCGAGCGGGCGCTTGAGATTCTGCAGCGCGCTGACGGCGTGATCCGGGGCGCGATCATCGTCGCTGACGCCACGACGGGGCAGCTCAGGACAGAAGTGGTCTGGGGCGCGTCCGGCGGCACGATGCCGATGGTGCACACGGTAGTGGAGAGCGGCCGGCCGATGGTCGTCCCGCACACGTCGCAGGAGCCACTGTTCGGCAAGCCGGGCAAGTCCGGACCGGACCGGAGCTTCTTCTGCGTACCGATCCTGATCGGCCGCAAGAGCCTGGGTGCCATCGAAGTGGAGCTCGCCCCCCAGAAGGACCGCGAGTACGACGCCGTACTCGAGCGGTACCGCGTGGTGGCGTCGATGATCGCGCAGGCCCTGAAAGTGGAGCGGCTGGTCGATTCCGAGCGCCAGCGCCTGCGCGACGAGAACCTGCACCTGCGGGAAGAGCTGAAGGAGAAGTACGACTACTCCCACATCATCGGCAACGGTGGCCCGATGCGGCAGGTCTTCGAGCAGATCTCGCAGGTGGCCCGCGCGAACACCACCGTGCTCATTCGTGGCGAGTCCGGCACGGGCAAGGAGCTCATCGCGCACGCGATCCACTACAACTCGCAGCGTGCGCGGAAGCCGTTCGTCAAGGTCAGCTGCGGCGCGCTGCCGGACACCCTGATCGAGTCGGAGCTGTTTGGCTACGAGAAAGGCGCGTTCACCGGCGCCGAGGCCCGCAAGAAGGGGCGCTTCGAATTGGCCGAAGGCGGCACGCTCTTCCTCGATGAGATCGGCGACATCAACCTGGCGACGCAGGTGAAGCTCCTGCGCGTGCTGCAGGAGCGCGAGTACGAACGGCTGGGTGGCACCGAGTCGATCAAGTCGAACGTCCGCCTCATTGCCGCCACCCACAAGTCGCTCGAGGATGCCATTACCGCGGGCACGTTCCGTGCTGACCTGCACTACCGCCTGAACGTGTTCACCATCTTCGTGCCGCCGCTCCGGGAGCGGAAGACGGACATCACGCTCATCGCCGAGCACTTCCTGGAGAAGTACTCATCGGAGCACGGCAAGCAGATCCGGCGGATCTCGACTCCAGCCATCGACATGCTGATGAGCTATCACTGGCCGGGCAACGTCCGCGAGCTGGAGAACACGATCGAGCGCGCCGTGCTGGTGTGCGACGGCAATGTGATTCACGGGCACCATCTGCCGCCGACACTCCAGACGGCGGAGTCCACCGGCACGGTGTCGAGCCTGCCGCTGGCCGACACCGTCGGGTCGTTCGAGAAGGATCTGATTCAGGACGCGCTCAAGACCACGCGGGGCAACCGGGCCAAGGCGGCGCAACTGCTCCAGTCCACGGAGCGCATCATCCGCTACAAGGTGAAGCTCTACGGCATCGACGTGACGCGCTTCCGCTCGTAGAACCGACCGCCCCCCACTACTCGTAGCGCAGGGCTTCGCTATTCGTAGCGGAGCGCCTCGATCGGGTCGAGGCGCGAGGCCTTGATGGCGGGGTACATCCCGAAGAAGATGCCTACGGCCGCGGAGAAACCGAGGCCGATCGCGAAGGACCACCAGGGCAGCGAGATCGGGAAGCCCGACAGGAGGTGGACGGCGACGCCGATCCCGCTCCCGAGCGCGATGCCGATAATGCCTCCGATCGAGGTGACCGTGGCGGCCTCCGTCAGGAACTGGAAGAGGATCTCGTTCCGGCGGGCGCCGAGTGCCTTGCGCACGCCGATCTCCCGCGTCCGGTCCGTCACCGAAATCATCATGATGGCCATCACGCCGATGCCGCCCACCATCAGCGCAATCGACGAGATGACGATGAGCGCGAGGAAGGTGCCGGCGCTGATCGTGTCCCACAGGCCCAGGATGGAGTCCTGCGTCATGACGTCGAAGTCATTCGGGTCATCGAGCCGGAGGTTGTGCCGGATGCGCATCACCCGCTCCACGTCTGCGATCGCCGCCGCCTGGCTGACGCCGTCCCTCGGGACCAGAGCGATCTGAATCGGCAGGATGTTGAACATACCGTCGGGGCCGCCTCCGCCTCCGGGGCCACGGCCAGGAAACCCGCTGGACTTCAGGCCGAAGATGCGGGAATAGGCCGTGTGCGGGATGACGATGAAGTCGTCCTGGCTCAGGTTGAAGCCGCCCGCCGCCGGCCGCTTGTCGAACACCCCGACAATCTGGAAGCGCTCGGTGCCCACGCGGATGAACTTGCCGATCGGGTCCGTGCCGATGACCGCGAACAGGGCCTCCCAGGGGCCGTGGCCGATGACCGCGACGTTGCGCCGGTACTGCAGCTCGGTGCCGTTGAAGAAGCGCCCGGCGACGAGCGGCAGCTGCGTGCCCTCGGCGAAGTTCTCCGAGGTACCCATGATGACCAGGGGTTTGGTGCCCTTCTCGCCGAAGCTGACGCGCCGCATCATCGGCGGCCCGCCGGCGCCGAACTCGATGTCGACCAGGTGAATCGTCGCGGAGGCCTCACGCTCGATGGCCTCGGCGTCGGCCACCGTCAGGTTGGGCCGTTTCATGAGCTTGAGCATTTCACCGGGGCCGCTGAAGCTCGAGATGCCGAAGCGCTGCACGAAGATCGTGTTGGGGCCGACGGCGGCGATCATGGCGCGGAGCGACTCGTCGAAACCGCGGATGAGCGACGTCATGCCGACAATCGAGGAGACGCCGATCACCACGCCGAGCACGGTCAGGGCGGACCGCATCCGGTTGGCGCGTACCGTGGTCAGCGCCATCCTGATCACTTCACCGAACAGGGTCAGCCTCATTCGCGCCTCAGGGCCTCGATCGGGTCGAGCGCGGCCGCCCGCATGGCCGGATAGAGCCCGAAGAAGAGCCCGACGACGGCGGTGATGCCGATGCCGAGCGACACGGACCAGAGCTCGACGGCCGCGGGAACCGGCGTGGCCGTGGCGATGGCCAGCGCGAGGAGCGCGCCGAGGAGCGTGCCCATCACGCCCCCGAAGATCGAGAGGACCACGGACTCGGTGAGGATCTGCGTGAGGATGTCGCGGCTCCTGGCGCCGAGCGCCTTGCGCAGGCCGATCTCGCGGGTGCGCTCGCTGACCGCCATCAGCATGATGTTCATGATGACGATGCCGCCGACCACCAGCGACAGGGCGACCACGCCCACCAGCACGGCGAAGATGCCCGCGGTGGCCTGGTTGTAGATGTCGAGGAAGGTGTCGGATGTGAACACCCCGAAGTTCTCGACCTGGGCCGGCCGCAGTCGTCGCGAGGCGCGCAGGGCCACGATGGCTTCGTCCATCGTCTGCGTGACCCGCGACATATCGCGGGGCTTGACCGTCAGTGAGAGGGATCGTCGAGAGCCGAAGATCGTCTGGAACTGCCGAAGCGGCACAATCACGAACTCGTCCTGCGACTGGCCCAGGATGGTCCCGCGCTTGGCGCTCACGCCGACCACGCGGAAGTGCCGCCCGTTGACCTGAAGGGACTTCTCCAGCGCGTCCACCTCGCCGAAGAGGCGGTCCGCTGTCTGCCACCCGATCACGGCCACGGGGCGCGCGCTCTCCACTTCCGTGGTGCTCATCAGCCGCCCGCGCTCTGCGTCGAAGCTGGAGAAGTGTACGTAGTCGGCGGTGACGCCGCGAACGGAGGTGTTGTCGATGGACTTGTCCCGGTAGGTCACCCTGGCCCGCGAGGACACGTCGGCCATCACGGCGGTTGCGCTCGTGGAGAAGCGCCGGATGGACTGGGCGTCGCGGAGGGAGATAGACGGGTTGTTGCGGAATTTCTCGAAGTCGCCGTCGCCGCGCTGCATCGGATACTGCTGCACGCTGAAGGAGTCCGCCCCGGCCTGGCTGAGAATCGCCGCGGTGACCGACTCGTTGAGGCCCCGAATCAGCGCCACGACCACGACGATGGACGTGACCGCCACGATGTTGCCGAGCACCGTCATGAACGACCGGAGCTTGGCGCTCCAGATCGCCGAAAGGGCAATCCGCGCGGACTCGAGGATCTGGCTCACTTCACCGGTTCGGTCTTGACGACATCACCGTGGTACAGCGTGCGCACCACGCTGTAGGGGCCGGTGATGACCTCGTCGCCCACGGAGAGACCCGAGAGGACCTCGAAGTAGCGTTCGCCGCCGATGCCGACCTTGATTGCGACAAACGTGGCCACGCCGCCCTTGAGTACGAAGACGCCCTCGGTCTCCTTGCGGCTCTCGCCCGGCTTTAACTCGACCGGAGCCGCCGGCTCCGGTGTGGCGGCGGCGCCGAATCCGACTGGCCTGAATCCCGTGCCCGTGCTTGCCGGTCGCTGTTGCGGGATGACCGCGCCAGCGGCGTTGAAGACCAGTTCGCGGACCGCGACGGCCGGAATCGGCACCGCCGGAACCTTGCTTCGTGTGGCCGTCGTGATGTCGGCAGTGCAGGTGAAGCCGGGCCGGACGTCGGGCACGGGTTCATCCAGCGCGATCACCACCTTGAAGTTGGTGGCCTGCGTGCCGGTGGCGCCACTGGCCGCCTGAATCGGGCTGTTGCCGATCTCGGTCACGTGGCCGCGGAAGGTGCGGTCCGGGATGGCGTCGATCGTGATCTGGGCCAACTGGCCAAGGGCGACGTTCGGGATGTTGGTCTCGTCGACCTCCACCTCGGCCTGGACCTTCGACATGTCGGCCAGCGTGAGCAGCACCGTGCCGGCGTTGTTCATCGTGCCAATGACGGCCGTTTCGCCTTCCTGGATGTTGCGGCGCGTCACGATGCCGTCGATGGGGGACTCGATCCGTACCTTGCTCAGGTCGTACTCCGCGCTCTGCAGCGCCGAGCGCTCCTGGGCGATGCGGGCCGCCTGCGAGTCCACCTGCCGCTCGCGCTCGCGCAGTGACGACTCGGCGCTCTTGGCATCGGTCTCCGCCTTCTCGAGGCTCTCGCGCGTGGTGAGGCCTTCCTTCCACAGATCACGCTGCCGGGCGAGGCTGCGGTGCGCCTGATCCACCTGCACTTTGGCGGTCTCGATGGCCTGGCGCATCTGACCCAGTGAACCTTCCGCCGCCTGCAGGGAGGCTGCTCCGCCCTCCACGCGCGTCCGGAGCGACTTCGGGTCAATCTGCAGGAGGAACTGCCCCCGCGTGACGCGCTGGCCTTCCTGGACGTTGAGATTCACCACGCGGCCGGAGGTGTCGGCGCTGATGTTCACCAGACGGTTCGGCTGAATCTTGCCGGAGGCCGAGACGATGGCTTCCAGATCCCGGGCGGCCACGGCTTCCACGGTGACGATGAGTTCCTTCTTGCGCGCGGCATAGCGCTGGTACGCGAAAAGCGCGCCACCGGCGATGACGGCGAGCACGAGAAGTGCGACGATGCCTTTTTTCATCCTGTCTCCGAACGAGAGTCCGTGCCCTTACGCTCCGCCACCAGCGGCAAACATCACGGCGGCCAACACCAGCCCCGCAACCACGTACACGGTGGCGGCGGAGGTGAGCAGCGAACCGGCCCTCCGCCCCGAAAGGGCCGCCGCACCCATCGAGGCCAGCACCAGCCACCACACCACGAACAGATCCACCGCCCACAGGAACCTCGCCAGCGGCGAGGCTTCATCGAGCATGGTGAAGAACGTACCGAGCGTCAGCGGGCTCGTGAGCGACTCGCGCACGTAGCCCACGGGTAGTGCCACGATGTCCCGCGCGGCCAGCGCGACGTTCGCATAAGCCGCCAGCGTCAGGGCGACGCGCCAGGAGGCCCGGCCGCCGCTGAGCAGACGCATCCCGGCGGCCAGCGCCAAGGGCAGGAGCAACCCGAGCGCCACGGCAAGGCCGAGGCCGTAGATCACGCCTTGAGCGCCGAGCGAGGTGACCCTGGCGTAGAGTGCATCGTCCACCACCAGCCCGAAGGCTTCGGCGCGCTGCACCCACTGGTCCACCAGGGCCTGCTGCCCGACCGGTGTGGCCAGCAGCGCCGCCCGGGCCGCGGCCATCGCCGCGAAGGTCGCGGCGAGCCAGATGACGGGGTTCGGGCGCAACGCGAGGCCGCGCACCGTCTGTGCGGGGGATGCGAGGGCCTTCCAGAGGCCGATCCGATCTGATGCGCGATCTGATGCGCGATGGGGTGCCGGTGCTGATATGGACGAGGAGGCCGTCACTCGACTCCCTGATACGATCAAATTTCCGCGAGTGTTGCAGCAGCGGTCCACTCGGACTCAGGACACGGTCAGAATTGTAGCGTATGGCCATAAGACGTAATGCGAGGACGCGCCAGGCGAGGGCGCGTCATGCGAAGGTGCTCTGCCTGCTGGCCCTGGCGCTGGCGGCACGGCCAGCCTCAGGTCAGGCGCTGGAAACGGTGGGGACCCGCGCGGCAGGGATGGCGGGTGCGTTTGTGGCGGTGGCGTCTGACAGCAGTGCTGTCTGGTGGAACCCGGCGGCGCTGCCGACGGGACCGTTCGCGGACATGTCGATCAGCCGCGGCGATGCACGGAACGGCGGCCCATCGCCCGGTTCGGCTGGCCGCACGACGGCGCTCGCGTTGACCCTGCCCCTCCTCGGCGTGCACGTGGCCAGCTACGACCGCGTGCGTGTGGCCAACCGGCGCGGAGGCGCCACGGGCCTGTCCCGCGTGGCCATCACCCAGACAGGGCTGACGCTCTCGCAATCCATCGTGTCGGGGGTCCACGTCGGCGGCACGCTGAAGTATCTGCGCGCCTCCTGGGCCACCGATCGGCGGTTTGTAGAGGGCAGTCAGGCGATCGCCGAGGCTCGGGCGTTGTCCAGGTCGGATGCCGAGGGCCGGTGGGACGCCGATCTGGGTGTCATCGCGGTGCACAGGGGCTGGCGGGTGGGTCTGCTGGCGCGTCAACTCGGCGCACCCTCCTTTGGAGACGGCCCGGATGCCCTGCGCCTTGGGCGGCAGGCGCGGGTGGGCCTGGCGTTCGACGCGGCGGAGGTGGATGGCCCTCCGCTGGTCGTGGCGGCCGACGTCGACCTGACCCGTGTGGACGGGCCCGACGGCCCGTCCCGGGGCGCCGCGGTAGGCGTCGAGCGATGGCTGCGGGGCAAGCAGGTGGGGCTCCGGACTGGCATCCACGTCAGCACGGCTGGTGCCTTGCGTCCTGCCGCCGCCGCTGGGGCGAGCCTCATGGTGCGATCGGGCCTTTTTCTTGAGTTCTCCGGCACGGGAGGCCGCGAGGCTGCGTCCCGGGGCTGGGGCGTCACGGCCAGAATGTCCTTCTAAGTTTCCTTCCGAGTTTCCTGTGCGCCCGACCGGGCAGGACCCTTGCAGTGACCGGTTGGCCCATGGCTGTTCGTATCGGGGACCTCCTTCTCAAGGAAGAACGCATCACCGTCGAGCAGTTGCAGGAAGCCCTGACCTGCCGGCGCCGCGACGGTGGCAAGCTCGGGCTCAACCTGATCCGCCTTGGATTCGTGACCGAGGACGAGATCACGGCGCTGCTCAGCCGCCAGTACGGCGTGCCCTCGATTGCGCTCTCGCAGTTCGAGATCGACCCCTCCGTCCTGAAACGGCTCCCCGCCGAGACGGCGCAGAAGTATCAGGTGATCCCGCTGGCGCGCGTTGGTACCACGCTGACCATCGCGATGACGGACCCCACCAACGTCTTCGCGCTCGACGACATCACGTTCATGACCGGCTATCACGTGGAGCCGGTCGTGGCCTCCGAGTCGGCGGTGCTCGCGGCGCTCGCGAAGTACTACGCGGCCGGGAAGTCCGCCCCGCACGGGTCCACCGCGCTCGACGTGGCGTCCCGGGCACTCGAGGAGATGCCGGCCCCTGGGACCGACGACCGTGTCGAGGTCATCGACGACTACGAGGAGATCAGCGTCGAGGCCCTGGCGCGCCAGGGTGAGGAGGCCCCGGCCATCAAGCTCGTGAACATGCTGCTGCTCTCCGCGATCCAGAAGGGGGCCAGCGACATCCACATCGAACCCTACGAGCGGGAACTCCGGATCCGGTACCGCATCGACGGCATCCTCTACGCCGTAATGCAGCCGCCGCTGAAGTTCCGTGACGCGATGATTTCGCGCGTGAAGATCATGGCCCGGCTCGACATCGCCGAGAAACGCCTGCCGCAGGACGGCCGGATCAAGATCCGGTATCAGGAGCACGGACAGGCAAAGGATATCGACTTCCGCGTGTCGATCCTGCCGACGCTGTTCGGCGAGAAGATCGTCATGCGGCTCCTGGACCGCGACACGCTGATGCTCGACATGACGCGCCTCGGCTTCGAGCCCGAATCGCTGGCGCGCTACGAGGCGGCGATCCGCCGTCCGTGGGGCATGGTCCTGGTGACCGGGCCGACCGGCAGCGGCAAGACCAACACGCTGTACTCCTCGATCTCGAAGCTCAACTCGGCCGGCACAAACATCATGACCGCGGAGGACCCGGTCGAGTTCAACATCGTGGGCGTGAATCAGGTGCAGGTGCGCGAGCAGATCGGCCTGACCTTCGCCGCGGCGCTCCGCAGCTTCCTGCGCCAGGACCCCAACATCATCCTGGTCGGCGAGGTGCGCGACTTCGAAACCGCGGAGATCGCGGTCAAGGCCGCCCTGACCGGCCACATGGTGATCTCGACGCTGCACACCAACGACGCGCCCAGCACGGTGAACCGGCTGATGAACATGGGCATCGAGCCGTTCCTCGTCGCCAGTTCCCTGAATCTGGTGTGCGCCCAGCGGCTCGTGCGCCGGGTGTGCCCGCACTGCACCGAATCCGCGCCAATGCCCGTGCAGGCGCTCCTGCAGGCGGGTTTCACCGCCGAGGAAGCACAGGTGGTGGTGCCGCGCCACGGCCGGGGATGCGAGGTCTGCAGTCAGACGGGCTACCGCGGCCGCATTGGCCTCTACGAAGTGATGGACATCTCCGACGAACTGCGCGAACTCATCCTGGTCGGGGCGTCCGGGCAGGAATTGCGGCGCAAGGCGGTGGAAGGTGGGCTGATTTCGCTCAGGTCGAGCGGCCTGCGGAAGGTGAAGGACGGGGTTACCACGCTGGATGAAGTCCTGCGGGAAACGGTGAAGTAGGGGTCCTTGCGATGACGCTGACAGACCTGCTGCGGCTGACGGTCGAGATGGACGGGTCGGACCTGCATCTGGCCACGGACACGCCGCCACAGATGCGCGTACACGGCAACCTCCAGCGGCTCGCGGGGGCGCCCCTGACCCCTGCCGACACCAGGGCGCTGGCCTGCAGCGTGCTCACCGACGCGCAGAAGAAGCGATTCGATGAGACGCAGGAACTGGACTTCGTCTTCGGCATCCGCGGCCTGGCGCGGTTCCGCGGCAACCTGTTCAGCCAGCGCGGCGCCGTCGGCGCCGTGTTCCGGTTGATTCCCGAGAACATCCGCAGCTTCCGGGAGCTCGACCTGCCGCCGGTCGTGGCGACACTGGCCGAGCGCCCACGGGGACTCGTGCTCGTGACCGGTCCTACCGGCAGCGGCAAGTCCACGACGCTGGCGGCGCTCATCGACACGATCAACACGAGCCGCTACTCCCACATCCTGACGATCGAGGACCCGATCGAGTTCGTGCACACGCACAAGCACAGCCTCGTGAACCAGCGCGAGGTTCACAGCGACACCGGCAGCTTCGCGATCGCCCTGCGCGCCGCCCTGCGCGAGGACCCTGACGTGGTGCTCATCGGCGAGATGCGCGATCTCGAGACGGTCGAGTCGGCCATGCGCGTCGCGGAAACAGGCCACCTGACCTTCGGGACGCTGCACACCAACTCGGCGGTCCAGACGATCACGCGCATCATTGATGTGTTCCCGGCGCATCAGCAGGGACAGATTCGCACACAGTTATCGCTCGTGCTTGAGGGCATCGTCTGTCAGGCGCTGTTGCCGCGCATGGGAGGCGGGCGCATCGTGGCGCTGGAGGTGTTGATTCCAACGCCCGCGATCCGGAACCTGATTCGCGAGGACAAGCTCCACCAGGTGTACTCCGCCATGCAGGCGGGTCAGGAGAAGCTGGGGATGCAGACGATGAACCAGGCGCTGGCGACGTTGTACCAGCGCGGACTCATCACCCCGGAGACGGCCCTGGCGGCCTCGTCGAACCGTGACGAACTGCGGGACATGATGGTGCGGGGCGTCGGCGTCGTGGCTGGCGCGGGCCTGCAACGGCCCGGCGGTCCGCCGCGTGCGGGAGGTGCCTGATGGCGACCTTTGCCTACGCGGGACGCACACGGGCCGGGGAATCCGTCTCGGGTGAGCGCGCAGCGGACACCGCGGAAGCCGTGGTAGCCGCCCTGCGTCGCGACCAGATCATCGTGACGCGGATCTCGCCCGTCCGGGAAGGCGGGCTCGGGCGCGCGCTGCGGACGCTGCGTCCCCACACGGTGAGTGCGAAGAGCCTCGCCGTCTTCACCCGGCAGTTCTCCGTGATGATCGACGCCGGCCTGCCGCTCGTGCAGTGCCTCGAGATCCTCGGGACGCAGGAAGAGGACACGCACTTCGCCGCCACCATCCTGGCGACGCGGGCGGACGTGGAGCGCGGGCTGTCGCTGGCCGAGGCGATGAAGCGGCATCCGAGAACCTTCGATGCGCTATTCACGAACATGGTCGCGGCCGGCGAGGCCGGCGGCATCCTCGACACGATTCTCAAGCGGCTGGCCGCCTATATCGAGAAGTCCGTCAAGCTCACGAGCCAGGTGAAGTCTGCCATGGTGTACCCGGCGGCGGTCCTGGCCATCGCCGCAGTGGTCGTGACGGTCATCCTGCTGAAGGTGATCCCCACCTTTGCCACGCTCTTCGCGGGCCTGGGGGCCGACCTGCCGCTGTCGACACGCATCGTGATTGCGCTGAGCAACGGCCTCGTGCGCTTCATGCCGTTCGTGATCGTGGCGCTGGTGGCGCTGGCCGCCGGCTCCCGGCGCTACTACGCCGCGCCTCGTGGGCGGGGTGCCGTCGACGGGGCGCTCCTCCGGCTCCCGGTGCTCGGCCCGCTGTTCCGGAAGATCGCCGTGGCCCGATTCTGCCGCACTCTCTCGACGCTGCTGGCCTCTGGCGTGTCGATTCTCGAGGCGCTGGACATTACCGGCCGCATCGCCGGCAATGCCGTCGTCGAGGAGGCCGTCGGGCGGACGCGGCGCAGCATCGAACGGGGCGAAACCATCGCGCAGCCCCTCAAGGCCACCGGCGTGTTCCCGCCGATGGTCGTGCGGATGATCAGCGTCGGCGAAGCGACCGGCGAACTGGACACCATGCTGGGCAAGATCGCCGACTTCTACGAGGAGGAGGTTGAGGTGGTGGTGGCGGGCCTGCTGTCGCTGCTCGAGCCGGCGATGATCGCGGTGCTGGGCGGGATTGTCGGTGCGATCGTGATCGCCATGTACATGCCGATCTTCAGCCTGATTGGGAAGCTGTCGAACTAGGACCGGCCGCAGAGTGAGGTTTTGTCAGTGTGGGACGCGGCGGCGTACGGCCTTTCTGGACCTGGCCGGGTGCATCACCGCACGTTATAGTGAAGAACTGGCCTGGGTCGGACGGGGCGCTGGCTGGCATCGCTGTTGCGAGAGACAAGGCCGTCACCGCGGGACCACACGAGATCAACCGCTTATTTGCGATGGGGAACACCGGGCTGCGGCCGGCAGAATCTCCAGGGAGTCAGGAACGTGAAGAAGGTTCAGCGCAACGACGGATTCACCCTCATCGAACTGCTGATCGTGGTCGCCATCATTGGCATCATCGCCGCCATCGCGGTGCCCAATCTGCTTCGTGCCCGCCTCTCCGGCAACGAGGCCTCGGCCATCGGTTCGGTGCGCACCCTCAGCTCGGCTCAAGCGGCGTTTGCGGCCAGTTGTGGCGGCGGAGGCTATGCGCCGGACCTGGCCGCGCTCGGCACCGCGCCGACCGGAAGCGTGTCGTTCATCCCCGCGGACCTGGCCACCGGATCCAAGGCTGGTTACGTCTTCACCGTGTCCAACGCCGGTTCGGCGCAGGTGATGGCCCAGGCGGCCACCTGCAACAACGCGAATAACTCCTATACGGCGTTCTTCGTCGACGCGGCTCCGTTGACGCCCGGCACAACCGGGGTGCGCTACTTCGCCACCGACCAGACGGGCCTCATCAAGCAGAGCATGGCGCCCATCACGCCCACGAACTTCGACGCGGCGAACTTCCTCCAGTAGCCTCGCCTTCGGCCAGGTTCCACACCATAACCCCATGACGAAGACCCGCCTGCTCGTGCTCGTATTTGCCGCCGTCGCCCTGGTGGCGTCGGCGCTCTCGCTCAACGTGCACTACCAGTTGCTCACCGATAGTTCCTACACGAGCTTCTGCAACGTGAATGAAACGGTGAGCTGCGAGGCGTTGTACCTGAGTGCCTACGGCAGCGTGCGGGGTGTGCCGGTGGCCTCGGGGGGCGTGATCTGGTCCATGCTCGTGCTGCTGCTGGCCGGATGGGGCATGCGGCAGCCGGCGTCGGACTCGGCCAAGCAGGTGGGGGAGTATGTCTTCCTGCTGTCGGTGGTCGGGCTGGCCGTCGTGCTCTACTACGGCTACACGTCCTACTTCGTGATGCAGAAGGTGTGCCTGCTCTGTACGGCGACCTACGCCGGCGTTTTCGGGGTCTTCTTTGTGTCGGCTGGAGTGACTTCAATGCCATTCGCTTCGATACCCGGGCGGCTCGTGCGCGACACCCGGGCCTTGCTCTCGACGCCGGCGGCGCTCGTGCTCACCCTGTTGTGGCTGGCCGGCTCCGGGTCGCTGATTGCGCTCTTCCCCCGCGAGGCGGCCGCGGAATCCGGGGCGGCCGCCACGGCGACAGCCCCGGGTGCAGGTGGCGAGGCCCAAGCGGCTGCGCCAGCAGCCGGGCAGCCCAAGGTGCTCTCCGCCGCACAGAAGGCGGACTTCGATCGATGGTACGCGGCGCAGCCGGTGACGCCGGTGGTGGTGGCCAACGACGGGGCCAAGGTCGTCATCATGAAGTTCAACGACTACCAGTGCCCGCCATGCCGCCAGACCTACCTGAACTACAAGAAGGTGCTGCAGCAGTTCACGGCCAGCCACCCGGGCCAGGTGAAGTTCATCACGCGGGACTTTCCGCTCGATCCGGAGTGCAACACCGGCGGCCCTCACCAGGCGGGCTGCGAAGCAGCCGCGGCCGTCCGGATGGCGCGCCAGAAGGGCCGTGCCGAGGCGCTGGAAGATTGGCTGTTCGACAACCAGCCGGCGATGAATCCAGATCTCGTGCGGCAGGGTGTCCGGCAAGTGGCCGGCGTGACCGACTTCGACGCACGCTACGCCGCGGTGCTGGAGCAGGTGAAGGGCGACATCCGCTACGGACAGTCGCTCGGCGTGAACCGGACGCCCACCTTCTTCATCAATGGCCGGAAGATCGAGGGCGGGCTCGACCCGGAGTTCTTCGAGGCCGCCATCGAGTACGAGCTGGCGCATGGCAAGCCGTGACCGATGCACGCGATTCAGCTTGACGAGCTGAGCAAGGGATACCCGCTCAACCCGTTGCCCGAAGGCGGCCGGCGGTGACGGCTGCGTTCACGCCGGCGTTCGTGCTGGTCGTGGCCCTCGGGCTGATGGTCGGCAGCTTCCTCAACGTGTGCATCTACCGGCTGCCGAGGAAAGAATCGGTGGTCTGGCCAGGCTCACGGTGCGGCGCCTGCGGACGGTCACTGGCGTGGTTCGAGAACGTACCGGTGGTCAGTTGGGTCGTGCTCGGCCGGCACTGTCGTTCGTGCCGTGCATCCATCAGCGTGATGTACCCCGCCGTGGAGTTGACGACCGCGCTCATCTTCGCCGGCGCTTTCCTGGTGTACGGCGTGCAGCCGCTCCTGCTGGTGCGCCTGGTGTTTGCCTGCATGCTGGTGGTGCTCTTCGTGATCGACCTGCGCCACCGGATTCTGCCGGACGCCATCACACTGCCCGGCATCGTCCTTGGCGTTGGCGCCAGCGTCGTGCTGCCGCCGGGCGTGCGGGATTCACTCCTTGGGGCGGCCCTTGGCGGCGGGATGTTATGGGCCATCTCCGAGGGCTACTTCCGGCTGCGCGGGCGCGAAGGCCTCGGCTTCGGCGACGTGAAGATGCTGGCGATGATTGGCGCCTTCCTGGGCTGGTCGTTGACGCTGCTGACGCTCTTTCTCGCATCCCTGGCTGGGTCGGCGGTCGGTGTGTGGCTGATCGTCTCGCGGCGTGGCGGCATGCAGTCGGCATTGCCGTTCGGAACCTTTCTCGCAGTGGGAGCGCTGGTAGCCGCAGTCGCCGGTGACCAGATCGTCGACTGGTACGTGTCGCTCTACCAGTAGCCGGAGCATGGAGGCCATCCCTACAGACGTTGAAGGAATCCTGATCTGAATGCCGTCCTGGGTACGCGGAAGCCGCGCCTTGCCAGCGGCTATGTGAGGGGTCGAGGGGCGCATAACGGACCTTTCGTTAATCGGGCGCACCCTCTCCAATATTTCCTATCGTCCGTCGTCGAGGGTTCGGCGCAGCTCTTCTGGGACCTCGCCTGGCCGCGGCACCCTCCCGCGCGGTACGAGCGCGCGGCCCCCCTGCCGAATCTCCTCGATCACCGCGACGTGGCGGGCGAGGAAGAGGTCGATGACCGACGCGCGCGAATGAAGGCACGCTTTGCGGACGGGATGCGAGACGAAAACGGCATCGTCGTGCGACGATATCGGCGGCATCGGCACTGATTGAGCTGGATTGCTTCCGAGGAGAGAGCCATGAGTGGCAGCACCCAACCCGTCCTTCGTCGACTCGAAATCCGCGAACGGCTGGCCGAGCACGCGGCGCGGGGCGAAGCGCTCCGCCGCGCGCTCCCAGAGCGGATCACCAACGTCCGCTCTTGGGCGGCGCTTGCCCGCGCGGCGACCGAGTTCCATCGAGAACTGGCCCAACGCTGGCTGCTTCAAGGGCTCGATGCCCAAAACGGCGCGTCCGCTCAAGTTGGCCTGGACCTCGGGGCGGCCTGGGCGGAACGGGCGGCCAAACGGAACACGGGCGCAGCCGAAAACGACGCGCGCGACGCCGCCCGCGCCGTGGCCACCGCAGTTCACGCGCACCTCACGCTCGCTTTCGCCCAAGGGCGCGAGCGCCGCGGTCTCACGCCCAATATGAGCCTCGACGAGCGGCTCGCTGCCGCGGAGTCCGCCTACGTCGTGCGCTTGCGCGGATTGCGCAGAGCGGCCCGCCGCGGCGATGCCGCGGGGGCGAGGGCGGTCGCGGCGATTCTCGGGGAGGTCGTCGCCGAAACCCGCGGCACCTCGGACTCGCTCGCGGTACTGGCGTTCGACGCCGCGGCGATTTCGACCAATCTGCAGCTTGAACGAAACGCACCAGGCTTACGCGCGAGCGCCCACGTGCGCAAGAACGCGTTTCTTGCCGCGGCGGCGATCTGCCTTCACGCGCGGCTGCTCGACCCCGCCACGCGCTCCACCACGCCCGAGATCGCCGAGCGGCGCACGCGGCTTTCGCGGCGTGATCTTTCTCCACGCAATGCCTGGACTCACGTGAGTGACGCGCTGGTCGGGCGCACGGGCGTGTCGGTCTTGGGGGCAATCCGCGACCTCCAATGGATCGAGCGCGGGGCCAGACCGTTCGGCGCGGCGGTTTTCGCCCCGAGCGGCTCGGTCGTGCGTTTGCCGTTCAAAAGTTTCACCCGAAACGGCATCTCGCCAGGGGCCACGGTGCTCGCAGTGGGACGGGTCAAACCCGCGGATGACCACACGCCCGAACCCTGGCTCGAAATCGAACAAGAGGGGCCGAGCGAATACGCGAACACGGTTTGGGAAGACTGGCTCGCCGTCCTCGTCCGCGACGCCTACGACCTCTACCCAGGAAGCCTGCGCGCCGAATGGGAGCTGCCCGCGTTTGGCGCCCGTGGCGGTCGCAACGATCTACTCGCCCGAATCGAAACTCCGAACCCGAGGAGCGCCAGATGAGCATCGATTGCGACGCGCAACTCGACAAGACTCTCGCTGCGACCGACGCGATGGACGACGCCAAAGAGGTGCTCGATCCGCTGCAGGCGGAGTTCGACAAATATTCGTTCGCCGACGAGGAAGCCTGGTACGCCGAGACCGAATTTGCCTATCGCTGTGCGAAAGAAGACATCGAGCGGGTCCTCGCCGACATGGAGGCCGAGACCAAGCTTCTGGAAACCGCCGAGGCCGAACGCGTCGAGACGGCGGCCAAGCTCGAAGCGTTGATTGCCGACAACGACGCTCTCGTGCTCAGGCTGCAGGAGCTCGACGACGCGCGCGTCGAGCTCGAAGTTCAAATCGCGGACTTGTGGGGCGTCCTCCAGCCCGATGCGGACCTAGAAGACGCGAAGGCCGCGCTCGACGCGGTGAATTCAGCATTCGACGCCGCACTCACACGGCTCGACGAACTAGCCCAGGAGATCGGCGCGGCGCAGGACCTTCTCGATCATCTCGACGATCAGATCGCCCTCCATACCGACAACCTGTTCGAGCTGGCAAAAGACTTCGAAGACGAACTCGCAGTCGTCGCGGAAACGCAGAGCGAATACGAAGCCGCACACGCGGCCTATGACGCCGCGCGCCAACTCGCCGATGAAAACGGCTGGGGACCGATGCAGGATAACGCGAACGCCTACAACACCGCGAAGCTCGCCTACGACGCGGCGCGCGCCGCCTGGACCGAAGAACTCAAGCAGGTCTACGGCCACTGCCCCGATTCGTGGGAGATCTTCGAAGAGGGCGACGTGCCCGACGAGGTGTGGGAAGTCCCCATCGAGCCCCGTGACGAAGATCTCGAAGAAGAGGATCCAGGAGAAGAAGAGGACGAAGACGAAGTGGAAGGCGAAGAAGACGTCGATGGGGAAGATGTTGAGGTCGTTCCAGAAGAAGACCCAGACGACGGCGACGACGAGGAAAGCGAAGACCCGTCCACGCGCTGAGAACGGACACCACGATGCCCATGGACTGTGAAGCTCTCGCGGTCAGCGTTTACGAGGCGCAAGAGGCCCTCGCCGAGGCCCAGAGCGCGTACGGGACCATCCGTCTCTTCGAGGAGACGGCATTGCGACGTCGCATCGCGCTGGGACGATCGTAGGATCGGTCGCGAAGCAGGCGGCACCACATGGCTCAGTATCGTTTCTATTACAATCTGCGCCCCGAGACGTACCAGACCCGGCTTGACGGCATGGCCGATCCCCAAGGCTATCTGTTGAGCATCCACCGGTACAGTCCGGTGTTCATCGACTTCGCACGGACGCTCAAGCGCGAGCACGGAGAGGTCGTGCTGGCCGACAACGGCTTCTTCGCAAGAATCCAGCAGATTCAGAAGAAGTTCCAGGCCGAAGCCGATCAGTTCCGCGGCGACCTGATCGCCGCGCGAGCCGAGAACCAGGCCTCGGATCCTCCCAAGCCGCTCTCTCCAGATCTGCGCCTGCGGGCGCGGGAGCTCGCTCGGAGGATCCGCGACACCGTCTACGAATGCGAGGATCGCAAGTCGTTCCCCTCGGTGATCTCCGAGCAGCAACGCATCGCGCCCGATCTGTTCATCGTCATGGAAGACATGTTCATGGCGTCGCTCGTCAGCTTGAACCTCGAGCCGGAGCTCCTTGGTGCGCGGCGGAGCTACTACGCCTCACACAATAACCGGTCGGCAAGATTCTTCAGGCAGCTTGTACAGAAGAAGTTCGGCCCTTATGAGGGCACACCGTATGCCGTCGCGTCCGCAGTGGACTACAACTCGGCGTTCGACGCCGGCGCGATCATGGCCCGCGAGGGGATTCCCCACTTCGCGATCGGCACCGGCGCCTATATGGCCGACGATGATTACGCCGATTCGTATCGGATCGGCCGGACCACCGTCGGAATCGGACGCCTCGTGCCCCGGCGGTATCTCAGAACTGCACTGGTGTCGAGAGGTCTCGTAGATGGCTACCGCGCCGTAGGGGGGGCGGATCCCGAGGGGATCCACTTCCTCGGGCTGGGCGCCCCCATCATGATCATGATCGCCTGCCTGGTGGCGCAGCGCGTATCCGTGGTCAGCTTCGACGCCACCAGTCCAATCAAGGACGCCGTGGAGGGCACTCTCTATGTGACCGATCCAACGTATTTGAAGTTGCGCGCGCGGAATCTTGCGCTCTGGTACGCTACCAATCCTCAGGACACTTGGAGCTGCACGTGTGCGTACTGCCAGCGGTTCCTGCCGCGCTATCCGTTCGATTATGAAGCCGGGGCGCGCTGGGGCGAGCAGCACCCATCAGTGAAAACGCTGGATGCGGCTGATCTGGCCGAAGACAGTCCCCTCGCCAAAGCGTTTCCGTTGTTTGGAGAGCCGCGCAGCGGAGAGCTGCGCGCGGACATCAGCACGTGGCGGATCGGCCACAATCACCTGATGCTGGAGCGGCAGATGGACGAGACTAACCACTCCTCCGATGCCGAGGGTCTCCGCCGCCTCGGGGATCTGCGCATCACCACGTACACCGACCGCGCCACACCGACGTATGCTGCGGCCGTCTCTTTGGCATATCGCTTCGCGACCGAGTCGATGCCCCTCCAGCATTCGCCGCTCGCGAAACGGGCCGCTCATTCCGGCAGCAGCGGCGGATCCCACTCCTCGCCCTCTTCAGGCTCGCCGGGCTCGTCGAGCTCCTCGTCTTCCTCTTCCGGAACGTCTTCTTCCACCATCATCGGCTCTTCCTCGAGACCAGGCAGGGCGCCGAAGTACACGGCGCATTCATAGTCCGTCCACTTGCCCTCGATCTCGGCGGTAAGTCCCTTCACCCGCTGATCGAGTTGCGCATGTGTCAGGGGCCAAGGGGCGCATGACGGACCGTCCGTTCACCGGGCGCACCCTCTCATTGTTCTTATCGTCATCGTCTACGGCGGAACTGGAGCGGTGAAGCTTACGCCCTCACCTGGAAGAAATCCTGATCTGAGTGCCGTCCTGGGTACGCGGAAGCCGCGCCTTGCCAGCGGCCTTCGGTGTGCCTGTGCGGCTGTGTGCCAGTGCTGTGTCTGCCGCCTACCACCCGGCAGCGTTGTTGCACTGGAGAGGTGTGTGACTCGACACACGCCAGGCGCCAGGCACCCGACTCGATTGCCGTGCGACCCGACGCAACGCGAGCGCGGTAGTTCGCTGGTGGAGGCGATGCTGGCCGCGGGCCTCTTCAGCGTGGCGGTGGTGGCCGTGGTGCAGTTGACGGCGCTCTCCGTGGGCCTGCACGCGGACGCCGGGGAGGCGTCGCGCGCGCTCTGGTATGCCGCGGACGGGCTGCGCGCCTTGGAGCAGGGCGCCGGCGCGGGGAGCATCGGCGGCAGCCTTGAGACGGATGCGCCCGCCTTCTCCGACCATCCCGAGCCAGGAGTGGTGCGTCGGTGGACGGTCGCGACGGGGCCGGTTGAAGGCACGCGGGCGGTAGCCGTCCGCGTGATCAACCTGCGGGCACGCCGTGTGGGCCGGACGGCGGAAGTCAGGGGTGCCGTTGGCGTGGAGCCTGAGCCGTGAATGCCAGGCAGTCGGGGTACTCGCTGGTGGAGTTGCTCGTCTCGACGGCGGTGACGCTTGTCGTTGCTGGTGCGGCCGGGCTGCTGGCGACGAGCACCGAACGCATTGCCAGCGTGGTGGAGCGCGAGCACGGAGCCCTGATGGATGCGCAGTTCACGCTCGACTGGATCGTCCGGACGCTGGAGCAGGCGGGGAGCCATGCCTACGGCACAGCGTTCTCGGCGTCGTCGCCGACGTCGGCGCACGCCTGCGGGGGCGGCGGCGCGTCGTTGAGCGCAGTGCCATTTAGTGCGGTGCTGATCGACCCGGACGGTAACGGTGTGGACGACGACGTGCGCGTGCGGATGGACGTGAACCCGCCCAACGGCTGGCTGGGTGGGTGGCCGGGTCTCTGCGACGAGTCTGGGGAGGACGTGGCCATCGGTTTCGACCCGGCCGCGCACGTGGTGACGCGGCAGGACGTGGCCACCGACACGTCGCCGGTGGCGGTGTCCGGGGCCATCGTGCGTGACCTCCGGTTCACGTATCGGGATGGCGAGCGTCGTGTGACCCGCCGCGCGGCGGACGTGTCGTCGGTGGAAGTGGTGCTGACGGTCACGACGGGCACCGGTCCGGATCCACGGCCACGCGTGCACCGGGCCGAGGTCTGGTTGCGGCGATGAGGGACGAGCGCGGGACGGCGCTGGTGGTGGTGACGGTGCTGCTCGGCCTCATCGCGGCACTCTCGGCGGGTTTGGGCCTCAGTGCGACAACCGCCATGGCGCTTGCGGGGAACCTTGCGTCCGCGCTCGACGCCCGGGCCGCGGCCGACGCCGGCGTGCAGCACGGCCTGGCCACGGCGCTCCCTGTCTTCGAGCGATGGAAGGCACACGGGTTTCCGTCACCAGCCGAGGCCTTCACCGATGCCCTCTCTGCCGGGCTGCTGCGGCGCGCGATGGACGGGGCGGGTTTCCCGGCAGTCGCCATGGCGGTGCCAGGGGGCGTCGGGCAGTCCTACACCGTGGCGTTACTGGACGACGACGCGCCGGGCCGTGGGCTCGCCCGCGCGGATGTCCCGGCCATCGGGGAGGACGGTGTCGCAACCTCCGACCGCAACGGCCGCGTCGTGATCCGCTCGACGGGTACGTCCCTCAGAGGCGCGTCCGCGACGGTTGAAGCCATCGTGGGGGCTGCACCGCTGCCGGCCGTTCTCGTCAGGGGAGGGCTGACGCTCGGGGCAGTGTCCGTCTCCGGAACCGAAGGCCATGTCCATGTGCGCGGGGAGGTGGTTGTGACTGGCGATGCCCGGGTCACCGGAGACCTCACCACGACCGGTGCGCCTCATGCGTCGTCTTCGCCGGCGGTGGTCGGCGGACGGTTCGGGCATGCGCGGGCCATTCCAATTCCCGACATCCACCCCGAGCAGTTCCGCAGCCTCGCGGCCTTCGTGATGGCGGCTGACGGCGCGGTGCGCACACCAGCGGGCGACTTGCTCTGCCAGCCGCCGGATGTGGCCTGTCCGCCAGCCGTCGCTGCCTGGCGATGGAGCAGTGAGGGATGGCGCTGCCCAGATCTTCCGGGGTCGGCCACCACGTTCTATGTGGAGGGAGACGTCGTGCTGGATCCGGCTGCATCGCTGCCGGCTGGTCAGGTGGCGCTTCGTCAGGTGACGCTGTCGCTTCTGGCCACCGGTTCGATCACTCTGCGCGGCGAGATGCACCTGCGGCCGGCCATTCCCGGCGTGCTGCTCGTGGCCGGCGGGGATGTGCGTATCGAGGGTGCGCTACGGGCGGACGCGGAAGAGGGACTGGTGGCGGCTGGCGAACAGGTCGCCATTACTCAGGCGTCGCGACTGGCCGGGGTGATCCTGGCTGCGGGGACTGGGGCACGGAGCGCCGTCGTGACCCGGAACGAGCTGGGCGGAGGGCTGGTGGTGGTGTCGAACGGGGCACTCGCGGCCAAGGGAGTGGTCACGGTGCGGGTGTTGGGATGGCGGCGGCATCAGGCGTGGTGAAAGGCACCACTGTGCTTCTGGGCGTGCTGGTGGTGTGCGCGGCCAGCCGCACGATGGCGCAGACCCTGGCCGACGTCGCCCGAGCCGAGCAGGAACGTCGCAAGGCCGTTGGCACGGCGGCGAGGGTCTACACGAACGGGAGCCTGAAGGCCGAGCCGCTGCCATCCGCGCCGCCTATGCCGGCGGCGCCAGCCGCAGGTGCCGGGCCCGCCGGCGCCGTCCCGTCTGGCGTGCAGTCGAACACGCCTGGGGGTGCCGCGCCCCTGGCCGAGCCTCTGGCCGCACCCGCTGCGCCAGCCGCCGCCGCGTCAGCCGGTCCAGTCGCAACAGCATTACCAGCAACGCTGCCGGCAACCGAGGAGGGCTGGCGCACGCGGGTCACTGGGCTCAAGGACGGGCTGGCCCGCAATCAGGTGCTGGCCGATGCCCTGCAGTCGCGGATTGACTCGCTGCTGACCGACTTCGTGAACCGCGACGACCCCGCGCAGCGCGCCGCCGTGGAAGCGAATCGAATCAAGGCGCTGGCGGAGCTTGACCGCGTCCGGACGGACATCAAGGCCGCGCAGAAGGCGGTCGTGGACCTCGAAGAGCAGGCGCGGCGCGCGGGCGTGCCGCCAGGGTGGTTGCGCTGACCGCGCCGCCCTGCAGACCCCACCGGCCGCTAACTGGCGAGTCCGAGCCGGACGAGTGCGGCCTTCAACTCGTCCTCGGTGACGTCGTCCACCACGATGGTGGTGCCAATCGCGGTGCACAACACGAAGTGCAGGCGCCCGTTGACGACCTTCTTGTCCCGGCGCACCGCGTCGAGAATCTCCGCGATCGAGAGATCCGCCACAGGTGGCAGCGAGCCCAACTTCCCGATGAGCTGTGCGAGCAGCTTCCGGTCGGCGTCCGGGAGCACGCCGCGCACCACGGCCAGATCCGCCGCGGCGAGCATGCCGTAGCCAATCGCCTCGCCATGACGGAACCGGCGGTAGTGCGTCACCGCTTCCAGTGCGTGGCCGACGGTGTGCCCGAAATTCAGGATGCGGCGAAGGCCCGACTCGCGTTCGTCGGCGCTGACGACCTCCGCCTTGATCCGGACGGACTCGGCGATGGCGGGCAGCAGGACCGAGGCGTCCCGCGCAAACAGCGCCCGCGTGCTGGTGCGGAGCCGGTCAAAGAGCGGACGGCTTGCGATCATCCCGTACTTGACGACCTCGAACAGGCCCGACCGGAACTCGCGCCGCGGCAGTGTGGCGAGCACGGTGGGGTCGGTCACGACGACGGCCGGCTGGTGAAAGGCACCGATCAGGTTCTTGCCGAGCGCGTGGTTGACGCCCACCTTGCCGCCGATGGAGCTGTCCACCTGCGCGAGGAGCGTGGTGGGTACATGCGCCAGCGTGATGCCGCGCAGGAACGACGCCGCCGCGAACCCCGCCATGTCGCCCACGACGCCGCCACCGACGGCCACCACCGCGCTCCCGCGATCGGCACCGCCGCGGATCAGCCCCTCGTAGATGTGCTCCGTCGTGCGGACGGTCTTGTAGCGCTCGCCGTCGGGCACGAGGATCACGGGTACGTCGCCCAGGGCTCGTTGGATCGTGGCGCCGTGCAGGCCCCACACTTTCTTGTTGGAGACGACGAAGCGTCGCGGGCCCACACCCGCCACGTCCAGCCACGTGGCCAGCCCTGCCAGCACGCCCTCCCCAACCACAATGGTTGAGCGGCGCGAACTCGTCCGAACCTCGATGCGTTCTGGCTGTGCGGTGTCGGCTGTAGTCACTCGGATTCCGGTTGCTGGGCCCGCCGACTGTGACGACGGGGCGTAACGACTACGGTACGATAGCAAACGGTGGACGCCCACGGGGATTTCCTCATCATCGGCAGCGGCGTCGCCGGACTGCGCGCGGCGATCGCCCTGGCTGAATCGGGCAGCGTCACCATCCTCACCAAGGCGGAGCCCTCCGAGAGCAACACCGGGTACGCACAGGGCGGCATCGCGGCGGCGGTCGGCCCTGATGACTCCACGGACCTGCACCTGCGGGACACGCTCGCGGCCGGTGACGGCCTCTGTAACCCCGACGCGGTCCGCGTCCTCGTGGATGACGGTGTGCGCGACGTCCTGGAGTTGATCGACTGGGGCGCCCGGTTTGCGAGGGACGACACCGGGCAGCTCGCGCTGGCCCGCGAGGCGGCGCATTCCGTGCGGCGCGTGCTCCACGCGCAGGACGCCTCGGGCCGGGAGATTGGACGCGTGCTGTGGGAGCGTGTCGTGGCGACTGGCCGCATCCAGGTGCTCGACGACGCGCAGGCGGTGTCGCTCACGGTGGAGAAAGGCGTCTGCCGAGGGGCGGCCTTCGTGGACCGCTCCGGCCGGGTGCGGTACGCGGAGGCGGCGGCGACGCTGTTGGCCACGGGCGGCGCCGGGCAGGTCTACCGCGAAACCACCAATCCCGCCGTGGCCAGCGGAGACGGCATGGCGATGGCCTTTCTTGCCGGTGCGCGCGTGGCCGACATGGAGTTCGTGCAGTTTCACCCGACAGCGCTGCAGGTGAAGGGCGCGCCGCGGTTTCTGCTGTCGGAGGCTCTCCGGGGTGAGGGCGCCCGGCTGATCAACGCCGAGGGCGAGGCCTTCATGGCGCGCTACGAGCCGGCCGGTGATCTGGCGTCCCGGGATCTTGTGTCCAGAGCCATGGTGCGCGAGGCCGCGCGCACCGGTGGCCCGTTGTATCTCTCGCTCGCGCACCTGGACGCGGCCTTTGTGCGCGGCCGCTTCCCGACCATCGCGCAGGCCTGCAGACAGGCCGGACTCGACCTGGCGACCGACCGTATTCCCGTCAGTCCGGCGGCGCACTACATCATGGGCGGGGTGGAAACCGATCTGCACGGGCGCACGTCGCTCCCGGGCCTGTTTGCCGCCGGGGAAGTGGCCTGCACCGGTGTGCACGGCGCGAACCGGCTTGCCAGCAACTCGCTGCTGGAGGGGCTGGTGTTTGGCGGGCGCGCGGCGCGCGCCATGGCCGGTCCGGCCCAGGCGGCTCTGTGGCCGCACACCGCCGAGGCGGTGCGAGTGGAGCCGGTCGCCGGTGCGCCTGTTCCCACGGGCGCCGGCGTGCGTGATCTGATGTGGCGTCAGGCGGGCCTGGTCCGGGACCGCGAGGGGTTGTCCGACGCCGTCGCACGGCTCGGCACATGGGTCTCGGGCGCGCTGGCTCGCATCGCCGACGTGCCGCGGAGCGGGCCTGACGCCCACGCCGCGAGCATGGCCACCGTGGGGTTTCTCATCGCCCGCGCGGCGCTGCGCCGCACGGAGTCGCGTGGCGCCCACTTTCGCGCGGACGCGCCCGTGCGCGACGACATACACTGGCTGAGACACGCTGCCGACGCGCGCGCCCTCTAGAGGCCCGTCGGTTTCATCCTCCCTCACACGAGCACGTTTGCACTGACATGGCCGAGACAGACATCCCCGACCTTCCCACCGCGATCACCCCTCAGTCACAGGACTTCGGCCGCTGGTACATCGACGCCGTGCGCCGCGCCGAACTGGCGGACTACTCGCCCGTGAAGGGGTGCATGGTCATCCGGCCGTACGGCTACGCGATCTGGGAGCTGATGCAGCAGGCGCTCGACAAGCGCTTCAAGGCCACGGGCCACGTGAACGCGTACTTCCCGATGCTCATCCCCGAGAGCCTCTTCATGAAGGAGGCCGAGCACGTCGAGGGCTTCGCGCCTGAGGTGGCCTGGGTCACCCACGGCGGCAAGGAGCAGCTTGAGGAGCGCCTCGTCATCCGCCCGACGTCGGAAACCATCATCGGCACGATGTACGCCAAGTGGATTCAGAGCTGGCGTGACCTGCCCATCCTCATCAACCAGTGGGCGAACGTCGTCCGGTGGGAGAAGGTCACACGACTGTTCCTGCGTACCACGGAGTTCCTCTGGCAGGAGGGGCACACCGCGCACGAGACGGCCGAGGAAGCCGAGGAAGAAACGCGGCGCATGCTCGCCGTCTACAAGGACTTTGCCGAAACCGAGCTGGCCATGCCCGTGATGGACGGCCTGAAGACGGATAGTGAGAAGTTCGCCGGCGCCGAGCGGACGTATTCGATCGAGGCGCTGATGCGCGACGGCCGGGCTCTCCAGGCCGGCACCTCGCACAACCTCGGGCAGAACTTCGCGAAGAGCTACGACATCTCTTTCCAGGCGCGCGATAAATCCGTGCAGCATGTCTGGACGACGTCGTGGGGCGTCTCGACTCGCCTGATCGGCGGCGTCATCATGACCCACGGCGACGAGGGCGGCCTGATCCTGCCGCCGCGCGTGGCGCCGTACCAGGTGGTGATGATTCCGATCCCCCGAGGCAACTGGAAGGAGACCGTGCTCCCGAAGGCGCAGGAGATCCGCGATGCGCTGGTGGCGGCTGGCATCCGCGTGATGCTCGACGACCGCGACTCGCAGACGCCCGGCTGGAAGTTCAACGAGTGGGAAATGCGCGGCGTGCCGCTCCGGCTTGAGATCGGTCCGAAGGATCTGGAGAAGTCGACCGTGGTGCTCGCGCGCCGCGACACGCGGGAGAAGTCGTTCGTGCCGATGGAGGGCCTGACGGCTCACGTGCAGGCCCTGCTCGTCACCATCCAGCAGGCGCTCTACGACCGCGCCGTGGCGTTCCGCGCGGAGCACACTACGGCGACCGCCAGCTACGACGAGTTCAAAGCCACGATGGAAGGCCGGCCGGGCTTCGTGATTGCGCCCTGGTGCGGGTCCGCCACCTGCGAGGCCGAGATCAAGACGGAGACGCAGGCGACGATCCGGAACATCCCGTTCGGCCAGGAGCCGCCGCAGGGTGCATCGTGTGTAAAGTGCGGAGCGCCTGCCGTGGCCAGCGCCTGGTTCGCAAAGTCTTATTAGGCGCTAGACCACGGGCTGGCGCCGTCGGCCGTCAGTGACGCGCGTGCGACCGCATGAGGCGCCGCGCGGCTGCTGCGAGGCGGTCGTCAAAGCAGGAAAAGGTCACGTTCCCCACGCCAACGCGGTCCACGATCCTCGCAAAGGATGCCAGGTGGATGCTGTCGAATCCACGCAGCCCGTACTGCTCGGCGAGCGCGCCAGCCTCGACACAGAGCGCCGCCGTCACGTCCAGTGAGAGATAGCTCGGCCAGTCACGCTCAAAGCTTCTCCGTGCCGCGGCAAGTCCGGGCGCCGTCAGGCGCCGTTCGCGCCGCAACCTCGCCAGGGCGGCTCGCGTTTCCGCGTAGGCGACGGCGGAGGTCGTGACGATCTGCGCCTGCTGGACCAGGGCAGCGACGGCATCGGATCCCGATTCCGTCACGTACAGCTTCACGAGCGCGCTGGTGTCCAGATAGACCGTCACCGCCGATCCTCAATTACAGCATCCGCAGCGGCTGATCCGTCCGCAGGCCCATTGGGCTTCGCGGAGCCCACCGGCTTGCCTCCGCCCCAGTGCGCGTCGCCCTCAGCGACGAGCACATGGGCCCAGTCCAGGCTGGCCGGCGCCTCGACAGGGCTGATGGTGGCAATGGACCGGCCGTGCTCCGTGACGACCAGGCGTGCGCCGGCACGCACGCGTTTCAGGTGCCGGCTCAAGTGGGTCTTCAGGTCGCGGATGCCAACGGTCTCCATGGTGTCTCCAGGCTGATGTGACCACACATGGTAACAAATGTGGTCTCAGCGTACCGCGCGAGTATCATGCGAGGGCATGAGCGGCCGTCTCCTCGCGCGGTGGCTTGGCCTTTGCCTGATGGCTGTGCTCGGGGCGGCTGGCCTTGCGAGCGCGCAGGCCGGGAAGGCAGCTCCCATCGTCTACGTTGTTCCAATCAACGGGACCATTGACCTCGGGCTGGCCCCTTTTCTCGCACGCGCGGTTCGCGAAGCGACTGAGGCCGGCGCCTCGGCCGTGGTGGTCGAGATCAACACCTTCGGCGGCCGTGTCGACGCGGCCGTCGCGATGCGCGACACCCTGCTGAACGCACCGATCCGGACCATCGCTTTCATCAATCCACGCGCGATCTCGGCCGGCGCCCTCATCGCGCTGGCCTGCAACACCATCATCATGGCCACGGGCGGCACGATTGGCGCCGCCGCGCCGGTCGTGGCCGGCAGCGACGGGAACAGCAAGCCCGCGGATGAGAAGTCGGTCTCGTATGTGCGGAAGGAGTTCCGCGCTACAGCCGAATCGCGGCATCGTCCGCTGGAGATTGCCGAGGCGATGGTTGATGCCGATGTCGAGATTCCCGGTGTCAGCCCGAAAGGGAAGCTCCTCACTCTGACGACGGAGGAAGCTCTTCAGCACAAGGTTGCGGATCTGACCGCCCCGACGATTGAGGCCGCGCTCACGGCGGCCGGACTGCCGAACGCGGAACTGCGGCGCGTGGGGCCGACCTGGGCCGAGACGCTGGTCCGCTTCCTCACGCAACCAGCGGTCGCCTCGCTCTTGATGACGGTGGGAATCCTCGGCATCATCGTGGAGCTGCGGACGCCAGGCTTCGCGGTGCCCGGCGTAGTGGGCCTGCTCTCGCTGGGCCTGTTCTTCTGGGGGCACTGGATCGTGCAGCTGGCGGGCTGGGAGGAACTGCTCCTGGTGCTTGTCGGCGCGGTGCTGGTGGCCGTCGAGGTGTTCGTGATTCCAGGCTTTACCGTCTTCGGGATCGCGGGCATCGTTGCGCTGGTGGCAGGGCTCGGGCTGGCCATGGTCGGTGTGGACGTGTCGGTCTCGTCGGTTACCGCCGCGCTCGGACGCGTGGCGATCTCGACCCTGCTGGCGATGGCCGGGGCGTTGGCGCTCTTCCGCTTCCTCCCCCGCCTGCCGTTTGGCCGGCGTCTCGTGCTCGAGACGGGCATGGACGCGGGTCACGGGTACATCTCGGCGCCGGAGACAGACCGGAGATGGCTGGGGCGGAGCGGCACGGCCATGTCTCCATTGAGGCCAGCGGGGATCGCGGAGATCGACGGCACCCGCGTGGATGTTGTGTCAGACGGTGCCTTTCTCGACGCCGGTACGGTCATCGAAGTCACGCGGGTGGACGGAAACCGGATTGTGGTCCGGGGGCCGGTGTCACATCAGGAGCCTTCACATGAATGAGATCGATCCGGCCGCCATCGGTGCACTCAGCCTGCTGATTCCAACCGTCCTCGTACTGGTCGTCGTGCTGTACATCGTCCCCGTGCCGCTCTGGATCGCGGCCTGGTCGTCCGGCGCCTACGTGGGCCTGATGACGCTTATCGGCATGCGGCTGCGGCGTGTGCCTCCGGCCACGATCGTCAACGCGAGAATCAGCGCCGTGAAGGCCGGGCTCCAGATCTCGGTGGACGATCTCGAAGCCCACTATCTGGCTGGCGGCAATGTCGTGCGGGTCGTCAATGCGCTCATCTCCGCGGACAAGGCGAACATCCAGATGCCCTTCAAGCGGGCGGCGGCGATCGACCTGGCCGGCCGGGACGTGCTGGAGGCCGTGAAGATGTCCGTCATTCCGAAGGTTATCGAGACAGCGCGGATTGCCGCCGTCGCCAAGGACGGCATCCAGCTCATCGCGGTGTCCCGCGTGACCGTGCGGACCAACATCGACCGTCTTGTCGGCGGTGCTGGAGAGGAGACGATCATCGCCCGCGTCGGGGAAGGCATGGTCAGCACTATCGGCTCGGCCGCCAGCCACAAGGACGTGCTCGAGAATCCCGACCACATCTCGAAGAACATCCTCAGCCGAGGTCTTGACGCCGGCACGGCCTACGAGATCCTCTCGATCGACATCGCGGACGTCGATGTCGGGGAGAACATCGGCGCCAAGCTCCAGATCGATCAGGCCAACGCGGATAAGCAGATTGCCCAGGCCAAGGCCGAGGAGCGCCGCGCGATGGCCGTGGCGCTGGAACAGGAGATGCGGGCGCGCGTCGTCGAGGCCGAGGCCGAAGTCCCGCGGGCGATGGCGGAGGCGTTCCGGCAGGGCCACATCGGCATCATGGACTACTACCGGATGAAGAACATCCAGGCGGACTCATCCATGCGGGAGTCGATCGCGGGCGGCGGCGAGGACGCCACGCCCCCGAAGGTGCGCTGATGTTGGAGATCCTGCTCCTCGTCGCGTTCCTGGTACTGCCCCTCATTCAGCAGTACCTGAGCCGGCAGCAGGAGGCGTCGCAGCCCCCCGCGCCCCGGCCGGCTCGCCGTGCCTCCGTGCCCGTGTCGTCGGCGGATGGGCCGACGGCGGTGCCGCGCCATGCGGAGATGCCCGAGGTGACGAGCCCGGCAGCCGCAGGCGCGCCCGTCCTGGCCGCGAAGCCGGCGGTCGTCGTGCGTCGAAGGGGACGGGGTGGTCCGAAGGGGTGGAGACTGACTGAGTCCGACGCGCGCCGGGCCGTCGTTCTGACGGCCGTGTTCGGACCCTGTCGGGCGCTCAGACCCTACGAGGGCTGACGCGCTGTTAGACTCTCCGCTCGGGTGGGACTGGCCCTGAATCCGGGCAGGCAGGCGGGCGGTGTCGAGACCCCGGCGCCGAAGGAGTGCGTATGCAGAAGCGTGTGATCTATGGAGTCATTGCGGCGGCGGCCGTTGCGGCCGGCGTCGGTCTGTCGTTCGTCAAGGTTGCCGCGCAGCCGGGCGGGGCCGTGCCGATTGACGCCGACGACATCGGCGGCGTCGTGACCAGCAGCAGGGGGCCGGAGGCCGGCGTCTGGGTGATCGCACAGACCGGTGACCTACCCACCAAGTTCATCCGCATTGTCGTGACCGACGATCGGGGACGCTATGTGGTGCCCGATCTCCCCGCGGCGAACTACGACGTGTGGGTGCGAGGGTATGGGCTCGTGGACTCGCCGAAGGTGAGGGCGACGCGCGGCAAGACGCTGAACCTGATGGCCGTCCCCGCGCCAACGCCCAAGGCGGCGGCCGACTACTACCCGGCCAACTACTGGTACTCGCTGTTGCAGCCGCCCCCGGCCACGGACTTTCCCGGCACCGGGCGCGCGGGCAACGGGTATCCGGAAACAGTCAAGACGCAGGCGCACTGGATTGCCCAGGCCAAGATGAACCTCGGCTGCACCCAGTGCCACCAGATGGGCACCAGGGTGACGCGTGAGATGTCCGTCGGCTTTCGCGCGCAGTTCAAGAACTCGGTGGAAGCGTGGGATCACCGGATTCAGATGGGCATCAGCGGCGCGTACATGAGCAGTTCGCTCGGGCCGATCGGCCGCAAGTCACTCGAGGCCTTCGCGAACTGGTCCGACCGCATCGCCGCCGGTGAGCTGCCGCCGGTGCCGCCGCGGCCCGCCGGGCTCGAACGGAACATCGTCGTCACCCAGTGGGAGTGGGCGACGAACAAGACGTTCGTGCACGATGAGATCGCCACTGATCGGCGTAATCCCACCCTCAACGCCTACGGCCCGGTGCTCGGCGTGGAGGAGTTGAGCGGCGACTGGATCTCGTTGCTGGACCCGGTCAAGCATCGTTCGTGGCGGCTGCCGCTGACGGTGCCCAACCAGGAATCGCTGCCCTACGCGTGGGCGCAGGACATGCCGCAGCCCTCACCGTACTGGGGGGAAGAGATCATCTGGAAAGGCAAGCTCGCGCCGCACAATCCGATGGGCGATCACAAGGGGCGCCTCTGGGTCACCGCACGCCACGGCTGCCATGTCTACGACCCGAAGACCGACCGCACCACGCACGTGCCCGAATGCCGGCTGGGCGGGCACCTGCAGATCTCCGACGATGACGTGTTCTGGGCCGGCGCGAACTACTTCGACGTCCGCAAGTACGACGCCGGAGACGCGAAGGGCGCCGCGGGCCGCGTGGATCCAGTGGTGGACTTCAACGGCAACGGCAAGGCCGACTTCCCGGGAACCAACGCCAGCGAAGCGCCCGATCCCGCCAGGGACTGGGCGGTGGCGGCCGGCGGCTACAGCACCATCGTGAACCCGGCCGATGGCACCGTCTGGTACTCCCGGCTGGGCACGCCCGGTTCGATCACCCGGCTCGATCCGAAAACGAAGATCCTCGAGATCTACGAGCCGCCGTTCAACAACCCGAAGTCGAAGGTCTCCGGCTACCTGCCGCACGGCATCGACGTCGATCGCTCGAACGGCGTGATCTGGGTCGGGCTGAACAGCGGCCACTACGCGGCCTTCGACCGACGGAAGTGCGCAGGTCCGCTCAACGGGCCGGCCGCGACCGGCCAGCACTGCCCCGAAGGCTGGATGTTGCACCAGGCGCCCGGGCCGAAGTTCAAGACGGTCGAGTGGCCGGGGAGCGCCGACTCCTACTACCTGAACTGGGTGGACTGGCACAATACCGGCGGGTTCGGGAACAACGTCCCGATGCTGGTCGGCTCCGGGTCGGATTCGCTGATGGCGCTCGTGGACGGGAAGTGGGTCGTGATGCGCGTCCCCTATCCGCTCGGCTTCATGGCGCGCGGCATGGACGGCCGCATTGATGATCCGAAAGCCGGCTGGAAGGGCCGCGGCCTGTGGGCCACGCACTCCGAACAGCCGACGTGGCATCAGGAGGGCGGCGTAAGCGAGCGCCCGAAGGTCGCGCAGTTCCAGCTGCGGCCGAATCCCCTGGCGAAGTAGGAAACGCGGAAGCCGACAGAGCGCGGACGCCTGGACTAGGCGTCCGCCTCGTCTTCCGGCAGGGCCTTCTTCTTCCCGAAGGCCCACGCCAGGCCGATGCTCAGGATGTAGAGCACGATCACGGGCCCGCCCATCGCGACAAGGCCCACGCCCCCGCCGTCCGGCGAGAGGATCGCGGCCGCAATAATGATGATCATCACCGCGTACTTGAATTGCTTGATCATGAAGCGCGGCGTGATCATGCCCATCCGCGCCAGGAAGAGCACCACCGTCGGTACCTGGAACGTGATGCCGAGGGCGAGGATCAGCCGCATGTAGATCGAGAAAGCCGGCTCGACCCTGGGCATAAACGTCAGGATGTCGTTGGTGAACCCCACGAAGAACTGCCACGTGATGGGGAACACCACGTAGTGCGAGAACGCCGCGCCCACCACGAAGAGCACCGACGACATCACCACGAACGGAATCGCCATCCGCTTCTCTTTCGAGTAGAGACCGGGCGCGACAAAGAGCCAGAGCTGCGTGAAGACGACCGGCGTGGCCAGGATCAGGCCCGCGATGAGCGCAAGCTGGATGTGCAGCATGAACGCTTCGGTCGGGTCCGTGTAGACGAGCGTGCCGCCCTTCGGCAGCATCCGCTGCATGGGGCGCATTACGAAATCGAAGATCTCGTTGTGGAAGATGAAGGCGACGAGCGTCCCGGCGACCAGGGCCGACAGCGACCAGATGATGCGCTTCCGGAGCTCGTCGAGATGCTCCAGGAAGGACATCTTCCCGCCCGTCTGGTCGTCAGACCATTCGGCGATTTCGTCTTCCCCGGGCGCCGCCTCCGGCGCCTGGCTGGGGAAGGGAACCAGTGCCATCGAGCCTACGCGTCCGTGCCGGTGCTGGCCGAGCGGCTGACCGTGCTCTCAGCGGGAGCCGCGGTTGAGGCCGCCGCCGGCGCGGGAGCCGGAGCGGGGGTGACCTTGGTCTCCTCGACGCGGATTTCATCCTCGATGGTGTTGCGCAGCTCGTTGGAGGCCTTCTTGAACTCCCCGATGCTCTTGCCGAGCGAGCGGCCCAGCTCCGGAAGCTTGCGGGGGCCGAAGATGATCAACGCGATCACCAGGATGATGACCAGCTCCTGCATTCCCAGACCAAACATGGCGTAACTCCAGTCGAAAGGCTGCGGCGTGAACTCACCGCGTCAAAATCGCCGCAAGTGCTTGAACCCATTATAGAAGCTCGACTCCGGGGGTCAAGGTCACAAGCCTGTGGCGCCGCGGGTTGTTTCTGTTAGAGTTTCGGGCATGCGCAGGTACCGTTCGGCCGCTGCGGCCGTGGCCGCGATTGCGGTTGCGGCCCTTATCGGGGGCGTGTTCGGCCGCGGGGCCCTGGCCACCGAAGACCGGGTCTCCGAGCAGTACAAGCTCTTCACCGCCGCCCTCAGCGCCATCGAAGCGAATTACGTGGGTCCGGTGGAATCCGACCGCCTCGTCTACAGCGGTATCAGCGGCATGCTCCAGACGTTGGACCCCCACTCCAACTTCATGGACCCGAAGAGCTATGCCCAGATGCGGGAGCGCCAGGAGGGCCGGTACTACGGCCTCGGTGTCTCCATTGCCGTGGCCGACGGCGACATCACCGTCGTGCAGCTCTTCGAAGGGTCGCCCGCCCACCAGAAGGGGCTGCGCCGCGGCGACGTGATCGCGAAGATTGAAGGCGAGAGCACCAAGAGCTGGACCACCGAGCAGGCGGTCAAGAAGCTCAAGGGCCCGAAGGGGACATCCGTCGGCATCGAGCTGAAGCGGAACGGCTACGACAACCTGATCCCGCTCTCGGTCGTGCGCGACGAGATCCACATCGTCACCGTACGCGCGTCGTTCATGATCGACGCCACCACCGGCTACATCCAGTTGGCCGAGTTCGCGGAGAACAGCAACGCCGAAGTCGGCAAGGCGCTGGCCGACCTGACCGCGAAGGGCATGAAGCGGCTCGTGTTCGACCTGCGCGGCAATCCGGGCGGGCCGCTCGACCAGGCGATCAAGATCACCAACCGGTTCGTGCCGAAGGGCGAGATGATCGTCTACACGCGCGGCCGCGTGCCGAATTCCGACCAGGACTACCGGGCGACGGAGCAGAGCAGCTACCTCAGCCTGCCGCTGGTCGTGCTGGTGAACCGCAACAGCGCGAGCGCCTCCGAGATTGTCTCGGGCGCGCTGCAGGACCACGACCGCGGCCTCGTTGTGGGCGAAACGACCTTCGGCAAGGCGTTGGTCCAGTCCGTCTATCGCATCAATCAGGGTGCAGGCCTCGCGGTGACCACGGCGCGGTACTACACGCCGAGCGGCCGGCTGATTCAGCGCCCGTGGGACGGCACCTTCGACGAGTACCAGATGTACTCCCAGAAGGAGCAGGACCCGAACAAGGTGCACAACCCCGAGGATCTGAAACTGACCTCGGCCGGCCGCAAGGTGTACAGCGGAGGCGGCGTCGAACCGGACAGGCGGCTTGATGGTCCGGTCGACGGGTTCAACCCCGGCCGCTTCGCGCGCCTGCTCTACGGCCGGCAGTTGTTCGACACCTTCGCCCAGCGCTTTACGCGCAAGGGCGACGCGCGCGTTCCGCCCGGCGGCGGCAAGGACCGGCACGACGTGTCGCAGGGCTTTCTCGTGGACGACGCCATGGTTCGGGAGTTCCGCGACATGCTGACGCGGATGAAGGTGGTCGTCGACGAACCCGGATGGGAGAAGGACCTCGTCTTCGTCAAGGCGATGATGCGCTACGAGATCGACTTCGACCTATTCGGCGCCGCGGAAGCCCGCCGCCGTCTCTCGGAAACGGATCCGCAGGTGCAGTTGGCGATCACGCTCTTTCCCGAGGCGCAGCGCCTCAGTGAGATGGCGAAGGCGCCCGGCAAGCAGGCCGCACGTTAGGAGGGAGCCTGCCATGCGGCACGTCACGGCTGTCACCATGCTCTGTCTCGTGGCGGCCCTCTCCGCGCCGGCCTCAAGCCAGGAGCCTGCCAAGCCGCGTGAGATGACCCCGGAAGAACTGCGCCGGAGCATGGGGCAGGACCTGACGAGCCCCTTCGTGCCGGCGCCCACAGTGAACCCCGCCACCTCCCGGAACTGGCCGCTCAACCATCTGGACGCGAAGAACTCGCGGCACGCCGCGCTGGATCAGATCACGCCGGCCAACGTGGGCACGATGGCGGTGCGGTGGCTGTACCACACGCGCAACGCGGGCTCCACGCCGATTGTCGTGGACGGGCTCATGTACGTCTCGTCGTCCGACAGCGTCGTCGCGCTCGACGCCGCGACGGGGCGGCTGGTGTGGTCCAACACCAAGGTCGGGGCCACTCGAGGCGTCGCGTACGGTGACGGCCGGATCTACCTCGCGAAGGATGTACGGGTGTTCGCGCTTGACGCGAAGACCGGCGAGCCGGTGGCGTCGTTTGGAGACGCAGGTGTCTCCAACGCCGTCACCGAGATGTTGATGGCGAGATTCCCGGAGATGGGCAAGCCCGCCGAGTGGGGCTACGCAATCAATATGGTGCCGCAGTACGGCAACGGCGTGATCGTGGTGGGGACGGCGCTCAGCGAGAACCATATTCCCGGCGGCATGATCGTCGGCATCGACGCGAAGTCCGGGAAGGCGCTCTGGAAGTTCATGGGCGTGCCGCAGGGGCCCGGCGATGAAGGGTGGGAGATCGCGAAGGACACCTGGGTCGGCGGCGTGCGCCACGGCGGCGGCATCTGGGCCACGCCGGCCATCGACGTTGAGACGAACACGCTCCACCTCACCATCGCGAACCCATCGCCCGACCAGGACGGTTCGGCCAGGAAGGGCATCAATCTCTTCACCAACGGCTTCGTCACACTGGACCTCACAAGCGGCAGGATGAAGTGGTTCTTCCAGCACGTGCATCACGACCTGTGGGACTACGACTCCGGCCAGCAGCCGATCCTTTTCGACATGCGCGTGCGAGGGCGGCTCGTGAAGGCGAGCGCAGCGGGCAACAAAAACGGCTTCATCTACATCGTCGACCGCGAGACGGGCAAGCCCATCAACCCGATCGTGGAAACGCCTGTGTCGACCGCCACCGATACCCCCGGTGAAGAGCCCTGGCCCACCCAGCCGATTCCGCAGACGGTGTCCGGCAAGCCGATGACGCCGACTGCGCCCCAGACGGTGGACCGGCCCCTGTTCCCGCAGTTCGAGAAGTTCCCGAAGGTACCGCTCTACACGCCCCCGGTGCGGACCGGTGCGGTACACGCGCCCCGCGAGGCCGTCCACTACGGGGGCAACGCGTTCAGCCCGCAGACGGGGCTCCTCTATGTGGCGGGGAAGGACCTCCCGATCTTCATGAACGTCGTGCCGACCGGCGCCACATTGAAGAACGGGCAGTTCAGCACGGCTGGCCGCCGCGATTCCGCGGCCCCGGAGCAGGGGAGTGTGTCGGCCTACGACCCGGCCACCAATGAACTCGTGTGGCGCACCCCGCTCGCCGGCGGGCCCTCAGCGGGGGTGTTTTCGACTTCCGGCAACCTGGTCTTCGTGGGCGACCGGCAAGGCAACTTCGTGGCGCTCAACGCAAAGACCGGCAAGCAGGCCTGGAAGTTCTATACCGGGGGCGCCATCCGGGGCGGCCAGATTACCTACCAGGTGAACGGCACGCAGTACATCACCGTGCCCTCCGGAGGCGACGCCATCCTCACCTTCGCTCTGCCCAGCACCCGAGCCACCCGCTAGTCCTCCCCCACCCCGTTTCACTCGCCTACGGGTTTTCCGTTCGCCCTGCGCGTGTAGAGTGTGGCCTGTTAGGTGCGGCCGGCCGTTCCGCCGCACGTCGGTCAACAAGTCACAAGAGGTGGCGCTGCAATGAAGTTCTGGTCCCTTCCCGGTACGGGTCTGCTCCTCGCGATCGCCGCGATGCTTGCGGTCGATGGCGAGTTCAATCGCGCCTCGACGCAGGCGACTGGCGTGGCGAGCGTCAGCTTTACGTCCCGGCAGGCGTCGCGGGGCGCTCCCCTCTATGCGGCCCACTGCGCGCAGTGCCACGGCGTGAATCTTGAGGGCACGGACTTCGCTCCGGGGCTCCAGGCTCCGGAGTTGCTCTCGCGCTGGAAGCACCGCACGGTTCCGGAACTGCTGAAGCTGATGCAGGCCACGATGCCGCTGACAAGCCCAGGTGGTCTCTCGGCCCAGCAGAACGCGGACATCCTGGCCTACATGCTGCAGCGCGCGAAGGTTCCGGCGGGGGCGTCCGAGTTGCCCGCAGTGAAGATGCCGCCCGCGGCCCCTGCGGCTCCGGCCGCGACGGGAGCCCCAGGGCCGTTGCCCGTGTCCTACTCGGACGAGCAGGCGGGCCGCGGCGCCATGCTGTTCCGGCGTCATTGCATGTTCTGCCACACGGTCGGCGCTGCTGATGCGAAGGGGCCGGACGAGCCGCTTCGGGGCTTCGACGTCGGCACGACGCGCATGGTGTCGGGCGCCGTGTCCGGGCGTTCCATTCGCGGTCACGAGAGCGTCTACCACCTGTTCGTGCGCATTCGCGACGCCATGCCGGCGTGGGACATCGAGTCGATCAGCCCGGCGCAGAAGCTGGACATCGTCGCCTATCTGCTGCAGCAGGGAGGCTTTCCCGCCGCGAAGGCCGACCTCCCGATGGACCCCGCGATCCTGAGGCGCATGAAGTTCGCCGATGCGGCTCCCACAGTGGAACCGGGGTTCAAGGCGCTGTTCAACGGTCGCGACTTCACCGGCATGACCTTCCTCTTCGGCATGAACTGCACGCCCGCACCGGAGGGTTGTGGCAAGACGACACCGGAGTCGTTCCACGTCGAGGACGGCATGATTGTCGGCCGCGGCCGGCAGCACGGCTACTGGTCGACCGCGGAGAAGTTCAAGGACTTCGAGTTGCGGCTGGAGTTCCGGTGGGTCCCCCCGGCGGACCACGAGCCCGGTGACGAGCACTTCAGCACCGGGAGCAGCGGCTACCTGCTGTTCGGTGGCGAGCACCGGATGTGGCCGCGCGCGATCGAAATCGAAGGCGACAACGACGGCATCATGCGCGCCGCAGGCATGGCGGTGTCAATCAAGCAGAAGTACGACGCGGCCGCCGCCGTCCGCGCGAACAAGGGGCCCGGCTACTGGAACGAGGTCAGGATCCTCTCGGCCAAAGGCCAGGTGCAGGCCTATCTGAACGGCACGTTGACCAATGTGATCGAGCACGAGATCGCGGAGGCTGGATACATCCTCTTCCAGTACCAGGGCGGCACGATCATGTGGCGAAACATCCGGATTCGGGCCGATTAGGCTCCAGCCTCCGCCGCCCCCGTTTCGGCCCTGGCCCCTAAATATGGGGGTCTCCTAATCACCTTGCCACTATGGCTAGCACTTGCTAGACTGGCCACCGCTTTCGGCAGGCACCATTTTTTCCCCTCGGAAGGGGGCACGGCATGCGTCTCGACCGCCTCGAAATTTCTGGTTTCAAGTCCTTTTCGGACCGATCTGAACTCGCCTTCGACAAGGGCGTCACGGCCATCGTCGGCCCCAACGGCTGCGGCAAGAGCAATGTGGCCGACGCCATCACCTGGGTGCTCGGTGAACAGAGCGCCAAGAGTCTCCGCGGCGACAAGATGGAGGACGTCATCTTCAGCGGCAGCGATGCCCGGAAGGCTGGCGGCACGGCCGAAGTCCGTCTGAAACTCTCGGGCCTGGCCAGGGTCCGTCAGGCCCTGGAAGACGACGCCGGCCTGGTGACGGTGGGTGCGCCGGAGTTTGGTGCGGTCGGCATCGAGGAACTCGTTGACGAGTTCACGCGCGACGTCGAGGTCACGCGGCGCCTGTACAGGTCCGGCGAGAGCGAGTACCTGATCGACGGGGAAACCTGCCGGCTGCGTGACGTCCACGAACTGCTGATGGACACCGGCCTGGGCGCGAAGGCCTATTCGATCATCGAGCAGGGCAAGATCGGCATGATCCTCAGCTCGCGGCCCACCGACCGCCGCCAGCTCATCGAGGAAGCCGCCGGCGTGACGAAGTACAAGTCGCGCCGCAGGGCGGCCGAGCTCAAGCTCGATGCCGCCCAGCAGAACCTCATCCGCATCGACGACATTGTGTTCGAGGTGGAGAAGCAGCGTGGTGCCCTGAAGCGGCAGGCCGCCCGCGCCCGCCGGTATCGCAAGCTGCGCGAGGAACTGCGCCGCTGGGAGAAGGTGCTCTTCGCCCGCCGGTACCGCGAGCTGCAGCACCACATCGAGTCCGCCCTCTCCCGGCTGACGGTCGCCCGCGAGGAAGAGGCCGCCGCGGCCGCGCGCGTGGCTGACGTCGAATCGGGACTCGGGCGCCTGCGGATTGAGCAGGCGGAATCCGACGGCCGGGCCACGGCCGTGCGCGAGGAAGCGCACGCCGCCGAGATCGACCTGAACCGCCGGCAGCAGCAGATGGAGTTCAACCGGCAGCACGCGCAGAACCTCGCGCACCGTGCCACCGAGGTTGAAAACGAGGCACTCGACCTGGAAGCCCGCCGGGAGCCCGCGCGGGTTGCCATCGACTCCAAGCGTGCGGCAGGCGTGGACGCCGTGCAGGCGCGCGACGAGGCCGCGGCGGTGCTGGCCGAGGCCACCGCGGCCCACCGGTCGGCGCAGCAGCGCATCGAGCAGTTCGAGGCGGATCTGGACGATGCCCGGCAGGCTGGTTTCCGGGTGATGAACTCGGCCACGACCGTGCGCCACGTCATGAGCCACGCCGACACCCAGCGGACGCAGGTGACGGACCGCGTCGGGCGTCTCGACATGGAGTTCGCGGACCTTCGCCGCGAGCAGGAATTGGCGGACGGCGAGGCCACAGTGGCCCGCGAGGCGCTGGCACGGTCGGCGGTCTCGCTTGAGCACCTGGCGCTCTCTCGCACGACGAAGGAGGCCGAACTCGCCTCCGGGCGGGACGCCCTCGACGGACGCGTGAAGATGGTCCGCGCGCGCGAGCAGGAACTGGCGTCGGTGGAAGCCCGCCTGGCCTCGCTGGAAGAACTGTCGGCGGACCGTGCCGGATTCGGCGACGCGGCCCGGATGGTGCTCATCGAAGCCAATGGTCACGTGTGCCAGCAGGGCGCCGTGGCGGACTACCTGGAAGTGGACAGCCGCTACGAGCGCGCAGTCGAGGCCTGCCTCGGCGAGCTGCTGCAGCACGTCATCGTGGAACGCCACGACCAGGCCGAGGCGGGGTTGTCTCTCGTGCGCCAGGCAGACGCCGGCCGTTGCGGCTTCGTGGTGGTCGACCCGGGTTCCAACGGCTATCACCCGCACGCACCCCTCAGCATGGAGGGCATCGTGCCGGTGTCGCAGTTGATCCGGATTAACGGCCCGCACGCGCTCACCATCCAGAAGGTGATGCCGGAGGCGTACGTCGCGGAGTCATTCGAGCAGGCCGTGGCCGTGTCGCGCCAGACCTCGGCCCCGGTGGCCACTGTTGCCGGCGATGTGTTCCGTGGCCCGCACCTGGTGACGGGCGGGACCACCACGGAAGCGCGCGGCATTCTCCAGACCAAGCGCGAAATCAAGGAACTGAAGGCCCGGGTGGACACCGACCATCTGGCCCTCAGCCGGCTGATTGAGGCGGTCGAGGCACTGGAGCTGACGGTGGCCGAAACGTCCAGCACCATCTCGGCATTGCAGGCGGAGCAGCACCGGCAGGAAGTGGCCGTCGTCGGGTTCCAGTCGCAGATGAAGCGCGCCGAGGACGACCACGTGCGCCTGGCCCGAAAGGCCGAGTCCATCGAGCTGGAGCGTCGCCAGGCCGCCGAGGAACTGGGCGATCTCGACGCCCGGGTTGAAGAGGCCCAGACCACGCTCAGCCAGCTTGAGGCCGAGCAGTACGAGAGCGAGGCCCGGCTCGGGGCCGCGCAGCAGCGGCTGTTCGACGTGCGGGCGGACGTGGACGACCTCTCGCGGAAAGCCGCGGAGGCCGGTGCCGCGCATGCCGGGCTGCTCGAACGCGTATCGGCACTGGCCACCGAGGTCGAGCGGCTCGAAGACGGTGCCCGCGAGCTTGAGGAACGCATCACGTCCCGCCGTGCGGAGACGGACCAGTTGCGTGCCCGCCGGACCGGGCTGCTGGACGAAGTGGCCGAGTCCGAGCGGCTGCTCGACGAAGGCGTGCGCGGGCTCGATGCCCTGCGTGAGCGCGTGCGGCTGGCCGACGAAGCTGCCCAGACCATCAGGGAGCAGGTGGATGCGCAGGATGGCCACATCCGCGCCGCGCGGCACGGCCTGGACGAGATGCGGCAGCAGGTGGCGGCGCTCGAACTGTCGCGCGTGACGGCCGAGGCGGACCTGACCCACGTGGCGCAGTCCTGCTTCGAGGCGGTGCAGGCAGGCATGGACGACGTTCTCGCCGAAGTGGCCGCGATGGAGCAGTCCGGTCAGGCCGAGCCGGACGCCGCTGTGATCAACGCCGAGGATTCGGATCCCGAGAGCGACGAGGTCGCCGTGAGCGGCGACGCTATCGGAGGCGATGCTGCAGAGGCTGCCCCGGCCGCCCAGCACACCTCGATGAGCGCTGAGGAGGCGATCGCGGCACTCAAGGGCAAGATCGACCGCCTGGGTCCGGTGAACATGATGGCCATCGAGCAGTTCGACGAACTCGAGACGCGCCACACGTTCCTGACGACGCAGCGCCAGGACCTGAACGACTCCATCGCGCAGACCGCCGAGGCCATCAAGCGGATCGACGAGACCACCAAGGTCCGCTTCCGCGAGGCGTTCACCGCCATTCAGGCCAACTTCCAGGTGACGTTCAGCACGCTCTTCGGCGGCGGCCACGCCGGCCTGAGTCTGCTGGACGAGAACGACCCGCTTGAAAGCGGCATCGATATTGTGGCGTCGCCCCCAGGGAAGCGCCTGCAGAACGTGATGCTCCTGTCAGGCGGCGAGAAGGCGTTGACCGCGATCGCGCTGATGTTCGCGATCTTCCGGTACAAGCCCAGCCCGTTCTGCCTGCTGGACGAAATCGATGCACCGCTCGACGACGCCAACGTCAGCCGCTTCGTGGAGATGCTGCGCAGCATGCTCGACCGCACGCAGTTCATCCTCATCACGCACAACCGGCGGACCATGGAGATCGCCAACCGGCTCTACGGCGTGACGATGGAAGAACCGGGCGTCTCGAAACTCATCTCCGTGCAGCTCCACTAATCACCAGGACGGGGCGCCGCCGGCGCTCCGCACCTAAGCAGCCGTGGCCAACGAAGATAAGGCAACCCGCTACCAGCGCCTGCGAAGGCGGGCGACGGTGGCTGGCGTTGCGGCCGTTGCGCTGGTGCTTTCGCTGGCGCAATTCGTTGGCCCTCCAGTCTCGATGGTTCCCGGTGAGGCCGCCGGACTCCCGTCCCAACTCAGCGCACTCGCGCTTGCGGCCTTCAGCCTGCTTGTCGTCGCCGTTGGTGCGACCTTCCCGTCTGCCTTCTATCGCGACGCGCTTCTGACACGTCACTACGGGTTGTCGCGTGAACCGCCAGCGGCGTGGGTGAAGGGGTGGGGCAAGCATGCCGTGGCAACCGTCTGCATCGGCACCGTCAGCGTCGTGGCGTGCGCCCTGGCACGATGGCTCATTCCGCAGTGGTGGTGGGCACTCGGTGGGGTCGGCGCCGCCGTCGCGCCGTTTGCGATAGGGCGGCTCCTTAGAGCTGCCTGGCGCGGCGAGTCCACCGGCACTCCGCTCGGGAAGGGCGCCCTCAGGGATCGCCTGACGCAGTTCACTGCGAAGGCCGGGCTACCGGGCGTTGGCCTCTACGAAACCCACGTGGGTGGGCGCACGCGTATGGCCAGCGCAGCCGTCGTGAGCGTCGGCGGTGAACGCCGGGTTGTCCTCTCTGACACCCTCCTGGCGGACCACACCGACGAGGAAGTGGAGGTGGTGGTTGCTCACGAACTGGCGCATGTGGTGCACCACGACGTGGTCGCGTTCCAGGTCGCTCTGGCGCTCCATGTGTCCGTGAGCCTCTTCGGAGCCGACGCCGCGCTCCGATGGGCTGGTTCGCAGGCGGCGATCCTGCCTCCCGGTCTCCTACCGCTCGCCCTGCTGGCCACCGGCACGGTTTTCGTCGTCCTCAGGCCTTTGATGCTGGCTGTGTCGCGTCATCAGGAACGGCTCGCCGATCGGTACGCGCTGACACTCACGCACAACACCGCCGCGCTCACGTCTGTTCTACGGCGGATGGCTGCGAATAACCTGGCTGAGCCCGTGCCGTCCAGGCTGGCGATCTGGTGGTTTCATTCCCATCCTGCGGCATCCGACCGGATGCCCGGTTCCGACCTGCCCACGCGATGAGTCAGTGAAACTGGCGGGTTTCAAGGGCAAGTCGACCTGACGGTCGAGCCTTGGGGCCAGGTCGGATCCAACCTTAGCGGGGCGAGACGACGAGGGTGCCGCGCATGGCCTTGCAGCCAGGGTCAGCGGCGATGTTGCAGTAGTAGCTGAAGGACCCGGCGCGGTCGGCGCGGAACTCGATCGTCACCGTGGCGCCTGGCGCAATCCGCTTCGCGATCCGGAACTCGTCGATGGCGAAGCTGTGCACCTGGTCCGCCCCTTCGATGGTGAGGCTGACCAGATCATCCTTGATGACCTCGAGCCGGTTCGGGGTGAAGGCGTAGTTGCGAGCCGTGATGGCGAAGGCCCGGCGGTTGGGTGCCTGGTCCTGACGCCCGAGGCGGGGGAGGGCAGCCGTGATCGGCGCGACCAGGGTGGCCGCGCCGGATGCGGCGAGGGCGAGAACCCGGCGTCGTGAGATCGCCGTACGGTGCTCGCCCATTGTCGTGTTACGCCTTGGCGGGGGCAGCCCCGTCGGCCGGCGCCTCGTCGGCGAGGAGCACCTTGCGGCTCAGGCGGATCTTGCCGGTGGGGTCGATGTTGATGACCTTCACCAGAATCTCCTGGCCTTCCTTCAGCTCGTCGCGCACGTCCTTCACGCGGTGATTCGCGATCTCGGAGACGTGCAGCAGGCCGTCGGTGCCCGCCATGATTTCGACGAAGGCGCCGAAGTCGGTGATGCGCTGCACCTTGCCCTTGTAGGTCTTGTTCAGCTCGGGCGTGGCCGTCAATTCCTGGATGATGCCGATGGCCTTGGCTGCCGATTCGCCGTCGGCCGACGCCACGTTCACCGTGCCGTTGTCCTCGACGTCAATCTTCACGCCGGTCCGCTCGATGATGCTGCGGATCATCTTGCCGCCCGGTCCGATGACGTCGCGGATCTTGTCCACCGGAATCTTGATGGTGATGATCCGCGGTGCGAAGAGCGACATGGCGCCGCGCGTGGCGCCGAGCGTCTTGCCCATCTCGCCGAGGATGTGCAGACGGCCCGCCTTGGCCTGGTCCAGCGCCTTGGCCATCACGGCCGAGGTGATGCCCGAGACCTTGATGTCCATCTGCAGCGCGGTGATGCCGTCTGCCGTGCCGGCCACCTTGAAGTCCATGTCGCCGTAGTGGTCTTCCGCACCCGCGATGTCCGAGAGCACGGCGTACTTGCCGGAGGCTTCGTCCATGATCAGGCCCATGGCGATGCCCGCCACCGGCGCCTTGATCGGCACGCCCGCATCCATCATGGCCATCGAGCCGCCGCAGACCGACGCCATCGACGAGGAGCCGTTTGATTCGAGAATGTCCGACACGATGCGAATCGTGTACGCGAACTTCTCGGCGCTCGGGAGCACCGGCGTCAGCGACCGTTCCGCCAGCGCGCCGTGGCCGATTTCGCGACGCCCCGGACCCGTGAAGCGGCCCGTCTCTCCCACCGAGTAGGGCGGGAAGTTGTAGTGGAGCATGAACCGCTTGTAGAACTCGCCGGTCACGTGCTCGATCTTCTGTTCGTCGTCCGCGGTGCCGAGCGTGCAGGTCACGAGCGCCTGCGTCTCGCCGCGAGTGAAGACCACCGAACCGTGGACGCGCGGCAGCACCGTCGTCTCGGTCCAGATCGGCCGGACCTGGTCGAACGCGCGGCCGTCAAGACGGTGGCCGTTGTGCAGGACCTCCTCGCGGAGCGCCTTCTCCTTCAGCCCGTGGAACACGTGCTTCGCGTCGGCCTTCTTCTGGGCGTCGTCGGCAGGCAGCGTGGCCAGGAAGCCGGCGAGCACGGCATCCACGGCCGAGTAGCTCTCCAGCTTGTCCTTGATCCGCATCGCAGCCACGAGCGGCGCGAGCATCGCCTTTTCGGCCGCGGCTTCAAACGTCGCCTCGGCGTGATGGGCCTTGACCACGAGCTTCGTCTTGCCACAGTCGGCTTTGAGGGCGTCGATGGCGGCGATGATCAGCTTGATGGCGGCGTGCGCGGCTTCAAGGGCACCGACCACCTGGGGCTCGGTCACTTCCTTCGCGCCGGCCTCCACCATCACGATGCCGTCAAGGCTGCCGGCGACGATCAGGTCGAGCGTGCTTTCCTTGCGCTCGGCAAACGTCGGGTTGATGACGTAGTTGCCGCCAATCAGGCCCACGCGCACGCCGGCAATCGTCTTCTCCTGCGGCATGTCCGAGATGGCCAGCGCCGCAGAGGCGCCGGTGATGGCCAGCACGTCGGCGTCGGTCTCGGTGTCGGCCGAAATCACCTGCGCGATGATCTGTGTCTCGAAGCGCCAGCCTTCCGGGAAGAGCGGACGGATTGGGCGGTCGATCAGGCGGCTGGTGAGCACTTCCTTTTCAGGCGGCTTGCCTTCGCGCTTGAAGAACCCACCCGGGATGCGGCCCGAGGCAAAGGCATTCTCGCGGTAGTCGACGGTCATCGGCAGGAAGTCGATGCCTTCGCGCGGATTGGCGGAGTGGCTGGCGGCCACCAGCACCATCGTGTCGCCCGAGCGGACGACGACGGCGCCGTGGGCCTGCTTGGCCAGCTTGCCGGTTTCAATGGAGAGGGTCCGTGACCCGACCTGGATTTCGCGACGGTGAATATTGACGTTGTGCATGATGAGCTACCGCCGCTACTTCCGGATGCCGAGGCGCTGAATGACGGCAGCGTACCGCGCGAATTCCCGGCTCTTCAGGTAGTCGAGCAGGCGGCGGCGCTGGCCAACGAGCTTCAGCAGGCCGCGGCGGGAATGGTGATCCTTTGAGTGGGTCTTGAAGTGATCCGTCAGGTACGTGATGCGTTCGGTGAGGATGGCGATCTGCACTTCCGGGGAGCCGGTGTCGCCGTCGTGCTTCTGGTAGTCGCCGATCAGACTGGTCTTGCGTTCTTTCGAAAGTGCCACGGTCATAACCTCCACGTGCGGCCCAGTGACCTGGATGCCCCGATTGGCTCGGGGAACGCCCAGGACCAGCCCGCCGTAACTGCGTCAGTGAGAAGAACTTATCCTACCCCAGCACCACGGCCGGATGCAAAAACCCTGGGGTCTGAGCGGGCTCCGCCAGGGCGGCCAGATCGCCCTCGGGCGTGAGCACCCGGACCCGTGGCGCCTGGGCCCCAACCGGGGTGGGCGGAAGGACGGGCCAGGGGCCGGTGCAGTGCTCGGGGGCCAGGTCGCGGCCATGGCCCAGCCGGATCTGGCCTTCCTCGGTCAGGGTCACGGAGGGCAGCTCCGGCAGCAATGCCCGCATGGGCACCAGATACGCCCACGCGGACGCTGGCTCAGCCTGAAGTGCGTCGAGCGTCACGGCATCCTCAATGGCGAAGGCCCCGGTTCGGGTGCGCCTGAGGGCCTGAAGGCAGGCTCCCGTTCCTACGAGCTCGCCCGCAGAGTGCGCCAGTGCCCGCACGTAGAAGCCCGCAGACCCTGTGACATCCACCGTGGCCACGCCGTGGTCGTAGTCCACCAAGGTGAGGGCCGACACCCGGACGGGCACCGGCTCCGGCTGCACGGGCGTCCCGGCCCTGGCCAGGGCGTAGGCCCGCTGGCCCTGAATCTTCTTGGCCGACACGGGGGGCGGAGGCTGCAGGTAGTTGCCGCGCAACTCGTCGAGCGCAGCCGCGAGCGCGTCAGGGGTCGGGTGCCGGTCCGTGCGCGACGTTTCCAGCCCGGTCACGTCGTAAGAGTCGGTCGTCACCCCGAAGAGGATCTCGGCGCGGTAGGTCTTCTCGGTTCCCGAGAGCAGCGACACCAGCCGCGTGGCGCGTCCGCAGGCCAGGGCCAGAACACCGGTGGCCATGGGGTCGAGGGTGCCGGTGTGGCCGATCCGGCGTTCGCCAAGGATCCGGCGCGCGATGGCCACCACGTCGTGCGAGGTCAGCCCCTCGGGCTTATCCACCACGAGGACGCCGTCGACGGGTGCGGGTGGCTCGCCGCCGGCACTCCGTCGGGCCCCGTCAGACTGCCCGCGTGAGCGCGTCACGTTGGCCGCGTCCGCGTCCTCGGGGCCAGAAAGTGCTGCCGGTAGTAGCGCAGCTCGTCGATGGACTCTTCAATGTCGATGAGCGCCCGGTGGCTGCCGGACTTCTGCGGGGGCGCGCATGCCTTCGGGTACCACGCCTTCAGGGCCACCTTGATGGAGCTGACGTCGACGATCCGGTAGTGGAGGTACCGTTCGAGCGCTGGCATGTGCCGCGCGAGGAAGTGCCGGTCCTGCCACACCGAGTTGCCGCACAGGGGCGCCGTCCCGACGTAGCAGTGGCGGCGGATGAAGCGCAGGGTCTCGCGCTCGGCGTCCCTGAGCGGGATGCCTTCGGCGGCCACGCGCTCCAGCAGGCCGCTCTTCTTGTGCGTCCGCCGGGGCCACGGGTCCATGCGCCGCATCTGAGCGGCCGTTGGGCGGATCGTCAGCACTGGGCCGGTGGCAACCACGCGCAGGCGCGTGTCCGTGATGATGGTGGCGATCTCGAGCAGCACGTGCCGGCTGGGATCCAGCCCGGTCATCTCGCAGTCGATCCAGACCCAGCGGTCTTTACTTTTTGCCATGCGCTCTTCAGCGCGCACCGGGCTCGGCCGCCGCCATCTACGTGTCGCCCTTGTCGGGCTTGTCCGCGGCCGGGGCCTCGACCGTGGCGGGATCCTCGGCAGGCGCCAGCTCAGGGTGCAGGGCTTCGGGCGGATGCTCGTGGATCTCGCGGATGACTTCCTCGAGGCGGGCCTGGTTCTCGACGGCCCCGTCGAAGCGGAATTCCAGCTCCGGCACACGGCGCAGGCGGAGCCCGCTGCCGATGCGCCGGCGCATATAGGGCATGGCGCGTTCGAGCGCCTTTGCCGTCGCCTTGCGGGCGGCCTCGTCGCCGATCTGCGTGTAGTAGACGCGCGCGATCTGAAGGTCGCCCGTCACCGTCACCCGCGTCAGTGTGATGAAACCGACGCCCGGGTCATGCACCTCGCCGCGCACGAGCATTTCGCTGAGTTGCTCGCGAATCTGATCGCCGACGCGCTCGGGACGGAAGCTGGCCATGACGTGCCCGTGGAGAACCGGACCCTGCCCGCAGCTAGCGGGACGCGGCTGGCGTCAACACCTTCTCGCGGCCCACGACCTCGATCACGTCGCCGACCTGGATGTCGTTGTACTTCTCGAGGCTGACGCCGCACTCGAAGCCGGACTTGACCTCGCTGACGTCGTCCTTGAAGCGCCGGAGGCCGGCGATCCTGCCTTCGTGGACGACGACGCCGCCGCGCAGCACGCGCACCGTGGCCTCGCCGCCCCTGCGGATCGTGCCCTCGGTCACCATGCAGCCGGCGATGGCGCCGACTTTCGGGGTTTTGAACACTTCGCGGACCGCGGCAATGCCCAGCCGCACTTCCTTGAAGGTCGGGTCGAGCAGCCCCGCCATCCCGAGCTTGATCTCGTCGGTGACGTTGTAGATGACGGTGTGGTGCCGGATGTCGACTTCCTCGCGGGCGGCCACGATCGCCGCGTTGCGATCCGGCTTCACGTTGAAGCCGATGATGATGGCGTTTGACGCCGTGGCCAGCAGCACATCCGACTCGTTGATGGCGCCCACGCCCGAGTGGATGATGCGGATCTTGACCTTGTCGTCCGAGAGCTTGACCAGTGTGTCGGCCAGTACTTCGGAGGAGCCCTGCACGTCCGCCTTGACGATGAGCGGCAGTTCCTTCATGCCGCCTTCGGCGATCTGTTCCTTGAGCGATTCCAGGGTGAGCCTGCCGCCCTTGGACCCGAGCGACCGTTCCTTGGCCTGCGCCTGACGGAAGGTCGCGATCTGGCGGGCCTTGGCCGCGTCCGCCACGCACTGGAAGGTGTTGCCCGGGCTCGGGAGCGTGGTCAGCCCCAGCACTTCAACCGGCGTCGACGGACCAGCCAGCTTCACGTGCCGGCCGCGGTCGTCGATGAGCGCCCGGACACGTCCGACCACAGGCCCGGCGATGAAGTTGTCGCCGACGCGCAGCGTGCCGTCCTGCACGAGCACGGTGGCCACGGGGCCCCGACCGCGGTCCAGCTTGGCTTCCAGCACGGCGCCGGAGGCGGGCCGGTTCGGGTTGGCCTTGAGTTCCAGGATGTCGCTCGAGAGCAGGATCATCTCCAGGAGTTGATCCAGGTTCTCCTTCTTCTTGGCCGACACGTTGACCATGACGGTGGTGCCGCCCCAGTCCTCGGGCGTGAGGCCGAGCTCCGACAGCTCACGCTTCACGTTGTCCGGGTTGGCGTTGTTCTTGTCGATCTTGTTGATGGCTACGACCATGGGCACGTTGGCGGCCCTGGCGTGATCGATCGCCTCGCGCGTCTGCGGCATCACGCCGTCGTCGGCGGCCACCACGAGCACCACGATGTCGGTGACCTTGGCGCCGCGGGCACGCATGAGTGTGAACGCTGCGTGACCAGGCGTGTCGAGGAACACCACGTTCCGGTTGTTCACCGTCACGTGATACGCCCCGATGTGCTGGGTGATGCCACCGGCTTCGCGTTCGGCCACGCGGGCCTCGCGGATGGCGTCGAGCAGCGACGTCTTGCCGTGGTCGACGTGGCCCATGACAGTGACCACGGGCGCGCGCATGACCATGTCCTCGGGAAGGGACGCCTCGACCTCGAGGTCGCTCATCTCCTCCTCGAAGGTGCGCATCTCCACATCGGCGCCGAACTCGCGGGCGATGTCGCGCGCGGTGTCGGTGTCGAGCGGGCTGTTGATGGTCATCATCATCCGCTTCATCAGCAGCTTCGCGAGCACGTCCTTGACCCGCACCTCGAGCTTGTCGGCCAGGTCCTTGACCGTCATGCCCTCAGCCAGCGTGACCGTCCGCGTGACCGGCGGCGGTGGTGCCGCGATCTGCTGCGACGGCGCCTGCGGACGCTCGCGACGGGCGCCGCCGACAGGCCGGCCCGCCGGCCGGGGCGGGAAGGACGGCCGGCCCGCGAAGGGCGGGCGCTGTCCAGGCATGCCGGGCCGGGCCGGCGGCCTCACGGGCTGGGTCGGCAACGGACGAGGGCCGCCCATCATGGCCGGCGTGGTCGACCGCGCGGGTGCGTATCCCGGACGGCCTGGTATGCCGGGCCTGGCACCGGCGCCTCCGGGCATCGACGGCCGGGGCAGCGGCGCACCTGGAACGGGTGCCTGCACCATGCGCGGTGCGGTTTGCGCCGGCGGCCGCTTTGCGGGCAGTGTCGGCCGGGGCGGTGTCGGCAGGCGGCCTGGCTCTTCGATGCGGAGCCGGATCGTGGACGGCACCACGCGCACTGATTGTGCCGCTGCGGCCGGCTGCGCCGAGGGCGGCTCTTCGACGGGCGCGGCGGCGGCGACCACCGGCGGGGGCGGCTCGACCACGGGCTCCGGCGCGACGTGTACGGGCGCGGCGGCCACCGGTTCCGGCGCCACGTAGACGGGCGCCACGTGGGCAGGCGCCATGGAAGCAGGCTCGGTCTCGAATGGGGCCTCGACCGATTCCGGCTCCGGCACGAACGGTGCCGGGGCCTCTGCCTCCGGCGCGTCGCCTTCGACCGGGTGCGGCTGCGCCGGCTTGATGGTCTTGATCAGCCGGGGCGGGCCCAGCACCGGTGCGGGCGGAGCCTTCGGGGGCTCGACCTTCTTCAGAGTGGGGGCTTTCTTGCCGCCGCCCTTCGGTGCGGCCGGCGCGTGGGTGTGGCCCTCGGCAAATATGTCGCCGGACGGCAGAGCGATGTTCTTCGCCCGTGCCGCGCGCTCCACGACGGAACGTGCCACGACTTCCTCGAGCGTGCTGGAGGCGCTCTTCAGTTCGATGCCGTGGTCGCGCTTCAGCAGCGTCAGGATTTCCTGACTCGTCGCGCCGAGCAGCTCGGCGACCTTGTAGATCCGGACAGTGGCCAAATTAATGTCGCTCCGTGCGCTTACGAGTGGTCCTGATCTCCCGCGGCGGCCGGCTCATCGCCGGCGGGTGCCTCCGCGGCTGCGACGTCACCGGTGGATGCCTCCACAGCCTCGCTACCGCCCGTGGCGGTTTCGCCCTCGACGGCATCCACGGGCTCGCCCGTTTCCAGCGCGCCGAACTCGGCTTCCACTTCCGTGCGCAGCTCTTCTTCGCTCTTGATGTCGATGCGCCATCCCGTGAGCTTGGCGGCCAGCCGCACGTTCTGGCCCTTCTTGCCGATGGCGAGCGAGAGCTGCTTTTCCTCAACGACGACTTCCATGATGCGTTCGTCGAGGTCAACGATCGAGACACGCTGGACCTTGGCCGGGCTGAGGGAATTGGTGACCAGCACCACGGGATCCTCGGACCACTCGACGATGTCGATCTTCTCGCCGCGCAACTCGCGGATGATGGCCTGGACGCGCGTGCCCTTCATGCCGACGCAGGCGCCGACCGGGTCAACGTCCCGCTCGCGCGAGTACACCGCGACCTTGGCGCGGTCGCCCGCTTCGCGCACCGCGCCGCGCACCATCACGGTGCCGTCGTAGATTTCCGGCACTTCCTGCTCGAACAGCTTGATGAGGAGGGCCGCGTCGGTGCGCGAGAGCACGATCTGCGGGCCCTTGGCGCTGTGGTTGACGCTCTTGATCACGGCCCGGACGCGCTCACCCGGCGAGTAGCTTTCCGCGCGGGACTGCTCCCGACGTGGGAGCACCGCCTCGATGCGTCCGACTTCGACGATCAGGTCGCCGGCCTCGAAGCGCTTCACCATGCCGGTGATCACCTCGCCGACGCGCTCGTTGTACTCGGCGAAGATGTTGTCGCGCTCGGCCTCGCGCACCTTCTGGAAGATCACCTGCTTGGCCGTCTGCGCGGCGATCCGTCCCAGCACGTCGGTGCGCTTCGGGAACTCGATCTCCATGTCGACTTCGGCTTCCGCGCCGTAGAGTTCCTGGGCTTCCGTAAGCGAGATCTCGAGGGCCGGGTCGGTGACCTCGGTCACGATGTGCTTGACGGCGAACAGGTCCACCTGGCCCGTTTCGGTGTTGAACCGCGTGCGCAGGTTTTCGGTGGACTTGTAGTACTTGCGGGACGCCGTCAGGACCGCGTCCTCAATGGCCGTGATGATCGTGTTGGCTTCGATGCCCTTTTCTTTTGCGAGGGCTTCAATTGTCTGCTGGAGAGGGTTGCTCATCCTGTGCCTCTAAAACTCCACCTCTAGCCGTCCACGAGTGATCCGTCCGAAGGGGAGCCGGTGTATGCGGCCCTTCGCGCCTTCAAGCAGCACCACGTCGCCATCCACACCCTTCAGCCGGCCATCAAACGCCGTCTGGTTGTCCACCGCTTCGGCCACCACCACCTTGGCGCGCCGGCCATCGAAGCGCCTGTAGTCGTCCAGGCGCCGCAGCGGCCGATCCAGCCCCGGCGAGGAAACCTCCAGCAGGTAAGTGAAGGGCAACGGGTCCTCCACATCCAGGATGGTGCTGATTTCCTGGCTGACTTTCTGGCAATCCTCGATCCCGACACTCTCTTCAGGCGTTGCCGCCGGTCCTGGGCGGTCGATCATCACCCGCACCACCTGCCCGTAGGTTTCGCGACGGCTCTGGATGTCCCAGACCTCCAGGCCGTAGTCCCGCGTTACCCGCTCGGCGATGGATCGAATTTTTTCGACCAAAAAGTCTCCCAGAAACAAAAAAAGTGGGCACCGGCCCACTAGGAGTTCGATTCACCCAGGAGACTTAAGAGACTATCACAGGAGGGGGCGGGCCAGGAGGTCGTACTCCTGGCTTCCGGTGACCTCCGCCTCGATGAAGGAGCCGGTGGCAAAGGCCGACGGATCGCAGTCCGTGAGGTAGACCATCGGGTCGATATCCGGGGCCTGCGCGGCCGTCCGGCCACGCAGGACTAGCTCATGCTCCGAGCTGGGGCCGTCGACCACCAGGCGGATCGTTTCGCCGATCCGGGCCTGCTGCCGCTTGGTGACACGCGCGCGCTGGGCGTCCATCAGCTTGCGCTGCCTCGACCGCTTGGTGGAGGCGGGCACGTTGTCGTCCAGGGCAAAGGCTGAGGTCGCCTCTTCGTGGGAATAGGTGAAGACCCCAACATGGTCGAAGGCCATGTCCGCGGTGAAGCTGGCCAGGTCCGCGAAATCCTGTGCAGTTTCGCCCGGGAAACCCACGATGAACGTGGTGCGCAGGGTGACGTCGGGCAGCCGGCGGCGAATGCGGTCCAGGAGCCGCTCGTAGGTGGCGCGCGTGCCCGGGCGCTTCATCCGCTGGAGCACCGGGTCGGCGGCGTGCTGCAGGGGCAGGTCGATGTAGCGGCACACCGCCCGGCTCTCACCAATCGCATCGATGACGTCGTCGGTGATGGTGGTCGGGTAGAGGTACAGCAACCGGATCCATTCCAGCCCGTCGATCCTGTCCAGCCGCTTCAGGAGCTTCGCCAGTGCGCCGCGTTCGCCCTGGTCGATGCCGTAGAAGGTCGTGTCCTGGGAGATGAGGAGCAGTTCCTTGACCCCGCCCGCGGCCAGCCGTTCGGCCTCCCGGACGATGGAATCGGCCGGCCTGCTCCGGTAGGCGCCCCGCAGTGTCGGGATGATACAGAAGGCGCACTTGTAGTCGCAGCCCTCGGCGATCTTCAGGTAGGCGTAGTGCCGGGGCGTGGCCAGCAGCCGGGGCGTCTCCGCGTCGTAGATGTAGGTCGGTCTCGGCGTTGGGGAGGGCAGGAAGGGCACCGCGCCAGCACGCAGGCTGATCGGCTCACCGTTGGCCCGGAGCAGCGACAGGGGCACCGGCGCTGGAGTGGCGTGCGTGGCCTGGCCGCCGATGGCGCCGACGATGCCCGGCACCTCGCCGGTGCCCAGCACCGCGTCGATCTCGGGAATCTGGGCGCGCAGTTCGTCCCGGTAGCGCTCGGCCATGCAGCCGGTCACGACGAGCGTCCTGCACTTGCCGGACTTCTTGTGCTCCGCCATCTCCAGGATGGTGTCGATCGACTCCTGCTTCGCCTTGTCGATGAAGGCGCAGGTGTTGACCACGAGCACGTCCGCGTCCGCCGCGTCGCGGGTCAGTTCGTGCCCGGCACCCTGTGCGAGGCCCAGCATGACCTCCGAGTCCACGAGATTCTTGGGGCAGCCGAGCGAGACGAGGCCAATCTTCATCCAAGGTTAGGATACAGGTTCCGTATGGGCGCCGTTCCGACCACCATTGCCGCGCTGCTCCGTGACGCCTCGGGCGTTGGGTCCCGCGTCGGCTCCCACGTCACTGTGCAGGGCTGGGTGCGGACCCGCCGCGATTCGAAGGCGGGCCTCTCGTTCGTGCACGTCCACGACGGCTCGTGCTTTGCCCCGATCCAGGTCGTGGCGCCCCAGGCGCTCGCCAACTACGAGAGTGAGGTCAAGAAGCTCACCGCCGGTTGCTCCGTCGTGGCCCGCGGCGTGCTGGCGGCGAGCCAGGGCCAGGGCCAGGCCGTCGAGCTGGTGGCGGACGCCATCGAGGTGGTCGGGTGGGTGGACGATCCGGAGGGCTACCCGATTCAGCCCAAGCGCACCTCGTTCGAGTACCTCCGCGAGGTCGCGCACCTGCGGCCCCGCAGCAATACCATCGGCGCCATGGCGCGGCTACGGCATTGCCTCAGCCAGGCGATCCACCGTTACTTCCACGAGCGCGGCTTCTTCTGGGTGCACACACCGATCATCACCGCCAGTGACGCTGAGGGCGCCGGCGAGATGTTCCGCGTGAGCACGCTGGACCTGGCGAACCTCGCCGCTGTTCCACGCGGGCCTGACGGGCGCACGGACTTCGGCGCCGACTTCTTCGGCAAGGAGGCCTTTCTGACCGTCAGCGGACAGTTGAATGTGGAGAGCTACTGCTGCGCCCTGTCGAAGGTCTACACATTCGGGCCCACCTTCCGCGCCGAGAACAGCAACACGAGCCGGCACCTCGCCGAGTTCTGGATGATCGAGCCGGAGATTGCATTCGCCGACCTGAATGACGATGCGGACCTGGCCGAGTCGTTCCTGAAGGCCATCCTTACCGCCGTCCTGAACGAGCGGGGTGATGACCTCGCGTTCTTCGCGGAGCGGGTGGACAAGACCTGCGTGAGCCGCGTGGAGGCATTTGTCCAATCGTCCTTCGAGCGGATGACGTACACCGAGGCCATCGCCGCTCTGGAGAAGAGCGGCCGCACCTTCGAGTACCCGGTGCACTGGGGCATGGACCTGCAGAGCGAGCACGAGCGCTGGCTCACCGAGGAACACCTCAAGGCGCCGGTCATCGTGATGGACTACCCGAAGGACATCAAGGCGTTCTACATGCGCCAGAACGACGATGGCAAGACCGTGGCCGCGATGGATGTACTGGCGCCGGGCATTGGCGAGATCATCGGCGGGTCACAGCGCGAGGAGCGGCTGGATCGTCTCGATAGCCGGTTGGCGGACATGCACCTGGACCCTGCCGCCTACTGGTGGTACCGGGACCTGCGCCGCTATGGCACCGTCCCGCACGCCGGGTTCGGGCTGGGCCTGGAGCGGACGCTGATCTACGCCACGGGCATGGCCAACATCCGCGACGTGATCCCCTTCCCGCGCACGCCGGGACACGCCACGTTCTGAGCGCGAGCCGCTAACCTAAAACACCGTCAGCATGGCTTGCAGGCGTTCACGTGCCCGGGACGCCTGCTGGACCGTGGCGTCGCGGTCGGCGCCGTACACGTCCATCACGAGCGGCCCGTCGTAGCCGAGCTTCTGCGTGGTCATCATCGCGGACGCCCAGTCGATCGTGCCGATCCCGGGCACGAGGTGATCGTCGCGCCGGCCGTGATTGTCGTGCAGCAGGGCGAGCACCATGTACTCGGCGGCTGTTTCCAAGGCGTCGACAACGTCGCCGCGCATGTGCGCATGGCCGTAGTCGACGCAGATCCCCGCGCCGGATCCGTCCAGGTCGTGCTCGATGAGGCGGAGGAGGGCATCGGCGGTGGAGAGCGGCCCGGTGCCGACGCGGAGCGCCAGGGTCACGCCTGCGGCCTCGGCGTGGCGCACCAATTCCTCCAGGCTGCGCCGCGCACTCGTCGCGGAATCCGGATGGTCCGCCAGGGTCAGCCCCGGTCGTTCCAGCGAGACCGTGACCGTGGGGCAGGACGCCGCAGCGGCCAGGTCCATCGCCCGCCGTGTTTCCTCGACCGCGTGCTGCCGCTGGGCATCATCCTGCGAGGATACCGAGAACGGCGCGACCCAGCGGCCCGCGCGCAGGCCCTCGCCCCGCGGGGCCTGCATGGCGTCAAGGGTCAGCCCCGCGCGGGTGAGCCAGGCCGGCAGGTCCGCGATGGTTCCGGGGTCGCTGTAGTCCACGTGGGTCCGGCACGCGACCAGGCTGACGCCGGAGAATCCGTGCTTGGCGAACGTGGCCAGATGGTGGGAGTCCAGGCGCGCATCACTGACGAGGCGCGTCGAGATGGCGAACCGCAGGGACATATCGAATCCTACGACAGCTAGACGAGTTCTTCCACGTGCACCGCCAGGGCGCGGCGGAGGGCATCGAAACGCGAGTAGTGGGCCAGGTTGCGGCGCACGTGCGCGAGCGTGCGGGGCATGTCGGCCACATACGCCGGGTTGCCCTTGTGGGAGGCCTGGAACCCGAACGTGCCAAGTGCCTTGAGGTTCCGCTGCACGGACATCAGGTCGAACCGGCGGATGAACTCGGCCCGCGCGGCTGCTGAGACATCCATGCGCGTGGCGCACAGAAACCTATCGACGAGCGCGTCCACCAGCGGCTCCGGCAGGTCCACGTAGGAGTCGCGGAGGAGGGACGCGAGATCGTAGGTGTTCGGCCCCATCCGGGCGTCCTGATAGTCGATCAGGTAGAGGTCGCCTCGCAGCACCATCAGATTGCGGCTGTGATAGTCGCGGTGGCACACCACGCGGGGCTCGGCCGCCAGCTCCGTCGCCACGGCCAGGAACTCCCGTTCCAGCACGTCGCGATCCGGCGCAGTCAACCGTGCCTGCCGCCAGCCTTCCAGGAAGTGCTCGACGAAGAAGCGCAGCTCGAACATGAGCTTCTCCACGTCGAAGGCCAGCCGATACGGCAGCCGGTTCGACGCGGCCAGTTCGCGGCCGCGGACCTGCAGTGTGACGATGTGGCCGACGGCCTCCTCGTACCGCTGCCGGCGTTCCGCGTCGTCAATCCCGCGCAGGTGGGCCTGCAGCGTCACATCGCCGAGGTCCCCGAGCGCGATGATGCCCAGTTCGTCGCTGTGGCCGAGCACGACCGGAACAGGGACCGGCATGGCCGCCAGCAGTGCATGGGCATGGGCAAAGGGCATCTCGTCATAGACGATGGCCCCCGGGTGCACGGCGAGGACGATCGACGCCATGTCAGCCAACGCTGCGCCAGGCACTTCCACGCGGAAGTAGCGCCGGTCGGATGCATCCGGGGTGAGCGGTGTGATGCGGGCGTTGGCGCTGATGCCCATGCCGGCCAGGAACTGTTCGATGCGGGTCACGCGAATTACCCCATTCCATCATGTCGCGGCAGTTGGTCCAGCATCACCCCGCGATCGGCCAACTGCTAATGCCGTCGCTGAAGACGCGCGCCACGCACGAGAGCGGCGGACATCTCCTCCAGTCCAGCGCGTAGGGCTTCCGAAGCCGGCACTCCGGCTATCGCGTTTCTACGGCCCTCTGAAAAACGCTCTAGCGTGGGGGGCTGATGGACGTGATCTACATCGCGAAGCGCCGGCGCCATGCTGGCTCCTGGAGGTGCGGGAACGGTACTCTCATGCCGTCAGCGAGCAAATGACAGTGTCCGCTCCACGGCGAGGGCACGCACCGTCCTACTTGGGATCTGTCCTTGCGAGTGGCGCTCGGGGTCCGACGACGAGGTATGCCAGCCCCGTCTGCACATGTGGAGACATGGACGCCGCAGTGGTGGCCGTAAATACCAACTCGCGAGTTGGAATGCCGCTACCCGAGAGAGTTGCGGCCAGTTCGCGGATACCCCGAAGGTCAGGTTCTGCGGCTCCGGTAAGCCATCCGACGGAAACGCCGAATCCTGAACTGATCCAGTTTCTGACGCGTAATGTCTCTGCCCCTGCCTCGCGTAGCGCAGCATCGAGATCGTCTGCAAAATCAGCGGCTTCCGAATCCATGAGCGGAGACACGACAACAAACTGGGCTTTCCTTCCTCCGATGTGCGAAATCAGAGACGATCGCTGTGACGCCGTCAGCTTTCGCGCGACGACTTGCTGTCGAATGCGCGCCAGTTCTGCCTCGGCGTTCGCTGCGCGGGCCTGTTGTTCGGCGAGGCCTGATTGGGCCCTGGTCAGCTCAGTGCCGAGTCGTAAGAGCTCAGCGGATTGGCGTTGATTGATCTGGCGCCCTGTCAGCAACGCGCCCGCGCCGAAGAAGAACGTCAGCCCCACCAGGATGACGCCAGCGGCATTGAACAGATCATTTAGTGAGTCAATCGTCACTGGAAAGACCCTTCTTGTCGCCCTACTGATTGTTGAGATTGTTCTCTGCATTGTTGGCGCAACCCGTGGCGATGTTCAGCCATTGAGCGAGACGATCACACCCGCGCCACCGTGGAGGTCTGATGCCGCGTCCTCCGAATGAGTGTCAAGCTTGCCCTCGTTGGTCCCCTTGTCTTCAGTAGCCTGTGGTCAGCGTGGGGGGAGCCTACGCGCTAGAGGCGCGGACCGCAGGGCGATCGGCTGGCGTAGGTAGTCGCGGCGCGCTAGCCGGTAGGGTGACGACGGCCACCGTATCGCCGATTGTGTCGAAGCGTTCGACCGAACAGCCATTCTCCGAGATGTCAGGCACCACGTGGCGCGCCACGAGTGTCCCGATGTCACCGGCCCGCAGGTCGTATTCACCGATATCGCACGTCAGAGTCACATCGCTGAACAGCTCAACAGCCATACTCCGCACCCCGCGCTCACTCGATCGCGGCAGCCAAGTCGCGAATATTCGGAACCTGCTTATCCAGTTGAGTCTGGTTTACCATCACGTTCTTGCCAAGGACATTTCGCATACCTGCTGTGAGCCTAGCGATCGGAATGCCGCAAGTGCCAGATACGACTGAGGCGGTGTTCGCGTCATTCACTTCGTACTGAAACATAGCCTTGAATGCGCGTTTGTTCGCGGGGACCGGTGCGCCGGTTGGATGAACGGAAAACAGATTTGCGTTCGCCTGCCACACCGCAAAGATTTCTTCGCCGATCTCGTTGACAACGGTCTTGAATGCCGCAGCGGATGTTTGACTCGACTGCGTGAGTCGATTGCCAACGTACATGTAGAGCGCGGGAACGGACATCCGATACCGCTGTGAACTCAGATAGAACTCGGACTGTTGTTGGCCGGCCTGCCTGTTGATGCCATAGACAAGAGCCAGTACTGCCCTCACCGCACGCTTACAGGAACCGTCTGCCGAGAATGGAACAATAAGTCTGTCCGACGCAGAGAGCGCGAGCTCGGTGTAGATGGAAAAGCTGGGGTTGCAGTCGACGAAGACCGTGTGAGGGTCCCCATTCCATGAAGTGACTACGTCATCGATGAGATCGCTCATCCATGTGTGCACAATGCGCCACGCATCCTGAGGCCCCGGGTTTGTGGCAGCACTCACGCGGGAGGATTGGATTTCGAGTTGCTCATCGCCGACGATCAAGAACAAGTTCTGTGGAATGTGCGGATTGAGTTGATGAACGGGAAGCGCGTAGCGGGCACCGGTCCTCGGATTCACGTACGGACTCAGGATTCGGTCTTCGACGTAGCCTGCGATCGTCAGTCGAGGATTCCCGGCATGGATCTGATTGAGGTGAACTTCACCTGTGACGATTCCCCCGAGCAGCATGGATGAGGAATTTGCCTGTGGACAGAGGTCTACCACCAGCACCCGCTTTTCTGGATGAATCCGTGCGTACTCGGACGCGACCTGAAACGTCAGGTAAGACTTTCCGACGCCGCCCTTGTTGTTCCAGACCGCATAGATCGACATTCAGGCTCCGTGTTGGTGGGTTGGGCCTGATGATACTCAGACCTCAGCGTTTAATGTTAAGGCTCAAAACAGCCCGCTGCCGGACGGTGCGGCTGCATAGTGGTTGGAGGCGGGCCGACTGCGGAGGAGGCGCGACCGGGTTTGCCTCAGGAGCATCTGCCGACAAACCGGCAAGCGCCTGTGCCTGCGCAGTGCACGCGGCCAGCCACCGTTGTGGGACTGGCAGCTTCGGATGCGGTCTTTAGCCTTGACCCGTGCCCGCTTCTAGCTGTTAGTGCCCGCGACGACCGCGCCCCTTGCGCACAAGTCCAAGCACCTCTGTATATTACGTACAGTTAGCCACTCGGGAGCGGCCAGTTTTGACCACGGATGATAGGCCGAAGTAAGTGTAGGGTCCGCGCCTGCGAGTTCATCAGACAGGTGATTGTTGACCGCGACAAGCCGCGCTGAGACTGCGCGGAAATGCGGCGCGAACCGCAACTCGGCCAGGGGAGATTGTTGGACCGCCGTCGCTTAGACGAGCGGCGTGAGGACTACGCCGCTCGGCCCGGCCTGCAGGATGCCGCCACGCCACACGCTGCCGGCTGGCACGCTGACGCCGCTCAGCACGATGCAACCGTCGATGCGCGCACCAGCTTCCACCACGACGTCATCCCAGAGCACTGAACCCGTCACTGTGGCAGAGGGATCCACCACGACGCGGGAACCGATGGTCGTGCCGCCCTCACTGGCGGCGAGGGCCAGACAGGTGCGCAGATAGTCGCGGGGCGTGCCGATGTCGACGAAGGACGTGGTGACCGGCTGGATACGCACGGAACCGGGGAGGCGCTGCGCGAGCGCGGCGTAGACACCGGAGATCGAGTTGCTGGGCACGTCCGGCGAGATGCCGTCGTAGGCGGTCCGCTCCACGACGTGAACGCCGACGAAGTGCCACGAGGGTTCCGTGCTGCCGCGGGGCACGAGCCCCTTGAACACGCCATCTGGACCGGCCGTCACGCCGCCGTAGGTGTCCGGGTCGGTGTTCGGCACCACGGCCAGCGTCACCAGCGCGCCCGAGGCCGTGTGTGCGTCGACGAGTGCGGGGATGTCCAGGTCGGTCAGCGTGTCGCCGTTGAGGACGAGCGCTCGCGGTCCTGGAATGAGCCGCAGTGCCCGGCAGGGTCCGCCGCCGGACCCAAGCACCGTGGTTTCCCACGAATAGCGGAGACGCAGACCGAGGTGCGAGCCGTCACCGGTGATGGCGGTGATGGTGTGCCCCAGGTGGTGCAGGTTCAGCACGGCGTCCGAGACGCCAGCGGCGGCAAGCTGCCGGAGGATGCGCTCAATGATCGACGCACCAGCAACGGGCATGGCGGCCTTGGCAACCTCAAGCGAGAGCGGCCGGAGGCGGGTGGCCAGGCCCGCAGCCAGGACAATGGCGGGAATCATGCGCGGGGAAACAGCATGTCCGGCCCGGGGAGCCCGAAGGTCTGCTGCCGTGCCAGGAAGAGTCCCCGGTAGGAATCGAGGATGAACTCGTCCTCCGTCCGTCCCAGCGCGCCCGCCGCGTCCAGGATCGCGGTCTCCTCGCCCTCCAGTTCGACGAATACGCCCACGGGTGTGTCGTCGATGGTCAGCGTCACCCCGGGCAGCGAGTACTCCGAGCGGTACTTCTCGTAGCGGAACACCACCGCCAGACCAAGCGCCCGGAAGGCCGCGTCGACGACCCGCGCGTCGTCCACCGCGGTTTCCTGCTCCTCGCGCACCTTCATCGACCCGCGCTGGACCGGCCCCTTGACCGTCAGGTATCCGCGGCCACCGTCGTCGCGCAGGCGCAGCACCTGCCCGGACGTACGCAGCCGGCCGTCTGGAGTGTCGAACAGGGTGTCGCGCTGCAGGCGCGCGGGCCGCAGCAACACCGCACCGATGGCTTCCACAGCGCGCAGGGCCGACTCGGAGTCGGGATACGGGAGTTTGACTTCGCGTTCGATCACGGGCGTCCGGATGGTGTTGGCGATCCTAGGTTAGCCGAGCCGGCCCACGGAGTCCCATCAGCAGCGGCCGGCCCACGTTGCGCCCGAAGACCATCACCTTCATCGTGCTTCCGAGGCCGCCTGGCATCATCAGGGTCTTGAAGGCGCGGAGCGACCGGGGGTCCGAGGGGAGTGAGAGGCCGTTTGGCTGGTCCATGCCGGACTGCGCTGTCTCAGATGGTGTCATCCCGGCCAGGGCCATCAGGAAGTAGGTCTGGTCCAGTACGCCGAGCGTTTCGCAGCCCAGGGCCTCGGCCACGCGCTGAACAGACGTGAGGTCCACGTGCGACGTGATGTCGCGCGAGCCAGGGTCCTGCAGCCACGCCGGCGCGCTGTCCGCGGGGCCGTCGGCAGGGCTCACGTGCTGGACGAACGACGTCAGTGTGCCGGCGGCGTGGGAGGCCGAGTAGAGCACGTCGGCCGGGTGGCCGTAGTCGATGAGCACGAGGAAGCCGCGGTGCAGGGCCGAGCAGGCGCGCGTGAGCCAGGCCAGCGCCGAAAGATTCACTTCGGCCCGGGCACCTGGTTCGAGGTGCACGCCGAGCGACGCAAGGTGCCGGCCGATGGCGTCGTTGGAAAGCGGGCCGGCCTGTTCAATAAAGCGCGGCGTTCCATTGCGCTCGTCGAGCGACACATACCGCTCGGCGAGTCCGTCCGCGGTCTGGACGACGGCATGCACGGGTAGGGCGTCCAGTAGCTCGTTGGCGTAGACGATGCCGTGGATGTCGTTGGGGAGCCTCGCGGACGACGACGCAAGGCGTGGGGCGTGCGGACCAAGCGTCGCCGGCTGCGCAGCGCGGGCGGCCGGGCTTGCTTCCACCAGGTGCAGCCGCACGGCGGCGTGGAATCCAGGTGCCTCCTCGGCAGCGGCGCTCAATACGTCGTGCGCGAGCTGGCCGTTGGCGGCGGCGGCCTCGACGAGATCAATGCCGGGCTCCAGGGGTATGTCGCCCCCCGGGGCTTCCAGCACCTGCCACATCTCGGCGAACTGACGCGCCAGCAGGCGCCCGAAGAGGGGACCCACGTCCACGCTGGTGAAGAAGTCACCCGACCGGCCGGTCCGGTGCGCCGCCCCGGAGTAGTAGCCGTGCTCGGGGTGATAGAGCGCAATCGACATGAACTCCGCGACCGTGATCGGACCACGGTCGCGGATTCTCTGGGCGATGAGCCGGGAGGCGGACACGCCTCTTCGCTATTCCTTGCTGACGATGACGAACGTTTCCTGCCCGTTGCGCAGCACCAGCAGGCGCGCTGCGCCGCCCGCCTTCACGGCGTTCAGTTCGGCGCTCGCCTGCGTGGCCGTGGAGACGGCCTTCCCGTTCACGCGGGTGATGATGTCGCCCGGTGTCAGTCCGCCGCGCGAGGCCGGGCTGCCCTGCTCCACGTCCGTCACGATGGCGCCGCGTTCGCCGTTCTCGAGCCGGAGGCGCCGCGAAATCTCCGGCGTCAGGTTGCCGAGTGTCAGGCCGAAGCCCTTCGAGGTCAGTTCGTCGCTGCTGTCGGTGTCGGTGCCGGCGGACGGTTCGGCCTCGGCATTCAACTCGTCCACGGTGATGTTGAGCGACTTGGTCTGCTTGTCGCGGATTACCTTGAACGGCACGGTCGTGCCCGGCCTGGTGGCGCCCACCATGGCCACCAGTTCCGTGTTGTTCTTCACCGCACGGCCGTTGAACTCGACGATGACGTCGCCCGGCTCCACGCCAGCCTTGAACGCCGGACCCTTGCGGTCTACCGTCGAGACGAGCGCGCCCATCTTGGACGTGAGGCCCAGTTCCTGCACCGCGTTGGTCGGCACGGCATTCACGCCCACGCCGATCCGGCCGCGCGTCACCTTGCCGCTGCGCAGTTGCGGGAGCAGGTCGCGGATCACGTTGACCGGCATCGCGAAGCCGATGCCGATGTTGCCACTGGCGCGCGAGTCGCTGTAGATGGCCGTGTTCATGCCGACGACTTCGCCGCGGAGATTGAGCAGTGGCCCGCCGGAGTTGCCTGGGTTGATCGCGGCATCCGTCTGGAGCACCTGCTGGAAGCGGCCGTCGGCAACAGGGAAGGGCCGCTCCACGGCGCTGATGACGCCGACGCTCACGGTGTGTGCCAGGCCGAAGGGATTGCCGATGGCCATCACCCAGTCGCCCGGCTGCATCTGCGCGGAGTCGCCCAGCTTCACCTCGGGCAGCACCCGGTTCGGCTTCTCGATGAGCTCGATCAGGGCGCTGTCGCTCAGCGGGTCCCTGCCGACAATCTTCGCCTTGTAGGGCTGGTCCTCCTCACCGTCCAGGTAGACCTCGATCTTGGTGGCGCCTTCCACGACGTGGTTGTTCGTCATGATGAAGCCCGCCTTGTCGATGATGAACCCGGTGCCTGCGGCCACCGCCATCTGTTCCTTGGGTTCCGGGCGCTGCCCCCGCCGCTGCTGCGGCTGCTGTGGCTGGCCGGGGCCGCCGAAGAAGCGTTCAAAGAGGTCGTCGCCGCCCCCGCCGCCGCCACCCCCGAAGAAGTCGCTCAGGTCCTGGCCCTTCTGCTTCGACTCGGTGCGGATGTTCACCACGGCCGGGTTCACCGCCTTGGCGATGGTCCGGAAGGTCGTGGCGTCGATCGGGCCGGTGATCGGCTTGCTGTTCTGCGGGGGAACCGCAGTGGTGCCCTGGGCGCTCGACTCAGGCGCCATGCCGAGGCGCGAGGCGATGACCATCCCGACGGCCAGTGAGACCAGTGCAATGAGCAGTGCGTAGAAGAAAGACGTCTTGCGATTCGCCATTCGTGCCTCCAGAAGCCCCCGCGGGCGTTGCCACCTTCAGGCCAAACCCGTTACCTCAGTCTGGCACGGCCCGGTGACTGTTGCATCCCGCTCGCCGCGGAACATATTGATCTCGGTGCGCACACCGAAATCCTCGAAATAGAGCCCCGGTTCCACGGTAAAGCCCGTGCCGGGCAGGATCCGCCGATCGTCGTGGGTCTCGAAATCGTCCAGGTGCACGCCGTTGCCGTGCACCTCCTCGCCGAGGCTGTGACCGGTCCTGTGCAGGATCCGGTCGCCGAACCCGGCCTGTTCCAGGACCGTGCGTGCCGCGCGGTCCACTTCCCATCCTCGCAGGTCGCGGCCATCGGCTGCCGATGCCTGCACGAGCGCAATGCCCGCGTCCCGTGCGCGCACAATGGCGCCAAACGCTTTCGCCACGGCTTCCGGCACCCGGCTCCCGGAGAAGCCGACCCACGTAATGTCCGCGAACACCGCACCCGGCTTCGTGATCTTGCCCCAGAGGTCCAGGACGATCACCTCGTCGGCGCCGATGGTGCGGGTACGCGTGGCAGTGGGGATGTAGTGCGGGTTGCCGCCGTTCTCCCGCGCGGCCACCACGGGCTCCGAGTCGCTGACGAGACCTTCGTCGCGGAACCAGCCGCTCATCAGCTGCTGGATCTGGTACTCCGTGACCGGTGTCCGGTCCGCGAGGGCCTTCCGGATGGCGTCCAGCGCCTGGTCCTTGATGCGGTAGAGCGCCGCCGACGCGCGCTGGTGCGTGTCCAGTTGGCTGGCGGACCAGATCGCCTCGAAGCGCTGCACCAGATCCCCGGACGACACGATCTCGATGCCGCGCGAACGGATGGCCTCGGCCGTGCCCGCGTCGACCCGGGAAAGATACGGGATGGCGCAACCTGGCGAGTACTCCATCGCGACCCGCTTCCTGCCGCGGAGGAGTGCCGTCAGCCCCGCCTCGAGCTGATTCCGTTCCGCGTACACCGTTTTCTCGCCGGGCAGGGCGTCCAGGTTGTGGCGCTCGATGGCGTGCACGAGACCCATCGGCTGGCCAGCAGCCGGGATCAGGTAGTACCACCGCCGGGTGGTCATGTGGCCGTCACCGGCCGTCAGCCCGGCGATACGCGAGGCGATGGGGTTGCTGCCATGGAAGTCATAGAGCAGCCAGCCGTCGAGGCCCTCGGTGGCGAGCACGCGCTGAACTGCAGCGATATCAAGCGGCATAGCAGTTGAGTATAGACACGAACGACTACCTACTCTGACGCCGCACCGCTCACAAAAGTCGGCGGCGGGGGGCGGCTGGAGCGAGGTTCTATAATCCTCGCTATGGCACAGATGCGACTCCGGTGGCTGTTGGTCTTCGGCTGCGTCGCCGGACTCTCCGCGCAGCAGGCTCCGCCCACGCCCACGCCCGCGCCCCAGGGCCCGCCGGTCACCTTCCGGACGGAGGTCAACTTCGTCGAAGTGGACGCCACCGTCACGGATGCAAAGGGCAACGCCGTGACGGATCTCACCCAGGCGGATTTCGAGATCACCGAGGACGGCAAGCCGCAGAAGATCACCGCCTTCGCCGTCGTCAACATCCCGGTCGAACGCGACGACCGCCCGGTCGTCACCGCCGAGCCGATCGAGCGCGACGTGCAGAGCAACGACCGCGTCGATGGGCGCCTGTATCTCATCGTGCTCGACAGCCTCCACACCGATCCCCTCAATGCCCTTCGCGTGAAGCAGGCCGCCCGCACGTTCATCGAGCGTCGCTTCGGGACCAACGACCTGGCCGCCGTGGTCCACACCGGCGGACGCTCGGAGTGGGGCCAGGACTTCACGAACAACCGCCGGCTTCTGCTGGCGTCCATTGACCGGTTCGTCGGCGAGAAGCTGCGGTCACAGACCCTGGAGCGGCTCGACGCGTTCAACAACGGCGGGCCGACCTTCAACACGAACCCGAACAACTCGCGCCAGCGGTCGGCGCTGGATCCCTATGAGATGGAGCGCGGCTCGCACGCGCGACGCATGCTGACCTCGGTCCAGAAGCTCTCGGACTACATGGCCGGCATCCACGGCCGGCGCAAGGCGCTGGTGCTCATCAGCGAGGGGCTGACCTACGACCTGGCCGACCCGTGGAGCGCCGTGGACGCCTCCTCCGTAGCCGACAGCGTTCGCGATGCCATCGGCGCTGCCACCCGCGCCAACGTCAGCATCTTTGCCATCGACCCCCGCGGACTCGGCACGGGCATCGAGAACGCCATCGAGATGAACGCGCCCGCGCGCAATTCCTCGACGGACCCGGACGGCACGATGCCGGCCCCGACCAACATGGGCCTCCAGTCCATGATGGGCGAAGCGTGGATCGCGCAGCAGAGCCTGCGGGCCCTGGCCGAGGAAACGGGCGGGTTTGCCGCCATCAACCGCAACGACTTCAAGGACGTGTTCGACCGCGTCGTGCGCGAGAACAGCGCGTACTACGTGCTCGGCTACTACCCGCCGAACTTCAAGCGCGACGGTAAGTTCCATCGCATCTCGGTGAAGGTGAAGCGCCCCGGGCTCGTGCTGCGCACGCGGAAGGGCTACGCGGCGCCGCGTGGCAAGGTGCCCGAGGTCAAGGCGTCGGTGGCCGCCAACACGCCAGCCCTCCGCGAGGCGATGAACAGCCCGATTTCCGTGGCGGGCCTGCCGATGCGTGTCTTTGCCGGCGCCTTCAAGGGCACGGCACCGAACGCCTCGGTGGCGATTGCCGTCGAGGTGCAGGCGTCCGGGTTCAAGTACGCGGACAAGGGCGGCGTGCCGACGGACCTGCTGGAGGTGACCTTCACGCCCATCGATCAGACGGGTGTCATCAGGCCGGGGAAAAAGAGCCGGGCGACGCTGGCGTTCAAGCCGGATGTGCTGGAGGCGGCCAATGCCCGCGGCGTACGCGTACTCTCGGCTCTGGACATGCTGCCCGGCCGCTACCAGATCCGCGTCGCGGCCAGCGAGGAGGGCGCGGGGCTGACCGGGTCGGTCGTGTACGACCTGGAGGTGCCGGACTTCTTCAAGGCGCCGTTCACGATGAGTGGCGTGGCGCTGACGGCGGCCTCGGCACAGTCGATGGTGACGGTCGGGTCCGAGGGCATGATTGCGCCGCTGGTGGCCGGGCCCACCGCGGCCACGCGCGAGTTCTCCAGGGCAGACACGCTGGCGCTCTTCGCCGAGATCTACGAAAACGCGCCGGGGGCGCCCTCGCACACGATCGATGTGGGCACGACCGTCCGCTCGGCTGACGGCCGCGTGGTGTTTGAGGCGAAGGAGACGCGGTCGTCGACGGAACTACAGGCGGGCCGGGGCGGATTTGGTTACACGCCGCAGATCCCGTTGAAGGACTTCGCCCCGGGGACGTATCTGATTCACCTGGAAGCGAAATCGCGGGCGGGGAAGGACGCCGTCGGGGTCGGACGGGATATTGAAATCCGCGTCCGCCCCTAGGCGGGAATTCCTACTTACTTCTTGGCGACCGGCTCGCCCTTGTCGTTCATCGCCACGGCCTTGATCGTACCGTTGGCGTGCTCGAACTTGTACTGATTCCGGTCCATCTTTGGATTGACCGGCGTGAGCAGGACCACGTCGATGGTCTCGCCCGGCTGCATCGGCCGCTTGTGGCGGTACTGACCGCCGGTGACCGGGTTGCCACCCTTGTCGTACCAGAATTCGTCGACCTTCAAGCCCACGATCGCGAACTTCGGCGACATGTTCTTGACCTTGATGGTCGTCGTGATCTGGTTGCCGGCGCGCTTGGTGTTCGGCTTGGTGAAGCCCAGTTCGGCTTCGCCGCGCACCGGAGGCGTGAACTTGCTCGGCGTTGCAGCAGGTGCGGCCGGCGCGGCTGCGGGGGCCTGCCCGGCACCGGCCGTTGTCGCAACCAGAAGGATGACGCCAGCACAGGCGAGCCAGCGGTAGTTCTGCATGATGACCTCCAGAATGGACCCGTCTTGTCGGGCGCGGCAATTATAGGCGCTCACATCTCACCGTTCCAGTCCTCCGGTTCGGGCGCCGCCGACCGGAAGATCTCCAAGTGCCACTTGCCGCCACCCCACGGCTCGATGACTTCGGTGGCCACCACGTCCACCAGGATCTCGGCGAAGGACCGGCCTTCCGGGTCCCCCTCCAGGTGGTACGCCGGTGTATCCCACTCGAAATTGGGATAGAGCACCATCGTCAGGAACAGGTCGTAGCCGTCGTCCACGACGATGATCTGGCCGCAGGGCCGCTTCGTCGTGGAGTGGTAAATGAGGTATTTCTCCGCGCTCTGGGCGCGGATGTAGCGTTTGAGGGCGAACTCCCGCGCCACGATCTCCTCGACGGCGATCTTCTTCTCCCAGCAATCGCGGCAGTACCGTTCCTCGCCGCGCGGCTCCGACACGTCGGCGGCGCCGCAGAGTGCACACTTCGCCTTCACAACCGCCTTGCGGGACATCGCCGTCATTATAGTGCGCCGCAGTTTGTGTAGACTCGCTCGGTGGCTTCCGCTCCCTTCACCATCGGCCTGATTCAGGACCACGCCGACGCTGACGCCCCCACCACGATCCGGCGCACCGAACGGCTGGTGCGTGAGGCCGCCGGCCGTGGCGCCCAGATCATCTGCCTGAAAGAGCTCTTCAACGCGCCCTACTTCTGCAAGGTCGAGGACGCGGCTCGGTTCGACCTCGCCGAGCCGATTCCCGGGCCGGCCACCGTGGCCATGCAGGCGCTCGCGCAGGAACTGGCCGTCGTGATCGTGGTGCCGGTGTTCGAGCGGCAGGGCCCCGGGATGTACCGGAATTCGGCGGCGGTCATCGACGCCGACGGCTCGCTCCTCGGGACGTACCGGAAGATGCACATCCCGGACGACCCGCTCTTCTACGAGAAGTACTACTTCACGCCTGGCGATGGCCCGCGGCCGGGGTCGCCCGTGGGCGCTGACTCCGGCTTCCGCGTGTGGAAAACGCGCTACGCGACCATTGGCGTGCTGATCTGCTGGGACCAGTGGTACCCGGAGGCGGCCCGCATCACGAGCCTCATGGGCGCGGAGGTGCTGTTCTATCCCACGGCCATCGGCTGGCACCCGGCCGAGAAGGCGGAGTGGGGCGCGGCGCAGGTGGATGCCTGGCGGACCGCGCAGCGCGCGCACGCCATCGCCAACGGCGTCTACGTGGCGTCGGTGAACCGGGTGGGCCATGAGGCCGAGGCGGGTACCAACGGCGTGACCTTCTTCGGGCAGAGCTTCGTGGCGGACCCCTTTGGGCGCTATGTCGCTCAGGCGGGCGAGGAGGAGGCGATTCTCCTCGCGCAGTGCGACCCGGCGCTCATCGAAACGGTGCGCCGCAACTGGCCGTTCCTGCGCGACCGGCGCATCGACGCCTACGGCCCGATCCTCAACCGCTACATCGGGTAGCCGCTGGTAGCCGCGCCTTTTCACCTTGCACGCCTGACCATGGCCAGCCGCTTCCGCATGCCCGCCGAGTGGGAGCCCCACCGCGCCACATGGATTGCCTGGCCACACCACGAGCCGGACTGGCCGGGCAAGCTCGGCCCCATCCCGTGGGTCTACGCCGAGATCGCCCGTGTGCTGGCCGCGCACGAGCCGGTTGAAATCCTCTGCCACTCCGATGCCGTGGCGGCGGACGCCCGCGCCACGCTTGAGGCGCACGCCGTGCCCGCTAGCGGAGTCCGGCTGCACGTCGTGCCCACGGACCGCGTGTGGCTGCGTGACTCCGCGCCCACCGGGGTCTTCGATGAAGCCGGGCACCTCACGCTGCTGAGCTGGGCCTTCAACGGCTGGGCGAAGTACGACAACTACCACCTGGATGCGAAGGTCGGCGCAGCCGTGGCGGCTGTCACTGGCGCGCCCCGCGTGGAGCCCTCGCGTGCGGACGGTGCCGGCCGGATCGTGCTGGAAGGCGGCGGCATCGAGGTCAACGGCGTCGGCACGGTGCTCGTGACCGAAGAGTGGCTCCTGAGCGGCGTGCAGGTGCGGAATCCCGGCCTGGTTCGGGCCGACTACGAGCGCCTGTTTGCCGAGTGGCTGGGTGCGGACCGCACCATCTGGCTCGGTGAGGGCTGCGTGGGCGACGACACCCACGGCCACATCGACGACATCGCGCGCTTTGTCGCGCCGGACGTCGTGGTGCTGGCCCACGAGGCTGACCCGTCCGACGAGAACCACCGGCGGTCGCTCGACAACCTGCGGCGGCTGGAACGGGCCTCACAGGCGCCCGGCCACGCACCGTTCCGCGTGGCAACGCTGCCGTTCCCGCGTCCTGTCATCATGAACGGCGAACGGCTCCCGGCGAGTTATGCGAACTTCTACATCGCCAACGGCGTGGTGCTGGTGCCAACCTTCAACGACCCCAACGACCGCGTGGCGCTGAATACGCTGGCTGGCCTGATGCCGGACCGGCAAGTGGTTGGCATCCACGCCGTGGATCTCGTGTGGGGCCTCGGCACGCTCCACTGCCTCACGCAGCAGGAACCCGCCAGCCGGGGATAGGCTTCTTCGCCGTGCCGCCCGGACGGCGTGCACAGGGCCGTGTGCATAGCGCCGTGCGTGGCGCTATCATCTGCCGCCATGACCATTCCTTCGATGCTGACGCTTCGGCGCTCCGTGAAGCTCGTTGCGCTTGCCGCCGTCGGGGTCTGTGTGTTCCTGCTGGGAGCGAGAGCCGCGGCCCAGGGCGGAGGCGACGTGATTCGGCTGGACCAGGCCCTCGACGCCATCATCGCGCCAGACGCGAAGCTGGAGACACTCGTCGAGGACTACTTCGGCGGCGATGAAGGGCCCGTGTGGGACAAGGCTGCCGGGCATCTGCTGTTCAGCGACCAGGCCGCCAACAAGATCTACCGGATGACGCCGGACGGGAAGTTCGCGGTGCACCTGGAGAACTCGGGACTCACCGATTTCGCAGCGCTGCGGGGCATCAGCCCGTGGGACGGGAACACCGGGGCGCTCCTCAACAACGGCCGCCTGATCATCGCGATTGTCGGGTCCAACGGGCTGGCCATCGACCACCAGGGCCGGCTCATCATCTGCCAGCACGGCAACCGGGCACTTATCCGTGTGGAGAAGGACGGCACGCGCACCACCTTGGCCGACCGCTTCGAGGGCAAGCGCCTGAACGGACCCAACGACCTGCAGGTGGCGAAGGATGGCTCGATCTACTTCACCGACATCGGCGTGATGCCGGGCAAGGAGCTGCCGGCGGGCTTCTACCGCTGGAAGGACGGGACGCTGACCCGGCTGCACGCCGATTTCCAGGGCGCCTTCGCCAACGGCATTGCGCTGTCACCGGACGAGCGGAGGCTCTACGTGGCCGTCGGCCGGAAGATCGTCCAATTCGACCTCGATGCCGCGGCCGGGCGGATCAGCAACGAGCGGGTGCTCGTGGATATGACGGCCGAGAAGCAACCGGGACAGCCGGACGGCTTCAAGGTGGACCTGAAGGGGAACCTGTTCTTCGGCGGCGCGGGTGGCCTCTGGATCACCTCGCCCGATGGCACGCACCTCGGCACGATCCGGAACCCGCGCAACACGAACATGGCCTTCGGCGGCGCCGACGGCCGCGACCTCTACATCATGACCTTCACCGGCGTGCGCCGGATCCGCCTCGCGGCGCCGGCCATCTAAGTCGGCGTCCAGGCAGGACCGAATGTCTGCGGCTCGCGAGTCAGTCCGGCAGACCCAAGACCCGGCACAGCCCGGCCTCAATGGAGGGCCACGCTGAGGAGGGAAGCCGCCCGATGCGCGATTTCAGACGCGTCTTGTGAACGGGCCCGACGGTTTCGCACTTGGCGTAGCTAGGCGCGCGGAGGCCGGTCACCGCAGATTCGAGCGGCACTTCCACACGTAATGGACCCGGGTGGGTCGTGATCGGCACCACGAGGACATCCGGACGCAGGTCGTTGATGGGGTCGATCGAAACGACTAGCGCGGGCCGCGGTTTCGGGAACGCGGGGAGCGTGACGGTCCAGATGTCGCCGCGACGGATTCTCTCCACATGGCCTCCTGCATCACGCGAACCCACGCATCGTGCTCCCGGTCGTCGTCATCCTCGGTTCCGAAGGCCCGCAACTCCTCACGCAAGAGCAGGTCGCGCTGCACTTCCCGGAAGCGCCTGAGCATCGATTCGATCTTTTCGGATCGCGTTGCACCGGGCTCGCGGTCGACGAAGGCCACGAGTCCTTCGTCGAGCGTCAGCGACAGTTTGGCTTTCATCGTGTCCTCCAGAGGGAAGGATAACGCATCCTACTAGTGGAAGGATAGGCCGGAGCTTACAGCTTCAGGAGCGTCTCGCGCAGCACACGGGACTGGATGCGGCTGACTGGCAGCTCCTGGCCGTTGGCGAGCACCACGGTGTAGGTGCTACCCGGCATGGGGTTCATACGCGTGACGTGGTCCAGGTTGACGAGGGTGCCACGCCCCAGTCTGAGGAAGCGTCGCGTATCGAGGCGCGCCTCGAGCGCCAGCAGCCGGTGCGTGACCGTGTACGTCTCGTTGGCCGCCGTACGGATGTGGAGTATTTCTCCCTCGGCCACGATCGAGGCAATAGTCCGGACCGGTACCAGCACCACGGAGTCCCGATGCCGGAGCGGGAGCCGGTCCGCAAACTGGCGGGTCCTCAGCCGGTCGATCGTTGCGCCCGCCTCCAGAAGAGCCGCCGATCGGGTGGCCGGCGATTCCCGGGCGGCCAGGCGCTCGCGCGCGCGGTTCAGCGTGTGCCGGACGCGTTCCTCCTGCACCGGCTTCAGCAGGTAGTCGATCGCGTTCAGTTCAAAGGCTTCGACGGCATGGTCGTCGAAGGCGGTGACGAAGGCCACCAGCGGCAGGTGCTCGGCCGGCAGCCGTCGAACCACGTCGAGCCCACCCCCCTCGGGCATCTGGAGGTCCAGCAGCGCGAGGTGCGGCCTGAGGGCGGTGATGAGCGACACGGCTTCCTCGCCGTTGGCGGCTTCCCCGACGAGTTCCACGTCCTGGCAGCTCTTCAAGATCGCGGTGAGGAAGCGCCGCGCGGGCCGTTCATCGTCCGCGACGAGTACTCGCAGCGGAGCGGTCATGACGCGTGCTCCATCACCCGGAGCCGATCGGGTCGTTCCGCGCGAAGCGGGATGGTCACCTCGGCGACCGTCTCGCCGCTCTCGACGGGTCCGATGCGGAACACTGCGTCATCGCCGTAATGGCACTGGAGGCGGTGGCGCAGGTTCCGAAGGCCGATGCCTCCCGGGGACTGTGGCGACACGAATGGAGCGCCGGTATTGCTCACGGTCACGCGGAGGCCGGAGCCGTCAGGCGTTAACTGCGCGCACACAACCACGCGCCCGCCCTCTCGCGCTGGCGCGACGCCGTGTTTGATGGCGTTTTCCACAAGTGGCTGCACCATCAGGGCGGGAATCGGGATGCCCGCCAGGCTGGATGGCACCTCCATCCGGACATCCAGCCGTTCCTCGAAGCGCTCGCGTTCGATCTCCAGGTAGCACCCGACGAGGTGGCATTCCTGTCCGAGCGTGGTGAACTCGCCGTCGGACTTCAACACGGCACGGAGCAGGGTGGTCAGCCGCAGCAACGTGCTCACGGCCCGTTCAGGCGAGTGCCGGATCAGGTATCCGATGGTCGTCAGCGCGTTGAAGAGGAAGTGGGGGTTGATCTGCGCCCGCAAGGCCCGCAGCTCGGACTCACTCGCGAGGGCCTGGATCTCGTGCTCCCGCAACGCATGGGCGTGGCGCTCGTCACTCAGCCGGATCGCGTCGATTCTCCGTCCGGCCAGGAGCGCAAGGCGGTCCAGCACGAGGCGGTCGTCGGACAGCAGGCGGCGGCCGCCCGAGAGCGGCGCGATCGACACGACATAGTTGGGGCCGTCGGCGGTAGCGATGGTCAGGCCGCGTGACCCGTCCGGAGCGGGGCTCTCACTGTTCTGCCAGGTAACAAGGTCAGAACCGATGGCGTCCGAGATGACCGCGCAGGTGCGGCGCAGCACGTCCTCTTCCGACTCGCAGCGTTGCAGGACGCCTGGCAGGGACTCGGAGAGCGTCGCGTAGTCGGCGCGTCTGAGCAGCACCCGATCGACAAACGTCGCGATGCGCTGGCGCATCCATGGGTAGAGCAGGGCCGTGCCCACCCAGAGCGCGAGCAGCAGGCCTGCCGCCGGGAAGGACGCGAGGTCGCCTGTTTCCTGGACGAGCGACCAGCCCACGTAGGCGATGGCCACAACCGCCAGAAAGGACAGGGCGCGTTTGAGGAACAGGTCCACGAATCCGAAGCGGTAGTCCTGGTACAGGATGGCGAGCGCGAGCGGAATGGACGCCTGGTGGCCAGCCAGCTCCGCGGCCCACCCTTCAGACTCCCCGTGCCAGTTGCCCAGGTGCAGGGCGGACACCGCAACCAGTGCGAGCGTGGCGATCCACACTACCCTGCGGCCGTTGGGCTGGCGTCGGGCGCTGGCCAACAGAGCCACCGACAGCACCGTCAGTCCCGCGGTCATCACCAGCAGGGCGGGAGACCAGGGCAACGGACGGGAGGTGGCGGCCGCGTAGAGCTGCATCGAGGCGGCAACGGCGGCGCAGATGTACGCGCCGCCCGTGATGCGCCCGATGGGTGCGGATGAGTCCGGCAGCTCTGTGCCCGGTCCACGTCCCGCTGCATGCACGGCCACGGCCGCAAGAAAGCTCAAGGCGCCAAACGAAGCCGCGGCCGTCCACGCGGCGGCGACGGCGAACCCCGATCCCTGCAGGGCATGCATGGCCAGTTCGCCCAGATTCCAGACAAGGCCCAGGACGGCGGTTCCGAGAATGGGCCGGCGGCCGGGTCCGCGCGATCCGAAGGCCATCACCAGCAGCATCGCGTAGAGCGATGCGCCGGTCAGGTACCCGACGATGTGAAGCAGCGCGGGGGCGCCAGTGCCAACCATGTCCGGACCCTAGTGTAGGACGCCACAGCCACGCAGCCACCGGTGGCGCGTGGCTGCCACTCGTGGGTCTGAAATGCCCAGCCGCACCACTTCCGTAGGCGCCTCGACGCGCCGTGGTCTACCGTGAGCCCCAGGAGAACTGATGAGGCGAGCTGTGCTGTGTGTACTTGCCCTGCTGATGCTGGCCCGGCCGACGTGGGCGCAGCCCTCGGGCACCGTGGCTGGCCTGGTGACCAACGCGCTGACCAACGAGCCGATGCCTGGTCTGCTCGTGGTCGTGGAATCCACCAACCTCAGCCGGCAGGTCAAGACAGACAGCGACGGCAAATACACCGTGCAGGTGCCGCCGGGCGCGTATCACGTGGCTGTTCACGTGAATCAGTTCCTGCCGTTCCACCAGGAGGTGACGGTGACCGCGGGCACCCAGACGGTGGACGTGCCCATGGCGCCGGAACTGCACTTCAGCGAGGTCACCTCTGTCAGCCCGCAGGGCCGCAACCAGTTCGAAACCTTCCAGGCCACCAACGTTCTCGGCGGCCAGGAACTGACCAAGGTGTTGCAGGCCACGCTCGGCGCGACGCTTGAGAACGAGCCGGGCATCGCCGTCAGGAGCTTTGGATCCGGCCCCGCGCGGCCCGTCATTCGCGGCCTCGATGGGGACCGGGTACTGATCGTCGAGGACGGCATGCGGATGGGCGACCTGTCCAGCCAGTCCGGCGATCACGGCGTCAACCTGAACCCGGCCACAGCGGCCAGCATCGAAGTCGTCCGGGGCCCGGCCACGCTGCTCTATGGCGCCAGCGCCATCGGTGGCCTGGTCAATGTCGTGACCAACGATGTGCCGCGTGCACCAGTGACCCGGCCGACGGGGTCATTCACCGCCGATGCGGGGTCGGCTGCACCAGGCGGTGGCGCCGCTGGTGATGTCACGATCGGCAACGGACGGCTGGCGTTGCACCTGGCCGGGAGCGGTCGCCGGTCGCAGGACCTGACGACGCCGGATGGCACGCTGGCCAATTCGTTCAGCCGTGCGGCATCGGCCGAGGTGGGCGGCGGGTACACGGCCGAGAAGGGCTACGTCGGCGCCAGCTATTCGTGGGATCGCACGCACTACGGCATTCCGTTCCTGGAGGAGGGCGTCACCAACCTCGATCCACGCCGGCACAGCGTCACCGTGCGGGGCGAGTCCCGGGTTGCGCGTGGCATCTTCGATGGGTTCAAGGGTTCGTTCGGCATCCGCCGCTACCGTCACGACGAGCGCGACGGCGATGCGATCGCCACGGCCTTCACCAACAACACCACCGAGCTGAACGTGCTGGCGCACCACCGACGGATCGGGCGGCTGACCGGGTCGATGGGCGGCAGCGTCGTCACGCGGCAGTTCGCGGTGGCCGGGGAGGAAGCCCTCTCGCCGGACGTGAGCCAGAACGGCGGAGCGGCCTACGTCTACGAGGAGGTCGCCGCCAGCCCGCACACCCAGTTGCAGTTCGGCGGGCGGCTCGAGCACGCCGCGTTCAGGCCGAAGACGGGAGAGCCTGCGCGGGACTTTACGAACGCGTCCGGTTCGCTCGGGGTGCTGCTGATGCCCACCGAGCAGACGACGGTGGCCTTCAGCCTGGCCAGCGCGGCACGCAATCCCGCGCTTGAGGAGCTGTACTTCCGCGGGCCGCATCCCGGCACCAACGCGATCGAGAACGGGGACCCCTCACTCCGGTCGGAACGCTCCCTGGGTTTCGATGCCTCGCTCCGCTGGCGCGCTCCGGCGATCACCGGCGAGGTGACAGTGTTCGTGAACCGGATCAACAACTTCATCTACCGGCAGTTCACCGGTGGGTTCGACGTGGAGGAAGGTCTGCCGGAAACCGTCTTCACGCAGGCGGATGCACGGCTCATCGGGATTGAGTCCCATGCGGACATGAAGGTGGGGCCGATCCTGTGGATCGAGGGAGGCCTCGACTACGTGCAGGGGAGCCTCACCGGAACCGGCACGGCACTGCCCCGGACGCCGCCACTGCGCGGCCGGGCCGGCCTGCGTGTGCAGCGCAACATGCTTGAGGCAGGTGTGGAGGCAGCCGTCACCGCACGCCAGGATCGGATCTATGCCGTGGAGACCAACGGGAGGCGGGTCGGCGAAACACCGACCAAGGGCTACAGTCTGCTGAAGGCGTTTGCGTCCTACTCGTTTGGCTCGGACCGTGCGTTCAACACGGTGACGTTCCGCGTCGACAACGCCACCAACGCCCGCTACCGGAACCACCTCAACTATCTGAAGGACCTTACCCCCGAGATGGGGCGGAACGCCTCGGTGGTCTACAACGTGAAGTTCTAGACGTTGAATTTGAACAGCATGACGTCGCCGTCCTTCACCACGTACTCCTTGCCCTCCATGCGGTAGAGCCCCTTCTCCCGGGCCACCGCAATCGACCCGCAGGCCACGAGCGCGTCGTAGGCCACCGTCTCCGCCTTGATGAAGCCGCGCTCGAAATCCGAGTGGATGACGCCGGCCGCTTGCGGCGCGGTGTCTCCCGTGTGGATGGTCCACGCCCGCACTTCCTTCTCCCCGGCGGTGAAGTACGTCTGCAGGCCGAGCAGGTGGTAGGTGGCCCGGATGAGCCGGCCGACGCCGCTCTCGTCGGTCCCGAGCGCCGCCAGGAACTCGGCCGCTTCATCGGGAGCCAGATCGACGAGGTCGCTCTCGATCTGGGCGCTGATGACGACCGCTTCGCAGGCCAGGTGGCTCGTCACGTAGTCGCGGACCTGCCGGACGTAGGGGTTGTCGTCCGCGGTGGCGAGATCCGATTCCCGCACATTGCAGGCGAAGATGGTCGGCTTGTCGGTCAACAGGAAGAGGGGGCGCACCAGCAGGCGCTCCTCGGGCGTCAGCTCCACATTCAGGGCGGGCCGGCCGGCGTCGAGGGCTGCCTCGATACGGGCGAGGACCGGCTCCTCCGCGGCTGCGGCTTTGTCCCCGCGTTTGATGTCCTTGACCAGCCGCTCGCGCCGCCGCTGAACCGAGTCGAGGTCCGCGAGCATCAGCTCCGTGTTGATGACCTCGATGTCGCGTACCGGGTCCACCGTGCCGGAGACGTGGTGGATGTCGGCGTCTTCGAAGCAACGGACCACCTGGACGATCGCGTCCACCTCCCGCACGTGCGTCAGGAACTTGTTGCCCAGGCCTTCGCCCTGGCTCGCGCCCTTGACCAGGCCGGCGATATCCACGAACTCGATGGCCGCGGGGATGGTGACGCTCGTCTTGGCGATCGCCTTCAGCACGTTGAGCCGCGCATCGGGCACGGTCACGGTGCCGATGTTGGGGTCAATGGTGCAGAAGGGATAGTTGGCTGCCTCAGCCTTGCGGGTGCGGGTGACGGCGTTGAAGAGAGTGGACTTGCCCACATTGGGCAGTCCGACGATGCCAGCTCGAAGCATGAGTTCCGTGAAGAAGGAAAGAGGATCCGGGGTGGGAAACCAGTAACGAGAAACTAGCCTACGTGCGAGGGACGGCTCAGCGCAAGGCCAGCGCGAGGCCGAGCGTCAGCGCCATGGCGCCAAGGCCTGCCGCGACAGCCCCGCGGAAGACCCCGCGCCCGACGACGAGGCCCACGGCCAACTTGAGCGACGTGTTGGCCATCATGCCGGCGGCCAGGGCCCTGGCCCAGAGCGACAGGTCGCCCGAGGAGGGCGCGCTCTGGGCGATCGAGGCGGTCAGCGCGTCCAGGTCCGTCATGCCCACCATGGCGGATGTGGCCACGAGGGCGTCGGGTCCGAGTAGGACCCGCACGAAGTGAATGACGAAGAGGACCGCCTGAAAGAGCGCCGCCATCTGCAGGGCCGCCCAGAGCTGCAGCGGAGACCCTGTGACGCCGCCATGGCGTGACGGGGACGGGCTGAGGCGCCAGGTGAGCAGCACGGCCAGCGCGCCGATGGCCACAGGAGCCCACACGTAGCGGAGGATCGCCCCGGCCAGTGCGGGATTCAGGACGGCGCAGGCCACCGCGACCCGCAGGGCCATGATCCCGGACGCGCCGATGACCCCGGCTGCCAGGGCCAGGCGTGGAGCGTCGTCCGCCCGGCTCTCACGGGCGAAGGTGAGGCTGACTGACGTGGACGAGATGATGCCGCCGATCAGCCCGGAGACGAGGACACCCTGCCGTGCCCCGACGGCCCGCCTGGCGATCCAGCCGATGAAGCTGATGCCTGAGAAGACCAGCACGAGCGACCACAGGGTTCGGGGCTGGATGGCGCCGTACGGCCCATAGGGCCCGGCCGGCAGCAGCGGAAGAATGACGCAGGCCAGCACCGCGAACCGGGCGCTGGCGCGCAGCGCCTCATTGTCGATGCGCGTCACCATGGCGTGGAGGCGCGTCTTCTCGAGCAGCAGCAGGGCCGTGATCGCGTTGATGGCGCTGCCCGCTGCCAGTTGCCCTGCCCCGGCCAGCGTGCCTGCCGCCAGCACAACGATGGCGGCGACCTCCGTCGTGCCGTCCACGTCGGCCCGGCTCGCCGCGACGTAGGCCGCCACCACGATGGCCGTCGCTCCCGCGAGCACCACGATCCCGAGGGGCAGGTACCCGGCAGTCGAGAGCCAGCCGGCCAGGCCGCCAATCCCGCCGAGCAGGGAGAACGTGCGGATGCCGCCGAAGTGCGGACGGGGGCCCGTGGCGTGGCCCGACCACTGTCGTTCGACACCGACGGCCGTGCCGCCCAGGGCCGCCACGGCGAGACCGGCGGCCGACGTCAGATCCATCCCTGCATTCTGTCCTGAAGGCAGCCGGGAAGGTCGTCCGGGCTCCGGGATTATTGACGTGCGGGGAGGCCGTCGTTGCGAGTACGTTCTTGTCATGAGTGACACCCAGCCCCAGACATTCTTCCGCCGTGTGATGGGCGCGGCGATCCTCGACGCGGCGACGTACGAGGACGTGGAAGCCGACGCGGGGGCGACGGGGCAGGCCGCCGCGGTGGTCGTCCTTGTGGCGCTTGCGGCCGGTGTGGGTGACTGGGGCCACGTCTTTGCCCCGGCCACGGTGATCAGGGTGGTGACCGGCCTTGTCTCGTGGCTGGTGTGGGCGAGCGTCGTCGTCCAGGTGGGTGGCCGCATTCTGCCGGAGCCGCAGACCCGGGTGTCCTGGCCGGAGATGCTCCGGACGTTGGGGTTCGGCGCGGCGCCCGGGTTGCTCCTGGTGTTTGCGGGTGCGCCAGCCGTCGGCGGGTTTGTCGTCTGGGTCGCCTGGCTCTGGATGCTGGTCGCAATGGTTGTGGCGGTGCGTCAGGCGCTCGATTTCCAGGGGACCGGGAGGGCCGTGCTCGTGTGTGCGGTCGGTGTGCTCGCTGGCTTGGGCGTCGCGTTTGTCCTGGGCTCGCTCACGGCAACCGTGGTCGCCGGCCTGTAGCCGTCCGGCTTACTTCTTCGCCGGCTCCGCCTTCTTCAGCGTCGCCGGGATATCCACCATCAGGTGCGCGTCTTTCTCGCCCTCGACGCCTGAATACTCCATCAGCTCGAAGCCCTTCTCCGTGATCCGCTTGATGGTCGTGCCCGCCGTCCACGGCCGCGAGAAGACCTTCGGGTCGTCGAACGTGGCGGTGTAGGCGATCGTGTCCGAGTCCGTCCACGTCCAGCGCTCCGTGACCTTCAGGTCGCTCGATGCGAAGTCGCCCATCACGGAGAACCGGACGCGGTCGTTCCAGAGCAACGCGAGGCCACAGGTCAGGGCGGCTGCTGGCTGTGGATTCTGTCCCGGCTCTGTGGCACGGTAGTAGGACTGTGACCAGCGGGCCGCCAACGGCGCACACACGACGCCCGCGCTACCCGGGCAGGAATCCCCGGCAGTTCGACGAGAAGTACAAGGAGCTCAACCCGGAGCGCTACGCCACGGACGTGCGGAAGGTCCTGGCGGCGGGCAAGACGCCGGCGGGGTCGCACCGGCCGATCATGGTGGAGGAGGTGCTCCGGTGTCTCCAGCCGGTGCCCGGAGCCATCGCCGTGGACTGCACGCTCGGGGGTGGGGGACACGCGGAGGCCATCCTGGCGCACCTTCGGCCCGACGGGCGGCTCATCGGGCTGGATGTCGATGCGCTGGAGCTGTCACGGACGGAGGCACGCCTGAGATCCGCCGGCTTCGGCCCCGACGAACTCACCACGCGGCACACTAACTTCGCCGGCCTGATGCAGGCGCTGGCGGCGGAGGGTCTCGCGGCAGCGGACCTGGTGCTTGCGGACCTTGGCGTGTCGTCGATGCAGATCGACAACCCCGCGCGCGGATTCAGCTACAAGGCTCCGGGCCCCCTCGACATGCGGATGAATCCGTCGCGGGGCGAACCGGCATCACGGTTGCTCGCACGCATCACGGAAGAGGCGCTCGCCGCGCTCCTCACCGAGCACGCCGACGAGCCGCATGCCGGACTCATTGCCGGTCTGCTGAAGGCGCAGCCGCTCGAGACGACACATGCCGTTGAGCGGACAGTCCGGATGGGACTCGCCAGCGCGTTGCCACGGCTGGCACCGGCCGACATCAAGATCTCGGTGCGCCGCACGTTCCAGGCCCTGCGCATCGCGGTCAATGACGAGTTCTCGGTGCTCGACGAGTTGTTGCGGGTGCTGCCCCAGTGCCTGGCGCCTGGCGGCCGCGCTGCCATTCTGACCTTCCACTCGGGTGAAGACCGGCGCGTGAAGAAGGCGTTCCAGGCGGGCCACCGGGCGGGCGTCTACGCCGAGGTGGCCAACGAGGTCATCCGGTCCGCGAAGGAAGAGACCTTTTCGAATCGACGGGCCTCCGCCGCCAAGTTGCGCTGGGCCGTGCGCGCCCGGTAGCCGCTTTCCTGGCTACTTCCGGTCCGGCAGCTCGAACACGTAGAGCTGGCTGCCGCCGCTCGGCTGGTACACATCGGGTGTGAGCGCACCGGTGAGCGCCTTCATCACGACCACGCCCGTCGTGACGGCCACGAACTGCTTGCCACCGGCGGTGTAGGTGACGGGAAAGCCCTGCACCGGGGCCCCCAGCCGCGTCTGCCAGAGGAGCTTGCCCGTCTTGACGTCATAGGCGCGGAAGTAGCGGTCCAGGTCGCCGATGAAGACCACGCCGCCGGCCGTCGTCACCGCGGCTGTCAGGAAGATGGCGCGCTGCTTCACGCTCCACAGTTCCTTCATCGTCTTCACGTCGTAGGCGGCGAGCTTGCCCACCATGCCGTTGGTACCGGGCATCTCGAAGGCAGGGCCGCCGCGGCCGGCGCCCATGCCGCCAGCACCCTCCTTGAACTCCACCTTGCCGCCCGCGATTCGCGCGCAGGCCTGCTGCAGCGGGATGATGAGCGCGCCCGCCTCGGGGCTGTACGCGCTCGCCGTCCAGTCCTTGCCGCCGAAGTTGCCGGGGCAGGCAGCCACGACGTCGCCGATCTTCGCCTCAAGAATGTCGGCGCGGTACTGCACGCGGCCGTTCTTCTTGTCGATCCGCTCGTAGACATCCTGATAGACCGTCTCCGTCAAATCCAGATACTTACCGGACTTCCGATCCAGCTTCCACAGGATGCCGTCCTTACCGATCGTGAAGAGCACCTTGTCGGGGCCGACATCGACGAGCACGCGTTCGAACACGACGTCCATGTCCAGCGTCTCGCCGGGTACGTGCTGGAAGTACCACTGGAGCTTGCCCGTCTTCGGGTCGAGCGCCAGCGTGGAGTTCGTGTAGAGCGCGGCGTCCTTGGCGCTCATGCCCCGACTGGCCGCCACCCACGGCTTGGCCTGTGCCGTGCCGATATAGAACAGGTTCAGTTGCGGGTCGTAGCTGCCGGGGATCCAGGCGTCGGACCCTGCGCGCAGTTCCGGCGGCATCTTGCCCCAGGTGTCGCTGTTCGGATCGCCCGGCTGCGCGATGGTCTGCGTGCGCCAGAGCTCCTTGCCCGTGTCCGGATCGTGGCCCGTGATGAAGCAGCCTTCCTTCTTGAACTTCTCGCAGCCGTTGATCCCGCTGACGACCACGCCACCCGCGATGATCGGGCCGCTGGTGTGCGTGAAGCCCTTCTGCCAGTCAGCTTTCACGGTCTTCCACACTTCCGTGCCGGTGCGCGCGTCGACGGCGACGATGGCGGCATCGTAGGTCGCCATGTACAGCTTGTCTTTGTAGATGGCGATGTTCCGCGTCGCGCCGCCGAGTGTCATCGCATTGGCCGGGTACTTGTAGGCGTACTCCCAGATGAAATCACCCGTCCTGGCGTCGATGGCCTGAATCACGTTCTGCGGGTGGATCAGGAACATGACGCCGTCGTGCACCAGCGGCGTCGCCTCGTTGTTGCCGTCCTTCATCACCATCGACCACGTCATGCGGAGGGTGCTCACGTTGTCGCGCGTGATCTCCTTCAGCGGGCTGTAGCCCTGCCCGTCCAGCGTGCGGCGCCAGTTGAGCCAGTCACCCGCCGGGGGGGCCTGCAGCATCTGCTCCGTGACAGGTGTGTAGTTCTCGACAGTCCGGTTCCGTGACTGGGCCCCGAAGCCGGCGGCGGCGGCCGCGCCTCTCGGCAGGCCTCCGCTGCCGGACTGGTCTGCGGCGGATGGCGGTACCGGCGCCTGGGCGGCCTGCGCCGCAGGGGGCGTCGCGCTGGCCCCGGGCTTCAGGACAACCGAGGTGGTCGCGGCCAAGGTCTGCGTACCCGCCGCGTGGCCGTTGCGCTTGAGGACGTACGCGACGATCCCGAGGTACTCCCCGTCACTCAGTGACCCGGCGTCACCTGGTGGCATGTTGGCCTTGATGTGCGCAAAGAGATCCGTCGAGGTCTTCGCGCCCCACGCCTCGATGAACCCCGCCCCGGCCAGTTCCGGCCCGTGGGCGCCGCCCTGAAGCGTGGCTCCGTGGCAGGTCGTGCACTTCTGGTCGTAGGTTGCCTGGCCGGCCGAGGCCTGCGCGTCCGAATAGCGCCCTCCAGGCTGCTGGGCGACGAGGTGCATCATTCCGGCGAGGGCCACCACCGCAGCAGTGGTGAGCGTCAGTGGCAGTCGATACGGCAGTCGAGTCACGGTCAGATCCCTCAAGGGTTACGTGCTGTGAACGGTGTTCACAGCCTGAGTTATACACCGTTCCAGCGCCATCCCGAGGCAGGTTGGCCTCCCCGGTATTCGTGTGATACTGCGGCGCCCGCCCCCGTGGGGCGCGCCTGGTTACCGATGGCTCTTGTCTCCAAGCTCCCGTCCGTGGGCGTCACGATCTTCACCGTGATGTCCAAACTTGCCAATGACACCGGGGCGATCAACCTGTCGCAGGGCTTTCCGGACTTCAACTGCGACCCTGGCCTGATTGACGCCGTGGCCCAGAAGATGCGCGAGGGGCACAACCAGTACTGCCCGATGCCCGGCGTTCTGCCCCTGCGCGAGGCGCTGTCGAAGAAGATCGGGCGGTTGTACGGCCGCCACTACGACCCGGTGACCGAGATCACCATCACAGCCGGCGCCACGGAAGCCCTCTTCAGCACCATTACCGCGCTGGTGCACCCGGGTGACGAAGTCATCGTGTTCGAGCCGGCCTACGACTCCTACGTGCCGGCGCTGCAGTTGTCGGGCGGCATACCCGTGTTCGTGACGCTCCGGCATCCGGACTACCGCATCAACTGGGACGAGGTGCGTCGCGCCCTCACGCCGAAGACGAAGCTCGTCCTGCTGAATTCGCCGCACAACCCGACCGGCACGATGCTCGGGCCTGAGGATATCCAGGAACTGAAGGACGTGCTCAGCCGCACGGACGCCTATGTCGTGGCCGACGAAGTGTACGAGCACATCGTGTTCGACGGCGGCCGGCACGAAAGCCTGGCCCGCGACGCCGACATCGCATCGCGCGCGATCGTGATCAGCTCCTTCGGCAAGACGTACCACACCACCGGGTGGAAGGTGGGCTACGCCGTGGCGCCGGCCGCGATCACGAAGGAGATTCAGGGCGTGCACCAGTGGGTCACGTTTACGGTGAACGGCGCGATCCAGATGGCCTATGCCGATCTCGTGAACCAGGACCCGGAGGTGCGGGCGCTCTCGGGGTTCTACCAGGCGAAGCGCGACCTGTTCCTGGACCTCATGAAAGGATCCCGCTTCCGGCCGCTCCAGAGCCGCGGGACCTTTTTCCAGTTGATGGAGTACGGCGACATCACCGGCGAGCCGGATCGCGACTTCGCCGTGCGCATGACGAAGGAGTTCGGCGTGGCCTCGATTCCGCTGTCTCCGTTCCTGCACACGACGACGGCCGGCACGGTGCTGCGGTTCTGCTTTGCCAAGAAGGACGACACCCTGCGGGCCGCGGCCGAGCGGCTCTGCCGGATCTGAAGGAGACGACGAGATGTTCTGGATGCGCGTGGCGTGCCTGGTAGCGGCGTGGGGCGTGTGGGCGCTGGTGTGGACGGGGCAGGGCGGTGTCAGGGCGCAGGCGGCACGTCACTCCGTGTGGGACGGCGTCTACACGACCGCCCAGGCCGCCCGTGGACGGGAGGCCTACCAGAAGCATTGCGCGGGGTGCCACGGCAACAAGCTGGAAGGGCTGGGCCTCGGCAATGGACCGGCGCTCGTGGGGCAGCGGTTCGTCGAGACCTGGGAGGGCAACCTCTTTGCGCTCTTCGACTTCATGCGGTCGCCGATGCCCCGGGCGGAGGACGTGGTGGTGCCCGATCTGGCTGTGCTGGATACGCTGGCCTACGTGCTGGAGCAGAACGGCATGCCGGCAGGGAAGGACGAGTTGCGGCAGGACGCCATCGCGCGCGTCACCTTCGTGGGCAAGAGCGGACCCACGGAGGTGCGCGACATGTCGCTGGGCCGCGCGCTCGGGTGTCTGGAGGCTGGCCCGAACAACACATGGGTGCTCGCCAGGGCCACTGGCATTTCGAGGAGCCGCGACGGCGTGGCTTCATCGGACACGGAACTCGGATCCATGAAGTCCGAGACGCTGGGCACGGCGTCGTACACGCTGCTCGACGTCTTCCCCGCGCCCGCCGAGCACAAGGGCCACCGCATGGAAGCCAAGGGCATCGTCATCAAGGCCAGCAACAGCATCAACGTCACGTCGCTCCAGATGGTTGACTCCACCTGTGGGCAGTAGGCAGACGCGCGGCCGCGTGGAGCAGTTCCTGCGGCAGATCGACCAGGCCTACGACGGCAAGAGCTGGCACGGCACGAACCTCCGCGGGTCCCTGCGCCGCGTGACGCTGACCCAGGCTGCCTGGCGGCCGGAGCCCGGGCGCCACAACATCTGGGAACTGGCTCTGCACGCCGCGTACTGGAAGTACGCCGTGAGGCGCCGGCTCACCGGTGAAGCGCGCTCGAGCTTTCCGTTGGATGGCTCGAACTTCTTCACCCGGTCGGACGCCGGCACCGAGGCCGAGTGGAAGCGCGATCTCGTGTTGCTGCGAGACGAGCACAGGAAGCTCCGCGCCGCAGTCGCCGCCTTGAGCGACCAATCACTGGACCGGCCACCCGCTGGCGGGGGCACACTGGCCGTGGACCTGGTCGCCGGCATCATCGCGCACGACCTCTATCACGCTGGACAGATCCAGTTGCTCAAGCGGCTCGCACCGCGCCGGTATACTTGAACGTCTTCTTCAAGGAGCGTTCATGGCTGCAACTCCGTCAACGATGCTGGACCTGGGCACGCCGCTGCCGCCCTTCCAGCTCAAGGATTTCAACGGTGCGACTGTGTCCAGCGCGGACCTGGCTGGCGCCACGGGCGTGCTCGTGATGTTCGTGTCCGTGCATTGCCCGTTCGTGAAGTTGATTCAGGCCGAGGTCGGCCGCTTCAGTGCTGACTACGCCCCGAAGGGCATCAAGGTGGTAGCCATCGGCGCCAACGACCTCGCCACGCATCCCCTGGACGGCCCCGATGGCATGAAGGGACAGGCCGCCGCCAATGGCTGGAGCTTCCCGTATCTGGTGGACGAGACGCAGGCCGTGGCCAAGGCATTCAAGGCCGCCTGCACGCCCGACATCTTCCTGTTCGACGGCACCGGCACGCTCGCCTATCGCGGGCAGTTCGACGGCGCGCGCCCGGGCAACGGCGTGGCGGTCACTGGCGCCGATCTGCGGGCTGCCGCGGAACAGGTGGTGGCAGGCAAGCCCGTGTCGGCCGAGCAGCGCCCGAGCATCGGCTGCAACATCAAGTGGCGATCCGGCAACGAGCCGGAGTACTTCCAGGCGTAGCCGTCGGCTGGCCGGCCTGTAGTGGCAGGCCCTTGCTGTTGTCTCGGCACGTGGCAGTTCCTTGCATGTGATCAACCGGGGCGGGTTGGGTGTGAAGAGTCCAATGGATCGGCTGTGAGCGGTTACGCGCCAGTGTCGCGGCATAACTACGGGAGGCCCGCTCATCCCGTCAGCCTGGAAGCGACCGGCAGTGAATCGCCTGGCGTGGGACGGCGTTCGCGGTCGAATAGTCGTTAGGCGGACTACTCCGGAGACTATCGAGCCTCAAGATCGCGAGGTCGAGTCGCAATCTCCGGGAAGGCGCGAAGGACGGCCTTGTCGAAGGTCACAAGCGGGCATCGGGAGCGCGCGGCCAGCTCAACAAACAGCGTGTCGTACACCGATACGCCAGAGGTCACGGCACGCATGAGTGCACCTTGGCACAACGTGGCCGTCGCGACGGTCTCAATTCCGAGGCGTCTGGCAAGGCCGAGACGCACCGGTCCTTCCTCCGCCGGGAGCACGCCCGCTCGCATCGCCATCCAGATGACATTGGTGACTTCCGCATCCCAGTGGGCTGGCGCCAAAGGCGCGGACACGGTTTCGAAGCAGGCCCGCGCCTCCTCCGCGAATCCGGCGGTGCCGAGCACCAGGTAGGCGACGACGTTGGTATCAACGACCGCTTTCACGGACGACCCACGGCCATCCACGTGTCAACTTCGGCAGCGGTGGGCCGACGCGCTTGCTTCGCCCATCCTGCCTGAATCTGGTCCAGCACGGCGCGACGTTCCGCTACATATCCTTCCAGGAGATCTCGCACCTCCTGCTCCATGGAACGGTTGTGGCGTTTCGCGAGAGCCTTGAGAGACTGCACCACTCTCGGGGGCACATTGCGAACGGTCAGCGTAGGCATCGCTTCTCCTTGCTGTCACAATGCTAGCACTCGTACTGGCCGCCGAACAAGCGCTTGCAGCCCTGCGCGAGGAACTGGCCTGCGGGCTGCAACTGGTCACCACCCAGCCCGCCGCGGGAGCGGTTGCCCGCAACGTGCGCCTCACCGGGGTGCGCCGGATTCCGCCTGGCGACATCGGTGACGACCCACAGGCACCGCGTGGGGAGGGATTACGACCGCAGCGCCAGTGACGTCGCCATCCCGAAGCCGATGGCGATCACGACCCATCGCACGACCCGGCGTCCGGCACGTCTGGCCAGCCCCGCCCCGCCGATGCCTCCCGCGATGGCGCCCACCGCCATCACCGTGACCTCTGTCCAGCGCACCATGCCGGTCGAGACGAAGTAGACCGACGCGATGCCGTTGATCGCGAGGGCCAGCAGGTTCTTCACGCCGTTCATCTGGTGGATGTCGCGCATGCCGAGGATGCCCAGGGCCGCCAGCATGAGGATGCCGATACCGGCGCCGAAGTAGCCGCCGTAGAGGCCCACGAGAAACTGGAACAGCACCGCACCCGCGAGCCAGCGTGGGCTCCGGTGCCGGTCCGGGCTGTGGCCGATGAGCCGCTGGACCGGTTCCTGCGCCATGAACAGCAGCGTCGCGAAGAGGATCAGCGCCGGGACGAGCCGGTCGAATACCTGGGTGGGTGTCTGGCGAAGCAGGCTGGCCCCGAGGAGGCCCCCGGCCAGGCTCGGGAGCGCGAAGGCCCACAGGGGAACGTCGGCGTCGCGGAGTTCACGCCGGTATCCCCACATGGCGGCAACCGACCCGGGCCAGATGGCGACCGTGCTGGTGGCGTTGGCGACGATGGAAGGAAGGCCGAGCCAGACGAGGGTGGGGAAGGTGAGGAGCGTGCCCCCACCTGCCACCGAGTTGATCGCGCCGGCTGCGAAGGCAGCCGCAAACGCGACGAGCGTGGCCGTCAACCCTTGATGATCGTGGAGGGATCCCCGATCGTGGCTGGACGCCGCGGCGCGCGCTCGGTCGGGCGCTCGGTGCCGCCGTCGGAACTGCCGTGTCCAGGCAGGCGCGTGAGCGTCTCCTTGAAGACGCCGCCTTCGGAGCCCACGACGGTCCATTCGCCGACCATCGGTTTGCCCTCGTTGATCTTGTAGACCACGACACCCGCCATGTCGCCGCCGTAGTAGCTCACGGCGAGCACGCCGTTGCTGAGGATGCCAATGCCGAGTGCGGGGTTCTCGTCCTGGGGAAAGGTCCAGCGCAATTGGAACGCGTCGTGCAGTTTGACGATCTCGACCATGCCCCGATAGGGGCGGCCCTGCGGGTTCACGCCGTCACAGCGGTAGACGCCGCTGATGTCGGCGTCGGCAGGCTTCTGGGCAAGGGCCGGAACAGCCATCGCAATGCAGGCTGTCAGCAGGACGAACAAGCGTGCACGGATCCGGGCCATTCCAGCTCCTCTCGATCGAAGTCGGTCGCCGGCAGTCAGAGCAAATCGTGCGCCGTCGGCGAAGTAACCGTGGCTTAGACTGTTGTTCTCACAACGGATGGGGCCCAGTCTACGCGAATGTCATCTGCGTGCACGCGGATAATTGTCGGCATCGCTGCTGCCATCCTGTGTGCTGGACAGGGTATCAGCACGCCAGGGGCGGCGCTCGAGGCAGAGCCGGCGGAGGACCTGTCCGGGCTGATGGCCAGGGTGGGGGCCTATGTGGAGCGGTACTACGCCACGGCACAGCGCGTGGTGGCCGTGGAGCGCGTCACGCTGCAGCCCCTTGGCGCGGACCTCTCGCCCAGTGGCTTTCCGCGCCGGCTTGAATACGACCTGCGGATCGAATGGACGCCCGGCGAACACGGCGAGCGTGGCGAAGCGCAGGTGCGGCGTCACCTCGTGAAGGTCAACGGACGGGCTCCGAGGCCGAAGGATGAACCCGGGTGTTCCGACCCGCGTACGCTTTCACCGGAGCCACTGGCCATGTTCCTGCCGGCCCAGCAGCGCGACTACGTGTTTACACCTGTCCGCAGAGGCCGTGTCTCGGGGCGTGGGGCCGCGATGGTGGACTACCGATCCGTGACGAAGGGCCAGATGCAGGTCTCCTGGCATGACGACTGCGTCAGCGTGGAGTTGCCCGGGCGTTCCGTGGGGCGCCTGTGGGCGGATCCCGCCACGGGCGATGTGCTGCGGGTAGACGAGCGGCTGACCGGTACCTTCGACGTGCCCGTGCCACCCGAGCAGCAGCGGAAGGGGGCGGCCGCACGGTTGACCATCGAGCGGTCGGACACCTCAATCCGCTACAAGCCCGTGCGGTTCCGCGAGCCTGATGAGACGGTGCTGATGCCGTCGGAGGTGGACACGCTGACCGTGATTCGGGACGCCGGCATCCCGCGCATGCGGATCCGGCAGGTGTTCAGCGGCTACCGGCGGTTTGTCACGGAGGGCCGGGTCATCGAGGACTAGAAGCGGCTGGCAGCGATCCGCCGCCCACCGAGTCGGTGGCGGCGGATCGCTCAAGTCTGGCGGCCGGGAAGGCCGCTCCTGGCCCTATCCGGCGGCGGGGGCCACCTTCGGCTTGCGCACGGACTTGCGCTTGGCCGGGCGCCCGGGCGCCGGCACGCTCGTCCGCTCGAGGCGCACGATCATCGTGGAGAACGTCCGGATCCCGTGCTCGTCGAAGTCGATGATGGTGTGCCGTTCGTTCGAGGCTGTGATCGTGCCTGTGCCGTACGACGCCTGTACCACCCGGTCACCCGCCGAATAGCTTCCCACGCGACTCCTCCTCGGTATGTTCGACTGAACGACGTCCGCCGGGGCTACCAGCGGGGTTCCGACCGGTAGCGTGAGCCACCGCCGCCGCCACGGTCATTGCCGCCACCACCACCGCCACGGCCGAATCCACCCCCCCCACCACCGCTGCGCGGCTGCATCGGGCGCGCCTCGTTCACGGTCAGCGTGCGGCCACCGAACGCCTTCTCGTGCAGCTGCGTGATGGCCTTCTGCGCGTCGGCATCGTTCACCATCTGGACGAAGGCGAAGCCACGTGCCCGGCCGGTGTCGCGATCTCGGACGACGGTGACGGAGTCCACTGCGCCGGCTTCCGCGAACAGGGCTTCGAGGGCGGCCTCGTCCATGTCGTAGGGGATGTTGCCGACGTACAGTTTGCTGCCCATGGGGTACTGGCTCTCTTTCGCATCCTGCGGATGCCACTGGGGAAACGGCTCGCCTGAGCGGGATGCTCCGGCTTCACGAGCGCGATAGGGATGCGAAAGGACCAACTCTCGAATCGATACTGTGCGGGTGAAGGCGGCTGGCCTGCTTCCGGTCGCCTCTGATTATAACGCGGAAGGGGGCGGCCCTGGCCGACCTCATCGCCGGGGCCGTACTGGCCCCAGAGGTGCGCTGGCGCTAGGGTAGAAACGTTGGTGCGGAAGAAAGGACTCGAACCTTCATTCCCTTGCGGGAACTAGCTCCTGAGGCTAGCGCGTCTGCCAATTCCGCCACTTCCGCACGTGGGAGGATTACCCCGAGACAGAGGAGCACCGAGTGTAACACGGTCACGCCGCTTGTCCCGGTCACGCCGCCTGCCCTGGCCGGCCGCTGACCAGGGCCGCAATCACGAGGTCTCCGCTGACGTTCACCGCGGAGCGGCACATGTCCAGGAACCGGTCCACGCCAAGGATCAGGGCGATGCCCTCGGCCGGCACACCCACCGACTGCGCGACCACGATCACCATGGGGAGCGACCCGCCGGGCACCCCGGCTGTGCCGATGCCTGCCACCACGGACATCACCATCACCCGCAGTTGTGCCATGAGCGAGAGCTCGAGCCCGTATGCCTGGGCCAGGAACAGTACCGTCACGCCCTCGAAAAGGGCGGTGCCGTTCTGGTTGGCCGTGGAGCCGACCGTCAGCACGAATCGGGCGATGCGCGACGGAATCCCAAGGCCGTGCTCGGCCACGCGCAGCGAGAGCGGGAGTGTGGCATTGGACGACGCCGTGGAGAACGCGTAGAGGTACACCTCGCGGCAGGTGCTGAAGAACCTGAGCGGCGAGTGCCCCGCGGCCTTCAGCACGAGGCTGTAGGTGACGAACTGCTGGATCAGCAGCCCTCCGGTGACCGTGGCCACGTAGAACAGCAGGGACCGGAACACGTCGGCGCCCTGGGTGAAGGCCGTGTTGAAGACGATGGCGAACACGGCGATGGGCGCCAGCTTCATGGCGAAGCCGACCACCATCATGCTGGCGCCGAACACCTGATCCAGCAGACGGATGATGAGCGCCCGTTCCTCCGTCCCCCCGGACATCCGCGTGATGGCCACGCCGAAAATCACAGAGAAGACCATGAGCGGCAGCATGCCGCCATCCAATGCCCGCACGGCCGAGTCGAGCGGGTTGCGCGGCACCAGCTCGATCAGGACGTCGCTGAAGGACTGCGCCGCTGCGGCGTTGGCCTGCAGCGTGTTCGTGGCGGCCGTGCCGGCGGCCGCGCCCAGATCGATGCCCACGCCAGGCTGGAGCAGATTGACCAGGACCAACCCGATGGCCACCGAGGCCGTGCTCAGGAGCACGGTGTAGAGCAGCGTCCGGCCGGCCACGCCAGGCAGGTCATGCCCCTGTCCCAGTTCGTAGACGCCGGCGATGAGCGCCGAGACCACGAGCGGAACGACCACCATGAAGATCGACCGCAGGAAGATCTGCCCGATCGGCCGGAGCACGTGGACGCTGAGGGTGGAGAGCGTCGGATCGCCGGCCAGCGGGTGCAGGAGGACGCCCAGCGCGGCGCCCAGGAGGAGCGCGAGCAGCAGCCGCGTATGCGCTTTCATCGGCCGATGATGGCACAGCGGAGGCGCGTGGCTAGAAGCGGAACAGCTTGGTGGCCTTGACGATGATCGACCGGTTGAGTATGTCCGGGAAGCCCGTGACGCGCGTGTCGCGCCCGTCGTTGTAGACGACGAAGATCTCGCTGCCCGGTTGGTACTCCCACCGCAGGCGGATGTTGTTGGCCAGGCTCGTGGTGCCCGAGTTGTACTGAATCAGCGCGCTGATGAAGAGGCGCGGCGTGACCGTCTCGGTGAGGCGCGATCCGATGAGGGTATTCGTGAAGGTGCCCTGCGCGAGCGCCACGCGGTTGATGTTGATCGAGGGCTCCACCGAGAAGCGGGTGGAAAGCGCCACCCGGCCGCGACTGTAACTCACCCCCGTGCGATCACCGCCGTAGAGCGAGCCGAACTCCACCGAGAGGGATCCGGCCACCTTCCGTTGTCGCGCCAGGAGGTAGCTGAAGCGGACGTTGTCGTACGTGTACCCACCGATCGGCACGGCGATGCCCGTGGCGATGACGAACGGGCGAGGAATATATTCGTAGGTGGTGGTGGCGCCGACCGAGAGCTTGTCGCTGTTCTGGAACTCGATGCCCGCTTCCGTGGAGGCTTCCCGGAACTCCAGCCGGCCGCTGGTGTTCTCGATGTGGTTGAAGGCACCCTGGGCGTAGTACTTCCGCACACGGTTCCGCGTCTTCGGGCGCGGGCTGAACTTGACGCTCCCGTAGTTCTTCCGGATGTCCGGGCGGCGCAGGAAGCCCATGTCGGGGCGGAAGTGCGCGCCGACCGTGAGGTGCTCCGCCTGCACCGAGTAGCGATCCCCTGAGTAGTCCAGTTGCGCCCGGTAGCTGTGGTCCGTGCCGGCCGCGTCGGTGGACATGCTGCGTGCCCACAGCGTGTTGATGGAGAGGTTCGTATAGAAGTTGAAGACGCCGTCGAATCCTGCGACGTCGTTGCGGCCCACGTTCGCCTCCTGCCGCGAGCGGCTCGTCAGGATGACGCCGATCGCGCTGCGTCGAAGCACGTCGCGCTTCAACCGCAGGACCGAGAACGCGGTCCCCGGCGTGCCCAGCGCGTCACTCTCGCCCGTTCGCATCGTGATGGCGCCCACGGTGAACGTGCCGACCCGTCCTGTGAGGCGGCCGCCCACCCGCAGTGGCACCTGGCGGCCCTGCTGGAGTCCGATGCGCCGGCTGTAGAAGAGGACGGGAAAGTCGGTGCTCGGCGAGATCGCGAAGCCGGCGGCCGTGCCGCCAATCCCGAAGTTGAAGATGCCCTGGTTCTCCAGAAAGAAGTCCCGCTTCTCCGGGAAGAACAGGCTGAAGCGCGTAAGGTTGACCTGCTGCTCGTCGGCTTCCACCTGCGCGAAGTCCGTGTTGATGGTCAGGTCGGCGGCCAGGTTCTGCGTCACGCCGTACTTCACGTCGAGGCCGACGTTGGTGACGCTGCTGTTGGACAGGGGCGGCACGGCCACGCGGTCGGTGGTCAGGCTCGACGACGCGTACGGCTTGACGTCGATGTTCTGCGCGGCTTCGGGCACCTGCAGTCCCACCATCCGGCCGGCCTGGTTCATCTGGCCGATCGCGGACGGGCCTCTGGCGTTGCCCAGGCGCGTCAGGAACGACAGTTCGTTCTTGGTGCGGATCGTGCGCTGCAGGTTGATGCCCCACTCCTGCTCGCGCCCCTGCGGATACCGGAGTGAACTGAACGGCATCACGATCTCGGCGGTCCACCCGCCTTCGAAGGCGCCCGCGCGCGCGTCCCAGAGCGGGTTCCAGTCGCCGTTGTACTGCGTGCCGGAGAACTGGCCATCCATGCGGCCGCCCAGCGAGTTCACGCCGAAGAAGGCGGCGCTGGTCTGGTCCCGGAACGTGTCGAGAATGAAGGCCACCATGTCGTTGTCGATGATGGTCGTGCTGTCGCGTCGCATCTCGTTGGCCACGCGGTGGCCGACGCGGGTTTCCCAGCAGCGGAAGCTGATGTAGATCGCTTTGTCGTCGAACAGGACCCACGCGTCCGTCTTCTCCGTCGACGGGGCACCGGCGGTGGGTTCAGTCTGAATGAAGCCGGAGATGGCCTGCACCTGCTCGTACACGGCCTCGTCCAGCCGACCATCTACCTTGATAGGGGTCGCCACGCGCACCGCCCGGACGGTGGCTCGGCCCTCGGCATCCCGAGCCACTGTGGCTGGGGCGACCGGGGCAGACGGACCCGGGGAAAGGGCCGAGGGGGGTGATTGAGCGTGCACGGCCGACGTAGCCAGGAGCAGGAGAGAGGCCATCAGGGGCCGGGCGAGGCGCGTGCGGAAGAGCCCGATCAATCCAGCGGTTCGATCCTGATGAGCTGGGCCAGGTTCTTGTTCGGGAGCCACACCGTGGTCGACGCGGCGGAGTCGTCCACCGCCACCTTCCGTGCGTCGTAGTAGACCGGCATCAGGTATTCCGTGGTCTCGCCGGTCTTCGGGTTCACGCGCACCACGCGGTCCGAGCCCGTGCTCGACCCCCATCCTTCGCCATGACGGTCGGACGCCGCCGCGTAGGCCGACATGTACTTTGTCGAGTAAGGGAACTCGCGGATGGATTGCGTGGCCGGGTCGAACAGGCCGAGCTTGTCGCCCCAGAACTCGCCAAACCAGAAGCGGCCGTCGTTGTCGGTGCGTCCCCGACGCGGCGCGGCGTTGGGCGTCGGCGTGGGAAACACCGCGGTGGCCCCGGTCCTGGCGTCGACGCGAATGATGTTGGAGCCGTAGAAATCCGCGCAGTAGAAGTTGTCCGCCGGGTCGCGGTCAACCTGGTAGCAGAACGGGCGCACGGTCGCGATGCCGAACGGGCCGAACGGGCGCGGCCCGGAGACGTCCTTGCCGGTCTTGTCCACCATGACACGATGCGCGGCGTCCACCTTGCCCGTGGTGGCGTTCAGCCGATAGGCCGTCAGCGGTGCGGAGCCGTCGGGTTGCGCCATCTGGCCCGTCGTCCAGATCGTCTCTTGTTGGCCCTTGTGGAACGGCGGCAGGAACGCCCACACCGGCGCCGGCATGGGGAACTGGGTCCACTTCCCGGTTCCGGGATTGAAGGTGGCCATGCTGCGTCCCAGAAATCCCACGACGGCCCAGACGTGGCCCGCCGGGTCGACGGTGACATCCTGCACGCCGACAAGGCGCTTCAGTCCTGGCTGCGGGTCTGGCCAGGTGTTCGGTGCGAGGTATTCGCGAAACATGCCCGTGGCCGGGTCGAGCATGCCGAGATAGCCCCACCCACTGTCGCCGTACCAGACGTGGCCCTTTGCGTCCACGTCGAGGTCGTGGATCACGCTGGGTTGCCGCGGCGAGGGGTAGACGGTGACGATGACGCGCGTGGCCTTCCCCTTGGGCCGTGGCATGGCCTTGAGCGGGAAGTCCCAGGTCTTGCGCCCGCCGCTGAGGTTGACCGAGGCCAGGTAACGGGCCAGTGCCTTCGCGTCGGCCCCGCCATAGGAGAGCGTTTCCATCGGTGCGGGCTTCGAGCTGAACTGCACGCGGCCCATGGTCTTTGCATCGCAGGTGAGCGTGCTGCCCGTGCCGCAGGCCGAGGAGTTGTCGGCGGCGTAGGTGGACATCCGCTGGATCACCGGCAGCCACTGGTCGGCGGTGTAGCGCGATCGCATCACGCGCTCCATCTCATGGCAGAAGCCGCAGTTGACGATCTTGCGCACGAGCAGGTCCTTCTGCGCGGTCGTACCGGGCATGCTCGTCCACCAGTCGACGCTCGTGAGCTGGTGCGCCAACTGGTCCTCGGTGGCCGTGTCCAGCAGCAGGTTCAGCCGGGCAGATCCCTGTGCCGCCACCTCCACCGATGCCGTTCCGGTGCCGGGCAGCACGTAGCCTGCGGCGCGCACGAAGATGGTGTGCCGGCCGGCCGCCATCCGGTTTCTGGGGAATCGGTACTGGCCCAGCTCGTTGGTCACGACCGAGGTCAGCACGGTCGAGCCCTGTCTCTGGGCGATGACCACCACGCCCTCCATCCGCCCCTCGGCCTTGGAGCGAACCTCGCCGGTCAAGGCATCCGCGGGACCTTGTGCGGTCGCGGGCACCCGGAGGCAGACGCCGGCGACGAGCAGGGCGGTGACGCACGACGCGAGTAGCACCCGGACGGTTCCTGTCTGCATCCCCGGCATCCTCCAGGCCGAGAGCATACTGCCGAAGGCGGCACGGACGTGCAGCGCGGACTGGCCGGTGCACTACGATCACTGGCGGAGGAAGTGACATGCGCAGCATTGCCATCGTCGTGTTCGCGCTGACGGCTGCGTTGGCAGCGGCTCAGACCACGCTCAAGATGATCCCGCCGCCGGAGGATGTCGCCGCGCCACCAGGCGATGCGACGACCACGCGGTCTGGCCTGGCGTGGAAGGTCCTCGCGCCAGGGACCAGCAAACGGCGTCCCAATGCATTCAGCGAGGTGACCGTTCACTACACGGGGTGGAGCACCGATGGCAAGATGTTCGACAGCTCCGTGGCCCGCGGCGCGCCGTCCAGCTTCCCCGTCAATGGGGTGATCGCCGGCTGGACCGAAGGCCTGCAGCTGATGGTGGTTGGCGAGAAGCGGCGACTCTGGATTCCGGCGGAACTCGCCTACAAGGGGAAGCGGGGCCCGCAGGGGATGCTCGTCTTCGACGTGGAGCTGCTCGCGATCAAGTGACGGCCGCGTGCTTCACGCCTGGCCGGACACGCCGGTGTCTGCCGAAGATTCCGAGGCCGAGGCTGAATCCGATGACGCAGGTGCCGTCGCCGGTGTTGTGGCCGGTGCCGCCGCTGGTCCCGTGGCGGTGTCCGCGATCAGTTGCAGGATCGCCAGGCCGCCCATCGCGAGCGGGCTCGCGATCCTGCCGTCCGCGCCCACGACGATCGCGGCCGGGCTGGTCGTGATGTCAAAGTCCTCGGCGACTTCGTACTCCTGCTGGCGGAGCACCGGCAACTCACCGGGGTCCTTGAACTTGGCGAGGTTCCGCTCGACGGTGTCGCGGCTGACCAGCACCAGGGCCAGCGCGTCGCGATGCGCCGCGGCCAGCGGCGGTAGCTTCGGCACCAGGAACTGACAGGACTCGCACCCGGGGCTGCTGAAGACGAGCACGACCGGCAGGCCGGGCGCGCGAAGTTCGTCGAGCGTGCGCATCCGGCCCGCGAGGTCCGGCAGCGTGAATGCCGGGGCGTGCGCACCCAGCAACAGGCCGTTGCCCGTCAGCCTGCGTCGTGGCACCGCTTCTGACGCCGGTGCGTCGCGTGGGGCGCGGGCGGACTCGGCGGTATCAGTCGGTGTGACGACGGCAGCCGGTGCCGTTGACCTGGGCCGGAGCAACGGCCACTCGTCCCCGTCAGCCACGTCAGGCTCGGTGGTGGCGCCTCCCGCCAGCAGGAATCGCAGGCCGAGGCCGAGGCCGAGTCCTCCGACGATGGCCAGCCGCCGTCCGTTCGCGTCGAGTGCCTGCCACCAGATCCACGCGTCCGCCCATGCCGGTGGCGGACCCGTGAGGATGAGCGCCGCCGCAATCGCCAGCAGTCCCGCATTGCGGACGAGCGTGAGGCCGCTGATGGGTGCCGGGCGCACCTGCCCGAAGCAATTGCAGTCTGGCCGCCTGCCCCTGGCAAGGTTCACGCTGATGGCGGCGATGAAGAGGACGAGCAGCCCGGCGGCGACCCAGGCGGCGTGCCATGCCGTTGCGCCGAAGGCGAGGGCCACGGCGACCGCGGTCTCGAGATACGGCAGTCCCCGAAGCAGTGGCCGCGCGAATGCGGGTGCCCCGAACCCGGCGACGGTCCGGGCCGCGGTTCCCGGATCGGTGAGTTTGGAGAGACCCGCAACCAGAAACGTGGCGCCGAGGACGCCCCGGGATGCCACAAGGGCCCAATCAGTCAGTGGCACGGCGCACCTGCGCGAACGGTCATTGCGAGGTTATTGTGCCAGCCCTGATGCTGCCTGAGGCGCCCGAAACGCGACGAGTTCTCCTGAGTAGCCCTGGCCGCTGATCGCCACGACCAGATACTGGCGGCCGTTCACGGCGTAGGTCATCGGGGAGCCCGTCTGCGGCGCGGGCATGTAGACCTCGCCGGCATCACGTCCGGTGGCCTTGTCGTAGGCGCACAGCATCGCGCCCTTGCGGCCGGACGGCGTGGTCACGCTGCCGCCTTCACCGGCGATGACGAGCGTCTTCGTCACGAGTGTTCCGATCCGGCCCTGCCGTCCCATCCGCGGAATGGTGTGGCACCACGCTCTATCGCATCGCCACGCTCCCCCAGGGACCGAACCGGCCTGGCAACAAGTAGCTACGCAGTGGGGCCGGCCACGGAACCATTGGCCTTTGGCCCAGTGTTCCTGCCAGCGACATGCTCGTACTCCTGCTTCATGGCCGACACAATCGGCTCACCGTGCTCCTGCCAGAGTTGCCGGCCGCAGTCGGCCGCCTCGTGCATGGCCTCGCGGCCGCGCTCACGGAAGCCGTCGGCTGTCTCACGGCCGCGCTCGCGGAGTCCCTCCGCAGCCTCGCGGCTGCGGCGGCCGACGTAGGCGCGCGTCTCACGGCCGCTGGTGGGCGCAAGGAGCAACGCCGCAGCCGCGCCGACGAAGGCACCCGCCATGAACCACAGGGGCGTGTAGGTGCCCCGGCGTGGCGTCTCGAATCCCTGCGTGTCGTGGTCTCTCATGTCTACCCCCTGATCGTTCAGTGGCCGATGCGATTCGGCCTCCTGCTCATACTGGAGCCAGCACGGCGCGTGCCAAGCTGGCGCCCTTGCTCACGCGAGGGCACCGGGGACCTTCCCGCCTGGGCGGGGGGAATTTCGCCCCATTCCGGTGTGTCGTCCGGGAATAGTTGACGGAGAAGTTACTCCGCCCGTGGCATACGGGTTGCTCCCGTATCATGTGGACCAGGAAGGGGCGTCACGCACCATGCAGAACCTTGGCACCACGAATGTCATCCTGGCGGTCATCGCGGTGATAGCAGTGGTTCAGTTTCTCTTGATCCTCGCGGGCGCCTTCTGGGCGAGCCGCCGGGTGTCGCGGCTGATGGACGACCTTCACCTCATTGCCGCCCGCACCGAACGGGCCGGTCTCGAGGTGGAACGTGCGGCGAAGGGCGCGCAGGAGATCCTCAACATGGTCGGCTTCGAGGTCGACAGGGCGACCAAGGGCGTGCGAGTCGCCATGGATCTGGTGGAAGGCGTGTATCACCAGGCCTCCGCGATCGGGGCCGGCCTTCGAGCGGGCCTGCAGGAACTGGCGAGCCGGAAGCGTGATCAGGACCCCGAACCGGACCCGCCCCGCGGGGCCACGCCCTGACTACTCGCGCGTGAAGCGGCGCACGGCACCCGTGCCGCCTGTCCGCTGCCGCGCCGGCGTGTGACAGGATGGGGCGTGGCTCTTCCAATTCGCGTCGGCATCTCGGCCTGCCTGCTGGGCGATCAGGTGCGGTTCGACGGCGGGCACAAGCGGGACCCCTTTCTCATCGACACGATGGGTCCGTTTGTCGACTGGGTGAAGGTGTGCCCGGAGGTCGAGGCCGGCATGGGCACGCCGAGGGAGTCCATCCGGCTTGTCGAGGACGACGGGCGGCTGCGCCTGCTGACCGTCCGCACCGGGATGGATCACACCGCGGCCATGAAGGGCTGGACGGCGCGCCGCGTGCGTGAACTGGCGGCCGAGGACCTCTGCGGCTTCGTGGTCAAGAAGGATTCCCCCAGTTGCGGGATGGTGCGCGTGAAAGTCTACGGGCCTCCAGGCACGACCGGCCCGGCAGGGCGCCACGGTCGCGGCATGTTCACCGGGGCCCTGATGGATGCCTTCCCGAATCTGCCGGTGGAGGAGGAAGGGCGCCTCTCGGACCCTCGGCTGCGGGAGAACTTCATCGAGCGGGTCTTCGCGTACCGGCGAGTCCGGGACCTGTTCGCACCGCGCTGGACCGTGGGCGATCTCGTGGCCTTTCACACGAAGCAGAAGCTCGTCCTGATGGCCCACTCACCGCAGGCCTACCAGGCGATCGGGCGGCTGGTGGCGCAGGCGAAGGGGATGGACCGCGAGACGCTGCGCACCCGCTACACGGCGGCCTTCATGGAGGCGCTGCGCGTGATGGCCACGGCCCGCCGCCACGCCAATGTGCTTCAGCACATGCTGGGGTACTTTTCCGAGCAGCTCGACCCAGCGTCGCGTGCCGAACTGGCGCAGACGATTACGGACTACCGCCTCGGCCAGATCCCCCTCGTGGTGCCGGTGACGCTTATCCGCCACTTCGTCCGGCTCTATGACGTGCGGTACCTGGCCGGGCAAGTGTATCTGGATCCGCACCCGCGCGAGCTGATGCTCCGCAACCACGTCTGAGCCCGGCGGCCGGCGCCCTGCAATAAAAAAATGGGGCCCCCGAAGGGGCCCCAAAGAGGAGAGGGTTTAAGGCTGACTAGGCCTTGCCCCGGAGTGTAGGAGAGGTCCCCGGTAAGACGTCAATACCGCAATCAGGGTAGATGGGCGTGTTTCATACCTGCGATCAGGTAGATGCCCGTGACAAAACCGCTGTGGGCGTCCTTATTGCGCAAGATCGGCGATGAAACACCCGACAGCGTCTGTCGTGCGCACGGCCGGTGCACGCCCTCCCACGAGGGCCGTCAGCACATCCTGCAGGTCGTGTTGGGAGGGGGATGGCCGCTCGACGCCAATGCTCGCGTACCGGTCGTCGATGCGGCCGCGATAGACCATCCGTCCACGTGCGTCGTACACGACCGCTTCCGGTGTGACGGTGGCGCCGGTCCGTGCCACCAGCACGTGCCTGGCATCGCGGGCCGCGCGCGGTGGAAGGTGATAGTCGCGCAGGTGCTGCCGGATCGTGGCCTCGGTCTCCGCGGGATTGGGATACACCGTCACGAACGACACGCCGGCTGGCGCAAACCGCTCGTGCAGGCGCTGCACCTCCGGCGCATAGCGGTTCGAGATCGGGCAATCGGTAGCGACGAAGAGCAGGACGACCGCCTTCGCACCGGTCTCCTGGGAGGTTACGGTCCTGCTGTCAAGGTCCAGGATCGGCTCCTGCCGGCCTGCGCCGACGCTGGCCTCGGACAGGGCATCCAGCAGCGCCGGGTTGCGCGGCTGCTCCTGGAGCGTGCGCTCAAGCATCGCGACCGCCTCGTTCCAGGAGCCGCGGCCCGCGAGCACCCGGGCCAGATTCGTCGCGGCCAGCACATGACCAGGACGCATCGCGAGCACGGATCGATAGTGATCCATCGCCGCGGCGGTCTCCCCGCGCATTTCCAGGATCACCCCCAGGGTCGCGTGGGCCTCCACCAGCTCCGGGCGAAGCTGGATCGCCCGCTCGAGCCGCAGCCGCGCCACGTCGTAGTCGCGTCTGGTGAACGCGACCTGGCCCGCGTTGTAGTTCGCCATCGGGTGGTTGGGCGCCAACCTGGCCGCCGTCTCGAACTCACGCGCGCCATCGTCCCAACGCCCCGCCTGCATGTAGATCGCGCCGAGCGACAGGCGGATTTCCACATCGCCAGGTCGATCCGCGGACTGTTTCTCCACTTCGGCGGTTTCGATTGCGAGTGTCTTGCGCATGATGTCGGCCTGCAGCCGCGGCAGGTCCGAGGCCGTGTCCGGCACGAGTTGCACCAGCAACTCACACATCTCGTCGGTCGCCTGCGACCCAAACAGGACGCGCCGTGGAGGCGTCGTGGGATTGCGCGGGTTTCCGGCCGAGTTGTCGTAGGTGAACCGCATCTCCAGCCGTGTGCCCGCCGGCAGCACGACCGGTTGCACGTAGTCGTAGTCGTCCTGCCAGTTGAAGTCCCAGTCGGGAATATGAAGCAGCGTGATGGGTGCGCCGCCAGGCGGCAGGGCCCGCAACACCATCTCCCGGGCGAGATAGTGGGCGTGCGGGGCGATGCGCACGGCCCTGGCGTCCACGGGCAGCACATACGTATCGGCGACGACGTAGCTCCGGTCGCCCGGGGCGATATCGAGCGTTCTCGCCCCCATCTGCAGCATCACGGGCGTGAAGGCGGGCGGCGTGTCCGTGAAGTAGAGCCCCACCGAGACCTGAAGGCGCTCGGCTCGGCCGGAGGGTCGTAGATGTACCTGCGCAACGAGGTCCGTCCCAGGGGCGAGCGGCCATGCCGTGGCCTCCCGCTTCGGCACCTTGCCTGGCGCCCATCCGAGAAAGTAGCCGTCCGGAAAGCGCGCGCCCGGCGTGTCCATTCCGGGAAAGCCCGGCAGTGGCTCGGCCGCGTCGTGCCGCCGAGACTCGCCCGTGTCGTCCACCATGAGACGGGCGTGATGCACGACCTTCGCGTTACCCGGCCGGAACTCCACGGCCTGGACATAGCGCCGCGCGGAGACCGGAATCGGCAGCACGAAGTTCTGGAAGAAGTCCGGTCCGCCCGGCGGCACATCGAAGGGCACCGGCATCGCGACCACGACATCCGGCTCGCCCAGTTGCCACCCGTGCGTGACCGCGGGCGGTGGGGGCAGATCACGGCGGTCACCTTCGGGCATGCCATCGTCCACCCACTGCTGAAGCAGGCGAATCTCCGCGTCAGTGAGCCGACGCGCGCCCTGGAAGGCGGGGCCCTCTGGCAGGGGCTGCCAGGGCGGCATCACACGCCGCGCGGTGGTCACCGCGATCAGGCGCGCCCGGGCGCGTGCGTCCGCGTAACTGATCAGGCTGAACGGAGCGGCGGCACCGGGATTGTGACAGCCGGCGCAGTGCGTGAAGAGAATCGGGGCGATATCACGGGTGAACGTGACTGGCGGCCCGGCCACCGCCGGCGCCGCCGCCGCGGAGGCAGCAGCCGCAGACCACCACGCCGCTGCGAGCAGCGTGCCGGCTGCCGCACAGGAGACACGCGTCCAGGAGGCAAGGGACTCAATCATGGACGCAGATCTTGAGGTTGCCCGGCGTGGCCGAACGAACCCACCTTCATGGGATCCGGCCAAAGGCTGTCAGGCGGGCATTCGTCGCGACGAAGACCTTGCCATTGGCGACGAGCGGCGCCGCCCATTTGGCCGCGCCATCGAGGCGGTCCTGCTCGCGGCCAGACGTGGAGCTGTTGTACAACTCCCGCGAGAGATCCGTGGCGTCGAGCGCGTGCAGTACACCGGGTCCGCGAACGCCGCTCTTGCCAAGCGGGTCGAGATCCACGCGCTCCAGAACCCAGACGATGCCATTCGTCGCGCCGTTGGCCGAGACGCTCATCGTCGCCCCCGGATAGTTGACGATGAATGCGGAACGCGACGACGGAGAGGTTGAGAGTCGCCCGTCTGTCAGGGTATAGCTCTTGATGCGGTCTGCATCGGCGCTGAAATAGATTGTGTGATTCCAGTAGACGGGCGCCTTGAAATTGCCGGTGGTGAAGGTGCCGTTCGGGAAGGCGTCGACGAGCGTCTGAACGGCATGGGAATCATCCGCCGGATTGTAGCCACCCATCCTGGTCACATCGCGGTCAAGCAGGTAGACCGCGCCGTTCTTGCCCGCGACGACGCCTAAGCGCGGGTGGGACCCCGGCTGATCGGGCAATAGGGTTATGCCAACGGATCCGAGGTCGATGTCGCCCGCGTCCATGGCGGCCTGCATGTGCGGGGTGAAGTAGTCGAGCACGGCACCGGACGGACTCAACTGGATGACCGTGTTGCCGTAGTTGTGCCCGCCCGTGTGTGCGTCGAATGTCCCGTCGCCAGTCACGAAGAAGAGGTTCCCCGTCGCGTCCGTCGCGACGCCATCGCCGCTCTGCCAGATGCCACCGCCTTCGCCGTTTGGCGTGCTGTTGAACACCATGGACAGCGTGAGGTCGTTGGCGCGGTAGCCCATCAACCATCCGTGGTACGGCTGCTGGTCCCCGTGGCTGCCAAATGGGACATACACGACGCCGTTGCTGAGCAGCAGTGCCGCACGCTGGTTTGCGCGCAGCGACTGGAAGGGGACCCGCCAGTCCTCGGCACCTACACCGGTGCCGGGCACGCTCGCCTGGATGATGACCGGCCCTCCGAACTTCTCCGCTCCGGTGGCAAGGTCCAAGGCATGCAGGCGATGCCGGTAGGCGACAGTGTTGCCGGTGACTTCTTTCGTCTTGGCCACCACGTAGAGCGTGCGTGTGCCAGGGTCGATCACGGGGGTGCCCGTGATACCGATTTCCGGCGAGATGTCCAACGGTGCTCCTGTGTCCTCTGGCGGAACCGTGGTGACCCCGCGCGCGGGGTCGATGAAGCTGCGCTGCCAGAAGGGCGTACGCCGGGTGCCGTCTGCATCGAACGCATAGACACTGTTGTGCTCGGTCGCCACAAACAGGACGTTGTGGGTGCCAGCGCCAGGGATCTCCAGCCCAGCGACGTACAGCGGAGAGCCATCCGACACGCCATCGAGGTCGTAACGAAACAGTGCACCGAAGTGACTCGCGTCCACCGTGTCCGGGGTCAGCGCGAATTCCAACGGGTTGAGGCCGGTCCTGAAGTTATCCACGTCGCGGGTGAAGGTGCCCGTGTAGGCGGGTGCCTTCGGGCGGCCCGAGCATCCTGCCGAGAGCTGCACGGCCATGACCGCCGCCAGCACCATGCGCACCTCCCGGCTCCAACACGTCTTGTGTCCGGTCTTCATCTCCCACCACTCCTGTATCTCACTGTTTTGTCAGCGGCTCACGTGGCCGGAGCGGCCAGCCATTCCGCGAATCGCCGCACCCCCACTGCGAACGGCGTTGACGGCTCGTAGCCGAGGAGCGTTCTCGCTTTCTCGATCGACGCCCACGTCTGGGGGACGTCCCCAGGTTGCAGTGGAAGCCGCTCGATCGTCGCCTTGACGCCGAGTGCGCGCTCGAGCTCCGCGATCATCTCATCGAGCGTGATGGTGCGGTCGTTGCCGAGATTGATCACCTCGAAGCGGGAGCCGTCGTAGTCCAGACTCGCCGTTACTCCACGCACGATATCGGAGACATAGGTGTAGTCGCGCCGGGTGCTCCCATCTCCGAATACCGGGATCGCCTGCCCCGCCAGGATCATGCGGGCAAATCTGTGAATCGCCAGATCGGGCCGTTGACGCGGGCCATAGACCGTGAAGAAACGGAGCGCCAGAAACGTCATCCCGTAGAGGTGGCTGTACACGTGCCCCAGCAGTTCTCCGGCGACCTTCGTGCCCGCATAGGGACTAATCGGGCGGAGCGCCTGGCTCTCTTCCCGCCAGGGCACGTCGGGATTGACGCCGTACACGCTGCTCGATGAGGCGAAGATGAATCTGGGAACGCCCCACCGCCGCGCGAGCTCCAGCAGATTCTGCGTGCCGAGTACATTGACCGCCGCGTATCCCAGCGGGTCGGCGATCGAAGGGCGGACCCCCGCGAGGGCGGCCAGATGAACGATCGCATCGTATCCGCCCGGAAGCGTCCGCTCGAGCAGGGGCAGTTCGCGCACGTCACCTCGGACCAGGGCGAAGCGTGTATCGCTCGCGTGACCGGCGATGTTCTGGGCCTTGATCGCTTCGCTGTAGAAAGGGTCGAAGTTGTCGAGAACAGTGACCCTCCATCCGCCCTCGAGCAGCGCGTCCACGACATGGCTGCCAATGAAGCCCGCGCCACCAGTTACCAGGACATGCCGCACGTCTCACCTCGCACACCGACGATAGACGATATTCCGGCCATTCCGAACATCTGCAGCAGGCAGTAAGATTACAGAGCTTTCGTGCTCACAAGCTGGCTGGGACGGGTGCCAGGCACATGTCGGTCGTAGCGCGCTCGGGCTGTGACTGAGAAGGCGAAGCTCTATGCGCATTTCTTCCGGAGTCTCCGGAGTTCTTACTGTTCTGGTCGTTGGCACCGCCTGGGGGTGCCAGCAGCCGGCCACTGGCGACCGGGCCGCCGCGGACCGGAGGGTCAAGGCTGGTTACAGTCGGGAGACTGGCTATCTCGAGCAGTTGACCGTCGAGCGTGATACCGGGTCTATTGAAGCCCGGGCCTACATGCAGGGTGCTCAGTTCAAGCGGATTGAGCTCGACACCAACGGCGACGGCCAGACCGACCGTTGGGAGTACTACGCGGCAGGAGAATCCCCTGCTGGCGCAGCGCCGAGCGGCGGTCCGCCCAACCCGATACTACGAGCCGAACAAGCCACCCGGTTCAACGGTACGGTCTCGCGCTGGGAGTACTACGAGGCTGGCGTCATCGCAAGGGTCGAGGAAGATGTGAGCGACGATGGGCGCATCGACAAGTGGGAGCGCTACGCTGGCGGCGAACTGGCGGCAGTCGAGCTTGATTTGAGCGAGAGGGGGCGGCCAGACCGGCGCCTGGTCTTTCGGGCCGACGGTTCGACAGAAGTCATCGATCTCCCGTGAGGATCTGCACCGACCCAGGGCCGGCCAGGCGCCTGGCCTTGCGGCCAGCCCTGGCGGGGTTGACAGGCATTCCGGATTGTCTGACAATGCAGACCAAGTTAGGTTCTCCTGGGTACCGAACCGAGGACTCGCTCACAGCGCGGGCGCTCAGGATTTTTGGGGTGATATTATGGCGATGCGACGCATTCTGACAGCGGTGCTGAGTTTCACGGTTGTTCTTGGTCCCTTGACGACGGGCGCCGCCGCTCAGGACAGTGGAACCATCGCCGGACGTTCGAACACGGTCGGGTCGAACTACGAAGTGCGCATTCAGAGCGCGGACACTCAGCAGGTCGTCAATCGAGCGGCACTCGATGCGAACGGTCAGTTCTCGATTTCAGGGCTGATGCTGCCCGGTCGGTTCCTGGTCGTCCTGCATGATACGAACCGCAACCGAGTGGTCTGCAGCGAAGGGCCGTACTCGCTCGGCGCCGGGAGCCGGGCGGCAGCAAGCAAGACCGATGTGGTCATTTCGTGCAGCAAGAAACCTGCCGCTCTCTGGATTGGAGCGCTGGCGGGTGCGGGCGGCGGTGCAGCAGCGCTTGCCTTCTCGCTGCGGAGCGCAAGCAATTAGAAGATAGTCTGCGGGCCTGGCCCGACCGTTCCGCTGGGGCGCTCGTGAGTCGGCGCGTGCCAGGATGTCGGGATGCCGGGCTCGTCAGGTAACCTGAATTACCAGTTTTTCTCCACGGGTTCCCTCTCCAGCCGGCGACCCCGCCGGTCCATGCATCCTCTTTCGCTCTTCCCTGTGCGTATCCTGAGTGGTCTGGTCCTCTTGTGTGCCGTGGCCGTCCCTTCGGCCGTAAGGGCTCAGGCGGTCGGTGCTGAACTGCCGCCGCCAAGAATTCGCCTGGGACCGCTCGGACTGGACCCGTTCGTGACGGTCTCGGATATCGGCATCGACACCAACGTGCTCGCGACCGCGGCGAATCCCCAGCGCGACTTCACCGCCCGTATCTCACCCGGGGTGGCGTCATCGATGAGAATCGGCCGCGCGCGGATCACCGCCAGAACGGCAGTCGGCTTCTCGTACTTTCGGGAGACGACGGCGTCGCGCACGCGCGACATCCGACAGCAGGGGCAGTTCGCTCTGCTGTCGAACCGCGTGAGCCCGCGCGTCAGCGCTTCGTACGACCGCGTCCGCGAGCGCCCCAACCTGGAAATCAACGATCGCGTGCGGCGAACCGACAAGGCGTTTGGTGTTGGAGCCGACGTTCGGGTCGGGCCGCGCGTGGAGCTGAGGATCGACGGCCGCCTCAGCCAACGCGGGTACGCGGACGAGCAGTTCGACGGCGTGAATCTGGCAACGGAGCTGAACCAGCGGACGCGCCGAGGCAGCGTGGCCATGCGGATGGCTCTGACGCCACTCACGACGTTTGTCCTGACGACAGACATTAACAGCGACCGCTTTCAGTTCCAGCCGATCCGAAACAACGACAGCATCGGGCTGTTGCCAGGTTTTGAGTTGAAGCCATCAGCCCTGATCTCGGGGGTCGTGTCCGTCGGCTATAGGCACGTGCGTGTCTTCGACAAGACCCTGCCCGATTTCCAGGGGGTCACCGGCACATTCTCGGTCGCGTACACCTTCAGGCTGCGCACCCGATTCGGTCTCACCGGGAACCGCGGGATCGACTACTCCTTTGAACCGGACACGCCGTACTATGTGATCCAGGGGGCGGCGCTGACCGTCACCGAAGCGCTGGGGCGTGGCTGGGACGTGCAGGCCCGGTTCGGTGCCGACACGCTGGTCTACCGGAGCCGTGTGACGCCGGGGGTGCTGACGTCACGCCGTATTGACCGCGCCGCCGTCTATGGATTCGGAGCGGGGCGTCGCCTTGGTGCCGCCAGCCGCCTGGGTGTCGATGTGACTCATGCATCGCGTCAGTCACCAGTCAGCGAGAGCAATTTCGATGGCTGGCGCATGGGAGGCTCCTTCACGTATGGGTCGTAGGTCTCTGGCGGTTGTCTTATGCGTGCTCTGCCTGGCCGTGTGCTCCGCCAATGGCGCCCAGGCTCAGCAGGCGAGCCCGGTCATCGCTCCTCGCGACGTGCTGACGATCGCCGTCTTCGGCGAGCCGACGTTGTCCGGGAAGTTCACGGTCGATCTCGATGGCGCATTCGAGTTTCCGCTCCTCGGACGCATTGTTGTTGCGGGTCTCTCCACGCGTGACTTCGAGATGCAGCTGGTCAAGCGGCTGTCCGAGGGATTCCTGAAGAGTCCCCAGGCCTCGGTGGAGCTCGAGCAGTCGGCTCGTGTGCGCGTGTTCGTCATGGGGGAGGTCAGGATGCCAGGCGCATACCAGCTCGCTGGCAACGTGACCCTGATCGAGGCGCTGACCAGTGCCGGGTCAACGACTGTGGCCGCCGCCCGGGAGGTGCTCGTCCTCCGCCCGCGCACGTCAACCGCCGGCCCGATTCTTCCCACGGATGACGGTCAGCGATCGGCGGTGCCTGGCGAAAAAGACCAGGATCAGAACGCTGAGGTGATTCGTGTCGATTTGCGGGAATTGCAGACGGGCGGGCTCCTGCGCAACAACATCGCCCTGCGCGATGGCGACACGGTGTTCGTCGCGAAGGCGGAGGTCGTCTACATCACGGGGCAGGTCCGCAGCCCCGGTGCGTACACCGCGGAAGCGGGAATGACCGTGCTGCAGGCGTTGTCGCTCGCAGGCGGTGCCACAGACCGGGGCGCCACGTCCCGTATCCGGGTGATCCGGGTCGTGGGCGGCGACAGCAAGACCAGCAGCATCAAGCTGACGGACACGGTGAAACCGGGCGACACGCTCGTGGTGCCGGAACGCCTCTTCTGAAGGAACTCATCCATGGGCACATCTGAACGTTCGGGCCAGTCTCCGCATGGGGGCGGGGAGGTTCACGTCGCCGACTACCTGCGGCTGCTCTACCGACGCCGGTGGATTGCGCTGGCCGGTTTCCTGGCGGTGTTCCTCTGGCTTGCCATCAGTTCACTGAAGACGACACCAGTCTACGAGACGACCACTCAGCTCCTGATCGAGAGGCAATCCAGGCAGACCAATTCGCTCGATTCGGCTCTGAACCAGGAGTCGAACTATGAGGGCGACTTCCTGCCGACGGAGTTGAACATTCTTCGGAGCCGGGCGCTCGCGCGCCGCACGCTCACCGCGATGGGCCAGCGCGGCTCGTCCGTTCCGAAGAGTATTTCCCCTGAGAGCGGCATCAACTTGAACCCGCTTGCCCTCCTGGACCGTCTTCTTGCTGGTGGCATTGAGATGGCATCCCTCGTGGTACGGGCGCCACGGGCCATCGAGCCGCCAGCGCCCGACGAGACGACCGAGGAAGGTGGGCGGATCGATGCGTTCCTCGGCGGGCTCAGCGTGGAGCCGGTCCGGAACACAGTTCTGGTGAACTTGACGTACAGGTCACCGGACCCGGCGTATGCCACTCAAACGGTCAATGCGCTGGCAAAGGAGTACATCCAGCAGAGTATCGAGTTGCGGTTTCGATCGTCGAAGGTCGCCAACGATTTTCTCGGGAAGCAGCTCGAGGAACAACGAACGCGGGTGGAGCAAAGCGAACGAGCGCTGCAGCAGTATCTCGAGAACAACCGGGCCGTGGCGGTGGACGACAAACAGAACGTCACCGTGCAGCGGTTGGCCGACCTCAACGGGGCGGTGACGCAGGCGAAGATGACGCGGATCGAGAAGGAGGCGGCGGTCAACCAGGTGACCAGCCTGCGGAGAAGTCGGGGGGCGCTCGATGCATTTCCGGCGATTCTGGGCAACAGCTTCATCCAGCAGCTCAAGACCGAGGTGGCCGAGTTGCAGAAGCAGCAGGCCCAGCTCACCGAGCGGTATGGCGAGCGGCATCCGGAAATGATCAGGGCCACCACGCAGCTTCGCACCGCCGAGGCGAAGCTCCAGGCAGAGATCGACAAGGTTGTTGAGTCCGTGCGCAGCGACTTCGTCGTCGCGCAGGCACGCGAGCGGAGTCTGGTGGAGGCGCTCGAAACGCAGAAGAATGAAGCACTCAACCTGAATCGCCAGGGGATTGAGTACGCGGTGCTCCAGCGCGAGGCGCTCAGTGCGCGCCAGCTCTACGACAATCTTCTCCAGCGGACGAATGAGTCGGGAGTCTCCGGGGAGTTTAAGGGTACCAATATCCAGATCGTGGATGAGGCTGAGGTGCCGAGATCACCGGTCCTGCCAAACACGGTGCGCGATCTCCAGAACGCGCTGCTCGCTGGCCTCGTCGTTGCACTTGGCCTGGTCTTCGGGGTCGAGCGTCTCGACAGCCGCATCAAGTCTCCTGAAGATCTGAGGCGCTTGGGTTTGGCGTTCCTGGGAATGGTGCCGGCAGTGTCGCAGAAGGGCGAGGCTGGGGCGGGGACGCTGCTCGGCAACGCCGGAGTGCCTGCCGCCTTCGAGGAAGCGATGCGCAGCGTGCGCACCGCCGTGGTGTTCTCCTCACCGGACGACAGCCTGAAGACGCTGGTTGTGACCAGCACCGGGCCGCACGAAGGGAAGACCCTTGTGGCGAGCAATCTCGGCGTGGCGCTGGCCCAGACAGGGCAGCGGACGCTCATCATCGACGGAGACATGCGCCGCCCGCGGGTCCACGCGGTCTTCGGTGTCCCGCAGGAGCCTGGCCTCTCCAACGTCCTGGTGGGAAACGCGGCGTTGCCTGTGGCACTTCACGCGACGGGCATCCCCAACCTGACGGTGATGGCAGCAGGCCACCTTCCGCCGAACCCTGCGGAATTGCTCGGGTCGGCGCAGTACGACCAGTTGATCTCCGAGCTCAAGCAGCACTTCGACTGGATTGTTGTTGACGCGCCACCGGTGATGGCAGTGACCGATGCGGCAGTGCTGGCGCACGGGTCTGGCGGCGTCGTATTTGTCATCGGCGCCGACATGACGTCGCGTCAGAGTGCCGAAGCGGCGGTGGAGCAGCTCACCTCGGCGAAGGCGCGCTTCGTGGGCGCCATCCTGAATCGTGTCAACATCAAGCGCCATTCCTACTACTACGCGCCGTACCATCGTAAGGAATACTCCGAGTATCACAGTTCCGCTGGCGCGTCGTGAGCCCTCTCTCTCTCCAGCGGCCGCAGATGTGGGTCGTATCGTTACAGCGATTGGGGTGATCTGTGGCGTTACCCCGAGTTGTTCTACGTGATGGTCTGCTGAGACATTCTGGTTGAGTCACCCGTCGCATGATCTTGAACCTGTTCTACAAGGAGCCGGACCCAGATCGGATTCTTAGGTTCGATCGCTACCCGAGGAAGGTCCTTCGCCGTCTTGTCCGCGGCGGGCGAACGCCCGGTGGGCAGGAGCGCGTGTTCTTGAACCTACGTGCAGGGCTCTCGCTTCTCGGGGTCGATTTCCGCGTCAACGACTTCCGGCACGCGCGCGCACACCCCAACGAACTGGTCTGCATCGTTGGCAAACCACACTTGCTCGATGCCATGCCGTGGAGGAACCCGATCTTCTTCGGCGCCTCGGTGTTTTCGCATCCCATCGATAATCCCACTCTGCTGCGCCGTCTCCCAGTTGAACGGATCCTCGTGCCAGGGGAGTGCTGGACGAACTCCGTCGGCGCCAACTTCGGGTCTCGGTGATCCGGTATGGGTACTATCGAGAGGAGCAGATACGGCGTTCTGCTCCAGCGTGCTCGCTCGATGATCTTCTTGTGCGAGCACGAAACACAGGGCATTGCCTATCAGCAAGCGTTGTCCAGCGGGGTGCCCTTGCTTGCGTGGGATCGCAGTGGCAACTGGAAAGATCCGAGCTATTACCCAGAGCAGGTGAGGTTCGAACCCGTGTCATCCGTGCCCTACTGGGATGAGCGCTGTGGGATGAAATTCGCGGACGCAAATCGGATTCAGGCGTCGCTCGACGCCGAGGACTTTCACAGCGGTCAGTTGTTTCGTCCCGAGGAGCAGAAGGAACGCGCGCTGTCTGCGGGCATTGAGCAGCGAATGCTGCCTCAGTGTGGGTCCGTCACCGCTGCTGCGCCGGCAATCGCGGAGGTGTACCGAGACTCATGCGGAATTCCCCTACCGGCCAGCGTGCTCAACGTGTTTCCCAGAGCCGACCGGCCGGAGCAAGTTCGAGCAGTGTCGTCGGCAGTGGCGGGCTGTCGCGCCCAATGATCCGCTTGCACTGGTTCTCTCAGACAATTGGACCCGACCGTGGACTTGAGGACGCCGTCCGTGGAATGGGGCTGCTTCGGGCTCCTGGTCTTGAACTGTCCTTGCGAGGAAATTGGCAGGTTGGATATGAGGCGCGTTTGCGCCGGCTGGCGTCCGACTGCGGCGTGTCCCAGGATCGGATTGTCAGCCATCGCCCCGCCGCTCCAGATGCCCTGGTGAGACTCTCGGCGGAGTACGACATCGGCCTGGCGCTGGATCCGGCTGCGTCGGAGAACAATGACATTGCACTCTCGAACAAGATGTTCGCCTACCTGTTGGCGGGAAATGCCGTCCTCGCAACGAGAACGAAGGGGCAGTCTTGGCTCGCACAGCGACTCGGGCCCGCGGTGAAGCTCTGTGAACCGGGACGGCCGGAATCATGGGCAGCTGCACTGCGCCCCTGGGTCGAGGATGCCGCCGTGCTCGATCGGGCTCTGGCGTACGCCTGGTATATGGGCGAGACGCGGTTCAATTGGGAAATGGAAAAGCCGGTGTTCCTGGATGTCGTCGCGAAAGCACTGGCTGGTGCGTCCGCCAATCGGGCGGCATCATGACGCTGCGCAATTCGGGTTACGACGTGAGGGTGGTCGAAACTGGTATGCCTCCAGACTTTGTGTCTGAACCGGGTGTCTGTCACTACTGCGCACGGCCGAGAAGCTCATAGGTATGCGACTGTGGGTCTAGTCTTTCCCCGCCCTCGAAGCCGTTCTTGTGCCGATTCAGAATGATCGAAATGGGTATTAGTGTGTGGGGGCCAGTGTCCGCGGAAGCGCTGAGGCCTGCGGGTCTGGTGGCATGACAGGTTTGGCGCCATGGGTGGTGGCGTGGCTGGTTGTGGCGGTAGTAGTGGTGCGGCGCCACGCACGTGCGGACCGACACGTGGGGTTGCTGGTCGCGTATTTGCTGAGCCTCGCCGCGCTCCACTGGCTGGCGCCGGCGTTGTATCTGCTGCCGTGGGATGGGGAAGTCGATCTGGATGCCACCCTCGAAGGGCTGCGGCAGAGTACCTTCGCGATCATGGCATTGGGGGTCGGCGCGGAAGTAGCGGCGCGCCAGGAGATCCGGACCATCGGCACCGAAGAGGTGGGCCCAGACGCCCGGATACCCTCGCGGTTGGTGAACATGTATCTGGTCAGTGGTGCCAGCCTGTATGTGGCGCTGTTTTCGGCCGGCAGCCGCTTGCCGACGGTCCGGGCGCTCGTCTCGTGCGGGTCGGCGCTGATGGTGGTCGGGATCGCGCTCAAGTGCTGGAACGCATGGCAAGAGGGGAAAACTTGGCGTCTCTGGTCTTGGCTGGGAGCGGCGCTGGGGCTGCCCGTGATGACCGTTCTGTCGCAGGGATTCCTGGGCTATGGGTACGCGGCGATGCTGATGGTCGTCACCTTCTGCATCAGCTTTCGCCAGTGGAGCTGGAAGGCGGTGGCCTTGGGGCTGGTGGCCGCTTACTTCGGCATGTCCGTGTACGTCACCTATATGCGCGATCGCGACGACATCCGGGAAACGGTATGGACTGGCGAGAACACGGCGGCCCGCTTGGCGCTGCTGGATGCAGCCGTGTCGTCCTTTGAATGGTTCGACTGGCGCAACGCTAGGCACATCGAGCGAGTCAGTGGTCGTCTGAATCAGAACTACCTGGTTGGCAGCGCCGTCCTCTACCTCCGGCAGGGCTACAGTGAGTTTGCGAAGGGCGACACCCTGGTCCAGGGAGCGCTCGCAGTCATCCCGCGGGTCCTCTGGCCCGACAAACCGATTGTCGCCGGCAGCGGCGACCTGGTATCGCAGTACACCGGACTGCATTTCGGCGAGGACACAAGCGTCGGGATCGGCCACGTGATGGAGGCGTACGTCAGCTTCGGTACGCGCGGCGTGGTGGGGAGCTTCTTTGTTATCGGGTTGCTGCTCGTATTGGCCGACCGCTCCGCGGCGGCCTACCGGAATCTGGGCGACGCCGGCCGGTTCTTGATCTGCTATCTCCCGGCCTTGGGCCTGCTTCAGGTGGGCGGATCATTCGTCGAAGCAACCGCGACCGCTGCAGGATCTTATGCCGTGGCCATCCTGTTCTGGCGCCTGGGGCACTTGCTCACGGTGCGCGCCAAGTCTGCGCTTGATCCGACCTGAATCGTACCGGGTTTCTCGGAGGGCAGATTTCTTGAGAGGATACGTCCATTGCGATTCGATTTGGTGTACATCACGGCTGCACACTTCCCGCTGTTTTATCTGGGGCTCCCCTGGAACGAGCTAAGTGGGACTCCCTACGTCCTCGACTACCACGATCCCTGGGTTCGAGATCGCCCCGCCCGTCGTACGACACAGCACACGTTGAAGCTGAGAGTGGTGAATCAATTGGCGCGATGGATGGAGCGACACGTAACCGCGAGGGCGGCGGGTATCGTCTCGGTGTCCCCGGTCTATCTGGACGAGTGCGCGATCGCTATGGGCGTCTACCGAGTAGATGCCATCGGAGCTGTTCATCTATGCGTTGTCGGGAAAGCCGCTTCTGGCCTCACCACGGCACGATTCGCCGGCCAGACGGTTCTTCGGAAATGCCAGGCTTGGGCACCCTGTTGATCTCCGGGTATCGGCACGACCAGTCAGCTGAGCATATTGCGGCGATGCGTGGCTTCCTGGTTGGGGTTCAGCGAAATGACGAATCGGATCGACGTGATCTTCTCGGTACCTACTCGGCACTGGGCATGGCTCTTAGACATGTAGACCTCTTTGAGCGCCTCAGCTGCAGGACGCACCGGACGTGATCCTCTTTGGTCATCCAACCGGGAGCCCTTTCTCGCACCAGGCTGCCCTGGCGCATTATGAGTCGCTTCGCCTGGAGGCGTTCTGCGTACCTTGGATGCCGACGGCTACTCAGGTTGGGTATCTTCAGAGGATTCCCGGAGTGTCATTGCCTGCCTCGCGGCTGGAACGCCGCTCTTTCCCGCCGCTCATGTCGGCGCCCCGTGTGGAGGGGCCCATCCGCGAGGGCGTGCGGATGGTGCGTCGCTTGTTGAGCGGCCAGAGGGTGGAGGAGCGGCTCGCGTACGAGGCTAACGACTGGCTGATGCGCACCATGCGCAAGGAATGTCGTCGGCCGTCTGTGACTGCAGTCCACGCGTACGAGGATTGCTCGCTCTGGCAGTTCGAGGAGGCCAAGCGACGGGACTTGGCGTGCATCTACGACATGCCTATTGGCTATTACCCAGCGTGGGAAGAGATCAACGCTAATCTCGTTCGTGCCTATTCCGACTGGCTACCCCCAGGCGAGCTCGCATCCAGTCATTACGTTCGACCTGTGCAAAAGAGGAAAGAGATGGCGCTCGCCGACCTGGTCCTTGCGCCGACTGACTTCGTTCGCAGGAGCGTGCATCGGTTCGTAGACAAGGAGGTCAAGCTGGCCCCCTACGGCGTGGACCTCGACTTCTGGCAGCCGGCTGCTTCAAAGCCGACCACGGGCCAGTTACGCTTCATCTACGCGGGACAATGCTCACTCCGGAAGGGAATTCCTGTGCTCCTTCAGGCATGGCTGGCAGCCGGACTGAAAGACGCGGAATTGGAGCTTGTCGGTCCATGGCGATTGGCGGGGGGCAGGCAGCACCTTCTGCCGCCGGGCGTTCGATTGATTGGACCCCTCTCGCGGGCGGCCCTGCGGTCTCGTTACCGCTCTGCCGGCGTGTTTGTCTTTCCCTCGTTCTTCGAAGGCTTCGGCCTAGTGCTTCTTGAGGCGATGGCATGCGGGTTGCCAGCGGTGGCGACCAATGCGACTGCCGGGCCCGATGTACTGAGCGAGGAATCCGGCCACGTGATTCCCGCAGGTGATGTCGAGGCCCTCGTTGAATCTCTACGCTGGTTTTCAAGAAATCGCGACCGGTTGCCGGAGATGGCGCGCGCCGCGCGTGCCGCCGCTGAGCTGCATTCATGGAAGAGCTATCGACGGTGCGTCAGCGAAGCTGTGTCGGCGTTCGCTTGAGTCGTGGTGACTTGATGAGGCCAACCGGCACCAGGACTTCATGGCCAGCATGTGGGGGGAGCCCTTGAAGCTGGCGGTTCTCGCAAGCCACCCGATTCAGTACCAGGCCCCCTGGTTTCGTGCCCTGGCTGAGGTGGTCGACCTCGAGGTCTTCTACTGCCATCGCCAGGATGCGGCTGGTCAGGCCGCCGCCGGCTTTGGCGTGCCGGTCGAATGGGACATTCCGCTACTGGACGGTTACAGCTATCGCTGGCTCGAGAACGTGTCTCGGCGACCAGGCGTGGATGCGTTCTCGGGCTGTGACACGCCGGGGATCGGCGCCGCTCTTCAGGCGGGTGGGTTCGATGCGTGTCTCGTGAACGGTTGGTATCTGAAGAGCTGCCTCCAGGCCATACGAGCCTGCCGGCAACAAGGGATCCCGGTATTGGTCAGAGGTGACTCACAGCTCAAGACCTTCAGGCCATGGACGACGAGGATAGCGAAGTACTGGCCTTACCGCTGGTTTCTTTCGAAGATCGACGCACACTTGTATGTCGGCCGCGCCAACTACGCGTACCTGCGTCACTACGGCGTGAAGGAACGACGGCTGTTCTTCGTGCCTCACTGTGTCGAGAACGAGCGCTTCGCCGAGCGTGCGGACCGCGCCCGCGGGGATGGTTCCGCAGCGCTTCTTCGCGCGAAGCATGGCGCAGCTACGGACGACGTCGTGTTTCTCTTTACCGGCAAGTTGATTGAGAAGAAGCGTCCTGCGGACTTCGTGGACGCCGTCGCATTGCTGGGCGCGCGAGGCATCCCGGCCAGGGGCTTCATAGTCGGGTCGGGCCCACTCGAAGGGGCGCTTCGCCGCCAGACCGCGGAGCGCGGTGCGCCGGTCCACTTCCTCGGGTTCCAGAACCAGAGCACCATCCCGGTCTGTTACGCTGCGGCGGACTGCCTCGTCCTGCCATCGGACGGAGGCGAGACGTGGGGGCTGGTGGTCAATGAAGCGATGGCCTGCGGAGTTCCGGCCATTGTGAGTGATGCCGTGGGCTGCGCGGACGACATGATCTTGGAGGGGGAGACCGGCTTCACCTTTCCCTGTGGCGACGTCGGCGCCCTGGCCGGCCGGATGCAGACGTATGTGACCAATGCTGCCAGGAGCCGTGGGCGCTTCGCTCATGCCGCGTCTCAGCGCTCGGCGCACTATGCCATCGGGCTCGCGGTTGCGGGGACCCTCCAGGCCCTGCAGTGCGTTGTGGGCAGCCGGTTCGCTCGGCTCGGCGAGAAGGCACATCTCTAGTCCACAGATGAGAGAATACCTCCACGCCACACCTTGTCTGGCGACCATCACTTTCGGTCCGCAGGGTGGTGGCGTGGCGGGTGTATCGCGATTGCTGCGTCAGGTCTTTCTCGATCGATGGGGAGAGCGCTGCCGGCTGATCAGTCTGCTACAGGATGAGCAGTCCGGAGCGTCGCTGGCCTCTTCCACTCTTACCCGCGTCCAGTTTGGTGCTCAGATTGCGTGGGCGCAAGCAATCAGTGGGTCTCCTTGGACGTTCTACACCCATCTGTCGCTTGGCAAGGTCCAGGCTTTCGTGCCGGCTATCTGGCGGCGGCCGTACGCAGTGTTCCTCCATGGCGTGGAAGTGTGGGGACACCTCACGCCCTCTCAGCGGCGCGTCCTGAGGGGCGCCACTTTGCGCGTGGCTAATTCTGCTCTCACGGCGCGGCGGGTGGCTGACGTTCATCCAGACATAGGGCCGATAGTGGAGTGTCCATTGGCTCTTCCCCGTTCGTTCGGTAGTGAGGATCGGGCTGGACAGACCGATAGTGGCTGGCCGATTGGTCCGCGGGCGGTCATTCTGGTTGCCCGCATGCTGACAGGCGAGCGCTACAAAGGGCACGATGAATTGCTCTCAGCATGGCCCGCTGTCCGTGCGCGCGTCCCGGAGGCACAACTCGTCTTCGTTGGTGACGGTGATGACGTGGAGCGGCTTAAACGCATGGCGGTGGCATTGGGGGTAGCTGAGGCTCTGGTGTTCACTGGTTTCGTGCCGGAGGGCGAACTTGACGCCATCTATCGCCGGGCGGCTGTCTTTGCGATGCCAAGCTATGGCGAAGGTTTCGGCATGGTGTACCTCGAAGCCATGGCGCACCGGCTTCCATGCATCGGGTCGATTCATGATGCAGCAAGCGAGGTGATCGAGGACGGTGTGACTGGCTTCCTGGTTGAGCAGTCGGAGGAGTCGGAACTGATTGGACGGCTCGTGGCACTGCTGTCAAACGAAGGCCTCAGGCTCGAAATGGGAGAGCGCGGCTACCGCAGACTCCAGGAGCGCTTCAGCTACGAGCAGTTCTCGCGGCGCATTCTGGGGCTGATCGATGAGACGCTGGGGCCGATCGCACGCGTCGAGCGCGAAAGCAGCCCTGACCACTGACATGCAGCGTCGTGTCCTGCACGTGATTCCCTCTCTGGCGCCGAGGGATGGCGGGCCGAGCACGGCGATCATTGGGATGTGTCGCGCTCTCTCCGACGCTGGGACCGCAACGCTGATTGCCGCCACCGACGCCGATGGTCCGGGCAGACTTGACGTCCCCCTCGGTGTCGTTGAGAACTTCAAAGGGATCCCGACAGCGTTCTTCCCTCGGCAGGCGAGTGAATCCTTCAAATGGTCCAGGCCGCTAGCGGCGTGGCTTGACGCGCACGTGAGCGAATTTGACCTGGTACACGTGCATGCCGTGTTCTCTCACTCTTCGATCGCCGCAGGTCGGTCGTGCCGTCGTCACGGTGTGCCCTACATCGTTCGTCCCCTTGGGTCGCTCGATCCCTGGAGCCTTGGGCGGCACTCCCTGCGGAAGACAGTGCTGATGCGGCTTGCCACGCGCCAGCTCCTTTCCGAAGCGTCGGTGATCCACTACACGAGCGACGAGGAGCGACGCCTGGCGGAGCAGGCGCTGCCCTGGTTGCCTCGAGGTGTCGTGGTCCCACTCGGCATTGAAACCGCGGTGTTTGAAGGCGTGTCGGAACCTGCCAGCTCGAGCGAGCGCTACGTCCTTGCGATGTCGAGGCTCCACGAGAAGAAGGGACTCGAGCTGCTCCTCGGCGCCTTTCATGACGTAGTGGGAGAAGCCAGTGGGACGGGGAGTCAAGACGGGTGGAGACTCCTGATCGCCGGAGAGGGCGATGCCGCGTACGTGCGGCAGCTGCGCGCGGTGGCCAGCGAAGGTGCCGCGCGCGATCGCATCGTCTTTACCGGATGGGTGGCTGGACCCGAGCGGCGGCGGTGTCTTAGGGGGGCGAGCCTGTTCGTGCTTCCCTCACACCAGGAGAACTTCGGGATTGCGATGGTCGAGGCGATGGCCTGTGGCGTGCCGCCGTTGGTCGGTCCCGGTGTCAACCTGAGCGCAGAGATCGAGTCGGCGGGTGCGGGCTGGGTCGTCCCGCTCCAACGCGCGGACTGGCACGCCTCTCTGCGATCTGCGATGGCCGATGACGAAGGTCGTGAGCGCCGTGCGCTGAACGCACGGGAGTTCGCGGGGCAGTTCCGCTGGCCGGCCGTCGCCGCCAGAATGCGGTCGATGTATGGCGACGTGAGCAGCGGAAAGTCGTGATGCCGCCGCGCCACAGGATCTGGGCGGATCCCGGCTGATGTGCGGGATAGCCGGCGCAGTGTTCTGGGACGGCCCTCGTGCGGGTGTCTATCCCGACGCGGTGATTCGCCGGATGACGAGCGCCTTGGAGCACCGCGGACCGGATGGCGAGGGGGCCGTGAGATGTGTGACGCCTGGCCAGAGCCACGGAGCGGGTCGCCCGCTGGTGATGCTCGGACATCGGCGGCTGTCGATCATCGACCTCTCGCCGCGTGCCGCGCAGCCGATGGCGAGCGGTCGGACGCCGAGTTGGCTCACCTATAACGGGGAGGTCTACAACTACAAGGCTTTGCAGCGTGAGCTGAAGGATCTTGGACGCACCTTTCACTCGGACTCCGACACGGAGGTTGTCCTCCAGGGTTACGAGCAGTGGGGCGCGCGCGTGGTCGATCGTCTCCACGGGATGTTCGCGCTGGGGATCTGGGACGGACGGACCCAGGAACTGTTGCTGGCGCGCGACCGCCTGGGGATCAAGCCGCTCTATACGTTTCGCACGGCTGACGCGCTGCTGTTTGCCTCGGAGATCCGGTCGCTGCTGGCGTCGGGCATGGTGCCCAGGCGCCTTGACCAGATCGCCCTCGACCAGTTCCTCGCCTACCAGACCGTTCCGCAGCCGCGCACCCTCGTCGAGGGGGTTCGCCTGGTGGCGCCTGGCCACTTCGTTCTCGCACGTGGAGGCGGGCAGATTGAGGAGCGGTGCTTCTGGGACTTGATCGACGCTGCGGCGCCTGATGCGGAACGTGCCTCTCCGGCCGAGATCCGGGCACGCATCGGTGAGCTCCTACGTGAATCCGCCGCGCTGCATCTGGTGAGCGACGTTCCGGTTGGTACCTTCCTGTCGGGGGGCATCGACTCGAGCGCTCTGGTGGCACTGGTGCGCAGTGCAGGTGTGACGCCCCGCACCTTCTCTGTGACCTTCCCGGGCACGTCCTACGACGAGGGACCAGGCGCGCGTGCCGTCGCGACGGCGTTCGGCGCCGAGCACACAGATATTCCGATGACGGAGTCGGATCTCCTCGCCCAGCTGCCGGAGGCGCTGGCGTGCGTGGACCACCCGAGCGGCGACGGCATCAACAGCTTCACCGTCTCGCGAGCCGTGCGGGAGGCAGGCGTGAAGGTGGCACTGTCCGGCCTGGGAGGCGATGAACTCTTCGGCGGCTACCCGTCGTTCCGCCGCATGGAACGCCTGGACGGCTTCGCCGGCGCATGGCGATGGACCCCGTCGTTCGCGCGGAAGACCGCGGCCTCCGCCATTCGTGCCATCGGGTCGTCATCAGTGGCCGCCGCCAAAGCTGCCGCGCTTCTTGAGAGCGGCGGGACGCTTCCCGAGATGTTTCCGATCATGCGGCAGCTGTTCTCGCGGGAGCAACGCACCGCGTTGCTGGGATCCAGCACGGTGCGGGCGTCTGCCGCGCTCGGCGACCCGTACGTGCAGCTCCTTCAGAGCGCCGTACTCAGGCGACCGGACATCGGCGTTCAGACCTTCGTCTCGTACGCCGAAGCGCGGACGTACATGCACGACGTGCTGCTGCGCGACACCGACCAGATGAGCATGGCGCACGGCCTGGAGGTACGCGTTCCACTGTTGGATCACCGGCTCGTGGAATACGTCATGAGCCTGCCCGACTCCGTGAAGCGTTCGAATGGATTCCCAAAGCGCCTCCTGGTGGAGAGCCTCGGTACGGCCCTGCCGGAGCATGTGACCGGCCAGCCGAAGCGGGGCTTTGTCTTTCCATTCGATCCGTGGATGCGTGGATCACTCAGGCCGCTCTGCGAGCACCACCTGGGATCATCGGGGCTGGCCGGACGCGGCGTGTTCGATCCCACGGCGATTCAGTCGATCTGGCAATCGTTTCTGGGGGGGGAGTCCCGTGTCACCTGGTCGCGCCCATGGGCCCTCGTGGCGCTCAATGCATGGCTGGAGCGGACTGGAGTGACTGCGTGACGCCCAGTCCACGCTCGCGCCCGGTGCCCGTGTCGGTTGTCGTGCTCACCTTCAACGAGGAGCGCAACCTGGGAGCCTGCCTTGAGAGCGTGGCCGGATGGGCGGCCGGCGTCTTTGTCGTCGACTCCGGGAGCACGGACACGACGGTCGCCATTGCGCGCGGGCACGGGGCCCGGATCGTGTCGAATCCGTTCGTGACGCACGCGCGGCAGTGGCGGTGGGCGCTCGAGACGCTCCCGCTGACGACGGAGTGGGTGCTGGCGCTCGATGCGGACCAGCAGGTGACTGCGCAACTCCGCGACGAGATTGCCGATCTCGTCGCGCGCGGTACTGACGCGAACGGCGGGTTCGTCAAGCGACGTCAGGTCTTCAGGGGGCGCTGGATCAAGCACGGTGGCTACTACCCGAAGTACCTGCTGAAGCTATTCCGCCGGGCGGCCGTGTCCGTGGACGACACCGAGCTCGTGGATCACCACTTCACCGTGCGCGGCCGGAGCCTGAAGCTGCAGGGTGACGTGATCGAGGACAACAGGAACGAGGCGGAGATCGCCACCTGGATCGCCAAGCACAATCGATACGCCGTCCTACAGGCCAGGCAGGAGGTGACCGGTGGCGCCTCGGCCATGGCGCCGAAACCATTCGCCCTTGCCGATTCGCCAGACACTCGCGTGCGCCGGATGAAGCAGGTGTGGGCCAGGCTGCCGCTATTCGTGCGTCCATGTCTGTACTTCGTCTACCGGTACATCGTCCGGCTCGGGTTTCTCGACGGCCGGGAGGGCTTCGTCTTCCACGTGCTGCAGGCGTTCTGGTATCGCCTGCTGGTTGACATCAACATCGCCGAGCTGAGGGCTGCCGCTCGGTTCGAGGCCAGTGAGCGCGACAAGGTTGGGATCTCGAATCCTTGAAGGAGGATCTTCCATGAATCACGTGCTTCTGGGTAAGGCTGCGCGTGTGGTGGGGCGCAAAGTCGATGCGCTTGTGGGCAGGATGCTGCCGTTGCAGCCCACACTCGACTCGATGAGTGCCAAGCCGTTCGAGCTGCACCTTGAGCTGACCAATCTATGCAATGCGAACTGCGTTTTCTGCCCGTACCAGTATCAGGAACGCGCGATTGAGTTCATGTCCGACGAGGTGTTGCTTAAGGCTGCTGGCGACTTCGTCAAGTCCGGCGGAGGTTCCGTTGGCCTTACTCCTGTCGTCGGCGACGCCCTGATCCACCCGAAGTTCGTCGAATATGTGCGCACGCTCCGAAGCATGAGCCGCATCGATCGACTATTCGTGACGACCAACGCGATCTTGGTGGACAAGCACGGCGTCGATGAGATTCTCGATAGCGGTCTGACTTCCGTCACAATCAGCACGGCCGGTTTCGACAAGGCGATGTACGAGCGCGTGTATCGGTCCCATTCGTACGAACGCATGCGGAACAACGTTCTTGCCCTCGTGCGGCGAAACGCTGAGCGAGGGTCGCCAGTGCACATCTCGATCGGACTCCGGCCGGATCGCCCACTTGATCAGGTGATGCGCGACCCGGATTTCCAGCCGATACTGGAATATCAACCGACTATCGACTTCACTTGGTCTTTTACGTCAGCCGGAGGACGTGTCACGCGCGAGGCGCTGCCTGCGGCGATGCGCCTGAGGCGCGTCGAATCGCGGCGCGAGGCGTGCGTCCAACTCTACAACGGACCAATCGTACTGCCCAATGGCACGGTGATGGCCTGTAGCTGCGTCGCGTCGATGGACGCAGCCAAGGATCTAGGCATCGGCAACGTCATGACGCGCGACCTGCGTGAGATCTGGATAGATGGCGGGGTCGCGGCGCTGCGCGGGAGTTTTGCGGATGGGTTGCTCAACCCGACGTGTGCCGGTTGCGACATGTACCGGAACCTCGAACTCTACCGCACCGTGGAGGGCAGGAGGCGCGCGGCGGTTAATCGGCGTCGCGCGGCGGGAGAGGTCGTGCGCCGCAACGACGCGATCGGAGGACCGTTTGCTGGCGGGTGAGCCTCACTTGCGGACCGTGGCAGGAGTTCCGTGTGGTCTCTCGTTGCTTCTAGCACTGCGGCCAATGACGTCGGTAGCGCCGATCCCCGGTTCATCAGGTCGATGCTCGAGCAGGCGCGCAGAGAGCGGCCGGTCGTGCTGACAGCACTGCCGGCCGGAGTCACCGACTTGCGCATGCTTCGTGTATTGGTCGCCGACGGCGTGAACAAGGTGACGATTCAGGCCAGATGATCCCGTCATCTTTGACCTTGTGCCAGATGGCTGCTCAGGGGTCGCCCAGCAGCTGTTCGTGGTGCGTCCGTTAATGTCGGGAAGAGGTGGTCCACTGGAGGAAGAACCGAGAAGGCGCGACGTGCTTCGGAGCATCCAGCGCGCATGGAAGGATCGGGTCAAGCGCATTGCCAGGCAGGGGTTTGAGATCGGGCAACGCCTTGGTGTGGACGTGCTGCCGCATCACTTCTACTCGCCGATACCGGACATGGCGGAGCTGAGGGCCGACTCTTCTTGGCAGGTTGCGACTTCGATGGCTGGGGTGGCCGGCCGTGACATCGAGAGCCAGGAGGCGTTCGCGCGCGAGTGTTGCACCGCCGAGTCCATGGCGGCACTGGCGACGCGCGAGCTGTACGCCACCGCGGTTCGAGAAAACGGGGAGGGCGGTGGGTACGGTCCTATAGAGGCAGAGTTTCTATACTGTTTCCTTCGGGCACACCGTCCATCTCGCATCGTGCAGGTTGGCTGTGGTGTATCGACAGCAGTGATCCTCGGTGCAGCGAGGGATGCCGGATACGCGCCCGATCTTGTGTGCATCGACCCCTTCCCGACGTCGTTCCTTGAGTCCGCCTGCCAGAACGGCTGCGTTCGGCTGGTGCGTGCGAAGGCCCAGCATGTCGGGCTGGGAGAACTGACCAGCCTCGCGCCAAACGACATGCTGTTCGTGGATTCCACGCATGCGGTCAAGCCGGGGAGCGAGGTGAATCGGATTGTGCTGGAGGTATTGCCGAGGTTGCCCGCCGGCGTGTGGGTACACTTTCACGACATCTACTTTCCGTACGACTACACACGCGACGTTCTCGATGGTGACTTGTTCTTTGCATCGGAGAGCACGCTTCTTCACGCCTTCCTGATACACAACCCGCGCTATGCGATACAGGTGTCGTTGAGCATGCTCCACTATGCGGCACCGCAGACGCTGGCCACGCTGCTGCCGCGGTACCAGCCGCAAAGGAACGAGCATGGATTGCGCGCGGAAGGCGGTAAAGACTTTCCGAGCGCGATCTACCTTCGCACGATGACCTGATGAACATCCTCGGCATTAACGCCTACCACGGCGACGTGTCGGCCGTGCTCGTCCGTGACGGCCAGCTCGTGGCGGCGGTTGAGGAAGAGCGCTTCCGCCGGATCAAGCACTGCGCGGGGTTCCCGCGCGAGGCCATTCGCGTCTGCCTCGAGATGGCTCAGACCGCCGGACACGAGGTGGATCATGTCGCTGTGTCGCGCAATCCGCGCGCGCACCTGGCCCGGAAGGCGCTGTTCGCGTTGCGGCATCGTCCCGGGCGTGGACTCCTTGCGAGCCGCGCCGCCAACTACGGGCAGGTGTACGCGCTGCCGCAGACCATCGCGGCTGCGCTCGGCTTGAAGACAGGCGAGCCACGTCCGCGAATTCACTGGGTGGAGCACCACCCGTCGCACCTGGCGAGCGCGTTCTTCGTCTCGCCGTTCGAGGAAGCGGCGGTCTGCGCGATAGACGGCTTCGGAGACTTTGTCAGTACCTCATGGGGTGTCGGCAAGGGGGCCAGCCTCGACGTCATCCACCGCACCTGGTTTCCGCACTCGCTGGGCACCCTGTACCTTGCGGTGACGCAGTATCTCGGCTTCCCGAGATACGGCGATGAGTTCAAGGTCATGGGGCTGGCGCCGTACGGACGCCCGGAGTTCACCGCCGAGCTGCGACCGCTTGTGCGGCTGCTGCCCGGCGGCCGTTTCGAACTCGACCTCTCGTACTTCCGTCACTGGTCCGGTGGTGCGGGCATGACCTGGGAGGATGGCGAGCCGGTCCTCGACGCCGTCTTCAGTGACCAGCTCGAGCGCCTGCTCGGGCCTGCCCGGAAGGCCGATGAGCCGCTGACGCCGAGACACGAGGCGATTGCGGCCTCACTCCAGGTGGTGTTCGAGGAGGCGGTGTTCCATATCCTCAACGGCCTGCACGCACGCACGCGCCTGCCCCGGCTGTGTCTGGCTGGGGGCTGCGCCATGAACAGCGTTGCCAACGGGAAGATTCGCGACCAGACCCCATTTCAGGAGGTCTTCATTCAGCCGGCGTCCGGCGACAACGGCACGGCGCTCGGCGCGGCGTACTGGGTGTGGAACCAGGTGCTCGGTCGGCCTCGCGGTTTCGTTATGCGGCATGGTGCCTGGGGGCCGACCTTTGGCACGTCAGCCATTCAGGCCGCACTCGAGGCGCGCCGGGATGAATTGCGGACGCTTGGCTGCGACCTGCGCACCATCGCCGACGAGGATGCGCTGTGCGACTGGACGGCCGCACGGATCGCCGAAGGGCTTGTCGTGGGGTGGTATCAGGGGGGCATGGAGTGGGGCGCTCGCGCACTCGGCAACCGCAGCATCCTCGCCGATCCCCGCCGCGCCGACATGCGCGAGATCATCAACGTGAAGATCAAGTTCCGCGAGCGGTTCCGCCCCTTCGCGCCGTCGGTGCTCGAAGAAGCGCACGCCGACTATTTTGAGGGGGCGGTGTCTGACCCGTTCATGATGCAGGTCTATCCCATTCACCCAGAGAAGCGCGGCATCATTCCGGCGGTGGTCCACGTGGACGGTTCTGGCCGGCTGCAGACGGTGAGTCGTGAGGGCAATCCGATCTACTGGCGCCTCATCAAGGCGTTCGAGCAACGGACCGGCGTGCCAATCGTCCTGAATACCTCGTTCAACGAGAACGAGCCAATCGTGCACCGGCCAGAAGAGGCCCTGGACTGTTTTCTGAGAACGCACATGGACGTCCTGGTGATGGGCAGTCACGTGCTGACAAAGGCCGGCGCTGCCAGTTCTGCGGTCATTCCCTCGGCGTGACGGTCGTGCCGTTCGTTGATTCCCACGTGCAAAAAGTGATTTGCGGAACAGGCGGGCACATGTACCGATCGCTCGTTGGCCGCCTGTCCGAGTATCCGATCCCGACGCTTCGCTTCCAGCCGGAGAGCCCCCGCGAACGCCTCCTGGACATCGGTTGCAACTGGGGTCGTTGGGTCGTTGCGGCGAGCCGGCAGGGGTTCAGGCCGGTCGGTATTGATCGCTCGCTCAGCGCGGTAAACGCCGCCCGCCGAGTGGCGGCACAACTGGGTGCCGCCGCGCACTTCGTCGTCGCGGATGCACGGCATCTGCCATTTCGTTCTGGTTCGATCGACGCTACGTTCTCGTACAGCGTATTGCAGCACATGGAGAAGTCGGACGCGCGGCTCGCCATGCGGGAAGCGTCCCGTGTCCTCCGAAGCGGGGGACGAGCCGTCGTCCAGATGCCGAACGGCCTCGGGTTACGTAGCCTGTATCACCAGGCGCGCCGCAGTTTCAGGCGCGCGCGGGGGAATGAGGTGCGGTATTGGCACCCTGCGGAGTTGCGGCAGGCGTTCGAGGCCGACATCGGGCCCTCGACGCTCTCGGTCGACGGGTATCTCAGTCTTAATGCGCAGCCGACCGACCGTCACCTGCTGCCACGCCGGTTCCGGTGGGTTGTGGATGTGTCGGAAGCACTCCGTCAGATCAGCGGACGAGTGAGGTGGCTTGCCGACCTCGCCGACAGCCTTTACGTCACATCGCGCAAGACCCCGGCGTCTCCTACCGACCATGCACATCGCCTTCTTTAACCGCTCCTTCTACCCCGACACGACGGCCACCGGGCAGTTGCTGACCGATCTCTGCGAGGATCTGGTTCGGGAACACGGGTGCCGGGTGTCCGTGGTGACCGGTCCGCCTTTGCAGTCCGCCGAAGGGCGCGTGCCGCAGGTCCACGGCCTTGTGAGCCGCGAAACCTATCGCGGCATCGAGATCCATCGCGTGCGTGGTACGCGCTTCGACAAGCGGCGCTTCGCGGGGCGTGCCGCCAACTACGTGAGCTATTTCCTCTCGGCGTGCTGGGCGGGCCAGCGCCTGCCGCGGCCCGATGTGGTCGTGGCGCTCACCGATCCGCCGATCATTGGCATTGCGGCGTGGCTGGCAGGGAGGCGGTACGGCGCACCGCTTGTCATGTCGTATCGGGATCTGTTTCCAGAAGTGACCGTGCTGCTCGAGGACTTCCATAGCGACACGATCAACGCGGCGCTGCAAGGGGTGAATCGCTTTCTGTGCCGGAAGGCTGCGCGGGTTGTGGCGTTGGGTAAGACGATGCGGCAGCGGCTCATCGACGACAAGGGGGCCGCGCCGGAGAAGGCGCTGATCATCCCGGACTGGGCTGATACCACCGCGATCGTGCCGGGACCCAAACGCAATCCCTTCTCGATCGCGAACGGACTCACGGACAGCTTCGTGGTGATGCACTCAGGCAACATCGGACTTTCGCAGGGACTCGAGGCTCTCGTCGAGGCCGCCTCGCTGCTTCAGGACCTTCCGGACCTTCAGGTAGTGTTCCAGGGAGACGGCGTCAGAAAGGCCGCCCTGCAGGAACAGGCCCTGGCGCTCGAACTCACGAACGTGACGTTTCTGCCGTACGCGTCGAGGGAGCAGCTCGGCGAGTCGTTTGCCTCAGCCGATCTATTCGTGATCTCTCTGCAGCAGGGGATGGCCGGATACATCGTGCCGAGCAAGCTCTATGGGACGCTGGCGGCCGGGCGCCCGTATGTGGCCGCCGTGGACGAGAGCTGCGAGGTGGCGGCGATCACGAGGCAGTGGCGGTGCGGTCTTGTGGCGGAGCCGGGCAACGCCCAGGCCCTGGCTGACGGGATCCGCAGTCTCTATCGTGACCGAGAGATGGCCGCCAGCCTTGGAGCGAACGCCCGCGCGGCGGCGCTCGAATTCGACCGCACTGCGCAGGTCGCAAAGTACATGACGCTGTTTCAGGGCCTTGTGGCCGGGGTTCCGCCATCGAAGCAGGTTGCCCGCACGATCTCCCTCGGCGACGCTGATGGCTGTTGACGAGGCTGTCCGCGTGACGAGGGCGGGCAGTCACCACCGATCTGGGGCGGCCTGGCGCCTGGATTCGATGGCGAAGCGGCTGTTCGATGTCGCTTTGTCGGGCGGAGGGTTGGCCGCGTCACTTCCGGTATGGATGGCCATCGCGACCGCCGTGAAGCTCGAGGATGGCGGTCCGGTGTTCTTCAGTCAGGAGCGCGTGGGGCAGGGCGGCCGAGTGTTTTGGGTGCTCAAGTTCCGCTCGATGATCCCGGATGCGGAGGCGAGGGTAGGCGCGCTGCAGGCGAGCGATGGAGATCCGCGCATCACGCGCATCGGCCGCTGGCTGCGCGCGACCGCAATGGACGAGCTACCGCAGTTACTCAGCATCTTCCGTGGCGACATGAGCTTTGTGGGTCCCAGAGCGCTCCGGCCTGGAGAGATCGAGGTGCACGGTGACGGCCGCGAGGAGGCGCTCGAGGACGTGCCGGGGTTCGACCTCCGCTGCCAGGTGCCTCCAGGCCTGACCGGCGTGGCCCAGATCTATGCGCCACGCGACATCCCGCGGCGCCAGAAGTTCCGGTACGACGCGGTCTACATTCGCCGTCAATCGTTTGGGCTGGACATGCGCCTCATTGCGCTGTCGTCCTGGATCACGTTTCGCGGCAGGTGGGAAGTGCGGGGGAGGAAGTTCTGATCAATCGCCCCTGGCGGAGGATCTCGCGGACGGCGTCGTGCAGGGACTCGCTCAGCAGCGTCGGTTGGCATTGCGGATCAATGGTCGTCCAATAACGACTCACCAGCAGTGCGGTGCGGGTGCCCAGGGCTTGGCCAAAGCCGATGTCGGATAGTTTGTCCCCGATCGTCCAACTTTCGGCGTAGTCGATGGGCGCTCCTAGTTTGCTTTCGATGGCGCGGGCCATGCCAGTCCGCGGTTTGCGGCAAGGGCAGTCCTCCGCGGCCCCATGCGGACAGATGGCCCAGGCGTCGATGCGAGTTCCCGCGGCTTCCAACTGCCGCTGGACAAACTCGTGGATCTTTCCTACGTCGGCGAGCGAATAGCGTCCGGCCGCGATGGCCGACTGATTCGTAACGACCGCGATCGCAAAGCCGGCGTCGCGCAGCGCTCGGATCGCGTCGGCCGCGTGTTCGGTGAACACCCAGTCTTGGTTTCGATGTACATCGCCGTGATCGACATTGATCGTGCCGTCACGATCGAGAAACACAACTTTCATGGCTCGACTATCGCGCCCCTAAGTTGAATCGTTCGCATCCACATTGAGTCATTGAGGCAGGTTGACGATGCAGGCACCCGTTCAATCCCGCAGTATCGCCGTCGTGGGCGACATTATTCTCGACGAATATGTGACCGGGCGGGTGGAACGGATCAGCCCGGAAGCGCCGGTGCAGGTACTGAACGTCGAACAGCGGACGTTCTGTCTCGGCGGGGCGGCCAATGTCGCCCACAGTATCGCGGCTTTGGGCGGGAAGTGCACGCTGGTGGGAAAGTCCGCTCCTTGTCCGAAATTGGTCGAATTACTGCAGGAGGCGGGCATCGAACATACCCTGATTCCCGACCTGGTCAGCGTGCCTCGCAAGACGCGATTCCTGGCGAGCAACCAGCAGTTGCTTCGAGTCGACGAAGAATCGGTGCAACGAGCCAGCGCGGAGCAAGTCCGATTGGCTCTTGACCGTCTGTCGGCCGCGGAAATCGTCGTGGTGTCCGACTACGACAAGGGGATGGTGACTCAGGAATTGCTGGAGCAATTGGTCAGCGCCGGCAAGACAGTAATCGTCGACCCGAAGTCGGCCGATGTCTCGCGCTACAAAGGCGTCTACTTGATCACACCGAACTTGCGGGAGACCGCCCGGCTCGTCGCAGCACTCGGCAAGGCCACTGTGTCGGTTGAGCAATCCGGCAACCTCCTGCGACAGGAGCTGCATGCCAACGTCTTGATGACGCGCGGGGCGGAAGGCATGACGCTGTTCGAGTTGGACAGGGCGCTGGCCACATTTCCGACCCAAGCGAAGGAGGTCTTCGATGTCACCGGCGCCGGGGACACCGTAGTTGCCACTGTGGCCTATGCGGCCGCTTGCGGTATGCGATTGCACGAATCCGTCATGTTGGCGAATCGAGCGGCGGGAATTGTAATCGGTAAAGTAGGCACGGCGACCGTCGGCAGCAATGAACTATTCCGGACAGATGGCTCGGAGGGCAAGGTCTTGGGCCGCGCCGCCGTTCGCGCGGCGGTCAACCGGCTCCGCAGCGAAAAGCGGAAGATCGTGTTCACGAACGGGTGCTTTGATCTATTGCATGTCGGCCATGTGGACCTGCTCAAGAAAGCCAAGGCTCTCGGCGATGTCTTGATTCTGGGACTGAATTCCGACGCCGGCATTCGCAAGCTGAAGGGTCCGACGCGGCCAATTGTTTGTGAACAGGATCGGGCGCAGATCATGGCTGCTCTCGATTGCGTGGACTATGTCGTGGTCTTTGGAGAAAACACGCCTTGCGACTTGATCGAGGACATCCGCCCCGACATTCACGTCAAGGGGGGCGACTATACGGTGGACGAGATCTCGATGCCCGAAGCTCGAATCGTGCGGAGCTACGGCGGACAAGTCGTGATCATTGATTTGGTTCGCGGTAAGTCCACGACGGACTTGATCGCCAATGTTCGAGACAATCGCTGACTCGGAGTGGCGACTCCCTAACTGGGAGTGCCAGAGTGCTCTTAGTGGTTCCAACACTCTCCGAGGGATCCCGGCACATCAGTGACAAGAGCGCTTACTGGAGTTCCCAGGATTCAGTGGAGACCCTGTCGTCGCGACGTGTGAGCCACTTCGAATTGCTCGGGACTCACGCTGCCGAGATGGCTATGGCGCCGTGTTTCATTGTAGAAGTTATCAATATAGGCGGCCACAGCGGCGATCGCCAGTTCGCGGTTCTTGTAGATCTGTTTCTTGATCCGCTCCTTTTTGAGACTGCTGAAGAACGACTCGACGACGGCATTATCCCAGCAGTTCCCTTTGCGGCTCATGCTCGGCTCCAGGTGATGCGAACGGCAGAAGCGCCGCCACGCGTCGCTGCCATACTGCGTGCCCTAATCAGAGTGAATCAACGTGCCGCGCGGTCGTCGTCGTCGCACCGCCATCAGCACGGCGTTGAGCACGATCTCGCGGTGAATCGTCGGGCCCGCAGACCAGCCCACGATCAGGCGCGAGAACAGGTCCATGACGACGGCGAGGTAGAGCCAGCCCTGCCACGTCCGAATGTGGGTGATATCGGTCACCCACGCCTTGTTCGGCCGCGTCACCGTGAATTGCCGCTGCAGGAGGTTGGGGATCAGGACCGACGGCTTACCGACCGCCCAGCGCCGGATGCGATACCCATGCAGTGCCCGTAGGTTGGCCTCGCGCATCAGTCGCGCCACGCGATGCTTGCTGCAGGTCTGTCCCGCTTCACGCAGATCGAGGAACACGCGAGGCGCGCCGTAGATCCCTTGGCTCGCGATGAACGACGTCCGAATCAGACGCAGCAACCGAGCGTCCTCTCGCGCGCGGTTCGAGACCGGCTGCTGGAGCCACTCGTAGTAACCGCTCGGGGCCACGTCGAGGACGCGGCACATCATCTGTACGCTGTACTGGTTGCGATGGGCCTTGATGAATGCGTAGATCGCCCGGGGGGATGTCCCGTCCGCTGTTGAAACTCGGCGGCGGCTCGGTTGAGATTCTACGCGACGTGCGCCACTGAGACACCGAGGCCAAGACGTTGATCGCGGGCCCGAAGTGCGGTGACGAGTCTGGGCATGTCGGCATACCCCTTCAGCCGCCGGAAGCCTTTGACGGCTTCGAGCACGCCCGCCGCGACCCAGCGCAGCATCATCTGCCCACCCCGCCAGCGCTTCACATTCCGCTTCACGTGGCGCGTCCGACTGATCAGACTCTCCGCGGCGTTCGTCGTGGCCAGGGACCGCTGCAACCGCACCGAGAGCTGCAGCGTGAGGACGGTCAGTGTCTCCTCGAGCCCGTCCCGCACACTGCCGGCGGCGCTCGGGTATTCGTCCTCCAGGCGCGTGGCGAGGTCGGTGAGCAAGCGCGTCGCGGTCTTGACGTCAGTCGACTGGTAAGCGCGCCGGACGATCGCCTGCACCCACGGGCGCTGCCGTTCCGGCAGGTGGTCCAGGATGTTGCGGAGCTTGTGGACCTGGCACCGCTGAATCAGGGCGGCCTCGCCGAAGACCGCCCGCGTGGCTTTGTGGAGGGCTTGGGCGCCGTCGAGAATCACCAGCAGGCTCCGGTCCGTCCGCAGCCCGCGGCTCTGGAGATTCGCGAGCAGGCTCTGACAGACCGCCGCGTTCTCGGTGGCTCCCTCCCACAGCCCAAGCGCGTGTTTCTGGCCATCCGCCGCGATCCCGAGCGCCACCACGAGGCAGTGCTCGCCGATGTGCACGCCGTCGATGAGCAGCGCGACGAGGTCGAGGCCGGCGAGCGGGGCGGCTTGCCAGGCTCGCAGCTGCGCGGTTGTCTTGGCCACGAAGCGCCGGCTGACGCTGCTCTTGCTCGTGCCGCGGCTCACCACACCGGCCGGGACCGGCTCCAGGCTCCGCCCCTACTGGCGCGTCGCGACGCCCACCAGCATCTGGTCGACGACCCGACGATTCAAGGGGTCCGTGTGTGACAAGGTCAGGAACGTCGGCAGCGGCACCCCGCGTCCGTCGGCCCGCACGCGCGGCCGGGCCACGGCCACTTTGCGCCCGCCCAGCACGACCTCGCTGGGCACCGTGCCCGCGCGGGACGCGGCACGCGCGGGCTGATGCGCATACCGCGGGCCGCAGAGCGCGGTGCGATCTTCGTCCAGCATCGCGTCGAGCACGCGGAGGCCCGAGCGGACCATCAGCTCGACGAGTTCGGCTTTCGTGTCGACGAGGAGGTCAACCAGCGGCAGGGAGCGAACGGTGGGAGATTCAACCACGGCGATCGGACGGGCTATGCGAGACTTCTTCATGGCGGCTCCTTATTGGCGGGCTTGCGCCCGGGCTTAGTCACCACTCGTTTTACACGAGCAGTGAGGTGGAGTTCCCAGGATTCAGTGGACACCCCGCTTCGTTCTTCGGTGAGCCGCTTCGAACTGGTCCGGGCTCACGCCGTCGAGGTGGCTGTGCCGACGTG
>JBEBFY010000009.1:0-149921 GCA_040081715.1 Vicinamibacterales bacterium | reverse complement strand
GAGGTGTAGACCCGAGGAGGCGGTGCCTCGACGCGGCCACGCGGGCCCCGGCTGCCGTCGATGATCACAGTGCCTCCATCTCGTCCGCCTCCGTCTCGTCCGCCTCCGTCCCTTCCCCCGCCATCTCTGCCGCCGCCAGCTCGTCCGCCTCCGTCTCTTCCACCTCCACCTTGTCTGCCCCCAGCCTGTCCGCCCCCGCCGCCACGTCGCTGGGCATTGGCCTGGTCACCATCCTGCCGCGGGCGCGATTGTTCCGGCGGACCGGTTCTCGGCGGAACTCCCTGCTCCCGGCCGGCGGAGGGAGGCACGGCCGCTTCGGGCCTGTTCAGACGCGGGTTCCGCCGCGGGCCTTCATCACGGGGCTGGCGTTCTTCGAATGGAGGCGGCGAATCCTGAGCAGCCAGCGACGGGGAGGTGGCCAGCAAGCTGGCAACGGCGAGTCCGGCGGCGGCAAGCGTGGTGGCGGCCCGGGAAGTGGTGCTGTTCGTCATGATCGATCTCCCTCTCCTGGAATCACTGCCCTAAGTGGTAGCAACCCCCTTGCCAGCTTGCGGATGGGACTTCCACCCGGAATTCCCGCTGATTTCAACCCCATGCACCCCGGGTTGGCCTCGCGAGGCGACGCGTGCCCATCGGAGGGGACAGGCCGCGCTCTATACTCCAGAGGTGTTTCACGCTACGACGATTCTGGCCGTGCGCCATCTGGGGCGGACGGTGCTGGCCGGGGATGGGCAAGTGACGCTTGGCTCCACCGTGGTCAAGCACGGCGCCCGGAAGATCCGGCGGCTGCACAACGACACCATCCTGGCGGGATTCGCAGGTTCAGCCGCGGATTCCTTCTCCTTGTTTTCACGCTTCGAAGCGAAGCTGGATCAGTATCGCGGCAACCTCGAGCGGGCGGCCGTCGAACTGGCCAAGGACTGGCGGACCGACCGGGCCCTGCGCCGGCTTGAGGCGCTGCTGATCGTGGCGGACCAGTCGACGACATTCCTGCTCTCAGGGACGGGCGATCTCATCGAGCCGGATGACGGCATCGTGGCGGTCGGATCCGGCGGCCCATATGCCGTCGCGGCAGCCAGGGCGCTCGTCCGGCACAGCACGCTCGACGCCCGCGCCATTGCCACCGAGGCGATGACGATCGCCGCGGACATCTGCATCTACACCAACCCGAACCTCACGATCGAGGAACTCTGAGCCGCGCGCGGCCCCTGGACGGCATGACCATTCCGTTGCCCGAACGTACGACCAGCGCCCTCGGCGCCCTGACACCACGAGAAATCGTCGCGGAACTCGACAAGCACGTCGTCGGGCAGGCCAAGGCCAAGCGTGCCGTGGCCATCGCGCTGCGCGACCGCACGCGGCGTCAGAAGCTGCCGCCTGAGATGGCGCAGGAAGTGACGCCGAAGAACATCCTCATGATTGGCCCCACCGGCGTGGGCAAGACCGAGATCGCCCGGCGGCTAGCGAGGCTCGCGCAGTCGCCCTTCATCAAGGTGGAGGCGTCGAAGTTCACCGAGGTCGGGTATGTTGGCCGCGATGTCGAGTCGATGATCCGGGATCTGGTGGAAATCGCGGTGGCCATGGTGCGCGAGGAGCAGACCGCCGGTATCACGGACCGCGCCGCCGCGGCTGCCGAGGACCGCCTCCTGGACGTGCTGTTGCCTGGGCAGCGTCCCCCCGTCGGGGCCGACGCCGCCGGTCTGCCGGACCCGTTGTCACGGACGCGGGACCGCCTCCGCGAGGATCTGCGCGCGGGCCGGCTTGACGAACGTGTGGTCGAGCTGGACGCCACGCAGGGCGCGATGCCCCCGTTCGAGGTGATCGGGGGATCGTCCGCTGAAGAGATCGGCGCCAACCTCAAGGACATGATGGGCTCCTGGTTTGGCGGGCGCGGCAAGCGCCGGAAGCTGCGCGTGCCGGAGGCGCTCCGGGCGCTCACGGAGGAAGAGCAGCACAAGCTGGTGGATGGTGAGTCGGTGGACCGGTTGGCGATCGCCCGCGTGGAGCAGAGCGGGATCGTGTTCGTTGACGAGATCGACAAGATCGCGAGCCGCGATGGCGGCGGCCATGGGCCGGACGTGAGCCGGGAGGGCGTGCAGCGCGACATCCTGCCGATCGTCGAGGGCACCAATGTCAGCACCAAGCACGGGATGGTGAAGACGGATCACATCCTCTTCATCGCGGCTGGCGCCTTCCATGTGTCGAAGCCGTCAGACCTCATTCCTGAATTGCAGGGCCGGTTTCCGATCCGCGTGGAGCTCGAGGCGCTCACGCGTCAGGACTTCGTCCGGATCCTGACCGAGCCCCGGAGCGCGCTGATCCGGCAGTACACGGCGCTGATGCGGACCGAGGGCGTCGAGTTGGACTTCGCCGCCGCGGCCGTTGAGCGCATCGCGGACTACGCCGTGCGCGTCAACGACCGGTCCGAGAATATCGGCGCGAGGCGTCTGCACACCGTGATGGAGCGCCTCCTGGACGAGGTCTCCTTCGAGGGTGCCGACCAGGGACCCCGCACGGTCATCATTGACGAGGCCTATGTGGACCGGATGCTGGCCGACATCGTCAAGAACGAGGATCTCTCCCGGTACATCCTCTGACATGGTGAGAGCGGCGATCATCGTGCTTGCGGCGGCGTGTGCCGGCGCGGCGTGCGGCAAGAAGGGGCCACCCCTGGCGCCGTACGTCCATGTCCCCGCGGCGGTGACCGAGATCGCCGCCGAGCGCCTGGGCGACGAGGTATTCGTCACACTGACGCTGCCCGATCGCAACATCGACGCCTCGCAACCGGTGTCGCTCGAGCACGTGGATGTCTGGGCGTACACCGGCCGGTCGGCCCCGGCCCGTCAGCGCTGGTTCGAACTGGGCACGCTGGTCGAGCGCGTCGAGGTGCCGGACGCCGCCGACGCGGAGGATCTGCCCCCGTCCGGTACCGGCAGCACCAGTACCACTCGGCGGCGGCTTGGGGTGCTGGACCGGCTCGGACCCGCGGCGTTCGAGTCCGCCCCAGCCGCACCAGGGGCCGGGCCGGCTGGCACGGTGGCGCTCCGACGTTTCTACGTCGCGATTCCCTCCGGGGCCAACGACCGCACCGGCCCCCTCGGAACCGTGGCAGACGTGGACCTTGGTCCGCGCCCGGGGCCGCCGGCGGCGGTGGCGCTGGACTACGACGCATCGGACATTACGGTGACGTGGGTGCCCCCCCTCGAGGGCGAGGCCTTTCGTGCCGCGCGCGTTGCGCGGGAGCGCGCCAATCCAGAGGCGGCCGCGTTTGCCGACGCGGCGGACGCGGAGTCGTCGCCCTGGCGTTACAACGTGTACCGCCTGCGGGATCCGGAGACGCTGGCGGCGGCCCCTCAGGCAGACAGGGGTGTGGCGCGTCCGCGTCCGGTCAATGCCTCGGCGCAGGAGGACACGTCTCTGACGATTCCGGTGGTCTTCGGCCAGGAGACATGCGTGACGGTGCGGGCGGTGTACCGCACCGCTACGGAGTTGGTCGAGGGCACGCCCACCGACGAGGCCTGCATCACGCCGGACGACATCTTTCCACCGGAGCCGCCCCGGCAACTGGCCGCCCTGCCGTCGGCCGACGCCATCGACCTGATCTGGGAACCGAATGACGAGCCCGACCTGGGCGGGTATCTCGTGCTGCGTGGGATTGCGCCAGATGGCCCTCTGCAAAGGCTGACTGCGTTGCCAATCGCCACAACACGCTATCGCGATGCGGCGGTGACCCCAGGTGTGAAATACTTTTATTCGGTGGTCGCGGTGGATAACCACGTCCCCAATCCGAACATCAGCGCGGAGTCCAACCGCGTGGAAGACGAACCTCGATAGCGGCGTCCACCCATCGGGCGCGCGGAGTGTGCATGAAGCTCTTTGTCGATACGGGCAGCGTGAAGGAAATCGAGCCGCTGGCCGCGCTTGGGATCCTCGATGGTGCCACGACCAATCCGTCGCTGATGGCGAAGGAGGGCGGAGACCCGCGCGCCATCATCAAGCAGATCTGCGGCCTCGTGCAGGGGCCGGTCAGCGCCGAAGTGGTGGCGACCGACGCGGACGGCATGATTCGCGAAGGCCGCGAGCTGGCCGGGATCGACCCGCATGTCGTGGTCAAGGTGCCCTTCACCCGCGCAGGGGTCTCGGCCTGCCGGGCGCTGGCCTCAGAGGGCGTCCGAGTGAACGTGACGCTGATCTTCTCGGCCCCGCAGGCCTGGCTCGCCGCAAAGGTCGGTGCGGCCTACGTGAGTCCGTTCGTCGGCCGGCTGGATGACATCGGCCAGACTGGCATGAACCTCATCCAGGAAATCGTGGACCTCTTCGGGCACGCCGGCTACGCCACTGAAGTGCTCGTGGCCAGTGTCCGCAATCCGGTGCATGTCGTGGAGGCCGGCCGCATGGGGGCGCACGTGGTGACCTGTGCGCCGGCGATCATCGACCAGCTCTTCAAGCACCCGCTCACCGACCTCGGACTTGAGAAGTTCCTCGCGGATTGGCAGAAGGCCCAGGGAGCGAAGGCGTGAGCATGGATACCAAGACACTGCTGGCGGATTACGAGCGGCGCGCCGAACTCGGCGGCGGCGAAGAGCGGCTCAAGAAGCAGCGCGAGGCGGGCAAGCTGACGGCGCGTGAGCGCGTGGACCTGCTGTTCGACCCCGGGTCCTTCGAGGAGGTCGACAAGTTCGTCACGCACCGGTGCCGGGACTTCGGGATGGAGCAGCAGGTGATGCCGGGTGACGGCGTCGTCTGCGGCCGGGGCCGCGTGAACGGCCGCGTGGTCTTCGCCTTCGCGCAGGACTTCACGGTGTTCGGCGGGTCGCTCTCGGAGACCAACGCCCAGAAGATCTGCAAGGTCATGGATCTGGCGATGAAGATAGGCGCGCCCATCATCGGCCTGAACGACTCGGGCGGCGCCCGCATCCAGGAAGGCGTCGTGTCGCTCGGCGGCTACGCGGACATCTTCCTGCGCAATACGCTGGCCTCGGGCGTCGTGCCGCAGATCTCCGCCATCATGGGACCCTGCGCGGGTGGCGCCGTGTATTCACCGGCCATCACCGACTTCACCATCATGGTGAAGAACACGAGCTACATGTTCGTGACCGGGCCCGACGTCATCAAGACGGTCACCCACGAGGATGTCACGAAGGAAGACCTCGGCGGGGCGATGACGCACAACGAGAAGAGCGGCGTGGCGCACTTCGCCGTCGACTCGGACCAGGAGTGCATCCTCCTCATCCGCGAACTGCTCGGCTTCATGCCCAGCAATAACGTGGACGACCTGCCTCGCGCCGAGCCGCTCGACCCGGTGGACCGGGCCGACAGCGCGCTCGACGCGATCGTGCCGGAGTCGCCCAACCAGCCCTACGACATCCTCGATGTCATCCACCTGGTGGTGGACGACGCCTACTTCCTCGAGGTGCACCGTCACTACGCGAAGAACATCGTCGTGGGTTTCGCGCGGCTTGGCGGCCGGCCGGTCGGCATTGTCGCCAACCAGCCGGCGTACCTCGCCGGCGTGCTCGACATCAACGCGTCGGCCAAGGGCGCCCGCTTTGTCCGTTTCTGTGACGCGTTCAATATTCCGCTCGTCACCTTCGAGGACGTGCCCGGCTTCTTGCCAGGCACGGTGCAGGAGTGGGGTGGCATCATCCGCCACGGCGCGAAGCTCCTCTACGCGTTCGCCGAAGCCACCGTACCCAAGCTCACCGTGATCACGCGCAAGGCCTACGGCGGCGCGTACTGCGTGATGTCGAGCAAGCACCTGCGCACCGACGTGAACCTCGCGTGGCCAACGGCTGAGATCGCGGTGATGGGCGCGGATGGCGCGGTCAACATCCTCTACAAGCGCGAGATCGACGCGGCGACGGACAAGGCCGCGGCCCGCGCGGAGAAGATCGCCGAGTACCGCGAGAAGTTCGCGAACCCGTTCGTGGCGGCGTCGCGGGGCTATCTCGACGAAGTGATCAGGCCGAGCCAGACACGCCAGAAGCTCATTGCCGCGCTGGCCTCGCTCGACAGCAAGCGGGACAAGAACCCGCCCAAGAAGCACGGTAATATCCCGCTCTAGTTCCGGATCGGATCCTGTGAAAAAAATTCTCATCGCGAATCGTGGAGAGATCGCGGTCCGGGTCATCCGGGCCTGCCGCGACATGGGCATCACGTCGGTGGCCGTGTATTCGGAGTGCGATCGCGTGGCGCGGCATGTCCGCATGGCCGACGAGGCGTATCCGATCGGCGGAAACCCTCCAGGCGAGAGCTACCTGCGGATCGACACGATCATTGATGTCGCCAGAAAATGCGGCGCCGACGGCGTGCACCCCGGCTACGGATTTCTCTCGGAAAACGAGGACTTCTCGGCCGCGTGCCGTGACGCGGGCATCAAGTTTCTCGGCCCCTCGCCCGAGGTCATCGAGCGCATGGGCAGCAAGACGGCCGCACGCGAAGTGGCGATGAAAGCGGGTGCGCCCGTCGTGCCTGGCACCGAAGGCGCACTGGCTGCCGACGTGCCGGACGCGGCGATCGCGAAGCTGGCCGAGTCGATCGGCTACCCGCTGATGGTGAAGGCCGTGGCGGGCGGCGGCGGCAAGGGCATGCGCGTCGTGATGTCGCCAGACGAGCTGTCGGGCGCGATTCGCGGAGCGCGATCCGAGGCCGCGGCGTCGTTCGGCGACTCGGCGATCTTCCTGGAGCGCCGCATCGGCCGCGCCCGCCACATCGAGGTGCAGTTGCTCGGCGACCAATATGGCACCGTCGTGCCCTTCGTGGAGCGCGAGTGCTCGCTCCAGCGCCGCCATCAGAAGGTGATCGAGGAGACCCCGTCGTCCAAGGTCTCGCCGGAGCTGCGTGTGCGCATGACCAGCGCGGCGGCGAACATCGCGCGGTCCGTGGGGTACACAGGCGCAGGCACCATTGAGTTCCTGCTCGACGAGGACGGCGAGAGCTTCTACTTCCTGGAGATGAATACCCGCCTCCAGGTGGAGCATCCGATCACCGAGATGGTGAGCGGTGTGGATCTGGTGCAGTGGCAGATCCGCATTGCGCGCGGTGAAAAACTCACGCTCGACCCGGCGCTGACGATTCAACCCAACGGCCACGCGATCGAATGCCGCATCATCGCAGAGGACCCGGACGCGGGCTTCATGCCGTCTCCCGGGCACATTTCAGCGTTGCGGGTGCCGACCGGCCCCGGGATCCGCGACGACGGGGGGACCGAGCCTGGAGCGACCGTGCCGATTTACTACGACCCGATGATCTCAAAGCTGGTCGCCTGGGGGCAGACCCGCGAGCAGGCGACGGCGCGCATGCGGCGGGCGCTCTCGGAGTACGAAGTGGTGGGCATCAAGACCTCCATCCCGTTCCATCGCTGGATGCTCGACCAGCCCGAGTTCGAGTCGGCACAGTTCGACACGACGTACCTCGACCGGCTCCTGAAGGAGCGGCAGGGGGCGCCGTTCATGCCGGCTGGTGATGCGGACGAAGAGATCGCCGCCATCGTCGCGGCGCTCAGTACCGTCATCCAGGGGTCGCCCCGGTCATCCGAGGCCGCGTCCGGGGTCCGGCCGGCGCGTACCAGCCGCTGGGTATCCCAGGCCAGGTTCGAGGGGCTTCGATCGTGATCTACGACGTCGATATCAACGGCCGCACGCGCCGCGTGGCGGTGACCCGGCACGGGCAGTCCTTCGAGGTCAGCGTGGATGGCCACGCGCAGGCCGCCTCCGTGTCGGTGGTCAACGGGGTCTGGTCGCTGCTGCTCTCGGATCGTCCCGATGCGGGGAACCCGGATGCACACATCCCGCAGCGGAGCTACGAGGTGGCCGTCGTGGAGGCCGCCAGCGGAGAGCTGACTGTTCATGTAAATGGACGCCTGGTCAGTGCCACCGTGGCGGGCGCACGCGGGTCGTGGGCGCGCCGCGGGCATGAGGCAGGCGCGTCCGCCAAGGGTCCGCAGAAGATCGTCGCGCCCATGCCGGGCAAGGTGATCAAGGTGCTCGTCAAGGCCGGCGACACAGTCGCCGCCAAGCAGGGCGTCGTCGTCGTCGAAGCCATGAAGATGGAAAACGAGCTCAGGGCCGCCAGGGCCGGCACGGTCAAAGAGGTCAAGGTCGCTGAGGGCGCCACCGTCGAGGCGGGATCCGTTCTTGTTATCGTGGAGTAGTGAAGCGTCTCCTGCGGCACCCGGTCACTGAACGGGCGCGGCGCTACCTGCGCCTGGCCGTCGTGGCGGTCGCGGTGCTGCTGGCCGTGGCCCTGGTTTCGGCCTTCGCGGTGGATCTCGGCCCGGCCCTCAAGCCCCTGGCCGAGACCTACGGGTCCCGGTTCATCAAACGTCCGATGCACATCGGGCGCCTCTCTGTTCATCTCTGGCGCGGGTCGTTTGTCTTCGAGGATTTCGTCATCGAGGGGCTGACCCCGCAGGGCCGGCCGTTCCTGAGGGCCCGCCGGGTGGCGCTCTCGATGCAGTGGGCGCCGCTGCTCCACCAGGAGGTCGTCTTCGACGACATCGACATGGCGGACTGGCGGGTCTACACCGAGTCGTTTCCCGGCGGCGGACACAACTTCCCCAAGTTCGTTCCAGACGGTCCCCCCAACCCGAACCGGAAGTGGCGGGTGACCATGGCGTGGATCCGCGCGCACGACGGCGAGTTCGTCTATGAGGACCACGGCGTGCCGTGGAGCACGACCGCGCGCAACCTGGAGATCATCATCTCGAAGCCCAACCTCGAGTACCGCGGCCAGGTGAAGTTCACCGATGGCACGGTGGCGATTCAGCAGTACGAACCGATGCGCGCCGACATGAGCGCGGTGTTCAAGCTGGCCGGCGCCATGGCCATCTTCGACCGGATCGACCTGACGACCGACGGCAGTGTCTCGACGATGACCGGCAGCGCCGACCTCGGTGCCTTCCCGGAGATGACCTACCAGATTCAGTCGAAGGTGGACTTCGCGCCGATGCGACGGATCTTCTTCGCGCGGGATCGCTTCGAGCTGTCCGGGGCCGGTGACTTCACGGGGACCTGGCACCTCTACAAGGGCGGGCGCGATCTGGCCGGTGTCTTCACGGCGCCGGTGCTGGGCGTGGATGACTATCGTTTCACCGGCGTGAAGGGTGAAGTGCTCTGGACACCCGACCGCTTCGAGGTGAGCAGCGGACGCGCCGGTGTGTACGGCGGCGACGGCCGATTCACCTACCGCATGGCGCCCATCGGTGACCCGGCGCACCCGGCCGTCGCCACCTTCGACACCGAGTACCGTGACGTGGACCTCGCCGCCGTCAGCGACTTCTATCGCACGAAGGGTCTGCGGCTGGCCGGCCGGGCCTCTGGCCACAACGTCCTGTCGTACCCGCTCGGGAGGTTTCGTGACGTGGAAGGCGGTGGCCACGTCACGGCCACGCCCCCTGATGGCGAGGTCCTGGCCACGCGTGCGCTGGCGCCGGACGAGACGGCGCGGGCCGCCGAACGGGCGTCCCTCGAAGGCCCGTTCAGCAATCACACGCCGCGGGATCCGGTCGGCATCGGCGGGACGGTCACTTACACGTTCGGGCCGGAGTGGATCCAGCTGGCGCCGAGCCAGATCGCGACCTCGACCAGCTTCGTGTCGTTCGAGGGCCGAACGGCGTGGGGTGAACGGTCGGACCTGCCGTTTCACGTGACCAGCCGGGACTGGCTGGAGAGCGACCGGCTGCTGGCCGGGTTGCTGACGCTGTTCGGGTCGCCGACCCAGGCGATCGAACTCGGTGGCTTCGGCACCTTCGACGGCGTCATGACCGGCAACATCAAGGCCCCGCGGATCGAAGGTGACTTCACTGGTGAGTCCATGCGGGCCTGGCGGGTGGAGTGGGGCCGCGCGCGGGGCCACGCCGTCATCGAAAACAGTTATACCGACGTGGTACGGGTGTCGGTCGGGTCGGACGACTCGCACATCGACGCGGAGGGGCGCTTCTCGCTCGGCTACCCGCGCAAGGATCGCGGCGAACAGATCAACGCGCGCATCAGGGCCGTGAATGCCCCGCTGGACAAGCTCCGCGCCGCGTTCGAGTTGTACGACTACCCGCTCGAAGGGGCCATGTCCGGTGAGTTTCACGTCTACGGCGAGTACGAGCACCCCCTCGGGTTCGGGTCGATGGTGGTCGAGCAGGGCATCGCCTACGACGAGCCTTTCGAACGCGCCTCGGCCGCGCTCCGCTTCGAGGGTGCGGGCGTGCGGCTCGATGGCCTGGAGATCACAAAGGCAACGGGACGCGGTGTCGGCGCGGCGTTTGTCGGCTTCGACGGGACCTACTCGTTCAATCTCAACGGCCAGCGCCTGCCGCTGGCGGGTATCTCCCTGTTGCGGTCGGAAGGGCTCCCTCCGTTGTCGGGCATGCTGGACTTCACCGCCGCCGGCTCGGGCACGTTCGACTTCCCGACCTACGACGTCAAGGGATCGGCCGTCGACGTGTTCCTGGGCGACGAGGGCGTCGGCAGCGTGACAGGCGACCTCGCGCTCCGGGGCGAATTGCTGAGCGTGAAGTTCGAAGCGGCGTCGCCGCGTCTCGCCGTGTCCGGCACCGGGCGCGTGGAAATCACGGAGGAGATGGACGCCGACCTCACATTCGAGGTGACCGACACGTCGCTGGACCCGTATGCGCGCGCGCTCCAGCCCTCGCTGCCGGTGCTGACGAACGCCGTCGCTACCGGGCGCATCCATGTGCGCGGGCCGCTGATGGACCCATCGCGTCTCACGATCGACGGTGACGTCGATCGGCTCGACGTGAGCCTCTTCGACTACCGGCTGCGGAACGCCGCCCCGATCCGCCTGACGCTGGCCGGCTCGGATCTCCTGGTGGAGTCGATGCAGTTGACGGGGGACGGGACCGCGCTCGACCTGACGGGCCGGATCGACCTGGACTCGCGTCAACTCACGGGTAAGGCGACGGGCACCGCCAGCCTGGAGATCCTCCAGGGGTTCGCACCGGACATCCGGGCATCCGGGCAGGCGGCACTCGCGGCCGACATCTCGGGCACCGTGAGCAACCCGATCGTCACCGGGACGATGACGCTGGACGGCGGCCGGATCCGCCACCGGTCGTTCCCGCATGCGCTGGAAGCGCTGACCGGCGTCGTGAAGTTCGACACGCGCGGTGCCAGCCTCGACGGCGTGAAGGCCAGGCTGGGTGGCGGGGATGTGACCGTCAGCGGGCGCGTGGACGTCGAAGGCTACGCCCCGACGGGAGTCGGCATCACGATGACCGGCCGCAACATGCGCCTGCGGTTTCCGGAGGGCATGCGGTCCCTCGTGGATGCCACGCTGACGCTTACCGGCACGCCGGAGGCGCTGGTCCTTGGCGGCGATGTCCTCGTGCGGAGCGCCCTGTACACCGCGCGGTTCGATGCTGGCGCCGGTGTCATCGACCTGAGCGGTGGCGGGGGCGGTGGGGGCGTGCCGCAGGCGGCCGCTGCGGCCACGCTGCCGCTTCGCTACGACATTCGCATCTCCGCGCCCTCGACCCTGCGCGTGGAGAACAACGTGGCGCGGATTGCGGCGACGGCCGAGCTGCAGTTGGCCGGCACCTTCGATCGGCCAACTATCCTCGGACGGGCCCAGATCGACCGTGGGCAGGTCACCTTCGAGGGCCGGCGGTATGTCGTCACTCGCGGCGCCATCGAGTTCAACGACCCCACGCGGATCCGGCCGTTCGTGGACGTCGAAGCGGAAACGCGCGTGCGCGTGCCCGGGCAGACCTATCGCGTGACGATCACGGCGGCCGGCACCTTTGACCGCCTCACGCCCACCTTCAGCGCCGACCCGCCGCTGCCGGAGATTGAAACGCTGTCGCTGATTCTCGGCAATGTCTCGCCGGTTGGGCGCGACGTCGAATTCCGGCAGTACAACTCAGCCATCACGCCTCAGGAGCAGCTCCTCCGCGACCGCGCGGCCAGGGCGCTGACCGGCGCGCTCTCGGCAGGCGTCGGCCGCGTGGCGGAGCAGACGCTCGGCGTCGATACGTTCCAGCTCAACCTGTCGGTCAACGACTTGACCCAGCAGTCGGCGCGCTTCACTCCTGGCGCCCGGTTGACGATCGGCAAGCGGCTGTCGGACCGCGTCTTCCTCACCTTCTCGAGGAGCCTCGTGACCGCGGCGCGGGACCAGCTGATTCTGCTGGAGTACGATCAGAGCGATCGCTTCTCCTGGGTGTTGTCGCAGAACGAAGACAACACGTACGCCCTCGAAATGCGGATGCGGCACCTGTTCTGATGACTGCGCGCATGCGGCTGGCCGCATTTCGTGTCGGCCTGGCAGCCATGGCGGGGATGCTGCTGTCGCCCGCCTTGGCGCAGGGTCAGCCCGCGTTCGCCGGACGCCGGGTCACCGCCGTGGTCTTGGAGCGCGAGGGGCTGCCGGTGACCGACCCCGCGCTCGTCGCCCTGGTGAAGACACGCGTCGGTGCTCCGCTGTCCATGACGGATGTGCGCGAGTCCATCGCGCATCTGGACGGACTCGACCGATTCGACGACATCCAGGTCCTGCCCGAGGCCGACGGCGACGGCGTTCGCCTCCGGTACCTGTTGTTGCCCAGGCACCCGGTAGTGGGCTTCGTTGTGCGGGGTGCACTCGGACTGCCGGAGCCGATGCTACGCCAGGCGATTGTCGAGCGGTTCGGCCCGGCACCGGACGCGGGGCGAGCCGGCGAGGTGCTGGAGTACCTGCGCGTGTTCTACAGGGAGGCCGGCTATGCCCGTGCCGCGCTGACGTCGGAGATCGAGGTCCGGCACGACCCCGACCGTTCAACCCTGGTCGTCTCGGTTGCCGGCGCCACGCCGGCTCCCGTTCGCGCCGTGCGCGTGGAAGGCGCCCTGTCCGAGGCTGAGCGGGTCGCGCTGCTCGACCGGCTGGGTGTGCGGCAGGGCCGGCCCCTCGACGGCCGGGCGCTCCGCGCCGCGCTCGAACACTACGAGCGGGACCTGCGTGGGCAGGGCTACTACGAGGCCCGCGCGGACCTCTCGGTCGAGTTCACGCCAGATGACCAGGTCGATCTGACCATCGTGGTGGAGCCCGGCGCCCGGATCAGTCTCGAGTTCGAGGGCGACCCCCTCCCGGCACCACGGCAGCAACTGGTGCCCGTGGAACGGGAAGCGTCCGTGGATGAAGACCTCCTGGACGGTAGTGCCATGGCGATCGAACAGCACTGGAAGACGCGCGGTTATCGCGAGGCCGAAGTGACCCATCGCCGGCTGGAACGGGGAGACCAACAGGTCATCGTGTTCACGACCAGGCGCGGGCGCAGGGCGGTGGTCGGGGAGGTGCAGGTGCTCGGCGCGTCTGGCGTGACCGAGGCGGAGATCCGCACGGTCGTCAGGCTGCGGCCGAAGGAGACGTTCCTGCAGACCGCCGTGGACCGGTCGGTCGCGGCGATCCGGGCGCTGTACCACGCGCGCGGGTTCGCGCGGGTGGGGGTCACGGTGCACATCGATGTGATGCCGAGCGCGGGGCCACCGTCCCAAGCGACGCCGTCCCAGGCGATGCTGTCCGACGCCCCGCTCGTGATCGCGATGCAGATCGCCGAAGGTCCCCGCACGATCATCGGCCGCGTCGTCGTGGAAGGGACTGTTGTCCTGTCCGAGCCGTCGGTGCGGGCGCTGCTGGTGAGTGCGCCGGGACGGCCCTTCACGGACGACGAGGTCTCGGACGACCGGGACCGCATCGAGATCGAGTACCGGAACCGCGGATACGAACGTGTGGCCGTGCGTTCCCGCGTGGAACTCGCGGATGGCGGCACCAGAGCCGACCTGCACTTCATCGTTTCCGAGGGACCACAGGTCTTTGTGGACCAGGTGATCATCCTGGGCTACCAACGGATCGGCCGCGCCACCATCGAACGGGAGCTGCTGGTGCGCAGCGGTGAACCGCTGGGCGCCGCTTCCGTAATGGAGAGCCAGCGCCGGCTGGCGGCGCTGGGGCTCTTTCGCAGGGTGTCGGTGACCACGCGGCCGCACGGGTCGGAGCCGCGCCGCGACATCGTGGTGCAGGTGGAGGAGGCGCCTCCGGTCAGCCTCGACTATGGCGGCGGCGTGGGCGCCGAGCGCCGGCTGCGCCCGACCGCCGAGGGTGGGCAGGCCGAAGAGCGCCTGGACGTTTCACCGCGCGGCTTCGTGCAGCTCACGCGCCGCAACCTCTGGGGAAAGAATCGGTCCGCCAGCATCTTCTCCCGCGTCAGTTCGCTCGCCCGCGATACGCTCGGCCCGGACGGCTCCACCGTGACCAGCAGCTACGGCCTCAACCAGTACCGCCTCGTGGGCACCTTTCGCGAGCCGCGGGTGTTCGGTTCGGTGGCCGACCTGCTCGTGGTCGCCACCACGGATCAGTCCGTTCGCTCGAGTTTCAACTTCCGGACCCGGGAACTGGTGGGCCGGGCGGCGTTCCGGCCGTCGCCGCGCCATGGCGTCACGGGCACGTATACGTACCGCGAGGTGCACCTGTTCGGCGAGACGTTCTCGGAAGCCGAGCGGCCCCTCATCGACCGGCTGTTTCCGCAGGTGGCGCTCTCGATGTTCGGCGTGTCGATGCTTCGCGACACCCGCACCGACGCGCTCGACCCGGAGAGCGGATCTTTCGTGGCCGCCGAACAGACGTTGGCCGCCCGCGCCTACGGGTCGGAAGTCGGCTTCATCAAATCCACGCTCGAGGGGAAGTTGTTCCTGCGGCTCCCATCCAGACGGCGCGTGGTGCTAGCGCTGGCGGGCCGCCTCGGCGCGGCGCACGGGTTCGCCCGGACGGTGGGTGGCAGTGTCGTGCGCGATCAGTTGCCGGCCAGTGAGCGCTTCTTCGCTGGTGGCGACACTACGGTGCGCGGATTCTCGCTGGATCGGCTCGGTGATGCACAGACCATCACGTCCAGCGGCTTTCCGACTGGCGGCAACGGGTTTGTCGTGCTCAACGCCGAGATACGGGCGTCCGTGACGGCGGCGCTCCAGGGTGTTGTCTTCGTCGATGCCGGTAACGTCTACCCGCTGGCCAGTCAGCTGAGTCTGACCCGGCTCAGACCGTCGGCCGGATTCGGCGTCCGCTACCGCTCGCCCGTGGGCCCGATCCGCGTCGATTGGGGCTTCAACCTCAATCGCCGGGAGCTGGTGCCTGGCACACTCGAACGGGGCAACATCTTCCACGTCTCCCTGGGGCAGGCGTTCTGATGGCGCGTCTCGGTTGGCGCGCGTCAGTCCTGATGCTGCTGTCCCTCGTGCTGGCGGTGCTGGTGGTTCCGGCGTCGGCCGCCGAACCCCTGGATCGGATCCTGGCCCGCGTGGACGGCCAGGTCATCCTGTTGAGCGATGTGCGGGCCGCCCGTGTGCTCCGGCTGACGGGCGTGCCGGCGGCGGAGGATCTGTCTGTGGTGACCCACGCGCTCGTCGACCGGCAGCTCGTGCTGGCCGAAGCCATCCGCGGACTGCCGGACCCACCGGATGCCGCTCGGGTCGAGATGGAACTGACCGCGATGAGGGCCCGTGCGGGCGGCCCGTCCAGAGTCGAGTCCATGATGGCGGAGACCGGCGTCACCGCCGAGCACCTCCGGCGCCTGGCTCGGGAGTCGGTCTGGATCGAGGCGTACTTGCAGCAGCGGTTCGCGGCCGGACTCTCGTCGGATACCGGCCAGGCCTGGCTGGGCGATCTGCGCCGGCGCGCGTCGATTGCCTGCGGCGTGCCGGGCTGCTAGCCGCCCCTGGCTTCCGGTATCAGCCCAGGGAGGCGCGCACGATTTCGAACGCGTCGAAGCCGGCATGGCTGACCACCGGCGCCACCACGCTCCGCCGCCTCAGGTAGACCACCGCCCAGAACGCCCCGATGAGGCTCGTGGCGACGACCGCGTCCAAGCCTTGCATGTAGTGCCCGGCGCCGAAGGCCAGACTCAGCAGCACGACGCCGGCCCGGGCACCGCCGAGGTGCCGCTCGAACCGGCGCAGGAGAAAGGCCCGCTGCAGTTCCTCGCGGAGGCCGCCCGCCACGACCACCACGAGCAGCATGACGGCCACGCGCGCCGGGGTGTCAAGCAGTTGCTCGAAGGGATTCTCCGCGACGGTGTGCAGCCCCGGCGCGACCTGCGCCAGCAGCCCCATCGTGACGGCGATACCGAGGAAGACCACGGGGATGAGCTTGATGCCCAGCCACGCTTCCGGCCGGAGCGCCGCCTGCCCCCGCCAGAGAGCCGCCGGGCGGTCGCCGTGCGCGCGGGTCAGCACCACCATCAGCCCGATGAGGACGACGGAGTCGACCAGTTGGGTCGTGGCGAGGAACACCAGCGTGGGCACGCCCGGCGACCGCCACGGATTCATGCCGGCGAGTACGACGGCGTTCTGAATCAGGATCTGGGTGGGCAGGCTCGAGCAGGCGAGCACCTCCAGCAGCGCGATGATCCGCGCCCGCCAGGGCGAACGGCGGTCGGGCAGTGGTCCGGCAGCGGACTCAAGGGCCGGCGGCGCTGCAGGTTCAATCACGCGATGCTGACTGTAGACCGGACCACGATGTCACTTCCACCACAGGACCTAAGATAGGTACTGCCACATGCCTGATATGTCTGCCGAGCGCGTGCTGATCGTCGAGGATCACGCTTCTGCCCGCGAGGGGTTGGTTGAGCAGGTGCGCGATCTCGGGTTCGCGGCGGAGGGCGCGGCGGACGGCACCGAGGCGCTCCTGAAGGTCCAGACGTTTCAGCCGTCGATCGTGATCACCGACTTGAAGATGCCCGGGATGGACGGCATCCAGTTGCTCCGATCGCTGAAGGCCGACGGCGCCGGGCCGGATGTCGTGCTCCTCACGGCACAGGGGTCGGTGGACAGCGCCGTGGAGGCGATGAAGGAAGGCGCCTACGACTACCTGCTGAAGCCGATTGAGACGCATCGGCTGCGGATCCTGCTCGACAAGCTCGTCGAGCGTCACGACGCCCGGCGCCAGGCGGCAGACGCGCAGCGCGAGGTACAGGTCCTGCGCCGGCGCGTGCGCGAGGACGGCCGCTTCGGCCGGATCATCGGTCAGGCGAAGGCGATGCGGGCGATCTACCACGTGATCGAGGCGGCCGCGCCGACCACGGCGTCCGTGCTGGTGCTGGGCGAGTCCGGGACCGGCAAGGAACTGGTCGCGCAGCGGATCCACGAGCTCAGCCCGCGCGCCCAGCAGCCATTTGTGGCCTTGAACTGTGCGGCCATTCCCGAGACGCTCCTCGAGAGTGAGATCTTCGGCCACGAGAAGGGCGCCTTCACCGGCGCGATGGACCGGCGGCTGGGCTGCTTCGAGCTAGCCGACCGGGGCACGCTCTTTCTCGACGAAGTGGCGGAGATGGCGCCGTCCACGCAGGTGAAGCTCCTGCGCGTGCTGCAGGAGCGCTCGTTCCGACGGCTCGGCGGACGGCAGGAGATCTCCGTGGACGTCAGGGTGATCGCCGCGACCAACGTGAACCCGCTCGACGCGGTGAAGGCCGGCAAGCTCCGTGAGGATCTCTACTACCGGCTGAACGTCTTCGCGATCGAGGTGCCGCCCCTGAGGGACCGCAAGGACGACCTGCCGCTGCTGACGCGTGCCTTCATCGATGAGTTCAGCCAGCGCAACCACAAGACGATCACGGGCCTGGATCCGGCTGCCGCGCTCCTGGTGGAGCAGTACCACTGGCCGGGCAATGTCCGCGAGCTGCGCAATGCCCTCGAGCGCGCCGTCATCCTCTCGCCCGGACCGAGCATCGAACCGTCGCACCTGCCAGTGTTTCAGGGCCGTGCCGCCGCCCCCGGCGCCACGTCCGACGGCAGCAGTGCGGGGGCCGGCATGGTGCTGGCGCCCGGCATGACGGTTGACGATGCCGAAACGCAGTTGATCCTGATGACGCTGCAGCACACCAGGGACAACAAGACCCGGGCCGCCGAGATTCTCGGGATCAGCCTCAAGACCCTGCACAACAAGCTGAACCGGTTGCGGGATCGCGGGCGACCCGAGGATCCGGCGCCCGGGCAGGAGTAGCGTCCAATGCACCTGACCATTCGCGTCAAGCAGATCGCGGCCGTGACCGCGATTGTGGGCCTGGCGGTGGTCGGCCTCAGCGTGCTGCACGTCACCAGGCTCACGCGGGTGGGTCTACACGAGAGCCAGGCGCGCGGGGAACTGCTGGCCAACGCCATCTTCCACCGCGTCCGGCAACTGGTGGCCACGAGCCCTGATCCGTATTCTGCGCTTCGCACCGACCCGGGGCTCCTGGCCCTGCTCCAGTCGAGCATCTACGGCGAGAGCGTGACGGATGCGGCCATCAGCGATCCGGCCGGCGTGATCGTCGCCGACAGCGACATCGCGCGCGTGGGCGAGCACCTGCCGACACGGCCGGACCTGGCGGAGCTCATCGACGCCTCGGCGCTCGACCAGCTCCGCGTGATCTACGCCCGTGACGCCGGCGCACACGAGGTGCGCCAGCCGATGATGCTCGACGACCAGGCGTTCGGGTCGATCCGGATCGGCATCTCCACGCTGCTCCTGCGGCAGGGGCTCAATGCCGCCCTGCGCCCGGCGCTCATCACGGCGGGCATCGCCCTTGGCGTGGCGGTCCTCCTGGCGGCGCTGCTCGCGCAGCTCTTTCTCCGGCCCATCCACGTGCTCAGGAGCGGGTTGACCCGGCTGGGCCAGGGCGAGTTCGGCGTCACGCTGGACCTGCCGCCCGGTGACGAATTCGGCGAACTCGGGTCCTTCTTCAATGCCGTGTCGCAGCAGTTGTCGGAGGACCGGTCGCTGCAGGCCGGTCAGGCCACGCCGCTGCAGGCGGCGGTGGAGAACCTCGAGGACGCGGTCGCGCTGGTGAACCCGGCCGGGGACGTGCTGTTTGCCAACGCGGCGATGCAGCGGGAGGTCGGGGTGCAGGCCGCCGGGCAACCGTTTGCCCGGACGCTGACCGAGGACCATCCCTACCGCAGGCTCGTTGGAGCCACGCTGGAGAGCCGTCGGTCACAAGGGCCGGAGCAGACGCACGTGCCCGCCGAGGGAACATCGGCTGCCGACGACGCGCAGGCTGTGGATCGGCTGCTGATCACGCATGCCATCACTGGACCGGATGGCGGGTTGGTCGGCGTGCTGCTGATCTCGCGCAACCTGACGTCGTTCGCCCGGATGCAGTCCACGCTGGCGTACTCCAGGAAGCTCGTCTCGCTGGGGCGGCTGACGGCGGGCATCGCGCACGAGGTGAAGAATCCGCTGAACGCGATGATGATTCACCTCGGCTTGCTGCGCACGAAGGTGCAGCGCAGCACCGGTCAGCCGGATGATGTGGCCGGCGCCCTGAGGCACGTAGGTGTGATCGAAACCGAGATCAGGCGCCTGGACGAGGTCGTGCAGGGGTTCCTGAAGTTCACCCGGCCCGACGACCTGCACCTGGCGCCGGTGCCGGTGGCGTCGCTTATCGGCGACATCCTGCCGGTGATCCAACCCGAGGCGGACCGGCGCACGGTGACGGTGGAGACTGTCTGCCCCGAGTCCGTGCACGCCGTGAACGGGGACGAAGCGATGCTCCGGCAGATGCTACTGAATCTGGCCATCAACGCCTGTCAGGCGATGCCCGATGGCGGCACGTTGCGCATCACATGCGCCGATGCCCCGCGCGGCCGCGTCGAGATCCGCGTGTCCGACACCGGCGTCGGTATTTCGCAGGAGCACCTGGGAAAGATCTTCGATCTCTACTTCACGACCAGGGACGAGGGCACCGGCCTCGGTCTGTCGATGGTGTACCGTATCGTCCAGATGCACGACGGCGAGATCGACGTGGAGAGCACGCCGGGCCGGGGCACCACGTTCACCGTGCTGCTGCCGCGGGCGGCCGAGGGCGCATGATGAGATGGAGCGCGCTGGCGCTGGGCGTGGCCTGTGCGGCCCTCATGGCCGGATGCGCGAAGGCGCAGGCGAAGTCCGCGCCGGATGGCCCGGCCCTGCAGGTTCCGCAACCGCCGCCCCGTGTGATCGTGGCTGCGTCGGAGCCGCCGCCGCTGCCTGTTGAGGAACCGCCCGTGGCCCCCGTGTCGCAGCCCGCGCCGCCGGTCGTGGCGCCGCGCCCCGCTCCAGTCCCGCGCGCCGCGCGTCCCGATCCGCCCACGGACCCGCCGGCCCACAACCGCGTGGAGAACCGGACGCTCAGGGCGCCAGGTGACCTCGCCCGCGAGCGGGCGATCCGCGAACGGCTGACGGGGGCGTCAGCCGACCTGACACGCGTGGACTACGGACGCCTGAGCGTGGGGGCGCGCGGCCAATACGATCAGGCCAAGCGATTCATCCAGCAGGCCGAGCAGGCCATCAAGGATCAGAACCTCGCGTTCGCCTCGACGCTGGCCGACAAGGCCGCCACACTGGCAGCGGACCTCGCCGGCCGGTAGTTCTGCCTCAGCCGCGGCTATTCCTTCCAGACCCCGTTCAGCTCGAAGATGATCCCGAGCGACTCGGTGAAGTCCAGGTACTCGTAGCCGCCGCCGATCTTGCCGTTGGTCCAGGCCGCGCCTTTGGACTGGAAGAGGCGTACGGTCTGCGCCAGCTTGTCGCCGACCGGGAAAGCCAGGTGCTGCGGCGCGCTGTTCTTGCCGTGACGCGCCACGAAGTCGGTCCAGTTGGTCTGCCCGAGCGACTGGATCAGTTCCATGCCGGTGTTGGCCTGCTTCCAGCTCGTGAGCCTCAGCGTCGCGGCCGGGTCGGCGTTGTAGTTCGGCGGAATGTCCACGGGCTTGAAGTCACGGACGGTCGGCGCCGCGATGCCGAGCGCATCCGCGAAGGCCTTGGCCACCTGGTCGGCGTTGGTCACGGCCCAGCCGAGGTGCGACATGGCGGTCGAGCCGAGCACGACCTTGTCGCCCGCGATCACCGCCGCGGTCGACGCCGGAGGGGCCGGGGCCGATTCCTGCACCATCTCGATGATCGTGCCCAGGCTCGGCGTCATGTCGACCCAGGCAAAGGTGCCAGCGGCTTTGCCGGCCACGAGCTTGCCGCCCTTCTGCTCCAGCGCGGCGACCCGCGCTGCCAGCGCATCCGGCGTGGAGTAGCCGACCCGGTAGATGCCCTGGCCGAACTGCTTGAGGAAGGCCGCCGCGGGGCCGCTGCTGCCCTGGGGCTGGTCGATCTCGATGCGCACGTTCGGCAGCTGCACCGTCGCGCGTTTGACCTTCATGCTGCCCTTGGCCAGATCCACCTTCACGGTGGAGATGGTGGGTGCCGAGGCCAGTTGGAAGACGTCCACGTAGGTCTTGACGGCCTTCTGGACGTCGCGAACGACCACGCCGACGCGGGTGAGCGGCGCCGAGCCGAGGGTGGCTGCGGGCGCTTGGGCAAAAGCCGGGGCCGTAGCCAGCAGGACGGCGACGGCCGGGCCGAGAATCGAGCGAAAGCGAGTTGTATGCATGTGTCTCTCCTGAGGGGCCGTATTATGCCCGAGCGGGAGCCGATATACTGCCGCCATTTACGGAATCAGAAGGAGTGCATCGATGACCAAGTGGATTGCCCTTGTGACGCTGAGCCTGTTGTGGCCTGGTTCGGCGCTCGCGCAGAAGAAGACCCTCTCCCCGGCGGACTACGAAGAGATCCGCGGGCTGTACGCCAAATACAGCTACGGGTTTGACACTGGGGACGCCAAGCTCGTCGCCAGTGTGTACACACCCGACGCCCAGTTCATCGTCGGCGGGAAGGTGGCCGGAGCGTCGAGGGAGAAGATCGCCGGGATGGTCCGACCCCTCGCCGCGGGCAAGGCGCAGATGAAGCACATGCCCAGCAACATCGCTATCGAGCCGTCCGCCGATGGCGCCAGCGGGATGGCCTACGTGGCGTTGGTGAACTTCGAGGCGGGGAAGCCCCCGGTGGTGACCGGGGGCGGCGTCTACAACGACACCCTCGTCAAGACGGCGGAAGGCTGGCGCTTCAAAAAGCGCGACTACCAGCCCTTTCCGATACCGGTCGAAGCGGCTCCGGCGCCTTAGGCCTTCCGTAAGAACCCTATCCGTGCGCGGATGCCCCGGAAACCCGGGGTATCCGCCCTTCCGCCGCCGCTTCGAGCCTCCTTCACGACGACCTCTGTCGCGATCCCCACGACGGCCGCGCTGACGGGCAATCGCCAGAAAATAGTCCAGATATAGCCCTACCCTACAAAATAGTCGCTACATATTGTGGTCTGAGCCTTGACAAGGGGTTTCCCTGAGGCGCATCATCCGGTCCACGCTCTCGGCAACGTTCGAACCCGGATCCTCCCAGCTCCGAGCCGAACCCCACCAGGCGCCAGTAGTGGCCAGCGGGCCCCCAAGAAGGGGTTCCGAGCGGATGTTTTTTTCAGAATTCTGAGGCGCGTCGTCCGGGGTAGACGCGCCGGATCGTAGTCGGAGGGTGATATGGAGCGAGGCGCTGCTCGCGAAGCTGCTGCCACAGGTCAGCAGACGTCGTCAGGTTCAACCAGCCTCGAGGCATCCACGCGGGTCAAGAAGACCCCCGCGCCTGGACTCGAGTTCCCGCGCTATTTCACCCTGCCTGGGGTGGATCCGTTCGACGAGGTCGAATGGGAAATCCGGAAGGCCCTCATCGGCAACGAGAAGGGGAAGGTCGTCTTCGAGCAGGACGACGTCGAAATTCCGAAATTCTGGTCACAGCAGGCCACCAACATCGTGGTCTCCAAATACTTCCGCGGCCAGCTCGGCACACCCGAGCGTGAGCACAGCGTGAAGCAGCTCATCGGGCGCGTGGTGGACACCATCACCCGGTGGGCCGAAGAGCAGCAGTACTTCGCCAGCGAGGACGCCCTGTTGGCGTTCAGCCACGAATTGAAGCACCTGCTGGTGTATCAGAAGGCGGCGTTCAACAGCCCCGTCTGGTTCAACTGCGGGTTCGAGAAGGCGCCTCAGTGCTCGGCCTGCTTCATCAACTCGGTCGACGACACGATGGAGTCGATCCTGACGCTCGCCAAGACCGAGGGCATGCTCTTCAAGTTCGGCTCGGGCACCGGCAGCAACCTCTCGGCCATCCGTTCCTCCAGGGAACTGCTGGCGGGTGGCGGCACGGCCAGCGGTCCTGTGTCGTTCATGAAGGGCTACGACGCGTTTGCCGGCGTCATCAAGTCCGGCGGCAAGACGCGCCGCGCGGCGAAGATGGTGATCCTCAACGCCTCGCACCCCGACATCGAGGAGTTCATCCACTGCAAGGTCGAGGAAGAGAAGAAGGCGTGGGCGCTCATCGACGCGGGCTACGACGGCTCGTTCACCGGCGTGGCGTATGGCTCGGTCTTCTTCCAGAACTCGAACAACTCGGTGCGCGTCACGGACGACTTCATGCGCGCCGTGCTCGACGACGGCCCGTGGCAGACCAAGGCCGTCCGCGATGGCCAGGTGATGGACACCTATAAGGCGCGTGACCTGATGCGCGGGATCGCCGACGGCACGTGGGTGTGCGGCGACCCCGGCATGCAGTTCGACACGACCGTGAACGACTGGCACACGTGCCCGAACACGGACCGGATCAACGCGAGCAATCCCTGCTCCGAGTACATGTTCCTGGACGATTCCGCCTGCAACCTGTCGTCGATCAACCTGATGAAGTTCACCAGGGACAACGGCGAACTGGATGTCGCGGCGTTTAAGTCGGCCTGCCGGACGCTCATCACGGCGCAGGAGATCATTGTTCCCAACGCGAGCTATCCGACCAAGGCCATCGAGAAGAACTCGATCGACTACCGGCCGCTGGGGCTCGGCTACGCCAACCTGGGTGCGCTCCTGATGGCGCGCGGCCTGCCCTACGACAGCGACGAGGGCCGGGCCTATGCCGGAGCCATCACCGCCGTCATGACCGGCGAGGCTTACGCGCAGTCCGCTCGCGTGTCGCGCGACCACGGGGGTCCGTTTGCCGGCTACGAGAAGAACCGTGAGCCGTTCCTGCGCGTGATGCGGAAGCATCGCGACGCGGTCAGCGAGATCAATCCGAAGTTCGTGCCCGTGGATCTGATGAGCGGCGCGAAGCAGGCGTGGGAAGAGGCCGTCGAACTCGGCGAAGACTTCGGCTACCGGAACGCCCAGGCCACGGTGCTCGCACCGACCGGCACCATCGGCTTCATGATGGACTGCGACACCACCGGCGTCGAGCCGGACATCGCGCTCGTCAAGTACAAGAAGCTGGTCGGCGGCGGGTTGATGAAGATCGTCAACCAGACCGTGCCGATGGCACTCGGCAAGCTCGGCTACACGCAGCCCGAGGTGGATGCCATCATCCACTTCATCGATGAGCACGAGACCATCGAGGGCGCGCCCTTCCTCAAGGAGGAGCACCTGCCCGTGTTCGACTGCGCGTTCAAGCCCGCGCAGGGCGAGCGCTCCATCCAGTACATGGGTCACATCCGGATGATGGGCGCCACGCAGCCCTTCATCTCCGGCGCCATCAGCAAGACGGTGAACGTGCCCCGCGAGGCGACGGTGGAGGACATCGAGCGCGCCTACCTCGAGTCGTGGCGGCTCGGCGCGAAGGCCATCTCCATCTACCGCGACGGCAGCAAGCGGACGCAGCCGCTCAACACGTCGAGGGCGGGCGTGGCGGATACGCGCAACGCCGTGGGCGCCGAGGGCGTGCGCGAACTGGTGAAGGAAGTCGTGAAGGTGGTGGAGCGGCCGTCGCGGAAGAGGCTCCCGGACGAGCGGCAGGCCATCACGCACAAGTTCGACATCGGCGGCCACGAGGGCTACATCACGGTGGGCCTGTTCGCCGACGGCACGCCTGGCGAGATCTTCCTGACGATGGCCAAGGAGGGCTCGACCATTTCGGGCTTTGCCGACGCGTTCGCGCAGGCGATCTCCTACGCGCTCCAGTACGGCGTGCCGCTGCAGGCGCTGGTGGACAAGTTCAGCCACGCGCGCTTCGAGCCATCGGGGATGACGAAGAACCCCGAGGTGCGGTTCGCCAAGTCGATCGTCGACTACATTTTCCGGTGGATGGCCACCAAGTTCCTTTCGCACGACGCGCAGTTCCGTGCGGGGGTGAACATGAAGGAGGACGTGGTGCCGGCCGCGCCGCAAGCCGAGGCGAGTTCACCGGCTCCGGTGGCAAGTGCGCCGGTCAGGACAGAGGCCTCTGCCAGGGGCTCCGAGTTCGCGGCCATTCAGAATCAGGAAGATGCGCCGCCGTGCAGCACGTGCGGCAGCATCATGATCCGCAGCGGCGCGTGCTACAAGTGCGCCAACTGCGGCACGACGTCAGGCTGCGCCTGACGTCGTGCCTTTGGCACAGCATCTCCGGAGCGGCTTAGCGCCGCTCCTTGGAAGTGATTGCGCGTAGCGCACGCGCGTTCGTAGCCAGTTAGGCAGAGGGGTCGGCCGAGGCTGGCCCCTTTGTCTGTACGGTCACAGCAGAGGGGGAAGATGGCGGCGATGGAGAAGCGGCGGATTGGGACGCTCGAAGTGTCCATGGTCGGTGTCGGGTGCAACACGTTCGGGTGGCCGGTGCTGCCCAATACGCTGGATGCGGCGGGGACGGCGGATGTGGTCCACGCCGCGCTGACCGCCGGCATCAACTTCTTCGACACCGCCGAGTCGTACGGCGAAAGTGAGGTGCTGTTAGGGCAGGCCCTGCGTGGCCGCCGGGAGGAGGCCGTGATCGCGACCAAGTTCAGCAAGGCGCACCCGGAGGCAATGCGCGCGTCGCTCGACGCCAGCCTGCTTCGCCTCGGGACGGACTACATCGACCTCTGGCAGCTCCACCGGCCGGATCCCGCCGTCCCCCTTGCCGACACGCTGGGCGTGATCGGCGATGCGATCCGCGAGGGTAAGGTTCGCGAAGGCGGGTGCTCCAACTTCAGCGTCGCGCAGCTCGTGGAGGCGGACACCACGTCGGCAATACTCGCGCCTGTCAGTCGGCCCACGCGCCCGGCAGGTGCAATCGGTGGTCAGGCTGTGCCAGCGGCGTTTGTCAGCGTCCAGAACGAGCTGAGCATCCTCAACCAGGGTGCGTCGGATGTCGTCGCGTGGTGTGAGCAACGCGGGACCGCCTTCCTGCCTTACTTTCCCCTCGCGGCTGGGTTGCTCACGGGCAAGTACCGCCGCGGTCGCATGGAGGGCCTGGACACGCGCCTGACGTCGGGACCACTCACGGGCCGGATGACTCAGGCGGAACTGGACCGCGTCGAGGCCCTGGCAGGCTTTGCGGAGTCACGTGGCCACACACTGCTGGAGTTGGCGTTCGGCTGGCTGCTGGCCTCGCCGGCCGTCGCGTCGGTGATCGCCGGGGCGCGCTCGGTCGCGCAGGTCGCCGCGAATGCGGAGGCCACCCGATGGCGGCTGACGGCTGCGGACGTGGCAGAAGTCAGCCAGATCGCGCGAGCATAGCCGGCCGCCAAGTTGTTCGGAAGGTAGCGCTTGCGGTCCGACGAGTGGCCGGAGAAGACTGCGCTTTGTGGACGGGACGGTGGGTATGCGGTGCTCCAGAGATCGGAAAGCTCCCTGAGAGAGAATGTCTCCGTGATCCCCATGTTTCCCATCGGCGTGATGCGCACGCCGCACACGGATAGAAAGCAGATCCCCAAGGGCCCGGGCGCACAGCACGAGGCCGAAGGCGTGATCGAGGTCGACCCGCGATTCGAGGCCGGGCTGCTCGACATCGAAGGCTTCTCGCACCTCTACGTGCTGTGGGTGTTTGACCGGTCCACGGACTACGAACTGGTCGGTATCCCGCCGGTCGACACGCGCCCGCACGGGGTCTTTGCCACACGCTCACCGCGCCGTCCCAATTTGATCGGTCTCACTGTGGTGCGGCTGCTTCGGCGGGAGGGATGCCGGCTCGTCGTCGAGGGCGTGGACATGCTCGACGGCAGCCCGGTGCTCGACATCAAGCCGTACCTGTCGAGCGTGCCGCGTGAGGACCTCCGCCGGGGATGGCTTGACGATGCTGTGCCGCCCGTCGCGGCGAACGGGCCGGCATCGCCCTGGTAGTCCGGCAGGCGGGCGCGGGGTGATGCGGTTGCGTTACCGCGCGGGTGTTCCCGACCAGCGGGCGCCAAGCGCGGTTCGGTTGATCGCCACACCGCTCAGGTAGGCCGCGCTGATGCGCCGCGTGTTCGTGATGGCATCGAGCGGGTTCGCATCGAGCACAACGAAATCGGCGCGTTTGCCGGGTTCGAGCGTACCCGCATCTTTCATGTTCAGCAGCGCCGCGCTGTTCCGGGTCGCTGCGACGAGCGCCTGCGCGGGCGTCATGCCGGCGGCGACCATGTCTTCCAGTTCCTGGTGCGCCGCGTGGGGTGTGTTGCCGTCGGTGCCGAGCCCGATGGTGACGCCGGCCTTGTTCAGCCGGTCCAGGTTGCGCGCCTGCAGTGCGAACGCCTGCTGAACCTGCGGCCGGTCCGTGGCGGCGTCCTGCAGTTTCGTGAGATCACCGGCGGGCACGCTGCCCCTCAGCCAGCTCACGTCGGAGGCCACGCCGCGATCGGGAAGGTTGGGTACGACCACGACGTGCTTCCGCGCCTTGAACAGGGCGAGGACCTCGTCATCCACGTCCACGTCACGGATGCCGTGCGCGAACGCATCGAGGCCCGCGCGCAGCAGGCCCTTGGCGTCGGAGAGATTGAAGATGTGGGCGGTGACCTTGAGGCCGTGCTTGTGGGCTTCGTCGATCACGGCCGTGTAGAGCGGCGGGCTGAGTTTCTGGTACTTGCCGTCGCGGTCGTCCACCCAGATCTTGATGATGTCGACCTTGAGGGCCGCCTGCTCGCGCACCGCCTGGCGCGCCTGCTCCTCGGTCGTCACCCAGTAGGGGACATCGGACCGGCCCGGTTCCGGACTCGTGATGCCGCGGCCGGCGGTACGGAAGCGCGCGCCCTCTGGCACGGCGGTGCCGCGCATCTGAAACGGCAGGTCGCCCTTGTCGGTGCCGAGGCTGAGCATGGCACCGACGCCCCAGTAGGCCCGCCGCTGGAGATCGGTGACCAGGCCGTCGCGGTCGGTGCTCGCGTGCGTGTGGGTGTCGATGAGCGCAGGGATGATCGTCTTGCCCTCGAGCGGCACGACGGTGGCGCCCTTGGGCGCCTTCACGTCCCGTGCGCGTCCGAGGCGAACGATGCGGCCATTCTCCACGAGGAGGGCCGCGTTCTCCAGTGGCGCCCTGTCCTGACCAGTGATGATCCTGGCGCCCGTGAACACGGTGACCGAGGCCGGCGCCTGCGTCTGTGCCCTCTCCTGGCCGCCGAGGGCCAGTCCGGCCGCGACCAGGCAGAACCAATTGAATCTCATGCCGCACATCGTAGCCCGGTGGCCGTCACGGGCGGGAGGTTGATATCTGGCAACCTGCTGAACAACCAGAAGCCGATTGGCTGGGACCGTGCGGTGATGGGCGAAAGGAGCGGCCGCGTCGAGGATGACAGAATGAGGGGCATGGGCGATATGAACATGCCCCCCGCCGACCGTGTGCGGGTGGCCTTGGCACTGCTCGAGGATCTCACCATCAATCGGCGCCTCCTCGAGGCGGTGTCCGTTGCGGAGCGGGAGCGCTTCCTGCAGGCGCTGGCGCGCGTCTACAGCCCCGATCGGATCGAGCGCCGGAAACTGTCGAAGGCCGCCGCTCGTGAGCGGCGTGCGGCACGGGCGCACGAGGATGATCGCCGCCTGCACGAGACGGGCATCCGGACGCTGCGCCGCAAGCCCGTCTTCACCACGCCCAATGTGTTTCCGCCGAAGGCGTTCGAACCGGAGGACGTGCATGGGGACGCCGAGACGGCGGGCGCGTCCGAGGAGACCCGCCATTGCTACGTCTGCAAGCAGCCCTTTCAGCAGATCCACCACTTCTACGACCAGTTGTGCCCAGCCTGCGCTGCATTCAACTTCAGCAAGCGGACCGAGCTGACGGATCTGCGCGGGCGTGTGGCGCTGCTGACCGGGGGGCGCGTGAAGATCGGCTATCAGTCCGGCCTGAAGCTGCTGCGGTGCGGCGCGCGGCTGATCGTCACCACCCGCTTCCCGCGCGACGCTGCCCTGCGGTTCGCATCCGAACCCGACTTTGCGGACTGGGAGCACCGCGTGGAGGTGTACGGGCTCGACCTGCGCCACACGCCGAGTGTGGAGGCGTTCTGTGCGCACGTGCACACGATCACCGACCGGCTCGACATCATCATCAACAACGCGTGCCAGACGGTCCGGCGGCCACCCGAGTATTACGCGCACATGATGGCGAGCGAGGAATCCGCCGTGATGGCGCTGCCCGCGCATACCAGGAGACTGGTCGGCGCGTATGAGGGACTGCGTCAGCCGGTGATGATCGGCGAGGGTGAGCCAGCCGCCGCGGCGCTCGTCGGCGCGTCGCTCGCGTCGAGCGCGCGGCTGTCGCAGGTGGCGCTGCTGCCCGGGGACGGAGGCATGCCCGGGCACCTCTTTCCCGCGGGCCACCTCGACCAGGATCTGCAGCAGGTAGACCTTCGGGACAGGAACTCCTGGCGTCTCATGCTGGACGAAGTCTCGTCGGTCGAGGCGCTCGAAGTGCATCTGGTGAACGCCATCGCGCCATTTGTGATCAACGGGCGGCTGCGCGATCTGATGCGCCGCACGCCGGGCGCCAAGCACATCGTCAACGTGTCGGCCGTGGAGGGGCAGTTCTACCGGCGCTTCAAGACGACCAAGCACCCGCACACGAACATGGCCAAGGCGGCGCTGAACATGATGACCCGCACCTCGGCGGCGGACTATCACGCCGACGGTATCCACATGAACAGCGTGGACACCGGCTGGGTCACCGACGAGGACCCGGAAGTGATCGCCGCCCGCAAGACCCGGGAGCAGCGGTTTCACCCGCCGCTCGACATCGTGGACGGGGCGGCGCGTATCGTGGATCCGGTCATCGGGGGCGAGAACACCGGAACGCATATCTGGGGGCGCTTTCTGAAGGACTTCACGCCGACCGACTGGTAGGCCGGTTCGCAGCAGCGCATTGCCCGCGAAATGGCGGAGGTTGTCCTGTCAGAGTGAGGCCCGTAACCGTCTGGTAAGAAAGCACTTGCTGGCGGTGAGGCGGGCGGGATTTCGACCCTGTCCAGGGAGAGACATTTCGCGACAGGCACTACCTGTTTTGAGGTATAACATCCAGCTACTTGGTAGTGGATAGCGGGCGAGGAGGAGTGTCGCGCATGAGGGTGAAGCACGTGTGGGTGGTGGTTGCTGGTGTGATCGCGTTGACCGTGGCTCCGCAGGGTGTGGTCAGTGCCGCTGCGCAGGTCGCGCCGAAGGCCGCGAGCGCGAACGCCGTCGCTGAAAAGCGGGCCTTGCTGGACAAGTACTGCGTCGGCTGCCACAACGCCCGCGTTCAGAACGGCAAGATGCGCCTGGACAATGCGGATGTCTCGAAGGTGGGCGACCACGGCGAGACCTGGGAACGCGTGGTGCGCAAGATTCGCGGAGGCGTGATGCCGCCGCCCGGAGCCCCGCGGCCCGACAAGGTCGCCTACGACGGCATGGCCTCCTGGTTGGAATCCGAGCTGGATGCCGTTGCGGCCAAGCGTCCGGATCCAGGTCGCACGGAGTCGCTGCACCGGTTGAACCGTACTGAGTACGGCAACATCGTGCGTGACGTGCTCGGCATGGAGATTGACTTCACCGACCTCCTGCCTATCGATGACTCCGGCGGCGGCAAGGCGAGCTTCGACAACATCGCCACCTCGCTGCGTCTGACCCAGACCCTGCTTGAGCAGTACCTCTCGGTGGCGCTGAAGGTGTCCCGCACCGCGGTCGGTGGAAATCCGCCCCCGGTGGAGCTGCAGTTCAGTGCCCCGTCGGCGCAGCGTCAGGACATCTACATCGATGGCATGCCGTTCGGGACCCGTGGCGGCACGCGGTTCACGCACATCTTCCCGGTGGACGGGGAGTACGAGTTCGAGATCAACCCGGGCGGGCGGGGGCAGATTGACTTCGCCATCGACGGCGAACGCATCAAGCTGTTCGACTTCGCACCCAAGCCCCGGAACGCCGAGTACGACGCCATCGCAGGCGGCGGGATGGAACCGGACAACATCATCCACAAGATGGTCGTGAAGGCCGGTCCTCACGAGGTGACCGTTGCGTATCTGAAGACGGCCGCCACGCCGAAGGTCGAGGGCGACCGGACACCCTACTACGGTGGTGGTGGTGGCGGTGGCCAGGGTGTCGCGTCCGTCACGCTGCGCGGTCCGGCCAAGGTCATGGGCAAGGGCGACACGCCCAGCCGCCAGAGGATCTTCACCTGCAAGCCCGTGAGCGGTGCGACGGAAGACGCCTGCGCGAAGACGATCCTCAGCAAGCTGGGCCGCCGACTGTATCGCCGACCGCTGTCGGTGCACGACGTCGAGGTGCTGATGGCTCAGTACAAGGACGGGCGCGCCGAATCGGACTTCGAGGGCGGCGTCGAACGCGGCATCCGCGCGATGCTGGTGAACCCGAACTTCCTGTTCCGCGTGGTGGCCGACCCGGTCAAGCCCGGGCCCGATGGTGTCTACCGGATCAGCGATATCGACCTGGCGTCGCGCGTCTCCTTCTTTATCTGGAGCAGCGTGCCGGACGACCAGTTGCTGAACCTGGCCGTGGCCGGGCAGTTGCGCGCACCGGGTGTGCTCGACAAGCAGGTCAAGCGCATGCTGGCGGATCCCCGCGCCGAGTCGCTGACCAGGAGCTTCGCCTCGCAGTGGCTCTGGGTGCGGAATCTCAAGGCGTCGCTGCCGTCAGAGCCGATCTTCCCGAACTTCGATGAAACGCTGCGCCGGGCGTTCCAGACGGAAATTGAGATGTTCTTTTCCACCGTCGTGCGGGAGGACCGGAGCGCCATCGACCTGCTCGATGGGGACTTCACCTTCGTCAACGAGCGGCTGGCCAAGCACTATGGCCTCTCGGGCGTTTACGGGACGGACTTCCGTCGCGTGCAGTTGGCTTCGGACAGCCCGCGCCGGGGCCTGCTCGGCAAGGGTCTCTTGCTACTGGTGACGTCGCGCTCGACTCGCACCTCGCCCGTGGTTCGCGGCAAGTGGATCCTGGAGAATATGCTGGGCACCCCGCCGCCGGCGCCGCCCGCCAATGTTCCGCCGCTGTCGGAGCAGAAGCAGGCGGACGGCCGAGTGCTGACCGTGCGTGAGTTGATGGCCAAGCACCGTGCCAACCCTGTGTGCGCATCGTGCCACTCCACCATCGACCCGGCCGGCTTCGCGCTCGAGCAGTTCGACGGCATTGGCAAGTGGCGTCTGGTGGACGCCGGCTTCCAGCCGATCGACGCCTCCGGGACGTTCCCGGATGGCACCAAGTTCAGCGGCATCTCTGACTTCCGGTCGTTGATGATTTCCCAGAAGCAGCAGCAGTTCGTGGGCACGATGACCGACAAGCTCATGATGTATGCGCTTGGCCGGGGCACCGAGTTCTATGACGCCCCTGCCGTTCGCAAGGTGGTTCGCGACGCGGCGGCCAGCAACTACAAGTTCTCGTCGATTGTCCTGGGTATCGTGAAGAGTGTTCCGTTTCAGATGAGGAAGGCGGCGGCTGTGGCACCTGCGACGCAGTCTGCTTCGATTGCTCGTTAACCGCCGTACGCTGTAGACCGCCAGTCAAACAAGGAGAGAAGCGATGTTTGTAACCAAGATGGCCCTTCCCCGGCGCACCTTCCTTCGTGGCGCGGGTGTCACGCTTGCGCTGCCCCTGCTGGACGCCATGGTTCCAGCCCTGACGGCGTCGTCCAAGACCGCTGCGGCGGCTCCGCCCCGTCTCGGCTTCTTCTACGTGCCCAATGGCATGCACATGCCGCTCTGGAAGCCGAGGACGGCGGGCGCTGGCAAGGACTTCGTGCTGTCGCAGACGCTGTCCGGCTTGCAGGACCTCAAGGAATACGTGACGGTCCTCGGGAATCTGAACAACTACTCGGCCGGCCTCGGCGACGGCGGCGGCCCGCACACCCGGAATCAGTCGGCCTGGCTCTCCGGCGTCCTCGCGAAGTCCGGTGAAGCCGATGTCCGCCTGGCGACGACGGCCGACCAGTACGCGGCCCGGTCGCTCGGCAAGGAGACCGTGCTCGAGTCGCTGGAAATCTGCACGGACCCGTCCGACCAGGTCGGTTCCTGCGACAACGGCTACAGCTGCCTCTACGTGAACACGATCTCCTGGCGGGCGGCTACGGTGCCGAACCCGATGGAGCGCAACCCGCGCGTGGTCTTCGAGCGGCTCTTCGGCGAGGAGAGCGACAAGCAGGCTCGCCTGAAGCGGATGCGTGCGGACAAGAGCATTCTGGACACCGTGCAGTCGGATCTGTCGCTCCTCGGCGTCAAGATCGGCGCGGGCGACAAGGCCCGCGTCGCCGAGTACCTCGACGCCATCCGCGACGCGGAACTCCGTATCCAGAAGGCCGAGAAGCAGGGTCAGACGTCGGACCTGGCGGTCATTGACCGTCCGGTTGGCGTGCCCGAGACGTTCGAGGAGCACACCCTGCTGATGCTCGACCTCTCGTTCCTGGCCTACCAGGCCGACCTGACTCGCGTGATCACATTCTCAATCGCGCGTGAGCAGGGCAACAAGAACTACAACAACATCGGGGTGCCCGAGGGCCACCACGAGACGTCGCATCACCAGAACGACCCGCACAAGCAGTCGCAGTTGACCAAGATCAACACGTACCACATCTCGCTGATGCACCATCTGTACGAGAGGATGGCGAAGACGCAGGATGGCGACGGCACGCTGCTGGATCATGCGGGTCTCGTCTACGGCGCGGGCCAGAGCGACGGCGATCTCCACAGCCCGCTCGACCTGCCGGTGCTGCTGATGGGCAAGCTCAACGGCAAGATCAAGGGCAACCAGTACATCGACTACGACCCGAAGGTCCGCCAGCCGCTGATGAACCTGCACACGGCCCTGTTGAACAAGGCCGGCGTCAACATCGACCGGATCGGCGACTCGACGGGGATGCTGACCGACATCTAGTCGGAGGCGTATAGATGGAGACAACCTCGATGACTCGCACCTTCCAGCGCATCGTTACCGGGACGCTCGCGCTTGTTGTGACCCTCACGGTGGCCGCCTCTTCGGAGGCGGCCGCCCGCCGCGTCGCGCTGATCGATGCGGTGAAGAACGGCAACGTGGCCACGGTCAAGACGCTGCTCGCGCAGAAGGTCGACGTGAACGCCGCTGAGGCGGATGGCACGACGGCTCTCCATTGGGCCGCGCACATCGGCAACACGCCGATGGCCGATCTGCTGATCAAGGCAGGCGCCAATGTGAAACTGGCCACCCGCGCCGGCGCGACACCGTTCTCCCTGGCCTGCAACAAGGGCAATGCGGGAGTGATCGAACTCCTGCTCGCCAAGGGTGAGGACCCGAACGCAGTGCTGACGGGCGAGCCGGTCATCATGATGGCTGCCCGCGCCGGCAACCCAGACGCCGTCAAGGCGCTGCTCGCCAAGGGTGCCAACGCGAACGTCGCCGAGGGTGCGCGTAAGCAGACGGCGCTGATGTGGGCGGCATCGGAAGGCGCCACGGCGGTGGTGAAGGTGCTGCTCGAGGCGGGCGCCGACATCAATGCCCGCTCGAAGGCTCCAAAGCCCGGCGCCATGGGCGGCCGCATCCCGCGCGTGAACGACCCAATCGGCTTGCGAGCGCACCGTGACCCCGCCTGGGCCCCGAACACGAACGGCCTGGAGTTCACCCCGATCATGTGGGCCGCGCGCGAAGGCCATCTCGACACGGTGAAGGCGCTGCTCGATGCCCGTGCCAACGTGAACGACGAGAAGCCTGGCGACGGCACCACGGTACTCCTCCTCGCGGTGCTGAACCGGCACTACGAAGTGGCGAGCTTCCTGCTCGACCGCGGAGCGGATCCGAACCGCGGCCCTGGCTATACGGCCCTGCAGCAGTTGGTCTGGACGCGCCGCCTGAACGCGAAGTTCGGCCCGCTGAACCCGGAACCGACCGGCACGGTAGACAGCCTCACGCTTGCCAAGAAGATGATCGAGAAGGGCGTGAAGGTCAACTTCCAGGCGACCAAGAGCTTCGGCGACGGCTACCGCAACCGTTTCAACCGCGTTGGCGCCACGGCGTTCCTGCAGGCGGCCAAGGTGGCGGACGTTCCGATGATGCGGCTGCTCGTCGCCAATGGCGCCGACCCGAACATCAAGAACGCGGACGAAGACACGCCGCTGATGGTCGCGGCCGGCACCAGCATTCTCAATCCGCTTGAGGATGCCGGAACCGAGCAGGAGCGGCTGGAATCGGTGAAGTACCTCGTCGAGGAACTCAAGATTCCGGTGGCCGCGGTGAACAAGAACAAGGAGACGGCGCTCCATGGCGCGTGCTATAGCGGCACGAACTCCGTGGCCGGCTATCTCCTCGACCATGGCGCCACGGAGAGCCTGGATCAGGCAAACCTCCTCGGCTGGAAGCCGATCCAGGTGTGCGACGGGCAGTTCTTCGCGGGCTTCTTCAAGGCCCAGCCCCAGACAGCTGTCTACCTTCGCGAGTACTACGCGAAGATCGGCCGCGTCGCGCCGGAGAGGCCGAAGGTCAACGACACGAGCCTGCTCACCGTGGGCGCGAAGTTCAAGGTGGGTGAGGTCGTGCGCGTCGAGGGTGCGGGCTATGTTCCGGCCATCGAGGCGGAGGTCAAGGCCAACGTGGCTGGTTTGGTGAAGGTCATCGCGGTCGACGCCCAGAGCCAGATCACGGACACCGAGCCGTACGTCGCACCCAAGTAGTTCGCGCGGCACGTTCTGAAGTCCGTTCTGAAGTACCAGGGGCCGGGGCGCTGATGCGCTCCGGCCCTTCGTCATGTACGGCGTTCAGTCCGGTCCTGGAGATGTCCCGACGGCGCTGGCCGTCCTGGCGAGGGAGGCCAGTCGCTCGTCCAGGTCCGGGACGAGCGTGGACAGGATGACCTCATCGGCGCCGGTACGAACCACCAGTGCCTGGAGCCCGTCACGCACGCGAGCGGGCCCGCCCACGACGGCGCCCTCGAGGAACGCATCAGCGGCGGCCTCCTCGTCCCGCGTGAAGCGGTGGGCGAGCGCCTCCTCCACGGTCGCGATGGGCAAACGCTGGCCCGTCCGGCTGCGGGCGATGGCCAGCCGGACAGGCGCAGCCAGTCGCGCGGCGTGGGCATCGTCCTCACCGCAGATGACGGTGACCGCGAGCATGGCGTATGGCGAGGCCAGGTCTGGAGACGGCTGGAAGCGGCTCCGATAGACCGACATGGCCGCTTCCGCGTACCGCATGGCGAAGTGCCCGGCAAAGGCGTAGCGCACGCCCAGAGCGGCGCCAATGGCGGCGCCGGCGGTTGTGGAGCCGAGCATCCAGATCGGCGGCAGGCGCACACCCGCCGGCGTCGGGGCGATCTGCTGGAACGGGTGCCCGTCTCCGAAGGTTCCGCGCTCGAAGGCGAGCAGTTCCGCTAGACGCTCGTCGGGGTCTTCGCCCGCGCCCCGCCTCAGGGCTGCGGAGGTCACAGCGTCCGTTCCCGGAGCGCGTCCCAGGCCCAGGTCGATCCGGCCCGGATGGAGCGCTTCAAGGGTTCTGAAGGCTTCCACGACGCGGAGCGGCGCATGGTTGGGCAGCATGATGCCGCCGGCCCCCACCCGGATCCGCGTGGTCCTGGCGGCTACGTGGGCTATCAGGATGTCGGGTGCCGAGCTGGCGATACTGGGCATGTTGTGGTGCTCGGCCACCCAGTAGCGGTGGAAGCCGGCAGCCTCGGCCGCCCTGGCCACGACCTCCGCGCTCCGGATGACGTCGGCCGCCTGCACATGGCGGGCGACGGGGAGCAGATCCAGCACTGAGAGCACCATGGGCTTTGCTCTGTGCAGTGTACCCGCGGCCTGTCAGGCCGATTGCCGGAGCCCGGCGGCAACGGTCCACCCCCAGCATGTTGTCGCAGGCTGCACCGTGACCGGCTTGAGTCCCCCGCTGAGCCGCCCGGTGGTTTATCCTTGCTGGCTTATGCCGCTTGCCCGTGTGCTCGTCGTGTGGCTCACCGCCGTCTTCCTGGCCGCGCCGGTGTGGGCGCAGCAGGCCACACGTCCCGGTCTTCCGGCGCCACCGCCGGCCCCGCCCAATACCCCGTTCCCCGAGGCTCCGCTCGCGCCGCAGACGATCGTGCGCGACATGTACGGCCGCGCCACGATCCGCGCCGTGCGTCTGAGCACGCCGCTCCGGATCGACGGCAAGGTGGACGAGCCGATCTACGAGCAGGTGCAACCGGCGAGCGACTTCGTCCAGAACGACCCGGTGCCCTACGCGCCAGCGACGGAGAAGTCCGACGTCTGGGTCTTTTTCGATGACAAATACGTGTATGTCACCTGCCGCTGCTGGGAGAGCGACATGAGCCGTCTCATGGCGAACGAGATGCGACGGGACAACACGAACATCGTCCAGAACGATCAGTTCGCGTTCAGCTTCGACACGTTCCACGACCGCCGCAACATGCTGTTCTTCGAGATCTCCGCTGCCGGCGGGCGGATCGACGGGCAGGTCACCAACGAGCGCCAGATCAGCCTGGACTGGAACCCGATCTGGTATGTGAAGACCGCCTATTTCGACAAGGGGTACGTCGTCGAAGCGCGTATCCCGTGGAAGTCGCTGCGGTATGCGCCTGGCAAGGGCCAGCCGTGGGGCGTGGTTTTCCGCCGGCGCAACATGGCCAAGAACGAATACTCCTACGTGGTGCCGATTCCTCCCTCGGTCGGCAGCCAGGGGCACTTCCGGGCGGCGCTGGCCGCCGAGCTGGTCGGGCTTGAGCCGCCGCAGGGTTCACGAAACTTCGACGTCAAGCCGTACATCCGGGGCAACATCGGCACCGACAAGCTGGCGCGGCCCGTGGTGGACAACGACCTGGGTGGAGATGTCGGCGTCGACATGAAATACGCCGTGACCCAGGGCCTGCTGGCGGACATCACCGTCAATACGGACTTCGCCCAGGTCGAGGCGGATGAGCAGCAGGTGAACCTGACGCGCTTCAGCCTGTTCTTCCCGGAGAAGCGCGACTTCTTCCTCGAGAACGGCGGCCTGTTCGCCTTCGCCGCCACGAATGCGACGGCGAATGTGGGCAGTGACGTCCCGCTCGTCTTCTACAGCCGCGCCATCGGGCTGTCGGCCGCAGCACAGGAAGTCCCCATCCTCGGGGGCGGACGCCTTTCCGGGCGGCAGGGGGCGTTCACCATCGGTGCGCTGAACGTGCAGGCAGGCGACGAGGCCCGGTCCGGCACCAGGGCGACGAACTTCTCGGTTGTGCGCGCGCGGCGCGATCTGTTCGGCCGGAACAACGTCGGCATGATCCTCACCCACCGGTCGGTCGGCGCCATCCGGCCGGACTCGACCACTTCCTACGGCGTGGACAGTTCGTGGGCGTTCGGCCCCGACTTTCAGGCCAGCGCCTACTGGGCCCAGGCCGAAAGCGGCCGGGCGCCGGCCGCGGCCGGGGCGCAGCGCAGCTACCGCGCCTTCATGGACTACAACGCGGATCGGTACGGCGCCCAGTTCGACCACCTGGCCGTGGGCCGCTTCTTCAGCCCCGAAGTCGGCTTTGTCCGCCGTCCCGACATGCGGAAGAATCTGGGAAGCCTGCGGTTCAGCCCGCGGCCGAAGAGCAACAAGCGGATCCGCAAGTATCTGGTCTCCGGGTCGTTCTCGAACACCGACAACTACACGACCGGGCGCCTCGAGTCCCGGCTGACCAACGGACGCTTTGAGATTCAGTACCAGAATCAGGATCTGTTCTTTGCCGAGGTGTCCGACCAGCACGAGTTCCTGCCGGCGCCCTTCCGCATCGCGCCGGGGGTCACGCTGCCCGTGGGGGACTACGGGTTCCAGTTCGGCCGCGTCGGCTACAACTTCGGCCGGCAGCGCAATGTCTCGGGCAACATCTCGGTGGAGCAGGGCAGCTTCTACGACGGCACCAAGACCACCTTCAGTGTCTCGAGCGGCCGGCTCAATGTGGGCCCGCGCCTGTCGGCGGAGCCCTCGGTGACCTTCAACAACGTCGAGGTCAGCACGGGGTCCTTCACCCAGCGGCTCATCACCTCGCGCGTGACCTTTACCCTTACGCCGTGGGCCTTCACGACCGCGCTGATCCAGTACAACCAGTCGAATCACACCCTGGCGGCCAACGTCCGCTTCCGCTGGGAGTACATTCCGGGCAGCGAGATGTTCATCGTCTACAACGACCAGCGCGACACGCTGTCGCGGGGGATTCCCGACCTGCAGAACCGGTCGTTCATCGTGAAGATCAACCGGGTGTTCAGGTACTAGCCGGCCCGGCTCGATCGGCTAAGATCCACGTCCGTGCAATCGCACAAGCGCTTGCTGCTTGCGCTCGGCCTGCTGCTGGGGCTGGGCGTGGTCGGGACCCTCGGATACCGCCTGATCGAGGGTGCGCCCTGGTGGGACGCGGTCTTCATGACCGTGATCACCATCACGACCGTGGGGTACCGCGAGGTCGTGCCGCTCAGTTGGGCCGGGCAGTTGTTCACCAGCGTTCTGCTGGTGGCCGGTCTCGGCATGTTTCTGTTTCTGGCCACCGATATTGCGCGCACGGTCATTGAGGGTGAGCTTCAGCAGGTACTGGGCCGGGCGCGGAGGTCTCGCATGATTGAACGCATGTCCGGGCACGAAATCGTCTGCGGGTATGGCCGCATGGGGCGCGCGGTGGTGGCCGAACTCCGGCGCTCCGGGCGTACGGTGGTCGTGATCGAGCGCGACGCGGACCAGATCGCGGGTCTGCTGGAGAGCGGCGTGCCATTTGTCCCGGGTGACGCCACATCGGCCGAGACGCTCCGCCGGGCCAACCTCGCATCGGCCAGAGGCCTGGTGGCGTGTTTGAACGACGACGCGCACAACGTCTATACGGTGCTCACGGCCCGGTCGCTGAGCGCCAGCCTCTTCATCGTGGCCCGGGCCACCGAAGAGGAGGCCGAGCGCCGCATCGTGCAGGCGGGCGCCAACCGCGTCGTGAACCCGTTTCAGATCGGCGGCAGCCGGCTCGCACATATGGTGGTCAAGCCGACCATCGTCAGCTTCTTCGACGCCTCACTGCGGGGTGATACCGACCTGCAGCTGGATCAGACCGTGCTCCGCGCAGGCGGTCCACTGGTCGGGCTTTCACTGGCCGAGGCCGATGTGCGCCGCCAGTGGGGGCTTGGCGTCGTGGCCGTCCAGCGACGTGGGGAGGTGCTGCAGAATCCCCCGGCCGACTTTGCCCTGACGGAGGGCGATGTGCTGATCGTCTTCGGAACGCGCGCACAGATCCGCGCCTTCGACGCCGCCTGTGGCGACGGCGAGACCGGGTCGCGCGCCTGAGCTGGGTTCCCGCGGTGCAGGCCCCGCTCCCCCAGGTATCAGAGGGGCGGACGCCCGTTTCCCGGGTGAACTCTCCCTAAGGGCGTGCTACCATCCGGCCATCACGCTTTTCCCTCTCTCTAAAGGAGATTTAATGGCCAAGAAGGCGACCAAGAAGAAGGCTGCGAAGAAGGCAACCAAGCCCGCGAAGAAGGCAACCAAGCCCGCGAAGAAGAAGACCGCGCGCAAGCCCAACGCGGCGTTCATGGCGCCGGTCACACCCGATGCCAAGCTCGCAGCGGTCGTTGGCGACAAGCCGCTTCCGCGGACCGAGTTGACCAAGAAGCTGTGGCTGTACATCAAGAAGAACAAGCTGCAGGACGCGAAGAACAAGCGCATGATCAACGCGGACGCCGCGCTCACGGCCGTCTTCAACGGCAAGTCGAGCGTGAACATGTTCGAGATGACCAAGCTGGTCAGCAAGCACGTCAAGAAGTAGGCGTCGCCAGACGCCTGTCGGACACGGTGAGGACGTACGCAGCGCCGCCGGTCCTGGAACTTGCCGGCGCGTCGCTCGTCAGGGGCGGCGCGCAGGTTCTCCACCACATGTCTCTCGCGGTCCGCGCCGGTGAACACCCGGCGATTCTCGGGCCCAACGGATCCGGCAAGTCGTCGCTGACCCGTCTCCTCACTCTGCAGTTGAGCTCCTCAACGCCGGACACGTGGTGGCCGACGGTCCGCGCGCGACCGTGCTGACCTCGGAAGGACTCTCGCAGGCGTTCGGTGTAGCCTGACCAGTGAGGAGGATTCAGCGTGGGGTATCTCGATTCCAGTCTGTTGCCGGGAGAGCGCGTCGTGGCCAGGGCCCGGCTGCATCCAGTGGTGTACGCCACCGCGGCGGTGGTGGGGCTCGGCGGCATCGCGCTCCTCGCGCTCTCCACGCAGGTGGAGGTGCCGCCCGCCGCCGGCGTCGCCGTCCTGGTTGTGGGCTTGCTGACGGCGCTGCCGCGCTGGGTGGAGTCGCGGACCTCCGAGTTCGGGGTGACGGACAAGCGCGTGGTCGTGAAGGTCGGGCTGGTGCGGCGCCGGACGCTCGAACTGCTGCTGCGCCAGATTGAGGCGATTTCGGTGGAGCAGACCGTGCCGGGCCGTCTGTTCAACTACGGCACCGTGTCGCTCTCGGGCACCGGCGGCGTGAAGGAATCATTCCGGGCCATCGCCAGGCCGCTTGAATTCCGGCGCGCGATCCAGGCGCAGAGCGTGCTGGCGGACGCGGACGCCGCGGAACGCCGAGGTCCCCCCGCCTGACCCGTGCGCGTCAGTGGGTCATCGCGTAGAGCAGCACGTCGATGCCGAGGCCGTATCCGTTCACCGAGTAGAGGCGGAAGTAGTTCGGGTCCTCGCCCTCGCGCTCCCAGGAATCCCCGATGTCCGTGTTGTGGCTCATGAACACGAGCACGCGCCCATGGGCGTCGACGATGGCCCGGCCGTGCGGCTGGGCGCTGTCGGCTCCGCGTTCGGAGGCGTGCCCGGTGCCGAGCCAGAAGTTGATCGAGGAGATCTGCGGCACACCGGCCTTGAGGATGAACTGCGTGCGGTAGATTGGGTGGTCGAGGGGCAGGTCCACGATCGGATATTCGTTGGCCGGCAGCACCTTGCGGATCTCGCGCTGCCAGATGTCCCAGGCATAGGAACCCCAGAAGTCGTCGGCCCACAGGAACCCGCCCTTGAGGAGGTACTCGCGGAGCCGCTCGGCTTCCCCTTGTTCGAAGTAGGCGGCACCGACCTCGGTCATCATCACGAATGGGCAGCGGAAGAGGGTGTCGTCGGTGAGGCGCAGGACGAGGTGCTGCGGCTCACCGCTCACAAGACGGATGGCCGTCCTGGTCAGCTCCGACAGGCGGACGGTCACGTTGCGATCGGCCTGCGGATAGTCCACCGACCAGCCACCGCCGTCGCCGTCCGGGCTCTGGCGAAAGGCCGCCCGGCAGAACTGGAAGCCCCCGTCGAAGTCCCTGTCGCCGGCAATCGCGATCGCACCTGACCGGCGCCGCTGCGCGGAAAGTGACGCCACGGTCGCCACGGCCAGCACCACTCCCACGCACGCAGCGGCCCGGGTCCACCGAGGGCACATGCGGCTCAGTCTACTGCTAGCAGCCCGCGGCGGAAGTCCCGCTGCATTCGACGGGCGATGCATCCGTCCTGGCAGCGTTGCTCCTCCCTCACATACTCCCGGTATGCACGGTCGTCGCGCCTTGCCAGCCCGGCGCCTCGCCCGTCTCGGTGCCGCGCGCGACTTCCGCCACGGACTGCTGGTTGCGGTACGATTACGCCGTGAATCGGACCGTTGTGGCGATAGGTGGGGCCATTCTCGTGCTCGGTGGCGCATATCTGTTCCTGAACAGGGAGGCGCCAGAGGCTCCTGCCCCCACGCCGGAGGCGGTGGCTCCAGTGGCGGCGCCCCGTGCGAAGGATGCGCCGGCCCCGGCCGGCGAGTCTGCCGCTCCGAGAGCGGCGACGCGGCCGAAGACCGACGCTCCGGCCCCGATCGCTGAGCCGGCACCCGCACCGGTTGAGGCGGCCCCCGAGACGGGGACGCTGCGCATCGACGCGGACGTCCCCGGCGCGCAGGTCTTCATCGACCGGCAGTATGTCGGCACCACGCCGGCGACGGCCTCGAACATCAAGCCGGGCAATCACCAGTTGAACGTGTCGGTGGAAGGCTACGACGGCATCGTGCAGACGATCGACGTGGAACCCGGGCCACGCGACATCACGCTCCGGTTCAAGGAAGTCCGGCTGGACCTCAAGATCGCCGTGGTCCACAAGCACCGGATGGGCTCCTGTCAGGGACGTCTTCTGGCCACGCCACAGGGCATCCGCTACGAAACCACCAGCAAGGACGATGCGTTCTCCGCCTCCATGCAGGACCTGGAGACGTTCCAGATCGACTATCTGGAGAAGAACCTGAAGGTGAAGCTGCGAAAGGGCAAGCAGTTCAATTTCACCGACCCGGAGGGGAATGCCGACCGGCTGTTTGTGTTCCACCGGGACGTAGAGAAGGCACGGGAGCGCCTGAAGAACGGCGCCGCCCCCGCGCAGTAAGACGGGTCGTGGGGCAGGCCGGCGTCTAGCCCAGCGCCGCGACGGCGTCGATGACCTCTGCGGCGTGGCCGGTCACTTTCACCTTGTCCCACCGGCGTGCCACCTTGCCGTCGGATCCGATGAGGTACGTGGTACGGGCGATGCCCATGAACGTCCGGCCGTAGAGCGACCGCTGCTGCCAGACGCCATACGTCTCGGCGATTCGATGGTCCTCATCGGCTAGCAGCGGGAAGGTGAGGCCGTGCTTGCCGGCAAACTTCGCCTTGCTGGCCTCATTCAGGATGCTGACGCCCAGGATGGCCGCCTTGCTCTTCCTGAACCGCGGAAGGGAGGCCTCGAAGTCGCATGCTTCCTGCGTGCAGCCTGACGTGTCGTCCTTCGGGTAAAAATACAGGACCACCGGGTGACCGGCGTAGTCCGACAGTCTGTGGGTCTTTTCGTGCTGGTCCTTCAGGGTGAAGGCGGGTGCCTTGGTACCCGGGTCGATGAGCGGCATGGCGCGATTGTAATCCCACGCGTTCGCGGGCAGGAGTACCTCACGTAATGGGTAATCGGATTGTGGACGCCGGACGGGCTCTCCTGCGGCAGACGACGTGGGCGCGCCTGCGCCGGGTGGAAGCGCTCCTGCTCGAGCAGCAGCAGCGGCACAAGCGCGAGGATCGATGGCGCCGCCGTGTACGGCAGCAGCTCGACGCGCTCATCCGCCATGTCGCGCTTGCACAGTCCAGCCTGGCCGACCCGGCAACGGTCGCGAGCCGGCGGTTCCGGCTCTACTCGCAGAACGAGGAAGACGGCATCACCCTGGCGTTACTGGCCGCGGCGGGTGTGCAGTCGCGGACGTTTGTCGAGATCGGGTCCGGGCAGAGCGGGGGCAACTCCGCCATCCTGGCGCTCGACCTGGGCTGGTCGGGCCTGATGGTCGAGGCGCACCGGCCTCACGCCCGGAAGCTCAGCACGCTGGTGGCCGTCAATCCGAAGGTGACGGTGCTCTGCGAGCGCGTGTCGTCGGGCGGGTTGAACGCCATGCTGAAAGCGCAGCACCTCACGGGCGAGATCGACTTCATGTCGATCGACATCGACAGCATCGACTACTGGCTGCTCGATGCCCTGAAGCAGGTGTCGCCACGCGTGCTGGTGATGGAATACAACGCGCACTTCGGGCCTCGGCGGGCCGTGACGCTGCCCGACGCCGACCTGCCCGCCGTGCGGCCGAAGGGCTACTTCGGCGCCAGCCTGGCCGCGCTCGAAAAGCGCGCCCGTGGCAAGGGCTATCGCCTCGTGCTCTGCGAGGAGTCTGGCGTGAACGCCTACTTCCTGCGCCACGATGTCGCCCCGGACATTCCGGGGCGGAAGTCCGAGGAGGCCTTCCGCCCGTGTCTCGACGGCGTGGAGTACCTCGGCCCCGAGGAGAAAGCCATCGACATCTACGCCGTCATCGAACGGCACCAGCTTCCCCTGGTCTCCGTGTAGGTCTCAGTGAGGCGCATCCGCGTACCGCACACGCTGGTCCTCCTGATGGGGGGCATCGTGCTGGCCGCCGCCCTGACCCACGTCGTACCGGCGGGGGAGTACGCCAGGCGCACCGACGAGGCCACCGGGCGTCAGGTCGTGCAGCCGGGCACGTACCACACCGTTCCGGCCTCACCGGCCGGGGTGATGGATCTGCTGCGCGCCGTGCCGCGTGGGATCGGCGAGGCGGCCGACGTCATCGCCGTGGTGTTCCTCGTCGGGGCGGCGTTTGCCGTCGTGGATCGCACCGGTGCGTTGCGCGCGGCATTTGCGGCGCTGGTCCGCCGGCTGGGTACGCGGGCGTGGCTCGCGATTCCGTTGTGCTGCCTGCTGTTTGCCGCCGGCGGTGCGCTCGAGAACATGCAGGAGGAGATCATCGCGCTCGTGCCGGCCCTGGTGCTGCTGGCGGCACGGGTGGGCGGCAACCCGCTGACGGCCGTCGCGATGAGCCTGGGGTCGGCCGTCGTCGGCGCGGCCTTCAGCCCGGTGAATCCATTTCAGGTCGGCATCGCGCAGCAGATCGTCGGGATCCCGATGTTCTCAGGGTTCGCGTTCCGCCTGGCGCTCCTTGCGGTGGCGTTGGCGGTGTGGATGTGGGCGGTACTCCGCCAGGCGCGCAGCGTGACGGGCGCGCCCCTTCAGGAGGCGGAGGCGCCGGCCGACGCGTGGTCCCTGCGGTTCGGTCTGGTCATGGCCTGTGTGGCCGGCGGCTTCGCCGTGTTCCTGGTGGGACAGGCGACGAGCGGTTGGGGCTTCGACGAACTGTCCGCCGTGTTTCTGGCGGTGGGCCTGCTGGCCGGCCTGGCCGGAGGACTCGGGCCAGGTGGCACGGCGTCGGCCTTCGTCGATGGATTCCGCGAGATGGCGTTCGCGGCGCTACTCATCGGTTTCGCGCGCGGCATCTTCGTGGTCCTCAACGACGGTCATGTGATCGACACGATCGTGCGGGCACTGGCGACACCCCTCGACGGGCTGCCGCCCGCGGTAGCCGTGGCCGGGATGGTCGGACTCCAGACACTGGTCCATGTGCCGGTGCCCAGCGTCAGCGGTCAGGCGGTGCTGACCCTGCCGATCCTTGCGCCACTCTCGGATCTCCTGCAGATCAGCCGACAGGTGACCGTGCTGGCGTACCAGACGGGCGCGGGCATGTGCGACCTGATCACGCCTACGAACGGCGCCCTGATGGCCATGCTGTCGGCGGCCGGCGTACGCTACGACCAGTGGCTGCGCTTCGCCCTGCCGTTCTGGGCCGCGCTGGCCGCGTTCGGTACCGTCGGAGCCCTCCTGGCGCTCGCCGTGGGTGTGGTGTGATTCCTTGGGGTCGGCACCGGGTGCGGAGTATGCTCCGCGCCGGAGGTGCCTGATGGTTGAGGTGTCGGCGCTGTGGCTCCCCGTGCTGGTGTCCGCCGGTCTGGTCTTCGTCGCCAGTTCAGTTGTCCACATGCTGCTCCGCTATCACGACAGGGACTTTCAGCCCGTGCCGGACGAGGAGGAGGTGCAGACGGCGTTGCGGCGGTTCAGCCTGACGCCCGGTGACTACATGCTGCCGCGTCCGAGCGCGCCGATGGCGCCGCAGTCGCAAGCGTTCGCAGACAAGATGCGCCGCGGTCCGGTGGTCCTGATGACGGTGCTTGAGAACCGGCCCACGCCGCTGGGTGTGAACCTCACGATGTGGTTCGTGTACTCGCTGGTGGTGAGTGTGCTGGCCGGGTACGTGGCCGGGCTGGCGCTGCCGGCAGGGGCGGGCTATCGGCCGGTCTTCCGGTTGGTCAGCACCGTGGCGTTCGCGGCGTATGCCCTGGCGTTGTGGCAGGACTCGATCTGGCACAGCCGCGCCTGGGGCACCACGGTGCGCTCAACGCTGGACGGATTGATCTATGCGCTGCTGACGGCTGGCGCGTTCGGGTGGCTCTGGCCGCAGTAGCATCCAGCGAACGTCGCCTCTATTCGTCGTCGTCGCCGTCGTCCAGGACGTCGGCCTCGCCCTTCGCGCCGCTCTCGACCGTGGGGCTCGCGTCGTCCTTCTCATCCTCGGGCGCGCGCACGGCGAAGTTCTCGAATTCGCCCACCTCGCCGTCTTCCGGATCGTCCACGGCGTAGATCCGGCCACCGCCCCGTTCCTTGATCGGCCCCTTGGGCTTGCTGTCCTGCTGGGCGCCCTTCTTGCCGCGTAGCCGCTTGGGCGGCGCGGGGGGACCGAAGTTGGCTGACCGGTCACGGCTCCCCGGGGGGCCGCTCGGCGGGCCAAAGCCTGCGCCTCCGGGTCGCGGACCAAAGCCACCAGGGCCCGGCCTGGGACCACCGAAGCCACCCCCGCCTGGTCGGGGGCCACCGAAGCCGCCACCTCCGGGCATGGGTCTCGGGCCGCCGAAGCCACCACCCGCCGGCCGGTCCTCGCGGGCCCGTGCCTCGCTGACCGCGAGGCTCCTGCCCAGGAACGGCTGCTCGTTGAAGCGGCTGATGACCGCCTCCGCCTTCTCCCGTTCGACGAACTCGACGAACGCGAAGCCACGCGGGCGGCCCGTTTCGCGGTCCACGGGCATGGCCACGTGCGAGGGTTCCGCGACCTGGGTGAAGTGGGCGCGGAGATCAGCCTCCGTTGCGCTGTAGGGGAGATTGCCGACGAAGAGACGGACTGACAATGGAGCCTCGTGAGGTGCGTTCCGGCCAGAACGCCGGGTTGGGGCCTGATTCTAACCCAAGACGCGTGTCCGTGCGCGGACGGTGCCCGGCCCAGGGCCGCTCCCGACCATCGCCGCGGCATCCTGCGCCCTCAGCGGGCCGGCTGTGGCAGTAAGTCCGGCCCGGTACGCCGCGAGGCCGATCACCTCCGCCGGCGACGCGCCCGTCGCCCGCAGGTCACGCACGCCGGTGTCCCGGTTGGACTTGCTGAGCTTCCTGCCGGGTTCGGCCATGAGCAGGGCGTGATGGAGGAACACGGGCGGCCGGGGCCGGCCGAGCATCCGCGTCAACCGCAACTGGACCCCGGTCGCGTCGAGGAGGTCTTCCCCGCGGATGACGAAGTCGATGCCCTGATCGCGGTCGTCCACGGTCACCGCCAGGTGGTAGCTCCACTGGCCATCGCGGTCACGCAGGATGATGTCGCCGTTCAGCCGCAGCGGATCCTGGTCGTGCAGCACGCCGCGACCATCCTCGAAGGATTCCGTTCCGGGCTGCACCTTGAAGCGCAGCGACCGCCCCGGCCCGTCCGCGAGGCCACGGTCCCGGCAGCGGCCATCGTAGACGCTCGGGGTCGCCGCACCGTCGGCCGGCTCTACCCAGTCCTTCCGGGAGCAGCCGCAAACGTAGACGTGCCCCGCCTCCGCCAGTCCGGCGAGGGCGCCTGCGTACCGGCCGTCATCTGTCTGGTCGACGGGACCCTCGTCCGCATGAAAGCCCAGCCAGTCGAGGTCCTCGGTGATGGCCTGCACGTACTCGGCCCGCGACCGGATCTGGTCGTGGGTCTCGAAGCGGAGCAGCACACGGCCGTTCAGGTGTGCCGTGAGCCCCCACACATAGAGCGCATTCACGACGTGGCCCAGGTGCAGGTACCCTGTTGGTGAAGGCGCGAATCGTGTCCGCGGCGACGGCGGCAGCCGTGCCGCGAGCGCGGCTACGTCCAGACAGTCCATTCGTAACAGGCCACTGAATGCCCATGGTGCCATGGCTCGCTCCCGGCGAGCCGTTTCCCTCTGTTGACCGTGCGCTCGCACGGCCCAACGGCCTGCTGGCCGCCGGCGGCGAGGTGTCCGTGGCACGGCTGCTCGAGGCGTACCGCCAGGGCATCTTCCCGTGGCCCGATGGGGAGGGCGAGCCGCTCCTGTGGTGGAGTCCCGATCCCCGGATGGTGCTGGTGCCGTCCGAGCTGCGCGTGTCGCGGTCGCTGCGCAAGCGTCTCCGGTCTGGCGCGTTCCGCGTCTCGTACGACGAGGCGCCGGCACAGGTCGTCGATGCCTGCGCCGGGCCCAGGGACGGCAGCGACGGCACGTGGATTACGGCGGAGATCCGGCAGGCCTACCTCGAACTGCACGCGCGGGGACACATGCACACCGTCGAGGCGTGGGCGGGTGATGAACTCGCCGGAGGACTGTACGGTGTGTCGATCGGCCGGATGTTCTACGGCGAGTCGATGTTCACGCGGCGCACCGACGGCTCGAAGGTGGCACTGGCCTGGCTGGCCCGGCAGCTCGGCCGCTGGGGATTTCCGATGATCGATTGCCAGGCAGAGACGGGTCATCTCGCCTCGCTGGGGGCGCGTGAGATTCCCCGGGCGGAGTTTCAGCGACGGCTCACCGCGTGCATCGCGGAGCCGCCTCCGCCACAGTGGCGGTTCGACCCCGATCTGGCCGAAACCTTCTGAGTACAATCGAGTCGCGATGCCTGCTCCACGCGAGTCCGTGCTTGAGGAGACGCGCCAGGATCAGCAGCTCGCGCATCCGCGGCTCTGGCGGGTGCTTCTGCACAACGACGACTACACCACGCAGGAGTTCGTGGTGTGGGTGCTCGAGACCGTGTTCGGCAAGGTGCACGAGGAGGCGTTCGCGATCATGCTGAGCGTGCACAAGAGCGGGACGGGGATCGCCGGCGTCTTCACGCGGGATGTCGCTGACACCAAGGCGCACAGCGCGCAGCAACTGGCCGAGCAGCACGAGTTCCCCCTGCGCATCACCACGGAGCCTGAAGCATGAGTGAGCGAAGTCAGTCTCCGCGCGTCCCCTTTGCCTCCGAAACGATGGAGAGCATTCAGCGGGCGTTTCGGATCGCCGGTGACCGCCGCCACGATACCGTCGGACTCGAGCACCTGCTGCTCGCGCTGACACAGGAACCTGGCGCGCGCGGGCTCCTGACCGCGATGCGGGTGCCGGTAGACGCACTGGCCTCGCAGCTCGATGGCATCCTCAATGAAGCGTTCCCGCCAGTGCCGTCCAGCCGGCGCGCGGAGCCGGAGCCGACCCTTGGCTTTGATCGCGTGATTCAGCACGCCGTCGTGCACGCGGCTTCGTCGAGCGCACGCCACGTCGACAGCGGGTCCCTGCTCGTCTTCATCCTGCAGGAACGGGAGAGTCACGCGGCGTTCTTCCTGCGGGGGCACGGCGTGGACCGCCTGCGCCTGCTCAAGGTCATCTCGCATGGGGCCGAGGATCCGGCCGGCACGCCCGGCGATGGCGACGACCCGGATGTGCCCGCCACCACACGTGATCCGCTGGAGGCGTTCGCGACCGACCTGGTGGCGAAGGCGGCGGCCGGGGGCGTGGACCCGCTCATCGGCCGGGCGCTGGAACTGGAGCGGATGATCCAGGTGCTGTGCCGGCGCCGGAAGAACAACCCGTTGCTGGTGGGAGAACCCGGAGTCGGCAAGACGGCGCTGGCCGAAGGGCTGGCGCTCCGGATCCACGACGGTGAGGTACCGGAGCCGCTCGCGGGCGCGCGCATCTACGCGCTCGACCTCGGTGCCCTCGTGGCGGGTACCCGCTATCGCGGAGACTTCGAGGAGCGGATCAAGCAGGTGCTGGACCGGCTGGCCGAGGAACCGCGGGCCATCGTGTTCATCGACGAGATCCACACGCTGGTGGGCGCGGGTTCCGCCTCGGGCGGGGCGATGGATGCCGGGAACCTGCTGAAGCCGGCGCTCGCCAGTGGGAGCCTCCGCTGCATCGGGTCCACGACCTTCAGCGACGTCAAGCAATCCTTCGACCGCGACCGCGCGCTGTCGCGGCGCTTCCAGAAGATCGACGTGCTGGAGCCGTCCGAAGACGACACCATCGCCATTCTGAAGGGGCTGCGGTCGCACTACGAGGCGCACCACGGCGTCCGCTACAGTGACGCCGGCCTCGAAGCGGCGGTCCGGCTCTCGGCGAAGCACCTGAAGGACCTGCACCTGCCCGACAAGGCCATCGACGTCATGGATGAATCTGGCGCGGCCGAGAAGCTGAAGGCCCCGGCCGCGCGCGCCGCCGTCATTGATACGCCGCAGATCGAAGCCGTCGTGGCGAGGATGGCGCGTGTGCCGGTGGCAGCGGTGTCGGCGGACGATCGGGCGGCGCTGAAGACGCTCGACACCGAACTGGGCACGGTGATCTTCGGGCAGGACGCTGCCGTGGCAGAGGTCGCCTCCGCCATCAGGCTGGCGCGGTCCGGCCTCCGTTCGGCGGACAAGCCGATCGGGAGCTTCCTGTTCGCCGGACCGACCGGCGTCGGCAAGACGGAACTGGCGCGGCAACTGGCGCGCATCCTGGGAGTGTCGTTCCTGCGCTACGACATGTCGGAGTACATGGAGAAGCATGCCGTGTCGCGCCTGATCGGCGCGCCGCCTGGCTATGTCGGCTTCGAGGAAGGCGGGCTGCTCATCGACGCCGTCCGCAAGACGCCCCATGCGGTGCTGCTGCTGGACGAGATCGAGAAAGCACACCCGGACCTGTTCGGCATCCTCCTGCAGGTGATGGACCACGCCACGCTGACGGACTCCCACGGCCGCGAGGCGGACTTCCGCCACGTGATTCTGATCATGACCACCAACGCGGGCGCGCGTGACCTCTCGGATCGTCGCCTCGGCTTCGCCGAGACCGGCGAAGGCGCGTCCAGCCGCGGTGCGCTGGAGCGGATGTTTACGCCGGAGTTCCGAAACCGCCTGGATCAGACGGTGACCTTCCTCCCGCTCGGTCCTGAGGTCATCGCCAGGGTCGTGGACAAGCACATCGACGAACTGCGCGGGCTCGTGGTGGCCAGGGGTGTGAGCGTCGAGATCACCGATGCCGCCCGGCACTGGCTCGCGACGCACGGGTTCGACCGTGCCTTCGGCGCGCGTCCAATGGGGCGGCTGATCGACCGCGTCGTCAAGAAGCCGCTCTCGGAACTGTTGCTCTTCGGGGCGCTCGCCTCCGGCGGCCGAGCCGTCATCGACGTCGACGGCGACGTGATCCGCGTGAGGAGCGGCGACTGATGTCCATCGACAGCCTGCGGCGCGACTACCCGGGCAATCCGCTCCTCGAGGCCGAGGCGGGCGATGACCCATTCGTGCTCTTCGATCGGTGGTTCCAGGATGCCTGCCGGGACGAGGTCGACCCGACCGCGATGGCCCTCGCAACGGCCACGCCAGACGGACGGCCGTCAGTGCGCACGGTTCTGCTGAAGGACGCGGACCGTCAGGGTCTGGTGTTCTTCACCAACTACGAGAGCCGGAAGGCGCGCGACCTGGCGCAGAACCCGCATGGCGCGCTGTTGTTTCACTGGCACAGTGCCGCGCGGCAGGTGCGAGTGGAAGGACGGATCGCGCGGGTACCTGGTGCCGAGTCGGATGCGTACTTCGCCTCGCGTCCGCTCGAGAGCCAGATGAGCGTGTATGCGTCGCGGCAGAGCGCCGTCGTCGATAGCCGAGAGACCTTGGACCGCCTGTTCGAGGAGGCGGCTGCCCGCTTTGCCGACACGCGAGTGCCCCGGCCGTCGTGGTGGGGAGGATTCAGGATCGTGCCCGACGAGATCGAGTTCTGGCAGGGCCGTCTCCACCGGCTGCACGACCGTCTCCGGTTCGTGCGGACGGACTCCGGCCTCTGGCGCCGGGAACGCCTCGCGCCCTGACGCCGCCACGTCCAGATCGACGCGGCCGCCGCCGGTGAGGCGACGGGGCATTCGGTGCGCGCGGTAGTGTTCCTGCTGTGACGACGATGGAGACGGCGACCCGGCACCTCTCGCATGTGCATCCGCCTGGATGGACGAACCCCACCCCGCGCCACCGGTACGACCTGGTCGTCATCGGCGGGGGGACTGCGGGTCTCGTCGCGGCCATGGGGGCGGCGGGCCTGGGCGCGCAGGTGGCGCTGGTGGAACGCCATTGGCTTGGCGGCGACTGCCTGAACACCGGGTGCGTGCCGTCGAAGGCGCTGCTGGCGGCTGGACGCATCGCCCGGGCGCGTCGCGAGGCGGGTGCCGCTGGTGTCTTTGACGGCGCCGCGGCGGCCCTGCGCCACGCCAGGGACCTGCGCGCAACGCTTGCGCCCCACGACGCGGCGGCACGGCTCACCGCGGCCGGCGTGGACGTGTATTTCGGGCACGCGCGGTTCTCCGCGCGTGACGCCGTCGACGTGGAGGGCCGGCGATTGGCGTTCCGCCGGGCCGTGCTGGCGACGGGCACGCGACCCGCCATGCCCGCTGTGCCCGGGCTGGAGGCCGCTGGCGTCCTCACGCCGGAGACGCTCTTCGAGCAGGAGTCCCTGCCGGCGCGGGTGCTCGTGCTCGGGGCGGGTCCGGCTGGGTGCGAGCTGTCACAGGCCCTGGCGTGGCTCGGATGCGAGGTGACCCTTGCGGATGTCGCGGGCCGGGTGCTCCCGAAGGAGGAGCCCGATGCCTCGGCGGTGCTGGCGGCCGCCCTTGAGACAGCCGGTGTGCGCATGCGCCTGGGCGCGCCGGTGTCGCACGTCGAGCGGCACGTCGAGCTCGGCGCCACGGCGTTGCAGGTGCACTGGCCGGGTCAGGAGCCGCTGGCTGCCGACGTGGTTGTGGTGGCCGCCGGTCGCTCGCCCAACGTCGAGGACCTCGCGCTCGAGGTGGCCGGCATCCAGGTGGGTCCAGCCGGCGTGCTGGTTGACGACCATCTGCGGACGACGAACCGGCGCGTGTTCGGCGCGGGCGATGTGGCCTCGCCCTGGCGCTTCACCCATGCCGCCGATGCGACCGCGCGCATGGCCGTGCAGAACGCGTTCTTCTTCGGGCGGAAGCGCATGAGTGCGCTGACCGTCCCGTGGTGCACGTATACGATGCCGGAGGTGGCCCATGTGGGCGTGGACGCGGAGCACGCGTCCGCCTCGGGGATGGCGTCGCTGACGGTGCAGTGTTCGGAACTGGACCGCGCGGTGCTCGACGATGCCCGTGAGGGATTTCTGCGCGTGTATCACGAGCGAGGGCGCATTCGCGGGGCGACGGCCGTGGGCGCCCACGCGGGAGACCTCATTGCGCTCCTCGCGCTCGCGATGGACGCGCGCGTGCGTCTCAGCAGGCTGTCGTCGTTCGTGGCGCCCTATCCCACGTGGGCGGGGGCGGTGCGTCAGGCCGGCGATGCCTTCCAGCGCGGGCGGGTGACGCCGCTGGCGCGGCGCCTGCTGAAGATGGTGCTGCGCCTCGGCGGGCGGATGTGAGGAACCTGCTGAAACAGGTCGGGGAAGCCCTTACGGCCTGACGGCAGGCACACCTCGGGCGTCCTGTGCGGCGCACGACGAGGCGCCCCGCGGAGCGGGGCGCCATGTGAGGTTGTGGAGAGCCTACTTCTGGTGGGCCGCCGCGCGCTCGGGTCCCGGAATCGCCATCAGCGCCGGTTCCTTCAAGCGGTGTGCCGCGACGATCGCCTCACCCTGGGCCATGGCATCGGCATCACCGAGCCGATACACCATGTTGGCCTCAATGAGATCCTTCTGGCTCTCCGGGGTCGAGTCCACGCTGTCGTAGATCGCCAACACGGGGCACGCCGGCACGCAGGCACCGCAATCGATGCACTCTTCCGGGTGGATGTAGAGCATGTTCGCCGCTTCGTACTCCGGCTCATCCTTGCGGGGATGAATGCAGTCAACCGGGCAGACGTCAACGCACGCGGTGTCTTTCGTGTCGATACAGGGGTCAGTGATGATGAACGGCATGCGCGAAAGCTTAATACAACGGGAGAAAACAGAAAAGGCCGGGGATACCCCCGGCCTTCTCCGTGACCCGATCCGGCCGGGCGCTAGACGTCGATTTCCTTGAGCTGGCCCGTGCTGTCGCCGAGCTTGTCGACCGGCACGCCTGCGCGATCCAGCAGCGAGATCACGAGGTTGGCCTCCGGTGTGTAGTCCTCGATCTTGTAGGCCAGGTGCCGGTTGCCCTTGATCTTGCCGCCACCGCCGCCGAACACCAGGTTCGACAGGTCGATGATGGCGTGCTCGTTCGGGTTCCCGAGGCCCCCGCCCAGCAGGATGATCGAGTTGTCGAGCAGGTTGCTGTCGCCCTCCTTGATGGAGCGGAGCTTGCCAAGGTAGTGGGACACCAGCTCGATGTGATACGCGTCAATCTTGCCGACGTCGTTGATCTTCCCGGCGGCGTTGCCGTGGTGCGACGTGGCGTGGTGCTGTCCGTTCACGCCAATCTGCGGATAGGTGCGCGGGCTCAGTTCACGAGCCAGCTGGAAGGCGATGACGCGCGTGATGTCCGCCTGGAAGGCCGCGGCCTGCAGGTCGAACATCAGCTTGACGTGCTCCTCGAACCCGCTGGGGATGTCGCTCGGGCGGTCGGGCACCTCGACTGACGAATCAGCCGTGCGCTTCTCGGCCTTGTCGATGCGCGTCTCGATTTCGCGGACCGACTCGGTGTACTGCTCGAGCCTGGCCCGGTCGCCAGGCCCCAGCTTCTTCGAGAGCTGCCCGAGGCGCTCGGTTACGGCGTCCAGAATGCTGCCGCTCGTTTCGAGCTGGCGCCGCTGCTGGGCCGGCGTGCCCCCGTCGCCGAAGAGCCGCTGGAACACCACGCGGGGATGGGTTTCCATCGGCAGCGGGGTGGTCGGCGTGCGCCAGGAGATCGTGTTCTGGTAGAGGCAGCTGTAGCCGGCTTCGCAGTTGCCGACCATCTGCTCGTTCTGTTCGATGGCCAGTTCGAGGGACGGCAGGACCGTGTTCTTGCCGAGCACCTTGGCCGCCACCTGATCCGCGCTGATGCCCGCCTGCACGTCCGCACCTTCGGTCTGCTTGGCGTGCGTGCCCGTCATCCAGGCGGCGCTGCTCCGGGAGTGCGGGCCGGGCGAGGAGCCCTTGGCTTCGGCCTCGAGGTTGGCGAGGCCGGAGACGATGAGGGTGCGGTCGCGGAACGGCTCCAGGGCCGCGAGCGAGCGCTTGAAGGCAGGGTTGGCACCCGCCTTATCGGGTGTCCAGAACTGACGGATGTAGCCATTCGGGCGATAGATGAAGCCCATGCGGACCACCGGCGCGGCCGCGGTCCTGGCAATCGGCGTCAGCGCGGGGACCATGGCGTCGAGCAGCGGGAGCGCCAGTACCGTGCCGGCTCCACGGAGGAATGTGCGGCGGGGGAGGGCGAGCTTTGACACGAACATGTCTATGTCTCCTAGTTCGCGCGGGCGGCGGGGGCCGCCTGCGACTGTGCTTGTGCCGATGTACCAACCGCGACCGGCGCTCCCGACGACGCGCGCATCTGGAACGGCGTGCTCTTCACCACACCCAGAATCAACTTAGAGAACCGGTTGTGCTGCGGGGCCGCGTTTCGTGCAATCTGCCGGACCGTGGGGGCGTCGTAGTACTCCACCCCGCGCCCCAGCGAGTAGACCAGCAGCTTTTCCACGAACGTCTCGACGAACACGTCCGACTTGGCGAGGAGCGCCGCGCGCAGGCCGTCCACACCACTGAACTTGCTGCCATCCGGCATGGTGCCAGCCGTGTCCACCGGATGGCCTTCATCCTGCGTGCGCCACTGGCCGAGCGGGTCGAAGTTCTCCATCGCGAACCCGAGCGGGTCCATGATCTGGTGGCAGGACGCGCACACCGGGTTCTTCCGGTGCTGTTCCATGCGCTGGCGCAACGTGCCCTTGGCCTCGGTGGCCTCGAGCGCCGGCACGTTGGCGGGCGGCGCCGGCGGCGGGACGCCGAGCAGGTTCTCGAGCACCCACTTGCCGCGCGTTACCGGCGACGTGCGGTTGGACTGCGACGTCACCGTGAGGATGCTGGCCTGGCCCAGCAGCCCTCGGCGGTTCGGGTCCGCGACGGGCACCCGGCGGAAGTGGCTGCCGTAGACGCCCTTGATGCCGTAGTGCCGGGCGAGGCGCTCGTTGACGAAGGTGAAGTCCGAGGTCAGCAGGTCCACCACGTTGCGATCCTCGCGGATCACCGCGTCGAACAGCAGCTCGGTTTCCTTGCGCATGGCCTGGCGCAGGTTGTCGTCGAAGTCCGGGAACATCTGCGGGTTGCGGTCGATGCCCGGCATGTTGCGCAGGCGCAGCCACTGCCCGGCGAAGTTGCTGATGAGCGCGGACGACTTCGGGTCCTTCAGCATGCGCAGCGTCTGCTGCTCCAGCATCTTCGGGTCGCTCAGCAGACCCTTGGTCGCCACGTCCAGTAACTGGTCGTCGGGGATGCTGCTCCAGAGGAAGAATGACAGCCGCGAGGCCATCTCCAGGTTGCTCACCCTGGCGGCCTGGCCCGCGGGGGCCGTGCGGTCCTCCTCAATCCGGAAGAGGAAATCCGGGCTGGCCAGCAGGCGCTCGAGCCCCACCTGCACGCCGGTCTCAAATGTCCCTTCCTGGCGGCCCTTCTTGTAGAAGACCATCAGCGCGTCCACGTCGGCCGTGGTCACGGGCCGGCGATAGGCGCGTCGAGCGACGGTAGAGAGGATCGTCCGCGCGCAGGGCTCCTCGGCCGCGGCGCTCGCCGGCTTGCAACTGAAGATGCGGCGGCGGCTCGACGTGTCACCGGCCGTCGTGGTGCCGAACGGGCCCGTGAACGACATCTGCCCGACATACGGACCCGAATTGCCACCCATGCGGGTGAGTCGGAAGGAGGACACGCCAGGCGGCCGCAGGAAGGGCTGCAGGAGATCTTCGAGCTGCCCCGAGGTGGTCTGCACGAAGGTCACCGTGATGTCGCGCAACCCGGCCTTCACCGGCACGCGCACTTCCCAGTCGGTGTTGGCCTGGATGTCGGCGCCGGTCATCGTGTGCTTGATCGGCTTCTGCTTCATCTTCTCGTAGAAGACGCGCTCACCGTCCACCGTCAGCTCGATGAAGTTGGGTTCCTCTTCCGAGTTGCCGACGCCCGTGAAGGCCTGGAAGCGGATGATGTAGTCGCCATTGACGGGGAAGAAGCGGCGGAGCTTCTGCCCGCCGCGGGTGCCGAACGGCATGTCCTCGAGGCGGCTGTCCTGCGACAGGTCCGGGCGCAGGATGATGGTCTCGCCACTCGGCGGCAACGTCACGTCACCGACCGCGGCCCGGCTTACGGTGCGCGCGGTGCTCAGATACTGGTCCAGGTGGGTCGGCGACATGCCGAGCACGCCGGCGATGTTGTCGAAGCCGTAGCTCGCGTCGTCACCGGGCAGCAGGGTGGTGTAGTTGATGCCGTCCAGGTCGAGCAGGTCGCGAATCACGTTCGCGTACTCCGCCCGGTTCAGTCGGTGCAGGCCTTCCGTGCGGCCGGGATTCGGCCGCTCGGCCGCGGCCTGGTCGAGCTGCTTCTCGACGGTCTGACGGAAGGCGACGTAGGTCGCCGCGTCTGGCCGGGCCGAACCCGCCGGGGGCATCACGCCGCCGCGCAGCTTCCTGACAACCTTCTCGAGCACCTCACCGTTGGCGCGGACGTCCGCGAGGTCCGTCTTCTGGAGTGACAGCCCGCCAACCTTGCTCCGGTCGTTGTGGCAGGTGACGCAATACTTATCGACCGTTGCCCGTGTATTCACGGCCGGTGCCGCCGGGGCAGTGGCCGCCTGGGGGCGCGCCTCGGACTGAGCCGCGGCAACGAGCGCCGCTGCCAACACCATCACACCAAGGACCGGAACTCTCATCTGCACCACTCCTGTTGTCATGTCCCGCGGAGCGCCGGCTGAAACCCTGGCCCGCCCATTCGCGTATTGCCTTTGGACGCGGTAATCTTAACAAAGTTCAAACGGGATTCCAGGAGACTTAGACCTATGACGCCAGAATACTTCCGGTGGGGCCGGTGGGCCAGCATGGTGGGGCGTGGCGCGGTGGCTGCCGTGCTGCTCCTGTCGGGACGCACCCTTGCCCTGGCGGCGGACGGCGATACCAGTCCCCTTGTTCAGGCCGCCAAGGCTGGTGACACCCCCACGGTGCGGTTGCTGCTGTCCAGGCCGGGAACCGACGTCAACGGCACGGAGCACGACGGCACCACGGCCCTGCACTGGGCCGTCCAGCACGGGAATCTGGACCTGGTCAAGGCGCTCATCCGGGCGAAAGCCAACGTCAACGCGAAGAACCGGTACGGTGTCGCCCCGATCTGGCTGGCGGCCACCAACGGCCACGATGCGGCGCTCGAGGCGCTCCTCCGGGCTGGAGCGGATGCCCACACCACGCGGGCAGATTCCGGCGAAACAGTGCTGATGATCGGCGCCATGTCGGGTCACCGCGGCGTGCTCCAGCGCCTGCTCGCCTATGGCGCGGACCCCAACGCCAAGGACGCGGTCCGGGGCCAGACCGCGCTGATGTGGGCGGCCGCGGAAGGCCATCCCGCTGCGATCCGGGTGCTGGTTGAAGCCGGCAGCGACATCGAGGCGAAGTCCTCCACGGGCATCACCCCGCTGATGTTCTCCATCCGGGCCGGCGACATTCCAGCCACAGCGGCTCTGCTCGATCTGGGCGCTAACCTGAAGGCCACGGGCCCGGACGGCACGACCAGCCTCGGCCTGGCCATCATCAACGCCCACTGGGAACTGGCTGCGGCGCTGCTCGAGCGCGGCGCGGACGCCAACACCAACGACCCCCGCGGCCGCCCGCTGCACCTGGTGGCGTTCATGCGCCGCGCGGAGAACCGCGGTCTGTCGGCCTGGATGCCTCGTAAGCCCACGGGCAACATCACCTCGATTGAGCTGGCCAAGCGGCTGCTCGCCAAGGGTGCCAAGGTCAACGACCGGCTCGATTACAAGAGCGCGAGCTACAACCCGACACACATGGCGGTTGGCTACTTCCAGTCGATCAACTGGCAGGGGGGCACGCCGTTCTACATCTCGTCCAAGAACTGCGATGTCGAGTTCATGAAGTTCCTCCTCGAGAACGGCGCCGATCCGAAGGTCGGGACCACACAGAACGTCACGCCGCTGCTCGCGGCCGCCGGCGTGGGGTACGCCATCGGCGAATCACCCGGGACCCCGGAAGAGGCGCTCGAAGCCGTGAAGCTGCTTGCCAGCCTCGGCAATGACGTCAACGCCGTGGCGAAACTGGGCGGCGGCGGCGGCGGGTTTGGCGGTGGTGGCTGGAATGGTGCCACGGCGCTGCATGGTGCGGTCATCAGAGGGGCCAGGGGGCTGGTGGAGTGGCTCATCGCGCAGAACATTCCGCTCGACGTCAAGGGACCAGATGGCCAGACAGCGCTCGAGCATGCGCGCGGATCAGGTCTCGGCGTCACCTACCACGTGCAGCCGGAGCTGGCCGAGGTCATCGAAAAGGCCATGCGCGCCAAGGGGCTGACGATTCCTGAGCACAAGTACACCGGTTCCGGTGAGCTCGGCGGCGCCAACGCAGCGGGAGGCAAGTGAGGATCATGCGCATGCACACCACGACATCGAGACTTCGCACCGGTTTCGCGGCCGCCACGCTGGTTGTGGCCGCCGCCGTTGCCTCAGCCGCACAGACGCCGGCCGCCACGCCGGACGTGAAGACCGTGACGCCGAAGGTCGCCACCGCCACGTTCGCACCGTCCGCGTTCGGTTGGTACGCGGATGTGGTGTCGTTTGACGCCGCAACCCGGATGCTCACCGCGAAGGCTCGCGTGGAGCCGCACGTGGCCGCGCGTGCCAAGGACTTCAAGGCCGGCGATCGCGTCGTGCTGGCGTGGACCGCGTACAAGGGCGAGGCCGACGCGGTCCGTTACGTCACCGGCGAGAAGGCTACCGTGGCCGAGAGCGGGTATCTTGTCCGCGCGAAGTTCGTGGGTGTGGATGCCGCGAACAAGACAATGACGTTTGCCACGAGGGTTCCCGCCGCGGTGGCCACGACGCTGGGTGGCGCGAAGGCGGGCACGCCCGTGCGCGTGACCGCGCCGATCGCGCAACCTGGTCCCGACGCGGTCATTACCGCCGTGGCGCTTGGCAAGACCGTTCCGGCGCGTCCCGCGCCGGTGGTCGTCGCCAAGGCCGTGGAGAATGCCCGCCAGATGGCCGGGGCGTGGGACGTGGCCACCAACATGATGGGCAACGCCATGAAGCTGGTCTGCACCTTCACGCAGGACGGCGCGAAGCTTGGTGGCACCTGCAATGGTCCAGGCCCGTTCGCGAATCTTCCGGCGAACGGCAAGATCGAAGGCGACGACGTCAGCTTCGGTTTCGCAATCTCGCAGCCTGTGTCGCTCACGTTGCTGCACCGTGGCAAGCTCGATGGCGCGGGCACCAAAGTGGAAGGCGAGCTGGACCTGATGGGCAACGCGACCCCCTTCGTCGCCACCAGGAAGCCGTAGTCAGCCGATCGGACGCCGGGCCCCCGGCGTGCGCCGCGGAGCGGCGTGCCACGGCGGGTACATGTACGATGCTCCCCATGGTGCACCCGACGGTGATCAGGCCCGGCGACCACGCCGAATGGCGGCCCGAGAAAATGGGCAAGGCCACGCTCTTCGAATCGTCCCGGCTGCTGGTCGGACTCAATGCCTTTGAACCCGGCCAGGCGCATGCGCTCCACGCGCACGCGGGCATGGACAAGCTCTATTACGTGGTGGAGGGCGCCGGGCAGTTCCTGCTCGACGGCAAGACTCTGCCGATGACGGCCGGCGCGCTGCTCGTGGCACCCGACGGCGTGCCGCACGGCGTGCACAACACCGGGCAGGCGCGGCTGCTCGTGCTGGCCGTCCTGGCTCCCGGTCCCACCGCCACCCCGAAACAGGACTGACATGCGGTCAACCCGTTACAGACGCGCCGCCTGGCGCGCGCGCGTCTTCTGCGCGTACGCCCTGCTCGGCACCGCCCCGGCCCTGCACGCCCAGACGCCGGCCCCCGCGGACAAGCCGCCCATCACGCTGGAGGTCCGGTCGTTCATCTACGCGGACAACACGGAGTTTCTCGAGAACCCGTACCGGCTGGGCGAGACGTTGCTTGGTGCACAGGTGCGCGCCGACCTCGTGTTCCCGCTGTCGTCAAAGGCCCGCTTCATCGGCGGCATGCACAGCAACAGTGTCGGAGGGGATGACGATCCATTCGAGAAGTTCCGGCCCGTCGCGGCGCTTGAACTCGACAACCCTTTCGGCACGTTCACCATCGGCACGATCCGCAGCGGCCAGATGGGCCGCGACCCTGGCGCCGGACTGTGGCCGGAGGACTCCGGACCGCACGGCCTCGTTCCTGCATTGCAGCTCGACACCCTCTCGATGACGCGCTCCTACGAGTTCGGCGTACAGATGCTGAAGCGAGCCGGCGCCCTGCAGTACGACGGCTGGATGGCGTGGCAGCGGCTCAACACGTCCGAGGCGCGCGAGCGGATTGACGCAGGGGTCAATGGACACGCCGTAGTGGTGCGGCTTGGTCGCCTGCGCGTGCGTGCGCTCGGCCAGATGCATGTGGTGCATGAAGGCGGGCAGCTCTTCGATGTGGGCACCGTGGGCGATTCCCTCGCCGGCGGCGTGGGCGCAGGGGTGGATGTGGATGTGGCCGGCGGTACGCTCCGCGTGGAAGGCCTTGGCATCGTCTCGAAGTACGACCCGGATCGCGGCAACAAGGCGCGGCGGCTGAACGGGTCGGCGTCCCTGGTGAAGCTCATCTTCGACCGGAACGACTGGCACGGCCTGTTCATGGCCTGGCACGGCAGCAACGTGATCAAGTGGGAGGGCGATCCCAACTACGCGTCGCTGCCGCTCTCCGGTGGCCTCGTGGCCAGCCGCGACTACAAGGAGATGTCGGCTTCGCGGCGGATCGTGCTCTCGCCACAGGCGAGTCTCCTCACCAACGTGCGCTTCTACCGCATCGACGGCGACTGGGACTACGCGTACCGGATCGTCGCCGCCATTAAACTCTCGCAGCCCCTGCGCCGAAAATAGGGCCGAGTGACGATGGTGCGTCTGCGACTCCTCCTCGCCGCCCTCCTCATCTCCGGTACGGTGGCTGCCGGTGCCGTGGGCATGGCCGCTGCGGTGGCAGCGTCCGCGACGCCGTCTGCAGGGGTCAGGCGTGCCACCACCCCGAAGCCTGCGCGCAAGGCCCCCGCGAGGAAGCGGGCACCCCGGCGCGCTGCGGTGCCCCCACGAGTGTTGGCCGACCTCCCCGTCGTGAACCGGCACGTGTCCACATCAGAAGGATGCGTGGACCCGTCGACCGCCCGCGTGCTCGCTCCACGGCTGGGTGTGACAGTGGCTACCGTTGAGGCGTTTTTCTCGGCCAGCGGCGTGGTCGCGGATCAGAGTGGTCCCTGCCTTCCCTATGTGCTGGTCACCGGTGGAGCCGAAGGGGTGGCGTCACTCCACCTTCCGGCCAGCTCGTGGCAGGCGCCGGAGACCGATTCGCGGCCGGTCTCGTTCTGCGAGACGTCGCGGCGAGTGATCGAAGGGTCAGCCAGCCAACTGCAGCAGGGGCTGGCAGGGCCCTTCCTCGACATTCCGCCGCGCGTGCACTGGCAGCTCGACGTGCTGGCGCATGACATGCTGGCCGCGCAGGCGATGGTCCTGCCGGACGACGGAGAGAGCGGCGAGGGCCCTGTGGCCGGGAGTGCCGTTGGTGATCTGGTCGTGCGGGTCGTGCTCGACCGGCGCGGCGCGGCGGACACCGAGCGGTTGCAGAGCGTGGAGCTCATCGAACCGGCGACGCGACGCCGGCTGGATGGGGCGTGGTGGGTGGAACGGGCCGACGGCTCCGGCGTGCTCTTCGGCATGAGCGGTTCGGATTACGACCGGCTGCTGTGGCTGTCGTCGGTGCATGCCGACCGCCTGTCCAGGGGGGTGGGTCCGGCTGCGCGTATCGTGCAGCGCACCGTCACGCAGGGCAAGGGCACGCGCGCCACACGCCGCGTCGTCACGCGGGTCGTGAAGCCGCGCGGGTATCACCTCGGCATCGACCTGATGGCGCCGCGAGGCACCGAGGTACACGCCGTGGCTGATGCGAGGGTGGCCGTGGCCGGCACCAGTCGCGGCTTCGGGAAGCTGGTGGTGCTCGATCACGGGCACGGGTATCGAACCTACTACGCGCACCTGACGGCCATCGCCAAGGGCCTGTCCGTTGGCGATGTGATCCTGCGTGGCGACGTGCTGGGCCTCGTGGGTTCCACGGGCCGTTCCACCGGGCCGCACCTGCACTTTGAAACCCGCCGGGGGAACGACTACATCGATCCGATCGATACCACCCGCCAGCTCGAGTTCTGGGTGCTGACCGCCGAGGCGCAGCAGTGGATCGCCCAGCAGATGCTGAGCTACGCCCTGCCGATCGACGATGACGTGCCGACGATGTTCCGCGGTGTGTCGCTCGTCGTGCCTGCGGATGCTACCGGCGCCGTAAGGACGGAACCCTGGGTGAGCCAGCCCGGTGCCTGCCGGGCCTACACGCAGACCGTGGCGCCCGAGCGGCCAGAGCTACCCAAGCCCGTCGTGCGGAAGAAGGCGGTGAGAAAGCCTCGACCGAAGGCACCGACCCCCCAAACTTCCAGGCCGAGTGACCGCGTACGAGGGGCCGCGCGTTCTATGGCAGGCCGGCGATGAGCGCGTCCTTCTTCGCGCGGCTCCACGGCTTGATCTGGCACTCGCGCTTGAGTGCGGCGCTCCGCGATTCACACGGCTCCGTGTAGACGATCGTCACCGGCAGGCGCGCACGCGTATACTTCGCGCCTTTTCCGGCGTTGTGGACGCGCACCCGCGCCACCGGGTCGCGGGCGAAGCCGGTGTAGAGGGTCCCGTCCGCACACCGGACCATGTAGACGAAGAACACGAGTGGATTGTAGAGGGCGGCGGCGCCCTCAGGGTCAGAACATCAGCATCAGTGCGGCGCTGGCCCTGTTGAAGTTCAGCGTTGTCCCATCCAGCGGCAACCACGGTACGGCCAGGTCCTGCAGTGCGTGGAAGCGACGGATCTCGCCGCGGATGCCGACATGATCCCCGGCGAACACCATCAGCCCGCCACCGAGATTCCAGCCCAGGTGGTTGTTGCTGCTGCTGATCAGGGAGGGCGCGGTCAGATCGACCCGCGTCTTGATCAGCCCGAATCCGCCCGTGCCATACGGACGCACCGGACCGATCTTCGGACCAACCAGGGCGTTCGCCATGACGGTCAGGACGCTCGAGGAGAACTCGGGAGCATCGCCGAAGAAGTCGTTGGCGTAGCCGAACTCGACCTCGAAGCCGAGCAGCGGGCCGAATGAGCCGAGCGCGATACCGGCGTTGACCTTCTTGTCCGCACAGCCATTGATCGCGGGGCATCCCGAGTCGCCGCCGAAGTCATAGCCGATGAAGGGACTCACGTAGCCCTGCGCGTGCGCGGATGTCGCGGCACCAAGCGAGAGGGCGACTACGACCAGGCTGCTGTAGAAAGTGTTCTTCTTCATGTGACCCTACCTTTCGTGACGAAGCGCGGGTTCTGGCGGCGTCTATTTCAATGATGGCCTTCGTCCATCCCGATGGGCGCAGGCTCACCGAGGACGCCGAACACGGCCTCTTCCATCCCCTCGATGGCCGCGGCGCCCACGTTGACGTCCTCGCGCAGCGGAACCTCCCGGAGGAAGAACGACACCAGGAACGCCAGGACGGTCACCGGAAGCGCCCACTGAAACACGATGGCCACACCGGCCGCCACGGCCGCCTGAATCGCATGCAGGGTGGGCGTGGGTAACGCCAGCACCGCCTTCGGGCTGTTGAGGATGTTGTCGCCCACCATCGACCCGGCCGGGAGCCGAGCGGCGAGCACCGAGTGGAACCGGGCACTCTGAATCGATCCGAACAGCGCGACGCCGAAGGCGCTCCCGAGCGACCGGAAGAAGTTCACGGCCGAGGTGGCGGCTCCCATGTCGGCCTTCGCGGCGACGTTCTGAACGGCGAGCGTCATCACCGGTGACGACGTGCCCACACCCAGGCCCAGAATGGCCATGCCGATGGAGACAAACGTCCGCGAGGCGTCCACGTCGATCCGCGAGAGCATCCCGATGCCCGCGATGGAGAGGAGCCCCCCGGCAATCGTCATCGGCTTGTAGCGGCCCGTGCGCGTGATCAGCCGCCCGCCGTAGGTGGAGCCCACCAGGACCCCGCCCATCATGGGCACCAGGAGATACCCGGACGAGGTGGCCGAGACACCCCGCACGATCTGGAGGAAGAGCGGGAGGAACACCGAGGCGATGACCATCACCGCGCCGGAGAGCACGCCCATCACGACGCACACTGAGAACACATCGTTCTTGAAGAGGCGCAGCGGCAGCAGCGGCTCCTCGGCCCGGCGCTCCTGGAGCAGGAACAGCAGGCTCAGGAGAACGCCGGATGTCAGCAGGCCGATGATGAGCGGCGACGTCCACGGATACTCCGTGCCGCCCCAGGTGGCACCGAGCAGCAGCGTCGTGACGGCCACGCTGAACAGGGCCGAGCCGAGGAAGTCGATGGGGCGGCGCTCCGTGGGCGTCGGCACGCGCAGGTACTTCGCCGTGACCAGCAGCGCAATGATGCCGAACGGGATGTTGACGTAGAAGACCCACCGCCAGCTCAGGTTGTCCACGAAGAAGCCGCCGACCAGTGGCCCGACCACGCTGGCCGCGGCGAACACGCCGGTGAAGTAGCCCATGTACTTCGGGCGCTCGCGCGGCGAGAGGATGTCGCCAAGGATCGTGAAGGTCATGGCCAGCAACCCGCCGCCGCCGATGCCCTGAATGCCGCGGAACAGGATCAACTGCGTCATCGACTGGGACAGCCCGGAGAGCACCGAGCCAATCAGGAAGATGACGATCGTCACCTGGAACACCTGCCGGCGGCCGTAGATGTCGCTGACCTTGCCGAAGAGCGGCACGCTGATGGTGGATGTCAGCAGATAGGCCGTGAACACCCAGGCGATGTGGTCCAGGTCTCCGAGGTCTCCCACGATGGTCGGGAGGGCCGTGGCCACGATGGTGCTGTCCAGGGCGCTCAGGAACAGGCTGATCAGGAGGGACCAGAGCACGAGCCAGAGGCCGGGGCGGGATTCTGCCATCCCTCATCGTACCCCCGACCCGTCCCCCGGATACTTTGGGAGATACTTGGCCGCATGAAGCACGCAATCGCATGCCTGCTGGCACTGGCGTCGTTCGCCCTGCCACACGCGGCCGCCGCGCAGTCACCCGATCAGAAGAAGCTCGACGTGATGGTCGGCACCTGGAAGATCACCCTCGATCTGAAAGCGACGCCGCTCTCAACACCGACGCAGGCGTCCGGCACCGAAACCTGCGAGAAGTTTGCCACCCACGTGGTGTGCCGCTCGGAGGCCACGGGCGCCTCCGGCACCTACAAGCTGATGCGGACGCTGAGCTACGTCCCCGCGCGCAAGCAGTACGCCGCCTACTCGGTGGATAGCCTGAACAGCGCGCTCCTGGCAATGGGACAGGTGGCCGGCGACACGTGGACGTTCACCACCAGCCAGCCGGCGTTCAACATCCGCCTGACGCTGAAGACCGCTGCCACCGCGTACACCGCCCTGGCCGAGTACGCAGGCCCCGACGGGAAGTTTCAGCCGCTCTCGGAGGTTAAAGCGACCCGCGTGAAGTGACCGCAGGCGCGATCCGCGGGGCCAACGCCCGCGCCGTGAGCTGCTGTGACGCCAGCGAAAACAGGCAATACGCGGCGAACCAGTAGAACCCGGCGCCGACATGGGCGCTGAACACCACGAGCGGCGCGGCCGTGGGGTCGCCAGGGGGCACCTGGCTCGCCTGCGCGGCGAGGAAGGTGATGAAGAGCCCGACGACGAACACGTCGGCCATTGACCACTTGGCGATGATCTCGATCACGCCGAGGATACGCGCGCGCGTCCTCGAATTACGCAGAAACATCGCAACCCCGACCATCACGCTCTTCGCCAGCGGTACGACGATGCTGAAGATCAGGATCAGCGTGGCGGGCACGGGGCTGCCGACCTGATAGAGCTTGCGGACGGACCCGAGGATGCTTCTGGTCTGCTGGTACACCTCGACCTCCTCGATGTTCTTCCGCAGCGATGCCGTCAACTGCGGCGAGAGCCTGTCGATGATCATCTGACGCAGGTCCCCGCCGGTCGCGTCGAGCAGGCCGACGACTGTCGGATTGATCATCGCCCGCAGGGCGGTCATCGTCCCCTCGTTCAGCCCCTTCTCCAGCATGGTCGGCGCCACCTGCGCGACACCGTCGCGTGTCAGCACTCCGCGAATCGTCAACACCGGGAGCACCAAGCCTGGAATGAGGAAGCCGAAGGAGATCGCCAACAGAGAGAACACCATCCAGCGGCTCGATGTGAGGCTCATGCGCCGCCGATTTTACTACCGCGACTCGCCGCTCATGCGTCGCTCGTCGTGTCGCGTGCCGAGCGCGTGGCGCGAACTGCCGGCGCAGCGTCGTAGCTGAGGGGGCGGGGCCAACCTCACCTACGGGTGAATCACCGACAGCCCGAGCAGTTGCTCGAATGGATCGAAGTCGCGGTCGCGGTGCAACAAGGCGTGTTGCCCCTGCAGGCAGAACGTTGCGATGAGCACGTCGATCGTCTTCCGCGCCGTGCGGCCGTGTGTGCGGAGTGTTCGATAGTTGGTCGCCGCCTGGGTCGCAAGCGCCACGCTTCCGGCCTCGAATACTTCAAGCTTCAGTCGGTTTCGGGATTCTGCACGCCGTTGAAGAAGTCGACCCACACCGTACTGTCGACAATGACCACCGGCGGCTACTCCGGGAGGCGGTCCAGGCGCGATCTGTGGAGGTCGCCTTTCCAGGCGACCTGTCCCCGAAGACGACGAAGGCTGGCCTGGCCGCGAGTCTGTATGAGCAACCGCAACCCCTCTTCGACGGCAGCACGCTTCGTGCTGACGCCGCTGCTGCGCATCGCCTGTCGCATCAACTTGTCGTCAATCTCAATGTTGGTCCGCACGGCTCACACCCTGTGTGTAAGAATCTCACGATCGTGTGTATCGATCAATGAGGACGCCCATGGCGCCCCTCGACTCGTATCCACGGGTGTGCCCGCTCGGGATCACCCAGCACACCACCCTGCAATTGACTTGAACGGCCGCGCCCCTTGTTTCATACTCCGCGCGGCGCGACAGTCGGCGTGTCTCTGTGTACGCGCGTGTCGGGTCCCATTGATTCACGAAGGGGAGGAATGAGCATGATGTTCTTGCGGGATGTCCGCGCGCGATCCGCGCGCACGCTGCTGGGCCTGGTGTGGGTATTCGTTGCGGCCTTGGCTGTGCCAGGGGTGGCGCACGCGCAGAGCACGAGCGGCACCATTGCCGGCACGGCGAAAGACGCGACCGGCGCGGTGCTGCCCGGCGTGACGGTGGAAGCCGCCAGCCCGGCACTGATCGAGAAGGTGCGCACGGGCCTCACCGACGCCCAGGGCAACTACAAGATCATCGACCTGCGGCCGGGCCTCTACTCTGTGACCTTCACGCTGCCTGGTTTCAGCACCTACAAGCGCGAGGGCATTGACCTCTCGGCTGGCTTCACCGCCACCGCCAACGCCGAGATGAAGGTGGGCGGCCTCGAGGAAACTGTCACCGTCACCGGCGCAAGCCCGACGGTCGATATTCAAAACGTGCGCACGCAGCAGGTGCTGAGGTCCGAGGTGCTCGATGCGCTTCCGGTGGGCCAGCGCGACCTCACCCAGCTGGCGGCCCTGACCCTGGGCGCCGTCACGATGGGCGCCGGCCGCAACGACGTGGGCGGTGACAAGTCAGAGACCAATACGGCCATCGCGGTGCACGGTGGGCGGGGCGACGACAGCCGCATCAACTACGACGGCATGAACACGAACGTGTTCTACGGCAATGGCGGCGGCCAGCAGCGCATCTGGAAGTTCAACACCATCGGCGTGCAGGAGACCGTGGTGGACACCGGCGGCGCCAATGCCGAAACGGAGACCGGCGGCGCCAACGTCAACATGATCCCGCGCGATGGCGGCAACACCTTCTCGGTCCACAGCATCCTCAACTACACCTCGAAGGGGCTCGCCTCCAGCAAGGTGAGCGACACCCTGATCGCGCGCGGCAGCGCCCCGGCGCAGAACGCGATGAAGAAGGTCTACGACTACGGCATTGGCGTGGGTGGCCCGGTCGCCAAGGACAAGCTGTGGTTCTACAGCGCCGACAGGTGGTGGGGCAGCCAGTCCTACGGCGCCAACAACTACTTCAACAAGAGCACCAACCCCTACGTCTACGAGGCGGACCTCACCAAGCCCGCCTACACGAAGCAGCGGCAGTCCGACTACGGCGTGCGCCTCACCTGGCAGGCCTTCGGCAAGCACAAGATCACCGGGTCCACTAACTTCCAGGCGGCGTGCGCCTGCTGGCTCCCGATCAGCGCTGGTTCCCGCGTGTCGCCGGAAGCGGCGGGCGCGAGCTTCCAGTACGGCGATCCGTACATGAACCTCACGCAGATGAGCTGGAGCTATCCGGCCACGAACAGGCTGCTCTTCCAGGCCGGCGCGTCGTTCCTGAACCAGAAGGTCCGGTTTGGCAGCATCCTCGAGGATGGTGGCGACTGGGTGGTGCCCGGCCCGAACAACGTGTCGATCCTGGAGCAGACCACCGGCTATCGCTGGGGCACGCTGCCCGGCTCGATCACCAACGACTGGAACATGCCGCAGCCGAACAACAACTACGGCCAGCGCTTCTCGATGTCGTACATCACCGGCTCGCACGCCGTGAAGATCGGCGGCACCACGATGCAGGGTGTCTACGACACCAATGGCAACGCGCTCCCCAACGCGCTCAACTACACCTTCCGCAACGGCGTGCCGATCTCGCTGACGCAGTTTGCGAGCCCGTTTGCCAACCGCGCCAGCCTGCGGGGCTACGGCCTGTTTGCCCAGGACCAGTGGACGGTGAAGAACCTGACGCTGAACCTCGGCGTCCGCTATGACGGCTTCTGGGCCTATACGCGCGCCTTCACGCTGCCGGCCGGTCCCTACCGCGCCGAGATGTCGTTCCCGAGCGTTAAGGACCTGCCGAACTTCAAGGACGTGACGCCGCGTGTGGGCGTGGCCTACGACCTGTTCGGCAACGGCAAGACGGCCATCAAGGGTTCGTGGGGCCGGTACCTCATGGGCCAGGGCGGCGGCACCATGAACACCGTGGCACCGGCCAACGCCATCGTGACGAGCACCAACCGCACGTGGACCGATGCCAACAGCAACTTCATCCCCGACTGCGCGCTCACCACGCTCACCGCGAACGGTGAGTGCGGGCCGGCCGACCAGTTGCTCTTCGGTCAGCCGCGTGTGGCGCTCACCTGGGCGGAGTCGGCGCGGAAAGGCTGGAACATCCGCGAGTACAACTACCAGTACTCGGTGGCCATCCAGCACGAACTGCGGCCGAATGTGGGACTGAACGTCGGGTACTTCCGGACTGACTGGAAGAACCAGACGGCCACGATGAACACCGCCGTGTCCGCGTCCGATTACTCGTCGTACTGCATCACGTCGCCCACGGATACGCGCCTCGGCGACTTCAGCAACAAGCAGATCTGCGGTCTGTTTGACGTCGTGCCTGCGGCCCTCGGCCGCACGACCAACGTGCTGATGCTCGCCAAGGACGTGACCGGCGCCAACGGCATCCCGAAGGAGGTGTACAACGGCATGGACTTCAGCGTGAACGCCCGCTTCGGCAAGAGCGGGCTCGTCAACGGTGGCGTGACCTTTGGGCGCACCACCTTCGACAACTGCTGGGCCAATACGCTGCCGAACGTGCTGCAGACCGGGCAGGCCACAACCCAGCCCCGGATGGCGGACTACTGCCATGTGCAGTCGCCGCTGTGGTCGGCGTCCGGCTCGCAGATCAAGGCGCAGGTCGTCTATCCGCTGCCGTTCAACCTCATGGCGTCGGGCGTGTTCAAGCACCTGCCCGGCATCCCCATCACGGCGACGCTGCCGCTGGCCACCGCGCAGCTCGCGGCCGCCCTCGGCCGGGCGCCCTCGGCGCCCATAACCAACGTCGGGCTGCTGCCGACGGCGAGCAGCCAGGGCAACCTGGGTGCGGCGATCTTCGACCAGCGACTCACGCAGATCGATCTGCGGTTCACGCGCAACTTCACCATGGGCCGCAGCCGTCTGCAGGCCATCCTGGAGGTCTACAACGTGGCGAACGTGCGTCCCGCGCAGGCGAACAACACGACCTACAGCGCGGCGACCACCGGCACGCGCTTCCTGACGCCGACGTCGATTCTGGGTGGCCGGCTGTTCAAGTTCGGCACGCAGATCGACTTCTAGTGATGGCGTGAGCGAAGGCTCACGTTGACGGTAAGCAGAGCGGGGGCTGGCGCGGAGGCGCGCTGGTCCCCGCTTCGTGCGTACGCGCAGGACTGACCTGGCTGGAGAAAGGCGTCGGCCGGATCGGTTAGTCGTTCGTGGTGCTCTTCCTGCTCAGCGCGACCCAGCATCGCCGGCGGGCTCTCCGCGCTTCGCCTTCCGCTCGTGGTCGAGCGCCGCGGCCACCGCTTCCTGCAGGGCGCGCGGATGGAAGGGCTTCGCGAGGTAGCCGGTGCATCCGGCGGCGACGGTTCTCGCCCGGTACTCCTGCATGGCGTGAGCGGTGAGGGCGATGATGGGGACGGGGTCCCGGCCGTTCTCGCGCTCCCACGCGCGAATCCGGCGCGTCGCCTCCACGCCGTCCACCTCGGGCATTTCCACGTCCATCAGGATCAAGTCGCAGCGCGATGCAGCCGCGGCAGCTGCCTGTCCGTCCAGCGCCCGCTCTACGGTGTAGCCGACCTGCTTGAGGCAGCTTTGTATGACCGCGAAGTTCATGTCGTTGTCCTCGGCCACCAGGATGCGGGCCGTCGGCCGTACTGCCCGCAACACGGTCTGCGCGACAACGGTGGGCTCGACGGCCGCCGCCGATGGCGGCAGCGAGACCGGCACGAGCGGCAGCGTCACGCGGAAGTCGGCCCCCTCCCCGATGCGACTCCGCACGCGCACGGCGCCGCCGAGCGCCTCGGCGAGCGACTTCACGATGCTCAGGCCCAGGCCGGCACCGCCTTTCCGGCGGGTCGTGGAGCTGTCGCCCTGGACGAAGCGCTCGAAGATGCGTGTCTGGGCCTCAAGCGGAATGCCGACGCCGGTGTCGACAACCCGAATCTCAAGTGCGGCCAGGCCCAAGTCGGACCGGTCGAGGAGCGACGCTTCAACCCGCACATGGCCGGTGTTGGTGAACTTGACCGCATTCTCGACAAGGTTGGTCACGATCTGCCGCATCCGATCAGGGTCGCCCATCATCTCGCCCGGCAGCGACTCATCCACCATCAGCCTGAACTCAAGCCCCTTCGCGCGCGCGCGGTCCGCCACCGGTGCGACGGCTGTCTGCAGGCACCGGCGAATGGTGACGGGGGCGCACTCGACGTCAATCTGGCCGGCCTCGATCTTTGCCACGTCCAGCACGTCGCTGATGAGGCGCTGCAGGATCTCGGCACCCTCGTTGACGCGCGCCAGGTGTGTCCGTGCCTCCGGCAGCCCGGCCGCGTCGTCCAGCGCGAGCGCGACCGATCCGATGATTGCGCTGAGCGGCGTCCGCATCTCGTGGCTGATGGTGGCCAGAAACTGCGTCTTGGCGTCGTTCGCCGCCTCCGCATGTTCCCTGGCCGCCTCCAGCGCCTCCTGCGTCTGGTGCAACTCCGTCGAGTCCGTCTGAATCGAGACGAACCGCTCAACGTCGCCCTGCTGATTACGGATGGGTGAGATCTGGAACTGCACCCAGTAGGGCTCGCCCCGTTTCGTGTAGTTCCGCAGTTCCGCCTTGAAGGAGCGTCCCTCCCGAACCTTCTCGCCGATTTGCGTCACCACCCCCCAGTCGGTCTGTGGCCCCTGCAAGACCTCGCCTGGCTTTCGTCCTGCGAGGTCCGCCAGGACGTATCCGGTTCGCTTGGTGAAGGCGTCGTTGACCCACTCTGTCCGGCCGTTCCGGTCGGTGATGATGACCATGTTGTCCGTGTAGCTGGCCACCAGTGACAGCTTTGCGAGCTCGTCCTGCGCCAGCTTGCGCTGGGTGACGTCGTGGAGCGCGCCGACCACGCCGCCGCCACCGATCCGGGCCAGCGAGACTTCCACCCACGCGATGGCGCCGTTCCGCTGCCGTACCCGGATGAGGGGATCGGCGGACAGCGCCTCCTCGGCCCCACGCAACCCTCGCTCGATCAGGGGCCAGTCCTCCTCAACGATGAAGTGCTGCAGCCGCTGGCCCAGGCAGGCCTCCGGCTCGTATCCCAGGGTTCTCACCGACGCGCCGCTCAGGAAGACCAGACGCCCAGCCGCATCGGTTTCGAAGACAACCTCCGACAGCAGCTCCACGCGCCTGCGCATCCGGGCCTCCGAGTCGACCAGGGCCTCGGTCAGCCGGTAGGTCGCCTCGACGTGCAGGTCGGTGAGCTCGGTGGCGCGGGGAGGGGATTGACTCATGGCGGTACGCCGTTTACGCGGCGGCGAAAGCGAGGTCGGATGCCAGTGCCATGCTTGTTGCGACCCCGCCATACAGCGGGAAGATGTTCTGGCAGAAGAAGTCCTGCTCGTCGGGTGTCCGCGCCGATGTGCAATCAGAGAGCACCGTGACGCTGTAGCCGTGCTCGTAGGCCGCCCGCCCTGTTGAATCGATGCAGAGCGAGGTGACCATGCCGGCCACCAGCACGTTCCGGATGCCCCGCTCCTTGAGCACGGTCTCGAGGGTGGTGTCCGAGAACGCGTTGAAACCGACCTTGCCGGTGACATAGCGAACCCTGTCGCCAAAGGCGAGCAGTTCGGGAATCGTCTCGGCGCCGGAGCTCCCGGCCTTGAACGCGCCAGATTCCTTGATGGCGTTGAGGATCCCCACAGGGCTTGCGAGGGCACGGTAACTCGGCTCGAGAACGATTGGCGTCGAGATGATCGTCATCGGGCTTTTCGCCACCGCCTCGATGAAGGCTATCGTATTGGACAGGACGTGGTCCACGCGGTTCGGCTCCTGGACGACGCTCCGCAGGATGCCATCTTTGGCGAAGTAGTCGTTCTGGTAACCGACCAGGATCAGGGCTGTCGTGCTCGCGTCCATGTCTCTCTCCTCAATAGGTGATGTCGCCCGCAGTGTGCGAGCCGCATCTCCCTAAAGCACCTTTCATGCCGCAAGGCGTCTGGAGCGATTTACTGAGGAATGTCCGGCCCGCGGGTGGAGCGTGCCCTGCGATTTGTCTCAACTGTCTCAGGCTGAGACGTGCGTCCGCCGCGCCCGAGACACCCCGCTTGAGTCGCACTCAACGTTAGAGTCCGGCGGTGACTTTCGCCGTCTTTGTCCGTGCCGTTAATTGCTGCGCGTAGGTGGTCCGTCAGGCCACGTCACGCATCGTCGCCCTCGGCCGTGTGCCGTTCGTCCAGGTAGAGCCGCTCGACCCGGCGTCGCGCCCACTCGGTCTTGCGCAGGAACTTCAGGCTCGACGGGATGCTGGGGTTGGTGTCGAAGCAGCGGATGGGAATGCACGCGGCGAGGTCGGGCCAGCCGTGTCTCGCCACCAGCTCCTCGAGGATGGCTTTCAGCGTCACGCCGTGCAGCGGGTCGTTCGATGGGTTAGCGACCACGCGGCCCCACGAGCGTCGCGCGAAAGCGCTTGCCCTTGATGCGTCCGGCGTTGAGGCACTGCACCGCGCCCTGCAGGCCGCCGGCCTCTCCGGTCAGCGCGCCGAGAATGTCGCCCGGGCGGACCCGGTCCTTGCGGCCACCCGAGATAAGGATGGTCTCCATGTCTGGGCCGCGGCCCAGCGTGTCGAGCAGCGCCGCGAATGCGGGCTCGTCCATCGTGTCGCGCGTCAGGACGCCGATCGGCGTGCGCGTCAATTGTTCGGCCGCCGCCATGCGCGCATCACGCGGGGGCAGACAACGTAGCTCCTTCTTCATCTCCGACCCTTTCGCTTGACGTTGTCCCCGCCAATCCTGGTGGTCGACCTACAGCCCCACGCGAAAGGCAGGGTGCGTCGCGGGCGACCACCGGGCAGCCGATCAGCGACCTGATCGGCAGGCGCTCCGGCCGTATAATCCACCACATCGAACAGAACACTTCCGGGTCCAACCGTTCCGATTCGGGCCAGCAGAAGCTAGGAAAGGATGATCGAATGGGTTCCACAGAAGCCAAGACTGTCGCGGATTTCCTTATCGCCGATTTCGAACAGGAAACACAGACGACCCTGCGCGTCCTCGAAGCCGTTCCCCAGGGGCATCTCAACTACCGGCCGGACGCGAAGTCCAAGACCGGTCTCGGCCTCGTCCGGCACATCGCGCTCGAAGACGCGTGGCTGCTGAACTGCATCGCAAACGGAGCATTCACGCCGCCGCCCGACGACTCTGATGCATGCGGCATCATGAGCCCGGCCGACGCGATCGCCCGCTACAAGGACGATGTTCCAGTGGCGCTCGATCGCGTACGCGCTATGTCAGGCGAGACACTCGCGAGCACCCTGAACTTGTTCGACATGATGAAAGCGCCTGGCGTGAACTTTCTGGCGATGGCCCTCAAACATTCCGTCCACCACCGCGGTCAGCTCAGTACCTACCTGCGGGCGATGGGCGGCACAGTTCCCGGAATCTACGGACCGACCGCCGACACGCAGTCGTAACAGACTCAAGGGCTTGGAGCCCGCCCTGGCGATACGGGTTGAGCGTCAATTGCCGTCGCACTCGATTCTGTGACCTGTTGCGGACAACATCAGGAAGAGCGCAGGTCGTTATGTCGACAGCATCGCCCGAGCAGGTTCTCAGGTCGATTCCTCACACCGCTGCGCTGGTATGAGTTGCGGCGACGACGTGTCGCTTCACGATCACGCCGGATTTATTCGCGACCCCGATCATGGAGGTTCATAGCATGAGCATCGTTGTCCGCTTCAGTCCCATCGCCCTCACTGCGAAGAAGTACGACGAGACGATTCGCCAAATCAAGAACGCCGGCAAATGGCCAGCGGCCGGGCTCGATTACCACGTCTGCTTCGGTTCGGATGGCAACCTGAAGGTCAGCGAGATCTGGAACTCGCAGGAGCAGTTCGAGGCCTTCGGCAAGCTTCTGATGCCGATCCTCGCCGACGTCGGCATCCAGTTAGCCAATCCGCCGGAGATCTTCGAGGTTCACAACATCGTCAAGGGCTGACCATCGGGCGCGGCGGGCCGATCGAGAATCGCCAATCGTTCGGCCCGCGAGTGCCTCGCCGGCGCAATACCTGGTTCCCGAGTTCTTTCGTCAATGGATCGCCGGCGAATCGCGCGGCGCCATCTCGGTGTCCACGCCGCTCCTGGTCCGCCTCTTTCCTGATCGCGTGCGCCCTCTTGTCTTTCATGCATCAGGAAACACCAGACGCACCTCGAGACCGTGCGGCTGGCGATTGCGGCAGCTGATCGTCCCGCCGCAAGCCTCCACCGCGCTCCTGGCAATGGCCAGTCCCAGGCCGACGCCACCCGTCTTGCGATTCCGCGCCGCGTCCTCGCGATAGAAGGGGTCGAGGATTCGCCCCAGCGATTCTTCCGCCACACCCGGCCCGGCGTCGGCCACCGTAATCACCGTGGCCCCGGCGTCCTTGGCGGCCGTGATCTCGATTGGTCCGGCGGCCCCGGCGTACTTCACCGCGTTGCGGACCAGGTTGGCAATCGTCCGATCGAACAGCGACGGGTCGGCCATCACGACGGAACCGGCGGGCACCAGAACCTCGAATGTGACGCCGGCTGCCGTTTCGCGGGCCACGACCGCCGCGATGGCTTCAGCGACGCGCACGGGCCTCATCGCCTCGGTGCGATCGGCCAGCTCCGCTTGCGCGTATTGCAGCAGGTCGTTGGTCAGGGCGCTGAGAGCTTCAACATCCTCTTTCAGATCGCGCACGTACGCCTGTTCCGCAGCGGGCACGCGCGTATGGAGGATCTCGAGCGCCACCTGCATACGGCCGAGCGGGGAGCGCAGCTCGTGGGCGGTGTCGCCGAGGAAACGCTTCTGTCCGCTCACCAACGCGCCCAGCCGGCCTGCCATGCGCTCGATCGATCCGCCCAGGCGTCCGATTTCGTCCGCACGAGCGATGCCCAGCCTGGTGGCGAAGCGCCCTTCCGCAATCTGACCCGTGGCGTGTTCCATCTGGCGCAGGCTCCGGGTGATGCCGCGCAAGAACGGCCACCAACAGGCGGTCGTGACGGCCAGCACGGCGAGTCCCCACCATAACCAGCGGATCGGGAAGAGCAGCCGGTCGTTGGCTCCGTAGGTCGGCACGATGATCAAGGTGCCGGGCATGATCTCCGAGGCTCCGGCGAATCTGATCGGTGTGCGGACCAGGATCCACGTCCTTGGGCCGCCGCGCGTGGAGATGAGGATGGGCGGCGTTTGCGGCAGGCGTGGGCCCGACTGAGGACCGGCCGGGGCCATTCGATCCGGCGGATCGCCAGCGAAGCCGGGTGGCCGACCCCCAGGCCGCGGCCGTCGGCTGTCGGCTCCTGGTCCGTTTGGTGGCCCGGGTGGGGGGCCTGACAGCCCGCGAATGACTTCCGGCGGCAGCGTCAGTCGCACGCCCGCGACGTGGGTGCCGTCGTTCAGCACCAGCAGGAATCGGGTCCGATACTCGCGGTTGTACCGTTCGAGCAGCGTATCGGCCTCGGCCACGGGTGTCCGTTCCGCGTCGAGCGCGATCCGCCGCGAGACATCCAGCAGGCGCTCGCGCGCCGACTGCATGACCAGTTCGCCCACACTGCGTGGCAACCGCACGCCAGAGGCGGCCATGCCAATCACGATCAGCAACAGTACGTTGAGGCCCGCCAGCAGCAGGATTCGCGCGCCGAGCGATCGCCGCAGACGCGCGATCACGCGCGGGCCCCAGGCACGACCATGCGGTAGCCAATGCCGCGAATGGTCTCGATGTAGCGCGGTTCCCTGGCGTCGTCGCCCAGCTTCTTCCTGAGCGACGAGATGTGCACGTCGATCGACCGGTCGAAGGCCTCGAAGTCGCGGTCGGCCGCGGCCAGCAGCAGCTGCTCCCGGCTGCGCACGCGGCCCGGCGCACCGATCAGTGCCAGCAGCAGATCGAATTCCACCTTGGTGAGCATCAACGGCTCGGCGTCGAGCGTTGCGAGGCGAGCCGCGGGATCCATCCAGATGGGACCGAGCGACTGCGGCGATGGCCTGGCGTCGGCCCTCGACGCCGCAGTCACCGACGATCGGCGCAGCACCGACCGGAGGCGCGCCAGCAGTTCTCGCGTAGAGAAGGTCTTGGGGAGGTAGTCGTCGGCGCCGATCTCGAGGCCGGCAATGCGATCCACCTCATCCCCGAGGGCGGTCAGCATCAAGATCGGGACCTGGGAGGTCCGGCGCACCTCGCGCAGCACGTCGAACCCGCCCATTCCCGGCAACATCACGTCCAGAATCACGGCGGCGTGCGACCCGCTCTGTGCTCGTACCAAGCCGTCGCGGCCGTCGTGCGACACCTCCACCTCGTATCCCAGCGGTGTCAAGTAGTCACGCAGCAGCCGGCAGAACTTCTCGTCGTCTTCGATCAGCAGGAGCCGGGTATGTTCCATTGCCTGTTGGGCCGCACTGTAGTGCGGCCTGAGGGGAAAGTGTGGACCTTTACCGTGGCTTTACAAAACCGGGTGTCGAACCGGGCCATTCCTTAACGGGCATGGCGTCCAATGTCACAGGAGGACATTGATGACACATCCACTTCTGGGAGCCGCCAGCGTTGCCGCCCTGGCCGCCACGGTGATGGCTTGCGGTGGCACGAGCGCAGAGACCTTGAGTCCCACGGCCCCCACGGCCACGGTTGCTTCGACCACGACCACCACCACGCCGACGACCCCCACGACGCCGTCCGCTTCAGGCGTGCAGGCGATCTACGCGCAGTTCGGCAACGGCGTGACCGTGTCAATCAGTGGCGCCACCGTGACGCTGCGTACGAATGACCTGCCCGATCACAAGAGCCCGTACTGGGGCACGAGCAGCGCCAACTACGAGGCGCCGCACGCGGGCATGCAGGTCAATCCGCACTTGATCGCCACGCAGAACCTGACGTTCACGCTGCCGTCATCACCGTCGGCCGCGTCGACGACCAGCGACACACCGCTCGGTCCAATCGGCATCTCCGTGAACGGCGTCGTCTTTTTCAATCAGTACGCGGCCATGCGCCAGCCGCTGACTTCTGAAATCGTGTCGTTCGACAAGTACAACGGCCACCCCAGCCCCTCGAACCAGTACCACTACCACTTCGAGCCGGTGTCGATCACCGCGCCGAGCCGAAGCCGGCTCATTGGCGTGTTACTCGACGGCTTCCCGGTCTACGGGCCGATCGACAGCGATGGCAGCGCGCCGACGGGCCTCGATTCCTGCAATGGTCACACCTCAGCCACTCCGGAGTTCGCCAGCGGCATCTACCACTACCACACGACTACGGCCGTGCCCTACATCTCGGGCTGCTTCCGCGGCACCGCGGGGACCGTGCGATGAAGACGATTGGACTGTTGCTGTTGCTCGCGAGCACCGTGCCGGGGTCCTCGTCGCCCAACCTCGAGGAGCGCCGGACCTTCTATCCCGGCGGCCGGCCCTACGAGGTCAGGCACTTCCGCAACGGCCGGGAGGAGGGCCGGCAGCAAGCGTGGACCGAGGACGGCACGCTCTACATCAACTACGAGATGCGCAACGGCCGCCGCTACGGCTTCATCAACGCGCGGCCCTGTCTGCCTGTGGAGGAGAAGCGATGATTCGCATCGTCGTGTATGCCGGCGCCATTGCCGTGATCGGAGCCGGCCTGGTGAGCCAGGGCGCGACGGCCACGCCCGCGCTGCCGTTCTACGATAGCGCCGACCTCACGCCGCGGTGGGCGCAATCGTCAGGCCACCGGATTGCCGATTTTGCGCTGACCACGCAAACCGGTGCTGCGATCACTCGCCGCGACCTGGTCGGCAATGTCCACGTCGCCTCCTTCATCTACACCCGTTGTGCCGGCATCTGCCCGGCCATGGTGACGCAGTTGTCGAAGGTGCAGGCCGCCGTGGCGAATCGCAATGCCGTGTTGGTGTCGTACTCGGTCACGCCGGGTGAAGACACGCCGGAAAGCCTGGCCGCCTTCGGCACGCTCCGGGGTATCGACCCGGAACGCTGGCGGCTGGTGACCGGCGACGCCGAGCAGATCTACAGCCTGGCGCGGAGCTCGTACTTTGCGGACGATGGCCGGCTCGTGGCGGGGAAGTCGGCGAGCGAGCAGTTCCTGCATACCGAGAAGGTGCTGCTGGTGGACCAGGCCGGCCACCTCCGCGGCGTCTACAACGCCACGCTCCCACATGAGATCGACAAGCTCCTGGACGACCTGGACCTGCTACTCGACACTGGGAGCTAGACAGAACGACGTCCCCCCGTCTTCAGTAAGCGATCCACGCTGGGTTCCAATCCGGAGTTGAGGCGTCTGGCTCACACGTGGGCTTCAATGACTCGGATTCGCCCATGCTGCCGATTCCGCGGTGTGGCGCGAACGACGATCTCCACGTCTTGGCCGAGCGCGGTCAGTAAGCGCATAAGCCGCGTGCTGGAGAAGCTCGCCAAGCGCCCGTTGAGCAGGGCAGACACCTTCGGTTGATCGACCCCCATGAGGCGTGCCGCCGCCACTTGGGTCAAGCGCCGCTGCTTGATGATCTGTTGGATGCGGTTGGCAAGTTGCGCCCGGGCGAGTTCCTCTTCTGGGTCGGCAAAGCCCAGGTCGGCGAACACATTGCCGGAACTCGTCGTCACTTTGATGTCTGCGTGTCTTGCCATTGTTCGTAGTCCTCTCTCGCTCGGGCCAGTCGACGCTTGATCAGATCCAGATCCGACTTCGGTGTCGCGATGCCAGTGCGCGACTTTTTCTCGAACGCGTGCAAGACGTAGACGATGCCGGCGAACCGGACTGTATAAGCGGCCCGATAGGTGTCGCCGTCGAAGTCGTCTACAACTTCCAGGACACCCGCACTACCAAAGCCCTTGAGCGGCTTGGCGAACGGTGCCTTCACGCCAAGCTGTGCATCCCAGAGCGCACGGCCGACTCGTCGTCTGACGTCCCCAGGGAACGCGCTGAGGTCTTCCTTGCTGCTCCCCACCCAGCGGACTGGCTTCGGGCTTGGTTGGCTTTGTCGCGCCTTCGCCATCAATGGACCTGATGAGTCTATGCCAGTATGGGCATAGCCACAAGGGAGGCGTCACTGTGCTTGATCCGTGTCGGTGGACGGTTTAGTTACGCTGCGTGAGTCATCTTGCATTCGTACGCGGCCGGGCTCATCCGACCTGCCGATGAGTGCCGACGCCGCTGGTTATAGAACACTTCGAAGTAGTCGAATAACTCGGCCTTCGCTTCGGCGTGGCTGGCGAAGCGCTCGCCGACCTCGTTCTTGACGGTCGAGAAGAACGCCTCCATGACCGCATTGTCATAGCAGTTGCCGCGGCGGCTCATGCCGACCGGCCGCCGGGCTGGTTCCGCGTTGCGTGTGCTCGAGGCCCTGAAGGCGCGTCCGATCCTCTCGATGCCGGAGGCGTGCCGAAGCACCGGCCTGTCGTTTCCGGCGGTGGCCTCGGCCATGGAGCTGCTCATCGTTGCGCTCGGCCGTGTGCCGTTCGTCCAGGTAGAGCCGCTCGACCCGGCGTCGCGCCCACTCGGTCTTGCGCAGGAACGTCAGGCTCGACTGGATGCTGGGGTTGGTGTCGAAGCAGCGGATGGGAATGTGCGCGGCGAGGTCGGGCCAGCCGTGTCTCGCCACCAGGTCCTCGAGGATGGCTTTCAGCGTTACCCCGTGCAGCGGGTCGTTCGATGGGTTAGCGACCACGCGGCCCCACGAGCGTTGCGCGAAAGCGCTTGCCCTTGATGCGTCCGGCGTTGAGGCACCGCACCGCGGCATGGACGACGCCGGGTGCGACGGCGACGTAGGACAGCCGATCCTGCACTTCGATTTTGCCCACATCCGCGCCCTGCAGGCCGCCGGCCTCTCCGGTCAGCGCGCCGAGAATGTCGCCCGGGCGGACCCGGTCCTTGCGGCCACCCGAGATGAGGATGGTCTCCATGTCCGGGCCGCGGGCCAGCGTGTCGAGCAGCGCCGCGAATGCGGGCTCGTCCATCGTGTCGCGCGTCAGGACGCCGATCGGCGTGCTCGTCAATTGTTCCGCCGCCGCCATGCGCGCATCACGCGGGCCCGTCGTGAACGAGATGGCGACGCCGGTGTGCCCCGCCCGGCCCGTGCGGCCGATGCGATGCAGGTAGATCTCCGGCTGCGGCGGCAGCTCGTAGTTGATGACCAGGTCGAGGCCCTGCACGTCGATGCCGCGCCCCGCGACGTCGGTGGCGACGAGCACGCGGACGCTCCGGTTGCGGAACCGGGCCAGCACCTGGTCGCGATGAAACTGTTCCAGATCGCCATCGAGGCGGTCCACGCTCACACCCAGGGCGTCCAGTGCGTGCGCGAGTTCGGCAACGGTCGATTTGAGGTTGCAGAAGACCAGCGCGGACTCGTGCGGGAACTTGTGGAGCAGCCAGCAGAGCGCCCGCAGTTTCTCGCGCTCCTCCACGGCCAGTTGCCACTGCTCAATCTCGACGGATGTGTCCACCGGGTCGGTGATGGTCACCCGCTGCGCATGGCGCTGGTAGGCCTGGCTGATGGCTGCGATCGCGCTCGGGAACGTCGCAGAAAACAGCACCGTCTGCCGCGCCGGCGGGAGCGCCCGGAGGATCGTCGTCACGTCCTCGCCAAAGCCCATGTCGAGCATGCGGTCGGCCTCGTCGAGCACGACGGTCTTCAGGGCGGTGGCGTCCAGCACGCCCCGCTGCAGGAGGTCGAGCAGGCGGCCTGGGGTGCCAATCACCACGTGCACACCGCGTGCGAGGGCCTCTCGCTGCGGCCGCGACTGCTGCCCGCCCACCACCTCGAGCACCGCCAGCCCGGCGTGCCCGCGGCCGAGCGTGCGCACCTCGCGTGCCACCTGTGCGCAGAGTTCGCGGGTGGGGCAGAGCACCAGCGCCTGCACCGACCGGTGCGCGAGGTCCACGCGCTGCAGAATCGGCAGCGCAAACGCCGCCGTCTTGCCGCTGCCTGTCTTCGACTGGCCGATCAGATCCCGGCCGGCCAGCAGCGCCGGAATGCTTGCCGTCTGAATCGGCGTCGGATGCGTGTAGCCGAGCGCGCCGACCACGGCGAGCAATGGGGGCGAGAGCGCGAGCGATTCGAACGTGGATGGCACAGCCGTCACTATCGCGCAGGCGTCGTCTTGACGAGTAGCAGCGTCATACCAAGTTGACGTTGCATGTCGACATAGGCATACGGCGCACCGGCGTCGCCCAGCGTGCGCACGCCGCCCAACTCCAGCAACCTCGCGATCCGCGCGTCGAGCGCGGCCTGGTCTGGAAGGTTGAACTGCAGGTACGCGAGCCCTTCGTGCCGCTCGATGAGCCGGCGCCAGACGCTGACACCACCGACGGGCTGGATGAGATTGAGTCCCGGCGTCAGCGTGCGAATGTTGACCTCTCGGATGTAGGCCTCACGGTCGCACCCGCAGTCTGCCGGAAACGGAACGCCCCTGGTGTCGCGCGCGGCAGGCACGTCGGTGCCCAGCACACCGCGCCAGAACAGCCGCGCAGGTTCGATGGCGCTCGTCAGGTGGCCAAGTGCCGCGACGGTGGTCCCCGGGTCGGCACCTGCGCGCGCCTCGGGAGCCGCCTGGGAAGCGGGCAGCAGCTCAATGCCGCCGCCCATCTCGGCGTCGAAGTCGATGAACACCGACGGACCGCTGACGCCCATGACACGGCGACCACCGTGTTTCTCGAGCGCGGCGACCGCGTCGTCCACACGGGGCACCTCGAAGGCGACGTGGTGAATCCCCTCGCCGTGGCGATTCAGAAAGTCGCTCCAGATGCTGGCGCCTCCGGACGGCTGTGAGACCTCCACGGTCAGGTTGTCGAAGTAGATCTCAGTCACGCGCCGGTCGGTACCCTCGCTGCGTGCGGGCGACCGTCTGACACCGAAAGCTTCGGCCCATCGTCGAGCCACCACGTCGGCATCGCGCACCACCAGCCCAAGGTGGGCTACACGCGAGAGCGCTAGCGGCTCAGCCGCTGAGACGTGCGCGCTGGCCGGACGGTTCGACACAGACAGGACGCCCGCTATCCACAACGAGCACGCCCCGAGGCGAGCCGCGGTGCCGGCCACCCTACGACAGATCGATCTGCTTGTCCGCGGCGTCGACACGATTCAACTCGAGCGCACAACCGAGCGTGATCCGCTTCGGTGGACACCTTTTAACAGGCCGGTTCGGTCTTTCATAGCGAACATCGTAGTGCCGAGTCATGCCTGTGCGCTGAAGGGCGTGCTAGGCGGTTCGCTTGGCTCTGGCAGTGGACGGCTCCTGGTTGTTCCCTCGGACGTGGCGGCGTAAGGCTTCTCCCGCCCGGGTTTGCCAGCCACGGCCGCTCGCTCTGAGTGCGTCCACAACATCACGGTCCACTCGAAGGCTGATCTGCACCTTCGTCGGTTAAATGTGCCACGCGGACCCAGTGCCCCCTGGGAGGCACGAAGCACGCCACGCACGGACGGTCAGGGTAGATCAGGTGGGAGCAGGCCGACGCAGGGATCGGTGGCAGGGGAGCGACCGCGGCACGCGAAGCCGTGAGCGGGCACTCGTCGCCTCTCCGACCGTTTCGCTGGGCCGGACCCTAAACCGAAACGCTACTCAGAAGTGGCGGGAGTTCAAATGCGTCCGGAAGAAGCGATTGCCTCCGGATCTGCCCGTTAATTACACTTAGCCACCTAAGTATTAATAGCAGTCCTCGTTATTCAGTGTTCCTGAGCAGGAGGCCAGTCCGGTGAAGAGGGGCGAAACGGGTCGTAGCCCCCTGCCGCCCGAGCCCCCGCTGGCCCTCGACGGTGCCCTGCAGCAGGCGGCCGAGCGCGCGGTCCTTGCCCTTGGTCGCCTCGATGGCGTGTCCGCGCTGCTGCCCGACAAGGCGCTTTTTCTGTACGCCTACGTGCGCAAGGAGGCGGTGCTGTCCTCACAAATCGAGGGGACGCAATCTTCCCTCTCGGACCTGTTGCTGTTCGAGCTGGACGAAGCGCCGGGCGTGCCGCTTGATGATGTCGTGGAGGTGTCCAACTATGTCGCCGCGATGGAGCATGGGCTGGCGCGCCTGAGAGGCGGCTTCCCCCTCTCCAGTCGTCTCATTCGCGAGATCCACGGCGCGCTCATGGCGGGCGGGCGAGGGAGCGACAAGGACCCGGGGGAGTTCCGCCGGTCGCAGAACTGGATTGGCGGATCGCGTCCCGGCAACGCCAGGTTCGTCCCGCCTCCGCCCGATCTTCTGCCTGAGGCCATGGCGGCACTCGAGCGCTTTCTGCACGCCGAGCAGGACGGCCTGCCCGTGCTGCTGCGTGCGGGACTCGCCCACGTGCAGTTTGAAACCATCCACCCATTCCTCGATGGCAACGGGCGCGTGGGCCGACTGTTGATTACGTTCCTGCTCTGCCACGCGGGCGTGATTCAGGAGCCGCTGCTGTACCTGAGCCTCTACTTCAAGCAGAACCGCGCCCGCTACTACGAGCTGCTCGACGAGGTGCGACGGACGGGGGACTGGGAAGCGTGGCTGGCCTTCTTTCTCGACGGGGTGCAGAAGACCGCGGAAGGGGCCGTCTCGACGGCGCAGCGGCTGGCCGAGATGGTCACAGCGGATCGTGGCCGCATCGAGCCGACCGGCCGCCGGGCCGGCTCCGCGTTGCGTGTGCTCGAGGCCCTGAAGGCGCGTCCGATCCTCTCGATGCCGGAGGCGTGCCGAAGCACCGGCCTGTCGTTTCCGGCGGTGGCCTCGGCCATGGAGCTGCTCACCGAGCTCGGGATTGCGCGTGAGTTGACGGGCAAGCGCCGCAACCGGCTGTTCGTGTACGACCAGTATCTGTCCGCGCTGAACGAAGGGACGGAGGCGCTGTGACTGCGCGTAGGTGGTCCGTCAGGCCACGTCACGCATCGTTGCGCTCGGCCGTGTGCCGTTCGTCCAGGTAGAGCCGCTCGACCCGGCGTCGCGCCCACTCGGTCTTGCGCAGGAACTTCAGGCTCGACTGGATGCTGGGGTTGGTGTCGAAGCAGCGGATGGGAATGTGCGCGGCGAGGTCGGGCCAGCCGTGTCTCGCCACCAGGTCCTCGAGGATGGCCTTCAGCGTCACCCCGTGCAGCGGGTCGTTCGATGGGTTAGCGACCACGTGGCCCCACGAGCGTCGCGCGAAAGCGCTTGCCCTTGATGCGTCCGGCGTTGAGGCACTGCACCGCGCCCTGCAGGCCGCCGGCCTCTCCGGTCAGCGCGCCGAGAATGTCGCCCGGGCGGACCCGGTCCTTGCGGCCACCCGAGATGAGGATGGTCTCCATGTCTGGGCCGCGGCCCAGCGTGTGGAGCAGCGCCGCGAATGCGGGCTCGTCCATGCCTGTGCGCTGAAGGGCGTGCTAGGCGGTTCGCTTGGCTCTGGCAGTGGACGGCTCCTGGTTGTTCCCTCGGACGTGGCGGCGTAAGGCTTCTCCCGCCCGGGTTTGCCAGCCACGGCCGCTCGCTCTGAGTGCGTCCACAACATCACGGTCCACTCGAAGGCTGATCTGCACCTTCGTCGGTGCTTTCTGGGGCCCGCGTTGGCCTTGATACCGGCGCATGGCCTCGATGAGAGCCTTGGGGAGGACCTCAAGGGCAGGCCGAGCCCTGCGAAAATCCTCATTGGTCCACTCGGGGTTGTCGGCGTCAGGTCGTGAGGGTCGCTTTCGCATACTTCTGCTGCTCTCTTCTGTTGGCGCGACGAAGACTGATCACGCGAGTCCGCTCGTGCCGGTACGTGATTACTGCCACGTGCAGACGAGCGTCGATGTGCCCAAACAGCCTTAGTCGGCGCTCGCCGTAGTCGATTCTCGCGTCTTCTGACACCACCGTGGTCGCGGGATCCATCTCTGCGAAACGATCGAGGCTGATGCCGCGGTCCCGAATGTTTCGAGTGTTCTTGGCTTCGTCGAACTCGAGTTGCACTGATTATATTGCCCATTCGATTAAATGTGCCACGCGGACCCAGTGCCCCCTTGGGAGGCACGAAGCACGCCACGCACGGACGGTCAGGGCAGATCAGGTGGGATCAGGCCGACGCAGGGATCGGTGGCAGGGGAGCGACCGCGGCACGCGAAGCCGTGAGCGGGCACTCGTCGCCTCTCCGACCCTTTCGCTGGGCCGGACTCTAAACCGAAACGCTACTCAGAAGTGGCGGGCGTCAGGCCCACGAAAGAGATGCCTGCGGTTCTTCAGCGTCTGGACCGCCCGGCGCATCCCAGGCTGACGCGCCGATATGCAGCTGAGGCCCTTCTTGAGGGACGATGGGGAATGAGGATCCTGCTGTACAGCGGCAAGGGTGGCGTCGGCAAGACGAGCATCGCGGCTGCGACCGGAGTGCAGCTCGCCAGGCGCGGCATCAAGACGCTCGTGATGAGCGTGGACCCGGCGCACAGCCTCGCCGATGCCTTCGCGCTCAAGACCGGTCTATTCGACCCGGCCACCGCCGATCCCGTTCCCGTCCGCGACCACCTGCACGTGCAGGAGGTCAACATCCAGATCGAGCTCAAACGCCATTGGCGCGAGATTGCCGGCTATCTGACCACGGTGCTACGCACCTCCGGGCTTGGCGACGTGGAAGCCGAGGAGATGGCCATCCTGCCCGGCATGGAAGAGCTGAGCGCGATGATGTACGTGAACCAGTACCGGAAGCAGGAGACCTACGACGTCATCGTGCTGGACTGCGCGCCGACGGCCGAGTCGCTCCGGTTCGTGTCGATCCCGACGACGCTCGACTGGTACATGAAGCATGTGTTTCCCATGGAGCGCCGGGTGTTCAACGCCGTCCGGCCGCTGGTCAACCGCGTGTCGCCGGTCGAGCTGCCGTCGGACTCCTACTTCGCCAACGTGAAGGATCTGTTCTCGAAGCTCGATGGCATCGATGCGATTCTGCAGGATACCCGGATCACCAGCGTGCGGCTCGTGTCCAACGCCGAGCGGATGGTGCTGCGGGAAACGCAGCGCGCGTTTGTCTACTTCCTCCTGCACGGCCTCAGCGTCGATCGCATCCTGGTCAACCGCGTGCTGCCTGAGGAGGCGGCGGGCTCATTTTTCGGCGGGCTACGCGAGACGCAGCAGCAGGTCCTGCACGAGATGCGTGCGTACTTCGAGCCGGTGCCGGTCCGCCAGGTGCCGATGTTTCAGGAGGAAGTGATCGGCATGGCGCGGCTCGATCGGCTTGCGGACGTGTTGGAGGCGATCGACCCTGATCCGTGCGCGGTGACGCGCGAGTCGCGTCCCTACGCCTTCGAGCGGCGCGACGGCGTACACCAGGTCCGCGTGGACATGCCGTTTGCGAGCAAGGACGAGGTGGGCCTGTTCAAGAAGGGCGACGAGCTGGTGATCGAGATCGGCATGCTGCGGCGGCACGTCGGGCTGCCGAGCAGCATTGCCGCGCTGCAGCCGCGCCGTGCGACATTCGAGGGGACGACGCTGGTCGTCGAGCTGGGGGAGGCGTGATGAGTGACACTGATAAACAGACGCCGTGCGACTGCGGTTGCCGCGGCACGGGGCCGCTGTTGACCGCATTTTTGCGTCGGCTCGGGCCGTCGGAGGATGTCAGCCAGCATTTCCGGACCGCGCAGCTGGAAGTCTTGAAAGGGCTCCGCGCGCTGCTGGACGAGCAGATTGCCGCCAGGAGCGAACCGCCCCGGCACGGCACCAAGATTCCGGTCGAGTGAGGGCCGTCGGTGCCCGGGCCCCTACGCTTCGGGCTCAGCGAGAAAGTCCTGGAGGTTGGTCTTCCCGTAGTGGCTGCCGGGCACAATCTGGCGGATGCGCCGCGCGACCAGGGCCATCAGGCGCTTGACGGCCGGCGATTTCTCCTCGGGGTCGGTGGCCGGCAGCAGGCGCACGGTCACCGCCTGATCTTTCTGCGAGAGCTGGATGAAGAAGCTCTGGGACTGCGGTTTGTCAACCACAACGGCCTCGAGCAGCACGATCGTGCCGCGCCGATTGAGGAAGACATCGCTGATCCGGAGAATCAGATTGCCGTCCGCCACGACGAACGGCTCGAGCGCGGCACACACCGCCGCGAGCGGACCGGCCTGTTCAACCACAACGTGCGGCATCGGATCGTTCCTCCTGTCTCGAATGTATCCGTTATTGGCACGAGTTGATGGAGCGGCCAACCTCCCCTTGGCCGTTCCTGTTCTGAAAGCCGATGGACGTGGTGTTGGCTACTGTGGCCATGCCATTGTGTCGAGTCGGTCCAACGCCAGCGCTGAGCCGCACTGTGCGGCGCCACAATACACCGCCGGACAGCGTCGGCTCCAGCGCCTTGTTGGGCGAGCAGTCGGCTACCGCCGCGATTGCCACGCACCGGGATGGCGGTGGAGGTGGATGATGGCAAGGACCGTGGCCGCGTCGCCCTCGAGGACGAAGAACACGCCGAAGGGAAACCGGTGGAGAATGGCGCGCCGGACGTCCGCGAAGACCAAGGGAAACTGCAGCGGCCCGCTTTCGATACGTTGGAACGCCGCGCTTACCTCGCGCAGGAATCGAAGCCCAAGATCGGGTTGTTCGCCTTCATACCAAGCGCCAGCCTCCTGAGCGTCGAGTTCGGCTTCCGGCCGAACGACCAGTGCGGCCATCTAACGGTCGTTGCGAAGTCCGGCCTGCACCCGCTCGATGACTTCCCGCCAGGGGCGGGCCTCGCCGGGGGCTCGCTGATGGGCCGCAAGCCGCTCACGTAGGAGGGCCTGCTGCCACTCGTGCAGGGGCACTTGGTCTACGGTCGCCGCAATGGAGTCCCAGAGCGACTGCACGTAGTCGACCTGCTCGTCCACAGGCAGGCGATCAAATCCCGGCGGTGGCAACGGAAGCGCAGACGGGGCCATAGAACCTCGGCCTGAGATTACCACCGGCTCTCAAAAGACGCCCGGGTGGTGGTGTTGCAGTTCCTGCGACCTTGTTTGGATGACTTCTCTGTCCGGCTAACTACTTGTGGACCTGCGGCCCATAGCGCTCCGCAGCCAATCAGCGAGGGCTGAAACCGCAGGGGACGACGCAAGTGCCATACGGGGCGCATCTTATACCCCTCAGGTCGCTCCGGCCCTGGTGTGTATGGCTGCGGAGGTTCGCAGCTATGCGCCCGTGCCCGACGGTCCGTCGGCCCTTGGTCTCTCTGTGGGGCCCGATGGCGCTGCCTGTAGACTACCCGCCATGTGCGGCCGCGCCTACGAGACCTACACCGCCGAAGAACTGGCCTTCGCCTATCTGAATCGGCGTCCGCTGACGTTCGCCGTCGTCCCCAACTACAACCTCGCCCCGACGCAGGTGTCACCGGTGGTGCTCATGCGGGATGGCGTGCGCGATGTGGAACTGAGCCGGTGGGGGCTCATTCCGTTCTGGGCCAAGAGCCTGGCGGATGCTGGGAAGTACTCCCTCATCAACGCGCGCGGGGAAGAGATCGCCGAGAAGCGTTCCTACGCCAAGGCGTTTCGGGAGCGACGGTGCGTGGTGCCCCTGTCGGGCTTCTACGAGTGGCGGAAAGACGCGCAGGGGGTGAAGCATCCCATGGCCATCTACCGGGCCGACGGCGCGCCCATGTCCGTTGCCGGCGTCTGGTCCACCTGGCAGGGGGACGGCGCGGCCGACCCGGTGCCCTCGTTCAGCATCGTGACCACGCGCGCGAACACGTTCATGGAACCCATCCACGACCGGATGCCGGTCGTGCTCGACGACCGCGATCTCGAGCTGTGGCTCGACCCCGAAGTGCAGGAGCCCGAACGGGTGTTGCCGCTCGTGCGGCCCTGTCCGCCAGCGTGGCTGGCGGCGCACGAGGTCTCGCGCGCCGTCAACAGCGTGAAGAACAACCGGCCCGGGCTGCTGGCGGCCATCTAGGCAGGCGGCCACCGGCGGCGGGTGTGCGATGCCTGCATGGTCTTACCTGCGCTTGTCTGGGCTACCGAGCGCGCGGCCACCTGTTGAGAGCCGCGGTCGTTCCTGGGTCCATCGAATCGGATCATGCACACCGGAGCCGTGGCGGCTCTAGCGTGCGTCAAGCACCTCAAGCAGGATCGGGCAGTGGTCGCTATACGACCAAGCGGTATCCGTGTTGTCAACCCAACACTTCCCGACCTGACACGCCGCCGAAGCAAACATGTAGTCCAGTTGTGCAGGTAGGCTTTCCCTACGATTCTTACTCCTGAAGGTCTGGACATGCCTGCACGCACCGGCGTCCCGGCAATGGCAGTCTGCCAGCGCCGTCCTGAACGCCTGAGGCATCTCCAAGCAGCTTGTCAGGCCCCAGGCGTTCAGCCGGGAGAAGATGACCGCCGCCGACTCTGCAGCATCCTTCTCCGACTGGGATGGCGTTTCGCGGGGATACTGTGTCGTCACATTCAGATCGCCTGCAATGATCACAGGGCGATTGCGAGACGATGCCAACACGGCCGTGAGGTCGGACAACATACGATGCACTCGGGGACACGCATCCATGGTCTTCCCGCCGGGCCGCATCTCCCATTGGCCATACAGGCTGACAGCGGTGCAGAGCACTTCTCCCTCCGCAGTCTCCACGTCAGCCACTGCACATGCACCGGGACAGCTATCTGGTAGCTCCCCTTCTGCGATCGCATCCAGGTAACAGTCAGCCAGTGCTACGCGTGTGCGTTCGCGTAGTCGAAGACCCGCCCCAATCGCCACGACGGCGGAGCCCCAGTTGTACCGATGCTCATCGATGGGTCGATAGACACGGTTTTTGAAATGTTCGGGCGGGTCGGCTTCCTGCACCAACGCAATGTCAGCACCGAGCGTTCCGGAGAGGTACTCCCAAGCAGCCTCATGGCTTGTCCGTGAGCGCTCCAAGCGATTCATATTCCAACTGGCTATCCGCATTGTGATTGCCCGATCTCAGCCGGCCTATCCAAGCAGGCGGGCCACAATACCTCGATTGCCCGGCCACCGGCAGTGCTCACCGGAGGCCGTTTCCGAGAGCGCCGCAGGCGGTCTGGTGCAGCACGCGTCAGGCCTCACGCCTCGGTTCTTGCCCTCACGTCGTGAGACTGAAGTACCCATGGAACAAGTCGCACAGCGTCTCCCATTTCTCGAATCTTGAACCATCCCTCTTGCTTGGATCTCTCGAATCCGGCCGCCTCGACGGCGTCGGGATCAGCGCCTGGCAGTCGAACCCAGGCATGACCCTCTTGGGGTTTCGGGTGAATCTCGCAGAACGGCGATGCGTTCGCGTAGAAGGTGATGCCCCAACCTGAGTTCGGCGCCGCGTGTCGAAACCGCCGTTCGGTAGCCGCAGTGCCAGCGTGCTGGGCCGAGGTCCTGAGGTAGGAAACCAAGGCACGCAATGGCTCGCTGCAAGTGGCGAGCTTCGCCTCGAAGTCCGCTGGGTTGATAGAGTCAGGAATCGCGTTCGCCATAAGTGAACCAGTGTCTGCCCGTTCTACCGTAACCACTCCGCCTGGACGGCGAGTCTATTCCCTTCGGTGATCCGAAGGGAACCCCATCGGCAGAAGGGGATCAACTTTCGTAGTGTGCCGCCTCCATCTGCAGACCAGAGCCGAGGTCACTCCCCCTCAAGGTCCATGCCCACTGCACACCGCGAAGGATCTGCCACTGGCGGGTGACTTCCTGACTGCGGGGCATAGCCGCAGTGTCGGTGGAGCAGATGACAGGTTAGGTCATACGCTGGATGTTCGCTCGTCATGGACGCAAGGGGTATTGCTGCGCGGCGATGAGGCGAATGTCGGGCGTAGGACCTAACCTGTCATCCCGCTGTCACACAGTGGGGTGGCAAGAGCAATCTGTGCGAGTGTCTCCGGGGACTGTAGTGATGCGACTGTCAAGATCGCGCAGCGCATGCTGTGTGTCTTGCGGCAACCGTCGGATCTGCACGAGGAGGGGTCAGTGGCTGTTCGCTTCGAGCTCATCGGCGTCATCATCCCCATCGCGAATATCGATCGTGTCTAACCTGTGCGTCTGTTTGCCGGCGTTCCAGCGGGGCCGGTGATCGGACGTGAGGCCTTCTGTTCAGTCGTGGACCACCAGTAGTCAACGGACCGGAGACCTGCATGCAGCGCCTTGGTGACCGCATCGTCTTCTCGCCCAGTGACCTCAATCACTTCCTGGAGTGCGAGCACCTCATCACTCTCGAACTGGCTCGGGACCCCGCCGCGCTACGTCTAGACCGGGATGCACAAGCCACGTTGCTCGCTGACAAGGGAGCCGCGCATGAGCGGGCGTGGTTGGAGCGATTTGCGGCCGAAGGCCGACGTGTCGTGGAGATTCCGTCACCGATCAGCGGCGCCAGGAACTGGGAGGCCGACGCAGCGGCCACTGAAGCTGCGATGCGGGCCGGCGCAGACGTTATCTACCAGGGCGTCTTTGCGGATGGTGACTGGCACGGCATCAGCGACTTCCTTGTTCGCGTGCCCGTTACCTCCGTTCTCGGGGACTGGAGCTATGAGGCCTGGGACACCAAGCTCGCGCGACACGCCAAACCCCACTTTGTGCTGCAGCTCTGCTTCTACACGGAGCAGCTCGCGCGTATGCAGCAGGTGCCGCCGGCGGAGATCGTCGTGGTTCTCGGCACGGGCGAGGTCGAGCGGCTGCGCTATCGAGACTTCGACGCCTACTACCGAACGATCCGGCGTTCCTTTCTCACAGATGTGACGAGCGCCCGTCAGACCTATCCGTATCCGGTCGCCTACTGCGCCTTGTGTGATTACCGAAGCGACTGCGAACGGCGCTGGTTCGAGGACGACCACCTCAGCCAGGTCGCCAATATTCGGCGAGACCAGGTGACGCGTCTGGAAGCGGCAGGCGTTTCGACCGTGGCGGCGCTCTCCGCACTGGACCCGCGCCAACGGGTTGGCATTGGGGAAGCCACGCTTCAGCGGCTTCGTCACCAGGCGTCACTGCAGGCGGCGCACAGGCAGACCGGACAGCACCGCTTTGAGGTGCTCCCGCTCAACGAGCAGAGTGGGTTCCGGCTGCTTCCGGCCCCGTCTCCGGGTGACATCTTCTTCGACATCGAGGGGGACCCGTACTACGAACCAAAACACGGCCTCGAGTACCTCTTCGGTGTAATGACACTCGATGGTGACAACCTGGGCTTTGAGCCGTTGCTGGCACTCAATCGGGGCGAGGAAAAGGCTGTCTTCGAGCGCTTTATCGACCTGGTCCAGGCGCGCCTCCGCCAATGGCCGGACCTGCACGTGTATCACTACGCGGCCTACGAGGTGACGGCACTGAAGCGACTGATGGGTGAGTACGGCACCCGTGAAGATGAGCTTGACGACCTGCTTCGCCGCGAGGTCTTCGTTGACCTCTATCAGGTCGTCCGGCAATCCCTGCGGATCTCCCACGACAGCTACTCGATTAAAAGCGTGCGTGCGTTCTTCATGCCGGACGCAGGCCAGGGCGCGGTGGCGACCGGCGGCGACTCCATTGTCGAGTTCGAGCGCTGGCGGCAGACGCAGGACCAGGCCGTGCTCGATGCCATCGTGGATTACAACCGCGAGGACTGCGTGTCCACCGTGAAGTTGCGTGACTGGCTGTTGGAACGGAAGGCAGAGGCGGAGAGACGAGATGGCATCGTGGTGCCGTGGAAGCCCGTGAAACCCGGAGGCGTGTCCGAGGGCCGCGCGGAGGCCGATGCGCAGACCGACGACCGCGCGCAGCGCCTGCGTGCGATGGGCACGGAGGCATCGATCCTGCTGGCTGACCTGCTGGAGTATCACCGGCGAGAAGCGAAGCCGGAGTGGTGGGCTTACTTCGAGCGCCAGCAGAAGACGCTCGACGAGCTGATTGACGATACGGAGGCTATCGCGGGTCTGGCACCGGCGCCTGATGAGCAGCCCGTTCGGGACAAGCGGTCGATGATCGTGCCGCTCGACTTCCCTGAGCAGGACTTCAAGATGGGCGCCCATCCCGACCGCAAGCTTGAAGATCCGTTCAGCGGCGCAAAGGTGGGCAGTGTTGTTCGCATCGATAGCGATGCAAGGCGTCTCCACCTGCGTCGCGGTCCATCGGCCTCAGCCGATCCGCTGCCGACCGCGCTGGTGCCTGGGCAGCCGCTTCCGACCAGTGTGCAGCGCCAGGCGATTGGGCGTCTTGCCGACGAGGTGCTCTCGGCCGGCCCACGCTACCGCGCAGCCCGGGCCCTGCTGGCGCGGGAGTATCCACGCTGTGCGGGCCGTGCTCAGGGCAGCCGGATTCAGACGGTTGACCTCGCCGAGCAGAAGGCGCTGGTGGCCACGCTGGATGACAGCTACCTGTTCATGCAGGGCCCTCCAGGCTCGGGGAAGACGTGGACGGGTGCCCGGCTGATTGTGTCGCTCATGGCGGCCGGGAACAGGGTTGGCGTGGCGGCGCTCAGTCACAAGGCCATTAATAACCTGTTGCGCGAGGTGGAAGCCGTCGCGGTGTCGGAAGGGCTCGGTTTCACGGGCCTGAAGAAGTGCGGCGGCGGCGACGGAGAGTTCGACGGTCGGTTCATCGGGAACACCAACGAGAACGATGACTGTGAGCGGGACGGCCTGAACCTGGTCGCGGGGACGTCGTGGCTCTTCTCGCGTCCAGGTATGGAAGGGCGCATTGACTACCTCTTCATCGACGAGGCTGGCCAGTTGTCGCTGGCCGACACGCTGGCGATGAGCCTGGCCGCCCGCAACGTCGTGCTGCTAGGCGACCCGCAGCAGTTGCCGCAGATCCGGCAGGGGCTGCACCCGGAAGGGGCCGGGCGTTCGGCGCTCGAGCATCTGCTGAGAGACGCGGCCACCGTTCCCGAGGACCGCGGCATCTTCCAAGAGCGGACGTTCCGCATGCATCCGGAGGTCTGCCGATTCATCTCGGCGCTGGCCTATGACGGCAGGCTCCAGAGCGCGGCCAGTCGCGAGCGCCAGATCGTGAACTCTTCTGGTCTCCGGGGCGCCGGTCTTCGCTGGCTGCCCGTGGAGCACCAGGGTAACGCCCAGGCATCGCGGGAAGAGGCGGATACCATCGCCCGTGAAGTCAGAACCCTGCTTGACGGGGGGACGTTCACGAATGCCGAGGGTGTTACCCGGCCCCTACGCCCTGAGGACATCCTCATCGTGGCGCCCTACAACATGCAGGTGCGCGTGCTGCAGGAACGCGTGCCAGGCGGCGTTGAAGTCGGCACCGTCGATAAGTTCCAGGGGCGCGAGGCCCCAGTGGTGTTCTTCTCGATGGCGTCGTCCAGCGGGGAAGATGTCCCCAGGGGGCTGGAGTTCCTCTTCAGTCGAAACCGCCTGAACGTAGCGATCTCCAGGGCCCGCGCCCTTGCCGTGCTGGTGTGCTGCCCACGCCTCCTGGAAGCGTCCTGCCGCTCGCTCGACCAGATGCGGCTGGTGAACAACGTATGCCGCCTGGCCGAGGACGCGGCACCGCGGCCCGAGTAGAATCGGCGAACCCATGCGCACCCTCTTCGAACTCTGCACCCCACGCGAGGACGTCCTCAAGGGCGCCATCAAGGAATCCGAGTTCGCCGCGGACCTGGCGCAGGTGCTGCGCGGGCAGGGGCCGGTCGAGTATCTGGACCCGGCCACGTTCTTCGCCAACACCCATCCGACCGAGGGCCTCAAGCGCCTGCTCGACAACGTGTGCCGTCGCCTGTCCGGTACGGGTGGCGAGGCCAGCGCCATCTTCCGACTGGACACCCAATATGGCGGCGGCAAGACCCACGCGCTGATCGCGCTGGCGCATGTGGCCGCGGCGGGCCGGCAGGTGCCGAACATAGCCGAGTTCGTGGACCCGGCGATGTTGCCGGCCAGCACTGTGAAAGTGGCTGCCTTCGACGGAGAGAATGCCGACCCGGTGAACGGCCGCGTGATGGGGGAGGGCGTGCGCGCGTTCACGCCGTGGGGCGAACTGGCGTACGCGCTGGGCAGGAAGAAGGGCTACGAAGCGGTTCGCAAGAGTGACGAGGAACGGCGGGCCCCCGGTGCCGAAACGCTCCGCGACCTGTTCGGCGGGCAGCCGACAATCATCCTGCTCGACGAGCTGTCCATCTACCTGCGCAAGGTCTACGGGCGTGACGATGCCTCGCAGTTGACGCCCTTCCTTACCGTCCTCTTCAAGGCCGTGGAAAGCTCACCCGGCGCGGCGCTCGTGTTCACCCTTGCACTGGGGAAGGCGGGGCAGGCGACGGACGCGTACAGCGCAGAGAACCAGTATCTGGCCGAGCGGATCGCGGAAGCCGACAGCGTGGCGGCCCGCAAGGCGACACTGCTGGACCCAACCTCCGAGCGCGAGACGGTACAGGTGCTGCGCCGGCGTCTGTTCAGCGCGATCGACGGAGCGGGCGCAGCGGAAGTCGCCGAAGCCTACCGCGCGCTGTGGGCGAAGCACGCGGCCGAGCTGCCTACGCAGAAGCTGCACGAGGATCGTGCGGCGGACCTGCTCGCGGGCTACCCGTTCCACCCGGCGCTCATGGACGTGCTCACGGACAAGCTCTCCACACTCGCGAACTTTCAGCGCGTCCGCGGGATGCTGCGGCTGGTCACGCAGACAGTGGGCCATCTCTGGCAGGAGAAGCCGGAGGGAACCTTCGCGCTGCACGTGCATCATCTTGACCCGGGCTTTGGCCCCACGAAGAACGAGATCGTCACCAAGCTGGAGCTGGCTGCCTTCGAGCCGGCCATTCGCAACGATGTGGCCTCCGGCGAGGGGAAGTCGCTGGCCGAGCAGCTGGATGCGCGGCACTTCGTCGGCATGGCACCGCTCACGTCGCACGTCGCCCGCACCGTTCTCTGGAACTCCTTCGCGTTCAACGATTCGCTCAAGGGTGCGTCGCAGGAGGAACTGCGCTTCGCGGTGTTGGCACCCGGCGTGGACGCCAGCTTCGTGAACGACGCGCGGCAGCGGTTCGTCGCCAACAGCGCCTATCTGGACGACCGGCCCGCGGCTCCACTGCGTTTTCTCGCGGAGGCCAACCTGACGCTCATGATTCAGCGCCAGGAAACCCAGGTAGACAGCGCCGAGGCCCGGAGCGAACTCCAGGACCGGATCCGGCGCGTGTTCCAGGGGCAGACCTTCGAGCTGGTGCCGTTTGCAGGCGGGCCGGAGGATGTGGGTGATGACCTGGGCGACGGGCGCCCGCGTCTTGTGCTGATTGGCTACGACGCCGAAACCGTTCGCGGAGACCGTCTGCAGATCCCGGCGCTGGTGGAGAAGATCTTCCGGACCACGGGCACGCAGGGCAACTTCCGCCAGCTCCAGAACCATCTGATGTTCCTTGTGGCGGACGACCAGCTCCGCGACGAGATGAAGCAGTCGATGATCCGGCGGCTGGCCCTGCAGGCCATGCGCACCCCGGACCGCCTGGCGGAACTGGCCCCGCACCAGCAGGACAAGGTCCGCGAGCTGTTCCAGCGGTCCGAGCAGCAGGTGGCCGTGGCCATCCAGCGCTGCTTCCGGCACCTGTTCTTCCCGTCGCGCAACACCAAGATCGACGGTGCGCTGGTGGAGCTGGGGCACACGGCGTTCGACATTCCCTCGACGGCGGACCAGCCAGGGCGTGGCCAGCAGCAGGTGGAACGGGCGCTGGCGGACAACGGCAAGCTGCTGCGCGATACCGACCACCCGCTGGCCCCGACCTATGTGCGCGACCAGACGCCGCTGCGGAAGGGGCAGATCACCACGGCGATGCTCCGCAACGAGTTCCGCAGGGATCCACGGCTGCCGATGCTCATCGGCGATGGCAACTTCATCGCCCTGGTTCGCAAGGGGATCGACGAAGACGTCTTCGTGTACAAGTCCGGCGACTTGCTGCTTGGTAAGGGGGACCCTTGGGCTGACATCAAGATCGACGACAACGCGGTTGTCTACACAACAGCCTTTGCCAGACAGCAGGGCATCTGGCCGCGGCCGGCCGTGTCGCAAGCCCCGGTGTTCCCGCCGCCGCTTCCTGACGTCCTGCGACCGCCAGGGAGTCCGGATTCCGCCGTGGCCCCTTCCACCCCTGCACCAGGCGTGCAGCAGTTCTCGGCCGAGGCGCCGCTGAAGCAGGCGCTCACCACCATTTGGGAGGACGCGCGGAACAAGAAGGTGGCGAAGCTCCGCGCTGTGTGGCTCCGCGTCTTCGACACGGCCGATGCCTTCAAGCTGCTCTCGGCGGCCCGGCAGGTGGCCAACGCCGAGCGGCGGGTTGAACTGACGGCGCAGTACGAAACGAAGTCGACCTCGATCCTGGAGCTGGAGTTCAAGGGTGCACTGGAGGACGCGGAGCCCCTGAAGGAGTTCCTCGAAAACCAGTTCCGCGGCGCGGCCGAAACGGACCTCACCGTGCGCTATGAGTTCGTGTTCACCAACGGGCTCGACCTGAGTACGGACGCGCCAGAGAAGATGACCGAGCGGCTGGCGCGATTCGCCAGCGGCGCGGCCTACGTGGCGGCCGAAGCCGAGTCCGCCAAGGTGGGGGCCTGATGGCGCGGCGGCCTGCACTCCGCACGGGCATGCGGCCTCAGTACGAACTACGGGCCCGCAAGCGCGGACCCGGTGACCTGCAGCTTGAGGTGTGGCAACTCCCCTCCACTGCGACGCCCGGCATGAAGGAGCCGCAGTATGTGGGCGGCCTGGCGGGCCGCAATCTCGCGCTGGTGGATCACCGCGTGTTGAAACAGTTGCGGCTGGCGGGCGTGGAGGTTGGTCCTCTGCGGACCGGGGAATCTGCCCGGCACGACCTGGAGGAGGATCTGGCGCTCCGGCTGGCGCTGTCCTTCCGGGCGCTGGCGCCCATGCGGAACAGGAGCAGCATGCGGGCGGTGGCCGAGGGGATTGATGCGATGGCCCGTGAGGAAGCCGCCTACTGGCTGGGCATGGCCATCCATCGCCGCCACCCAAGGCGGGTGCTCATGGCCTTGCGATGCCTGCTGGTAGAACCTCGCTATTTTAGGTAGCCTTGGCCAATCTAAAATAGCGTTCCGGATCGGCAAGCCATCTAAATTACCGTGCAAGCTACTGATTTCTCGGCAGATAGCCCTGGGCGCCTGGTGCCGATTGCCGGCCCGGCCTTGGCTTTTGTACCCGATCCCATGCCTGAAGAGCTGGGTCTGGGCCGGGGGGAGATCCGTCTCCTTTCCGAGGCCGACTACGCCCTGGGCCGGTTGGCCGGGTCTGCCGGGCGGCTGGTGAACCCGTATCTGATTGGCCAGCCCCTGCTGCGCCGCGAGGCCATCCTCTCGAGCCGCATCGAGGGCACCTTCACCACGCCCGAACAACTGGTGCTGCTGGAGGCCGGCGTCACGCCGTCCGCGCAGGATGCGCGGGCCTCCGAGGACACCCGCGAAGTGCTGAACTACGTGCGGGCCATGGAGCGCGGCCTTGAACTGCTGCGTACCATCCCCGTGTCGCTTCGTCTGCTGCGCGAAGTGCACGCCGTGCTGTTGGACGGCGTCCGCGGCGGCGAGGACCAGCCGGGCCAGTTCCGCTCCGTCCAGAACTACATCGGCTCGCGCCAGGCGTCCATCGCCGAGGCGCGCTTCGTGCCGCCACCGGTGGCCGAAATGCAGGGGGCGCTCGCGGCCTTGGAGCAGGGCCTCCACCAGGAGCCCGATCCCCTGCCGCTGCTCGTGCGGCTGGCGGTGGCCCACTATCAGTTCGAAGCGATTCACCCGTTCCGCGACGGCAACGGACGCGTGGGCCGGCTGCTCATTCCCCTGCTGCTGTGCGCGCACCAACGCCTGGCAGACCCGCTGCTCTATATGAGCGCGTACTTCGACCGGCACCGAGAGCGCTACATGGACCTGCTGCTCAAGGTGAGCACGCGCGGGGCGTGGCCCGAGTGGGTGTCCTTCTTCCTCCAGGGCGTGGCCGAATGCGCTTTGGACGGACAGCGGCTCACCGATGGGCTGCTCGCCCTTCGTGAGCGCTACCACGGCCAGATCCGTTCGGCACGTTCGTCGGCCCTGAGCGGCACGCTCATCGATGATCTGTTCCGTGTGCCCAGCATCACCATCAGCCGGGCCGCCAGTCTGCTCGACGTGACACCTGCCGCAGCGTCCTACAACCTGCGCAAGCTCACCGGTCTCGGCATCCTGGTGGAGGTGACCGGGCGGACGCGGGGCCAGGTGTTCGTGGCGCGCGAGATTCTGAGCTTTGTTGGAAAGGACTTGGGTGCCGAGGCGCCCGCCACGTGATGACACAGCGTCTGATTGAAACCTGGCTGCCGATCGCGGAGATCGGTATCGAGAGCCTCCGAGAGCGGACACCGATGACGCCATTTCCGGCACCGAACCGCCTGCACGTGTGGTGGGCGCGCCGGCCGCTTGTGGCCTCGCGAGCGGCGATCCTGGCGTCACTTCTGCCAGCGGATGCCGATCACGCGAAGTTCATGCACGTGCTGGGGATTCATGGGGATCCCGTTGCGGCGCGAAAGGCCATTGACCAGGCCGTCAGGTCTGGACAGCGAGTGGAGAATCCCTACGACTACTCTCGGGCCTTCGGCTACACCCCGAGTTCAGAGGAACGGGACTGGGTGCAGCATGAGTCGGCCAGAGCTGGTGCCGCGCACCCGCTGGTGCTGGATCCAACTGCCGGTGGCGGCAGTATCCCGTTTGAGTCCGTACGCCTCGGCCTCGGCACCGTCGCGAATGACTTGAACCCAGTGGCGGCGCTCATCTTAAGGGCGACTGTGGAGTGGCCTCCTACGCTCGGCTACGACCTGCTTGATGAGTTCAAGCGCTTGGCCAAGGAGTGGCGTGCTGCCGTTGAGACTCGTCTCGCAGCGCTGTTTCCTCCTTCGCCCGTCAAAGATGGAGTTGACATTACGTACCTGTGGGCGAGGACCGTCACTTGCCCCTATTGCGACGGCCTGATTCCGCTCTCGCCGAACTGGCGCCTGGCACCGGACGGGACCGGTGTCCACGTTCACCCGGATGCGTCTACGAAGCGCTGCACGTTCGAGATCGTCAAGAACGCGAAGAACCACAGTGACGGCACCGTGACTGGCGGGGACGCGAAGTGCCCCTACCCGGGCTGTGAGCGCGTCGTTGACGGCGACGAGGTGAAACGCCAGGCGCAGGCCGGTGGAATGGGCGAGCAGCTTTACACCGTTGTCTTCAAGCGAAAGATTGTGACGAAGACCAAGACGGGCAAAGAGCGCATCAAGTGGGAGCGAGGCTACCGGGCACCTCGGCCGGAAGACGACAACTCGGCCTACGTCCGCCAGCAACTGGATGAGCGTCTGCCCGAGTGGGAGGCCAACGGTGTCGTGCCGACTGAGAAGTTCCCTGAAGACGGCAATGACCTCAGGCCGATCATCTACGGAATGCCGCTCTGGCGCGACTTGTTCTCACCCAGACAGCTTCTCTGTCACGGCGTTGCGGTTGAACTCTTTCAGCAGCTGGCGGGTTCGCAGACGGCCAGTTCGACCCAGAAGGCAGCGCTGGGCTACCTTGCGGTTGGATTGGATACGCTCCTGAACTACGGCAATCGCTCCTGCCGCTGGGACTCGACGACAGGCCGCGTACGCTCTATATTCGATCGCCATGATTTTGCCTTCGTGACCTCCTACGGGGAGATGGCTCCTCTGGTTACGGGGCTTGGATACGAGTGGGCCCTTGGGAAGACCGGGCGGTGCATTGAAGAACTGATCGAACTGACACGGCCTGATCTTGCGCTTGTGCACGCGAAGCAGGGAAAGACCTCTTTGTTCGACGCCCCAGCAGTAGTCGTTCCTCCTCCAGTCACCATCACCTGCCAGTCCGGTGACAGCCTTGCGCATGTTGACGACGGCAGTGTGGACTGCGTGGTGATGGATCCGCCGTACTACGACAACGTCATGTATGCGGAGCTGTCGGACTTCTTCTACGTCTGGCTGAAGCGGACGGCAGGTCTGGTATACCCGGAATTGTTCCGCCGCCAGCTCACGGACAAGAGTTCGGAGGCCGTGGCGAACCCCGCCAAGTTCAACGGGCAAAAGGGCGCCAAGGCATTGGCGGCGCGGGACTACCAGCAGCGGATGGCTGGCATCTTCGCCGAGTGCCGGCGGGTGCTGAAGGCGGACGGCATCATGACGCTGATGTTTACGCACAAGGCCACGGGAGCCTGGGATGCGCTGGCGTCTGGCCTGATGGAGGCTGGCTTCACCATCACGGCGTCCTGGCCCATCAACACCGAGGCCGAGGGCAGCCTCCACATCAAGGACAAGTCGGCCGCTAACAGCACGATCTTCCTCGTCTGCCGCCCCAGGCCCGAGCGCGGGGCTGACGACGAGCCGGTCTACTGGGAAGACGTAGAGCCTCGCGTGGCGAAGGCCGTGCGCGCACGCGTTGAGGCGCACCAGGCGGCGGGCATCGGCGGCGTGGACCTATACCTCTCCTGCTTCGGCCCGGCGTTGGAGGAGTTCGCAAAGCACTGGCCGCTCAAGCGGGGCACGCCAAAGGTGATCCCAACACGAAAGCGCAAGGCACAGGAGTCGATGTTTGGCGAGGCGGCCGATCCCTACGCCGTGACGCCGGAGGACGCGCTGGATGCCGCCCGCCGGGAGGTGAAGCAGTGGAGGCTGGAGAAGCTCCTGCGGGCCAAGCGGCAGGACGACCTGGATGCGCTCACCGAGTGGTTTGTGCTGGCGTGGGATGCCTTCCGCGCGCCCGTCTTCCCCTACGACGAAGGCCTGCGCCTCGCGCGCGTGGTGGGCGTCGACCTCGACAGCCAGGTGGTCGGGAAGGTGGCCGAGAAGAAGGCGTCCAACCTGGTCCTGTGGGACAGCGCAAAGCGCGCGGCCAAAGGGGCGCTCGGTGCACCCGATGGCAGCAGCGCTGCCATTGACGCCGTGCATCACGTGGCCTGGCTGATCCGGCAGCAGAACCTGCAGGCCGGGCGGGACCTGGTGGAGCGCATGAAGCTGGAGGCATCGCCCGCGTTCATCACGGCGCTGACCGCCGTCCTGGAAGTGCTCCCGGTCTCCACGACGTTCACCCGGGTCAAGGGCGAAACGGGTGCGGTGGCAGACGCAGCCAGCGACTTCGATGCCCTGGAGCATCTGCGCCGGCTGATGTTCGTGGAGCGGGTGCCGGAGCCGGAGCAGCTCCGGATCTGGACGGAGTAACGCCGTGAGCCTGCTGCCGGACTTCACCTGGGAACCGAAGTACGACGGCGACGGACGGAGTCTCGTTCACGACTTCTTCGTGCCGGCGCTGATGAGCGCCACCCGGTACGACCGCACGACGGGCTACTTCTCGGCTGGCATCCTCACACTGGCGTCCCGAGGAGTAGAGGGGCTGGTACGTAATGGCGGACGGATGCGGCTGGTCGTGGGCTGCACGCTGAGCGAGCCGGAAGTACAGGCGGTAGAGCGCGGACAGCAGCTTCGGGCCACCGTGCAGGACCACTTGGCCGCCCTGCCGCTTCAGCCAGCCGACGACAAGGAGCGCCAGGCGCTCGAACTGTTGAGCTGGATGGTGGCGCATGGCCACCTCGAAATCCGCGTGGCGGTACCCTGCACGGCCACACGCAAGCCAATGGTGACCACCGTCATCTTTCACGAGAAGGCGGGCATCATGGAGGACAAGGCGGGCAACCGCCTGGCCTTCAACGGCAGCGTCAACGAGACAGCCCAGGGCTGGGCCGCCAACTGGGAGAGCTTTCATGCCTTCCCGGACTGGCAGGGCGGCAGCGACCGCCGACGTGTAGACATCGAGGAGGAGTCGTTCCAGAAGCTGTGGAACGACAAGGCTCAGCGCTGCCTCGTGATCGACGTGCCAACAGCCGTCCGGGACGGCCTGCTGCAGTTCCTCCCGTCCGAGGGAATCTTGCCTGCCCGGCTGACCGAGCTGCCGCCGGTGTCGCCGGACGCGGTGCCGCCCAGGCCTGCGGCGATCGAGGCGCCGGTCGTCACCGAAGTCTCCGCACTTCGCGATGAGGTCTGGCAGACGATTGCCCAGGCGCCACGGTGGCCCAAGGGCGGCGAGTGGATTGGCGAGGCCACGTCCATCGTGACGCCGTGGCCCCACCAGGTGCGGGCGTTCGAGCGCCTGTATCGCACGTGGCCACCGAAGCTTCTGGTTGCCGACGAGGTCGGCCTGGGGAAGACCATCGAGGCGGGCCTGCTGCTGCGGCAGGCCGTGCTGGCCGGTCAGGCCAAGCGCGTGCTGGTGCTGGCACCCAAGGCCGTGCTGACGCAGTGGCAGATCGAGCTGCGCGAGAAGTTCAACTTGAATTGGCCGATCTACGACGGCAATGCCCTGAGTTGGTACGAGTGCCGGGCGCTGGAGGGGCACACCAGCCGGAACGTGTCGCGAGCGGAGTGGCACCGGGAGCCGTTTGTCATCACGTCCAGCCAGTTGATGCGACGCACCGATCGCGTCGCCGAGCTGACGGACGCCGCGGAGCCCTGGGACCTGGTGGTGCTGGACGAAGCGCACCATGCGCGGCGCAAGGGCGCGGGTCTCACCAAGGACCGCAAGCCGAACCAGCTGCTGTCCCTGATGCAGCGCGTTCGCACGCGCACGCAGGGCCTGGTGCTGCTCACGGCCACGCCCATGCAGGTCTCGCCCGTGGAAGTGTGGGACCTGCTCGATCTGCTGGGCCTGCCTCCCGGCTGGGACGAAAAGTCGTTTATCTCGTTTTTCACCACCGCTGCGCACCCCCACCCCTCCCATGTGGAGTTCGAGTTCCTGGCCGAGAAGTTCAGGGCTGCCGAGCGCCACTTCGGGTTGCTCGCTGACGACGATGCCCGTCGGCTGGTGCCGGGCCTGGGTGCGCTGGCGGTCCGCAAGGTGCTCCAGGCGCTGAGGGACGTGGCGCAGACGGGCCGCAAGCAGCTCGAAACGAGCCGTCGTCAGGCGGCCGTGCGGGTCATGCAGGCGGCCACGCCGGTTGCCCGGCTGGTGTCGCGGCACACCCGTGAGCTGCTGCGGCGCTACTACCGGGCCGGAAAGATCACCAGCCGGATTGCCGACCGGGATGTGGACGACGTGCTGGTGCCGATGACGCCGGCAGAACGGGCCGTCTACGAAGGCGTCGAGGACTACATCTCCAGGACGTACGCGGCGGCGTCCCAAGAAAGACGTACCGCCGTGGGGTTCGTGATGACGGTCTACCGCAAACGCGTCGCCAGCAGCTTCGCGGCGCTGCGGGAGACGCTCTCGTCCCGTCTCGAGGGCCTTGAGTATCCCGGTCGACTCGGTGTGGCCGACGACGACGTGCCGGACGATGATGAGGCCGACGAGTCGATTGACGTCGACGAGGCAGCGGAACTGGCGATGCAGGCAGCTGAAGGTGAGGCCAAGGCTGGGATTCACGAGCTGCTGGAGATGGTGCGGCGCCTGCCCGTGGACACAAAAGCCTCGCATCTTGCGACCGTGCTCCAGCGTCTCCAGGCCGACGGGTACCGCCAGGTGCTCGTGTTCACGCAGTTCACGGATACGCTCGACTTTCTGCGGGAGCACCTCGCCGCCGCCAGCTTCCGGGTCATGTGCTTTTCCGGCCGTGGCGGCGAGCGGCGGGAGCGGTCTGGCCGGTGGCTCACCATCTCGCGTGACGAGGTCAAGCGCGTGTTCCGGGCCGGCGAGGCGGACATCCTGCTGTGCACGGACGCAGCGGCGGAAGGCCTCAACTTCCAGTTCTGTGGCGCCCTGGTCAACTACGACATGCCCTGGAACCCGATGCGCGTGGAGCAGCGGATCGGCCGCATCGACCGCCTCGGCCAGAAGTTCCCGCGTATCAGGATCCTCAACCTCCAGTACGAGGACACAGTGGAGACGGATGTCTATCGGGCGCTCCGCGAACGGATCGGTCTGTTCACGACGTTCGTCGGGCGGCTGCAGCCCATTCTGGCCAAGTTGCCCAAGCAGCTAGCGGAGACCATGCTGCTGGCGCCGCGCGAACAGCGGGACCGGGCGCGTGAGGCGCTGCTCTCCAATCTCAGCGCTGATGTCACGCAGATAGACCAGGGAGGCTTCGACCTGGACGCCATCACCGAAGGTGAACTCGACGAGCCCCAGCGCCCTGCGGCGTACTACGACCTGGATGCACTGGACCGTGTGCTGCGCCGCCCGGACTTACTTCCGCCGGGTGTGACAGCGGAGCCCATGGGCGGGCCGCGTGAGTATAAGTACAGCGCACCGGGCATGCGCCAGCCCCTGCGCGTGACCACAGACCCGGACTACTACGACCAGCATGCGTCGTCGGTAGAGCTGTGGTCGCCCGGGAGTCCGCTGTTCCCGGTTCCGGAACTGCCCAGCGTCGAGGGCGCCACCCCGCAACGCTCGCTCGATTCGCTGTTGGGCGAAGGCGAACCGGGCGCATGAGCCGGTCGGTAGTCACCTGGCTCGACTTCCGGGCCGACGATCTCACGCGGGCGAGGGACTTCATCAAGGCCTTTCAGGACGACGGCGTTCTCGATGAGCTGGGGTTCCTCACGCTCCTGGCACGCTTCTCAGACGTGTTCCACCCGGCAACCAGCACCCTGATGCGTTCCTCGCGGTACCTCTACTTTGCTGCGGGCATCTACCGGCAGCTCGAGCGGGAGGGCGTGCGGGCCAGCGTCGTGAAGGCCGAAGCACGGAAGCGGCAGGACGCGCTGCGCGAAGTGCTGGCCCTCCACGAGCGCGAAGGCGTGATTGGCCGTGAAGCCACCATGGACATCAAGCAACTTCCCTCGTCCGTCTACTGGAGCGGCTTGCGCGGCCTGGGATTCTTTCTCGGCGGAACATCGGAAGCGGTGTATCAGGCGTCGTTCGATGAGCTTCGCCGGAGTCGTCGGGGGTACGCGGACGACGATAAGGTGGCCCATGCCGCCGGGCACATCGAGACCTGGGACCCGGAGTTGCCCCACGCGGAGTTTCTCGACGACGAAGGGCGCGTGCTGTCGGGCACTGCCTTCCCTCTGACCCGCGCTGAGGCGGCTGACCTGGCGCGTCGATACCGCCAGCGATTCGGCGGCTCACTCACGGCCTTCTTGCTGGACCAGAAGCTCCGCGACACTCCGTATCCATGGGAATGCGGACGTGTGCCGGACGGGCTTCGGGCATACGTCGATCATGCCCAGCGCTTCAGCCTGTTTGCCAGGGGCACCACGCTGCAGTACTACCAACTGGTGATCGACGCGCGGGCCCGCGCCGGTTTCAGCTCACCCGGAGACATCGTCCGGCCTGTGTTCGAGGCGTGGTGGCGTGAAGCTCGCCCCCTGCTGCTTTCGTGGAGACCTGAGCAGATGGCCACCTTGCCCGATGTGGTCAGCGGGCTAAGGCACGAGCGCTATCCGGATCTGCAGTTCATGGCCGACTGGCTGGCGCGGGTGCGGGCCGCCTCGTCAGCGGAGGCGCTGCTGGAGGATGTGGCGGCACGACGGCATGTCCGTGACCGGGAGCTGGCGGTGAAGCCCCTCAAGGCCCGCCTCAAACACGAGAAGCACCTGAAGCAGTGGGATGTCTCAAAAGTGAAGGACATCGCCTACCAGCTCGACTTCAGGCACCCCATCGGGTCTCGATTCGTCGCGGAAGTATTGGACGGACTCGGGACGAAATGAACGCGCTCGACGTCCACTCGCAGCGGTCCGCCTTCTCGGACCTGGTCCGCCCTCCGGCCGGTTATCGGCTTGAGGCGTGCATCGGGACGACGTACAGCCTCGAGTTTGATGCGTTCACCGGTTTGCTCCTGGCGTTCGTGGGAGCCGAGGTGGAGAACCCCGAGCAGAATCCGGCCGCCGTGTTGACGACCCTGGCTGGATTGCGGGATCGGCTGCGCGTCTACGTGAATGCCGGAAGCCTGCACGCACCGGCGACGGCGCACCGGGTGTTCGGCCGCTACGACCGCATACTGAAACCGGTCTCGTTGGCAGGCGCTGCATTTCATCCAAAGGTGTGGGTGATGAAGTTCGTGCCCCTGGGCCGGCCCGAGCAGCGCCATGAACAGCCGGTGTTCAGGCTGCTCTGTGCCAGCCGGAATGCCACTGCCGCCGCGAACTGGGAGCTGGGAGTGGCCCTGGAAGGCAGGCTGCAGGGAAAGCCGAACGCATTTGGATCGGCCGTCGCCCAGTTCTGTGGGGTGGTCACTGGGGGCACTCGAACCCTGCCGGACGCGATTGCCGTCCTGCTCGACGAGTTGCCCCGCGTCCGCTTCGACGGGGGCCGGGAAGGCGCAACGGACCTGCGATTCGAGTGGCAGTGGCCCAGCCGGAAGGCGCTGCAGTCCGCCCTCCCGAAGAAGGCCTCGCGCGCGATTCTGATCTCGCCATTCGTGCGGGGCGGGTTCCTCGAGCGGCTGTGCGCCACCGTGGACGACCTTGTCGTTATCAGCACACAGACCGAACTGGACGCGCTTCCCGACGCCGCGCACGAGCGGCTGAAGTTGGCCAGCGTGTTCATCGTCTCTGGGCATGGGGACGACGAAGTCAGGTCCATGGACCTGCACGCCAAGCTGCTGGTCTGGCAGGACGGCAGCCAGCGCGAGACGCTGATCGGTTCGGCAAATGCCACTGGGTCGGCGTGGGGGCTGGGCAGTGTCCGGAACTGCGAGGCCATGGTGGCATTGCGGCCTGGCTTGCGCGTGGACGAGGTCTATCGCGCGTTCGTGTCGCCGGAGCGGCACGTGCTTCACGGCTGGATCGAGCGTTACTCGCGACAGCCGGTGGCGCTGAGCGACGAAGAGCAGGCCGAACGCGACCTTGAGGCGGTCTGTCGGTTTCTCGCCGGGTGTTCTCTGGCGGGGTCCTTCGATCGGAAAGGGAAGCTGCTGGCGATTCGCTGGGCATCGGGTAACCCGCCACTCTCAATTGGTCCGCAGTTCACGGTCGATGTAGTGCCGCTCCTCCAGCAGACGACAGGACTGTGGCAACCCTATGCAGGGCTACCACGAGGCCTCCGGTTCCCGAACGTAGCGTTGGACGAACTGTCGGCCTTCGTGGTCGTGCGGGTCCGGCACCAGACCTTCGAAACCCTTGAGCGGCGCTTCTGCGTGCAGGTAGCGCTCGACCTTGACGACCAGGACTGGGAGGCCAGGGACGACGCGATGAATGCCCGACTTCTGGAAAACGTTGACGCTCGGGCGGTCCTGCTGAACGTGCTGATGGGCCGCTCGGTCGGCACAGTGGTGAGCTCCAGTGCGGGTGGCGGTGGTGCAGCAAGCCGGCCCCTGCTGGAGCACGTCACGATCGAACGCGTGCTGGAAGTATGCACCGCCGATCCTACCCGCGTGCCCCAGGTGGACGAGGTGTTGCGAGCGTGTCGGGATGTGAAGAGCCTGGATGCCTTCCGAGGGTTCTGGGCCAACTTCGCAACCGCGCTAGCGGAGGACGACGCCCGTGTCTGAACTGCGGATGGCGGACTTCCAGGAGGCCGCGGCCACGCTGATCTGCGACCGCCTGCTGGACCGGAAGGGGCCGCGGCGTTTCCTGCTGGCCGACGAGGTAGGGCTCGGCAAGACCATCGTGGCGCGCGGCGTGCTGGAGGAGTGGCAGCGGAGACGGCGCGGCCGGGACTTCATAGTCGTGTACCTGAGTTCAAACGCCGAAATTGCCAGGCAGAATCGAACCAAATTGATTCGCTCCATCGGGGAGGACGCCGGCGAGGTGAAGACGCTCAGCCGCGTGACCCAGCTCGCGCTGGAGGGTGCTGGGCGGTCTAGATTCACGCTCTACACGTTCACGCCGGGAACGTCGCTGTCCAGGGGGACAGGGCTGAAGTGGGAGCGGCAGCTTCTTCTCTTTCTGGCGTATCGCGTGCTCGGACACGACGTCCGCAAGGGCAACTGGCGAGCCTACTTTCAGTGCGGAGCCCATGATGACCACTGGGCACCGGAGACGACGTTCCGAGCCCTCCGGAGTCAGTTCCACCGCAAACTGAGCCGGCGGCTTCAGGATCGCATCCGAGACGAGTGGCGGGGCGCCGTGGACTTTGAGGGAGAGACAGTCGTGCCGGCGGCCATTCTGGCGGACGAAGTCGCCGGCTTCACAGCGGGATCGTCGCGCCGGCGGAACCACCTGATTGGCATCCTGCGGGAGGGCCTCCAGAGATCTCTGCTTGATGAACTGAAGCCGGATCTCGTGATCCTCGATGAAGTGCAGAAGTTTCGACATGTCATCAAGACCACCACCTCGAAACGGACTCTGGAGGCGCGCTTGTTCCACCAGGATGCCGCCGTTCTCATCCTGTCGGCGACACCCTACAAGATGCTCTCCTTGGACCACGAGGCCGACGCAGAGGGTGCCGCCAGCGCGGGCGCTGGGCACTACGGTGAGTTCATCGACACGGTGAAGTTCTTGTACGACACGCAAGGCCCGCGCATGGCGAAGGTGCTGGATGCCGATCTGGCGGCGTTCCGAAAGCGGTTGGAGTCGGGCGACTTCGTCCATGGGCCCGACGAACAGCTTCGCGCCCTCAAGTCTCGGATCGAGCGGACGCTGCGCAGGGTGATGGTCAGGACTGAGCGAAACTGGTACGTCCAGGAACATGGCAAGGGCGTTCAGGAGATCTTCCCTCGCGGAGACGCCTTCGCCCGCCCGACGTCCCAGGAGCTGGGCGACTACGTCCGCCTTCGCCGGTTCCTTCTGGACAAGGTGCAGACGTCCCAGCACATCACGGAGTACTGGAAATCCTGCCCGGCGCCGTTCACGTTCATGGACGCCGACTACGCGCCGATGGCGGCCACCCGTCGCCTGCGCCCGCGGGTTCCTGAGGGCGTCGTGGCCCGTCTGCATGAGTTCGGCGACCTGGCCAAGAAGGGACTCCGGTTCCGGCGGCTCCATCGCACCGTGTTTGGCGGGGATGACGAGCCGCTGAGAAGCCTCTGGGTTCGGCCCTCACACAGGTACTACCAGGACCAGTTCTTTGCCGGTTCATCTGGTGGTGCGGGCCACGATCCCCGAAAAGTATTGGTGTTCTCAAGCTGGCGATTCGTCCCAAAGGCCATCGCACTCCTGGCCAGCCACGAAGCGGAGCAACGGATTGCTCCCAGGTCACGTGTCTGGGAGGGACGATCCCGGCCACCCCTGCGTTTCACGGGGAAGGGCTCGTTCCACATCTTCGACGTATGTTTTCCGTCGCCGGCCCTGGCCGCCCTCATTGAGCCCTCGGCTTACGCTGGCCGGGCACTGACGAGCCGTCAGCTGCTGGACACGACGAAGCAGTTACTGACGGAGCGACTGACCAGTGCTGGTATCACGATAGGCGACACGAACCGGTCGACTGTGTGGCAGGTGGTGGCTGCCCTTGACGCGGGTGAAGGCGATGTCGCCGTCGCCCTGCGCGCGAGCCATGTGTTCAAGGGGACGGATGTCACGGAGCGATTCCGCGCACACGCGAAGGACTACGAGCGGTGGATGCAGGCGCCAGGAGACCTGCAGATCTCGAAGACGCGCGTGGATCACATTGCCAGAATCGCCGCGTTCTCGCCTGCCGTGGCCCTTCTGCGGGCGGCCTGGTCGGTCTACCCAGAGACCCGCGGAACGATCCCTCCGGGGTGGATGGACTTGTCCATTGATGCACTGCGGAGCTACTTCAATCGTCGGGTCGCGCACGAAGTAGTCACGCGTAACGTGCGCGGTCGACTCGGCTATGCGCGCGCGGTTTTGCAGTATTGCGAGCGCGCCCACTTTCAAGCGGTGGCCGACGAATACCTGTATGCGCTGAGACATGTCAGCCAACCTGAGACGATCAGCGACACGGCCGCCTTGTTGAGCCGCGTGTTCGGTCTCGGACTCGGAACGCCCGGCGTCAACGTGACCACAGAGGCAGGCCGGTTGAAGCGCGATTCAACGCCGCGTCGTGCCCACTTTGCCCTGGCCTTTGGCGACGACACGAAAGCGGACACGGCCGGCCCTGTTGATCAGTCAGCCCGCAGCCGCAAGTCTGCGGTGCGGGAGGCGTTTAATTCCCCATTCTGGCCCTTTGTCCTTGCGACGACATCGGTGGGCCAGGAGGGGTTGGATTTCCACCTGTATTGCCAGGACATCGTTCACTGGAACCTGCCGTCGAACCCTGTGGACCTTGAGCAGCGGGAAGGCCGCATCAACCGGCGCGACGGCTTGGCGCTTCGCCGTTCCATCGCAGAAGAATGGCCACCAGAGCGGATCAATGGGGTGGCTCCGGACGACCACGACAATCTGTGGGTGCGTACCTTTCGGGCGCTGGAGGCGGAAGCAGGGCCGCGCCGGTCGAAGCACGGCTTGTATCCCCATTGGGTGTTCGATCCTGAGTCGGCGGCCCCTCCGCGGATCCGGCGTCACCTGTACTTCTATGAGGAGAGCAACGACGCACGCCGCTACAGCGAATTGAAGGAGCGCCTCGCGCTCTATCGGCTCGTGTTTGGACAGCCGAGGCAGCAGGATCTTCTCGACCGTATCCAGCGCAATCTGTCGTCTGGTGTCGACCGGGAAGGTCAGCACGCAGCGTTGACCCGTTACATGATCAACCTGTCGCCCATGGATGGCCGGCATGCGGTGGAGCGTTCGAATCGGGAGGCCGAGCGAATCCACGATGACCCCGTGCATCTGAGTCGTCTGCTGGACGAGACGGCAGACCTTCGCAAGGAGCGCAGCGCGGAACTGGCGCATGTCTCGGCTGATCTGGATGCGCTGATCGCCCTCGTTCTGCGGCGCGTGAATGGAGCCGCCGTGCCGGCGGGGAAGCTGAAGGCAGCGATCGCTGCGCTGGCGTACCTCTGTGACCCATTCGATGCGCTGTATGACCAGCACGCGCACTTGGGGCTTGAGGATGACGCCAGGCACATCAGAAAGGCAGCGGGTGTTGTCCGCCGATCCTGAGCGTGCCCGTTTACTCGGAAGGCAGGCGCCGCCGGTGCCCGAGGGACTATGCGAGCAGGCCGGCCTGCCTCGGCTCCAGGCAGTCGCCGCTGCGCGCGGGCAGGTCGTCACGGTGCTGGACCTTGAAACCACCGAGAAGAGCCCTGCGTTCGCGAACTTCGGAATAACAGAAGTGGCCATGTTGCATGTCTACCCCGATGGCCGGGTGACGACCATCACGGCTCTCGTGAATCCGGAGCGCAGTATCCCAATTGACGCTACGGCGCTGACGGGCATCCGAGAGTGCGATGTGCAGGGGAAGCCCGCCTGGGTGGTGTGGGCTGGGTATCTGATCGAAGTGGCACGAGCCCACGTGACGGTGGGGTTCCACTCAAGGGGCTTCGACTGTCAGGGCATCATTCGACAGAACGAGCGATACGGCGCGGGTGAGACAGTCTTCGGCTGCCACCTGGACATAGCGGACCTTCCGCCGGTGAGCGGAACGCTCGCGGCGATGGCCGCACGTTACGGTATTCCCGTCGAGTCGGCTCACCGGGCGATGTCAGATGTGTGGACCACCGCTAGGCTTGCAGAGCGCATGCTCTCGGAGCTCGGCGGAGGGGTCATCCAGGAACACCTCGACGCCGTGCGTCGGATGTCCTCCAGGAGCGAGCGCCGTGACGACCTGCTGACGCACTACGGTCGTCACTCAGCGCTCCCCGACTTGAGTCAGTTTGCCGTCACGCACGGTGTCAAGCTATCCACGGCGCAGAATGATGCCCTCAGCCTGGTCGATGAGGGACACGTGCCTGCGGCGGTACTGGTTGACTACGAGTCACAGGAGTGGTCGGCGGAGCACGTGGCATCGGCCATCGAGCATGTGTGGCAGGGAGAGCAAGATGGGAAGCTCAAGCCTCTCATGGAAGCGTTGATGACAGTTGTGCCGGCCGTTCCTGGCCAACTCGACTATCTGCAGCTTCGGCTGGCCCTGCGGCTCAGGGCGAAGCTATGAAGTCGTCGGGCCACTGGTGCCCGCTTACTGAGGGGGTCCCGGGCCTGATTCGGGACAGCCGCTTCTCATCTCGACTGGCCGGGCAGTTCGGCGGCTTGGTCCAGAGAGGACTGACCAAGCCGCTGCTAGGACACCAGAGATAGGCCACAGGTGGCCGTGACCTGCCTGGCACAGGGCGATTCTAGTGCCGCCGCCGGGATGCCCCGGGAGAGAGGGTTCCGGCGTCCTGCGGCAGAGGTAAGTAGAAGCGGCCGGATGGCGAATGAGAGACGGCGTTATGGCTGCGTCGGCCAGAATCCAAGAATTCCGTCGAAATGATCCGGAAGAAGTCGGACGCCGCCTCCTTCGAACCTCCGGGTCACCGTCCGGTTCAAGAAGTGTCCACGCAGGCCTGCGGCCTTGCTATCGTCCAAGCGCGCAAGCCCTCCACGTCTTGTGCGGCAGAGTTCGGAAAGCAAAGCGACCTACAGACCCGGACTCGCGGCTCGTCGATGAGCCGGGCCAGCACGAGTTCCTGGAGGTCAGGCTCCCAGGCGATACCATCGTGCCGCACAAGGTGGCAGGTTTAGCCCTAAGCGCGTGCTGTCTGGGAGGACGGCACGCCGTCTCAGTGGAAGTGGCTAAACTTCGCTCTGGAGACGAAGAGTTATTCAACGAGTGTGTCGTTATGAGGGCCGGCTGTGGGGTGAAGTTGTTGGGCCGTCGAACCCGGGCCGAACTAGCCATAGGTGGGCGGACGGAGGCTCCGCCTATGCGAAACGTCCGGCGTGCACATCGGTCCTTGTGACCTCCTCTGTCACGGTATTCTGCAACCCTACGTTCTGGAGGTGCTGATGGATTGGAAGATCCTGCTCAACGCTCGCAGGCGCCGGCAGTCGGCGATCCCGAAGGACCACCGGGGCGAATTCGAACGTGATTTTGACCGGGCGGTGTTCTCGACGCCGGTAAAACGCCTCCAGGACAAGGCCCAGGTCTTCCCTCTCGAGCCTCACGATGCCGTTCGTACCCGGTTGACGCATTCGCTCGAGGTGTCGAGCGTGGCACGTGGTCTGGGGAGGAAGGCAGCCAGCTGGCTCCTAGAGAAGAAGAAGATTGGCGAGCCGGGAATGGATAGGTCGATTGAAGCTATTGCCGCAACGTGCGGCTTGATCCACGACCTTGGGAATCCGCCGTTCGGTCATGCCGGGGAGGACGCGATTCGTTCTTGGTTCCAGCGACGAGACATCAAGACGCCACTTTGCAAGGAACTCGCATCCCACGAGCTGGCTCAGGACTTCTTGAAGTTCGAAGGCAACGCCCAATCATTACGGCTTGTCGCGAAGTTGCAGATCTTGGCAGATTACAACGGACTCAACCTGACCTTTGGGACGCTATCAGCTCTGGGGAAATACGTCACCCCATCACATGCGGCTGACGAGAATGCCAAGAACCACGCCCATCGCAAGCCTGGCTACTTCGCCTCCGAAGCAGACATTGTCAAACAGGTGCGTCAGGAGACAGGAACCGGTGATGCGAGGAACCCGATTTGCTACCTCGTCGAGGCAGCTGACGATATCGTGTACTTGGCTGCTGACGTCGAGGATGCCATCAAGAAGAACGTGCTTTCGTGGAATGAGGTTGCAGAAGCCCTGGGAAAGTCGAATGAACGTTCCGTGACGGAAGCATTGCGGCTGCAGGCGGAAATCTTGAAAGCCGGAGGCGAGAAAGTTGCGGACGACCTGGACGATGACATCAAGGCCGCGGCATTTCGCACGGGTGCGATCAAGGTAATGGTAGACGGCGCCTTCGAAGTCTTTCGTACGAAGTACGACGCCATCATGCAGGGGCAATACGAGGGGACTTTGCTGTCCGATAGCGACGCTGTTGCCCTGTCCAACTGCCTGCGCGAGATCGGCAAGACCCGCGTCTATCCCACGCGCTCAACTCTAGTGCTCGAATTAATGGGCCGTAAGGTGATAGGCGATCTCATGGACGTGTTCTGGGAGGGGGCAGAGGCCATGCCAAAGGAGACGGCGCCAAGAACCAGGACCTTTCCTGGCAAGGCAGCCGCGCTGTTTTCTCCGAACTACCGCAAGGTCTTCCAGCATTTCGTCAATGAGCCGAGCGATTTACCGGAGCAGTATCATCGATATCAGTTGGTCACGGACTACATCTGCGGCATGACCGATTCCTTCGCGAAAAGGCTTCACACCGAATTGTTCAATGGGCGCTGAAATCGCGGATCTCAAGCGGGCGCTGCTGCGGGAAGTTGGAGCCCTCTCCCACAACGACGGGGTTGCTTGGAAGATGCCGATTCTCGACGTTCTCGCCGAGCTTCGACACTGTGGCGTGCAGGCTGTTCTGTTTGGAGGGACTCTTCGATCGCTACTGACGGCCCGCTTCCTGGAGGGAAGGCGAGGACGACCGCGAGACATCGATGTGGTTGTATCTGGCGTGCCGCTTGACGATCTGGAAGATCGATTCAGGGCGATTCTTAGCCGACGAACGCGCTTTGGCGGGCTGCAACTAAGGAGGGGCCGCTGGCAATTCGACGTCTGGCCAGTCCGAGACACCTGGGCGTTCAAGGAAGAACAGGCCGCGGAGGCGACTTTCTCAGAGCTGCCGTCAACCACCACATTCAATCTTGAAGCAATAGCTGTTGAAGCTTGGCCAACAAGCAGCCGTTCAAGAGCCCTCTTCGCGGGTGATGACCAGTTCTTTGAGGGAATTCTTTCTAGAACACTGGAACTCAATCGCGACTGTGGGCCGTTTCCCGAACTCACTGTCGTCCGTGGACTAGTCATGGCTAGTGAGCTGCGATTCAGGATCGGACCACGGTTTGCCAGGCACGTCCGTGAGTGTGGGCCTTCCTTGAGCGAGGAACGCCTAGATCAGGTTCAGTATTCGCACTATGGCTATTCACGTCTTGACAGCCGAACGCTGCATGCACTCATTACGAGTGTCTTACGGAACCCGATCGATGGGCGGGAGGTTTACCTGCCAGCGGTGGGCCAGCTTCACCTCTGGTAGAACTGAGGCATTGCTTCCGCTTCAAGCTTGAGCATCCATGCTTGGCGCTTCTGGGCACCAACTACTGCTGCCGACTCAGGATGCGAAGGAAACAGGTCCGCCATTCGACGCCGAGCGAGTACGTTGAACGCAGTCAGCAACAGGACACCGAAGCGGCCCGACTCCAGCTATCAGCCGTCTGACAATGGGGGCAACGTCAGACGGAGGGGCGAGTGGTGCCCCTCGACTCGCGTGCACGGGGTGTGCTCGCTCGGGATCACCAACTCGATGGCGACTCGTGTGAGTCGCCATCGAGTTGGTGGAGGCGGCGGGAGTTGAACCCGCGTCCGAAAGCACGTTATCGCAGGAATCTACATGCGTGTCCGCTTCTGGGTTCTCGTGCCCGACGTGTGGAAGCGGCAAAGAACCGCCAGGCACCAGACTCTGAGAATCTCACCCACGGGCGCAGAGCCGCCATCCGTGAGCCAGCCTGTTTAATGGCGTCTGACCCCCAACCACCAGGCTAGGCCAAGGCAGACGCTCACAGCTTATTAAGCTGCGAGAGCGTAGTTAGAATCCGCAGTTAACGGATGTTCCGTCAGATTTACGAGTTAACGGTGCTCGGCATGCATCCCACGACTCCATACCCCCGTCGAAGCCAAGTCGCCCCCAAACGGTAGAGCCGCTGTGAGCGGTTACGCCCCGCCCACGCATTCATTGTAGGCCCCAATGGGTTCACTTCCAAGGTCAGCCGTGCAGACGGATCCTGCGTCCGTATAATGCTTTACAGGCCTATGCGCATTACTGCACCTCGTTGTGCCGCGGCCATCGTGGTGGGGATCTGCTGCCTCACGGTGGCAGATGGACGCCTGACGGGTGCGGGGCAGGACCCGAGCCTCTCTGATTTCGCGGCCCTGGGCTCTCTGACCCCCCGGCCGCCGCACCCGCCGCTCCCGAATCGTCCGTCCGAGTTCTGGCTGGTGCCGGATCGTCGCACGGCGCGGTCGTCCGATGGCCCGGTGGTGGACGGCTTTTCCTCCTCCGCGCTGGCGCGGGGCGTGGCGCTCTTTGAGTCCGGCCAGTATTCCTTTGCGCTCACGCTCCTGAGCGATGCGCGTCTGGGTGCCTCGCTGCTAGGGGACTACGCCCGCTACTACAGCGCGTGGACCCGACTGAAGATGGGCCGCACGGCCGAGGCGGGGCTGGGCTTTGATGCCCTGGCGGCAAAGTCCCTGGAGGGCTATCTCTCGCAGGCGGTGGAGATGCGCCGGGCGGAAGTGGCGGCCGAGCAGCGCGAGAACGCGAGGGCGGCCTCCATCCTCGAAGCGCTCTCGCGCAGGAGCCTCGTGGGGCCGGAGAGTGTGCTGCTGAAGCTGGCCAACGCCTACGAACTCTCGGGCAGCCGTGAGAAGGCGATCGAAACCTACCGGCGCGTCTGGGTGGACTACGCGCTCATCCCGGAGGGCGACGCGGCGGGCCAGGAGCTTGAGCGGCTGGAGCGGCCGCGCCTGCGGACCACGGCGGTGGCGCGGCTGGAGCTGGGGCGTGCCGAGCGGCTGTTCTCCGCCAAGCGCTGGGCGCCGGCGCGCGAAGCGTTCAAGGACGTCCTGCCGGTGGCGGAAGAGCAGGCCCCACTGGTGGAGCTCCGGATCGCGGAGTGCGACTACTACCTGAAGCGCTACGCGGCGGCCGGGAGCGGCGCGCAGCCGTTCGTGGCGGGGGGGCCGAATGCGGCGGAGGCCCGGTATTTTGTGGCGGCCGCGACCAATGGCCTGAAGGACGACGACCGCTTCGTGGCGCTGGTCCGCGAGATGCTTGTGGATCTCCCGACGGACCCGTGGACGGAGGAAGCGCTCAACCTGCTGGCTACCTATTACCTGACGAAAGACGAAGACGCGCAGGCGGCAGCAGTCTTCGACCAGATGCTCGCGCGCTTCCCGGGTGGGCGCTACGCCGAGCGTGCCTACTGGAAGGCGGGCTGGGCGGCCTATCGGGCTGGCAACGACGACCGTGCGGTGCAGGTGTTCGAGGCGGGGGCGGCGCGTCTGCCGCGGGCGGACTTCCGCCCGGCGTGGATCTATTGGGCGGCCCGCGCGCACGACCGTCAGGGGCGCACGCCCGAGGCGGCGGAGCGCTTCCAGCTCGTGATCACGGACTACCAGAACTCCTACTACGGCCGGCAGGCTGAGCGCCGTCTTGAAGAGCGCCGCCTTAAAGAGCACCGTCTCGGGGCGAAGGTGCTGCCTGCGGCCCTCGTGGTTGCGCGGCCGGCGGCCGAGATCCCGGCAGCGCTTCCCTCAGCGAGGCTCCCTGCTATCCCCACGGAAACGATCCCCACAGAAACACTGATCCGGGAGATGGTGGCGGCGGGTCTGTTTGACGATGTGGAGCGCGAGCTGCGGTACGCGCAGCGCGCGTGGGGCGATTCGCCATCGCTCCAGGCGACGTTGGCCTGGGTCAGCCACAAGCGGGGACTGGACCTCGTGTCGTGGGATCGGTTCAACAGCCTGCGCGGCGCCATCAACCAGATGAAGCGCGCTTACCCGCAGTACATCGCGGCGGGTGGGGACCAGTTGCCCACCGACGCCCTTGGCGTGATCTTCCCGATGGACTACTGGACGCTCATCCGCCAGTACGCCACCGAGCACGACCTCGACCCGTACATGATGGCGGCGCTCATTCAGCAGGAATCCACCTTCACGCCCGACGTGCGGTCGGCGGCCAATGCCTATGGCCTGATGCAGCTCATTCCGGCGGCGGGGCGCCAGTATGCAAAGAAGGTGGGGCTGGGCCGGTTCTCGGTGCGCCTGCTGACGGAGCCCGAGGCGAACATCCGCATGGGGATGGCCTACTTCAAGGATCTCTCGGACCGCTTCGGCGGGGCGCACTTCGCGATTGCCAGCTACAACGCGGGTCCGCACCGGGTGTCGCGCTGGCGCACGGAGAAGCCGGGCCTGCCCGATGACGAGTTCATCGACGACATCCCGTATCCCGAAACGCAGAACTACGTGAAGAAGGTGCTGGGGATGGCCGAGGACTACCGGCGCCTGTACGGCGGCGGCCTCCTCACGCCGGGCGATGCGGCGTCGCGTCGCGAACTGATCGCCCCGACGCCCGTGAGGCCGAAGGCGAGCGCCAGCAAGGGGGCCAAGGCCTCAACGCCCAAGCGGTCCAAGGCCAAACCAAAGGCGCGCAAGTAGCGTGGACCGGCTGCTTGAGCTGACCCAGCGTGCGGAAGCCTCGCACTTCTGGTTTCGCGGGTTCCGCCGGTTCGTGCAGCCCCTGGTGGCGCGAGCCGCCGCAGGCCGAACCAACCTCCGCATTCTCGACTGTGGCTGCGGCACGGGCTTCAACCTCGGCTGGCTCAAGGCGCACGGTCGCGTGACGGGGATGGACCTGACGGCGTCAGGGCTGGCGGTGGCGACGAGGGCGGGCCTGCCGCTGGTGCGCGGCGATGCCCAGACGCTGCCGTTTCAGAGCGAAGCGTTCGACCTCGTGACCTCCTTCGACATGCTGCAGTGCGTGCCGGACGATGCCGCCGCGTTCCGCGAGATTGCGCGCGTGCTGAAGCCCGGCGGGTATTTCGTGACGAACGTGGCGGCGCTTGAGGCTCTCCACGGCGACCACTCGGCGCTCTCATCGGAATTCCGCCGCTACACGCCGGGACTGGTGCGCGCGCGGATGCGGGATGCGGGGCTCGACCTGGTGCAGGTGCGGTTCGGGTTCGCGTCCATCTTCCCGCTGGTGCTGGCCACGCGCGTGGCGCAGAAGCTCTCGCGGGGTCACACGGAGGCGGGTGAGGCGGAGATCACGGTGCCGCCGGCACCAGTGAACGCCCTGTTGACCGCCCTGGTGCTGGCCGAGGCGGCGCTGGCCCGCCTGGTGCCGATGCCCTTCGGCAGCTCCCTGCGCGTGCTCGCGCGCAAGCCCGGCCCGTAGCGGCCCTTAGAACCGGAGGAAGGCTCCGAGGTAGGGGCCCTTCATCGTGAGGGTGCCGCGGTCCTGGTCCACGAGGTAGCGCGCATCGATGGACCGGTAGCCGGTCTGCACGCCGAGGTTCTTGCCCAGGTGCCCGATCAGCCGGACGTCCCAGTCCACATAGCGGCCCTGCAGGTCGTCGCGCGCAGGCAGCTTCATGCCGGTGACCTCGAACGACATCGACAGATAGTGGGGGATGAGCACGCCACCACCGGCCACGCCCACGGCAGGGACGAGTGCGTTGGTCCGGATCCCGATCGAGCCGGCCCCGGCAGCGGCCACGTGGGCCCGGATCTGGCTGAGTTTCGCTTCGACCACCGCGCCCAGGTAGCCAGCCTCGTTCGAGACGAAGTCCCACTCATAGCCCGCGCGCGACATGAACCAGTCGAACGAGAGGGTGGCCGGCAGGTTCGCCTGGTACGTCGTACCGTCGATCGTCACCACCTTGGTCAGCGTGGCGTCCTTGTCGAACGCCACCGGGGTGTACTGCAGGCGGATCTTGTGCGTGCGAGCGGGCCGGATTGTCAGGCTGTATTGCTTGAGGCTGCCTCGTTCGAGGCCGAAGGCGCCCGACAGGTCCGCGTCCGCGCTGCCACCGGTACCCAGGATCAGGCCGGGCGTGGGCTTCCAGGTGTCGAACGAGAAGTCCACCGTGTAGTCCTTCGCCTTCGGGGCCACGCGGGGGAACTGCGCCAGGGCGGGCACGGCAGTCGCGAGGCTGGCGACCAGGAGGACTGTAACCAGGGGCGTGCGCGTTCTCATGCTTCCAGTATCGGATAGAACTGGCGGCGCCTCCAGCCCTTGCCGACGTACATGAAGAAGGGCCGGACCCCGCAGGGGGAGTCCGGCCCGTTTTGCATAGTGGCGCTGGATGGTCGCGCTCTGTGGCGCGGCGTCTAGCCCTCGACCGCCTGCAGCGCTGGCGCGGTGCCCGCCGAGAGCGTCCGGATCCACTTCCGTGCAGCGGCCACGAGGATGATGAGGGCGCAGACCATCATGATGATCGTGCAGACCGTGTCGATCCAGCCCATCATCACGACGGCGGGGTTGTTCCCGATCGCCTTCGGCCAGTAGTTGTCGCGCACGCTGAGGAAGCCGGCCGACAGTGTGGTCACGGTCACAAAGGCCAGGGGAATAAAGGTCACCCACGCGTACTGCTTCCGGCCCTCGTTGATGATGATGGTGGTGCCCACGGCCAGGGCCACGGCGGCCAGCAACTGGTTCGCGATGCCGAACATCGGCCAGATGGTGGCGATGCTGCCCGTCCAGATGAAATAGCAGAACGGCAGCACGATCATGGCCGAGGCCACGAGCGTCCCCGGCACCCACTTCTGGTCGGCGAACGGCTTCCACACCCGGCCGATGGTTTCCTGCAGCAGGAAGCGGCCCACGCGCGTGCCGGAGTCGATCGTGGTGAGAATGAAGAGCGCCTCGAACATGATCGCGAAGTGGTACCAGTAGGAGATGAGCGCGCTCATGCCCGGCAGCTTCGAGAAGATCTCCGCCATGCCGATGGCCAGTGACACGCCGCCGCCCGTGCGGCCGATGACATGTTCGTTGACGGCCGCCTGGAGCGACTCGAGGTTCACCATGCTCAGCCCGAGCGTGTCGAACACGGCCGGCGTGGTGTTGATGGCGTAGAAGTCGCCGGGGTGCATCGAGGCGGCGGCAATGAGCGCCATCACGCCAACGAGGCCTTCAAACAGCATCGCGCCGTAGCCCACTGGACGGATGTCGCTTTCCTTGTCCACCAGCTTCGACGTGGTGCCCGAGCCGATGAGCGCGTGGAAGCCGGAGATGGACCCGCACATGATCGTGATGAAGAGGAACGGGAACAGCGGGCCTGGGAGGATCGGGCCGCCGCCCGACGTCCACGCGCCGACCGCCGGCATGTGAATTTCCGGGTTCACGATCACCACGCCCACGACCAGCAGCACGATGACGCCGATCTTCATGTAGGTGCTGAGGTAGGAGCGCGGCGTCAGCAGCATCCACATCGGCATCACCGAGGCGGCGAGCGCATAGATGCCGAGGGCCAGGACGATCTGGTGCGGCGTCAGCACCAGGAAGTGGCCGAAGGAGGAGTCCGCCACGTTCTTGCCGAAGATCACGCCGGCCAGCATCAGCGTGACGCCGATGACGGTGGCCTCCTGAATGCGTCCCTTGCGCCACACGAACATGTAGAAGCCCATGAAGATGGCGATGGGGATGGTGGCGCCGATGGTGAACACGCCCCAGGCGCTTTCGGCCAGAGCGTTGACCACCACGATGCCGAGGCCGGCGAGCGCGATGATCAGGATGAAGAGAATCGCGATGACGGCTGTGCCGCCGGCCACCGTGCTGATCTCCGTGCGCGCGATGTCGGCCAGCGATCGGCCGCCGCGGCGCGTGGAGGCCCAGAGGATCAGCATGTCGTGTACGGCACCGGCCAGGCACACGCCGGTCAGCAGCCAAATGAGGCCTGGGGCGTATCCGAACTGCATGGCCAGCACGGGGCCAATCAGCGGACCGGCGCCCGTGATGCCCGCGAAGTGGTGGCCGAAGAGCACCCACCGGCTGGTCGGGAAGTAGTTGGCGCCGTCGCTTTTCTCGTGCGCCGGCGTGACGCGCGCGTCGTCCAGTGCCATCACCTTCGCGGCCAGGAAGGCGCTGTAGTAGCGGTAGGCGATCGCCAGAACGAGGAGAGCCGGAATGACCAGGTAGAGTGCATGCATAGGGCACGAATTCTACTGCAGGTTCTATACTTCTGAGATGTCACCCCGCCAGCGCCTCCTGGCCTATTTAGCGCGCTATCGCGGGGCCTTTCTGCAGGGACTGGCGTGCGTGGTGGTGACCACGGCCCTGCAGTTGGCCAGTCCCTGGGTCCTGAAGTTCGCCATCGACGACCTGACGGCCGGCCTCACGGCCGGGAAGCTCCGCCTCTATGCCGTGCTGCTCCTGGCGCTGGCGGCGGCGGCCGGTGTCTTCCGCTTCCTGATGCGCCGCATCCTCATTGGGGCCTCCCGCGACCTCGAATACGACCTCCGGAACGACTATTTCGCCCACCTGCAGCGGCTGTCGCTGGGCTACTTCCAGGCCAGCCGGACGGGCGACCTGATGTCGCGGGCCACCAGCGACCTTGGCGCCGTGCGCATGATGATCGGCCCCGCCGTCATGTACACCTCCACGACGGTCCTTACCTTCATCGTCGCCATCATCCTGATGCTCAACATCAACGTCAGGCTGACGCTGCTCTCGCTCGTGCCGCTGCCGCTGGTGTCGTTGGCGGTGGCCTACTTCGGGTCCGCGATTCACCAGCGGTTCGAACGGATTCAGGCGCAACTGGCCGACCTGAGCGCCGTCACGCAGGAAGTGTTGGCCGGCGTGCGCGTGGTACGGGCCTACCGGCAGGAGGCCTTCGAGGTGGAGCGCTTCCGCATCGCCAACGAGGAGTACGTCACCAGGAACCGTACGCTCATCCGGCTGCAGGGCGTGTTCTACCCGAGCATCGAGCTGCTGATGGGCGTCGGCGTGCTGCTCGTGCTGTGGCTCGGCAGCCGCGACGTGACGGCCGGGCGGATGACGGTGGGCGAACTGGTGGCCTTCAACGCCTATCTGCTCATGCTGACCTGGCCGATGATGGCGTTCGGCTATGTCACGAACCTGCTGCAGCGCGGCCTGGCGTCGTGGGGCCGGATGCTCGAGGTCTTCGACCAGGTGCCGGCCATCGTGGACGACCCGTCCCCGGTGGCGGTGGGGCACGTCACCGGCGACATCGAGTTCCGTCACCTGACCTTCCGCTTCGGCGACCGCATCATCCTCGACGACATCTCGGCCCGGCTGCCGGCCGGCTCCGTGACCGCGATCGTCGGCGCCACCGGAGCGGGCAAGTCCACGCTGCTGAACGTCCTGCCGCGCCTCCACGACGCGCCGCCCGGCACGGTGTTCGTGGACGGCATCGACATCCGGCGCATGCCGCTGCGGGTGTTGAGGGGCGCCATCGGCTTCGTGCCGCAGGAGCCGTTCCTGTTCAGCGACTCGCTCGCCGAGAACATCAGCTTCGGCGTGCCTCCGGAACAGGCCACGCCCGAGCGCATCGCGGAGGCCGCCCGGGTGGCGCGGCTGGATCAGGACGTGGCGGACTTCCCGAAGGGCTATGAGACGTCGGTCGGCGAGCGCGGCATCACGCTCTCTGGCGGACAGAAGCAGCGCACGGCCATCGCCCGGGCCCTGATGGGGGACCCGCGCATCCTGATCCTCGACGATGCCCTCTCGGCGGTGGACACCTACACCGAAGAGGAGATCCTGCAGCGGCTCCGCGGCGTGATGCGCGGCCGGACGTCGATCCTCGTCTCGCACCGGATCTCCACCGTGCGGAACGCCGACCAGATCCTCGTGCTGGATCGGGGGCGCATCGTCGAGCGGGGGCGCCACGACGAACTGGTGGCGCTCAACGGCCTCTATGCTGACCTCCACCGCCGGCAGTTGCTGGAAGAGGAGCTGGCAGCCTCGTGAGCGGCCACGACGACGAAATCCTCGGCAAGGCCTACGACGCGCGGCTGATGCGGCGCCTGCTGGGCTACCTGCGCCCATACCGGCGGCAGGTGGCGCTGGCGATCGTGGCCATCGCCGGTCACTCCACGCTGACGCTGGCACCGCCGTACCTGACCAAGATCCTGATCGATCGCTACATCCCGGCACGGGACGAAGCCGGCATCGGGCTGGTGGCGGTGTTGCTGCTGGCGTCGCTCGTCGTGGCGTTCGCGTTCCAGTACGTGGAGACGTGGACGCTCCAGATGACGGGGCAGCGGATCATGTTCGACATCCGCATGCAGGTGTACCGCCATCTGCAGCGGCTCGATCTCCGCTTCTACGACCGCAATCCGGTCGGCCGCCTCATGACGCGCGTCACCACGGACGTGGACACGCTGAACGACCTGTTCACATCGGGCGTGGTCTCCATCTTCGGGGACGTGTTCACGCTGGTGGGCATCATGGTGATGCTCGTCGTGATGGACCAGCGGCTGGCGCTGGTGGCCTTCTCGGTGCTGCCCCTCATCTGGCTGGTGGCGCAGTGGTTCAGGAAGAACGTGCGCGAGTCCTACCGGACGGTGCGGACCTGGATCGCCCGGATCAATGCGTTCCTCCAGGAGCGCATCACGGGGATGGCCACGGTGCAGCTCTTCCGCCGGGAGGCTCGCGACTTCGCGCGCTTCGACGACATCGACGCGCAGCACCGCGACGCCAACGTGGACTCGATCTTCTACTACGCCGTCTTCTACCCGGCCATCGAGCTGGTGAGCGCGCTGGCGGCCTCGCTCATTCTCTGGTGGGGCGGCGGCATGGTGCTGCAGGACACCCTGACTCTCGGGTCGCTGGTGGCCTTCCTGCAGTACTCCTCGCGCTTCTTCCGGCCGATCAGCGACATGTCGGAGAAGTTCAATACGCTCCAGTCGGCCATGGCGTCCTCCGAGCGGATCTTCGGGCTGCTCGATACGCCCGTGCAGATCGAGAGCCCGGCCAGGCCGGCGGCGCGGCCGGAGCGGGGCCGGATCGTCTTCGACCACGTGACGTTCGCCTACGTGGAGGGCGAGCCGGTGCTGCGCGACGTCAGCTTCGTCGTCGAGCCCGGGCAGCGGATGGCCATCGTCGGCGCGACCGGCTCCGGCAAGACCACGCTGATGAACCTGCTGCTGCGCTTCTACGACGTGCAGCAGGGGCGGATCACGGTGGACGGCGTCGATATCCGCGACCTCGATCTCACGGAACTGCGGTCGCTGTTCGGCCTGGTGCTGCAGGACGTGCACCTGTTCTCGGGCGACGTGGCGGCCAACGTGCGGTTGGGTGAACGGGCCATTGATGACGCGGCCGTGCGGGCGGCGCTCACGGCCGTGCACGCCGACACGTTCGTGAATGCACTTCCCGGCGGGCTGGCCACGGCGGTGGCCGAGCGGGGCTCGACGCTTTCGGTCGGGCAGAAGCAGTTGTTGTCCTTCGCGCGCGCGCTGGCGTTCGACCCGCGGGTGCTGATTCTGGACGAAGCGACCTCCAGCATCGACACCGAGACGGAGACGCTTATCCGTGACGCCCTGCGGGTGCTGATGCACGGGCGAACGACGATTGCCATCGCCCATCGCCTCTCGACGATTCAGGACATGGACTGCATCCTGGTGCTGCACAAGGGGAAGGTCCGCGAGTCGGGCACGCACCAGGAACTGCTGGCCGCGCGCGGGATCTACCATCGGCTCTACCGGCTGCAGTTCAAGGGCGCCGAGCCGGTTGAAGCGGCCGGCTAGCGCGGCAGGCTATTCAGCCGTCGGCGGTGCTGTGGCCGGCGCCTGCGGCGCTGTGGCCGGCGGGGCGTCGGTGGGGGCTGGCTGGGCGGGGGTGCCGTCCGGCAGCGGGGCAGGCGCCTGGGGCTCAACCACGGGCTGTTCGGGCGCGGCCACGGGTAACGGCGTCCCCTTGTTGGCGCGGTCAAACTCCCGGCGCTGGAAGAGGCGGCCGATGAGGCCCGGCGTGCTGGCGCGCGGATTCCAGCCCAGCCGCAGCACGGTCACCAGTGCATCCTTGCGGCCGAACACCACCGCGTCCTCGCAACTGGGGATGTAGAGGTCGAGGTCGCGGCCCTTGATCTCGGCTCCGGTGTCCAGAATCGTGTAGACGCCGTCGTACTTCGACGCGCGGGTGACCACGCTCACGATGCTGCCGACCGGCAGCAGGGTCGGGTCCGCGGCGGCGATCCCGTTGCGGACGTTCACGCCGGAGGCCGTCTTCGTGCCTGAGCAGTAGGCCGTGGCGGTGAACTGGAGGCGCGAGCCGGCCATGGGGCCGGAGGTTGTCGGGTCGTGGACGGCCGATTCCCTGGCGGACCGGGAGTCGTTGATGGACGCCTGGTACAGGACGACGAAGCTGGCGCTGACGGCCAGTGTCACCAGGATCTTCCGCCGGAGGGATTTCGCTATCAGCGGCATCGTGTTGGTGGTCACAGGGCAACACGGCCCCGGGACCTTACCGGAAGTGCTCGAACCCGTCGGGCAGGGCCTGTTCCCCGGTTGCGGTCACGACCCGCTGACGCCGGTCCCTGATAACTGTCCCGATGCGGGTGATCGGCAACTCGCCGACCTCCCGCCGAACCGCCCGCAGCCGCCCCCGGTGGGAGGGCCGGACGGTAAACAGCAACTCGTAGTCGTCGCCACCGGAGAAGGCGGCTGCCAGCGCATCGCTGCCCTGGGCGGCGCACCACCCGGCGGCGTCGCTGTCGACTGGAACAAGGCTACCGTCTATCAGCATCCCGACGCCAGAGGCCTCCGAGATCTGGCGGACCCCGTCGGCCAGACCATCCGAGAGGTCCATACACGCCGTGGCGGCCTTGTTCCGGCCCAGAAGCAGCCCAGCCCTGACCCGCGGCTCCGGGCGGCGGTACCGGAGCGCAGTGGTGTTCTCCGTGGCATGACCGCCCGCCAGGAGCGAGTGGAGGCCCACGGCCCCGGCCCCCAGTGCCCCCGTCACGTAGATCTCGTCGCCCGGACGCGCCCCCGCACGGGTCAGCACCTGGCGCGGCCCTACGGCCCCAATCGCCGTGACGTTGATGACCAGCGGGCCGTCGCCCGGCGCGAACACGCCACCGTGACTCGCGGCGGATCGGGTGATGTTGCCGCCGACGACAGCTACGTGATGGCGCGCGGCCAGCTCAAGCAGGCCGTCCAGCATGGCATCGAGGTCCGAGACGGGGAGCGAATCCGGCAACACCAGCGAGAGCAGGGCGGCCCTCGGTCGGGCGCCCATCGCCGCGAGGTCACTGAGGTTCACGGCCAGGGCCTTGTGCCCGATGTCGGCAGCCGAGCACAGCCGCCGGTCGAAGTGCACGCCTTCTACGAGGGCGTCGGTGGTGAAGACCTCGAGCGTCCGCGGCTCCGGTTCCATGACGGCGGCGTCGTCGCCTGGCGGCACGGTCAGCCACGACGGCCGGGGCAGGCGTGCCGTGATCCGCGCGATGAGGGCGTGCTCGCCCGCGCTGCGAACCGTCTCGCCTGTGGTGGACGACTGAGTCATGAAGGGGAACTGCGTAGGGGGAACGTCCCGCTTTGCCGTGTGGGGAGGTCGAGTGAACCTGCTAGAGCAGGTGGAGTCGCTGTTTGTAATCGCGCTTCAGGCTTCCTCGATACAGAGGCATGCACAACACGCGACCTCGCGACTCACTTGGATGAAACATCGGCTCAGACGAGCCTCCGAAACCATCACGAGCAAAGCAGGAACGCTCTGAGCTTAGACCGCGAATCCGCCGAGATCAAGGTGTGCCAGGACCTCGCGGGGAATCGCGCCGCGATCATGGCGCGCTTGCGGCCCGGGCTGGGGGCAACTGCGCCAGGGCGTCGTCCACAATTCGTTCGAGACGCAGCGCACGCTCCTGGAACGCGTCCTCCGACGTGGAGCGCTGCCGCTGGAGCCGGAAGAACTCGTCGGCGATGTTGAGCGCCACGAGCATGGCCTGGGAGAGGAGGTCGCGCTCGGGCGCGGAGTCGCTCGCCAGCTTGAGCTTGCGCTCCACATACGCGGCCAGTTCGGCCACGTAGGCGGTCTCGAGCGAGCTGCGAATGGGGTAGCGCTGCCCCGCGATCTCGACGGTGACGACGCGCGGTTCGGACATCGGTGCGGACGGCTATACCGCGAGCTGGTCGAGCTGCTGGAGCATGTCGCTCACGCGGCCGCGGATGACGTCGCGTTCCTCGCGCAGGGCGGCAATCTCGGTGGTGGTGATCTGTGTGTCGGCCAGCCTGGCCTGCAGGGTGGCCACTTCCTGCGCGAGCCGTGTGTTCTCCTCGGCGGCCTGGGCCTGTTCGGCTCGAAGGCGCGACACCGTGGTGACGAGCAGGGTCACTTTCTCTTCCAGACGATCGATCGGTTCGAAATCCACTTCCAGCGCAGACGCCTGCTTTACCATTCAGCCCTCGTAGATGAGAAGAGGTTGGATGGTGACATGAAGCGCGATCACCTGCAAGCGGGCGATGCCCGCCCGGCCGGCGCGGTGCACTAGCGCTGGACGGCGTTGTGCTGCGTCTGGAGGGCGGCGAGGACGGCGCGCATGGCGTCGTCGACTTCGGCGTCGGTGAGCGTGCGCTCGGGCGACTGGAACGTGAGGTGGAACGAGAGCGAGACCTGGCCGGGCGGGATGCCCTTGCCGGTGTAGCGGTCGAACTCCACCACGCGCACGAGCGAAGGCGGCGCGGCGCCCTGGATGGTCTGGCGAACGATGCCGGCGCTGAGCCCATCCCCGACGAGGATCGAAATGTCGCGCGTGGACGACGGGAAGCGGGGGAGCGCCACGACCCGCGCCTGGGTAACCGCACGAAGAGACCCCGCACTGGAAGACGCCTCACGAAGAGACCCCGCACTAAAAGACGCTGTGCCGAGGGCGGTCAGGGCGTCCATGTCGAACTCAGCCGCGAACACGGCGTCGGCAGCGGGCAGGCCCGAGGCGTCAGCCACGGCAGGTGTCAGGCGTCCGAAGACACCCAGCCTTACGGATCCGGCCACCAGCGCGGCCGTCTGCCCTGGCACCAGCCAGCGCTCGCGGCAGGGCTCCACCGTGGCGGTCACGCCGCAGAGCTCAGCCAGGCGAATCGCCAGGGCCTTCAGGTCGAACAGGTCCACCTCTCGGGCCGTGCCGCTCCAGTGCTCGGACGAGGCGGCGCCGGTCCACACGGCAGCGATGGTCCGGCCCTCGCCCTCGCGCAGGCGGAAGCGGTTGCCCACTTCGAACAGGCGCACGTCGCGGCGCTGGCGGCGGCGGTTGTGCGCCACGGCGGCGGCCAGGCCCGGCACCAGTGACGGGCGCAGCACGGCGAAAGTCTCAGAGAGGGGATTGGCGATCGCGACGATGTCGTCGGCCTCGGCCACCAGCTCCGCGGCCGGGCGCTCGATGAAGCCGAAGGTCACTGCTTCCGAGAAGCCCGCGGCGGTCATCACGCTCCGCAGCCGCCAGGCCTGCGACATGCGCGGGTCCACGGGTGGCGGGGCGGCCGCGAGCACCGGGAAGGTGGAGGGCAGGTTGTCGAAACCGACGTGCCTGGCCACTTCCTCAATCAAGTCAACCTCGCGCGTGATGTCCACGCGACGCGTCGGCACGGACACCCGCCAGCCGCCCTCGATCGGCGCGAGGCCGAAGCCGAGGCTGGTGAGGATGCGTTCGATGTCGGCGTCCGGGATCGGGGCACCGATGAGGCCGTCGATTCTGGATCGCCGCAGGTCGAGCGATCCGGGCGCGATCCCGAACGGGACGCGCGCCTGATCCTGGATGCCGCCGCGCCGCGTGCCGGCGCCGATCTGCTCCATCAGGTCCAGCGCGCGTGAGAGTGCCGCCGCCGGCAGGGACGGGTCCGCCCCGCGCTCGAACCGCATGCTGGCTTCCGTCTTGAGGCCCAGGGCCTTGCTCGTCCGGCGCACGGAGAGCGGCTGGAAGTACGCGCTCTCGAACACCACCGCCTTCGTGCCGGTGGAGACCTCGGAGTTGGCGCCGCCCATGACGCCGGCCACGGCCACGGGCCGCGAGGCGTCCGCGATCACCAGCATGCTGGCCGCGAGCGTCCGGTCTTGGCCGTCGAGTGTGCGCAGCGTCTCTCCGGCCTGCGCCTGGCGCACGCGGATCTGGCCGCCGCCGAGCTTCTCGAGGTCGAAGGCGTGCATCGGGTGGCCCAGCTCCAGCAGCACGTAGTTGGTGATGTCGACGATGTTGCTGATGGGCCGGATGCCGCAGGCGGTCAGCCGCTGGGCGAGCCAGGCGGGCGACGGTGCGATGGTGACGTCGGCCACCGCGGCAACGTAGCGGGGGCACAGGTCCGGTGCGTCGAGGTGCACCTCGATGCCGATGGCTGGCTGAGCCCCGGCGCCTTCACCAGAGTCCGCCGGCACGCGCACATCGGGCGTCGAACGGAGCGGCAGGTTGTAGGCGGTCGCCACCTCGCGGGCGATGCCGAGGACCGACATCGCGTCCGGCCGGTTGGCCGTCACCTCGAAGTCGATGACGGACTCGTCCCCGGCGGTGTCGATGCCTTCCACCGCGAATCCGTGCAGCGACAGCCGCCGCCCGATGCCGTCCGGCGTATCGGTGACGTCCACGAACTCACGCAGCCAGGACATCGGAATCTTCATAGCACTGGGAACTGTTCGAGGAACCGCAGGTCGTTCTCGTAGAACAGGCGGATGTCGTCTACGCCGTACTTCAGCATCGCGACCCGTTCGAGGCCGATGCCGAAGGCAAAGCCGGTGACCGTCTCGGGGTCGTAGCCGACCGCTTCGAAGACCGCGGGGTGCACCATGCCGCTGCCGAGGATCTCGATCCAACCGGTGTGCTTGCACACGGGGCATCCGCGGCCGCCGCACGCCTGGCACGAGATGTCCACTTCGGCGCTGGGCTCGGTGTAGGGGAAGAAGCTCGGCCGCAGGCGCACCTTCACGTCGCCGAAGAGCGCCGTCAGCATGGCATCGAGGGTGCCCTTGAGATCCGCCAGCGTGATCCGCTCGCCCACGACGAGCCCCTCGAACTGCTGGAACATCGGCGTGTGCGTCAGGTCCAGGTTGTCGCGACGGTACACGCGCCCGGGCACGATGATGCGGATCGGCGGCGGGAACGTCTTCATGTACCGCACCTGCATCGCCGAGGTGTGCGTGCGGAGGAGCGTGGCCGCGCGGACCTGCGAGGCGGGTACCCACGGGGCGCCGCTGGAGTCGCCAGAGACTGCGCCAGGTCGCGCATCGGCCGCGTGCCGGTGCGCACCCCAGGTGCCGCCGGCGATGGGCGTCGAGAGGTACAGCGTGTCCTGCATGTCGCGGGCCGGATGGTCCGGCGGCATGTTCAGGGCTTCGAAGTTGTGGGCGTCGTCCTCGACCTCGGGACCTTCCAGAATCTCGAACCCGAGGCGCGTGAAGATCTCCTCGACGTCGCGCCGGACGCGCATCAGCGGATGCGTGTGGCCCAGGGTGATGTCACGCGCCGCGAGCGATACGTCTACGGCACCGGAGGGCCGGGCCTCCTCAAGTGCCTGGCGCCGGTCCGCGAGGCGCGCCTCGACGTCCTGCTTCAGGGCGTTCACCAACTGCCCCAGCTCGCGCTTGGCGTCGGGCGGAAGCCCGCCGAGCCCCTTGAGGAGCCCGGTGACGAGTCCCGCCTTGCGGCCGATGAACTCGTCCTTGAGCGCCGACAGATCGGCCGCCGACCGCGCCGCTGTCAGGCGGTCGTCGAACTGCGCGCGGAGGTGCGCGATGGAGGCGAGGTCGAGGGTGGCGTCAGACATAAAAAAATGCCACGGGCACGCCTCGTGGGCGTGCGGCCGTGGCTCAATCAGGTTCGCGCGTGGGCTAGGCGGCCGCGGCCTTGGCCTGCGCGGCAACCTTGGCAAACGCCTCGGGCTCACGCGCGGCCAGTTCGGCCAGCGACTTCCTGTCGAGCGTCACGCCAGCGGTCTTCAGCCCGCGTATCAGGCCCGAATAGGTGAGCCCGTTCTCGCGCGCGGCGGCGTTGATGCGGACGATCCACAGGCTGCGGAAATCGCGCTTCTTCTGCTTCCGGCCCACGAAGGCGTACTTGCCTGCCGTATCGACGGCTTCCTTGGCCGCACGGTACAGCTTGCTCTTCGTCTGAAAGAAGCCACTGGCGCGTTCAAGCAGCTTCTTCCGCTTGGCGCGACGGACCGTTCCTCGTTTGACTCTCGGCATTGCTCTGTTCCTGTCGTGTCGTGTGACGTTTTATTTATACGGCAGCATGCGCGCGATGCGGTCGGCATCCGCCGGGGACACCTCTTGCGTACCCCGCATCTGGCGCTTGCTCTTGCTCGTCTTGCTCGTGAGGATGTGGCGCTTGAAGGCGCTTGCCCGCACAAACTTTCCAGTGCCCGTCTTCTTGAAGCGCTTGGCGGCGCCCCGGTGTGTCTTCAGCTTCGGCATGATCCTCGTCCTTGGTTCCGTCGTTCTTACGACTCGGCGGGCACCGGCGCTGCTGGCGCCGCGTCTACCCGCTTGGGAGCCGACTTCCGGCCTGCCTTCTGGCTCAGAATCGTGTGCATCTGGTTGCCCTCCTGGCGGGGGTTCGACTCGACGACGGCGACCTCGTCCAGTTCCCCGATCAGGCGCTCCAGAATCCTGCGGCCGATCTCCGGGTGCGCCATCTCGCGCCCCCTGAAGAAGATCGTCGCCTTTACTTTGTCCCCATCCGCCAGAAACCGTTCAATGTGCTTCTTCTTGAACTGGTAGTCGTGCTCGTCGACCTTCGGGCGGAACTTGATTTCCTTGACCTCGATGACCTTCTGGTTCTTCCGTGCTTCGCGCGTCTTCTTCTGTTCCTGGTACTGGTACTTGCCGAAGTCCATGATCCGACACACCGGCGGCACGGCCGTCGGGGAGATCTCGACAAGGTCGAGTCCCTTCGTGCGGGCCACGGTCAGCGCCTGCTGCGGCGGCATGATGCCGAGCTGCTCGCCGTTGTCGTCGATGACACGGATTTCGCGAACCCTGATGCGCTCATTGGTGCGAGTGCGATCGTCACGTCGGGGCGTACGGTCGAATGCGATGGGAACCTCCTAAACTGACTTCGTCCTGACTTCTTCGAGAGCTGTTGTCAGGAAGTCGGCCAGCGGCCGCGCCCCCATGTCACCAGCCGAGCGGCCCCGCACGGCGACGGTCCGTTCCTCGACTTCGCGATCCCCGACGACCAGCATGTAGGGAACCTTCTGCAATTGCGCTTCACGGATTTTATAGCCGATCTTCTCCACGCGCTCGTCGATCTCCACCCGGAGGCCGGCCCCGGCCAGGGTCCGCTGGACCTCCTGGGCCCACTCGATATGGCGGTCCGCGATGGGCAGCACCACCATTTGGACCGGGGAGAGCCACAGGGGCCAGGCCCCGGCGTAGTGCTCGATGAGCAGGGCGACGAAGCGTTCGAAACTGCCGAAAATGGCCCGGTGGATGACCACCGGCCGGTGCTCGGTGTTGTCGGCCCCCACATATTTCAGGTCGAATCGCTCGGGCAGGTTGTAGTCGAGCTGGATCGTGGCGCACTGCCACTTCCGGCCGATGGCATCCACCACATCGAAGTCGATCTTGGGGCCGTAGAAGGCACCGTCGCCGGCGTTGATCGTGAACTGTTCGCCGACGGCGGTCAGCGCCCGCCGCAACTCGGCCTCCGCGTGGTCCCACTGGGCCACGGTGCCCAGGTACTCCGGCGGCCGGGTTGAGAGCTTCATCTCCGGCTTCAGGCCGAAGTCGCCGTAGACCTGCTGGATCAGGCGGAGCACCCGCTCGACCTCTTCGCCGATCTGCGATTCCATGACGAAGCAGTGGGCGTCGTCCTGGCTGAACTGCCGGACGCGGGTCAGGCCCGAGAGCGTGCCCGAGGCCTCGTTGCGGTGCAGCGCCGTCTGCTCGTGCAGGCGGAGCGGGAGGTCGCGGTAGCTCCGCACCTCGCTCGCGAAGATCAGCATGTGCCCCGGGCAGTTCATCGCCTTGAGGCCCATCTGCTCGTTCTCGGACTCCACCAGGAACATGTTCTGGCGGTAATGATCCCAGTGTCCGGAGCGTTCCCACAGCGCCTTGTTGAACACAATCGGCGCTTTCACCTCGACATACCCGGCCGGGAACAGGATCCCGCGCATGTAGTTCGAGAGCGTGTTCCAGAGCGTGGTGCCCTTGGCCAGCCAGAAGGTGGCGCCGGGCGCCCACGGGTGGAACAGGAACAGCTTCTGGTCCTTGCCGATCTTGCGGTGGTCGCGCTTCTTCGCCTCCTCGAGGCGCAGCAGGTGCTCCTTCAGCGCCTTCTCGGTCGGGAACGCCGTGCCGTAGACGCGCTGCATCGGCTGGTTCCGGGCGTCGCCCTTCCAGTAGGCGTTGGAGGTCGAGAGCAGCTTGAAGGCCTTCAGCCGGCTGGTGACCGGCACGTGCGGGCCGGTGCAGAAGTCGACGAACGTCTCGCGGTCCTTGATCGTGTAGCAGGACACCTCGGACTGGCCGATGGTCTTCTCGTCAATCAACTGGACCTTGAGGGGCTCACCGCGCTGGCTGAAGAACGCCTTGGCGTCCTCGCGTGGCCACATCTGCCGGTCGTAGGGCAGATCCTGGCCGGCCATCTCGCGCATCTTCGCTTCGATCCGGTCGAGGTCTTCGGGGGCGAACGGCCGCTCCATCACGAAGTCGTAGAAGAAGCCTTCGTCGGTGGCCGGGCCGATGCCGCACTGGGCGCCGGGGAACAGGTTGGTCACCGCCGCGGCCAGCAGGTGCGCCGTGCTGTGCCGGACCAGGTGCAGGGCGTCCGGGTCGTCGCCGGTCACGATCTTCACCGAGGCGTCGCTGACGAGCGGCGTGGCGAGATCCACCATCCGGTCGTCGACCGTCCCCGCCAGCGCGGCCTTAGCCAGGCGTGGCGAGATGGCCTCGGCCACCTGGAGGACAGTGGTCCCCACAGGAACGGCGCGGCTCGAGCCATCCGGCAATGTGACGGTGATCTGATTCATGACCAAGTGACGCTAATCCTTCGCCCGTATTCCGGGAGCGAAGGATGGTAGGCGCGGGTGGACTCGAACCACTGACCTCCTCCGTGTCAGGGAGGCGCTCTAACCAGCTGAGCTACGCGCCTATATGTCGCAAAATTCGGGGGTTAGCCGAACGGGCAGTATACCAAATCTGGCGGGATTCTTGCCTGCGCCTGCCCCGCGGCGGGGCTCCCGGACGGAGCCCGTCGCTTATGGATGGCCTGGCCGCGTGGTGCCGGCGACTCCGTCTGCCTACCGGCTGGCCGCCTGGCCGGCCTTGAGGGCTGCGGCCGTACCGGTGGCCAGCCCTGCGCCCGTGCGGCCCACGTCGATGTACTTCCAGCCTTCCTTGACCTTCCGCTCGATGTCGCCGGCGTTCGCCAGGCCGCCGCAGATCACGTTGTGCTTCTTGCAGGCCGCCAGCACCTTCTGGGCGGCCGCTTCGACCTCGGGCGCGCCAGGCGAGACGCCCAGCGACGCGGGCAGGTCGCCCGCCGTGCCGACAAAGAGCACGCCGACACCGGGCACCGCGGCGATCTCGTCGACGTTCTTCACGCCCTCGGCCGACTCGATCATGATGATCGAGAAGAGGTCGCCGTCGGGATTGAGCGGCCAGAGGTCCGCGCGGCGGTTGTACTCGTCGCCGCCGATGCCCCACAGCCAGGTCGCGTTGCCCGCGCCCATCCCGCGCAGCCCGGCCGGCTGCGGATACTTCGAGTCGCGCTGCGGTGGGTACCGCATGCCGCGGACGGCACGCAGCGCTTCTTCCTTGTTGTCGATGGTTGGGAACTTGATGCCCATCATCCCGGCGTCGAGGGACTGCTTCACCGCCCAGTCCGACGACTCGCGGCCGTAGGTCGGTATGCGGACGACGGGGGCGATGGGGAACTGCGCGTTGCCCTTCTTCAGAATCCCCGCTTTGTCCGTCATGCCGATCAGATACATCCGGATCGTCTCGGCACTGAAGGGCGAATGCTCCATGTCGAGCCGCACGAAGTCGGCGCCCGACCGGGCCACCGTTTGCGCGTCTTCGAGTGAGAAGCTCGACGTGCTGATGCCGATGGCGGCCTTGCCCGCCACCCACTTCGCGATCGCGGGGTTGAGGTGCAGCGCCGGGCGGGCCTGTTCCTGCCCGAGGCCGGTGCCGCCGGCCAGGGCCATGGCCGTCATCAGAGCGGTGAGATGAATCGCGAATGTCCGCGGCCGCACGGGGAACTGGTTCATGACGTGTCTCTGGCTACGCAGCCTTCCTGTCGGTGATCTCGGCGAGCGCTTTCTCGAGGATGGCGTCACCTGCGGGGGCCGGGCTTCCGAACTCTACGTCCGGCTCGGCCACGGCGACGTCGGGCTTGAGCCCCTTCTCATGGATGGCTTCGCCGCCTGGAGTGAGATAGCGCTGATACGAAAGCCACAGGCCGCTGCCGTCCGGGAGCCGGACCAGCCGCTGCCGGGCCGCGCGGCCCAGGGTGCGCTCGCCGATCCGCGTCCCGCGCTTACCGCCCTCGATGGCGGCGGCGAACACTTCGGCCGCACCGGCCGTGCCCGACGTGGTGAGCAGCACCAGAGGAACGGTGAGGGCGCCGTCGGACGCCTGGGCGGCCACCGTTTCGCGCTGGTCGCTCCGTCCCTGCTTGACCGCGAGCGTGCCGCCCTTCACGAACAGGCGGGCTGCAGTGATCCCGGCGTCGAGGTCGCCCCGTGCGGTGCCGCGCAGGTCGAGGATGATCTTCGCCGCGCCAGCCTTCGTCAGTTTTTCGACCGCGGGCTTGAGGGCGCTCACGGCCTGGTTCGAGAACTCGAGGACGCGCACATAGCCCACGCCGGCCGCGGCCATCCGCGAGGTGAGGTCGATGCCGGACGGCTTCTCGCGCGTGAGGTCGACGGCGTGCGGTTCGGTGGTGCTGCCCCGGATGATGACGAGCGACACCTTCGATCCCGTCGCGCCGCGGAGCAACCGCATGCCTTCCACGGCGGACATATTCCGGGTGGCCTTCTCGTTGATGATGCGCACGAAGTCCCCGGTGCGCAGGCCCGCGCGTGCCGCGGCCGAACCGTCGCGCACGGAGACGACCCGCAGGTAGTACTGCTTGATGAGCTCAATTCCGACGTCACCGGGCCCGGCCGACTCGTTGGCGCCGATGGTCTTGGCCAGGGCGGGCGTCAGGAAGGCGCTGTCGGCGTCGAGGGCGTCTGCCAGCCCGTGCAGCGCGCCACGCATCGCCTTTGAGGGGTCGACTTCCTCGACGTAGTTGTCGAGCACGATCGACACTACGTTCTCGAAGATGGCGAGATGCTTGTAGGTGTCGTCCTTGGCCTTGGCCTGGCCCAGGTACCCGCCGACAACGGCGACGAGCATGACCGGCACGGAGATGCCGAGAACATAGGCGCGGGTGCGTGAAGTCATGGATGTGTGACCTGCCGTCAGCGCGGACGCAGCCATTGTATGGGATCGGCGGGATGCCCGGTCGGGAACATGTCGACGGCCGTCGGTTTCCGGACACTATATATTCAGCCGGTGCGGGTGATCGGGTTCGACTATGGCGTGCGCCGCATCGGCGTGGCGGTGAGCGATGCATCGGGAACACTTGCGCGGCCCTTGACGGTATTGCGTCCTGCTGGTGGTCAGCGTTCGGTGCTGGACGCGATGTGCACCGAGGTGTCCCGGCTGGCGGGTGAGGACGATGGGATCGGGCTCATCGTGCTGGGACTCCCGCTGCGGCTTGACGGGTCACCGACGGAAACGACCGCTGCTGTCCTCGCGCTCGAAGCCCCGCTTCGCACACGTACCGGGATCCCCGTCGTGTACCAGGATGAGCGCCTGTCGAGCCATGAGGCCGAGAGCCGCCTGGCTGTGAATGAACGCGACTGGCGCAAGCGCAAGGCCAACCTCGACGCGGCGGCCGCCGCCGTCATCCTGCAGGACTACCTGGACGCACACCCGGCGCCCTCCGCGCGGGAGCCACGCTCGGAGGATCCGATCACGAAGGAACCACTGTAGTGCGGACGGCGCTGCGCTGGCTCGGTGCGCTCGTCCTGTTGGCGGTCGTGGCAGTGGCTGGCATTGGCTGGTGGCTGTTTCAGGGGCTGCGGCAGCCCTATCGCGGTTACGCGGACGCCGAACAGTTTGTCGAGATTCCCGCGGGCACCGGAACCTCCGGCATCGGTCAGCGGCTGGTGGAGGCCGGCGTCGTCGTCGACACGCTCACCTTCCGGTTGGCGTTGGCGACCAGCGGTCAGGCCCAGCGGCTGCAGGCGGGCGAGTATCGCTTCACCGAGGCGCTGACACCGCTCGCGGTGCTCGACACGATCGCACGCGGCGATGTCTATGTCCGGAAGCTCACCTTCCGAGAGGGACTCACCATCGCGGAGATGGCGGCGGTCTACGAGTCGAAGGGATTCGGCCCCGCGGCCGCGTTCGAGCAGGCGGCATCCGCTGTGACGCTGGTGGCCGATCTGGATCCGCGGGCGCGCGACCTCGAAGGGTATCTGTTCCCGGACACCTACACGCTCGCGAGGAAGGCCTCGGCCGAGACGCTCGTGGCTGGCATGGTCGAACGCTTCAGAGCCATCGCCGGACCCGGGTTCCTCGGGTTGGCCGCGGAACAGGCGCTGACGCTCCGGCAGGTCGTGACGCTGGCGGCGCTGGTCGAGAAGGAAACCGCGCGCGAGGAGGAACGGCCGCTCGTGGCGGCCGTCTATCGGAATCGCCTCCGGATCGGGATGGCAATGCAGGCCGACCCGACCCTGATCTACGCGCTCACGAAGGCGGGCCGCTACGACGGCAACATCCGCAAGGCGGACCTGACGTTCGATTCGCCCTATAACACCTATCGGTATCCGGGCCTGCCCCCCGGGCCCATCGCCGCGCCGGGCCGCGCGTCACTCGACGCTGTGCTGCATCCGGCGGATGTGGCGCACCTCTACTTCGTGAGCCGCAACGACGGCTCGCATGCGTTTGCCGACACGCTCACGGAACACAACCGCAACGTGCGGCGTTTTCAGGTGGAGTACTTCAGGCAGAAGCGGGCAGCGGGCGCTATCGTTCGCCCCACTTCAGCTTCTCGCGCAGCAGGTCGTAGTAGCTCCGCTCGCCGGCCTTGAGCAGGCGCAGCCTGCGCGGTGACCGCGAGACGCGCACCACGTCCCCCGTGCGCAGCGTGTAGCCGGACTGCCCGTCGTAGGTCACGAGTACCTCGTCGGCCCCGTGCGCGATCGGGCGGATCTCCACCGTGGCCGAACCCGGCACGACGATGGGGCGATTGGTCAAAGTGTGCGCGGCAATGGGTGTGACCACCAGCGCATCGACCACGGGGTGCACGATGGGCCCGCCCGCCGCGAGGTTGTAGGCGGTGGAGCCGGTAGGGCTCGCGATGATCAGGCCGTCGGCCTTCACGCGGGTGACGAACATGCCGCTGACCGAGACGGTCAGCTCGATGATGCGCGAGAGCGCCGCCTTCGTGAAGACCACGTCGTTCAGCACGATGCGTCGGTCCGGCGCCTGCCCGGCCCGCTCGGCATGCGCTTCGAGCAGCAGCCGTTCGTCCTCCACGGCCGTGCCGGCCAGAACGGCCTCCAGCGTGGAGAACAGGTCTTCCACGCGGACTTCCGTGAGGAAGCCGAGGCTGCCGAAGTTCACGCCCACCAGCGGCACGTCGCGCCCTGACTCGGCGATGCGCCCCGCCATGGAGAGCAGCGTGCCGTCGCCGCCGAGCACGATCACCAGATCCACCGCGGCGGGGATGGCCGACCGTGCGACGCCGCCGGTGACACCCGCGACCTCGGCCGTTTCGGTGGAGTAGAGCACCTCGATCCCGCGGGCCTCCAGCCAGGCGTGCAGTTCCGCCAGCACCGCGGTCGCGGCGTGCAGCCGGTCCTTGGTGACGACGCCGACGCGTCGGATGTCTGGTGGGGAGGGGGGAGCGGGCATGCGGGTCAGGGGCGCAGGTGGAGGAAGAATTCGCGGTTGCCGCGGGCGCCGGTGATTGGCGACGGAGCATCGGCCACCCGGGTCAATCCTATCGCAGCGGCCGACGCCGCCACTTCCTCGACGACCCGCGCATGCACGGCTTCGTCGCGGATGATCCCCTTCTTTACTTCCGCGCGCCCGGCCTCGAACTGCGGCTTGACCAGCGCGACGACGTCGGCGCCCGGGTTGAGCAGGGGAGGCACCACCCGCAGGATCTGCCGCAGCGAGATGAACGAGACGTCGATGGTGACCAGGTCCACGGGGCCTGGAAGGTCGGCTGGCGTGAGCGCACGGGCGTTGAAGCCTTCGATCACCAGGACGCGTGGATCGTTCCTGAGCCGCCAGTCGAACTGACCGTGACCGACATCCAGCGCGACGACGTGGACGGCGCCCCGCTGCAGCATCACGTCCGTGAAGCCGCCGGTGGAGGCGCCGATGTCGAGGCCCCGGCGCCCCTCGACGACCACGCCAAAGGTGTCGAGCGCGTGGGCGAGCTTGAGGCCACCCCGTCCAACGTAGGGGTGGTCCGGGGCGGCCAGCGTGATGGTGGCGTCGGCCGGCGTTTGCGCACCGGCCTTGGTCACGGGGTGCCCGTCAACGAGCACCAGTCCGGCCAGCACCAGCGCGTGGGCCCGCTCCCGTGAGGGGGCGAGCCCGCGTTCGGTGACGAGCTGGTCAAGTCGGACGCGTGGCACGTGGTAGGGCGTCCGGTCAGAGGAGCGAGTCGATCAGTTCACGCCGATCAGGGCTGCGCCAGCCTTGGCGGCATCCTCGTCTTGCTGGCTCGCGGCGCCGCTGCACCCGATGGAGCCACCGCCCTTGATCGGCACCGCGCCCTGCATGAAGAGGGGCGTGGCCGGTCCTGCCAGGACGTTGCCGATGCCGCTGGTCGCCAGGCTCGCCAGGGCACCCGAGGGGGAGCCGAAGGAGGCGGAGACCAGCGCCTTGCCGCGCGCCACGTCCATCGTGAAGTAGTTCGCCTTGTCCATGCGCTCGGCCGCCACCATGGCGCCACGGGCGTCAAGCACCACGCAGCTCAGGTTGACGTTCATCTTGACGGCCGCGGCCTGGGCCGCCGCAATGGCCTTCTTTGCGTCGGCCAGTGACGGGCCGGCCACCTGGGCCTGCGCCGTGAGTGCCATGAGGGTGACCGCCGCGGCGGTGGCGAGGGTGAAGCGGATGCGTGTCATCGGGTGCAGCTCCTGTGAGAAAGGGTGATGTCGAGTCAGTTCGAACGGTCCACGATCCAGCGCCCGATATCGATCAGGCGCGTGTCGGCGAGTCCCGCGGCCCGGAGGCTCATGCCGGCGGCCTCGACGCAGTCCTGCGCCATCCGCCGGGACACCGCCAGACCGTACAGCGCAGGATATGTCGGCTTGCCAGCCGCCGCATCCTTGCCGGCGGTTTTGCCGAGATGTGCCGACGACCCTTCCACGTCGAGGATGTCGTCCACGATCTGGAACGCGAGACCGAACTGCTGACCGGCCTCGCGAATGGCCGCCTCGGCGGCGGGACTGGCCCCGGCCATGATGGCGCCCGCCACGGCTGAGGCGGTGATGAGCGCCCCCGTCTTCTTCGCGTGCATCACACGCAGGCCCTCCGCGTCGAGAGCGGGGGGCGCGGGACGTTCCAGTCCCGGCATGGCCGGCCGCGGTAGGGCATCGAGGTCGAGTGCCTGGCCGCCGACCATGCCTGAGGCGCCGGCTGCGGTCGCGATCACGCCGATCGTCTTCAGCCGCCGGTGGAGCCGTGCTCCATCGTCAGCGCCCTCTCCGTCGCCCTGGCCAGCACGATCGCCGTTCCCGACTCCGGCACAGACCCCGCTCCAGGGGCCGGTCCAGACCACGCCGTCACGCGCGAGCAGCGCGAAGGCTTCCGTCAGCAGACCGTCGCCGGCCAGGATCGCCATGCCCTCGCCCGCGACCACGTGCAGCGTGGGCAGGCCCCGTCGCAACGTGTCGTTGTCCATGGCCGGCAGGTCGTCGTGCACCAGCGAGTAGGTGTGGATCATCTCGATGGCGCAGGCGGCGGGCAGGGCCAGCCGCCTGGCGACTGTGGCATCGGTCCCCGTCGCGATCGCCACGGTTTCCGCCGCGGCGAGGCACAGGATCGGGCGGAGGCGTTTGCCGCCGGCCTCGACGCTGTAGCGCATGGCGTCGGCGACCACTTGCGGTGTGCCGGGAGGGGAGGGCAGCCACGCCAGGAGCGCGGCCTCGATTTCGGTGCGCCGTGTCTGGAGATAGGCGTCGAGCGGGCGGATCATCGGCGCCGGTCGTCCTCGGTGTCCTCCAGCGTCGCGGGCGCCGGCTTCAACTCGCCGCGCTCGTTGAGGACCTCGATGCGGCGTTCGGCTTCCTCAAGCCGGGCATGGCAGAACCGGGACAACTGCACGCCGCGCTCATAGAGCTGGAGCGACGCTTCGAGCGCCAGGTCGCCTTCTTCCAACTTACGCACCACGGATTCGAGCTCGGCAATGGCCGCCTCGAAGTCGGAAATGGTGCCGCCGCGCTCCTGTTCGCCACCCTGTGCCATCACCGGATCCCCGTTTCTCCCTCAATGTCCGGCGTTGTCGCCGTGACATGACAGCGCACTTCACCGCGCGGCAGTGTGACCCGCACCGCGTCGCCCACACGTACCTGCGCGGCATCCCGCACGACCGCCGTGCGGTCCGCATTCCAGCACACCGCGTAGCCGCGCGCCAGCACGCCCAGCGGACTCATCGAGTCGAGCTGCGCGGTCAGCGTGGCCAGGCGCAATCCGGCACGCTGCCGTCGCCGCCCTTCTGCCGTGATGAGGGCGCCCTCGGCCGCCACCAGCCGCGTCCGGACCGTCGCGAGGCGCCGCCGCAGGTCGAGCCGCTCGAGTGTCCGGCCCAGCGTGTCGACCTGCCGGCGCCGCCCGGCGAGGGCCTGGCGCGACGCGCTCTGCAGATCGTGCGTCAATTCCACCACCTGCCGTCCGCGCATCGCGAGCCGGCCGGGATACGCGGCAAAGCCGGGCTGGGCGTCGAGCTGGTGCAGCCGGGTATCGATCCGGCGGAGCCGGTGCTGAACGGCCGCGCTGAGCCGTTCGGCCAGACGATCGATGCGACCCGTGAATTCGTCCTTGCGCGCAACTACGAGTTCCGCCGCCGCCGACGGCGTGGAGGCGCGGACATCGGCGACGAAGTCGGCAATGGTCACGTCTGTTTCGTGACCCACGCCGGAGATGGTCGGGACGGGGCATCCGGCGATGGCGCGGGCCACGACCTCCTCGTTGAACGCCCAGAGGTCTTCGATGGATCCGCCGCCGCGCGCCACGATCACGACGTCCACGTCAGGGAGGTGCCCGATAGCGGTGACAGCACGCGCCACGTCCATGGCCGATCCGTCACCCTGCACGCGCGTCGGCCGGATCACGAGATGCGCGTTCGGGTACCGGCGGCGCAGCACGCGGATGATGTCGCGCACGGCGGCGCCATCGAGCGACGTCACGATGCCGATCTTGCGGGGCAGCGCCGGCAGCGATCGCTTGCGGCGTTCGTCGAAGAGGCCCTCCTTCGCCAGGCGTTCCTTCAACTGGTCGAAGGCCAGCTGCAGGGCGCCCAGGCCTTCCGGCTCGAGGTGCTCGCAGACGATCTGGTATTCGCCCTTCGGGTCGTACACGCTCACCCGGCCCCTCGCGACCACGCGCAGTCCGTCCTTGGGCGTGAAGCGGAGGCGCTGGAGCGCCGTGCGGAACATCACGCCTTTGATCTGGGCGTGGGCGTCCTTGAGCGTGAAGTAGAGGTGCCCGGTATTCCACAGGCGGCAGTTCGAGAGTTCCCCTTCGACCCAGATTTCCGCGAAGGAGCTTTCGAGGAGCGTCCGGAGGCGGGTTGTCAGCTCGGTGACGGAGTGCACGCGGCGGCCCGTGTCCGCGGCATGGCGTGTTCGCGCGGGGGGCAGCTCGGCCGCTGCCGCCGATTCTGCGAGCGGCTCGGCCATCGGTGGGGGCGGCGCAGGAACGGCCGGCATGTCGGCCGGGAGGTCGGGTGGCGGCTCCGCCGGCACCGGCTCGTCGAACGGCAACTCGAACGGTTTCATGCGTGCCGCTTCACGCGTGGCGCTGTGCCAGCTCCGTCAGCTCGTCCATCGAGCAACTGATGCGGCGGATCCCCGTGGCGAGGCCGGACTCGTCGTTGGCGTGCACCACGACGCCGTTCAGCCGCGGGTTGCCCGTGGCCGGTTCGAAGCGCGACGGCATGCCGGTCAGGAAACGCGCCAGTGACGCCGCGACGTCCATACCGATGATGGCGTCGTGGGCGCCCGTCATTCCGGCATCGGTGATGAAGGCCGTGCCCTTGGGGAGTAGCCGCTCATCGGCGGTCTGCACATGGGTGTGGGTGCCGGCCACCGCGGTCACGCGGCCATCCAGGTGCCAGCCCATCGCCGTCTTCTCGCTGGTGGCCTCGGCATGGAAGTCCACGAAGATCACGCGCGCTCTCGGGCGAATGGCCTCGACCTCGCGCAGTACCAGCGCAAACGGATCGTCGAGGGGCGGCATGTGCACGCGTCCCATGACGTTGATCACGCCGACGGCCAGGCCCATGCGCGATCGGACGACGCAGGACCCGTGGCCGGGTGCGCCGGCCGGATAGTTGCCCGGGCGCAGCAGCCGCGGCTCGGAGGCGATGTAGCCCAGCGCCTCTTTCTTGTCCCAGATGTGGTTGCCGGAGGTCAGCACATCGATGCCGCAGGCCAGCAGTTCCTCGGCGATGTCCCGGGTGATACCGAAACCCGCGGCCGCGTTCTCGCAGTTGGCGATGACCAGGTCCACGTCGTGCTCGGCCACCAGCGCTTTGAGGCCCTTCTTGACCAGGTCACGACCCGCCCGACCCACGATGTCGCCGACAAACAGGATGTTCATGTGTCTGCGCCATGTTCTCACAGGGCCGTAGGGACCATCGAGAACCCGAGCGTGGTCTATCAGTTAGCCCCAAGCGCGCGGCCCACGTCCCAGGCCGCATTGGATTCATGTCAAGTATGTGAGTGTTAAACACGAAGATAATCTGATTGACTAAGCATCGCAATACCCGTATCATCTTCAAGTCGGTGCCGCCATCCCGTGGCCCGCGTGCACCTGAGACCTTCAAGTTGGAGCACACCACCATGAGCAGAGTGATTGGAATCGACCTGGGCACCACCAACTCGGTGGTCTCCGTGATGGAAGCGGGAGAGCCTGTGGTCATCGTCAACCAGGAAGGGGCACGTACCACGCCGTCGGTGGCGGCCTTCACGAAGGATGGCGAACGGCTGGTCGGCCAGGTGGCCAAGCGCCAGGCCGTGACGAATCCGGAGAACACCGTGTTCTCGATCAAGCGCTTCATGGGCCGGAAGCACGCCGAGGTCGCGGGGGAGCTGACCCGGGTGCCCTATGCGGTGGTCAGGAGCGACAACGGTGATGCGTGGGTCGATGTGCGCGGCAAGAAATACTCGCCGCCCGAGATCTCCGCGCTGGTCCTCCAGAAGCTCAAGACCGCGGCCGAGGACTACCTGGGTGAGAAGGTGACCGACGCCGTGATCACGGTGCCGGCCTACTTCAATGACGCCCAGCGGCAGGCGACCAAGGATGCCGGACAGATCGCGGGGCTCAACGTCCTTCGCATCATTAACGAGCCCACGGCGGCGGCACTGGCCTATGGGCTCGACAAGAAGAGCGACGAGACGATCGTCGTCTATGACTTCGGCGGCGGCACCTTTGACGTCTCAGTACTCGAGGTGGGCGGCGGCGTCGTGGAGGTGAAGTCCACCAACGGCGACACGCACCTCGGCGGCGACGACCTCGACCAGCGGATCATCGACTGGCTGGTGGACGAGTTCCGGAAGTCCGATGGCATCGACCTGAGCAAGGACCGGATGGCGCTCCAGCGGCTGAAGGAAGGCGCGGAGAAGGCCAAGATCGAACTCTCCACGGTGCTCGAAACCGACATCAGCCTGCCGTTCATCACGGCGGACCAGAGCGGGCCGAAGCATCTGCAGACGAAGCTGACGCGCGCGAAGTTCGAGCAGCTGGTGGACGACCTGCTGCAGCGGTCGATGGCGCCGGTGCGGCAGGCGCTCGCCGATGCCGGTCTGCAGCCCTCCGCGATTCACGAGATCGTGCTGGTGGGCGGGTCCACCCGCGTGCCGAAGGTGCAGCAGTTGGTGCGGGAGTACTTTGGCAAGGATCCACACAAGGGCGTGAACCCCGACGAGGTCGTGGCAATCGGTGCGGCCATCCAGGGTGGTGTGCTCAAGGGCGACGTCAAGGACGTGCTGCTGCTCGACGTGACGCCCCTCTCGCTGGGCATCGAAACCCTGGGCGGCGTGATGACGCAGCTCATCTCCCGCAACACGACCATCCCGACGCGGAAGAGCGAAGTGTTCTCGACCGCGGCCGACAACCAGACCAGCGTCGAGGTGCACGTGCTCCAGGGCGAGCGCCAGATGGCGCGCGACAACCGGACGCTCGGCCGGTTCCAGCTCGAAGGCCTGCCGCCGGCGGCGCGCGGCGTGCCGCAGGTGGAGGTCACCTTCGACATCGACGCCAACGGCATCGTCAGCGTCACGGCCAGGGACTCGGCCAGCGGCAAGGAACAGAAGATCACCATCTCCGGTTCGTCCGGGCTCTCGAAGGACGAGGTGTCGCAGATGGTCAAGGACGCCGAGGCCCACGCCGGCGAGGACAAGGCACGGCGGGATCTGATCGACGTCCGGAACCAGGCGGAAGCGCTGGCCTACTCCACGGAGAAGACGCTGAACGAGCAGCGGGATCGCCTGCCGGCGGTGGACGTGGAGCGGGTGGAGTCGGGCCTCCGCTCCGTGCGCGAGGCGGCGCAGCAGGAGGACGCGGCGGCGCTGCGGAAGGCCGTCGATGATCTGCAGCGGCTGGCGCACGGCCTGGCCGAGCAGCTCTACACGCAGACCCAGAACGACCAGCAGCGGGCCACTGCGCACGGTGACGTCAAAGACGGCGACATCAAGGACGGCGAGGTCATCGACGCCTAACAGGGTGCTGAAAAACTAATCGCGCGGGGATCGACATCGGGATCCCGTCGTACTACGATGCGCCCATCCACACGGAAGGGAGCAGTCCGATGCGA
>JBEBFY010000024.1:0-43138 GCA_040081715.1 Vicinamibacterales bacterium | reverse complement strand
TCCCCAGCTCCGCCCGTGGTCGGCCCCACCGGCAAGCCGCAGGTGACCTCGCTCATCGACATCCTGGAACGCGAGCGCATGCCCAAGGGGCAGACACGCCTGGAGACGCTGGTTGCCTGCAGCGGCAACACGCGCAGCACGCTGATCCAGTTGACGCAGGACCAGCCGCGCCGCGTGTACGAGGGCGCGGAAGTTGTGCTCTATGTGATTGCCGGAGAGGCGCTGGTCGCGGTGGGGAGCCGCGAGGGCGCGGTCCAGCCCGGCGGGTTCATCTCGGTGCCGCGGGCTACAGCGTTCACGGTCAGGCGGCGCGGCAGCAAGCCGCTCATGGCGCTCGCGGTCCTCGCCGGGGAACCGTGCGAGCAGGCACAGTAGATGATGGCGGCCATCCCGCGTAACCCCGGCCTCGCCGCCGTGCTAAGCCTGATCCTGCCTGGGGCGGGCCAGGTCTATAACGGCGACTTCCTCCGCGCGATCGTCTGGTTCGTGATCACGCCCGGGCTCTGGATCGGCACGGGCGGGATGCTGGGCTGGGTGTGCCACCTCATCTCGGCCTTTACGGCCTACCAGCGCGCGTCCGACAAGAACCGCGGGTTCTGCTGACCGCAGCCACCCATGCCTGATGCAAAGTGACGCCGTCGATCGGTGGCTCGCCGCGCTCGAGGCCCGCCACCTGGCCGACCTGCGGTTCCCCGAAGTCGCCCGGGCGCTGCGCGCACTGTCCTCGGCCTACGTCGAACGGCGGCACACGCTCGGCTCGGGCGGGGCGCTGGACGGCCGGGGTAAACGCGCGGCGTTTGCGCTCTTCTATGCGCCGCTGCACTTCCTCACCGTGAGTCACGTCGTCCGTGAACTGGGCGCGCAGTTGCCCGCGGAGGCCACCATCGTCGACCTCGGGTGCGGCACCGGTGTCTGCGGAGCGGCGTGGGCGCTGACGCTGCCACAACGGCCGCACGTGCTGGGCATCGATACCCATGAGTACGCGGTGCAGGAAGCCCGATGGACCTACGCCCAGCTTGGCCTGACCGCCACCACCCGCCGCGGCGACGCCGGGCGCATCCCGGCTGTGCGCGGCCCGCGTGGCATCGTGGCTGGCTGGGTCCTGAACGAGTTGCCCCCGGACGCGCGCGCTCGCACCTGGGAGGCGCTCTCCCGCGCCGCAGAGGAGGGTTCGGCGGTGCTCGTACTCGAACCGATCGCCAGATCCGTGACGCCGTGGTGGGAGGAGATGGCCGCCTCGGCCGTCCGGCTTGGCGCGCGGTGCGATGAGTGGCGCTTCCGCGCCGACCTTCCGCCGATTGTGGCGAAGCTGGATCACGCCGCTGGACTCAAGCACCGCGAGCTGACGGCGCGCTCCTGTTACATCGCACCGCACTAGCACAATCGGCCGGCAGCCCACTCGGCAGCCCTGCCCCGCTCGGGTGCTATGCTCTCCTCTTCGCATGTCCGCATCAGGGCTCGCAAAGCCCAAGTCAATCAGCGCGCTCTTCACCCTCACCCTGACCGCCGTCGGCGTGGTCTACGGGGACATCGGCACCAGCGTGCTCTACACGATGCGCGAGTGCTTCACCGGCAGTCACGCCGTGGCGCCGACGCACGAGAACGTCCTCGGCGTACTCTCGCTCATCATCTTCGCGCTGGTGATGGTCATTTCCATCAAGTACATCGCGCTGGTGCTGCGCGCGGACAACCACGGCGAGGGCGGCATCCTCGCCCTGACGGCGCTCATACCGGCCGGTGTCGCCCGGAGCACCAAGCCAGTGCTGATCGGCCTGGGCATCTTCGGCGCGGCGCTGCTCTACGGCGACGGCATGATCACGCCGGCCATCACGGTGCTGGGCGCCATCGAGGGGCTGAAGATCGTCACGCCCCTCTTCGAGCCCTATGTCGTGCCGCTGACCGTCGCCATTCTTGTGGGCGTTTTCTACATCCAGCAGTACGGCACGCACCGCGTCGGCAACCTGTTCGGGCCGATCATGGTCGTGTGGTTCGTGGTGCTGGCCGCGCTCGGCGTAACCTGGATCGCGAAGTACCCATCGGTGCTGCTGGCCGTTGACCCGCGCCATGCCGTGCACTTCTTCCGTGAGAACGGGCTGCAGGGCGTTGCCGTGCTGGGCGCCGTCTTCCTGGCGGTCACCGGCGGCGAGGCGCTCTACGCAGACATGGGCCACTTCGGCAAGCGGCCGATCCGGATCGCCTGGTTCGCCCTGGCGCTCCCGTCCCTGATCCTCAACTACTTCGGGCAGGGCGCGCTGCTGCTCCTCAATGAACGGGCCGTCGAGCAGCCGTTCTTCCTGCTTGCCCCATCCTGGGCGCTGCTGCCCATGGTGGTCCTGGCCACCTTCGCGGCCATCATCGCATCCCAGGCACTCATCTCGGGCGCGTTCTCGCTCACGCGCCAGGCCATCCAGCTCGGGTACTGCCCACGGCTGGACATCCTGCACACCTCGTCTGACGAGATTGGCCAGGTGTATGTGCCGCAGGTGAACTGGGCACTGATGGTGGCCACCATCCTGATCGTCATAGGGTTCAAGACCTCCAGCTCGCTCGCCGCCGCCTACGGCATCGCCGTGACCATGACCATGATCATCACGGTCCTGCTCCTGGCCAAGGTGGCCATCGAGCGGTGGCACTGGCCAGGCTGGGTCGTCTGGGCCGGCGCGAGCGTGTTCCTTGTCATCGACGGGCTCTTCTTCGGCGCGAACCTGCTGAAAGTCGCGCAGGGTGGCTGGCTCCCGATCCTGATCGGCGTGGTCCTCTTCACAGCCATGACCACCTGGAAGACGGGCCGCCGTATCCTCTTCGAACGGCTGACCGCCCGGTCCATTCCGCTGGATCGGTTCATGGCCATCGTGGCCGACCAATCCCCGGCCAGAGTGCCAGGCACGTCGGTCTTCATGACCGCGCAGGCACAGGGCACACCGCCCGCGCTGGTGCACAACCTGCGTCACAACAAGGTGCTCCACGAGAAGGTGGTGGTACTCACGGTGCTGACCACGCAGGTGCCCCACGTCCCGCCCGATGAACAGGTCGAGGTGCGCGAACTGGGGGCAGGGGTCTCGAACGTGCTGGTGCGGTACGGCTTCGCGCAGAATCCCGATGTGCCCGAGGCCCTGAGGCTGGCCCAGGGGCTCGGCCTCCGGATCGATGAGGAAGACATCACGTTCTTCCTCGGCCGGGAAACGATCCTCGTCAGCGACCACCCCGGCATGGCGCAGTGGCGCGAGAGCCTCTTCGTGCTGATGTCCAGGAATGCCGTGCGCGCGACGGCCTTCTTCCGGCTCCCGCCTGACCGCGTCGTCGAACTCGGCGTCCAGGTCGAAATCTAGCGAGGCTCGGCCTCGCTAGAGTTAGACCAGGTCCAGCGTTGGCTGGCCCGCAGGTCGTGCGGGCTAGGGCAGGACGGGTGGGCGCCGGCCACCGGCCGCCTGCTCGAACGCATACGCCAGACCGATGAGCACTGGCTCGCTGCAGGCGGGTCCGGTGAAGCTCAGCCCGACCGGAGCTGACCGCGGACTGAATCCGTCGGGAAACGGCACCGCGGGACTCTGCGGATCCTCCGCCTGATCCCAGGGCAGCGAGGTCAGCGGCACGACCACCGTCGGATAGCCGGCTCGCGCCGCCAGGTCCGCGCCCCGGGCCCCGGGAAAGACCAGTGCGGTCAGGCGATGCGTCCGCACGGCGGCATCAATGCCACGCGTCGCAGCCATGTCCAGATCCCGTGCCCGGTCCGCCCCGTAGCGCTCCCGATCCCGGACGACGTCCATCTCGTCCGAAATATCGAGTTCGGCCTGACCAAAGCGCACGGCGCCCTCGGCCGCGTGCTCCTGATTCCAGACGCGCAGGGCCGCGAGGCTCCGGACCGGGGCCCGGTCGCCAAGCGAGCCCAGCCACCGTGCGAAGTCGCGCTGCATCCCGTATTTGAGGACCACCGAGCAATGCGCGTCAGTGCCCCGCGCGCGCAATGCGCCTGCGCAGATCGGCCAGGCCCGCAGGCTCCGGTCCGGGTCCGGGTCCACCACGCTGGGAATCTCGATCGGGTCGATGATGGTGGCGCCCAGCTTCCGCATCACCTCAAGCGCACCCGCGATCGCCGCGGTCAGGCCTGGGCCGGCCGACTGAAAGTAGGGCCGTCGCGGCACGCCGATTCGCGCGTCGCGCAGGGCATCCCGCTTCAGGCCGCGCGTGTAATCCCGGCCGGGCGGCACGGAGCATCGGCCCGTCGCCGGGTCCGCAGGATCCGGGCGGGCCCCTTCCATCGCACCGAGCATGAGGGCGGCATCGGTCACGGTGCGGGCCATCGGCCCCGCCGTGTCCTGATCGGCCGTGATGGGAATGATCCCGTGCCGACTGATGCGCCCCACGGTGGGTTTGATCCCGACCAGTCCTGTCTGCGTCGACGGCGACAGAATCGATCCGGACGTTTCGGTCCCCACGCTGGCGGCCCAGAGCGAGGCGGCGGTGCCTACGCCGGAGCTCGACCCCCCCGTATCGATGACCGACCGCCCCTGGAGTCCCGGCCGCGGATCTGGCCGCGGATCATACGGATTCAGGCTGAACCCGGTTACCGGGTTGTAGCCGTTCGGCATGTCCTCGGCCACCCAGTTGGCGAGCTCGGTGAGCGTGGTCTTGGCCAGAATCACCGCCCCCGCCGTCCGCAGGTTCACCACGAGCGTGGCCTCGTACGGCGCCAGCCAGCCACGAAACGCCAGGGTGCCGCCGGTCGTCGGCATACCCAGCACCTGAATGTTGTCCTTCACGGCCACGGGAATCCCGTGCAGAGGGCCACGGATCCGCCCCCGTGCCCGCTCGCGGTCCAGTACCGCGGCCTCCTCAAGGGCCTGTGGATTCACGGAGATAGCCGCCCTCAGCAGGGAGTTATAGCGGTCGATCCGGGCGAGGTAGGCCCGCACCAGCTGGACGGATGTGACACGGCCCCGCACCAGGGCACGCCGCAGCTCGGGGATGCCCGCCTCCACGATGTCAAAGGGCGGATTCGGGGCACTTCGGAGCGCGCCGGGCCCAAGAGTCAGCAGCGCCACAAGCAGGGCGAGGCCACGCACGGCGTGAAGTCTACCCGGGGACCGGCTTGGAGGCCCGCCGGGCTTGGATTATGCTGTGGTGCTCTTCCAATCGCCCATTTTCAGGAGTATTTGCAGGATGACTACGAAAGGACGCGTTTCCGCCGTCGTAGGAACCGGCCTCGCCGTGTTCCTCGCCGCGTCGCTCGGGGGCGGCGTCAGCGCCCGCCAGGGTGGCGCAGCGGCTCTCGCCATTGACGCCGACGATATTGGTGGCGTTGTCACCAGCTCGAAGGGTCCCGAAGCGGGCGTGTGGGTGATCGCTCAGACCCTTGATCTGCCGACCAAGTTCATCAAGATCGTGGTCACCGACGACCGCGGCCGCTACGTCATGCCCGACCTCCCGAAGGCCGGCTACGACGTGTGGGTCCGCGGCTACGGCCTGGTGGACTCGAACAAAGTCCGCGCCGTTCCCGGCAAGCGGCTGAACCTGTCCGCCGTGCTCGCGCCGAACGCCCGTGCCGCCGCTGAGTACTACCCGGCCAACTACTGGTACGCACTGCTGCAGCCGCCGCCCGCCACCGACTTCCCGGGCAAGGGCACCAAGGGCCCCGGCGCCAACGGTATCCCGGAGGCCCTCAAGGCCCAGGGCGCGTGGCTCGGCAACATCAAGCAGACCAACGCCTGCACGCAGTGCCACCAGATGGGCAACAAGGTGACGCGCGAACTCGGGCCGCATCTGGCCCAGTACAAGACCTCCGTCGAGGCCTGGGACGCCCGCGTGCAGATCGGCATCAGCGGTGCCTTCATGAACAGCACCATGGCGCCGCTCGGCCGCGACCGCGCGCTGAAGGTCTTCGCCGACTGGAGCGACCGCATCGCCAAGGGTGAAGTGCCGCAGGCGCCGCCGCGTCCCACGGGCGTGGAGCGCAACATCGTCGTGTCGCAGTGGGAGTGGAACACCAGCGCGCTCTTCACGCACGACCTGATTTCGACCAGCCGCAACAAGCCCACGATGAACGCCAACGGCCCCGTCTACGGCGTCACGGAGCTCTCGGGCGACTACATCACCATCCTGGACCCGGTGACGCACCAGGACCGCAAGGTCGCGATCCCGCCGCACGCGCCCAACCTGAACAACTCCTGGGTGAACGAAGTGCCGATGGCATCGCCGTACTGGGGCGACGAGCTGATCTGGCAGGGCAAGGTGGCGCCGCACAACCCCTGGATCGATGGCAAGGGCCGTCTGTGGATCACCGCGCGCGGCGGCTGCCGGATGTACGAGCCGAAGACCGACAAGGTCACGCTCGTTCCCGAATGCCAGATCGGCCATCACCTCCAGATCGACGAGAACGAAGTGATCTGGGGCGACGGCGGCGGCGCGAACAGCTTCGACATCAAGAAGTGGGAAGCCGGCGAGGGCAAGGCGGCCATGATTCGGTGGCCGGTGGTACTCGACACCAACGGTAACGGCAAGCTGGACCCCGGCTACGTGGACGCGAAGTCCCCGCTCGATCCGACCAAGGACAAGGCATTCAGCTTCGGCCAGGCCTATACGTCGGTCCCGAACCCGGTGGATGGCTCCGTGTGGACGTCCTACTCGGTGATCCCGGGCGGCATGGCGCGCCTAGACCCGAAGACGGGCCTCTACGAGTACTACGAGGTGCCCTACATGGACAGCCGCGTGAAGGTCGAAGGCTTCCTCCCGCACGGCATCGACGTGGACCGTTCGACAGGCGTGATCTGGATGGCGCTCAACAGCGGTCACTACGCAGAGTTTGATCGCCGGAAGTGCGCGGCGAAGCTGAACGGGCCCGACGCCACCGGCCGGCACTGCCCGGATGGCTGGACGCTGCACCTCCTGCCGGGTCCGCAGTTCAAGGGCGTGGAGACCTCCGGCTCGGCCGACTCCTACTACCTGAACTGGGTGGACTGGTTCAACACGTCTGGCTTCGGCAACAACACCCCGATGGCCAACGGGAGTTCCTCCGACGCGCTCTACGCTCGCGTGAACGGCAAGTTCGTCACGATGCGCGTGCCGTATCCGATGGGCTTCCACACGCGCGGCATGGACGGCCGCGTCGACGACCCGAACGCCGGCTGGAAGGGCAAGGGCATCTGGACGACCCACGCCGGCCAGTCGGGCTGGCACCAGGAGGGCGGCAAGAGCGAGCGCCCGAAGGTCATCAAGTTCCAGGTGCGCAGCACGCCGCTGGATAAGTAGTTGCGGCCTCAGGCGGCCTGAAGCTGCCGGGCAGCTATTCACGGGGCGGGTCCTTTGGGGCCCGCCCCTTTTTTGTTGGCCGCTGTGTTATTCCTATGAGGCCTTTCCCGGCCGTTCGTCGGGATACCTGGCAGCACATCCGTCCAAGGAGCACAGCTATGGGTAGGTTCTCCCGCTTCGCGCGCATCGGCACCGGCGTATCACTGGCACTGCTGCTGGCAGCCGTCACAGTCCTGAACGCCCGGCAGGCCGCCACCGCCGCCGTGGCCATCGACACCGATGACATCGGTGGTGTCGTGACCGGCGCCAAGGGTCCCGAGGCTGGCGTGTGGGTGATCGCCCAGACCAGCGACCTGCCGACGAAGTACATCCGGATCGTCGTGACCGACGACCAGGGGCGGTACGTCCTCCCCGACCTTCCGAAGGCCGGCTACGACGTCTGGGTGCGCGGCTACGGCCTGGTGGACTCACCAAAGGTGAAGGCCCAGCCCGGTAAGATGCTGAACCTCAAGGCCGTCCCCGCGCCGACCGCGAAGGCTGCGGCTGACTACTACCCGGCCAACTACTGGTATGCGCTCCTCGAGCCCCCGCCCAAGAGCGACTTCCCCGGCACCGGCCGCAACGGCAACGGCATCCCCGAGGTGAACAAGACCCAGGGTGCCTGGCTCGGCAACATCAAGATGACCAACGCCTGCACCCAGTGCCACCAGATGGGCACGAAGGTGACGCGGGAGATCTCGCCGGACCAGAAGGCGCGGTTCAAGACGTCGGTGGAGGCGTGGGACTACCGCGTGCTCATCGGCATCAGCGGCACGTTCATGAACAGCACGCTCGCGCCGCTCGGCCGGCAGCGGGCGCTGCAGGTGTTCGCCAACTGGACGGACCGCATCGCCAAGGGTGAGATTCCGCCCGTGGCGCCACCCCGGCCGTCCGGCGTCGAGCGCAACCTCGTGGTCACGCAGTGGGAATGGGCCAACTCCAAGCGGTTTGTCCACGATGAAATTTCCACGGACCGCCGCAACCCCACGCTGAACGCGTACGGCCCCGTTGTCGGCGTGGAGGAACTGAGCGGCGACTGGGTCGCCGTACTGGACCCGATGAAGCACACCGACAAGGAGGTTCCGGTGCCCGTGCACGACGCGTCGCTCACGGCCACCTGGTCGGATTCGGTGCCCAATACCTCACCTTACTGGGGCGATGAAGTGATCTGGGCGGCGAAGATCGCGCCGCATAACCCGATGTTCGACAGCAAGGGCCGTGTCTGGATTACGGCGCGCGGCGGATGCCGCGTGTATGACCCGAAGACGGACAAGGTCACGCGGGTTGAGGGCTGCCCAGTGGGGCACCACCTGCAGTTTGCCGACGACGACGTCCTCTGGGGCGACGGCGGCGGTGGGGCGTGGTTCGACACGAAGCTCTGGGACAAGACCGGCGACGACAAGGCGGCGGGCGGCCGCATCGTGCGGGTGATGGACGCCAATGGCAACGGGAAGCTCGACCAGGGCTGGGTGTCCGCAAAGGACAAGCTGGACCCAGCGAAGGACATGGAGTTGGATCCCGGCCAGGCCTATTCGGTGATCCCCAACCCAATCGATGGCTCGGTGTGGATTTCCTACTCGAACATCCCGGGCGGCCTCATGCGCTACGACCCGAAGACGAAGCTCTCGGAGTGGTTCGAAACGCCCTACATGAACAAGAACGCGAAGATCGAAGGGTATCTGCCACACGGCATCGATATCGATCGGCGGACGGGCGTGATCTGGACCGGCCTCAACAGCGGCCATTACGCCGAGTTTGATCGCCGCAAGTGCAAGGGTCGCCTGAGCGGCCCGACGGCCACGGGCCAGCACTGCCCCGAAGGCTGGACGCTGCACCAGGCGCCCGGGCCCAACTTCAAGACGGTGGAAGGATCCGGCGCGGCCGACTCCTACTATCTGAACTGGGTGGACTGGTACAACACGTCAGGTCTTGGGGACAACACGCCGTTCCTCGTCGGCACGAGCTCCGATTCCCTGATGGCGCTCGACAAGGGCAAGTGGGTGGTGCTGCGGGTGCCGTACCCGCTCGGCTTCCACCCGCGCGGCATGGACGGGCGCATCGACGACGCGAAAGCCGGGTGGAAAGGCCGCGGCCTGTGGTCCACGCACGCCGCACAGGCGTCCTGGCACCAGGAGGGCGGCAAGAGTGAACGTCCGAAGGTGATTCACTTCCAGATCCGTCCGAATCCGCTGGCCAAGTGATGGCGTTTCTTTCCCGCGCAAGGAGTCAACGCATGGGCAAGGTTGCACGTCTCGCACGCGTCGGACTGGGTATCGCCGCGGCGCTCACTGTGGCGACCGTGGCTGGCGTGAGCGCCCGTCAGGGTGGTCCGGCAGTGCCTATCGACAAGGACGACATCGGCGGCGTGGTCACCGGTGCGAAGGGTCCCGAGGCCGGCGTGTGGGTCATTGCGCAGACCAGCGATCTGCCCACGAAGTTCATCAAGACCGTCGTCACCGACGACCGCGGGCGCTATGTCATCCCGGACCTGCCGGCGGCCACCTACGACGTGTGGGTGCGTGGCTACGGCCTCGTCGACTCGCCGAAGGTGAAGGCGGGCCCAGGAAAGGCCCTCAATCTGAGGGCTATCCCCGCGCCGAACGCCAAGGCCGCGGCCGAGTACTACCCGGCCAACTACTGGTATTCGCTGCTCGAACCGCCGCCGCCCTCGGAGTTCCCCGGCACGGGGCGCGCCGGCAACGGCATCCCCAACACCATCAAGACGCAGGGCGAGTGGATCGGCAACGTCAAGATGAACCTCGGGTGCACGCAGTGCCACCAGATGGGCACGAAGGTCACGCGTGAGCTGTCCCCCATGCTCAAGAGCAAGTTCACCAGTTCCGTGGATGCCTGGGATTACCGCATCCAGATGGGCATCAGCGGCGCCTACATGAACAGCTCCCTCGGCCCGGTCGGGCGGAAGGCGCTCAACGTCTTTGCCAACTGGTCGGATCGCATCGAGAAGGGCGAACTGCCCCCGGTGCCGCCGCGGCCCCAGGGCCAGGAGCGCAACATCGTCGTCACGCAGTGGGAGTGGTCCACCGAGAAGACTTTCGTGCACGACGCCATCTCCACGGACCGCCGCAATCCCACGGTGAACGGCTACGGCGTGGTACTCGGCGTCGAGGAACTGAGCGGCGACTGGCTGACGATTCTCGATCCCGTGAAGAACACCTCACGCCGGATTCCCGTACCGGTGCATGACGACAAACTCCCCTACGCGTGGGCGCAGGACATGCCGGAGCCGTCTCCCTTCTGGGGCGACGAAATCATCTGGAAGGGCAAGCTCGCGCCGCACAACCCGATGGGCGACCACAAGGGCCGCATCTGGGTCACCGCGCGCGGCGGGTGCCGGGTGTACGACCCGAAGACGGACAAGCTGACGCACATTCCTGAGTGCCCGGGCAACGGTGGTCACCTGCAGCTGGCCGACGACGACAAGATGTGGTTTGGCGGCGCGTGGTTCGACATCCGGAAGTGGGACGCCACCGGGGATGCCAAGGCCTCGGCCGGGCGGATCACCGACTCGGTGATCGACATCAACGGCAACGGCAAGGCCGATTACCCGGCCGTGTCGGCGAAAGAGCCCATGGACCCCACGAAGGACTGGATGCGCGCGCCCGGCGGCTACGGACTGATTCCGAATCCAATCGACGGCACCATCTGGTACTCGATCCTCGGGATTCCCGGAGCCATCACGCGGCTGGACCCGAAGACCAAGTTGATCGAAGTGTACGAGCCGCCCTACAACAACCCGAAGGCGAAGGTCTCCGGGTATCTCCCGCACGGCATCGACATCGACCGGAGTAACGGCGTGATCTGGGTCGGCCTCAACAGCGGCCACTACGCAGCGTTTGACCGTCGCAAGTGCAAGGTGACCAACGGTCCAACGGCCACCGGCCAGCACTGCCCCGAGGGGTGGACGCTCAACCAGGCGCCCGGCCCCAACTTCAAGACCGTCGAGTGGCCGGGAAGCGCCGACTCCTATTACCTGAACTGGGTGGACTGGCACAACACGGGCGGCTACGGGGACAACGTACCAATGCTGGTCGGGACCGGGTCGGACTCCCTGATGGCCTTTGTGAACGGCAAGTGGGTGGTGATGCGAGTGCCCTATCCGATGGGCTTCAACCCGCGTGGCATGGACGGTCGCATCGACGACCCGAAGGCCGGCTGGAAGGGCCGCGGGCTGTGGGCGACGCATTCGGAACAGCCGACGTGGCACCAGGAAGGCGGCAGGAGCGAGCGCCCGAAGGTGGCCCAGTTCCAGCTCCGGCCGAATCCCCTCGCCAAGTAGAGCACCCCTGCCGGGGCGCTGGAACGCCAAGCCAGCGCCCCGGGTGCACCATCACATCAGGGCACAAACTGCCTGGCAGGTTCTTCAGACGCGTCACAACTGATCGCCAATTCCACAGCCCCGCCAGCTGTCTGTTGCTCCATGCGCTGGACCAGGAATTGCTGGAGTCTTACCCCAAGAGGTCGCGGGTGTTCTAGGATCGGAGTTGTGGCCGCCCGCACAGGTCGGTCGCTTTGACGGAGACCAGGGTTATGCGCGCATTGCTGAATGGATTGTTTGTCGTCGCCGCCGCCGCGGTCATGGTCGTGGCCACTACCGCACAGGAGAAGCTCGGTGGCAACCCCGAGGCCGCCAAGGTGAAGAACCCGGTGGCCATGTCGCCGGAGTCGATCGCGGCCGGCGAGGCCACCTACATGAAGCGGTGCCGCGGCTGCCACAGTCGGGAGCTCACCGGTGGCCCGCCAAAGGAAGCCGGCGACCACGAGGCCTCGAACCTGGTGGACGACATGTGGGACCACGGCTCCACGGACGGAGAGATCTACTTCGTGATCCGCAACGGCGTGCCGCCGGAGCTCGTGATGGAGCCGTGGGACGACCGCATCAACGAGACGGAGACGTGGAACCTGGTGAATTTCATCAGGTCCAAGGCCGCGAAGAAGTAGGTCAGTCCGCCCTTTTGGCCGCCTACGTCCTCATCAACATCACCATCACGGACCCGGAGCGCTACGCGGACTACGCGAAGCTGGCTCCGGGCACCGTGGCCCAGTACGGCGGCCGCTACCTCGCACGGGGCGGCCGCGCGGAAACACTGGAAGGCCCGACGCCGGCCGGCCGGGTGGTGGTGATCGAGTTCCCCACCTCAGACCAGGCCAAGACCTGGCTCAATTCCCCCGAGTACGCCGGCCCCAAGGCCATCCGCCACAGCGCCTCCACCAGCACGATGTTCGTGGTGGAAGGTTTCGTCCCTCCGGCTTAAGGCATCACCGCGGACGCCAGCCCCGCGAACCCGACCGCTCCGGTCGATGCGCTCTCGCCCGTCAGGACACGACGCAGGTAGCCCGCCTGGCCGAGGTGGTACGACAGGTGGGTTGCCAGATGCAGCAGGAAGAGCCCCGTCGGCAGCCGCATCCCGTTCGGCACGTGCAGGAAGACCTCCGCCAGTACTGACTCTGGAAGCGTCGCCAGCGTGGAGACGACGGCCGCACGGGCCCGGCCGATTTCGGCCTTGAGATCCGCCCTGGGCACCCCGCGCGCTGCGAACTCATGCTCACGGTTCCGCACATAGCCGGAACCACCCAGCTTGGCGCCGATGAAGTGCTGTATGTTGCCGCACAGGTGCAGCGTGATGGTGCCTGCCGAGTTACTCACTCCAGGCACGGTCGTCCAGATCTGCGCCTCATCGGGAAAGAGGTCGAGCTCCTTGACGAGATCATCCAGTTCCCGGCAGAAGACCAACGACAACCACTGAGCGTTCACGGATTCCTCCTTCATGGGCGCGCCTGCATGACCGCCACCTCGCTGACAGCATAGGCGCAATCCCGACCGCGAAGATGACTCAGCCGCTGCCGGATTCCGGCGATAATTCCATGCGAGATGGCCACGGCCCACACCCCCCGGATGACCGTTCGCCGGTTCCAGTCGGCCGCCGAGGCGGATCGCCACGACGGGGAGTTCTGGTGGCAGGTCCCACCGCCTGAGCGCGTGCTGTCGGGCATGGATTGGGTGTACACATCGTGAAGCGCCTGGTGAAACCCATCGTGATTCTGGCGCTTCTCGCGCTGCTGGGCGTCCTGCTCGTACGCTCAGCCAGCAGTACCCTGGCCGAGGCGTACACGATCAGCGGCGCAGCGCTCGAGGGATGGACGCTGACGTTGGACCCGGACCGAGGTGACACCGGCACCCTCCTGGCGCTGCAGGCACCGGACGGGTTCAATCACGCGCTCTTCAACCAGGTGTTCCTGCGGGCGATGGAGTCCTTCTCATCGCCGACTGTCGCATTTCTTCCGGTCGTGCTGCAGGACGAGTTCAACAACGCGCTGGCTGGCTCGATGACCCCTGAACAACTGCTGCGTGAGGCACGCACGGCTGGGCTCGAAGCCAGCCCCCTCCTGCCCGTGTGCATGGCGTTGAAACGTGACAGCCAGCTCGGAGCCGCGCGCCAGGTGTACTTCGTGCTGTTCCAGGCCCCGGCCGTGGCCGCCTTCCGACGGCAGCTCGCAGCCCGGACGGGGGCAGGCCTCGATCCCGCCCGCGTACCACCGACAAGCATCGTCGCTACGGGCGCGTCGTCGTTCAGAAGCTGGACGCCCCTCCACGCCAGCGACGAGGACTGCCTGGCCCCCATCGTCACGAACTGACCAGCTCGGCCCCTGGACTAGAACTTCTTCTTCGGATCGTAGGTCGGCTTGACGGTTCCAAGCCGCTTGGCCGCTTCAAACACAGCCGGGTAGAACTGCGCGAACGAGTACTCCACCGCGGTGTTCTGGTCGTGGCAGGCGTAGCAACTGGCGGTCTTCGGGATCGGCTTCGCCGAGGCGCTCGGCTTCTTCCCATCCCCGTAGTTGAAGTAGGCCCACGTGGTGTCCGGATACCGCGTGGAATCCTTGACGGAGGCTTCGATGAACAGCGCTTCGCCGGCACTCTGACCGGTGTTCGCGAGCAGTTCGTGCGAGTCCGCGGCACGCCCTTCCATCACGAACATGGTCTTCTCCGGCCACGTCCCGGACTGCATGAACGCGCGATAGGCGTCGCGCGTGACATAGATGTTCTCGAAGACCGACGGGCCCTTCCGCGTGGCCGGGCCGTAGGTCATGCCGAGCGAGGTACCCACAAATACCCACTCCCGGAAGTCACTCGGCAGGATCAGCTCACCGGTCGCGGAGTACGACGGAGCCGTGGTGCCCTGTGCGCCCACAACGCCCGTTCCGGGACCAACCAGCGCCACGGCGGTCAACGCCAGTGCACACATCCAGGCTCTTCTCATCGTGATCTCCTTCCAGAGTGACGCGCCATGGTACGACGAGTGGGACGCGTCACGGTGCGTTGGCCCGCCGGCCGCCGGTCACTCTCAGGAGATCGTCGGCCGCTTCGCGCACGAGCCTCCGCATGTGAGGCGACAGGGGCAGAGTCGCGAGGCACGCCTGCACGGCCTCGGCAGCGGCACGGCTGGAGTGACCGCGCAGCACGGCGTGTGCCCAACGGCGTGGAAGGAAGATGTCTCCGGTCCGATGGACCTCCGGCAGCAGCTCCAGGCTCGGCCGAATGAGCGCCACCGCGTGATCCTGACGCAACGAGTGATGCATGTGCGCGAGGGCGACGAGCGCCCAGGCTTCCGGACGGCGGACCTCGGGGTACCGCAGCCGGGTCAGCATCGCCTCTCGCGACGATGGCGACGCCGACAGTGCGGGCAGCAGGTACTCCAGCCGCGCCCTGCGCTCCGGACTTACCGTCCGCGTCAGTTGCTCATGAACGACGGCCTCTCCGTGTTCGCTGTCGAGAACAGCCAGTGCCTCGGCCACCGCGATCTGGTCAGACTCGATCAGGGCACCGGCAGCCGTCCGCTCCCGTCCGCCCCACACCGCGTGCAACCACGCAATGCCCTCCGGAGTGGTCGTGAGGTCCCGCGCAGCCGCCAGCCACATACGAGCCTGTGGTGTTCCGGCGTTCCGCGCGAGCCCCTCCCGGCACGCCTGCTCCACCTCCACGGCAACGTCCCGCCTGGCGTCGGACGAGAACCAGCGCCAGAACACCCGTCGCAACGAGCTGAGCAGATACGTAACCAGCGGCTGCTCAGACTCCGCGCGAAGACTTTCGAGCAGGGCCGTCACGTAGCGGTCAGGCTCAAGCACGCCATCGGACACGGACTCCCACAGGGCGAGCCACAAGGCCGCGCGCGCCTCTCCGTCGCGCGTTCCGCCGACGTGGTCAATCAGGTGTGTCACCGTCTCCGGCTCGAGCCGGACATGCCCGTACGACGCAGCGGGCCATCCGCCGTCGACGGGAACAATCTCGGGCCTGCCAGCGGTATCGAACCATTGCTGCGACCAAGCCGTGAGCGACTCACCGCAGACAGCCTCGCAGCAGGCCAGCAGGTCCGGCCACGACGCGGATCCCCACGCGAATGCCTCGAGATGCTGGCGGACTGCCGTCCGGAAGGCGTCGGCGCCCATGCGCCGCTCCAGCTCCCGGAAGGCAATCGGGCTCTTCTGATACACGATGGGTCCGTACAGGTCGCCAGCCTGGTCGAGGTTTTCCAGGCGCTGCCGGATCGGGTGCGTGCCGCCGGTGCGGTCGACATCGTACGCAGCCGGGTAGTGAGCGAGATGAAAGCGGAGAGCCGCTCCCTTGTCCGACCAGTCCGCGGCGCGGATCTTCTCCGCCATCAGGTTGGCGAAGACTTCCTTCAGCCAGACATCGTCAAACCAGCGCATCGTGACCAGGTCGCCGAACCACATGTGCGCCGTCTCGTGGGCGATCAAGTGCGCGCGGTTTCGCCGTTCCTCGTCCGTGGCACCGGGAGGCAGCAGGAGCGAGGACCGTTGATAGAAGACCGCTCCGGGATGCTCCATGCCGCCGAACTGGAACGACGGCACGAGCAGCATGTCGAACTTCCCGAACGGGTACGGAATCCCTGTGTAGGCCTCAAGCCACTCCAGTGACGACGCGTGACGTTCCGCAATCGCCAGCAGGTTGGCCGCCACCAGCGCGGCGTCGGGCTCCTCGTGGAACACACGAAAACTCCGGCCCCGGGTCGCCACCGTCTCGACGCGCAGCCGGCCCGCCGCGAACGCCATCAGATAGGTAGAGATCGGTCCCGTCTCGGCGAACCGCAGGAGCACGCGGTCCCCCATCGCGTGCCGTTCGACTTCCCGTCCGTTCGCCAACGCCTCCCAGCCTGCTGGCAGGTCCAGCGTCAGACGCACACGGGCCTTCAGATCCGGCTGGTCGAAACAGGGAAACGCCGTGTGCGCCTTCGCCGGCACGAACAACGAGTACAGCAGGTCGCCGCGCCGGTGCAGGGCCTCGCCTCCAGCGATGAACGCGCAGTGGACGACGTTCCGGCCCACAACGGTGTCCTTCGCGTCGATGACGACGTGGTTGTGCACCTGCTTGGTGGTCACCGCCCGTGCAGAGGTGCTGATTTCGCGCAGACGGGCGTCCGGATGCGCGAAGTCGAGCACGACCCGGGTTGGCGCCGTCAGGTCAAAGCCGATCGACGCCTCGCCCGTCACCGGCTGGCTGGCATCCTCGGGAATGTGGAAGGTCAGGTCGTAGGTGACCGCGCTGATCGTCGCCGCGCGTTCACGCGCGAGTGCCAGGCCGATGCCGGCGTCCAGCGGTTCGCCAACCGGCGCCGCCGTCAGTCTGTCTTGCGGTACGCCCACGAGAATCTCCGCTGCACCTGCACGAGCACCCACGGGGCGTGACGGGCCACGAAGGCGATCGCCCGGTTCGCCCGACCCGGCACGTGCACGGGAATCCCGGCCATCACCGCGTCGAACCCGGAACACGCAACCGAGGGGGCGTCCATCCACATGACGGATGGCAATTTGCTCACCGACGTCCGTGTGCCTGTCACGTCGTGAAACTCGGACAGGGTGAAGCCCGGGCACAGCGCGGTGACGTGAACACCCTTCCCGCGCGTCTCTTCGGCAAGCGCCTCGGAGAACCGCGTCACGAACGACTTGGCCGCCGGATAGAGGGTGTGGCCGGCTGGGGCCGGAATCAGCCCGGCTAGCGAGGACACGTTGATAATCCGGCCGTAGCCACGCGTCAGCATGCCTGGCAACAGCCGGTAGGTCAGCTCAACGACTGCACCAATCAACACCTGCAGGAGATCCCGCTGCCGTTCCCATGCGGGCGTGGTGAGGAGGCCGGACACACCGTACCCCGCGTTGTTCACGAGGGCGTCCACCGTGAGCCCCCGTTCGCCGATGGTCGAGCAGAGGCGCTCCACGGCACCCGGCTCCGCAAGATCCGCGGGGATGACATGCACGACACGGCCGTGCCGGGTTCGAAGATCGGCGGCCACCGTTTCCAGCCGGTCGACCCGCCTGGCCGTGAGGATGAGATTGAAACCATGTGCCGCGAACACCTCGGCGAACGCCGCCCCGATGCCCGCCGATGCCCCGGTTATGAGGCAGGTTCGATTAATGTCAGTCAACCCGCCGGAGGATAAAGCATTTCAGGTAGTACGTCTCGGGCACACCGAGGAGCACGGGGTGATCGCGACCCTGCATCCGCTTCTCGACGATGTTCACCGACACGCCGGCATCGGCCGCCGCGGCGTGCAGCATCGCCTCGAACATCGCCTCGCTGACGTTGTAGGAGCAGCTGCAGGTCACCAGCGTCCCGCCAGGCGTAAGCAGGCCGAGCGCGCGCAGGTTGATCTCCTTGTAGCCGGCCAGGGCACTCTCCACCGCCGCCTTGTTCCGGGCAAAGGCAGGCGGGTCCAGCACGATCGTGTCGAAGGAGTCCCCGGCGTCCAGAAGCCGGTGCAATTCATCGAACACGTTGGCTTCGACGGCTTCCAGGTTGGTGATGCCATTCCGTGCCGCGTTGGCGGTGATGCGTGCCACGGCGTCGGCCGACACATCCATCGCGACGACCTCGTCACACTGGGGTGCCAGGCGGAGAGCGAAGCCACCGTTGTAGCTGAAGCAGTCCAGCAGGCGCCCGCGGGCGTAGCGCGCAGCCGCCTCGCGGTTCTCCCGCTGGTCGAGGAACAGGCCCGTCTTCTGCCCGGTCCACACGTTGACGTCGTACTCGACCGGTCCTTCGCGGACCGGGATGGACTCCGGCACCTCGCCGTGCAGCAGCCGCACTTCCTGGGGCAGACCCTCAAGCAACCGCACCTTCGGGTCATTCCTGGCCAGGATGCCCAGCGGGCCCACGCGCTCCACCAGCAAACGCGTGATCTCCGGAAGCTGCCGGTCCATACCCTGGGAGAGGGCCTGCACCACGAGGTAGTCGCCGTAGAGATCGACCACGAGCGACGGCAGCAGATCCGCCTCGCCGTTCACCAGCCGGCAGGCTGTCGCGTCCAGCGCGAGCCCTTCGCGAAACGACACGGCCTGGTCAATGCGCGCACGCCAGAGTCCTTCGTCGGCCACCGCCTGGCCGCGCGTCATCATCCGGAGCGTGATCTGCGACTGGTCGCTGAAGAGCGCCTGGCCCAGCACCTGCTTCCGCTGGCTCAGGACCGACACCGTGGCCCCGGGGTCGGCCTCGGCATCCATGATGTCGGAGCGGTAGATCCACGGGTGCCCCGCGGACAGGCGCTGCTCCCCCTTCTTCGACACGACGGCGTACGGATCAGGCATGTGTGTACCGCTATGGTGTCATGTCCGCTCCGGTCGCTAGACGGTACAATCGGGTTTCCCATGTCCGACACGCTTACCCGCATGCAGCGCTCCCTGGCCCAGTTCGACCCCGACATCGCACAGGCCATCCGGCACGAAACCACCCGCCAGGCCGACGGCCTTGAACTGATCGCTTCGGAGAACTTTGTCAGCACCGCCATCCTCGAAGCGGCCGGCTCGGTGATGACGAACAAGTACGCGGAGGGCTATCCGGGCAAGCGCTACTACGGCGGGTGCGAGTTCGTGGATGTGGCCGAGTCGATGGCCATCAGCCGCGCCGAGGCGCTGTTCGGGGCCGACCACGCCAACGTGCAGCCGCATTCTGGCGCGCAGGCCAACATGTCCGTCTACCTGACGGTGATGAAGCCCGGCGAGAAGGTGCTGGGCATGAACCTGGCCCACGGCGGCCACCTCACGCACGGCCATCCGCTGAACTTCTCCGGCAAGCTCTACACGATCGTCCCCTACGGCGTGCGCCAGGACGACGAGCGCATCGACTACGAAGAACTTGAGCGACTCGCCCACGAGCACAAGCCCAAGATGATCGTGGTGGGCGCCAGTGCCTATCCGCGCATCATCGACTTCGAGCGGATTTCGAAGGTGGCCCAGGCCGTGGGCGCGCCGATGATGACCGACATGGCCCACATCGCGGGCCTTGTGGCCGGTGGGATGCACCCGAGTCCCGTGCCGCACTCGGACTTTGTGACCTCCACGACGCACAAGACGCTGCGCGGACCGCGCTCGGGCCTGGTGCTGTGCCGCGAGCAGTACGCCAAGGACCTGGACCGCTCGGTCTTCCCGGGCGTGCAGGGTGGCCCGCTCATGCACATCATCGCGGCCAAGGCCGTGTGCTTCAAGGAAGCCGCGGAGCCTTCGTTCAAGGAGTACGCGCGGCAGGTCGTCGCCAACGCGGCCCGGCTGGCCTCGGTGATTGCCAGCCACGGCTTCCGCATCGTGAGCGGCGGCACGGACAACCACCTGATGCTCGTGGACGTGTTCAGCAAGGGCATCACCGGCAAGGTGGCGGAGGCCGCGCTCGGCAAGGCCGCCATCACGGTCAACAAGAACGCGATCCCGTTCGACAAGAACCCGCCGATGATCGCCAGCGGCATCCGCGTGGGCACGCCCGCCATGACTACCCGCGGGATGAAGGAAGCGGAGATGGAGCAGATTGGCAGCTTCATCGCCCGCGTGCTGGACGCGCCCGAGGACGACCAGGCCATCGCGATGGTCAAGGCTGAGGTAGAAGCGCTATGCAAGCGCTTCCCGCTCTACCCAGAGCGGCAGCAGTAACCAGCGCGCGGGTGTCCGCCGCGGGACTCCTAGCCCTGGAGGCCCGCCTTTCGCAGGATGGCCATCATCGGGCACCAGTTGGTGAAGGCCGACTGGAAGAGATTCAGCCCGACAAACAGCGTGAACCAGTAGAAGCCGGGGTGCACATACATCCCGGCCACGATGCTGGCTGCCACAAACCCTCCGCCAATCAGTCGAATCGCACGGTCAACGTTCATCACATAGCTCCCTGCGGGACGACCCGCTTGCGCTTCATCGCGTAATAGAGCACCGGCACCGTCATCCTCGAGAGGAGGAGCGACGCCACTTCACCGGCCATCAGCGAGACGGCCAATCCCTGAAAGATCGGGTCGAACAGAATCACGCCCGCACCGACGATCACGGCGGCCGCCGTCAGCACCATGGGCCTGAACCGCACGGCGCCGGCGTCAACGACGGCCTGGTCGAGCGGCAGTCCCTCACGGAGCCGCTGCTCGATGAAGTCCACGAGGATGATCGAGTTGCGCACCACGATGCCCGCTCCGGCAATGAAGCCGATCATTGAGGTCGCCGTGAAGAACGCTCCCATCGCCGCGTGTGCCGGGAGGATCCCGACAAGGCTGAAGGGAATGGCGGCCATGATGACGATGGGCGTGGTGAACGACTGGAACCACCCGACCACCAGCACATAGATCAGGATGAGCACCGCGCCGAACGCCAGGCCGAGGTCGCGGAACACCTCGATGGTGATGTGCCACTCGCCGTCCCACTTCATGGCGTAGCGGGAGGTATCGGTGGGCATGGACGCGTTGAAGACCTCAAGGCCGTAGCCCTCGGCCAGCGTCATCGCGGCGATCTTCTCGTTCATGCGCGAGATGGCGTAGACCGGACTCTCCGCGCCGCCAGCCAGATCCGCGGTCACATACGTCACCGGCTGCAGGTTCTTGTGGTACCGGCTCTCCTGTTCCTCGCTGCTGACCGGGACCGTCAACTCACCGACCGAGACGAGCCTGGCGCCGCCCACGCGAAGCGCCTGCAGGGCGGCCAGGTTGCGCCCCTCCTTCGGGAGCCGCACCACGATCGGCACGTCCTCGCGGCTTGCCGGATCATGTGAGAGCCCGGCCACCGCTCCAGCGCCGCCCATCCGGACGATTCCGGCCACGTCGGCTGTCGAGACACCCGCGGCCGCCGCCTTCTCGGCATCCACGCGCAGCGACACCTTGGGGGCCGCCGCTTCGACGTACCAGTCGGTATCGACCACGCCATCCGTCTGCTCGAAGACCGTCTTCACGTCAGCTGCAATCTGCCGGCGGCGGACCGGGTCTGGCCCATAGATCTCCGCCACGATTGTCTGCAGCACCGGCGGCCCTGGCGGGACCTCGGCCACCTGGATCGTGGCGTGCATCTTCGCGGCCAGCGGGATCAGTCGCTCCCGCACGCGACGCGCAATCTGGTGGCTCTGCTCGTCGCGGTGGTCCTTCTCCAGCAGGTTCACTTGGAGGTCGGCCAGGTGCGGGCCACGCCGCAGAAAGTAGTGCCGCACGAGGCCGTTGAAGTTGTAGGGCGCCGAGGTGCCGACATACTGCTGCACGTCGACCACCGCCGGGTCCTCAAGCACGGCCGACGCCAGCGCCGACGCCACGCGCGCGGTGCTTTCCAGCGCGGTGCCCTCCGGCATGTCGACCATCACCTGAAACTCGCTCTTGTTGTCGAACGGCAGCATCTTCACGGTGACCAGTTGAAGCGGCACCAGCGCGACCGCCGCGAGCAGGAGCACCGCCACGCCCCCGAGGAACACCCAGCGGGCGGGGCCGTTGCCGAGCAGCCGGCCCATGACCTGGCGGTAGACCCGCGTCAGCCAGTCCTCGCGCTCCTCGGCGTGGTGGCCGTCATCCTTCAGCAGGCGCACCGCCGCCCACGGCGTCACGATGAAGGCCACCACCAGCGAGAAGATCATCGCGGCCGAGGCACCCACGGGAATCGGGCGCATGTAGGGGCCCATCAGCCCGCCGACGAAGGCCATCGGCAGGATGGCCGCCACCACGGTGAGCGTGGCCAGAATCGTGGGGTTGCCGACTTCGTCGACGGCCCGCAGGGCCACCGCCGCCAGCCCGCCCTTGCCGGGGCCCTCCGCTCGCGCGTGGCGCACGACGTTTTCGACCACGACGATGGCGTCATCCACCAGGATGCCGATCGAAAAGATCAGCGCGAAGAGCGTGATCCGGTTCAGCGTGTACCCGTAGAGGTAGAACATCAGCAGCGTCAACGCGAGCGTCACGGGAATGGCCAGCAGGACCACCAGCGCCTCCCGGAACCCGAGCGCCAGCCAGATGAGCGCCGCAACCGACAGCACGGCCAGCGTCATGTGGTAGAGCAGCTCGTCGCTCTTCTCCGCCGCGGTTGCACCGTAGTTGCGCGTGACGGCCACCGTCACGTCGGCGGGCACGAGCGTGCCCTTCAGCGTCTCGACCCGGGCGAGCACACGGTTCGCCACGTCGGTGGCGTTGGTGCCGGCACGCTTGGCGATCGCGACCGTGACGGCCGGGCGCGCACCCGACCGGTCCTGATACGTCACGTAGGAGTCCGGCTCGGCCGGCCCGGCCGAGACCTGCGCCACGTCCTTCACGCGCACGACGCGGCCGTCGCGGGAGGACACGACCACGTCACCAACCTCTTCCGGCGAGCCGAGCAGCTGCCCGGACTCGACCGCCACGCGCGTCCCGCCACCCACGACACCCGCGGCGGCCTGCTGGACATTGCGTCCGCCAATCGCCCGCGTGACCGCGTCGGGCGCCAGGCCATACGCGTCAAGCCGTGCGGTGTCCAACGTCACGCTCACCTGGCCGGGCCGGCCACCAATGAGCGTCACCTCCGACACATCCGGCACCTCGGAGACCGCCTCCCTGAGCTGCGCCGCCAGGCGCCGCAACTGGTCGTCGCCGTACCGCTGGGAGGAAAGCGTCAGCGCCAGAATCGGCACGTTATCGATGGACCGCGGCTTCACGAGGGGTCCGATCACGCCGGGCGGGATCCGGTCCGCGTTGGCGGCCAACTTCTGGTTGAGCCGGACGATCGCGGCCTCCTCGGGTTCGCCCACCTTGAAGCGGACGATCACCATGGACTGTCCTGGGCTGGAAGTCGAATAGAGGTACTCGACACCCGGGATTTCCCACAGCAGTTGCTGCAGCGGCCGCGTGACGCGCTGCTCCACCTCGGCAGGTGTCGCGCCGGGCATCTCGACGAACACGTCGACCATCGGGACGATGATCTGGGGCTCCTCCTCGCGAGGCAGATCCAGCACCGCCACCGCACCGAGCGCCATGGACGCGGCGATGAACAGCGGCGTCAGCTTGGAGTGGATGAACGCCGCGGCCATCTGGCCCGCGGCACCCAGCTTCGGGGTCATCGACGCCCTCCCTCGGTCACCTTGCGGCCGTCGGTGAGTGCCGGCGGTGGCACAACCACGACCCGCTCACCTTCCACGAGGCCGGCCAGCACTTCCTTCCCATGCAGCTCGACGAGCCGGACGCGCGCCACCCCGCCCTCGACCACGAAGACGGACGACATCTGCCCGCGCTTCACGACGGCACCCTCGGGCACCAGGAGGCCGGACTGCGAGGGACCGGCCACCCGCATACGACCGAATAGCCCAGACCGAAGGCCCGCAGCCGCCGGCAGGGTGACCTTCACCAGAAAGGTCCGGGCGTCCACATCCACGGCGCGCGACACCTCGTCGACCGTGCCAGTCAGCGTGCCCGCGGCGCCGAGCGCCTCAACAGTCACGTCGACCAAGGTGCCAGGCGCCACGCGCCCGATGTGCGATTCGTCGAGGCGCACCTCAAGCCTGAAGCCGGCGGTGTCCTCGATGCGCAGGAGCGGCACGCCCGGCGCGGCCATGTTGCCCGGCTCGGTCAGCTTCTCCGTCACTACGCCGTCAAACGGGGCCGTCACCGAGGCGTAGCCTTCGACCAGCCGCGACGCCTCACTGGCCGCGTCCGCACTGACCGCACCCTGCTTCGCCTGGGCCACGCGCGCGGTGGCCCCCGCGGCCCGGCCCTCTGCCGCACGAAGCGCTGCCACGGCCTCATCCAGTTCCTGGCGCGTCGCCGACCGCTTGGCTTCCAGCGCGGCAATGCGTCCGTGCGTGGCCGTGGCCAGCGCCAGTCCCGCCTCGGCCGCCCCACGTTCCGCTTCCGCCGCCGCGACGCCCTGACCAGCCGCCTGGGCCGCGGCCCCGGCGCTGCGCGCCTGCGCGGAGAGATCCGCGCTCTCGAGCACCACCAGCACCTGACCGGCCTTCACACGGTCACCGGGCCGGACCCGCACCTCACGCACCTGGGCCATCACGCGGGCGGAGAGCGCCGCGACCTTCCTCGACTGCACGGTGCCGCCGGCTTCGAGCGGGTCGCTGACGTCGCCCTTCGCCACCGGACGTGTCTCGACCGCCAGCGCGGGTTGCGCCTGGGCCTCTGGGGGCACGGCGTGCTCCGTTCCGCACGCCACTGCCAGCACGCCACCCGCCAGCACCACGGCCAACCCGGCCAGTCGAATCCTGTTCCGCGTCATGTCATCTCCCCATGGCGCGATCAAGCGCCGCACGTGCGACCAGTACTTCCGCCGAGGCCGCGGCCTGCGCCGCGTCCGCCTCGTACGCCATCTCCGCCGCCCGCAGCAGCGCCACGCTGTCCGCCAATCCCTGTTCGTAGCGATCCCGCACGATGCGCTGGCCTTCCTGCGCCTGGGCCACGGCTGCCCGCCCGACCTCCTCACCGGCGGCCGCGGCATCGAGCCGTGCACGCGCCGCCAACACGTCGAGCCGTGCCGCTGCTTCCACCTGACGACGCTCAGCCGCCCGCCGCGTGGCATCGCTTTCGGCCGCCTTCAGGCGCGCCTGGTCCGCAAACCCGCGGAAGAGGTTCACGCGGCCGACCACACCCACGGCCCAGCTCCGCGAGCGCGACGCCCAGGTGCCGCCGTTGGCCTCCCAGCCCGCCTGGGCGGAGACCTGCGGCAGGAAGGCCGCACGCGCCGCGCTGACCGCCGTGGCCGCGAGCGATTCCTGCACCGCTGCAGTGCGCACGTCCGGCCGGATTGTGAGGACATCGACGGCAGGTGGGGCGGCCTCGGTCGTTCCCGTGGTCACAGGCGTCAGGTCGAACACGGCATCGAGTGGTTCGCCCATCAGCTCGTTCAACTGCGCCCGCGCAATGCGCTCGCCTGCCTGCGCCCCGATCTGCTGGCGGCGGACGCGCGCCACGTGCACGTCGAACTGCAGCACGTCCGCGTCGGTGACCCGGCCAGCGTCGCGCCGGTCTCCAGCGCGCGCATGGTCCGCCGCCGCCGCTTCCACGGCCCGATCCGCGGCGCGGTGGGCCGCGCCGGTGGCCATGACTCGAGCGTAGGCCTCGGTGACGGCCGCGCGAAGGTCGCTGGCCACGGCGGCGCGCGCAATGCCGGCCAGTTCGGTGCCCAGCCTGGCAGCTTGAATCGCGGCGCCGGTGCCCTTGTTGAAGAGGGGCTGCTCCACCGTGACCCCGAGCCGCAGGTTGTTGGTGGCGGGCGGATGGTTGAGCGCGTCGAGCGCCAGATGCTCGGCGAGAAACTGCCGCTGGCCCAGAAGCGAGCCAAAGGCATACACAGGCTGATTGCCCCGCTGCCACGCCTCAGTCATGTCCGCGATCGGCAACTGGCCGGCCCTGGCCTCGCGCAGGCGATGGGCAGCCGTGTGTGCCGCCGCCTCGGCGGCCTGTGCCGTCGGGTGCTGCGTCTGCGCCCTGCTGATGGCGTCCGCGAGCGTGAGCGGCGCCTGCGCCTGTGCCGGAATCGCCGGCCCGAGGGTCAACGAAAGAACGAGCGGCAGAACCGTGCGTCGTATCATCGGGAAACCATCCACACAAACAGAGATTCATGAATCACGAAAAGGTGACACCGGAATACGCCGCGCTGGTTGAAGCGGCGGTGGCTGGCGACGAGGAGGCCCTGGCGCGCCTGCTCGTGGCCGCGCAGGATGTCACCTGGCGGTTCAGCATGGCGGTGTGCGGGCAGCCGGACGATGCCCAGGACGCCATGCAGGAGGCCCTCCTCAAGACGTTCCGTCACGTGAGCCGCCTGCGGGAACCCGGCGCCTTCCGGCCCTGGCTCTACCGGACGGTTCGGAACGCGTGCCTGATGAGCCGGCGCAAGCGGGTGGATGAGCCGGCCCGGCTGGAATCCCTGGATGCCACCAACCCGGACGGGGTCTCAGCCGGCAGCAGCCTGGCGCACCCAGGCCGGAGTCCGGAGGACCTGGCCGCGGCCCGGCATCTGCGTTCGCACCTGGCGCGGTCACTCAAGGCGCTGCCCGCCGAGTCGCGCGCCGTGGTGTTTCTCCGGGAAATCGAGGGCCTGTCGACGCGGGAGACCGCCGCCACCCTGGGCATCACGGAAGACAACGTCAAGACCCGCCTCAGCCGTGCACGCACGGCGCTCCGAGCCGAGATGCAGGTGCTCCGGGGCGACCGCCCCGCCCGCGCCCCACGCGCGATCCGCACACGGGCGCGCAACGCGGCGCAGCGGGTACTCGACGCGTGATCGACGACCGGCAGCGGCTGACCCTGCGCGACGCCGTGGCCGCGGCCTTTGCCCCGGACGGTCCGCTTGCGCAGGCCGTGGAGCAGTACGAAACCCGCGAGGGCCAGCGGCAGATGGCAGACGCTGTGGCCGCCGTCATCGAAGACGGCGGAACGCTGCTGGCCGAGGCCGGCACCGGCACCGGCAAGACGCTCGCCTACCTCATCCCCGCCATCCTGAGCGGCGGGCGCGTGGTCGTGTCCACCGGCACCAAGAACCTGCAGGAGCAGATCTACTTCAAGGACCTGCCGGCGCTGCGCGACGCCCTCGGCGTGCACTTCTCCGCCACGCTGATGAAAGGGCGCGGCAACTACCTCTGCCTGCACCGGTTCGAGGCGTACCGGGACGGCGTGCAGGGAGATACGTCGGCAGGGGGCCGGCTGATCGAATCCAGCGACCGCGTGCTGCTGCCCATGCTCGACCACTGGGCCCGCACGACCGACACCGGCGACCGCGCCGAACTGCGCGATCTGCCCGAGGACCTTCGCCTGTGGCGCGACATCTCCGCCGAGGCCGACACCTGCCTGGGCCAGGAGTGCGCTCGCTATTCCGAGTGCTACGTCACGCGCGTGCGCCAGCAGGCCGCCGAGTCGGACGTGGTGATCGTCAACCATCATCTGCTCTGCGCCGATGCCTCGGTGCGACAGGGCAACTACGGCGAGGTGATTCCGGCCTGCGCCACGCTGGTGGTGGACGAAGCGCATCAGCTTGAAGACGTGGCCACGCATTACTTCGGCGTGGCCGTCAGCAGTCACCGCGTGGACGACCTGGTACGCGACGGAGAACGCGCGCTCGCGGGAGGCCTGGGCGTGACGCACCTGGCGAGGGTGGGGTTCCGGCGCGACCTCACGCGGGTCGCGGACCACGCCCGGGCGTTCTTCGGCGGGCTGGCGCTCGAAAGCGGCGTGACCGCAGGCGGCCAGGGCGCGAGTGGTGGCGAGAGCCGGGCCCGCTACACCTCGGACTCGATCAGCGAGCACTTCCAGGACGGCATCGCGCTGGCGGGGTCGCTTGATGGACTGCAGGCGTCTGCCACCATGGCCTCGCGCCCCCCCGACAGCGCCGAGGCGTCGGATGCCGCCCCTGCCGCCAACTCGGACCTCGACGCCGTAGCCCGCCGCGCCGGTGAACTTGCCGGCGACTTGAAGTTCCTCGTCCGCGCCACCGACACGGACTTTGTCTACTACATCGAAGGCCGGGGCCGGGGTGGACTGCTCCTGCGTGCCGCACCCATCGATGTGTCGCGCCTCATCCGTGAGGCTCTCTTCGACCGGATGCGGACCACCGTGCTGACCTCGGCCACTCTGGCCGTGGACGGCTCCTTCGACTATGCCCGCGGCCGGCTCGGCCTGCGCGAGGCCGACGAGGTGCGGGTGCCATCGGAGTTCGACTTCCGTGAGCAGGCCGTGCTCTACCTGCCACGCAAGATGCCCGCGCCGAAGGACCCGACCTTTGCGGAAGCCGCCGCACGGGAGATCCTCGAACTGCTCAGGCGCACTCGGGGCCGCGCCTTCGTACTTTTCACCAGCTATGCCGTGCTCCGCACTGTGCAGCGCTTCGTGGAGACAACGCTCCCCTATCCCGTGCTGGTGCAAGGCTCGGCGCCGCGATCGGCCCTGATCGACCAGTTCCGGCGCACCCCGAACGCCGTATTGCTGGCCACCTCGAGCTTCTGGCAGGGGGTGGACGTGGTGGGCGACGCCCTGAGCTGCGTCATCATCGACAAGCTCCCGTTCGCCTCGCCGTCGGACCCCGTGACCGCCGCGCGCATCGAGGCCATTGCCGCCAGGGGTGGCGACGCCTTCGCGGAGTACACCGTGCCCCTCGCCATCCTCACGCTCCAGCAGGGCCTCGGACGGCTCATCCGGCACCGGACCGACCGGGGTGTGCTGGCCATCCTCGACCCTCGCCTGCGGACCATGGGCTACGGCAGGCGCTTCCTGAACAGCCTGCCCCCGGCACCCGTCACCATGAGCCTGGAAGATGTTGCGCGGTTCTTGGGGACAGAGGACCCGCTCTGATGCCAAACATGTAAAGTCAGGCCTGAAATAGCTTGACGGCGTTTCGGCCCGAGCCTTGCAAAGCCCAATCATGTAAAATGGACGGCGTTCTGAGGCACCTTGCGTGGGCTCGGGGCGCCACCCGTTACTGACTTGGAGGAGAAGATGGTTATGCGGACCAACCTGTTCCGCGCGGTGTTCGCAATGGGCCTCGCCCTCGCACTGGCGTCGTCTGCCTTCGCGCAGGCTGGCCTCGTCAAGGGCAGCATCACAGACCCGCAGGGTGCGCCCGTGGACGGTGCCACGCTGGAGTTTGTCGGTCCGGACGGCGTCACGAAGAAGACCAACTCGGACAAGAAGGGCGAGTTCGTGATGATCGGCCTGAAGTCCGGCGCCTGGAAGGTGACCGCCAAGAAGGAAAAGATGGAACAGACGCTCATGGCCAACGTGCGCCAGGGCGGCAGCTCCAATCTCTCTTTCCGCATCGCGCCGGCGGCCACCACCGGTGGCGTGGATCAGAAGAAGTTCGCCGCGCTGCAGGCCGCCTTCGCGGCAGGCAATGCCGCCGCTGATGCGGGCGACCACGACGGCGCCATCGCCAAGTTCAGCGAAGCGCTCGTGTCGATGCCCGACTGCAAGGACTGCTACGTGAACATCGGCTTCGAATACAACGCCAAGCGCGACTATCCCAAGTCCATCGAGAACTTCCAGAAGGCCCTGGCGATCGACAAGGAGCACGCCGATGCGGCCACCGGTCTGGGCGTGGCGCTCTTCAACACCCAGAAATTTGCCGAGGCGAAGGCGAACTTCGAGATCGCGGTGAAGGCGAACCCACAGTCGGGCTTCGCGCAGTATCAGCTCGGCATGACCTCGCTGAACCTGGGTCTGATGCCGGATGCGGTGAAGGCGCTCGAGGCCTACCTCGCGGCCGAGCCCAACGGTGACAAGGCGGCCGAAGTGAAAGCAACCTTGCCCGCAATCAAAGCCATGATCAAGTAAGACCCGTGTCCATCGCCGATCGGCTGACCGCCATCCGCCAACGCATCACCACGGCGGCGCAGTCAGCCGGTCGCGACCCCTCCTCCGTTCAGCTCGTCGCTGTTTCCAAGACCTTCCCCATCGAATCCGTTCACGAGGCCTACGCGGCCGGCCAGCGCCTGTTCGGCGAGAACCGCGTGCAGGAGGCGCTCGACAAGATCGCCGTCTTCAATCCACCCGGCATCCGCTGGCACCTGCTCGGCCACCTGCAGTCCAACAAGGCGAAGAAGGCCGCTCCGGCCTTCGCGATGATTCAGTCCATAGACAGCGTGGACCTGCTCCAGCGGCTCGACCGCGCTGCCGAAGAAGCGGGCGCCTCTCCCGAACTGCTGATTCAGATCGACCTCGCCGGTGAAGCCACCAAGTTCGGCGTGCGGCCTGAAGAGGCGCCGGCCATCTTCGAAGCCGCCGGGAACTGCCACTCCGCCAGAGTCGTGGGACTGATGACGCTGCCCCCTCTGGCTGACCAGCCAGAGGATGCGCGCCCCTGGTTCAGTCGCCTGCGCGACCTGCGTGATGGCTGGCTCACCGAAGGCACACCCGCGCCGATGCTCCGGGAACTCTCCATGGGGATGAGCGGCGACTTCGAGGTAGCCGTGCAGGAAGGCGCCACCATCGTGCGCGTGGGCACGGCCATCTTCGGCAGCCGGCCGCACCTCATCCCTGGCGCTGCGCCAGACGGACCACCCGATTCTCCAACCGACCCTCCGACCGACGCATGATCACCGCCGTCCCCGGCGGCATCGAGGTCCGGATCAAGGTCATCCCACGCGCTGGCCGAACGGCCATTGCCGGCACACGGGACGGTGCGCTCCTGGTGCGTCTGGCGGCAGCGCCCGTGGACGGCGCCGCCAATGAGGCGCTCGTTGAGGTCATCGCCGACACGCTCGATGTCCCCAAGCGGGACGTGAGCATCATGAGCGGCGAGCGGTCTAAGACGAAGCGTGTGCGGGTTGCCGGGCTGAGTGTGGACACTGGCACCGTGCGGCTTGCCAGCCGGATCAATCCCCTATAGGTCGGCCCGCCCGCACTGCGTTTCCCGCGTACTCCGACGGCGCTCGCCAGAATTCCATCCGCTGGCTCGGCTGGTTCCCACGGTACGCCCTTCGCTTTGCTGGCCGTATGCCTGGCTCGGTTCCCGCGCCACCGAAGCTCCTTGAGCAGGTCCGCCACGCCATCCGCGTGCGGCACTACAGCCGGCGCACCGAGGCCGCTTACGCTCACTGGATCCGGCGGTTCATCGTGCATCAACGCAAGCGGCATCCTCGCGAGATGGGTGCGCCGGAGGTGGCCGCGTTTCTCTCCTGGCTCGCCGTGGACCAGCGGGTGAGCGCGTCCACGCAGAACCAGGCACTCAGCGCCTTGCTGTTTCTCTACCGGGAAGTCCTCGGTCGCGACCTCGGGGCTCTGCCCGAGATTCCGCGCGCCCGGACGCCAGAGTCCGTGCCCGTGGTGCTCGGCCGCGATGAGGTGGGCAGCCTCATGCGCCACCTGAGCGGCGTCGACTGGCTCATCGCGGCGCTCCTCTATGGCGGCGGGCTCCGTCTGCAGGAGTGTCTCAACCTCCGGGTCAAGGACATCGACTTCGGCCGCAGTCAGATCGTGGTCAGACGAGGCAAGGGACAGAAGGACCGGTTCACCGTGCTGCCCGCGGCCGTGAAGGGAGCCCTCACCGACCACATGGCTGTCGTGAAACGCGTCCACGAGCGAGACCTGAAAGCCGGATTGGGCCGGGTCGTTCTCCCAGGGGCCCTCGACCGGAAATATCCGAACGCCGCCACCGACTGGGCGTGGCAGTTTGTGTTCCCCGCTGCTCGCGTGTGCCGCGACCCGCAGTGGGGACCGCCCACTCGGTTCCACTTGCACGACAGCGCCGTGCAAAAGGCGGTCGCCCGCGCCGCTCGCGCGGCGGGCCTCACCAAGCGCGTGGGCCCGCACACGTTCCGGCACAGCTTCGCCACGCATCTGCTTGAAGACGGGCAGGACATCAGGACGGTGCAGGAACTGCTCGGGCACCGCGACGTCCGAACCACGATGATCTACACGCACGTTCTCGCAAGGGGGCCACTCGGCGTGCGCAGCCCCTTCGATCGGCTGTGACAGGCGTTACTCAGGTGGATAGACGCCAGCACCCGCGGCCATCCACCGGCCCCTCAATGACACGCCCCGCGCTAAGTTCGCCGGCCGCAGTCACTTGGCAGTCGTCCCGGCTGATGCCTCCCTCTTGGATGGCCGCCAATCACAGGCGTCTATCCAACAGGCCGGCGCCCATACACACAGGTCACCGCTCCAGCGAGGAGGTATAAGATGCTGGGCCATCAGGACTTGCCGCGCCCTTCCCGCCTTTGCGTTTGAGCGTGTAGACGCCGGGGATGCGTGGGCGGCGGGTCCAAAGGTAGTTAGACAACTCGGTGGAGACTCCGGATGTCATATGACGAAAACGACGCGATGAGAGACGCGGAGTACGAGTCTCTGATTGCTGATTTCTATGGCCAGTTTGGACCGGAAATTGCCAACGAGGCAGTCGATGGCTTTCAGACGGCCCGTCTCCAGTCCTTCTTTGTTGAACACCCTGCACTCATCGGTCCCGCAACAAAGCAGTTGGCACAGGCACAGGGGTTACTGGCTGCTGGTTTTGACGACGCGGCACTTGTGTTTGCTGCCAGTGCCGTAGAACTTACCCTCAAACAAGCCCTGTTTCGGCCAGTTGTCTTTGGACTCGTGAACTCGGCGCCAGCAGCGCTTGTCATCGCGGAACTGAGCATGGGTCACACTGCGATAGATAGGTTCAAGAATCTGCTACTGGACGTACTGAGCGAACTTCTTGGTTCGTCGCTGCGCACCTACGTCCATGCGGGCTCTACCAAGCCCCTGTGGGAAGAGATCAAATCTACGCAGGACTCCCGCAACGCTATCGTTCACAAGGGGGAAGCCCGGTCGGCCCAGGATGCAACCGACGCCGTGCGCGTTGCCGCTGCTGTCGTGGAAACGCTCTATCCTGCCATCGTCCGAAGCGTTGGTCTTCACTTACACGGAGTGCAGGTATGCACGACGAAAGGCTGCAAGGCATAGTCCTGGCTCAGAGCTCGTTGTCTAACACGGCATGCACCAGACAGCACGCCCGCTCGTACCGCGCTGCTGGTGATGCCTACCGTTGGGCGGACAGACTCTGCTCGAAACAGCGAGGACTCAACATGACGCGCAGCGCCGGACTTCTCCTCGGGATGGCTGTCGTGGTGGCAACGCCCGTGGGCGTGATGGCGGAGCCGCTTTCCGTGGCTCAGCAGAACGCCGTAGTCCAGAAGCACTGCGCGGTGTGCCACACGGACCGCACGCTAAACGGGGGGCTGTCGCTGCAGGGATTCGACGCTGCCACCGTGACGCCGAGCTTGGCGGCCATGATGCTGTCGAAGCTCACCTCGGGATTGCCTCTGGCTTCCGTCGCCAAGGCGGCCTCGGACGAGGCGGCACGCACTCAGCTCACGAAGCGCGTCTACGGGGGCGCGATCATGGCGGCGGGACTTGCCCCACCGGAGTTGGGGGTCACGCTGGGTCTGGCCGCCGCCTTGGCCGAGCGTGCTGCGCCTTCTGGGTCGTGGCACCTGAGCTACAGCGCCGGCACGGCCGCGAAAGCCCGCCAGGCGACTGTCAGCATCGTGCGAGAGGTGCCACGCCAGGCCGACGTCGTCGAGTCGTATCGGCTCCTACTCTCGTGTGACGAAGCTTCGCGGCGGGGCCAACTCCAGGTGGCGTGGTCGCCGGTGGCCATGACGGGTTCCCTCGTGACCGTGGTCGATGGCTCGGTTCACGGTCGCCACGCCGTGGAGGGGCAGGAGGCCATGGGCAACGGGTCCGGTGTGGGCAAGGGACTGGCCTCGTGGTCACTTCCGTCACTCGTGCTCCCCTCGCAGAGTCTCGTGGTTCGAGATCTGTTCCCAGGCGAGCAGGCGGACTTCTCGTTCGCTGATCTCCCGGTGACCGCTCGGGCAGCCCTCTCTCCATGTGTCGCGAGTCGGTAGCCACGGGCGAAGCAGCCGCCCAACATGCGCTGCACCAGACGGCCGCGGTGCGCGTGGGCGGCCGCTGTTGAGCGCTAACCGTTCGGCTGACAAGATTCAGGGGCAACCGCGATCTATCCCGGCCTGGGCTATCCCTTGTTCGGGAGGCCGTTGGTCTGGCGCCGCTGGGCTATCCTTTGGGGGTGAGTCCGACCGTCCTGCGCGTGCGTGGCTTCCGGTTCTTTTTCTTTTCGCGCGAGGAGCCGCGGGCCCATGTTCACGTGCAGCACGCGGACGGCGAGGCCAAGTTCTGGATCGAACCAGCGGTTGAACTACACGCCAACTACGGTCTCCGGCCGGCGCAACTCGCGGAAGCGATGACTCTTGTTGAGGAGCACCTACATGACATCCGGAACGCCTGGGCCAAGCACTTTCCCGGTTGAGGTCACCAACGTCTCACCGCATGGGTTCTGGCTGTTCATCGGTGAGCAGGAAGTGTTTCTCTCATTCACGGACTTCCCGTGGTTCAAGGACGCTTCCATCCAGGCGATTAGCCGGGTGGAGCTGCCAAGCCCGCACCACCTCTATTGGCCCGACCTCGACATCGATCTGGCGGTCGAATCGCTGGCGCATCCGGATCGATATCCGCTGATCAGTCAAGTGCAGCCGAACAAGCCGCTGCAGCCGACAAGCGGCGCGTGAATTGGTGGCCGCTTGCGGCTGAGCGGCAACACGTTATGCAGCTTGGGGTGCAGTCGCAGCATCGTCGTGATTGACGCAGTTCTCTTCGACCTGGACGGCACTCTCTTCAACCGAGACCACACCGTCTCGGCGGTGTTGGCGCGCCAGGTCCGGCAGTTCGCTCATCTCATTCCTGCCTCGCAGGCCTTGGCCTTCACTCGTAGGGTCGAGGCACTCGACGCGCACGGCCATCGCGACAAGCGCGAGGTCTACGCCATCATCGGGACGGAGTTCGGATTCGACACAGCCACCGTAGCGGAACTGGTGGCGTCGTTTTGGGCGGAGTATCCAGCGTGTTGCCGGCTCGATGAAGGCGTGGCCGACACCTTGGCGACACTCCGGGCGCGAGGCAAGAGACTCGGCATTGTCACGAACGGCTCCACGGCAATTCAGCGCGCGGCCGTAGAGGCGCTCGGTGTGGAGGCGTCCGTGGACACGATCGTGATCTCCGAGGCCGAAGGCATGCGGAAGCCCGATGCGTCCATCTTCCGGCTCGCGGCTACGCGGCTGGGCATTCCCGTCGAGCGATGCTGCTTCGTGGGCGACCATCCGGAGGTCGACGTGCTGGGCGCGCAACGAGCCGGACTGCATGCGTTCTGGAAGCGCACGAGCTATTGGCCGCCACCGGAGCCAGTTCCAACGATTGATGCCATCTCAGACCTCCTGGCACTCATCTCGTAGGAGCTGCATAACACACGGCTGCACCAGACGGCCGCCACGATAGGATCACCCCCGCGGCCGCTGGTGAGCCGCACACGTTAGACCGACAAGGAACTGCAATTGAAGCAGCTTCACGCCACACTCACGGAACAGGAAGTGCTGGCCGGCGCGACGCCGTATCAGCTCTTCATGCTGTCCATGTGCCTATGGGCGCTGCTCATCCTCGGCGCGGAGTCGTTCTTTCCGCTGAGTCAGTCAACCGTCACGATCCTGGACTATGCCGACAACGTTGTCTGCGGATTGTTCCTGCTCGATTTTCTCAATAGCTTCGTGCGCGCCCCGAACAAGACGCGGTACTTCCTGACGTGGGGCTGGATCGACCTTCTCTCGAGTATTCCGACCGTCAGCCAATTGCGATGGGGCCGGGCCGCTAGGGTCATGCGCATTCTTCGCGTGTTGCGAGGAATCAAGTCGGCTCGGGCTATCGCGCACTTCGTCGCAGGTCGGCGGGCGGAGAGTGCCTTCCTGGCGTCTCTGCTGATCAGCCTGCTACTCATTGTGTCGAGCAGCATTGCCGTCCTGCAGTTCGAGGTCCCGGCAGGTGGCAACATCAAGTCGGCCGAGGACGCCATCTGGTGGGCCGTATCGACGATGACCACGGTCGGCTACGGAGATGCGTATCCTTCAACTTCGGAGGGGCGGGTCGTGGCGATGTTCCTCATGGCTGCCGGTGTCGGTGTGTTCGGCACCTTCTCGGGCCTCGTGGCGTCGTGGTTTCTGTCGCCTGCCGCCGAGGAGGCAGACTCCGATCTCGCAGACATCAAGGCGACTCTTGCCAGGCTTGAGGCGCGGGGCCGAAGTGACAATGACTCCACAGCGGTCTAACCATGCACTGGAGCCGACGCTGCCCGGCGGTGGTATCGTGACGCCGCGCAGCGCGGCTCGGCGCCAACGTTAGACCGAATTCAAGGAGGCATGGTGACAACCGTCCTGACGGCATCCGGAATCACCATCCTTGTTCTGCTCACCGGCAGCGCTCCGTGGGCCGTACTTGGCAACCTCAATCAACGCATCGGAGTGCTCGCACCGTGGGCGCTCGTGCCGATGGCGTTCTACCTTTGGGCCTACTTCGGATTCATCGGCGGGCGATGGATGGCGAAGGGGGCGGACCGTCGTCGCGCCAACCTGCGAGCGAACGGGCTCTCCGGTGACGTATGGCTGAGGGCGTTACCGGCAGGCCTTCTGGGAATTGGCGCGATCCTGGCTCTCCTTGTGGTGGTCTCGCGGCTCGTCCATCTCCCAGCGGGCTCGCCCATCACCACGCCGGCCGGCATGCCGGTCGCCACGATGCTTTCCCTCTTAGCCATGCAGTCGATAGTCGCCGGCGTCACGGAGGAGTCGGCCTTCCGTGGCTACATGCAGAGCATTGTCGGTCGACGCTTCGGCATCGCGGTTGCAATTCTTGCAAGCGGAGTGCTTTTCGGCCTGCTCCACTTTCCCAACCATCCTGGCGACGTGCTGTTGATGCTCCCCTACTACGTGGCCGTATCGGCCATGTACGGAGGTCTCACGTGGGCGACGGACTCGATTCTGCCGGCGCTGGTGCTCCACTCGGTCGGCGACATCGTCGTTCTGACGCGCTGGTGGGCGACGGGGCGGCCGGAGTGGCAACTGAGTGCGGCGGTGCCGCCCCTCGTGTGGGACGGCGGCGCCGATGCTTCGTTCTGGATGGCCGTTCTGGTCGCAGCTGCGCTGGGTGGCGCAACGGCATGGTCTTACCGGTCCGTGCATGCGCGCGCCCTTCAATCGGCAAGCGGGGCGAGTGTTCACGCAGCATGACGAATCGGTCTAACCTTCAGATGGAGCCGACGCCCCTCGGTGGCTGGCGCGTGGCCCTGGGCGCGGCTCATCTGAATCGTTAGCCGGACGGACGACCGGAGGGAACAATGAGCCTGGGTGATGACGTGTCAACCGGAAGGTACGGAAGGCATGGCCGCGCACAGGGTCACGCGTGGTTGCTGGTGGTGCTGGTACTACTCAGTTCACGAACGGGTGCGGAGCCCCTCGTTGGAACCGGCAGCGCACCGGTGACGCTGGCACAATCCTCCGAGGGCCGGATTCTGGCCTCTGCGACTCGCCAGGTCCAGCGTGTCGCGACGGCTCGTGCCGCCACCTCGACGCCGGGCCTGAGGCGTTCATGCGGGAGCAAGCTGCTCTGGGGAATGGGTATAGGGGCAGGCTTCGCGGCCGTCCTCGTCTTCTCGGCGGAAACTCCGACCGGTTACCGCGCGGGGGCTATGGCGAGTTTCGGGGTCTTGGGCGCCTTGGTCGCGTCGAAGTGGTGTTGAGGCCGGCGCCACGTCAACGGAACGCGTCAGGGCCACCCATGATGGGGCCGAATCGTTCGAGCCACGACCGGCTAACCACGCGCTGGAGCCGACACTGCCCGGCGGTGGTATCGTGACGCCGCGCAGCGCGGCTCAGCGCCGACGTTAGGCAGACGACTTCGTATCGTCAACCGGTCATTCGCGGTGGTGCCCATGTCGGGAACACTGATTCAGCTGGACGTGCGAACGCGTGACGCGTGGCGGCGGTGGCTTGCGAAGCACCACTCCTCCAGTCCCGGGGTGTGGCTCCTCCGACACAAGCAACACACAGGCGTCTCTTCGATGCCTTACGAAGATCTTGTTCGTGAAGCGCTCTGCTTCGGGTGGGTCGACAGCCTGATCAAACGCCTCGACGAGGACCTCTACACCATCAAGGTCACGCCACGTAAGCCTGCGAGCAAATGGTCGGACCTCAACCGGACACGATGGAAGGAGCTTCACACCGCCGGCCTGCTGGCGGCTCCAGGTCTCGCGGCCGCTCCTACTTCAAATCACTACGCGGCGAAGCCGAAGATTCCCGAGCTTCCGGCTTACATCGGCACCGCATTCAAGGACGACCGCAAGGCGTGGGCGTTCTTCCAGACGCTCTCTGCCCGGAATCGACGGAACTTCGTGGTCTGGATTCATACAGCCAAGCGGCCTGAGACGCGAGAGCGGCGCATTCGCGAGGCTGTTGATCTGCTCTCGGCCGGCAAGACGCTCGGCCTGAAGTAGCGATTCGATCCCTCGAACGGACACGCGGCATCTACTCTAGGCAGCTGCCTAACCATCAAATGGAGACCGACGCGGGCGGCTGTATGTGGCATCATGCCGCCGCGCCCGCGCGGCTCATTTGAAACGTTAGACGGACAAGACGCATCACGGGCAATTGCGTCGAACTTGATCGGGAGGAATCGGATGCCATCTCAAGGCGTACGTCCTGGCTTCCAGACCGTCGTGCCCTACCTTTGTGCTCAAGGGGCCGCGCAACTCGTCGACTTCCTCAAAGCCGCGTTCGGCGCCGAGCGCACCTTCATCGCCCCGACGGGCAAGCACTTTGAAGTGAAGATCGGCGATTCCATGGTGATGATCGGGGAGGCGGGGAACGGGGCGTCGCAGATAGGGCATATCTTCATGTACGTCGAAGAACCGGAAGCGATGTATCGGCGCGCCATCGAGGCGGGAGCGACGTCAGTCATGGAACCGTGTGACCGGCCCTGGGGCGAGGACGAGGCCATCATGCGCGGTGCCGGCGTCAAGGATCGAGCCGGGAACGTGTGGTATTTGGCTGGGCCGAAGTAGGTTCCGGACAACCCCGACGAACGGTGACTGCATTGACACCGCCGTCTAACCTTCAGATGGAGCCGACGCCCCTCGGCAGCTGGCGCGTCGACCGGGGCGCGGCTCATCTGACGCGTTCGGCGGACAAGAAGTACTGGCTGATCCGTGACCGGGCATCAACGCAACAAGTCATCGCAGCCGCGCGGTTCTTGTCCACGGGTGTAGGATCCAACCATGAGAGTCGCGACCGGTAAAATCATCGAGGGCAAGGTGGTCGTCGAGGGCGAACCATGGGCAGAGGGCTCGGTCGTCACGGTCATGGCACGCGACGACGAGCAGACCTTTGAGGTATCGGCCGACGAGGAACGGGCCCTGCTGGAAGCCATCGCGCAGGCCGATCGCGGTCAGGTGGTGTCGTGGGAGGTCTTGCACGAGCGGTTGCGCCACTCCGCGTGACCCCAGCCCTTCAACTCGACATCACGGACCAGGCCGAGCAGCACATCCTCGCAGCGACGGCGTGGTGGTCGCAGCATCGGCCCGCGGCACCGGGTGCCGTGCTTGAGGACTTGGATCACACGCTCGAGTTGCTGCGGGTGCAGCCTGAGCTGGGCACGCGGGCACGCAAGGCCAAGCTGGCTGGAGTGCGGCGCGTCACGCTGCCTCGCATTCGCTACGTCTTGTACTACCGGGTCATCGGCGACGTACTTCACGTCCTGGCTCTCTGGCACGCGAGCCGTGGCGCAGGACCGATGCTCTAAACGACACAGCCGCCGAACAGGCCGCTGCAGCCGTCGAGCGGGCAGACCGGTGACCGCTCGCGGCTGAGCGGCGATCGTTAGGCTGCATTCCTTCAAGGCGGAGGCACCGGTGAGTCGACTAATGAATCCGCTTCCCTCGTTGCTCGCGGTCGTGGTGCTCCCGTTTGTTCTGCACGCTCAGAGCGGAAGACTGCCCGAACCAGTGGAGCCGCGCTCGGCGATCCTCGAAGCGGCCCGCACCTACAGCGTCATCGCCCTCAGCGCCGGGTCGAGTCATGAGGACGCCCGCGGAGTTGACTTCATCGTGTCCTTGATTCGTGACCCACGCCTAGCACCGGTGATCAACGACATCCTCGTTGAAGGCGCCAATGCGCGTTTCTAAGACGTCATGGACAGGTATGTAAACGGTGCGCCGGTGTCGGACGCGGAGATGAGCCCGATCTGGAACGACACGACACAGCAGCAGATACCGGGGCCTATGTGGACGGGCGAAGTGCCAGCGCTCTATCGCGCGGTCCGAGAGATCAACACAAGATTGCCGCTGGAGCGTCGCGTTCGGATCTTGCTAGGCGATCCACCGATTGATTGGGCCACCGTGAAGACACCTGACGACTTTCAGCCGTGGCTCGGCCAACGCGACACGTTCCCTGCGCAGGTCCTGCACCGTGATGTACTTGCACGAGGCCGACGCGCGCTCGTGCTCTTCGGAACTGGGCACCTGCAACGTCGTAATCAGGCTTCGAACTACCAGATGATTGCACCGGAGGCACAGACGGTCGTCAGCCTGCTCGAGAGAGATGGAACGCGAGTCTTCGTCGTCAGGACTGCCGGAGACAGCCAGACTCCAGCGCAGGGATTCGGGATCGAGTCCTGGTCAGTTCCGAGCCTCGCCCTGCTCAGGGGGACTACGCTTGGGACGAGCGAGGAACCCTCCTCGCGCATGCCACGCGCCATACTTCGGGACGGGCGCTTCGTTCCTGTTCCACGCGAAGATTACGCGGCGCTGCCCTTGCAGGAGCAGGTAGACGCAGTTCTTTATCTCGGACCAAGCACGCAGGCACGACTTATTCCGCCGACGCCTCAGGCGATTTGTTCGGACAAGACATACGTCCAGAGGCGCCTTCAACGCATGAAGGTCGTGGCGCTACCGCCACCTGTAATTGATCAGCTGAGGACGCTTTGTGGGCTGTAGGCAGCGTTCTCTATGCCATCAGCAGCCTAACAGCGCGCTGGAGCCGACGGCACAGAGCGCCGCGGCTCAGCGCTGAACGTTAGCCCGATAAGAGATCATTCGTGACGGACACGAAACTCAACAACGAGTTGGAACATCGGTCTCCGGACTACATCGCTGCCGCCGCTAAGGCTGCGCTCGGAGCTGTGCCATTCGCCGGATCGCTTCTTGCCGAACTGGCCGGCTCGATCGTTCCGAACCAGCGGATTGTGCGCATCGTGGACTTTGCCCGCAGGTTGGAACAGCGACTTTCCGATACAGAGCGACAATTGATTCGCGCGCGGCTCACCGACGAACACTTCTCCGACTTGCTTGAGGAGTCTGTTCGGCAGGCCGCTCATTCCGTATCTGAGGAGCGCAGGGAACGGATTGCGTCCCTGCTTCGAAACAGCCTCAACGAGACCGCTCTGTCGTTCCTAGAATCGCGGCACCTTCTTCGCATTCTTGGTGAGCTCAACGATGTCGAAGTGCTGCGGCTATCCTCTCATCTGTTCGAGGGATTCGGGGACGGCAAGGAGTTCCGGGAACAGCACCGCGCGATCCTCGAAGACATTGCAACACCGTTCAACGCTCCGGAGTCCACTTACGAGCGGGCGGCGATGCAAGGAAGCTTCGACGAGCATCTGGCGCGGCTCGGCCTGTTGAATGCCAAGCACAACGTCAACCGGAAGACTGGTCACTTGGTCATTGATGACCGCACCGGGGAGCTGGAGGTAAGCGGGTATGCCCTGCTGCCGTTTGGCCGCCTGTTCCTGAAGCAAATCGGCGTGGCAGTCGACGACGAACGGGCTAACCTTCGGATGGAGCCGACGCGTCGCCCATGAAGCTGAGACGCGCGGCTCATCCGTCTCGTTAGACGGACTACACGAACATTGACGACCGAGTCGATATCGCTGACGATCGGGCGTGGACTCCGGCGTCGACTTCACGGTCATCGGCGAGATCGAGAACGTCGAGACCTTTGCTATCAGCCGCGGCATTCGTGAACTGCGACGCCTGCGTCGTACGTATGGGCCAGGCCGGTGGCGGAAGCGCAAGGGTGTGGCCACGGTGCGCTTGTCGGATGGGTTCGTCGCGCGCGCAGAGCTACACTGGTACGAGGCCACCGGCATCGGCCGACGGGAACTGAAGATCAAGCACTACATCGAGTAAACACATGGCCAAACCACGTCGCTCCTTCGCGGTCTGTGTCCGAAACGACGGGCATGAGGTGTCGCTCGAACTCCGCAAGATCTACGAAGTCATTTCGGATCCCGTTGCGGCTCGCCATCGGCAGGTCCGGGTGGTCGACGAGTCCGGCGAAGACTATCTGTTCCCAGCCTCCTGGTTCGCCGCCATCGAGTTGCCCGCGCCGACGAAGCGTGCGGTCATGGCCGCCGTCTAACCTTCAGATGGAGCCGACGCCCTCCGTCGGCTGGCGCGTGGGTCTGGCGCGGCTCATCTGAATCGTTAGACCTCAGAACCAAGACGTGCTTGACCCGGAGCGCCGCTGAGTTACCCTGTTCCTATGACGCCGGTGGTTGAGAAGCTCGTGGCCGAAGTGGAGGCCTTGCCGGAGACGCAGCGCGAGGAAGTCATCGCGGCGCTGCTTCGCCGCGCCCGGACGGAGTCGCACGACCTGCCGACGGACGACGACTTGGTCTCGGCCGCCGACGCGCTCTTCCAAGACCTCGATCGTCGCGAGCAGACCCGGTGAACCCACAGCGGGGCGAGGTCTGGCTCGTAGACCTCGGCATGGCCGCCAAAGTCCGACCGGCGGTGGTCATCAGCATTCCCGTGCACGACTCCGACCGGGCGCTCGTCACGCTCGTCCCGCACACCACCAGCGTTCGCGGTTCCCGATTCGAGGCGGCTGTGCCGGTGTCGTTTCTGAAGGCGGGTGCCTTCGATGCGCAGAACCTCATCACCATTCCGCACGCCAAGCTGCTTCGAGCACTCGGTCGGCTGAGTTCGTCACAGCTCGGCACCATCGAGGCCACGGTTTCGTCTTGGCTCGGACTTCGAGCTCCTGAGGTCTAACAAACGGCTGCACTTGACGGCGGCCGCGGTAGGATCCGGGCGGTTCGCGACGTCGGCGTGCGGCCGCCGCAAGTGAGCCGGGATCGTTAGCCTCCTGAACGACGCGGATTGCCAGTACCCGGCTGACGTAGATACACTGTAGTCACATGATTACGACCACTCGCATTGTTCGCATCGGCAACTCTCGCGGGATTCGGGTCCCGAAGGGACTCCTCGAGCAGGC
>JBEBFY010000044.1:0-12519 GCA_040081715.1 Vicinamibacterales bacterium | reverse complement strand
AGGGCCTCGACGCCCCGGCGGCGCACGGACCCACCGCAGGGCCCTGCTCGATCAGAGAGATCCGTGCACACATCGCGTTCTTCAGCACCCTGCTAGAGGGTTTCCGTCCGTTAACGGAACGCCCGTTATGCGCCCCGCCGCCCCTGACACGGTCACGCCGTTCTTCACCGCATCCCCGGTGCGCGACTACGAGTCGGCGTTGACGGCGGATACACGGGCGTACGCGACCTTCTTCAATGGGATGTTGAAACGCGGGATCTACGGGCCGCCTTCGCAGTTTGAGGCGTGGTTCCTGTCGGCCGCGCACAGCGACCGACAGGTGTCACAGACGATTGCCGCCGCGAAGGCGGCGATGAAGGACGTCGCGCTCAGCGAACGTTGACTTGAAGGGGCGAGTCGAACCGAACAGTGAGCACGGAGCCGGGCGGTAGCTCAACCTGCTTGCCTTCAGTCGCCGCAATGAAACCACCGCCACCGATGAGGATGCCGGCAATCGCACCTTTGACGCCGCCGAAGTAAGCCACCAATGATTCAATGACCGTTCCGCGCATCGGATATGCGCGACCACGGACGGTGACCTGATCGAAGCTCACGCTCATCCGTGCCGTGCGGTTGGTACGGGTCGCGGGCTCGACCGCTGTGACGACACCGCGCATAACGGAACCGACGGGAATGACCCCCGCGCGGGCGTCCTGGAACAAGTCCGCGAACGTCGTCGCCTCAAAGCGATCCTCAACCGCGGCGGTTCCCGAGCTGAGCGCAGTCTGCAGGCGGACATCGAGTTCGCTACCTGCCGGCAGTTCTCCGATCGGAAGCCCGTTGACCGCAGCCCCAGGGCCTGGCGCCGAACCACCAGGCGTCGAAGGCGGAACAGATCCCGGCTGAAGCGCTGCCGCCTTCATTCGTTTATAGAGAAGCGTAGCCTTCAGGTCGTCTACTTTGGGCTTGACTGCGTCCGGGATCCCGATCGCTTGCACCTTCTCAAGCGCTGCCAGAGCCTCTTCAGTTCTTCCTACCTTATCCAGGATCGTCGCCAGGGCGAACTGGATGGCTGCATCGGCCGGCGCCAGTCGGGCAGCGTTGTTAATCTCGTCGAGCGCAATCTGATAATTGCCGTCCTCGACGGCCTTCATGGCAATCCGAAGGTGGAGTTCAGCGCTCTCAGCCTCCTGGGCGCGGATCGGCAGACTACTCGCAACGACAGCGCTGAGGACGAGGACGGCTAGAACCCGACGCATATCAGTTCGCCAGGAGGGACTACCGCTGGCCGCACGAGTGGCCGCTTGGGCAACTTTCGCCTCCGCCTCCGCCCGCAGGACGAGGAGATGACGGCGGCTTCGTACCCTTCAATGGCGGCGGCTTAGGAATCGGAATTGGCGCACCTGACCCGGACGACGTACCACCGTTGTCGTCGGTCTTGGTCGTCTCGCGTGCGCCGCTCCTCCTCGGTTGTCCGGCGCTTCCACTTGCAGCCTCTACGGCCCCGAGCAGCCCCAGTCCAAAACCACCGCTAGACGCGCCCCTGTCGCGAGAGGCACGTGGCAACGCTGAGAACGGAACCACTGCGTTCGGTTCCGAAACGGGGATGCCAAAAAATCGATTATGTAGCTCGGCGGCAATGTCACTGTTGGGTCCAGTAGACCCGGCAGAGGCCGGCCCGTTGGCGATCTTTTCAGCGAGTTCTAAAGCCAAGGAGAAGGAGGAGAACGGTCTTGTGGATGTGGGCTCTCCGACAGGGAGTTCGACAGGCCCTGAACTCCTCTGACTGCGAATGAAGATCGCCCACGTTTTTTCCTCGCGGAGCCCTAAAGGCGCGCCGAGCCCTATGCGTATTCCGCTGCGCGCTCCTTCGAGCTCCGATGGGGACGATGGCGCCACGCCCGCCTGCCTGACCTGCTGTCGGCAAGCGGCGACTTGAACCTGCCCGACGGCGTTGGCGTTTCGCTTGGCGCTGTGGAGCGGCTCACACCCACGAAAAAGTGCTACGTCTGCACCCTGGTCGAAGGCTGGATTCTTTTCGCGGTTCATGCAAGCCGCATCGAACCGGCTATTCGAAAGGTTGCACGATCGGCTGACCTGGTCACTGCAGCTCTGTTCAGCACTATTGAGAGCGAGAAATCGTTCGTTCCATTGGCGACTGAACGCATCGCATTCCGCCATTGATGCCGGCGCGATCGGCGGAAGCGGGTTACTTCCGACTGCGGGAGACTGCGCCGCACGGACAGCGTAGGAGAGGGAACCGGCAACGACAATGGCTATGGCGATTGACGATCTCGATCTCACGAGCTTCATCGGAGCCTCACTTGCTTAACGCGCTCGGGCCTGCCCTTACGCCCTGGTGCCTGGATATAGCAGCCTCGCAGGGTAGGGCACAAACTCTACCATAGGGTCAAGTCTTACCGGTCGTTAGACCCGGCTATGCCCGCGAGACGAGCGGTCGCCGCTAGCGAGCGTTGATCAGAAGGGGCTGGTCGAAACGGACGCGCAGCACGGCTCCGGGAGCCAGTTCCACCTGCTTGCCTTCCGTGGTCGATAGACGGTATTAGAGGGTTTCCGTCCGTTAACGGAACGCCCGTTTTGCGCCCTCTCGCCCTGACACAGCGCGGATTAGTAGGGTGGGCCCATCGCGTACCCGCATGCCGGCAGGATCACGGTGTGATCGAGGGCATGAGATGGCCGTCGCGAGGGCCGCGTATCGTGTCAGCGGCAGACCTCCGGCTTCACGGATGCCCCCCGAGTGATGGACTGGGCTGACCGTGGGGTGTGGGCGGATGGTTACGCCGCGTGGTCGCCCAGGGGTGGCGCGCGGGCGGGCCGTGCCGGTGGCACCTCGCCGGGGAGGCCGAGGTGGCGCAAGATGCGCTCGGTCACGACCGACTCGTCGAGGAGCGAAATCAGCCGGAGCCGCCCGCCGCAGCGCGGGCAATCCAGCACGTCGAAGCCAAAGGTCCGGCGCATCAGATTGGCCCATCGCGAGCCTGACCCGGGGTCAGGCGACGTTGGCGCAGGTGCCGCTGTCGCATCAATGGGGCTGGTCACCGCAGAGGCGACTGGTGTGTGGCGGCGCCAGCACGCCGTGGTACAGCACCAGATTGATCCGAGGGCGCGGCACGAGCACCGCCAGACGCTCAAGAAGCGCGGTCGGCTCGAACGCCAGAGACGTCGTGCCATCCGCCCACGGATGGCGGAGCTGCAACATGACCTGACCGTCGGCCCCGACGTGGAGGCGCTCGTCCGTCACCGGTGGGCGCAAGGTGTAGCGACACACGCGCTCCAGCCGATCCCAGTCGCCGGCGGGCACGAGCAGACCGGCGTGCAGGTCGAAGCCCGGCCAGCAGCGGCGTCGCCTCGGCAAAGGCGTCCCGCCGATCACCGTCGTCTTCGGCGAGCCCCCGTCGTGCGAGCAGACGCGTCACGCCCGGCTGGATCGCGGCGAGCACGTCCGCCACGTCGGCATCCGTCAGGCCCGACGCCGCTGAGGGTCTCGCCGCGCGCCTGGAACGTGGACTCAACGAGATTCGGATGCAGGCCGCTGCCCTACCCTCGCGCCCACGCGTGTTCTTCGAGGAATGGGACGACCCGCTCATCTCCGGGATTCAGTGGGTGGAGGAACTCGTGGAGATCGCTGGGGGCACTCCGATCTTCCCTGAGCTGCGCACGGCCAAGATGGGCACGGATCGCATCGTGGACCCGGCCGAGGTCATCCGTCGCGACCCCGAGGTCATCATCGGCTCGTGGTGCGGCAAGCCGGTGCGGAAGAAGACGATCGCGGCGCGGCCGGGCTGGGCTGACGTGTCCGCGGTGAAGCACGGCCACATCTACGAAGTGAAATCCGCCTACATCCTGCAGCCGGGGCCCGCCGCCCTGACCGAGGGCGTGCAGCAGATCCACCGCATCATCGCGGCCGCCGCATCAGGTGGCTGACCCGGACGTGACCGTGGCCGTCATGTTCGGCTGTTGAGTCACCTGCCGATTACTGGAACAATGTCATTCGTGCAGCGGCTAGAAGATGCCTCCACGGATTGGACGGGGGTTCAGCCCGACCCGTCTCCAATTGCGCCGCTCGACAGCGTTGCCTTTACCACCCGTCTGCGTCTGCTGAGCGAACGCGCCCGGAGCCTGACGATTCTGCGGACGGCCTTCATGGAACAGCGGTCCCATGGCGAGCAACTTCCTCGACATTCTGAACCAGCTTCACGACCACCACGTTGAGTTCGTGATCGTCGGCGGCGTCGCGGCCGCCCTCCACGGCAGCTCCCGGGTCACGTTCGATCTCGATGTGGTGCCGAGTCTGGCCCCGGAGTCCTGGCAGGCAGCCGTCGATCTCCTGTGGGCCCTCGGGGCGCGTCCGCGCATCCCGGAGCCTCTGGATCGCATTCGTGATGTTGAGCAGGTCCGACGGTGGCGACGCGAGAAGGGCATGCTGGCACTGACATTTCGCACGCCGGATGGCAGCACGGAGGTGGACCTGCTGGTCGGCGAGAGCGACAGGTTCGAGGGGCTCCACCAGCGCGCGGTCACGGTCACGCTCGCCGAGCGGACATTTCATGTGGCGTCCATCGACGACCTCATCGCCATGAAGCAACAAGCCGGCCGGCCACAGGACTTGCTGGATGTGGCACAGTTGCAGGACATTCGGAAGCGGCTTGGCTGAGGTCGTGGCCAACGCGACCATCCGAGGCAAGATCCAAGACGCGTGCCGATAGCCTGATTATCTGCACGCCCGAAGAACTCCTGGAGGGCTAGGCCGGTCCCACCGTCATCGTGACGCCGTGCTCGGTGCGCACGCTGATGAGCCGGTGATGGAGGATTCGCGTATGCGGAAGCGCGACAAAGGACTCCGCACCCTCTTCGGGCGCGGGCTGCAGGCAGATCTCCACGTTGTCCGTCTGGTTCGCCAGCTTCTGCGCATCCTCGTCTGAGACAAACCCCAGCAGGACCACGGTGCCGTCCTGCAGCCGGTGCGTCTCGTAGCACCGGAAGCGCCGCTCCGCGTAGAGCGGCGAGTTCTCCATCGCGGATGAGTAGGTAAACCCGTACACGCCGTTCGGAACCGCGTTGACGCCGAGGCCCTCCTCCTCAGAAGTCACGGGGCGCAACTGATGCGCGACGCGAAGCTTCTCCTGATCCGGGGCTGCCTTGACCTGCTCGTAAACGACTCTGCTCATCGATAGCCTTCCGTGCGAAATCCGATATGCCTAATGGCTCGCCACGGACACACCCGCCGGGCAGCTCACGCCGGTACCCGCGAGGCTGCAATAGCCGTTCGGGTTCCTGGCCAGGTACTGCTGGTGGTAGTCCTCGGCGTAGTAGAACTCCGGTGCCGCGGCAATCTCGGTCGTGATGCGCCCGAACCGGGCAGCGGTCAACTGGTCCTGATACGCGGACCTCGACGCTGTGGCTGCGTCTGCCTGCGCCGGCGACGTGGTGTAGATCGCGGAGCGGTACTGGGTGCCCGTGTCGTTGCCCTGGCGCATGCCTTGCGTCGGGTCGTGGTTTTCCCAGAAGATCCGCAGCAACGCGTCGTAGGCGATCGTCTGCGGGTCGAACACCACGAGCACAACCTCGGTATGCCCCGTCATCCCTGAACAGACCTCCCGGTAGGTCGGGTTGGGCGTGTAGCCGCCAGCGTACCCGACGGCAGTGCTGTACACGCCCGGTGTCTGCCAGAACTTCCGCTCGGCGCCCCAGAAGCACCCCAGGCCGAAGATGGCCCGATCAAGCCCTGCGGGGAACGGTGGCACCAACGGATGGCCACTGACCAGGTGCGCGTCGGGCACCGGCATCTCATCGGCGCGTCCCGGCAAGGCCTGGTCCGGCGTGGGGAGACGCAGGTTGGTCGACATCTCAGCAATTATAGGAGGGGATGCCGAGAACGTTCACGACAGACAGGGGCGACCGCACGCTGCGGCTCGACCAGGTCATCGTCCGCCACCTGGGGGAGGTGCCGCGCCTGTCGCGGACGAAGGTCCAGCGGTGGATCGCCGAGGGCCTCGTCCAAGTCAATGGACGTCTGCCCGCCCGGGCATCCTCGCCGGTGGCCGTCGGTGACCGCGTCGAGGTGTCCGGCGATGAGGCGATGGCCGAACGTGCCGCGCCCCAGGCGGAGGCTCAGGCGCTCGACATCATCTTCGAGGACGCGGCCCTTCTCGCCCTGAACAAGCCCGCCGGTGTGGTGGTGCATCCCTCCTACAAGCACGCCGCAGGCACGCTTTTCAACGGCATCCTGGGGCATCTGGGGCACACCGGTCCCGCAGGCGACGACACACCGCGACTCGTGCACCGCCTCGACAAGGACACATCCGGCGTGCTGCTGGTCTCGAAGCAGCTTGCCGTCCACCGGGTGCTGCAGCGCTCGCTGGGCGACGGCCGCGCTGCGAAGACGTACCTGGCCGTGGTGCATGGCACGCCCAGGCCGGTTCAGGGTGCCATCTCGCTGCCGCTCGGAGTCGACCCACTCGACCGCCGCCGCGTGGCCGTGCAGGAGGGTGGCAGCCCGAGCGAGACCCGCTATGAGCGCATCGCGCACGGCGACGGCTTCTCGCTCATGCGCTGCAGGCTCGTGACCGGGCGCATGCACCAGATCAGGGTGCACCTGGCCGCCAGCGGGTGGCCGATCGTCGGTGATCAGGTCTATGGGCGACAGGGCGACGCGTTCCCGCGGCAGGCACTCCATGCCTGGCGCCTCGCCATCCCCCATCCCGTCACGGGTAATCCACTGGAGCTGACAGCCCCGCTCCCTGGGGACATGGGGCAGCTCTGCGCGACACTCGGGCTCGCACCGCCGTCCGCCTGGCCCGGGAGGCCCGGCGGACGCATCAAAGACCTCGGCCCTGTCCCCACCGGATGAACGGTGGAGGCCACCGATTGGGCCCTTCTCCTGCGAGGCGGCCTTCCACGCATGGCACAATCCCTGCTAGGCAGCACTGAGGTCCTCCAACCGTGCGCTCACGTTTCGCTCTCGCGTCCATCGCCATCACGGCGACTGCTCTCGTCGCGCTCGGCTGCATCACGCCGCAGGCACCCACGGACACGGTCAGTTCGATCACGGCGCCGACCGCCACCACGGGAGGCACGGCCGTCGCACCAGGCAACTCGACGGCACCCCCCGCTGCGCCCGCCACGATTCCCGCCACGGTCACCGTGGCGTATCGGCAGGACCTGAAGCCTATCTTCGATGCGGACTGCCTGCGCTGCCACTCGGGCTCGCGCCCCGACGGGAACTACGCCATGACCACCTACACGCAGGTGATGCGCGCCGTCGCCGCCGGCAACGATCGGAGCGTACTCGTCCGCATCACGCAGCGCGGTGGGAGTATGTACCGCTACTGGAGCGGCAGCGCCCAGAGCAAGGCGGATCTCGTGCGCACCTGGGTCGTCAGCAACGCTGCCGCGGAGGCCCGATGACACCCGCGCTCCGGTGGCCTACGGCCCTGGTCTGCTGTCTCGGGTGCCTCGCGTCCGGCGTGGCGCCTCGCCTGGCACGGGCGTCCGAGGCCGTCGTGCCCCTGGTCACGCCGGCCCTCGTGCTGCCGGACGCCTCCGGCACCTCCGTCTCGCTGGCGTCGTTCAGGGGCAAGGTCGTGCTCGTGGACATCTGGGCCAGCTGGTGCGCGCCCTGCAAGGCGGCGTTCCCCGCCTATGACGCGCTCTACCGCGAATATCGGGGCCGGGGCCTGGACGTGCTCGCCATCAACGTGGACGAGCAGCGGAAGGCGGCCACCGCGTTTCTCGACGGGCGGGACCATCAGGTGCACGTCCTGTTCGATCCCAAAGGTCTTGCGCCGACCGGCTTCAAGCTCAAGGGGATGCCGACCTCCTATCTCATTGATCGCAAGGGCGTCACGCGCTTCGCGCACGAGGGATTCAACGCGAAGGTGCTGGCGCAGTACCGCCGTGAGATCGAACAGCTCCTGGAGGAGACACCGTAATGACCCGCGCGGTACGCCTGGCTCTGCTGATGATGGTGCTCGCCGCCAGTTCGCTTGTGACGGCGTGCGCCACGGTGCAGCCCTGGCAGCGGGGCCGGCTCGCCAGCCCGTGCATGCAGTTCAGCCCGGATGGGGAGCTGGCAGCCTTCGCCAGCCACTGGCAGGAATCGCGGGAGGGTGCCGCCGGCGGCAATGGCCTGCAGGGCGGCGGGTGTGGCTGCAAGTAACGCTGGCCTCCTCCTCGCGTGCGGGGCGCTTGCGGCGGCTATCGGCGCGGCACTCGTCGGCGGCGGCCCCGTCACGGCGCAGCAGCCCGCGCAGGAGTCCTACGGCATTTCGATGCACACCTTCACCGACTCGCGGGGTGTCACCGTGCTCAGCCCGACGGGCGAGCTGAACCGTGACTTCACAACGCGCACCGGTCTGCGCGCCAGCTTCGGCGTGGACGCCATCTCAGCGGCCTCGGATTCCTGCGTCCGCTGCCACCCGGACGGCGCCAATAACGCCCGCGCCTACGTGAACGCCTCACTCTTCCGGAAGTACGGTGACACGAAGGTATCCGTGGGCGGCGAATACAGCCGCGAGGCGTTCTACAGCGCCACCACGGGCTCCACCTCCATCTCCCGCACGCTGAACCAGGCCAACACCACCATCGCGGGCGGCTACGCCTTCTCGCTCAACCGGCCGGTGCTCCACCCGAGCGACGAGGACGTGGAACGGCAGTACGCGCACTCCGCATTCGCCACGATCACGCAGACGGTGACGAAGACCACCGCGGTGCAGGTGGGCTACGAAACGAGCCGCATCACCGGCTACCAGAACAACCCATTCCTGCGCGCCACGGTGGACGGCCTGCGCATGCTCGGCAATCACCCTGAGCACCGCCTGCGCCACTCGCTCACAGCCAAGGTCCGCCAGGCGCTGCCGGGAAGCACCTACATCGAGGCGGACTTCCGTCGCTATACGGACGACTGGCAGGTGCGCGCCAATACCTGGTCCGCCGGGCTCGCGCACGAGTTCGGCCCGCGGCTGACGCTGGCCGGCAGCTACCGCCGCCACGAACAGACGGGCGCGTCCTTCTACCAGCCGGTCTACACGGGGCAACCGGAGTTCTTCACGGCGGACTTCCGCATCTTCCCGTTCGACGCAGACCTCTACACCGGGCGACTGAACGTCACGCCGAAGCAGGGGCTGTTGGCGTTCCGCGAGGGCACGAGCCTTACCTTGCAGTACGAGTACTACCGGAACACGACGAAGTTTCAGGCGGCCACCTTCACGGCGGCCATCCGCGTTCCCCTCACGCGCTGATGCGCCATCGGGTCGCGTGGTCGGTCGTGCTCGCGTCGGCGTTGCTCGCCGCGCCGGCATCCCCGCGCGCCGAGGGCCCGCTCACCACGACGGTCCGCCGCTTCCTGATGGGCACCTCCATCACGGTGGAGGCGACAGGCGGCGTGGCATCGTCACGCGCCGTCGCCGTGGACGAGGCCTTTGCCGCCATGGTCGAAGTGGACCGGCTGATGAGCAACTACAAGCCGGACAGCGAGCTGATGCGTCTCAATGCGGACGCCGCGCGCAGGCCCGTCAGGGTGAGCGATCCGATGTGGAGCGTGCTCGCCGCCGGCCAGCGCGTCAGCCGAGCCAGCGGCGGGGCCTTCGACGTCACCGTCGGCCCGCTCGTGCGGCTCTGGGGCTTTCACGACAAGCGGCCGCATGTCCCCAGCGCCGCGGAACTGCGGCGCATCCGGCCGATCATCGGCTACCAGAATGTAGTGCTCGATGAGGCGGCGCACACGGTGCGCTTCATACGGCCCGGCGTGGAACTGGATCTCGGCGGCATCGCCAAGGGCTTCGCCGTGGAGCTGGCCGGGCGTGCACTGGAGCGGCGCGGTTATGCGGGGCTGGTGGACGCCGGCGGCAACCAGTTTCTGGTGGGGCATCCCCTCAACAAGGCGCGCTGGCAGGTGGGCATCGCAGACCCGGAACACCCCACGAAGATCCTCGGCACGCTGGAGGTGGACGGCGGCGCCGTCTCCACCTCAGGCGGGTACCACAACTACTTCGTCTCTGGCGGCAAGACGTACGGCCACCTAATTGACCCGCGAACGATGGCGCCGGGTGATGCCGCGCTCAGCGTGACGATTGTCTCGCCGGATGCGACGCTGGCGGACGCGCTGAGCAAGCCCGCGTACCTCCTGGGGCCGGTCACGGGGCTGGCGCTGGTGGAGTCGTTCCCCGGTGCGATGGCGATCATCGCCTACCGGGGAACGAACGGTGGCGTGGAACTGATGATGTCGGAAGGCCTGAAGGGGCGCTTCCGGAAGACCGCTACATCCCGACCGTGAAGGCCACCGCCGCGACGGCCTTCGCCCAGGAGATCTGAAGATTGCCACCCTGCTCGGTCACGTCGGTGAATCCCCACGTGAGCTGATCGACCTGCACCGGCGAGGACGAGACGGTCATCGCCACCCGCACGACGTCCTTGTCGGCCTTGTAGCCGTAGGCGCCCCACAGGTGATCCGGCTTCGGCTCCTTCGGGTTGACGAGCGCGCCGTAAGTGGAGAGCACGAACGTCCAGTCCTTCTCGCCCTTGATCTCGATGAACACGCTGTACTCGCCGGCCGGCACGGTCTTGCCGCCGATCACGAGCGGCACCTCCGTATTGAGGCGCGTGGACACGTTGGCGCCCGCGCGCCAGATCGGCGCACCGGCCAGCAGGCCCTTGCCGTAATTCGCGCCCGCCCCGAAGATGTCGGCGCGCCCGCGCAGAATCGGCCGGCTGTAGGTCAGCTCAATCCACTTGGCGTACTTCGGCCCCACCTGCGTCGCCGCCGTGCCCGCCGGGCTGGCCGGCTTCTGCCCCTGTGCAACCACCACACCCGCCAGCGCGAGCACCGCCACCCCCGTCAACATCCACTGCTTCATCGACACTCTCCTCACCCGAGATTCTACGGCACGCGCCGAGGCCCCTCAACGCAGGCGCTGAATGCGCACGGCGGGCGCTGCACCCTCGTACTGCAGCCATGCCACCAGCACCTCCGTGCCGGACACGGCGGCGACCGGATACGACGCATCCACGGCACGACTCACGCGGACGGGCGCGGCAAAGCGGCCATCGGGCTGGCGCGTGCTGGTCCAGACCCCGCGATCGGCCGCGGTGCCCTCCCAGAGGACCATCGGCCCTCCCGCAGGTGTGAGGACGATCCGCGGATGCGCCACGCTCCGATGGCGCGGGCTGACCTGGACCCTGGGCGACACCGCGAGGCCATCGGCGCTCGACGCGTAGAAGACCGCCTTGTGCTCAACGGGGCTCTTGACCACGGTGGGCCACGCCAGATGCACGGATCCCATCGCATCGATAACGACCGACGGACCGTCCTCCGGACACCCATCAATCGCCCAGCCGTCGGCGCTCACGCGCTGAGGCGCACCAAACGTCCGGCCGCCATCGCGGGATGTGATGAAGGCCATGTCGCGCAGGTTGCCCTCGTAGACGTGCCGCCACGCCGCCGCCACGAGGCCACCGGCGCCGGTGGCGAGCGCGGTCTTGCAGCAGTAGCACGCGCCCCTGGCAAGCTCATGCGCCGGCCCGCTGCCGACGGAGAAATAGAAACCGGACTGCTGGGCCTTGGCCACCGTTGCCGCCACGGCCGCGGCATCGACGGCCTTGCCGTCAACCGCCCGCGCGGACCCGGCGTGCTGGTGATCGCCAGCCGTAGCGGGCGCCGCTTTGTGCTGATGCGCGCCAGCGGAGACCGCCGCCGTGCCGCGATGGTCGAGCCAGGCCACCCTGACCTCGCCGCGCTCGTCCACACTCAGCGACGCCCACCCGCGGTTGCCTGGCGCACCGGCGCCCTGGAGCGTGACCGATGGCTCGAACGTGCGGCCCCCGTCCACCGACCGCGTGCGGCGGATGGTGGACGCGGGCTCGCGTCCCGTCCAGACGACCACGATCACGGGATCGGCCTTCCCCGTCGCGGGAGGGCCAAGCGCGACACGCGGCCCGCTCTCGGTGGCGGCACGCACGGTGCCGACGACGTCGTTGGCGCGGACAGGCGCGCCGAACGAGCGCCCGCCGTCGCGGCTGACGGCCACGAAGGCGTCTGTCCGGTTCCGCGCTGTCGCTGCCCAGGCGACTGCCACGAAGGCACCCCGTGCCGCCAGCGACGGCACGCTGTTCACGCGACCCGGCACCGACAACGACACACCCACGACTCCAGGGGTGTGTCCGGATGGCGCACGCTTCGCGGACGTGCCCCAGGCGAAGCCCAGGAGCACCGCAACCCCGATCACCGTACGCCAGCCGCTCCGCATCACCACCTCAACCCGCGCGCCGAACTGCCAGGAGCGTGGATCACCCACGACCGTCACCTGCCCCGAAGGTCGGCGCCGGGTTCGCGAGACACGATCCGGGCCCGACGTTCGTGTCGCGCGCCACGATGTCACCTGGTTTGTCACAGTGACGATAGGCGATATTAGAGAGTTTCCACTGGTTAGACACAATGGCTGTCAGTTGACCTGCCTCTCGTTACATCGTGGATTATGCGGAGTGGTTCACGCGCTCCAGACAGCGCCACACACGAGGAGGCAG
>JBEBFY010000043.1:0-13126 GCA_040081715.1 Vicinamibacterales bacterium | reverse complement strand
TTACAATCCCCATAAGGTTTGCGGCGCACAGCCACGCGGCTTCGTCCAACAGCGTTTATCCGCACGGGGCTGGCACCCCTGTCGGCCCGGTCATCGGGGCCGTGCGGATGAAACCCTATTCGTTTGCGACGCAGCTAAACCCCAGCAGCGCCCCGGCACAGTGATTCGTGGTCGCACACCACGATGGTCGCCGCCTCAAATGACGATGGCAGAAACGCGGAGTAGGCGTGGGCGAGATGATAGTCGAGCCGCACGGCCTTGACACGCGGCGACCGCGGTCCGGTGTCGGCGGGGGCGTGAACCGCCGCGTCGTCCCGCCCACGTCCGGCACGCCGAAGCAACTGGTCTAGCGCCTCATCCGGTAACCCGGTGGAATTGAATCCAGCCCCTCGGACACGCGTCAGTCGCTCCTGCGGGCAGATTCCCTGAATCTGAGGGCGTGCCCAGCGCAACGCACGCATTCCGGGAGGACCCGCTCAGACCGAGGATAAGAGGAGTGGAGGCCGTCAGTGGGGACTCGCTGAGCATCGAGTGTGTTGCGCTGCCGCGCTTGAAGGCAAGGGAACACGCCCTCGAGCGCGATGATAATCGGTCGGGTGGAGGAACGGAACATCAGGTCGGTCTCGGTGGGCGTCGTGTGTGTGGCCAGTGCACAGCTCCTGACGCAGTGCCTCTCGTCGCTACAGGGCCAGCGCGGTGCCCCGCACTTTGACGTTGCTGTGGTGTGCGACCCGGCCATTGCCAATGTCGATGCCGTGCGCCGGCAGTTCCTTGATGTTCGCATCGTCATCAACGACGGCCAGCACACGCCGCTGCAGCTGGTGTCCCGCGTGCTTCGGGAATGCGCGGGCGAGTTGATTCTACTCACGAAGGATCAATGCGTGCCGGGGCCGGACTGGGTGCGCGCAATGGTGGAGGCGCAGGCACCAGGGCGTGCCGTCGTCGGCGGGCGGGTCGAGCTCGCTTCTGATGCCTCGGCCACGGACTGGGCCTTCTACTTCATCGACTTCCACCGTTATGCGGCGCCCGTCACAGGAGGTGTCGCGCCGTCGCTCACGGTCTGCAATGTGTCGTACCGGCGAAGCCGCCTCGACACCATCCGCGAACTGTGGCAAGAGACCTTCGTCGAGACGACCATCAACGACGCACTGGCCGCGCGCTTCGGCCGTCTGTGGCTGCATCCCGGGCCGGAAGTCACTCTCCACCGGCACCTCCCCTTGCGAGATGCCATCGTCGAGCGTTACACCCTCGGGCGCCTCTTCGGGTACAGTCGACTGGCGACCTCCACGCCGCGCCAGCGCTTCTTTTACGCCGCTTTCGCGCCGGCGCTTCCCCTGGTGCTACTTGGTCGCATGCTGGGCACCGCCTTGCGATCGAGACGGCATGCGGCCGCCTTCGTGCGAAGTTTCATCCCGCTGACGCTGATGGTCCTCGGCAGGTCGTGGGGAGAGTGGCTTGCCTACGTCACTGGCGCCCCTCCGCGCCGCGCGACGCTGTCGCATCGACGGCCAGACTAGGACACCTGCAAGCGACGCAACTATGATGGACGCACGCGAGTGGCGGCCCTTCCTTTCTCCCAACCCGTGCCGGGACCGACTGTGGCCGTGGCCGTCGTCTGCATCTGCAGCGCAGAGCACCTGGCGCACTGCCTCGACGCACTCCGTAGCCAGCAGGACGCGGGGACGTTCCAGATCGTGGTCTGCCACGATCCCAGCATCACGGGGATCGAACTCGTGACCCGACGCTTCCCCGAGGCACGAATCTCCAGTAATGCCGCCGAACGAACACCCTTGGAGCTGGCGGCGGCGGTGCTCCGCTCGTGCACTGCCGATGTGATTCTGCTGACGGAGGATCACTGCATCCCGAGGCACGACTGGGTGCGCAGCATGCTTGCCGCACGGGCGCCGGGTCGCGCGGTCGTGGGGGGACGTATCGAGATTCGCCCGGGAGCCTCCGCGCTCGATTGGGCGTTCTACTACGCGGACTTCTTCCGATATGCGGCACCGGTCATCGAGGGGCCCTCGCCAACACTCACGGTCTGCAACGTGGCGTACGACCGCGCGCAACTCGACGCGATCCGGGACGTGTGGTCCGGGAGTTTCGAGGAGCCTGCCGTCCACAACGCGCTGCGCGAACGTTTTGGTGTCCTGTGGCTGACGCCCGACAGCGAAGTCGCGATGCGCCGGTCCGTCTCGCTCTACGCTGCCCTCGCCGAACGGTATGCGTTCGGCCGCATCTTTGGACATACGCGCATCGCGCACGTCTCCACGGCTCGCCGCTGCCTCTATGCCGTGGTCGCGCCAGCCTTGCCCGTGCTTCTGCTGGGCCGGATGGCGATGAAGGCGGTCAGGTCGTCTCGGCTGGCGCGAAACTTCGTGCGCGGGTTTCTCCCACTGGCAGCGATGGTGCTGTGCTGGTCCTGGGGCGAGTGGCTTGGCTACGTGACGGGACGCCCGCCGCACAGGCTGGCCCTCGCACCAGAACTGCCTTCGATGGATGTGTCGCGTCCGGGAACCGAGAGCCGATCGGGCGGTCAGTCTTCCACGACGTGGTACTCGAACTCGCGGCGATGATGCGCCCACCGAGGGCGATCGAGCACTGCGTCGTCGGAGACACACTCTTCAGCCGCGGACGATAGGCGGTATTCATAGGTAATCACTTAAGCGGGCTCCACGAGGGCCAATCCTGCACGTAGGCGGCCGGTGCGGCGATCACGATCGGGGTGGGCGCGTTGGGCGTTCGCCAGGAGGTAGGCCAGTCCGCGTCGGAGCGCGCCGCGGAGCCCGACCCCGAGCCGCAGTGCGGTGACGAGGGCGTGGAGAATATGGTGCGCGCACATCGCCACGCGCCGCGTGGACATCGGCGTCCCGGCGCCGACCCGTTGTGCAGCAAGGGCGAGGAAACGCTTCAAGACGGCCGCGCAGAGACTCGCCCAGATCAGGCCTTCCGCGATGTGCGGGTTCGCGGTGTTGAATTCGTGGAGATTCGCGTAGGACTTCCACTCTTTGAAACAGAGCTCGATCTGCCAGCGGAACCGATAGAGCCTGGCCACGACGTCGACCGCGAACGGCGTGCGGGGCAGATTCGTGCACAGCCGCGTCCTCGTCGCCCCGCGCCCGGGCAGCACAACGACGCGGAAGCCGACCACCCGCAGGCCGTGTGCGAATTCGACATCACAATCGAGGCGCCGGCCCGCGTGCCGCGCCAGGAAGCGAGACAAGCGCAGTGAGGGGCTCCGGGTTTTTCAGGCCACATCCAGGGTGAGCCTGCGGCACAATCGGCCCACAACGAGCCAGGAGGCATGCCGTGAAGAAGCGTTTCTCAGTCGAGCAGATCACCGCGGTGTTGCAGCAAGCCGCGCAAGGCGTCCCCGTCGGCGATCTCTGTCGGAAGGTCGGGATCTCCGAGCAGAGTGTCTACCGCTGGAAGAAGGTCTACGGCAGTCTGCAGCCGAGTGAGGCCCGGGAGCTGAAGCAGTTGCGCGACGAGGTGACCACGTTGAAGCGCCTGGTCGCGGATCTGTCGCTCGATAAGGTCATGCTCCAGGACGTGATCCACAAACAATTCTGAAACCCGTCAAGCAGCGCGACGTGGCGAAATACGTGATGGGGCACTACAAGGTCAGCGCGCGCCGCGCGTGTCGCGTGATCCACGCAACGCGATCCTCGACCGACTACAAGACACGGCGCGATCCGCTTACGGCGTTTCGGCAGCGGATGCGCGAGCTCGCCCAGACGCGTGTCCGGTTCGGCTATCGACGCCTCCGCGTCCTCCCGCAGCGCGAGGGCTGGGAGTTCGGCAAGGAGCGCTTCTATCGTGTCTACACCGAGGAAGGACTGGCGCTGCGGCGAACACGACCGTGGCGACACGCGACGGCCGTGCATCGCGAGCGGCGGCACCCGGCGACCGCCCGACACGACATCTGGCGTATGGACTTCGTCGCCGACGAATTCGCCGATGGCCGGCGGTTCCGAACATTGACGGTGCTGGATCTCTTTACGCGTCAGTGCCTCGATATCGCGGTGGGACGCGGCCTGACGGGCCACGACGTCGTCGCCACGCTTGAGCGGCTCCGTTTCGACTGCGGCCACCGAATAACCGGGAGGGGGGACATTCAGCTGATAAGTGGGGGGCACATCACGTGATTGTTGACAGGCGTATACGAATAAAGTCACTCTGGACTTGACTCGTCGCGGCAGGCCGACCGACAACGCGGCGATTGAATCCTTCAACGGGCGCTTACGCGATGAGTGCTTGAACGTGCACTGGTTCGAGTCCCGCGAGGACGCCAGTGGAAAGATCGAGGCGTAGCGACAGGACTACAATGCGAATCATCCTCACCGAGCTCTCAAGGGTCTCAGCCCCAATGAATACGCTCGGTGGACGATGGAACCGGCCGCGGAGTCACTCTAGGATCGGTCCGAACAACCCGGTCCCCTCAGAGAGCGCTGTTCTCCAGTAATCACTGTCCCGAAGAACCCAGGCAGGTCAATGGCGCATCTCATTTCACACGAGCGCCCTCGGGTCGGAGACGTTCGACGCGCTCATCCGAGCTGCGAGCCAGCCACTGCCGAAGGAGGTGATTCGCCCTTCGAGGAAACGCTCTGCTGGGTGCTCGTCCTGCTCTGCGTCGCTCTCTTCTTTGCCATCGGAATGAATCGGATCGAGTTCCGCGGTATCACCCATGTCGAGGCGTATATCCCCGGCATGAACCTGCCACCCGAGATTTCCGAGCCGCCCCCGCGTTTCTCGTTAGTCGAAACCTTGACCTGGCACTGGCATTCCGAGCCCCATCCGCCCGGGTACTTCATTCTAATGCTCGGCTGGACCAAACTCTTTGGCGCAAGCTTGCTCGCGGTTCGGCTACCGAGCCTTTTGTTAGGCTGCGCCTCGATCGTGATGGCCCATATCGTGGGGAGGCGAATGACTCGGACCGTTTGGGGCGGAGTCATCGCAGCTGCTCTTCTAACTTTCAACGGCCATCATTTGCTGTGGGCCTTGATGGCGCGACCCTACGAACTCGCACTCGCTCTCTCGCTCCTATCCACTTGGCTCTGGCTCCAACTTCTCTCTGATGAACATCCGAATCCAAAACTCGAGATTGCCTACGCGATCACTCTTGCGCTCGGCCTTTACACGCACGTTCTCCTTTGGACTTTTCTTGCAGCACAGATGGCGTACTCGATACTAATTCGACCGCCGAGAGCTCGCCTGGCCAGCCGCGTCCTCTATTTCCAGTCCCTGAGTACTCTCGTATCGAGCCCCATGATTTTTCATGCGCTCTATTCCGGTCGTGGCGTCGGGTCGGGAGGTGATCCCTCCTTCGCCTTCACCCAAGATTTCCTCAACTTCGGTTTTCTATTCAACGCCGACCCGCAAAAGAACGTGGACATTCCGTTCCTTTTCGAAGGCGCACTCACGTTATGCGTCCTCCTATGCATTCTTCTGTTCATCAGGGATCAGGGCCAACGGAGGCCTCCCCAGCTGGCGTCACAGAAGCTCCCCCCGCTAGGCTCGCTCATCCTAATCGGTCTTGGATTTTCGATCATTCTTTTCTGTCTGAATCGCCAGGCGTGGAGAGAGGTCAGTGCTGCGGCCGTCACACCCATTTTCCCGCTGCTGACTCTTCTTGGTTATGCCGGATTGACTGTGCTTCGTGTTCCGCACACTTGGCCGAAGCAAGGGTTCGTCGCCGGTTTGTCTCCGCTCCCGTTTCTTGGGGCGATGACGCTCCTGCTTACCTACGCGATTAGCGTTGTCCAGCCCGCGGCGGTCAGCCGCGGACTTCTCATTGCAGTGCCGCCGCTTCTGCTGACGATTGCCGGGGGATGCATCGCCCTCCTCCGCATTCGAAGATCTGCCGGAGTTGCCGTACTGATCTTTGCGGGCAGCGCTGGAGCCTATAGCCTCGAATGGTACCGAGACTACCTAATCGACCGCGACTACCGAGGTCTGGCTGAGAGGTTAGTTCCGAGCCTACAGGAGGGCGACCGCCTATTCGTCCGCAACCGCGATTGGCTGACGACTCCTTTTTTCTACCATCTTCCCGACGAACACGGGCGATTGATCGCAAAGGACTACCAGAAGGCGATCGGCCGCGTGCAGCGCGTGTGGGTGATCAACTTCGATCGCCAAACGACGACCCCCGAAATGTCCGCTGCGTTGGGCGAATTTTCGGAAGGTGAAACGCTTTTTGCGTCCCGCGCGCGCGCAACGCTCTACTTCCGGGAAGACTCGGAGCGCTGAAGAGCGCTCGATCGCGAAAGCGTCGACAGCCAGGCCACTCACTTGGCGCTCGGACTTGGGAGAACGGCCTTTCATCAGCAGCCCGCATCTCAGAGTCCTGCTGAGCCTCTGTGGCTCGAGATGCCTCGAGCGAGGTCGAATCCGTCGCGGTTCCTACGCCGCGTTGCACGTGGTCGTGGCGTAGTCGATAAAGATGTTGGATTGCGCCTGCTGGCTCTGGTGGTCAGCGATGAACTTGTTTCGAACGTCCGCCGGCAACTGCTGCACCGACACATAGTTGTGCTGTGACACCAGTTGCACGCGGGCTGCGACGAGCTGCAGGTAGACCTGCGCGTTGGCTTGCTGCTCGGGCGGCGCGAGCGCCACCAGCGCGGCCGTGAGCGCGAGGCGCTGGTCCCACGCGGCCTTGGACGTCAGGGTCAGGTCCGACTCGCTCGCTGTCCTGAATGCCTGACAAAAGCTCGATGCCAGACTGGTCGTTGCAGCCGTGGTGGCTGGACTGGTCGGAGCGGTCGGGCTCGATGAGGCGCATCCGCCAGACACAACCATGCCTGCCACTAGCAACATGCCACGCTGACGTAGCGTACACGCACAACACCGCTACCAACCTCCCTGAGCGCATGCACGTCATTGAGTTGCCCTTGTAATAGGACGCCATCATCCAAGACTCCGAACAGATGAGACGACGACCACAGTAGTGCGGACACAGCGTTATCGGGCGGCGCCAGAGTTGTGCGTGTACGCTACGTCAGCGTGGCATGGAGTGAGGATGTTTCGATGGCATGCCGGTGGCAAGACGAAGACAGGTGACGATTGGCGATCCTGCCCGGCATCTTCGGGTCGGAGATAATGGCTAGCCCTGGGGGATGTCCCGTCCGCTGGTGACATTCGGCGGCGGCTCGGGTGAGATTCTACGCGACGTGCTCCACTGAGACACCGAGGCTGTCACCGAGACCAAGACGTTGATCGCGTGCCCGAAGCGCGTCGACGAGTCGGGGCATGTCGGCATGGCCCTTCAAGCGCCGGAAGCCCTTGACGGCTTCGAGCACGTCCGCGGTGACCCAGCGCCGCATCAGCTGCCCGCCACGCCACCGCTTCACATTCCGCTTCACGTGTCGGGTGCGACTCAGCAGACTCTCGGCGGCATTGGTCGTCGCCAGCGTCGCGCACGTCAATTGCGTGCGCAGCATGGGTCAGGCGTCGTGCAATTTCGTGACGGGGTGTGAGTATTTCCAGGGCGCCAACAGAACATACCTGCCGAAGACCACCTTCAACGACCGCCTCACGCTGTTCAGCGGCAACGATCGAATCGAGCTGTACTACTCCGGCGCCGCGCACACCGACGGCGACACTATCGTTCACTTCCCGGCGCTCAAGGCCATGCACCCCGGCGACATCTACCCGGGTCGGTACTCGCCGTTCATCGACACGATCAACGGAGGCAGCGGACTCGGATACGACACGGTCTACACGCAGCTCGTGAAGAACCTCAAGGACGTCGAGTTCGTGATGCCTGCCCACCGTGACCATCCCGAACCCTGGAAGACCATGGCGGATTATCAGGCGTGGTGGAGGGACTACGTAGACCACATCAGCACTGAGATGAGGACGGGGAAGACTGCGGATCAGATTGCTGATGCGTACGTCTTGCCGGCTAAGCACCCGGGATTCAATCTCAATACGCTCGGCGCGCCGACGCGACTAAAGATCAACACGAACATCATCTTCGACGAGCTGAAGAAGCGAGGCTAACGCTGCACGGCGGGAGAGGTCGGTAGGCCTCGCTCGCTGTGTCGGGGCCAAGGGGCGCATAACGGCCCTTCCGTTCACGGATGGAAACCCTCTAGTACCATCTGTCGTCGGGCGGCCCCAAATCAAGGCGTCTGGCGGACCGGGAGGAACGCGTGCAGCGCGCGGTTGACCGGGACAGCCGGGTCCGCGTCGGCACGGCGGTCCGTGTCCCCTCGACCCACGCCGCGCACACCCACGGGTCGTACGAGCGCGTGAGGCGGACGACGAAGAAGCCTCCCTGCGCGCGGACCGCCTCAAAATACGCCACGCTGGGATAGCCGCGGTCCGCGAGGAGCAGGCAATCCGTCAGGGTCGCTGGGTCGGGCAAGAACGGGCGCTCGGGGTCCTGGTCTGGGGCGACCTGGACGGCGCACACCTCGTCGGCGAACCCACTGTAGGTCGCATGCACCTCGACGGCGGCCGGGGCAATCGCCGTGAAACGGCCCGGGAACGTGGGGTGGAGCGCGGCCTTCACCGCGAAGGACGACCCGTCGTGAATCACGATGTCCCGAAAGCGCGCGACGGCCCGCTCGCCCTCGGCCGACAGCGTGTCGAGGCGGAGCCGATCGAGGAGGCGGGTCAGCATCGCCCGCATGAAGTGGGCGAAGCCCGCGCGCGCCAAGCGGTTATAGAACGCTTTGTAGGCGACGGCGTCGCCGTGCTGATGATTGAACGCGCGGAGGAGATCCGCCAGCGACTCGACGCGCGCGCTGGCGAGCGCCGACACCACCGCGAGGAACAGCCGATGCGGCGTGACGCGGCGCAGGCGGACGGCTTGCCCCATGTCGCGCCCCAGCTGGTTGACCTCGTCGATCGAGAACGCGCCCGCGAGGGCGTCGCGAACCTTGGTAAGCTCTGTCGGGGACATCGCAGCCTCCTGTGCTGGTGCGTGTGGAAACCCCAGCATGAAGGTTGTTGATGTCCCTGTCGATCCCCGCGCCCGTTTCGACCGACTGCTTAAGATCCTACCTATGAGCCGATATTAGAAGGGTGCGCCTCGTTAACGTAAGGGCCGTTATGCGCCCCTTGGCCCCCCTTGGCCCTGACAGTGGGCCGCGAGCCAGGACCCCGGTCATCTGCCTGACGGCGGGATTCAAGGTTCTGGCGCCGGCGCCGATTAGTCGCTCGGTGCTGCCTGCCGTTTTCGCGCTCGTCATGCTGATGTTTCCGGGCGCGGCGGCTGCGGCCGCCATGCCCAAGGACCTGGCGTCGGTTCGCCGGCTCCTCAGGTTGTCGCCGACCCCAGGGGAGATTGCCGGGCTGGTCGACGCGGTGACCGGCGCGCAGGGGCCGTCCGGGGAGGCCGCGCGCGACACGGATGCCTATCAGCTCCTGTCGCTCGGATGCTCGGCGAAGGAGACGGCGGATGTCGTCAGCGGCCGCATCAGCTGGCGCGCGCTCGACACGGCCCGCCGGATGCTCGCCGCGGGGCAGCGACGAGAGGCGGTCGAGGGCTATCTCGATCGCCAGTACAGCACACGGCTCGCGCAGCAGACGCCGCCGCCCCCTCCACCGCTCATGACGCCTGCTCCGCGCGAGCGTCCGGGCGGCCGCCCGCGTGATTGGCCGAGCGGTCAGTTCGACTCTCTCGCCGCCCTTTACGCGGCTCGGTACAGCGTCAACGCCGCGCTGGTGCGCGCGATGATTGCTACAGAGTCAGGGTTCGACATGCGTGCGCGATCTGCACCCGACTGACCTCATCGGCGAAGCCACTGGAGGTGGCAGGCACTTCGACCGCCGCCGGTTCGATCGCCGTGAACCGGCCGGGGCACGCGCCGGCCAAGGCCGGCTTCAGCGCAAACGACGACCCGTCGTGGATCACGATGTCCTTAAAGCGAGTGACCGCCTGTTGGCCGGACGGGGTGAGGGTCTGGAGCCGCAGCTGATCGATCAACCGCGCCAACATCTGCCGCATGAACGTGGCAAATCCCACCCGGGCCAGCCGGTTATGGAAAGCCTTGCACGCGACGTCGACCTCGTTGTGATAATTGAAGGCGCGCAGCCAGTCAGCGCGCGCCTCGACGTGGCCGCTGCCGAGCGTGGACACGACGGCCAGGAACAACCGATGCGGGGTGACGGTCCGCAGCCGTTCGGCCTGCCCGGTGTCACGGCCGCGTTGATTGATCGCATCGACGGACAGCGCCCGCGCGAGGGTGCGGCTGAGTTTGGTAAGCTCCGGCGTAGACAATGTGGGCAACGCCGTCTCCTCTGTTGGTTGGTGTGGTAACCCCAGCATGAGGCTGTCGTTGCTCCTTGTCGATCCCCCCGCGAATCGGCGCCGGTGAATCACATCCTCCGTCACGACCGATCCCTTAAGATCTTACCTATGAATACCGCCTATCGTCTTCGGCCAGCGTGCGATCGGGTTGCGCGCGGACGAGGGCTTCGAGCTGCGCCAGGTGTGCTTGCAAGATCGGAGTGCGCCACCGCGTCTGGACCCGCGGCGCCACCTCGCCGGTCTCGCGGCGTCGCTGTTTGAGCCGATTCACCCACGGCACACTGACGCGGTACTTTGCGGCCAGCGCCCCGGACGTCACGCCCGCATCGGCGTCCTGCAACACGCGGATGCGGAGGTCCATCGAATACGCAGCCTGCGCGCTACGGCCCCCCCCCTACCGCGCCAGTTCGTTGAAGATGACTGTCATGTTGGTCGGCGCGCGGGTCATGGTGTAGCCGCTGAATTTCGCCGGCAGCTTGAGTTCAGCCGCCGCCTGTTCCGGTGTTCTTCCCGCCTGCCGCGCGGCGCGCGCCCCCGCCAGGAATTCCCGGTTGAATTCGGTGAACTCGATCAAATCCGCCCATGTCATGACCGTGCTGTGACCGGGGATGACGGTGTCGACGCCGCGGATCGTCTGGGTCGCCTTCGCCAGCGTATCGGGATACGCCACGCCGCTCCCCCCGCGGCCCACGTCGATGATCGGCACCAGCTTGCCAGGAAACAAGTCGCCCGCGTGCAGCAAGCGCAGCGCGGGAAACACCACGAGCGCGTCACCGTCGGTGTGCCCGGCCCCGAAGTAGTACAGGTCGATCTGCTCGGCGCCGCGGCCGACGGTCAGCCGGTCTTTGAAGACGCGGTCGGGCATGGCGTTGGCTTTCGCCTTCAAGGCCTCCATCTTCTCCATGTTCGCCCGCGTGTTCTCATGCGTGACGATTTCGACCCGCGTATCGAAGAACTCGTTGCTGCCCACGTGATCGCCATGCATGTGCGTGTTGATGATCATCGTCACCGGCTTGTCGGTCACCGTTCGCAGCTTCTCCATGATCGCCGGCCCCCAGTTGGCCAGTTTCGTGTCGACGAGCGTGACGCCGTTGGCCCCGATGAGCGCCGCGGTGTTGCCTCCGCCGCCGGTCAGCATGTACAGGTTGTCTTTGACCCGCTGGATTTCGGCGACAAACGGCGCCTGCGGGCCGCGCCCGGCGCCCTGGCCGCCCTGACCCGCCGCGGGCTGCTGCGCCGCCACGGCGAGGCCGATTCCTCCGACCACGATCGCGACAAGTATCGCTGTCCGTTTCATCACGCGCCTCCAGGAAAGAACACCCGCTCCACGAACCAATAGGCGCCGGCGGCCATCACGACGACCGATCCTGCCCACGCCACCCTGTACCCTACGACATCGCTGCGCCGGCGGATCGCGGCGAGCGCGCTTGCCACCAGCAGGACGATGGCGATCTGGCCTATCTCCACGCCAAGATTGAACGAGAACAGCGACCAGCCGAGGGCTTCACGCGGCAACCCGAATTCGCGCAGGACGTTCGCAAAGCCAAAGCCGTGCACGAGGCCGAACACGAGCGCCACCCAGGCGCGGACATCACGGCCGCTGCCCCGCATCAGGTTGTCCGCCCCAACGAAGATGATGCTCAGGGCGATGGCAGGCTCGATGACGCGGGCCGGGGGCGTAACGACGTCCAGCGCGGCAAGCGACAGCGTCAGGCTGTGGCCAAGCGTAAAGGCCGTGACGATCGTCACCAGCGCCATCCAGGGACCTCCCAGCAGGAGCAACCCGATGAGAAACAGGATGTGGTCCGGCCCGATCAGAATGTGGTGCACGCCGACCGGGATGAACCTGCGCACGACAGCCAGCGCGCCCTGCACCGAACCCGTGTAGTGCACCTGTTCGTCGCTACCGGCGCTGAAGATCATCTGCTGACGCAGCTCGTCACCCTCGTAGATGTTCACGAACGTCTGGTGCATCGGATCGTAGGGGAACATCCGTGTGAGGATGCGCAATGCCCCTTGGCGCGCGACGGCAATCCTGAACCGCAGCAGCACACCGTGCCGATCGGCTTCGGGCTCCATCCCCAGCCACTCGACAGGCAGCACCGCGCCGGCGCTGATGGTCAGGCGCGGCGTCATCAGCGAGACGATGCGATCGCGCGCCCGTGCCACCTCACCGGGATCGAGCAGCCGATCCACGGGCTCGATGCCAAGCTCGTGCGCGATGTCGACGACGTGCAGCACGAGGATGCCTTCGATCGATTCCGCACCGATGACGAGGTCGAGAAAGCTGAACGGCGCTGGGTGCGCGGACGCGACGCGAGGCGTGCCAAGGCAGAGGGCCGCGATCGCGACGACACGGAGAAACGGAAGTGCCAGACCCATGAACGAGGAGATCTTAAACCGGTGCTCTGGTTTCGGTTCGCGGGTTCACGGGTCACAGGTGCTCGGGTGGTTCACGGGTTCGTCCCGCGCCTGCTGAACCCATGAACCCGCCTGTGAACCGAGGAACCCACAAACCTAAGCACCAGCACCTGAGCACCTGAGCACCTGAGAACCCGGCCCGCCCAGCCATTCCAGCTGCTCAGAAGTCCGTCATCATGGTGGTCACAATCGGTGACCCGGCGGCTTCAAACCACGTGACCCCTTCCGCCACGAGATCGAACTTCAAGAGGTATGTCCTTGGCGAATCGGGCGCCGGGCAGGTGAACGATACGTCAATCGATGTTCCCGGCGCGACGTCCCCGGGAAGTGCGACACGATGGTGGTCGCGGGGACGATAGGCGGTATTCATAGGTGATCACTTAAGCGGACTCCACGAGGGCCAGTCCGGCGCGTAAGCGGCCGGAGCGGCGGTCGCGTGCGGGGTGGGCT
>JBEBFY010000042.1:0-13512 GCA_040081715.1 Vicinamibacterales bacterium | reverse complement strand
GGTATTAACTAGTCTGTCTGTGCCCTGATCTTCGAAGGATCACGCGGGGGGCCTGGACCCATCCGACGGAGGATGTCGCACCATGTTTCGAGTTCGTCCGATGCTTCTGCCTGCGCTAGCCCTCGTGTTGGCTGGCGCCCTCACCGCGTGCGGTAATGACACCGCGACAGATCCTGACGCCACCGAGACGACCCATTCGGGCGACCACTCGGAGTCTGCCGAGCCGACTGCCGAGCCGAGCGAGACAGCGGAACCGCCGGCAGGCAACGTCATCAACGTGACTGTCGCAGGTGGGGAGATCACCCCGGCGCCCGATACGGTCTCGGTCCCGCTGAACGAGGACGTCACGATCGCGGTCACCTCTGACATCGATGAGGAGGCTCACGTCCATGGCTACGACAAGGAGCTGGAGCTCGAAGCCGGCAAGACCACCCAAGTGACGTTCACCGCGGACATCCCCGGGGTGTTCGAGGTCGAGCTCCACGAGTCGGGCGATCTCCTCTTCGAACTCGAAGTTCAGTAGATGCGCGCCACTGACGTGATGCCCTTGGCCCACGGCCTGGGCGGTCGATCTGACCTTCCTGTCCCCCTGTGGATCGCGGTCACGGGTGCCGTTTTGGCGTTGCTGTTCTCCTTCGCAGCCTTGGTGTTCTTCTGGAAGAAGCCGAAGTTCTCGGCCGACCCCGGGGGAAGGGCCGTCTCGGCGGGGCTCGAAAGAATCTTGAACTCCACCGGTGCCGAGGTCTTCCTCAAACTCGTCGGCTTGGTTGCCTTCGTCCTGGTGCTCTCGGCAGCCTGGATCGGCACCAACGACCCCAAGTCGAACCCCGCACCGGCGTGGGTCTACGTCTGGTTCTGGGTCGGCCTGTTGCCGTTGTCGTTGATCTTCGGCCCGGTGGTCAAGGCGATCAGTCCGCTGCGCACGATCGCGGGCCTGCTCTCGATGGTCCTCCGCGGAGCGGAGAAGCCGATCCCCGCATCCTGGGGGATGTGGCCGGCAGCCATCAGCCTCTACACATTCGTCTGGCTCGAGTTGGTCGACCCGAATGCGTCCTTGCCGCGCACCGTGGCCGTCTACCTCACCGTCTACGCGCTGATCCACATCATTGCCGGTGTGGTCTACGGCCAGGACTGGTTCGAGCGTGGCGAAGGCTTCGAGGTCTACTCGACCCTGGTCGGCCGACTCTCGCCGTTTGCCCGCACGAACTATGGACATTGGGTGCTCCGTAACCCGTTGCACGGGTTGGCGCTGACGCCGCCCACGACCGGGTTGACCGCGGTGATCACCGTCTTGCTGGGATCCACCGCATTCGACGGCCTCACCCGAACGCCTATCTGGCGCGACCTGGCGGCGTCTCAGCGAGACAACACCGCGAGTTACCTGCTGGCGGGCACCCTTGGCCTGACCGGGGCGATTCTGGTCGTCGCCGGGATCTATTGGGTGGCGATGCGGATCACTCGAGCGTGGCTGCCCGACCGGTCCACCCTGTTGGCCGACTTCGCGCCGTCCCTGGTGCCAATCGCCATCGGCTACACCATCGCCCACTACTTCTCGTTCGCGGTCTTCGATGGACAGCTGGGGTGGATCCTCGCGTCCGACCCGTTCGGACGCGGCTGGGACCTGTTCGGCACCGCCGGCGGAACGATCGACTACAGCTTGATCTCCACCCAGTGGATCGCCTTGGTCCAGGTCGCGGCGATTGCGATCGGGCACATCGCAGGTGTCGTCATCGCTCACGAGCGAGCGATCAGCCTGTTCCCGAAGCGCTATCACCTGCTTGCGCAGTACCCCATGCTCTGCGCGATGGTCGCGTTCACGATGTCCGGCATCGCGCTGGTGGTCGGAAGCGAGAAGTCGTTCTGGATGATGGTCACCGTAGGCATCTTCATGCCGATGGCGGCGCTCTTCGTCTGGATCACCGCTCCTGTCGAGAACCCGGAGGCCGGGGCACTCTCGTAGCGGTTCGCTGCTCCAGGCGCACCCGACAAGGAGGCCTGGCTAGAAGCCCAGGGTCGAAACCGAGTCAGTTCGAGACGGTGCGGGTGAACTCCGCGCGGTGCAGTTCGCCTTCGGCCATGAACTCGACGAAGAAGCGATAGTCACCGGCGGCCGACGGGGTCCAGACGAAGGTCAGCACCTCGGGCGGTGTCGCGTCCGGCTTCCACTCCTGGGCGGGGTGCAGGTGTGAGATGGCCTGCGTGCCGGCCGCGAAGGCACTGGTGTGTGCCCACGCCTCAAGGTACGGCTCGAACGTCACTGGCCGGCCGCCCTTGGTGACGGTCAGGTTCAGCTTCGCCTCAGCGCCGACCGATGCGGCCTCGCCGAGTGTCACGGTGTAGCCGTCGACCTGAACCTCAGGGGCGGGCTTGGGCAGCGGCTTGGCGGTGGCCTCGCCAGCGACGTTGAAGTCAGTGCCCAAGGTCAGTGCGCGGTACTCGCCTTCGGCATCCACCGCGACGAAGTTGGTGACCAGGTGCACGCGCCCGGCCGGGAGTGGCGGAACGTTCACCACCCAGTTTCCGGCGGCGGCCTTCGGGTGCACGTGGTGGTAGGTGCTGAGGTCCTCGCTGACCAGGTAGGCGTGGACGTACTTGCCCTGGTCGCGGACGAACTCCGTTGCGGTCGTGCCGTTCTCCTTGACGATTCGGAACGACAACTCACCACCGGACTCGGAGGTCGCGTTGGTTTCGACCTCGCCGAGGGTCAACCCGCGCAGACTCGCTGAGAGGCCGTCTCCCTCGGTCTCGTGCGAATGCATATGACCATCGCCCTGGGCGTCCCCATGGTCCATATCGCCCATGTCGTCCCCCATGTCCATGCCGTCCATCGAGTCTTCCTCGGGTGACTCGGACTGGAGTGCCGGGTCGGCCGAGGAGTTCATCCCCTCGCCGCAACCACTCAGGGTCAACGCGAGCACGGCGGCGGCGGCCAAGCCCAGCGCGCGGTGTGCGCGGCGGCGCTGAAACGGGGTCGCTGCGGTGGTGCCGGCGCCGCGGAGTCCGGGCCGGTGAGTAGTGGAGCGCATGGTTACGCCTCTGCGGTCTGCCTGACGAGAGCCGTCAGGGGGTCCAATCCCGAGAAGATCTCGGAAGCTTCATGTGCCGAACGGCGCACCGCGTGCACCAGGTCCTTGAGTTCGCGATTGAACCGGCGTGCCGGCACCGAGATCGCGATTGCCGCCAGGACCCGCCCGGCGCTGTCATACACGGGAGCGGCGACGCAACAGACCCGCTCCCGAAACTCCTCGACATCCACCGCGTAGCCCTGCTCGCGGATGCGCTGCAGGTCGGTGTGCAGCCGACCCGGAGTGTCGATGGTGGTCGGGGTGAAGGTCTCGAAGCGGGACGCGCACAGATAGTTGGGCCAGCGCTCGGGGCGGATCGAGGCGAGTAGCACCTTTCCCGGAGCCAGCGCGTGCGCGGCCCCCCGGAAACCCTGAGTCACATCTTGCAGCTCTGTGGCTCCGCGTCGTCCAAGAGCGTGGGTGACCTCCATGTCGCCGCGACTCCACGCGGCGAGGTAGCTGCGGGCGGTGGTGGCCTCTCGCAACTCCGTCAGGATCGGGGACAACCGCTCGGGAAGGGTTCGGTTCGCGACATAGCCGCGGTAAAGTTCAGCGATTCGGGGTCCCAGGGTGTACAGACCTGGAGCAGAGGGCGACGGCTCGACCAGTCCGACACTGGTCAGTGTCTGCAGTGCGTAATAGGTAGTGGAGAGACTTTGCCCCAGGCGACGCGCCAACACCTTGGCCGGAACCCCGTGCGGGTCCTCGGCGATGATGGTCAGCGTCTCGGTGACGTTCACCGCGGTGTTCAGCATCCTGCGGGCTGGAGCGTCGTCACTGACAACACTCGGGGCCGTTTTGGGCTCGCTCACCACTTGGGTCATGGACAGTCTCCTCCGTCGCGTTGCACCAACGTGATGCCCATCACAGCGCACTCACGGGTCCGGCGGTGTCTCACTTTGAGACGATGGGTTCATTATGCCCGGTGACACGAGGTCTTGGACCGAGATTCTGGCTCGCGCACGCCAGCGGTTGCTCACCGATGGAGACGTCGGAACCCACGAGGAAGGGCGCGAGGTTGGGCCGCGCCACGAGATCCTGGCTTCCTGGAGACGTTCCTACGACGAAGGCGCGCTGACGTCCGGGTTGTCCACGCCCTATGACGACAACATCAACCTCTCCAGTCGGCTGGTCCGAGCAGCCGAGCCGGTCATCGGCCGGGTTCAAGAAGACGTGCTGGGCTCGCCGATCACTGTGGTGCTGGCCGATAGCCGAGGCAAGGTACTCATCAGGCGCTCGGGAGAACCCAATCTGGAATCGAGACTGGACAACGCCCTGCTCGCCCCCGGATTCAACTATGCCGAGCGCTACGTCGGCACCAACGGGATCGGGACTGCCCTCGAAGGCAAGTCGACCCAGAGCGTGGTGGGCTTCGAACACTTCAACGAGCACCTCCAGGCGTTCGCCTGCGTGGGCGTTCCCCTGCGGGACCCGGTGACCCGGAGGCAGCTGGGGGTGCTGGACATCACCACCTGGGCCGATCGGGCGCACCCGGCGCTGACGGCCTTGGTGCGTCAGGCGGCAAGCGTGATCGAAGAAGGCCTGATGCAGATGTCGAGCCGCGGAGCCCAAGAGCTTCTGCACGAGTACCTCGTGGCCAGCCGCAACCGCGAGGACCATGTCGTGGCGATCAGCCAGGAGGCGTTCATCGCGAGCTCCGGGGCGATCCGACGAATCGGGAACCTCAGCCGCGAAGAGCTGTGGCCCATGGCCCAAAACGCGCTCGCCTCACGGGACCAGGCCGATATCCCATTGCTGGCCGGGGCCGCAGAAACGGTGCAGTTGCACCTGCGTGCCGTTCGGGGCCAGCGGGCCGAACTGGCAGGTGCCGTGATCCGGATCTCTGCTCCGGTCGTCGACGACGTGCGGGCGTCCTCCTCGGGTCGCCCGGCGAGCGACAGCATGGCCGGCCCGGATTCTGCCAGTGCTCGGGCGCTCAACGCCCTCTCACCGGTGACCGTCGGCCCGAGCGTCATGGTCAAGAGGCTGGCGGCGGGCAGGATGCCGGTCTGCCTGATCGGCGAACCCGGTGTGGGTAAGCGGACGTTGGTCCAGACGATCGCGAACGAACTCTTTCCCGAGCGACACCTTCGAATCTACGACGCTGCTCATCCCGCCGGAACCCTGGACGAGGTGCTGTCCGACTGGCGCACCGGCTGTCCGGCCCTCGTGCGAGCCATCGATGCCCTGGCGCCAGATGCACTCGATGCCATGTTGGCCGACGTGCAGCACGCCGCGAGCACACAGAGCGAGTCGTGTGGCTGGCTCGCTTTCACCTTGCAGTCCGCCACGTCGGTGGCTGCGATGCGGCACTCGGTCGGCGAAGTGACGCCGTCGGAGTCGGCGCAATCAGCACTCGCGTCTGCGGCGATCCCGATCGTGGTGGTACCGCCGCTACGCGGGCGCGTTCAAGATCTCCACCACATCGTGCCCGACATGCTGCGTGAGGCCAGCGCTGGCGCGGTCGTCGGCGTGACCCCGGAACTCATGAGTCGCCTCGTCCGTGAGCCGTGGCCGGGCAACTTGGCCGAGGTCTCCGACCTGGTCGACCAAATGGTGCGGACCGCGCGCGGAAGCATCCTCGACCTCACCGATCTGCCACCCGGGTTCGGCTCCGGCGTACGACGAAACCTGAGCCCGCTGGAGTGGATGGCCCGCGAGGCGATCGTCGAGGCGCTGCGCGCCAGCGGTGGGGACAAGCAGGCCGCGGCCGACGCGCTGGGGATCTCGCGGGCGTCGATCTATCGGAAGATCAAGACCTACGACATCGACCTGCAGAAGTAGCGGGGCAGAAGCGGCAGGAACGTCACGGCCCAAAGGCGTCGATGCCTACCGGTCGCCGGTCGTCGAGCCGACCGCGCCACGCTCGGTATGCCGGTCTTGGCCCGGGGGAGTCGCCTCGGGCGTCGACTCTGCCTCGGGGAAGTACATCAAGTGTGACTTCCGTCCCGTGCCCCGCACCGGCCGCTGAGTGGCCGTCGTCGTGTCCTGCGAGGTGCCCTTCACGTTGGGATGGTCGGCGGCGTACTGCCGGCCGGCCATGGCGATCACCAGACGAATCAATCCGATCGCGACCAAGCCGACGATCATGATGATGACTGTCTCGGTTCCCATCGTCTGCATGAGCCCTCTAATCCTCCCGGAGCGGGTCGAGTCCCGTTGCCCGGCTTCTTCGATGGTGCGCCCGTCCTGCGCTCCGGTCAACGACGCACGTGACACAAATCACGGTACAGACCACAGCAACCGGAATCTCCGACCGTTGGCGTCTCGCGAGCCCGTGGCCAGCGTCGCCGGGGGTCAGCGGGCGCCGCCTGTGGGCCATTGCGACGCCGAGCCAGCGCTCGGCGACGGCCCCGCGACGAAGCATTCGAAGGGGCTTCGGAGCCCTTGAGAGCCAGATCACATCGGCTTTCCGGCCTACGTGGAAGCGCTCTGCGCTGAGCCCTCGGGGTGCTCGACAGCCCTCGTCCGCGGGCATTCACTCGGCCTATTCGTCTGCCCGCACACCAGGAGCGGGAGGAACAGGCACGGCAGCGGCCCCCAGGGCCCGAGGAGGAAGCAGATGATCACCAGGGACGGCAAGCAGTACTTCATTGTCGACGGACATATCCACATCTGGGACGGCTCTGAAGCGAACTGCAAGAACGACTGGGGCCGCGGTTGGACCCAGTGCTTCTTCGACTACCACAACGGGCTCAGCCCCGAAGAAGAGAAGTGGCCCAAGTCGCGTTTCGAGAAGATCGAGAAGGAAAACGTCATCAAGGACGTTCTCGAGGACGGCGGAGTCGACGTCGCAATCTTCCAGCCGACGGTGCTGACCGAGTTCTACCACTCCGGTTTCCGCCGGGCGAAGGAAGGCGTGGAGCTCGAGGCCGAGAACCCCGGCCGCTTGATCTGCAACACCGCTTTCGACCCGCGGCACGGCGACAAGGGCCTGGAGGACCTGGAGCGCGAGTGCTCGGAGCGCAAGATCCAGGGTGTGAAGTTGTACACGGCGGAGTGGCAGGGCGACTCGCGTGGCTACTCGCTCGCGGACGCGGCCAGCTACCGTTACTTGGAGAAGGCTGAAGAGCTGGGCATCAAGAACATCCACGTTCACAAGGGCCCCACGGTGTGGCCGCTGGACCGCGACTCGTTCGACGTTCACGACGTTGATCACGTGGCCACCGACTTCCCGAACCTCAACTTCGTCGTTGAGCACATCGGGCTGCCTCGCCTGGAGGACTTCTGCTGGATCGCCACGCAGGAGTCGAACGTGTACGCCGGCATGGCCGTGGCGATGCCGTTCATCCACTCGCGTCCGCGCTACTTCGCGCAGATGATCGGTGAACTCGAGTACTGGCTGGGCCCGGACAAGATCCTGTTCGGTTCCGACTACGCGATCTGGACCCCGCGCTGGCTGATCGAGAAGTTCCTCGACTTCCAGATTCCCGAGGACATGCAGGGCGAGTACGGCACTCTCAGCGACGAGCAGAAGGCGAAGGTCCTGGGCCTCAACGCCGCCCGCTTGTACGACATCCCGGTGCCTGCCGGCGTTGTCGGCAGCGAAATGGCTGGTGCCTCGGCCTGATGCCCGTCGCCGACCCCCTCGCCACTTTGGTGCTCGCGGAACTTGAGCACGTCTACGACCCAGAGGTGGATGAGCCCGTCACACAGATGGGCTTCATCCGCGAAGTGGAGATCGCAGGGACCGAAGGTGCTGAGAACGTCATCGTTCACATGCAGCTTCCGCAGTACTTCTGCGCCCCGAACTTCACCTACCTCATGGTCGACGACGTGCGACGGGCCGCGGAGAAGGTGGTCGGCGAAGGCAATGTCCACGTCAGCCTGGTCGGACACTTCGAGGCTGACAAGATCAACGGCGCAATGACCGAGGGCTCGTCGTTTACCGACGTGTTCGCGGATGCGATCGAGGATCTGGACACCTTGCGGGATCGTTTCGCGCGCAAGACCTTCCTCATCCGCCAAGAGCGGGTGTGCAAGGTCCTGGACAAATCGGGCATCGACAGCGAGAAGATCTTGGACTTGGACCTGGCCGACGTGGCCGGGTTCGAGTACGAGGGTGAACTTCTCGACAAGTACCTGTCGACGCGCACGGAACTGGGGATCGACACCTCTTCGGAGGCCCCGTTCCTCGTGGCTGCTGATGGCCGCCCGGTGGAGCCGGACAAGCTCCGGCTCCACCGGCGGTCCGCCAGCGTCATGGCCGTCTCGTTCGAAGGCAACGGGATGATGTGCAAGACCCTGATTCACGAGCGTTATCCCGACTCAACTGTTCACCCCACCGCAGAGATCACCAGAGGAGAAGTTGCATGAAGGCCGCACGGCTGCATGAGTACGACAAGGAACTCGTCCTGGAGGACGTCCCGAAGCCCGAGGTCAAGGGTCCCCACGACGTGGTGGTCAAGGTGGGGGCTGCGGGCGTTTGCCGCACCGACCTCCACGTCATCGAGCAGGTCTGGCGCGGCACTCTCGACGCCGATGGTCTGCTGCTGCCCTACACGATCGGCCACGAGAACGCGGGCTGGGTGGACTCGGTTGGTTCGGCCGTGTCCACAGTCAAGGTGGGCGACAAGGTCATCTGCCACCCGCTGGCGACCTGTGGCGTGTGCGCCGGGTGCCGTCGCGGCGAAGACATGTACTGCGAGAACAGTGCGTTCCCGGGTCTGAATGTCGACGGTGGTTACGCCGAGTACCTCCTCACCAATGAGCGGGCCCTGATCAAGCTCGACGACTCGCTCGAGCCGGTCGACGTGGCACCCCTCGCCGATGCCGGTATCACCGCCTACCGGGCCGTCAAGAAGGCCGTTCCGGGGCTTCAGGCGGGCTCGTCCTGCGTCGTCATCGGCGCCGGCGGCCTGGGTCACATCGCGATCCAGTCCCTCAAGGCCATGTGCCCGACCGAGATCATCGTCGTTGACACCAACCCTGATGCCTTGGCTATGGCCAAGGAGATCGGCGCCGACCACGTCGTGGATGGCAAGGACGATCCGGTCACCGCGATCAAGGATCTCACCGGCGGCCACGGAACCCACGCGGTGATCGACTTCGTCGCCGAGCACGGAACCACCGTCACCGGCCCGAACATGATCCGCAACGGCGGCACGTACTACGTCGTTGGTTACGGCGGGCGCGTCGACTTGCCGGCACTGCAAATCATCTTTAGCGAGATCAGTGTTGTCGGTAGTCTGGTCGGTAACTACACAGAACTTAGCGAGCTGATGGATCTTGCAGCCGCGAAGAAGGTGACGCTGCATGCGCAGCGTTACTCGTTGGACGACGCCAACAAGGCGCTCGACGATTTGCACCATGGCCGTGTGCGCGGGCGCGCGGTCCTCGTTCCATAGCTACACCTGCTTCACAAAAGTCCGCACTACTTCCGGCTAGCTAGCGGCCGGCAGGAAACAAGAAGGGAAAGACAAATATGTCTACTACCGTCGATCGGGAGACCGTCGAGTTCGCTGACACCGGCGACTCGGAGTTCCCCAAGGGCAAGGGCCCTATCGATTGGATGGGCGGCTGGTTCTCCATGTTCTGGGGAATGGCGCTCTTGGCTTCCACGTTCATCGGCCTTCGCCTGTACCAGCAGAAGTACTCCTGGTACAACGAAGCCGGCCTGGACGCGGCAAGCGACGGGTTCAGGAAGTACTGGTTCAGCCTCTTCGTGATCGAGCTGATCGTCGCAGCAGTTGTGACGCTCGGCTGGTGGGGTTGGCTGCTCAAGACCGGCCAGCAGCTCGACGCTGCCGCGCAGGTCAAGGCAATCACCCCGGCTGAAGAAGTTCGTCGCATCGTGGTTTTCTGGGGCCTCATCGGCATCACCAGCATGGTGCTCTACTTCATGGCCAGCTTCTTCCCGAACCAGGACGGCGTCTGGCACCAGACCACCGTTCGTGACACGGCGCTTACGCCGAGCCACATCGTGATGTTCTTCTGGGCGTTCCCCATGGGCATCACGTTCTGCATCGGGACGTACCTCTACGGAATGACGCGTCTTCCGAAGGTCTACTCGCGGGACAAGGGTTTCCCCTGGTCCTTCTTCCTCCTCATCTCCGCCTCCGTCACCGAAATGATGCAGGTTGCGATGAACGAGTGGGGCCACTCCATGTGGATCACCGAGGAGATCTTCGCCGCGCCGTTCCACTGGCCGTTCGTCACCTATGGCTGGCTCGCTTCCGGCATCTTCGCTCTCTGGGCAGAGTCGCTTAGCCGACTCCTCGCCATCGAGGACGAGATCTTGGAAGAGGCTCCGGCCGCCGTTGACTCCGAAACTCAGGCTGCCTGATTCGGTTCGACACCCTTTGGAGGCCCGCCGTCGCCGTTTGACGGCGGCGGGCTCTCCGCCCCTCATCACCAGATAAGAAGGAGCTCTTTATGAGTGCCACCGCAGAGGCGCAGGCGGTCGACGAGCGTAACGAGGCGTTACGCAAGTTGCTCCACCGTCGCTACAAGTACATCGATCGGAAGTGGGACGCAGTCTTCTGGATCACCGCGGCATTCGTCGTCGGTGCCGCCGCAGATATCACCAAGTTGCTGTTCGCCGGCGACTGGGATTTCTGGACGGACTGGAAAGACCGCCAGTGGTGGCCGATGGTCACCCCGTTTGCGATCATCATCATCCCTTCGGCCCTGCAGTACATCCAGTGGCTGGCTTGGCGGTTCCCGACGGGCGCCGTTTACACCGCCGTCTGCATGGTGATCTGCCAGTGGGTCGGCCGTGTGGTCCAGTGGGACTGGTTCGGTGGGTTCCCGCTGAACTTCGTCTGGCCGCTCAGCATGATCGCCGCGGCGGTCTGGCTTGACTGGGTACTGCTGAAGACGAAGAGCTTCGTGCTTACCGGTCTCATCGGCGCTATGGGTTTCGCGATCATCTTCTGGATGGAGAACTACATCCTGATGGCGCCTTACCTGCAGCCGGTCGACTTCATGGGCCTGACCATCACCGCAGCCGATATGCAGGGTGTATCGGTGTTGCGTGGTCAGACGCCGGAGTACCTCCGTCTGATCGAGCGCGGCTCGCTGCGCACCTTCTTGGGACAGACGCTGTATGTCGCTCTCGCGTTCGGCGCCACCATGGCAGTAGCCGGCTACTGGATCGGTCAGTTCATCGCCCGGATGCTTGCCATCTGGCCAATCGGCCGCTTCATCACGCGGTTCTGAGAAGGGACACGAGACATAATGCGCAAGGTTATTCGCAAGGTAGGCGCTCTCGTCGCGGCTTCAGCTCTGGTGACGCTGGCCGCTCCGGTCGCACCTGCCAACGCACACGGTGAGGCAGCCCAAGAAGGCTGGCTCCGCATGGGCACGGTCGCTTTCTGGGATGTCGAGATCAATGGGCAGCCCATGGGCGAGGCCGCAGTCGAAGTCCCAGTCAACGGGGAGTTCACCGTCACCGGCACCGTCAAGGTGCTGGAGACGTGGCCGGAGCAGCTGGAAGAACCCGAGTTGGGCTTCATCAGCATCGTGGCGCCCGGTCCGCCGGTCATCATCAAGGAGCGACTCGTCAACGGTAAGCCGACCCCTCACTCGATCCAGATCGAGAAGGGCGCGGTCTACAACTTCGAGATTCTGTTGGCCGGTCGTCGTGTCAGCACCGGGAACGGGTGGCACATTCACCCGATCTTCGCCATCCACAAGGCCGGCTCGCTGATCGGTCCCGGCAACTACGTCAAGGTCACCGGCAACGATGGTGACTTCAAGCACGAGGTGGCTCTCAAGAGCGGTGGCACCATCGACTTGGAGCGCTTCGGTCTTGGCCCGGTCATCTTGTTCAACCTGATCTGGTTCACGATCGGCATGGCTTGGATGATCTACTGGACCGTCCCGAAGCCGACCGTCACCCGGTTGCCCGTGTCGTTGTCTGTTCCGCTGAACAGCGACGGTGCCGATGCCGGCCTGATCACGAAGAAGGACCATCAGTTCTGCAACGCCTCCATGGCGCTGGTGCTGGTGATCCTGCTGGGCGCGTTCATCTGGCAGGGCCAGAAGTACCCTGACAAGCTTCCGCTGCAGGTGCTTCGTTACAAGCCTGAGCCGGTCGCCATGGATGCGTCGTTCGCAACGTTGGACGCGGATATCTCGACCTACGACGCGGAGGCACAGGCCCTGACGATGACGGTGGACATCACGAACACCGGCACGACGGACGCCAAGATCACCCAGTACATCACCAGCGGTGACACCTACTTGTTGGGTGACACGCTGGCGGTGGACAACGACACGATTCCTGCGGGGGAGACGGTCACCGTCAACCTCACGATGACGAGCGATCGCTGGGATACCGAGCGACTCGTTCCGACTCAGGAGACGCGTCCGTTGATCACTGGTGTGGTCCGGTTGGAGGACGGCGCGGGGAACGAGAACTTCCTCACCGCATCCACCTTCCTCGCGCGCTAAACGAATTTGGTCGCTTAGCGTAGGCTTCCAGTGGTGGCCCCGATCGTCTGGGGCCACCACTGGCAGCCACACCTCACGAGAGATAGGAGAAGGACCATGGCCCAAGGCAACATCCTCGCGCACGGCGGCGGGGGCGGCACGATGGAGATGCTGGCCGGGCTCGGCCCTGTCATCCTCGGCGCCGGTCTGATCATCACGTTCTGCCTGCTGCTTGGTGCCGACCGTTCGCGGCGCAACAAGTCGGGCTACCGTGACATGACGCCCACCTCGGGCCGTCTCCTCTTCAGTGGTGCGTACTTCCAGCTGGAAGAGATGCTCAAGCACGAGTACGTCGACGACCGCGACCTGGTCAGCGCGAAGCCCGAGCCCTCTGCGAGTTAATTTCACATGCCATTGATTGGTGGTTTTGCTGGCGACCCGATGCGCCCCGAGCGGCGCAGCCTGGAGAGTCAGATCGAAGCAGGGATCATCGCCGGGATCGCATCCGCGATCCCGACGGCGATCCTGCTTGCTATTGGCGGGGCGATGTCGCCATACGGCGCGACCGTGCCCTTCTACAGCATCATCTCGATCGTCGACCCAGGGCCCCTTAAGTTCGCCCTCGACGCCGTCGCCGACGGGGAGACCCCGGAGTTCTTCCAGTTGCAGTTCTCTGGCGGACTTGGGCTCTGCTTCGTGATGGGTGCGATCAGCGGTCTCATCTTCGCGTTCGGCACCCGTCGCGTGCCTATCATCGGTTGGCAGCGCTACGCCCTGGGCGCCCTCCACGGCGTTGCCATGATGTGCCTGTTCTACCTGGTTGCCTTCCGTGCGGTGATAGCCATCGGTGGCATTGAGGATGCCCAGGTGATGAGCCTGGCGCGGTCTGTCGGCTGGCCGATCCTGGTCGCCGCGCACGCGCTACACGGGGTCGTCATCGCGTGGGTCCTGCGCTCGCGGATCGCCGCGCCACTGCCCGTGTTCGGCCCCGCGATCACCGCTGATGGGACGTTGCGGGACTAGCGCCCGACAGACCCCCGCCTGGTTCGCACAGCAACCGAACCCAACGGAC
>JBEBFY010000041.1:0-13541 GCA_040081715.1 Vicinamibacterales bacterium | reverse complement strand
CCAGGCACCCGCACCCGCCGCGCCCGCGCCCGCATCCACGCTGCCCCAGGCCGCGCCTGCGGCCCCGGCTATCGACCCAGTGGCGCCGACTGCGGCCCAGCTCGGCATCTTCATCCCGGCGGCAGCACAGTTTGTGGCCTCCTACGACGCGGGCCGCGGCCAGCGGTACTACATCTTCGGCACCGCCGCGTCGTTCGCCGAGGTGGTGACGGCCTACCGGACCTCGCTCAAGGAGAAGGGCACGGTCGTCTTCGAACAACCGCCCACGCACCTCTTCGAAGTCGGGAAGTTCCGCGAGGAAACAATGGGGTTCCCCCCGGGTGTGACCGTGAAGGACTACACCGCGGGCGGGTCGGCCGGGTATCCCAATCCGAATCGTGGCGCGCAACCGGAGCGCTACGCGACACTCATCCAGATCGTGCCCCCGCCACCGGCCGTGCCACAGGGCCGACGCTAGTATTCTGGGCCGCCGTCAGCGCGGCGGATAGTAGACGCTGTCGACCGGAACCTTCTCGGTGAGATAGTCCTTCGCCTTGTAGGGATAGGCGGGCCTGGGCTTCGAGTTGATGAACGCCGCGACCTGCTGCGCCTCTTCGTCGGTCAGGCTTCCGGGATCGAGATACGGCATCGCGTACCTGATGATGCCCGCCAGTGTGTAGATGCGCGCGGCACCCGCGCCGTCGTTCCAGGAGTCCGGCCCCCATAGCGGGCCGGGCCGCTTGTCGCCCACCTGGACGCCCTGGCCGTCCGGACCGTGGCACGGCGTGCAGCGCTCCTTGAAGAGCGCCTCCCCCTTCGACGGATTCAGTTGTGCCACCGGAATGAGCGCCTTCGGATCGATGGCGTTCTGGCCGCGCCAGGATGGATTGACACCCATCGAGGCGCCGCGCGCGAGCCACGTGAGGTAGGCGGCCAGCGCCAGCACCTCCTTCGATGCCGGCGTGGGCATGGACTCCGCCTCAGGCGCGGCCCCGTCCGGTGGGGTCATTCGGCCCGTCGCGTTCTCGCTCCGCTGGAAGCAATCGATGATCCGGTCGGTGAGGCTGTAGAGCCGGCCCGAGCGCCGGTTGTATTCCGGGAACATGCCGGCCACATCCACCAGCGGCAGCGCCCGCTCCCGCTGCCCGGCATTCAGGTGACAGTGGCTGCAGGCCATGCGGCTGGCCGTAAACCGGGCACCCTCTGAAGGCGTGCGGGTAAACAGCCGGTACCCCCAGCGGATCTCGTCGGCCAGTTTCGACGTCCCGAGCGAGGCATCGGTCAGGGGATTCTGCGGCACGTCCCACGCGGTCACCATGGTCGTGCTGGCCGGAATCAGTGGCCCGGCGAGGGGCACGCCGTTGGATGTCCGGGGCACCTCCGGCCGGGCGCAGGCCGCACAGGCCAGGAAGAGAAGCACGGTGATACGATGCCCGGCGCGCGAACCCACGGAGCTCTTATCATGACGCGAACGAGGAGCAGGACGATGACGGATATCCGGACAGAGCGGGCCACGGCCCGGCGATCGTTTCTGGCACGCCTCGCGGCGGGCATCGGCGCGGGCGGGGCCGCCCTCGTGGCAGGGACTCCGGTCGCAGCTCGGGTGCCGAAGGCCTTCACCCCACGGCGGCACGCCGCGGACGACTGGCTCGACACGCTCGGGACCCAGCACCGGTTCGTCTTCGACACGACCACGACGGCGGCCTTCTCCGACGCCTTGCGCTTCGCGAACAACTTCCTGAACGCGAACCAGTCCGGCTACGGCCTCAAGGATGCGGACTCGGGCGTCGTGATCGTCGCGCGGCACTTCTCCACACCCTACGCCTACAACGACGCGCTCTGGGCGAAGTACGGCGCGACGCTGGCCACCTTCGCCAACCCGGGCACACCCGTGGGCAAGGCTCCGACCGCCAATCCGTTCCATGACGCCACGACGGTGGATGTGGTCGTCGGTGCCCTGATCACGCGCGGCGCCCACCTCGCCGTCTGCGGTATGGCCACGCGCTTCCTGGCCGGGCAGATCGCCAAGACCACCAACGGGAACGCCGAGACCATCCAGGCAGAGCTCGCCGCCAACCTCGTGCCGAACGCCCACCTGATGGCCGCCGGCATCCTGGCGGTCAACCGCGCCCAGGAGCGCGGCTACACACTGGCCACCGCGTAGATCGGAGCAGCCTTCATGACACGCCCCGTCACCAGACTTGCCGCCATCGGCGCGGCCGTGTTCGTCAGCGTCTCCATTGCGGCACAGTCCGTCATCAAGGAAACCGTGCCCGGTATCGTGAACTTCGCGAAGGTGGAGTCGACCGTCGCCTGCGCGGGCGCCACGTCGGCCGCGGCCCTGGCCGACGTGAAGAAGCAGGGCTTCGCCTCGGTGCTCAATCTGCGGATGGCGACCGAGCAAGGTGCGGACATCGACGCAGCCGCGGCCGCGGCAAAGGCCCTCGGGTTGACCTACATCCACCTGCCGATGAACACGGCGTCTCCGGACCCTGCGCTCGTCGATGGATTTCTGAAGGCCGTGACCGAGAAGAAGAACCAGCCGGTGTTCATTCACTGCGCCAGCGCCAACCGAGCGGCGGCGCTCTGGATGATCAAGCGGCTGGTTGTCGACAAGTGGGATGCCGACAAAGCCGGGACCGAGGCGGCCGCGCTCGGGCTCACCAATCCAGCACTCAAGACCTTCGCGCTCGAGCAGGCCGCGAGGCGCAAATAGCGCATTGGCGCCCGCTGGCGGCAATGGATGAGCCGCCCCCCCTCGGACTGAACGACCTACCTGAACTACGGGACCCTCGCCTCGAACCCTCCTCCTATAGACTCCCGCACACATCCGGGCCACGACTGGTCCAACCGGCACGCGACGGGAACCCCGTTCAGTCCGTCCTCCGTACCGCTTTCATGCTGGTAGAGGGAGTAAAGGATGAAGGCACCACACGTCAGACAGGCCCTGCTCAGTCTGTTGCTCCTGCTTCCGGGCACCGCATTCAGCCAGAACGCCGGCAGCGGGAGCATCGCGGGGATCGTGAAAGACACAACCGGGGCCGTGCTGCCAGGCGTGACGGTCGAAGCCGCGAGTCCGGCACTGATCGAGAAAGTGCGGACCGTGGTGACCGACGATCAGGGCAACTTCAAGATCGTCGATCTCCGGCCAGGCGCGTATACCGTCACGTTCACCCTTCCAGGCTTTTCCACTTACAGGCGCGAGGGCATCGACCTGCCCAGCGGTTTCACGGCCACCGCCAACGCCGAAATGAAGATCGGCTCGCTGGAAGAAACCGTGACCGTGTCCGGAGGCAGCCCGGTGGTCGATGTGCAGCGGGTCACGCAGTCCAAGGTCCTGTCCAGGGAGCTGATCGACACCATCCCGACCGGCCGCACGATTCAGGGGTACGCGGCGCTGACGGTCGGCGCGTCGGTTTCCTCCCGGCTTACCGACGTAGGAGGCAACAAGGGCGAAGGCTACGGCCACATCGCCATCCACGGCGGCCGCGAGAACGACGGCAAGCTGAACATCGAGGGGATGCGCTACAACAACATGGTCGGCACGGGGAGTGGGTCGAACCGCTTCATCATGATCAACCAGGCCGCCGTGCAGGAAATCAACATGGAGACCGGCGGCCAGACGGCGGAAACCGAAACCGCCGGCGTCGTGCTCAACATTATCCCGAAGGATGGCGGCAATACCTTCAAGATCTATCTGAACACCAGCGGCGCGACCAGCAAGTTTCAGGCGAAGAACATCACCGACGAGCTCCGCGCGCGTGGCGCGACGCTCGGTTCCTCGGTGAAGAAGGTCTACGACTTCGGCGCCGGCTTCGGCGGACGGATCGTCAAGGACAAGCTGTGGTTCTACACGGCGCACCGCTGGTGGGGCGCCCAGAACAACACCAACGTCTACTACAACAAGCTTGGCTTCAACTCGCTCCGCTACGAGCCCGACCTGACCCAGCCGGGCTACTCCGACATTTACCAGCGCGACAACAGCGTCCGCCTGACCTACCAGGCCACGGCCCGCAACAAATTGACCCTGCACTTCAGCAAGCAGAGCAACTGCTCCTGCTTCGACGGCATCGGCACCAACGGCCGTGTGCCCGAGGCCAACATCGACTGGCACTACGCGCCGGTCTCCCTGACGCAGGTCACCTGGAGCTTCCCTATGACCAATAAGCTCCTGGTCGAAGCCGGCTACTCGCGGATTGTGAACTGGACCACGGCGCTGCTGGGGCCCGGGGTGTCGCCTGACGCCATTTCTGTGAACGACGTGGGCCTGGGCCTGGCCTACAACTCACCGCCCGGAGGCACGACGCCCGCGGGCATGCTGGCGCCGAACGTGGATTACGGCCAGCACAACGAGAAGTTCGCCGTCTCCTACGTGACCGGCTCCCACGCTCTCAAGATCGGCGCGCAGACGCACCAGGGTCGCGCGTTCTTCGACAGGGCCTACGTCAACCAGGATCTGTCCTATACGTTCCGGAACGGGGTACCCATCTCACTGTCGCAGTGGGCGACACCGGCCACCTCTGAGCAGACAGAGAAGATCAACCTGGGCATCTACGCGCAGGACCAGTGGACGCTGCGCCGCCTGACACTCAACCTGGGCGTCCGGTACGACCACATCAACTCCTACGTCCCGGCTCAGACGCGCCCGGCGGGCCGGTTCGTCGGCGAGATCAACATCCCGGAGATCAATGACGTCCCCAACTGGCATGACATCACGCCCCGCTTCGGGGCCGCCTACGACGTGTTCGGCAACAGCAAGACCGCCATCAAGGGCTACCTGGGCCGATACGTCAACGCGCACGGTGTTGGCATGGCCGTAGCCCTCAACCCGGCCAATGCCATCGGCCTGAGCGCCACACGCACGTGGGCGGATGGCAACGCCAACCTTGTCCCTGAGTGCGACCTCTTCACCAACGCCGCCAATGGCGAGTGCGGTGCGCTCAACGTGGCGACGTTCGGCCGGCCCGTCGTGCTGACGCGGTTCTCCGATGAGGTGTCTCAGGGGTGGGGCGCGCGGGACTACACCTGGCAGGCATCCCTGGGCATGCAGCACGAGCTCAGGCCCAACATGGGGCTGAACGTGTCGTACTTCCGGACCTGGTTCGGAAACTTCACGGTCAATGACAACCTGGCCGTGCAGCCCTCGGACTTTTCGCCGTACTGCGTCACCGCTCCGACCGATGTCCGCCTGGGCAGCGCCAGCGGCACCCGCATGTGCGGTCTCTACGACGTCAACCCGAACGTGTTCGGACGCTTTGACGGCCTGGTCAAGCAGGCGAGCGGGTTCGGCAAGCAGCGGGAGTACTTCGACGGTGTCGACATCACGCTGAACACCCGGTTCGGCCAGGGCGGAATGGTCCAGGGCGGCGTCGGCATCGGCCGGACCGTGACCGACAACTGTTTTGTCGTGAACTCGCCCCAGCAGAACCGCGACAACTTCTGCCGCGTCAGCCGGCCGTGGCAGGCCAACACGCAGGTCAAGGTGGCGGTGTCGTACCCGCTGGTGCTGGGCCTGCTGGCCAGCGCGAACCTGCAGAACCTGCCCGGGTTCGCATACTCCGCGCAGTATGTCGCCACCAACGCGGAGACTCTCCCGTCGCTCGGCCGCAACCTGGCGGCGGGCGCCGCCGCGACCGCGACGGTCGACCTGCTCCCGCTGAACATGAACTACGAGGACCGCTTCAACCAGCTGGACCTGCGGCTGACGAAGATCTTCAAGCTCGGCAAGACGCGCATCCAGGCGTGGGCCGACCTCTACAACACGCTCAACACCAACACGGTGCTGGCACAGGTCACCACCTACGGGCCCTCGTGGCGCCGGCCGACGAACCTGCTCGGCGGCCGCCTCTTCAAGGTCGGCGGACAGGTAGACTTCTAGCACCGGTCAGGCCGACGGGTGCTGCTTCACGCAGATCTCGCCGGCCTGGTCGTCAACAACAGTCTCGACCTCAAGGATCGTGTGTGAATGCGGCGAATCCTGCTCGGCGCCTGCGCCGTGATGACGCTGTGGGCGGCGGTCGCCAGTGTGTCCGGTCAGGCACCAGACCCGTTTGTGGGAACCTGGAGGACCAACATCGCGAAGTCGCAATACGATCCGGTCACCATGAAGCCGATGAATCCGAGCACGCTGATCCGAGCGGTGGCGGGTGACGGTTACCGGGTGACCTCAAATGGAGTGAACGGACAGGGCGTCCCGACCTCCATCGAATACACGTTCAGCCTCGACGGGACAGACTACCCACTCAAGGGAACGACGAGTGCCGATTCGGTGGCCGTGATCCGGATTGATGCGAACACCCAGATGCAACTGCGCAGGAAGGCCGGCGGCGACGCGTCCCACAACGTCCTGGTCTTCGACAGGCAATAGCCTTCAGGACCACCGTCAATTCCTTCGCGCTGGAGCAGCGCCGCAAAGCGGATCCAGTGCCCTTCGTACCGGAAGTCCGTGATTACGCGTCAGGCATTCGCCCGGTGCCTCCAATTCGCACCGTAGTCACTGTCGCGCAACGCACCCGCCTCACTCTTCGCAATGTTCTGACGCGCGGCCTCCCTCCGCCGAGCGTTGCTTCCACGCCAGGGACACGTCGTGTGTGCCCGTGCGTGATGGCCATCCCCGGCCACGACAATTTGGGCACGTTGGCATGCTAGCATTCGCTTTCTCGAGGCCTTGCCGGGCCGTCCCGTGCGGGCGGAACGCGTGGCATGACCTGCACGACCCTGAAGCACCACGTCGGAAGATGGAGGACTGTCGATGACCCTGAGACAATGTGGCGGTGCCCTCGCGGCACTATTTCTGCTGGCGTCCGGAACGGCTTTCGGACAAAGCGCCGCGAGCGGCAGCATCGCGGGCGTGGTGAAGGACACCACAGGCGCCGTGTTGCCGGGCGTGACGGTGGAGGCCGCGAGCCCGGTCCTCATCGAGAAGGTGAGGACGGCAGTCACCGATGACAGGGGCAACTACAAGCTGCTTGACCTGAGACCAGGCTCGTACACGGTCACCTTCACCCTGCCGGGTTTCTCCACGTTCAAGCGCGATGGCATCGAGTTGACCACCGGCTTCACGGCCACCGTCAACGGCGATCTGAAGGTCGGTTCGCTCGAGGAAACGGTGACGGTGAGCGGTGCCGCCCCGACGGTGGATGTGCAACGCGTGTCGGCCTCCCAGGTGTTGTCCCGGGAGACGCTGGACTCGATTCCAACAGGTCGGACGATTCAGGGCTACGCCGCATTGACCGTCGGCGCGGCAGTCTCCTCAGGCCTGGTCGATGTCGGCGGGAATCAAGGCGAACGCTACGGCCACATCGCGATCCACGGCGGACGCGAAGGGGACGGCATGCTGAACATCGACGGCATGCGCTTCAACAACATGGTGAACAGCGGCAGCGGCGCCAACCGGCACTACTTCATCAACCAGGGCGCGGTGCAGGAGGTGAACCTGGAGACCGGCGGTATGAACGCCGAGTCGGACACGGCCGGCGTCGCCGTCAACGCCGTCCCCAAGGACGGCGGCAATACCTTCGCCTTCTACGGCAACGTCAACGGTACCAACGGCAGCCTCCAGAGCAACAACATCACCGACGCCCTGCGTGCGCGCGGCGCGAACGCGGCCACCTCGCTCAGGAAGATGTGGGACTACAACGCCGGCATTGGAGGCCCGTTGAAGAAGGACACGCTCTGGTTCTACACCGCCCACAGGTGGTGGGGCACGCAGTCCTACCCGCCAAACACCTACTACGACAAGAACCCTGACCCGTTCCAGTACACCCCGGATCTCGACCGCCCGGGCTACTCGGACCTCTACCAGCGCGACAACAGCGTCCGGTTCACCTACCAGGCTTCGGCCAGGCACAAGTTCACGTTCTCCAACAGCTTCCAGAACAGCTGCTACTGCTTCCAGGCCGTCGAGACGCGCGCGCCCGAGGCCTCCATCGACTTCCGGTACTCGCCGATCAACTTGTTCCAGACGACGTGGTCCTACCCGCGCACCAACAAGCTGCTGGTCGAGGCGGGGATGTCCTACATGCACAACATGACGAACCCGAGCCTGATCGAAGGGGTCAAGGACACCGACATCTCGATCACCGAGGCCACCACCGGCATCGTCTACAACTCGCCGCCCGGAAGCGTCCAGGTGGCCATGCTCGGCACGGACGTCTACTACGGCCAGCACAACGAGCGGTTCTCGGTGTCCTACATCACCGGCTCGCATGCCCTGAAGATCGGCACCCAGACCCGCCAGGGCGTGGCGGACTTCGGGTCCATCGACGTCAACCAGTCGATCAGCTACACCTTCCGGAACGGCGCGCCGCTCTCGCTCACGCAGTGGGCCACGCCGGCACCCTCCGTCCAGAAGGAGAAGCTCAACCTCGGCATCTTCCTGCAGGACCAGTGGACGCTGAACCGGCTGACGCTGAACCTGGGCGTGCGCTACAACTACCAGAACTCATACGTGCCCGCCCAGGAGCGTCCGGCGACGCGGTTCGTACCCGCGGCCCGGTTCGACAAGATCGAGAACGTGCCGAACTGGCACGACGTGACGCCCCGGCTCGGCGCTGCCTACGACGTGTTCGGCAACGGCAAGACGGCCATCAAGGGCTACCTCGGTCGGTTCGTCAACGCCCACGGCGTCTCCTACGCGCAGCTCTCGAATCCGGCCAACGCCATCGTCCTGCGAGCCGACCGCACGTGGACGGATGCCAACGGCAACTTCACGCCGGACTGCGACCTGGTCAGCGGCGTGGCCAACGGCGAGTGTGGCGCGCTGTCCGATCGCGCCTTCGGCACCGTTCGCATCACCACGCGGCTCGACGACTCCGTACTCTCAGGCTTCGCCGTCCGCGACTACACGTGGCAGGCCAACGCGGCGTTCCAGCATGAGATCCGGCCGGGCCTGGGCCTCAACATCGGCTACTTCCGTACCTGGTTCGGGAACTTCACGGCGACCGACAACACGCTGGTCACCCCGGCGGACTTCGACCCCTTCTGTGTCACCGCGCCCACGGACTCGCGGCTGGGCGACTACAGCGGCCGCCAGATGTGCGGTCTCTACGACGTGAATCCCTCGAGGTTCGGCCAGAACAACAACCTGATCGTGCCGGCGAAGGATTTCGGCAAGCGGACCGAGGTCTTCGACGGCGTCGACATCACGTTCAACTACAAGTTCGGCAAGGGCGGCCTGCTGCAGGGCGGCACGGGCATCGGCCGAACCGTCACCGACAACTGCATCGTGATCGACTCTCCCCAGGCTGTCCGGGACGGCTACTGCAAGATCACGCCGCCCTGGAGCGCCAACACGCAGTTGAAGCTCGCGGCCGTCTATCCGTTGCCCGGTCAGTTCCAGATCGCGGCCAACTTCCAGAATATGCCGGGCTTCGCGCAGGCGGCCCAGATGCTGGTGGCCAACGGGGTGATCGCGCCGTCACTGGGCCGCAACCTCGCGGCAGGCGCGGCGGGCACCGCCCTGGTGGACGTCCTCCCGGCCAACACGCTCTTCGAGGACCGGTTCAATCAGGTTGACCTGCGTCTGACGAAGATCCTGCGGGTCGGCAAGACCGGCCGCATCCAGGCCCGCTTCGACGCCTACAACATCACCAATAGCGCCAGCGTCCTCAGCTCGGTCTCGCGCATCGGGGCCCAGTGGCTGCGCCCCACCAACATCCTCGGCGCCAGGACTATCAAACTGGGCGCGCAGGTGGACTGGTAGACCCACACATGACAACGGCGGGCACGGGATGTCCTCCCGGCCCGCCGTGACTGTCCTTCGCGCTCGTGCCCCACACGCGTCTTACTGCTTCACGTAGATCTCGCCGGCCTTCTTGAACTCGTCCGACTTCTCACGCATGCCGGCGCGCAGCGCCTCCACGTCCGTCACGCTGTTCGCGGCAGCGTAGTCGCGCACCTGCTGCGTCAGCTCCATCGAGCAGAACTTCGGCCCGCACATCGAGCAGAAGTGCGCCACCTTGGCGCCGTCGGCCGGCATGGTCTCGTCGTGATACGCGCGTGCCGTCACCGGGTCCATCGCCAGATTGAACTGGTCCTCCCAACGGAAGTCGAACCGCGCCTTCGAGAGCGCGTCGTCCCAGATCTGGGCACGCGGGTGTCCCTTGGCGAGGTCCGCCGCATGGGCGGCAATCTTGTAGGCGATCACGCCGGCCTTCACATCGTCGCGGTTCGGCAGGCCCAGGTGTTCCTTCGGCGTCACGTAGCAGAGCATCGCCGTGCCGTACCAGCCGATCATGGCCGCGCCGATGGCCGACGTGATGTGGTCGTAGCCTGGCGCCACGTCGGTGGTGAGCGGTCCAAGCGTGTAGAACGGCGCCTCACCGCACCAGTCGAGCTGCTTCTCCATGTTCTCCTTGATGAGATGCATGGGCACGTGACCAGGGCCTTCGTTCATCACCTGCACGTCGTACTCCCAGGCGATCTTCGTCAGCTCACCCTGCGTCTTCAGCTCGGCAAACTGCGGCTCGTCGTTCGCATCCGCGATCGAGCCCGGGCGGAGGCCATCGCCCAAGGAGAACGACACGTCGTAGGCGCGCATGATCTCGCAGATCTCGCGGAAGTGCGTGTAGGTGAAGTTCTCCTGATGATGCGCCAGGCACCACTTGGCCATGATCGAACCGCCGCGCGAGACAATGCCCGTCAGCCGACGCGCCGTCATCGGCACGTAGCGCAGCAGCACGCCCGCGTGCACGGTGAAGTAGTCCACGCCCTGCTCGGCCTGCTCGATGAGCGTATCCCGGTAGACCTCCCACGTCAGGTCCTCTGGCCGGCCGCCCACCTTCTCCAGCGCCTGATAAATCGGCACCGTACCGATTGGCACCGCCGAGTTGCGGACGATCCACTCACGGGTTTCGTGAATGTTCTTCCCCGTCGACAGATCCATCACCGTGTCGGCGCCCCACAGCGTCGCCCATTGGAGCTTCTCCACCTCCTCCTCGATCGAGGAGCTCACGGCGGAGTTGCCGATGTTGGCGTTGATCTTCACCAGGAAGTTCCGGCCGATGATCATCGGCTCGAGTTCAAGATGGTTCACGTTGGCGGGGATGATGGCGCGGCCGCGCTCGACCTCCGAGCGGACGAATTCGGCCGGCAGGCCTTCGCGCGCCGCGACATAGGCCATTTCCGGCGTGACCTCACCCTGGCGTGCATGAAAAAGCTGGGTGCCACTGCGGCCGGCGGCTTTGCGGGCCTGCACCCACGGCTCGCGCAGCTTCGGCAGCCCGACGCGCACGTCAATGTCCTGTGGACCGCTGGTGTCGTAGAGCCGGAGCGGCGGATTGTCGCCGGCCAGCGCCACCTCGCGCATGGGCACGCCGAGCACCGTCACTGCCCCGCCCGGTGTCAGTTCCACGGTGTGCGGGTCGTAAACCTTGGTGGAATTCGGAAACGCCGCGCTGTAGTGATTCACCGCACTCCCTCCGCCGGTATCAGCCGGTTCAGGTTCCAAGGGTCGTCTCAATCCCGCCGCGCGTCACGTGCGCGACCGGGATGCCCCTGGCGGACGCTGGATTATACCGCCCGCGTCAGGGCCGCTCCGCCGCGATCCGCGCCAGTTCGACGATCACGCGGACGGCTGCATCCATGTCCTGCCGCGACGTCCACTCCAGGCGGGAGTGGATGTTGTGCTCGCCCGCAAAGAGATTCGGCGTCGGCACCCCCATGAACGAGAGCCGGGAGCCATCCGTGCCGCCCCGGATCGCCCGCCGGTGCGGGACGAGCCCGGTCCGGCGCATGGCTTCGGCCGCCTGCTCCACGACATGCGGCACGCCGTCGAGGACCTCGCGCATGTTCCGATACTGTTCGTCCACGCGAAGCTCGCACCGGGCGCCGGGATGTGCCGCCACGGCGGCGCGTGCGAGCGACTCCACCAGTGCGGCCTTCACGGCCAGTTGCCCGGTCTGGAAGTCCCGCAGAATCAACCGGACGGAGGTCCGTTCCACCGACGCATCGACGACGTAGGGGTGCAGAAACCCTTCGTCACCCTCGGTGCGTTCCGGCGACTGCGCCGCCGGAAGGGACTCGATGAAGGTCGCCGCCACGCGGATGGCATTGACCATGCGGCCTTTCGCGTAGCCCGGATGCGTGTTGAACCCATGAAAGGTCACGGTGGCAGCATCCGCCGAGAAGCTCTCGGCTTCCAGTTCGCCCACCGGGCCTCCGTCCAGCGTGTACGCGCAGGCTGCGCTGAAGCGCGCCACATCGAAGTGCGCCGTGCCGCGGCCGATCTCCTCGTCTGGTGTGAAGGCGATGCGGAGAATACCGTGCGGGATCTCCGGGTGCGCCAGCAGGAACTCGACGGCCGTCATGATCTCGGCGACACCGGCCTTGTCGTCCGCGCCCAGCAACGTCAGGCCCGACGCCGTCACGATGTCGTGCCCGACCTGCGCAGCCAGTTCCGGATGCTCTGCCACCCGCAGGACGGCGTCCGGGGCATCGGGCAGGACGATGTCCGTCCCCGGCCACTCGGCATGCACGATCGGCCTGACGTTGGTGCCGCTCATCTCGGGAGAGGTATCCACATGCGCCACGAACCCGATGATGGGCGTGGCATGCGTGACGGTGGAGGGCACCGTGGCCATCAGGTATCCGTACTCATCCCGCGACACGTCGGCGGCTCCCATCGACCGGAGTTCGCCGGCCAGTGCCTCCAGCAGAACGAGCTGGCCCGGAGAGCTCGGCGATGCCGGGTTGCTTTCGTCCGCACGTGTGTCCACGGTGACGTAACTGAGAAACCGATCCAGGGCGCTGGGCATCCGTGCATCCTACTGAACCCGCGTGGATCTACACTGACGGCATGCGATTCCTCGCCTTCGTCGGGCTGCTCGCACTGGCGGTGCCGGCGACGGCCCAGACTCCGCCGGTTCCGCCATCGCCGAAGCCGGTGCAGGCCGCCCCTGCACCAGCCACCGCCGCGGGTGGCATCCCCCAGGTCCCGCCCGCGGCCAAGACTGCCCCTCCACGGGCCGCGGTGGCTGCCTCCAACGCGAAGACCACGATCGTCATCGAGGTGACCAGTCCCCGGGGTCTGGGTATCCAGGACATCCGCGTGGAGCTGGCCGGGCCGGTTCCGCGTGACGGCACGACCGACGCCAGCGGATTCGTCCGGTTCCTCGGCCTTCGCCCAGGGACCTATCGGGCCCGCTTCTCCGGAAAGGACTTCGTCACGCTCGAGAAGGAGATCGCGGTGGCTGCGGGCAGAACCACCGAGACAGAGGCCACGCTGAATCCCGCCTGGGATGACGTGAAGGCCACGCTGCCGAAGCCGGGCGAGAAAGTGGCTCCTGCCGCAACTCCCAAGGGCAAAGGAAAAGGCAAGAAGAAGGCCGAGTAACGGCCCGCTGGATTGACTTGGCCATGCGCCCTCGTTAAACAGGCGCATGGCATTTCCCATTCGTTCTCCTCGTGACATGGTCGGCGGCGTTTATGTCTTCGGCCGCATTCTCGACAAAATCCGCCTTTTCGCCAAAGAGGGCAAGCTGCCCGAAGGCTACCATCTCGGCTACACGCCGGGCAACCGAACGTTTGACGAGCGCGTGTGCAAATTTCTCGGCGTGGACTTC
>JBEBFY010000049.1:0-3686 GCA_040081715.1 Vicinamibacterales bacterium | reverse complement strand
TCGCGAGACGCCTCAACACCCGACCGCGGAAGACGCTGCAGTATCAGACCCCCGCGACTACACTGGCGAAGGCTGTTGCGTCGACCGGCTGAATGCACCCCTTCTTTCGAAGTGCAACTCGTGGGCGCACCGGCCTTTACGTCGTGGAACGAATACGCCGCTCTCGCACGCCTTCCAGACTTGGGAAGGACTCGAGTTGTAATCCTCGTCTACGTCAGCAACGACGTCACCAAGGACAATGACCAGTTCAAGCTTGCCACCAACGGCGGGACTATAGCCGACGTGGAATCAGACTTCTTGCATCGAATGACGGCCACGCTGTACGACCACTTCCGCCTCGCTTTCTTCGCCGGAGACGTCGTCAGGAGGCTGCGGACTTTCACCGCTCCACAAGCGGAGCCCGCAGACAGACCCGCAAACGTCGATCCGGAAGCTCTTGCCTACTCGATGACCGCGATACGCAATATCAAGTCGTTATGCGATACGCATGGCACCAGGCTTCTCGTGGCTGTGTACCGTGACGGAACAGCGTACTCACTTCCGCGGAAGGTCGCCTCGTACGAGGCAACGGTGACACAGGCTCTCTCCGAGATTCCGGTCGAGAACTTCGTGCTTGCCAGACATATTGCTGCCCTGCCGCCAGAACGAGGGCGACTGAGCTGGGCCGATCTTGGGCATCCGAGTGCCGAAGCGACGCGGATCATCGCCCAGCAGATCGTCGACGAACTCGAACAACGCGGATGGTTGAACCACATTTCTGTGGCGGGCCTGAGGTGAGTGCGATGTTGGGAGAGCCTCGAGGCAGGTTCGCAATGGCCCTGCTTCTTCCAGCAGTCTCCTTTGCGATTGCGCTGCTGTTTGCGACCCTCTACGAAGGAATTGACCGGATTCAGTTTCCCGACACCGGGCCGGACAACCTGATATATCTCCACCTTGCGAGAGGTCGAGCAGGTGCAGGGAGCATTGCCTTTGTCCTGCTGGCGATTCTGCTGTGGACTGGGACGCGCGGACACTGGTGGACGAGGTTCGCCGGATGGTGCGGAGCGCTTTCGACAGGCGCACGCACCTGGCTGACATGTCTTGTCTGCGTGCTCGCGGTCTCCGTCATTCACGGGAGAGCGCTGGCGAGTGGATTCTTCTTTGCGGATGACTTCGAGATACAGGCCAACAATTGGGTGACACCGTTACACGAGTCACTATTTCGCTTCAACGGCGAGCATTTCCTACCGCTCTATCGCATCGAAGTCTCCGCAATCACGTACCTGTTCGGTACGAACGCTGTTGTCTGGAACCTCTTCAACTTCGGTGTGTTTGTGTCGATTCTCTGTCTATGCGCTGCCATATTCCGGCGGCTCGGTCTTGCGGTGCAGACGTTTCTTGTGTTCCTCGTAATTTATGCCGGGTCAGCCAGATGGGGGGAAATCTTTACCACTGACTATCTGTTATCGGTGTACTCCCAGAGCGTGCTCTTTGCGGTTGTGTCGGTATGGGCGTACGTCAGATGGAGAGAAGCGCACCGCTGGCCGCATGCTGCAATCTACGGGTCGGCGGTCACTGCCGGGATCCTCGTTGACGCGTCAGGAATCTGGCTACTTCCGTTCAGTGTGCTCCTCCTCGTGTGCTATTCCGGGATGTCCGGCGATACGGCCCGGACGTTTTTCGGCCACAATCGGGGCCCAATTCTGGCGCTTGCGGCGGCGATGCTCGCCTGCGGGGCCTACCTTGCCGCTGGCTTCGTGATCAACCCGCAGGAATTCAGTCTGATGACTCGAGTGCCCGGAGATCTCCCGTCGGATTTTCTGAGACTAGGTGCCGCCGCCCACTTTCTCCTGAGCGACGGACTTGTGTCGTCCCTGCTCGTTCCAGACGCATCATTCATTCTCCGGGGCGGGCATTTTGGCAACCACTTCTGGCATGCCTGGACGGCGTGGCTCGTTGTTGCATCCATAGGTCAGGTCGCTCTCTGGTTCACGTTCTATCGGAAGTCAGACCGGTCCATCAGATGGCTGCTTGTGCTGGCATTGGGGGGCATCGTGAGCACGCTGAGTCTGGCCGTGCTCAAGAGACCAGGTGCTATTGCGGCATATCCTCGCCTGCCACCCCAATTCATATCTGCCTCGTGGCTATGGTATTGCCTTTCGATGGCGCTCGTCTTCGAGACTGCCATGCGCCGCAGGGCACATCGTGCCGGCTTACTCAGCGGCGTGACGGCATGCTTGCTCGTATTTGCTGCTGCGCAGGTCATGTCTTCGTTTGTGAGTGCAAAATTTGCTCGCGATGCCCGAGAGCGGCGAGCATTCTGCGAAGATCTGAAGCAGCATCTGGTGCCCGCACTCGAGCCCTTGGCAAATGTTCCCACCGTGATCCCGGAGTTGCCTGGTCTGCCTCGCGATGGCGATGGTCGGGCCGTCATCGGCTTGCGGCAGTGCCTCGCTCTTGTGCCTCAGTCCGAGAACATTGCTGTCGCGGCCTTCGAGGATCCAGATGCACCGTCCGGTGCAAGGGAAGCGATAGACACTCGTTTCATACGCAGGTTGAAGGATGATGAGATGCTCAGGGCCTACTATCTGAAGGCGCTTGAGATCCACGCTGGATCCGTTGTCGTTCCAGCGACGGGGACCTGGCTGGCAGTGACCCGGGCTGCCGGCACCTATCGAGTGCCTCTCGAAGGGAACCTGCAAGGAGTCGTTCTGGAGGTGACCGTGCCGTTAGACTCACGGCCGTTTGCGATCGAGGCCTATGCCGACAACGAACTGAACGTGCAGGGTCCGCTGGCGGTGATGAAGGTAGACCAGTACTCGGATGCAGAACAGTCGGACGATGCGCAGACTCGGCTCTACTCAGTGACGATGCCTTTCGACCGGGTGTATGCATTGGCCCTCTCGGGTCGACGTCCGAACGAAATGACGTTCAAGGTGCAGGACGGCACTCCCTCGGAAATTAGGGTCTACGGGTACTAACCCGGTTTGCGCCGCCGGCAATGACACTGCTCACATCGGCGCTCAAACTCTGACGTACCTGCACTCGGTGTACCTGCACATCGGTGAATCCTGGGCCTTTCTCCGGCAGAGCAGGAAATGGTGGCTCACGCCGATTCCCGCTATTCTCGCCCTGTTTGGCCTGCTGATCGCTCTGTCCGGAACCGCAGCGGCCCCGTTCATCTACTGGATTACTCACGCTATGGCGACAAGCTTCGCGCCCGCAGCCCTCCCGAATCGCGGGCGCTCCGTCCCTGAAGTGCCTAGCAATCTCTGGGCGTGATCCGGTTCAGTGGACATCATCCGAGAGGCGGATACGATGTCCCGAATGGCCAAGAGCAGTACCTCCCGACGCCCCAAGCGGGTATTTGACGACGAGTTCAAAGCCCAGGCGGTCCGGCTGGTCCTCGACGAAGGCAAAGCGGCTCATGCCGTCGCCCGCGACCTGGATCTCACGCCGTCCATGTTCCGCATCTGGGTGGCGCGTGCCCGCGCCGAGCGCACGCGCGGCCGGACCGGCCTGACGGCCGCCGAGCGCGAGGAGCTCGCGGTCCTGCGGCGCGAGGTCCGGCAGCTGCGGACGGAGCGCGACATCCTAAAAAAAGCCGCGGTGCATTCAGCCGGTCGACGCAACAGCCTTCGCCAGTGTAGTCGCGGGGGTCTGATACTGCAGCGTCTTCCGCGGTCGGGTGTTGAGGCGTCTCGCGA
>JBEBFY010000040.1:0-13959 GCA_040081715.1 Vicinamibacterales bacterium | reverse complement strand
CCTCCACGCGGCGTTGCGTCGTCAGGCTTGCGCCCATTGCGAACAATTCCCCACTGCTGCCTCCCGTAGGAGTCTGGGCCGTGTCTCAGTCCCAGTGTGTCCGTCCGCCCTCTCAGGCCGGATACTGATCGTCGCCTTGGTGAGCCGTTACCCCACCAACTAGCTAATCAGACGCGGGCCCCTCTTCAAACGCCAGGTCTTGCGATCCCCAGCTTTGATGTCCACCTGTTCAAAGGCGGGATGTTATGCGGTATTAGCGTCCCTTTCGGGACGTTATCCCCCATTCGAAGGTAGGTCACCCACGTGTTACTCACCCGTTCGCCACTCAGCCATCCCTTGCGGGATAACTGCGTTCGACTTGCATGTGTTAGGCACGCCGCCAGCGTTGATTCTGAGCCAGGATCAAACTCTCATGTTAAATTCGCTGTCTTTCCTTCGCTCGGCCTTTCGGCTTCGCTTGGAATCGCAACTGTTTAACGCGAGCGCCGATTGACTTGGCTCTTGCGTTGTTTTCTTACGTATTGGTAGGCGGTTCGCCGCATTGCTGCGACGCCGCCTGCTGACACTCGACGGGCGGTCTACCTGCCAAGGCGCCTTACGGAGCCAAGACTGGGAAACCAGTCGTTAGTGCTTGCACGCTCTATCTAGTTTTCAAAGAACCGGCTGCCCGGCAACGCCTCGCCCTCAGGCTCGACGTCGTCGAGTCCCCACCGACCGAACGTCTCCGTTCGTGTTTAGGGGAACCTTGCGAGAATACTAGCTCTTCACCGCGCTGTCAAGCCCCGAGCGCAGTGCCACGGAGTAAGTCTCGAATTGCGGGTTCGCTGATGCCCGGCCCACTTGCCCGGCTGGACGAGCTCGGCAGGAGCCGAACCCAACGAACTTCCGAAGTATACCGAGCCCCTTGCCGTATGTCAAACGGCGCTGCGGAGGCCCCTCTTAACTTCACAAGCTCCGCTCCGAATCGCGCGCTACTGCACACGCACGATGTGCTGCTGGCGCTGCCCCCGCCGGAGCACGAACAACTGCCCGCCAATCGCATCGGCCACACGCACGCGGGCGACCACATCCGATTCGCGCCGGTTATTCACGTACACACCGCCGGACTGCACCAGGCGTCTGGCCTCACCCTTCGAGGGCGCAAGGCCGGCCCGCACCAGCAGCTCCACGAGTGGCAGGCCGTCGCCGGCCACCTCGGCGGCGGCCACATCCGTGGACGGCGCGTCGCCGAACACGTCCAGGAGATCCGCGACCGGCAGCATCGAGATGTCCTCGCCGAAGAGCACGTCGGAGGTCCGCTCCGCGCGCTCGAGCTGCGCCTGCCCGTGCACCAGCCGCGTCACTTCACGGGCCAGCACACGCTGGGTTTCGCGCTTCTCTGGAGCGCGTGCCCCCGCCTCGATGAGCTCCACGATCGCGTCCTGCTCGAGGAACGTGAAGTACTTCAGGTACCGTGCGGAATCCTTGTCGTCAGTGTTGAGCCAGAACTGGAAGAAACGGAACGGCGACGTGCGCTCCGGGTCCAGCCACACGGCGCCCGCCTCGGTCTTTCCAAACTTCGCGCCTCCGGATGTGGTCACCAGCGGCAGCACGAGACCGTGCACCTTCACGGCGCGCAGCCGCCGGATGAGCTCGATGCCCGCGGTGATGTTGCCCCACTGATCGCTCCCGCCGAGCTGAACCGTGCAGCCGAAGCGGTCGTACAGCTCGAGAAAGTCGTAAGCCTGGAGCAGCAGGTAGCTGAACTCGGTGTAGGAGATGCCATCCTCGCTCTCGACGCGCCGCTTCACCGACTCCTTCGCGAGCATGTAGTTCACGGTGAAGTGCTTCCCGACATCGCGCAGGAACGCCATCGCGCTCATCGTCGTGAGCCAGTCGGCGTTGTTGACGAGGCGGGCCGCATTCGACACTGCGCCGAAGTCGAGGAAGTGCTCGAGCTGCACACGGATGCCGGCGACGTTCGCCTCGATCTGCTCGGCCGTCTGGAGCGTTCGCTCCGTGGTCTTGCCGCTCGGGTCGCCAATAAGCCCCGTGCCGCCGCCCACGATCGCGATGGGGCTGTGACCGGCGCGCTGCATCCGCGCGAGTCCCAGCAACGGCATCAGGCTGCCGACGTGCAGGCTGCTGGCGGTCGGGTCGAAGCCCGCGTACGCGGTCACCGGTCCAGCCGTGAGCACCTCACGGGCGCCCTCGCTGGCGTCCTGCAGGATGTCCCGCCACTCCATGTCGCGGATGAGATCAACCATGGGAAACGTCTACTATATCGCCGTCCCGCAGCGGTCGATCATCACCACAGAGTCGTAGGACGGGCCGATCGAGTGGAGGATGGGCCGGGAATTCTACCGCTCGAAGGCGACTGTGATGGAGCCCTGGTATCCAAGGCGGCCCTGGAGCCCACGAGCGGTGAAACCCCGGTCCGTCCTCAACGAGGCGCTGACAACCGGCCGGCAGTCAGCGGCCGACGGTGACGAACCGGCGGCCTTCGATGCGCCAGTGGCCGTCGAGCAGAGTCCGGACGGCCTCGGGATAGGCGCGGTGCTCTTCCTCAAGGATGCGGGCGGCCAGCGTCACCGGTGTGTCGCCCTCGACGACCGGCACCGGGCGCTGGAGGACGATGGGACCGCCGTCCAGTTCGGGCGTCACCAGGTGCACCGTCACACCGCTGACCTTGACCCCGTACTCCAGCGCGTGGCGCTGAGGATCGATGCCCGGAAACGAGGGCAGCAGCGACGGGTGGATGTTCAGGATGGCGTTCGGGTACGCATCGAGTAGCGGCTGGCCCACGAGCCGCATGAACCCGGCCAGGCAGACCAGCCCGACCTGACGGGCCGTGAGCGCCTTGGCGATCTCGCGGTCGAAGTCGGCGCGGGACGGCCAGCCCTTGTGGCTGATAGAGAGCGTCTCGATGCCCGCCGTGCGCGCATGCTCGAGGCCCGGCGCGTCCGCGACGTTGGAGATCACCACCGCGATCGTGGCGTCGAGGCACCCCTCGCCGATTGCCCGGATCAGGGCCTGCAGGTTGCTGCCGCGCCCCGAGATGAGCACCCCCAGCCGGCGGTTCACAGCGTTCCCGTGTACCGCACAGCGGGCTCACCGTCGCCAGTCGCGATCTCACCGATGATGCGTGCCTGCCCGCCCCTGGCAGCCAGTTCCTGCAGCAGCCCATCGCCGTGAGCGGGCGTGGCCACGAGGATGAGCCCGACGCCCATGTTGAAGGTCCGCAGCATGTCGGCAGCCGGCACCTGTCCTCCGGCCTGCAGCCACCGGAACAGGGCGGGCACGTCCCAGGAGCCGAGACGCACCTCCGCGGCCGTGCCGGCCGGCAGCACGCGCGGGAGGTTGTCGGTGATTCCGCCGCCGGTGATGTGGGCCATGCCCTTGATCCGCTGACCGGCCAGCAGCGGCTGGATCATCGGGAGGTACGACCGGTGCGGCTCGAGCAGGGCCTCACCGACGCTGCAGCCAAGCTCCCCGACGTGGGCATCCACGGAGAGGCCCAGCTGATCCAACACGACGCGGCGTGCCAGCGAGTAGCCGTTGGTGTGCAGGCCGCTCGACGGAATGCCAATAAGCACATCACCAGGGACGATGCCTTTCCCGTCGATGAGCCCGTCACGCTCCACGGCGCCGACGATGAACCCGGCTAGGTCGTACTCGCCGTCGGCGTAGAAGCCCGGCATCTCGGCCGTCTCGCCGCCCAGGAGGGCGCAACCATTCTCGCGGCAGGCCTTCGCCATGCCATCGACCACCGACGCGGCCACGTCCGGCGAGAGCCGGCCGGTCGAAAGGTAGTCGAGGAAGAAGAGCGGCACGGCGCCCTGCACGAGGATGTCGTTGACGCAGTGGTTCACGAGATCCTGCCCCACCGTGCCGTGGCGGCCGGCCATGAAGGCCACCTTCAGCTTCGTGCCCACACCGTCGGCGCTGGCCACCAGCACTGCATCGCGGCAGCCGGCGGCGGCCATATGGAACAGCCCGCCGAACGACCCGATGTCGGAGAGCACGCCCGGCGTGAATGTCGAACGGGCCAGGGCCCGGATGCGGCGCACCGTTTCGTTGCCTGCGTCGATGTCAACCCCTGCGGCTTTGTAGTCCATCTCTGATCTGTCGCTTTTGAAACGCGTGACTAGAACGCGAGTCCGTCGATCAACGCGGCGGCGGCCGTCCGGAGGTCGGACCCCTCGCCGGCCTTCCAGTAGGTGGCCCGCACCGTGGCATAGAACGTTTCCTCGGCGACGTCCTCTTCGATCAAGTCGAAGCCGTCCTGCAGCAGCGCGATGACCCCGTCGCGGGATCCGGGATTCGCGACCATCCAGGCGAGCACGGTGTCCGGCGTGCGCAGCGCCACCGTCGACAGCGCCACCGCAGCGTGGTCCCGGAGATCCCGCACGCCGGCGATGCCGGCCTCGACCAGGAGCGCCATCGCGCGCGCATCTCCGCGTTCGGCCATCACCGACAGGGCCTGCGCGGCACTACCCGCGATGCCCGTGGCTGCCGACGACGGCCAGGCTTTCACCAGTTCGCCGCGCACTGTGTCGCACTTCCCGTCCGCAAGGCATTGGGCGGTGCGAAGCGTCAGCTCCACACCTGTATCCTTATCGTGCACCATCGCCAGCACGGCCGCGGCCTGTGCGCCCCCGATACGGCCCAGTGCCAGCGCGGCCACATCCCGCAGGGGACCATCGACGGTGACGACACCGGCAAGCGCGTCCACCGCGTAGGCCGCACCTCGCAGGCCCAGCGCCTCGATCACGGCACCCCTGAAGATGTCGAGCCCCCTCGATATCTCCCGCACGACAGCCGTCCGGACCCGTGGGTCGGCGTCAAGTGCGGCCAGCGCCCGTAGCAGCGACGGCCTGACAAACTCCCCCTGTTCGGTCTCGATCAGATCGATGAGCCGGGGTGCGAGCGCGGGCAGCGGGCTGCCCGTCATCCAGTCGTACGCCGCCTGCCTCAGGCGATCGTTCTTATCGGTGAGGGCCGCGCGGGCGAAGTCCTCGAGGCGCGGGTCGAGCAGGCCCGTCAGCAATACGAACGCGCGGAACCGGACGTAGGAGTCGGTACTGGTCGTGATGGCCGCGGCCAGTGCGGGACCAGACTCGGCAGCCGGTGCCCGCCGGACCGCCTGCGCGGCCGCCATCCGCTTGCCGTGGTCGAAGTCGCCCAGCAGGGCCACCTGGCCGGCTATCCCGGTGGCCTGCGCTATTGGGGCCTGCGCCGTGGCGGACTGGCCGGATGCAACCACCCCGGCCAGGACGAAGGCACCGCACACCGCCCGTGCGGCGCGGCCGCGGCATGGTGACCGTCGTGCCGTCACGGGATGACGGGGGCCCCGTCGGTGACCGGTTCCATCTCCGGCGCGACGGGCGCGCTGCCATCCTCATTGAGCTTCAGCGCCAGTTGGAGGTAGGCGGCTTCGTTTCTCGGGAACGCCACCGGGTACTGGCCCGTGTAGCACGACGTGCAGTAGCGAGTCTTGCCGTCACGGACCGAGCTGGTGAGGCCGTCGAGGCTCAAATACCTGACGCTGTCGGCGCTCAGGTACTTCCGGATCTCCTCGAGGGTGTGCGTGGCCGCGATCAGGTCCTGCCGGCGCGGCGTGTCCACGCCGTAGAAGCAGGGAGAAATCGTGGGTGGGCAGCTGACCCGCATGTGCACTTCCGTCGCGCCGGCGTTGCGCACCATCCGCACCAGCTTGCGGCTGGTGGTGCCACGCACGATCGAATCGTCGATGAGGATGACTCGCTTGCCTTCCAGGATGCTCCGCACCGGGTTCAGCTTCACGCGGACGCCGAAGTGCCGGATCGACTGCTGCGGCTCGATGAACGTGCGTCCGACGTAGTGGTTGCGGATGAGGCCCATCCGCAACGGGATCCCTGACGCTTCCGAGTAGCCGATGGCCGCGCAGACGCCGGAGTCCGGAATCGGGACCACGACGTCGGCGTCCACGGCAGACTCGCGCGCGAGCCGGCGGCCCATTTCCGTTCGGGCGTCGTTGACGCTCTCGCCGAACACCACGCTGTCGGGCCTGGCGAAGTAGACATGCTCGAACACGCACTGGGCATGGGGAGCCGGGGCGAACGGCTTGACGGAGCGGAGCCCATGCTTGCTGATGATCACCAGTTCACCGGGCTCGACGTCCCGCACGTAGGTGGCGCCGATCAGATCCATCGCGCACGTTTCGGACGCCAGCACCCAGGTGTCGCCCAGCTTGCCAAGCGCCAGCGGCCGGAACCCGTTCGGGTCGCGCACGCCGAACACCTTGTCGCGGGTCATCAGCACGAGGGCATAGGCTCCCCGCACCTGGGAGATGGCCTCGATGATCGCGCCTTCGACGGTTGGCTCCGGTGAGCGGGCAAAGAGGTGGACGATCACCTCGGTGTCGGTCGAGGTCTGAAAGATCGACCCCAGACCCACGAGCTGGTCCCTCAGCTCGCCGGCGTTCACGAGGTTGCCGTTGTGCGCCACGGCCAGTGTGCCGTGCAGGCAGTCGATGACGATGGGTTGCGCGTTGGCGAGGCGGCTTTCGCCCGCCGTCGAGTAGCGCACGTGGCCGATCGCCTGGTGGCCCGGGAGCGTGGCCAGGGTGGCATGGCTGAAGGCGTCGTGCACGTGCCCCATCGCCTTCGAGCTGCGCACGGTGACGCCGTCGGAGGTGGCGATGCCGGCGCTCTCCTGGCCGCGGTGCTGGAGGGCATACAGACCGAGGTACGTCATGTTCGACGCCTCGGGGTGGCCAAAGATGCCGAAGACGCCGCATTCGTCGCGGAACTTATCGAACATCGGCCTCACCATTCGGATGCTGCTCGTAGTGTACGCCTGTCACCCCGGCCTCACGAGGCACGCGTGAATCGCTTCCCGATTGCGCCGGACCAGGTCTTTTCCGCGTCGCCAAGCGCCACGTCGATGGCCGGCTGGCCCGACACCCTGATCCGGACCCTGTCGCCACCAGTCTTCCCGAGCACCGCCGCCGGCACACCGGCAGACTCGGCCATCTGCCGCAGCCGCGGGAGGTCCGCTTCCGTGACCGACACCACGGCGCGCGATGCGGACTCGCCGAACAGCGTCGCTACATCCGTCCATCCAGCCGAAGGCGCCGTCGAGGCCGGCACGTTGGCATCCACGCCGATGCCGGCATCAAAGCAGCATTCGGCGAGGGTGACCGCGAGTCCGCCCTCGGAGCAGTCATGCGCGGACCGGTTGATGCCTTCCATCGCGAGGACAACCAGCAGCGCCTGCAGCGCGCGCTCCCGGGCCAGATCGAGTGCCGGGGGCACGCCGCGCACGAGCGTGTGCACCTCCGAGAGGTAGGCGCTGCCGCCCAGTTCTCCGCGCCCGTCCCCGAGCAGCACCACGACATCGCCGGCGGCCTTGAAGGTACGGGTGACCACGCGGTCCGCGTGCTCGACCAGGCCCACGATGCCGATCGTCGGCGTCGGCAACACGGCCCGCCCATCCGTTTCGTTGTAGAGGCTGACGTTCCCACCGGTAATCGGGATGTCCAGCGCGCGGCAGGCCGCGCCCATACCCTCCACGGCCTTGCCAAACTGCCACATGATCTCGGGCCGCTGCGGGTTGCCGAAATTGAGGCAGTTGGTGGCGCCGATCGGCGTCCCTCCCACGCACGCGACATTGCGGGCAGCCTCGGCCACGGCGAGCGCCGCACCGGCGGCAGGATCCAGGTAGACGAACCGCGCGTTGCAGTCCACGGAGAGCGCGAGGGCCCGGTCGGTGCCCTTCACGCGTATGGTGCCGGCGCTCATGCCCGGCATCACGATGGTGTCGGTCCGCACCATGTGGTCGTACTGCCGGTAGACCCACCGCTTGCTGGCGATGCCGGAGGAGGCCAGGAGCCGGACGAGCGCGTCTCCAGGTTCCAGCGGGCGCAGACCCTCGAAGGAAAGCTGCTGAGCCTCGGCCAGCCAGGCCGGTGTGGACATCGGCCGGCGGTACACGGGCGCGTCGTCGGTGAGCGCACGGTTCGGGATGTCGGCCACAACGGTGCCGTGATGCTTGACCCGCATCCGGCCATCGGAGGTGACCTCGCCGATCCGGACGGCGTGGAGGTCCCACTTCGTGAAGACCGCCTCGACCTCCGCCTCGCGGCCACGCTTCACCACGAGGAGCATGCGCTCCTGTGATTCGGAGAGCATGATCTCGTAGGGTGTCATGCCGGTTTCGCGCTGGGGCACCAACGCCACGTCGATCTCGATACCCACGCCGCCGCGGGACCCCATCTCGCAGGTTGACGAGGTCAGCCCCGCCGCACCCATGTCCTGGACGCCGACGAGGGCGTCGGTCTTCATCACCTCGAGGCAGGCCTCGAGCAGAAGCTTCTCCATGAACGGATCGCCCACCTGCACGGCCGGACGCTTCTCGGCCGACTTCTCGTCGAACTCGGCCGACGCCATGGTGGCACCGTGGATCCCGTCACGGCCAGTCTTCGACCCGACGTAGTAGACGGGATTGCCCTCGCCCGAGGCGGACGCCCGGATGATCTCGTCTGCCTTGGCCAGGCCCAGGCAGAACACGTTGACCAGGGGGTTCCCGGCGTAGCTGTCGTCGAAGTCGATCTCACCGCCCACGGTGGGAATGCCGATGCTGTTGCCGTACCCCGCGATGCCGGCCACCACGCCTTCCATGTTCCGGCGGACGTGCGGGTCGTCGAGCGAACCGAAGCGCAGCGAATTGAGCAGCGCCACGGGCCGCGCGTTCATCGTGAAGATGTCACGGATGATCCCGCCGACGCCGGTCGCCGCACCCTGGTAGGGCTCGATGAAGGACGGATGGTTGTGGGACTCGATCTTGAAGACCGCCGCAAGGCCGTCACCGATATCCACGGCGCCGGCGTTTTCACCGGGCCCCTGGAGCACCCGGGGGCCCGTGGTCGGCAACGTCTTCAAATGCACCCGGGAGCTCTTGTAGCTGCAGTGCTCGGACCACATCACCGAGAAGATGCCGAGTTCGGTGAACGACGGCTCGCGCCCCATCAGCTCGACGATGCGTGCGTACTCCTCTGGCGTGACGCCGTGCTGCTCGAGGACCTGTGCATCAAAGGGCATGACGAACTCCGCCGGCGACGGCCTGAAGCACCGACTCGAAGAGCACAAGTCCATCGGCGCTGCCGACGGCCAGCTCACAGGCCCGCTCCGGGTGTGGCATCAATCCCACGACGTTCCGGCCCTCGTTGCAGAGGCCCGCGATGTTGCTGGCCGACCCGTTCGGATTGGCGGCATCCGTCGCCTCACCCGACTCGGAAACGTAGCGGAACACGACCTGGCGGTTCTTCTCGAGGCGGGCCACCGTCTCCGGCTCGGCGTAGTAGTTGCCCTCGCCGTGCGCGATCGGGACGCGGAGAACCTGCCCCGCGGCGCACGCACGCGTAAACGGCGTATCGGTCTGCTCCACCCTGACACGCACGTACTCGCACTGGAACTTGAGGCTGCGATTGCGCAGCATCGCGCCAGGCAGAAGCCCCGCTTCCAGCAGGATCTGGAATCCGTTGCAGATGCCCAGCACAGGGCCGCCGGACGTGGCGAACCGGACCACTTCGGGCATCACCGGCGAGAACCGCGCGATGGCCCCCGTGCGCAGGTAGTCGCCGTGGGCAAACCCGCCGGGCAGCACCACGCAGTCGGCGCCCTTCAAGCTTGTGTCCTTGTGCCACACGAACTCGGCGTCGGCCCCGAGCACGTGCTTCACCGCGTGGTAGGCGTCGTGGTCGCAGTTGGAACCGGGAAAGACGACGATGGCGAATGTCACGTCAGACCCTCGCGGGATCGACCACTTCGATCCGATAGGTCTCGATCACCGGGTTGGCCAGGAGCTTGTCGGACACCTCGGCGGCGATCCGGCGCACCTCGGCGGCGCTGGCCGAGGCAACCTCGAACTCGAAGTACTTGCCCTGCCGCACATCCGAGACCGACGGATACCCGAGCGTGTGCAGGGCCTCGGCCACGGTCGTGCCCTGGGGATCGAATACCGACGGCTTCAGGGTGACAAAGACTCGGGCGCGCATGAGGCTCCTCAGGAACGGGAAAACACGCGGTTGAAAATGTGGTCCACGTGGCGCAGTTGCTCGCCCAGGTCGAACGCGCGCTCGATCTCAGCGGCCGACAGCACACCCGTGACGTCGGCATCGGCCAGCAGCAGGCCCTTGAAGTCGACCCCCTGGTGGAAGGACCGCATGGCGTTGCGCTGCACCCACTCGTAGGCCTGCTCGCGCGAGACGCCGCGCCGGGCCAGCTCCAACAACACCGTGCCGGAAAACACGACGCCGCGGGACCGGTTCAGGTTCTCAAGCATCCGCTGCGGATACACGACCATACCCGTCACGATGCGCGTCATCCGGCGCAGCATGTGGTCGAGGGCGATGAAGGTATCGGGCAGGATGACGCGCTCGACCGACGAGTGCGAGATGTCCCGCTCGTGCCACAGGGCGTTGTTCTCCAGCGCGGCCACCAGGTTCCCGCGCAGCAGCCGCGCCATGCCGACAATCTGTTCGCACCCGATGGGGTTGCGCTTGTGCGGCATCGCCGACGAGCCCTTCTGGCCCTTGGCAAACGGTTCCTCCACCTCGCCAATCTCGGTCTTCTGGAGGCCGCGGATTTCCAGCGCCATCTTCTCCAGCGTGGAACCCGTGATCGCCAGCGCCGCCATCAGCTCCGCGTGGCGGTCCCGCTGAATCACTTGCGAGGCCACCGGCGCCGGCGTCAATCCGAGGCGGCGACAGACGCTTTCCTCGACCGACGGCGGCAGGTGGGCAAAGGTGCCGACCGCGCCGGAGAGCTTGCCGGCCGACACGCTGGCCCGGGCTCGCACGATGCGTTCGCGGTCGCGGACCAGCTCCGAATACCAGAGCGCCAGCTTCACGCCAAGCGTCATCGGCTCGGCATGCACGCCGTGGGTCCGGCCGATCATCGGCGTCCGGCGATGCTCGTCCGCTCGCTCCTGCACCGAAGTCAGCAGGCCATCCACGAGCGTGAGAATCAGGTCGCAGGCGTCCCGCATCTGCAGGGCCTGGGCGGTGTCGATGACGTCGGAGGAGGTCAGGCCGAAGTGCAGCCACCGCGCCGAGGGGCCGGCACACTCGGCGACCGACGTGGTGAACGCGATCACGTCATGCTGCGTGACCTTCTCGATCTCGTTGATGCGCTCAACGCTGAAGCCGGCCTTGCTGCGCAGCTCCCGCGCTTCGTCCGCAGGCACGATGCCTTCCTCGACCAGCGCGTCGACTGACGCCAGCTCGACCTGCAGCCAGGTCTCGTATCTCTTCTGGTCGCTCCAGAGGCGACCCATCTCGGGGTGGGTGTAGCGCTCGATCATCTCAGGTCAGGGCAAGCCGCTCGCGCGGCAAGCTGAGGCCGTCCACGTTCCCAAGGACGGTGGCCGCCAGCCCGCCTTCGGGAAAGAGGTACTGCGCCACGCGGGCCAGGTCGTCACGGGTGACCTTCTCCACACCGGCGAGCGTCTCGTCCAGGCCGTAGTGGTGGTCGAAGTAGATTTCCTGGCGGGCCAGATCCGACATCCGGCTCGACGTGCTCTCCAGGCCGAGCATCAGGCTGCCCTTCAGGTGATCCTTGGCGCGCCGGATCTCGGCTTCGCCGGGGGGATCGCGCTTCACGCGGCGGATCTCCTCCACGACGACATCGATCAGCTCGGCGACCGCCTCATTGGCGCAGCCGGCATACACGGTGAAGACACCCGAATCGCGATAGGCACTCAGCCCGCTGAACACCGAGTACGCCAGCCCGCGCTTCTCCCGCACGTTCTGGAAGAGCCGCGAGCTCATCGAGCCGCCAAGCATCGTGTTCAACACGTAGCTCGTATAGCGCTCGTCGTGCGCCTGCGGGTAGCCGTCGGTGCCGAGGCATACATGGCTCTGCTCGAGTTCCTTGTTCCGGATGAGCACGTGGGGCACAACGCGGGGTACGGTTTCGGTGGCCACTCCGGAGGCGCCGGGCAGGTCCCCGAAGTACCGCTCCACCAGCTCCCGCACCTGTTCGTGCGTCACGTGGCCCGCGGCGGACACAATCAGGTTGCTCGCGTGGTACGTCTCCGTGAAGTAGCGCTGGAGCGTGGCCTGGTTGAGCGCCGCGACGGTCTCGGGGACACCCAGAATCGGCCGCCCGAGCGGGTGATCCTTCCAGAACTGTTCGGAGAACAGCTCGTGGACGAGGTCGTCCGGCGTGTCCTCCACCATCTTGATTTCCTCGAGGACGACCTTCTTCTCGCGCTCGATGTCGTCGGCGGCAAACTTCGGCCGGCGCACGATATCCGCGAGCACCTCGATGGCCAGCGGCAGGTGTTCGTCGAGCACCTTCAGGTAGTAGCTGGCGTACTCCTTGGCGGTGAAGGCGTCCATCTGCCCGCCGATCGAGTCGATCGTCTGGGCGATGTCCTCGGCCGAACGCGTGGCTGTGCCCTTGAAGAGCATGTGCTCCACGAAGTGGGCGATGCCGGCGTGCTCGGCGGGCTCATGCCGCGACCCGCGCGCCAGCCACACGCCGATGGACACCGACCGCACGTGCGGCATGGGCTCCGTGAGGATACGGAGACCGTTCGGTAACACGTCGCGAACAATCTGTGGGTCGGACACTGGCGGGCTGGAGCATCTATTATCCACCGAGACGCCTTTGACGCGACCTGTTATCCAGGCCGGAAGCCCCATGCTGGAACCGATTGACCTTGCCGAGTTGACGCCGGACGAACTGGCGGTTGCGCTGGAACCCACGGGTTTCCCGCGTTTCCACGCGCGCCAGGTGTACCGGTGGATTCACGGTCGGGGCGTCACCGATCCGGCGCAGATGTCGGACCTGCCCCAGCCACTCCGGGCCGCCCTTGTGCAGAGCTACCGGATCAGCACCCCCCGGATCGTCGCGGATGACACCTCGAGCGACGGCACCAGGAAGCTGGCGCTGGAACTGGCGGACCACCGTCGGATCGAGGCGGTGTTCATCCCCGACACGCCGTCAATGACCTTCTGCATCTCCACGCAGGTGGGATGCGCCATGGCCTGCGACTTCTGCCTCACCGGCAAGATGGGCCTGGTGCGAAACCTCACGGCCGGCGAGATCGTGGGCCAGGTGCGCGTGCTGGCGTCGGTGACGGGCCTGCTCGGCCAGCCGTTCAACATTGTGCTGATGGGCATGGGCGAGCCCCTGCACAACTACGACGCCACGATGAAGGCGATCGCGATGCTGCACGAACCGGACGGCATGGCGCTCTCGCCGAAGCGGATCACGCTCTCCACGGTCGGCATCGTGCCCGCGCTCGACCGCCTGGCCACCGAGCCGCTGATGCCGAACCTGGCCGTATCGATCCACGCCACGACCGAGGAGATGCGCACGCGCCTGGTGCCGCCGAACAAGCGGTATCCGCTGCGGGAGATCCTCGCGGCCTGCCGGCGCTTCCCCGTGAAGCACCGGAGCCGGATCACGTTCGAGTACGTGCTGCTCGACGGCGTGAACGACACGCCGGAGGATGCGAGGCGCCTGGTGACGCTCCTGGAGGGGATCCGCGCCAAGGTCAACCTGATCCCCCTCAACCCGGCACCGGGCATTCCCTACGAACGGCCCTCGGACGACAGGGTCGACCGCTTCGCCGGCATTCTGGCGGACCGGGGGGTGACGGTGATGGTGAGAAAGAGCCGGGGGCGTGACATCCGCGCCGCCTGCGGGCAGCTCATCGTGGAAGGGGGCACGAAGCCGTCGGCCGCGCAGCAGATGGCGAAGCTGATCCGCTGACTGGGGCCGGGGCAGGACGCCAGCGCCGCGCAGGTGAAGCCGACGATGTATCGCCGTGCGAAAGTGCCACGCCATGCCCCGTCGAGACGATAGGCGATATTAAGAGGGTTCGCTTGTTAGACACAATGGCTGTCAGTTGACCTGCCTCTCGTTACATCGTGGATTATGCGGAGTGGTTCACGCGCTCCAGACAGCGCCACACACGAGGAGGCAG
>JBEBFY010000023.1:0-48026 GCA_040081715.1 Vicinamibacterales bacterium | reverse complement strand
GCATCGGACTGCTCCCTTCCGTGTGGATGGGCGCATCGTAGTACGACGGGATCCCGATGTCGATCCCCGCGCGATTAGTTTTTCAGCACCCTGCTAGCGCCCGCTGAGTGGCGGGCCTCCGTGGGTGCACGGCGGCCGTCGCCGGGCCGACCGTCACCGGCCCGCTTGGCGGGTCATGCCAATGGACCAGGAGAAGAGCGAGACCGGCACGGCCCGAGCCGTGCCGGTCTCGCCAGAGGAAGGCTGACTTACCAGGCCACCTGCGCCCCGAACTTGAAAAGACGCCCGCCGAGGATTGCCAGCGGGAACTTGAACTGGCCGGGGGCCGCCCCGACGAAGTTCAGGTTGCCCTGGGACACGCGGTTGTTGAGTGCGTTGTAGACGTCCACCATCGCCGTGATCTTGCTTTTCCCGACGCTGACTCTCTTCGTCACGCGCAGGTCGGCCTGGTAGAGCCGGTCGTCATGGAACGGCGTGATCGAGGCGCCGCCACCGATGCCACCAGGAGCGCCTACCGGCAGGATGGCCGCCGGCAGGAAGCCGAACGGCAGCGTACCGCCACGCGGGTCGAAGGAGAACTGCGTCGCGACAAGCGGAATACCGGGCAGCGTCTTGAACGTCCCGCTCAGGTTGAAATCGAACGGCAGCGGGTAGATCACCTGGGCCTTGGCCTGCGAGCCGATACCTCGCCACCACGGCGCGTTGATGTTGCAGTACGTGTCGCCATTGCTGGTTGACTGGGGGTAGCTCGGGAACGTGGTGACATTGGAGGCATAGACATAGGTGCCGTAAATCGAAAACGGCCTGATCTCCGGGTGGCCGTTGGCGTAACACTGGTTCACGCCCTCGCGGCCGACCGTTACGCCTCCCTGCACGAGACCGCCCTTGCCAAAGCGGGCGGTCACGCCGATGTCGACGCCGTTGTAGATCTCCTTGGGACTGGGAAGACCGAGATCGGTGACCTGCGTGACCCGGAACCGCTGCGCGGCCAGGCTCTTGGGCGCATAGTAGCCGCAGATCGTCGTGCCCGCAGCCGAGGCGAGCGCCGGGTCGTTGGGCGCCGTGACGCACAGCTCATTGAACGCGTCCGGTGTGGACGAGGTGAGGTTCTGCAGCGCCGTGAGGTTGCCCCACGAGGTGTGGAAGTAACCGACGGCCAGGCCGACGCCAGGATGCAGTTCCTGCTGCAATTGCAGCGAGAACTGGTTGTTAAACTCGCGGTTGCCCCAGCCCTGGCTCGCGCCCTTGTCGTAGCTGATGATCGGGTTCGGGCTGCCGAAGCTCGGGTTGGCGAAGGCACCGCACTCCCCATTGGCCGCCGAGTTGGCCAGGTTGCACTGCGGGATGAAGTCGCCGTTGACGTCGGCCCACGTGCGGCTCGTAGAGGTCACAATCGACGTGGCCGGATCGATGTTGCGCGTCGTGCCGCCCCCCTGCCCGTAGAGGTACCGGCCAAACGACGCCTTGATCGCCGTCTTGCCGTTGCCGAACACGTCATAGGCCACCCCGATACGCGGCGTGATGTCCTTGTAGTTCGGGACCCCCTTGACTTCGTCCACGCGCCGCGCCGGCACGTAGGGGCCCGCCGGGATGTCCTGCGCCAGCGTCCGGCCCGTAAAGTGATCGAACCGTGCGCCCAGGTTGATGGTTAGCTTCTTCATCGTCCACTGGTCCTGCACGTAGAGGCCCTGGCCCGAGACGCGGGTTTTCGACTGGAATGGACCCGCGAACTGGATGATGGTCGTGGGCACGCCGCCATAGAACTGGTAGTTGAACTGGTTCACGCCGGCAGGCATCCCGTAGGTATCGTAGATACCGAAGATGGTCTGGACGCCCATCTTGAGCGCGTGCGAACCGGTGATGTAGGACGCGACGAAGCGTTGGTTGTAGTTGTTGGAATTGTCACCAACGCCGTAGGAGTCGGTGCTGCCGGCCAGACCGTTCCACGACATCTGCGTCAGGTTGTCCTTGATCGGCACGTGCTGGGCGTCCGGGACAAATGCCGTGCCCTTGCCCGTGAGATAACTCGGATTCACTCCGCTGCCATTGGTGAAGTTCACACCCTGCAGCATGAACGTCGCGCCAGCCTGGAGCAGGAGTTTGCTCGTGCGTGCCGAGCTCCATGTGGTCTGGATCAGGTACTGCGGGCCGTACTGGAAGTCCTGCACTGCCTCGGGTGACGAGGTGGCGCTGACCGCGTCCATGCACTGGCACCCGTGCTGAAGGTGAATCTCCTGAGTGAACTTGTTCTTCTCGCTCGCCTGGAGCGTGAAACGCACGGCATTGTCGACGAAGAAGTCGTTGCCGTAGGCGGGCCGACTCAGGTCGGGCTCGTACCTGTACCAGACGCTCGACTTGTTGAAGTAGGCGCCCGGCGCGTTGTTCTGCGCGCCCCACCAGCGGTTGGCCGTGTAGAATCAGATCTTGTCCTGCCTGATCGGGCCGCCGACGCCGACGCCGTAGTCCCAGATGTGCTTCACGGAGGCCGTCGGTTGCACGCCACGTTTTGCCAGCGCGTCAGGGATTGCCTTGGCCGAGAGGCTGGAATTGGTGAAATTGGCCGTGCCGTAGACAGACAGGTTGTTGCCGCCGTCCTTCGGGACGATGTTCATGTTGGCGCCGCCCGTCTCCGTCTCCGCGGAGCTCGTGCCGGTGTCGATAACGACTTCCTCAATCGAGACGCTGTTGAAGACGAACACACGCTGCTGGCCCCCGCCGTTGCCAAAGAACACGTTGGTGTTCATGCCGTCGTAGTTGAGCCGGCCGTCGTCACCCCGACTGCCATGCAGCAGAATGCCAGAGCTGAGCTCCCCTTTGTCACCACCGACGTCGTTACGCCCGGCACTCGACGGGATCGCGCCGAGCGTCAGCGACGCCATCGCCGCAACGCTGCGGGTGCCCGGCAACGAGTTCAGCGTCTCGGACTTCATGACCTGCTGCGTCCGTGTATTCTGAATATCGACGATCGGGCTGGCGCCGCTCACCGTCACGGTTTCCTCGAGGCCGCCCACTTTCATCTCGGCGTTCGCGGCGGCCGTGAAACCGGACGTGAGGACGATTCCCTCGCGCTTGAACGGAGCGAACCCGGTGAGCGTGAATGTCACCGTGTACGGGCCGGGCCGGAGATCCGTGATCTTGTAGTTACCCTGGCCGTCAGTGACCACGGTGCGCACCTTCTCGATCAGGGCCGGACTGGCTGCTTCCACGGTCACGCCCGGCAGCACGGCGCCAGATGTGTCCTTGACCGTTCCGGCGATGCCGCCGGTCGTCTGGGCTGCACTCAGCTGCGGCACCAGCAACAACGCCGTTACGAGGACCCATCCCCATCGTCTTTCCTGTGCCATCAAGTACCTCCCTCAATGAACGAAAGCCACACGACCGCCTGTTAGCGCCCACATCGTAGCCGAGACACGGGAAGCCGGAGCTGGTGATTTTCCTGGCAGCACGACCGTTCTTGTGCGCGGCCTCGGCGGGCCCGCGAGCCCAGATGCGCGGGTTGGTTCATACTCCCCATCCGGCATGGTCATCCTGCTGCACCTCGTGTTCTTCGCGTCGGGCCTTTCGGCGCTCGTCTTCGAAACGCTCTGGTTCCGGCAGGCAGGCCTGGCCTTCGGCAACAGCGTCTGGGCGTCGAGCCTCGTCTTGTCGAGCTTCATGGCCGGGTCGGCGATCGGCAACCTCATCGCAGCCCGCATCGGCGATCGGCCCGGCCGGCCGCTGCGGGCCTATGCCGGCCTGGAGGTCATCGTCGGCGTGTCAGGTGCGCTGCTCGTCTACGCGCTGCCGCACGCGGGCGTAGCACTGGCTCCGGCGTTTGGCCCGCTGCTCGAGCTTCCGCTGCTGCTGAATGCGACCCGCGTCGCCACGGCCTTCGGGTTGCTCATGATCCCGTCGGCGGCCATGGGCATGACGCTCCCCTTCTTCACGCGTGCCCTGTCGGCGTCGCACCCCAGCTTCGGCGTGGTGCTCGGGCGTCTGTACGGGTGGAACACCCTGGGGGCCGTGGCCGGCGTGTTGGCCACGGAATTCCTGCTCGTCGCCCGCCTCGGCGTACGCGGCACGGCGCTCGGAGCCGCCACGGTGAATCTCGTGCTGGCGGTCGCTGTTGCGAGCCTGGGCGGACTGCAGCCGGATCCGGAACCGGCGCGCGCCCGCGCCACGAGCGCACGGCCGCCGGCGCGCAAGCCCGGCACCTGGGGACCGGCATGGCCGTGGCTGACCGTCGCCGGCATCTCCGGCTTCTGCCTGCTGGCGCTCGAAGTCCTGTGGTTCCGGGTGCTCCTGATGGTGGTCCACGGGCACTCCGAGGCGTTCGCCATCATGCTCGCGGTCGTCCTCGCAGGCATCGCCTGCGGCGGCATCCTCGGCGCCGCGTGGCTGAGGCGGGCGCCGGCAGCCGTCAGCCGCACAGCCAGCCTCGCCTTCCTCTCGGCTCTGCTCGTCAGCGCGTCGTACTACGGTCTGGGGCTCATGGGCGCGCGCCTGGACGCGGCTCTGGTCACGGCGCCCCTCGAGATCGCCCGTCTGGCCATTCCCTTGATGCTGCCGGTCTCGACGCTCTCGGGGGTCCTGTTCACATTCACAGCCTCGGCGCTCAAGGAGCGCTACCAGCAAGCCTCTACAACAACCGGCTGGGTCGTCTGCATCAATACTCTCGGCGGGGCTCTGGGATCGCTCGCCGCAGGATTTCTCCTGCTGCCGTTGCTGGGGATGGAGCGCTCGCTCTTCGCCGTCGCGCTCGTCTACGCCGCGGTCGGCGCACTTCTGCTCTTCGCGACGCCGGCCGCCAGGCCGTCCGGGTACGTCTGCGGCACGCTGGCCGTCGCCGCGCTGGCGGCGTTCCCCTTCGGGACCATGCGGGACGTCCTGTTGCAGGTGCCGCTCAAACGGCTCTCGGCCCAGTGGGGCCCACGCGCGCCGCTTGGCAGCGGCTCGCCCGAGATCGCGGCGGTGCGGGAGGGCACCACGGACACCGTGACCTACTTCCGCGTGCCATTCCTCGGCCGGCCGCTGTTCCATGTGCTGTGGAATAACGCCGTGCCGATGGCGGATACGGAATGGGAGTCTCGCCGCTACATGAAGGAGTACGTCTACTGGCCGCTGGCGGTACATCCGGGGCCGCGCCGTGCGCTCCTGATTGCCTACGGCGTCGGCAACACCGCTCAGGCTCTGACCGAGTCGCGGACGCTCGCGTCGATCGACGTCGTGGATATCTCGAAGGACGTGCTCGACATGAGCCGGTTCGTCCACGCCGGCGCGGACCCGTTGCAGGATCCCCGCGTGCGCGTCCACGTCGAGGACGGGCGGTTCTTCCTCCAGACGACGAAGGAACGCTACGACCTGATCACATCCGAGCCGCCCCCGCCGGCCAGCGCGGGCGTCGTCAACCTGTACACACTCGAGTACTTCCGCCTGCTCCGGGAGCATCTGAACGAGGGCGGTGTCGTGGCCTACTGGCTGCCCATCCACGCCCTGTCCGACCGCGCCACGCAGTCGATCGTCGGCGCGTTCTGCCAGGCCTTCGTGGACTGCTCCCTGTGGCACGGCATCGGCTCCGAGCTGATGCTCGTGGGCACGCAGGGGCTCCGCGGGCCGGTTTCCGACGAGCACTTCGCCCGGCAGTGGCGCGATCCCGCGGCGCTGGACGAGCTGTCCCGCCTTGGCCTCGAGCGGCCCGAACAGCTCGGCGCGCTGTTCATCGGGGATGCCGAGTTCCTGGCGCAGATTGCGGCGGGTACGGACCCGGTCGTGGACGATTTCCCGAAACGCGTCGCCAGGCGGAGCGCGGCCGATGGTGACCATCTCATCAACGCGCTCTTCGATGTGTCGGCCGCGCGCGGGCGCTTTCAGCGGAGCGCCCTCATCGCGCGGCTCTGGCCGCGGCGCTACATCGATGCGTCACTCCCGTACTTCGACGTACAGGCCCGCATCAACGCCTACTCATTCGGACGCTCGTCGATCGAGGACGTGCACGACCTGCTGACCCAGACCGACCTGCGGACGCCGATCGAGTGGCTGCTCGGGTCGAATGGCGATGCCGGCCGTGTCGTCGACGCGGTGACCCCGGAGGTCCGGGCGACGCCTGTCGCGCAGTACCACCTCGGTATCCGGTTTCTGGCGGACCGACGGTACGACGACGCCGCGACTGCCTTTGCCCGCGCCGCGACCCTGCAAGGAGCCGGTTCCCAGGTATTCGGGTTGCAGATGTTTGCCCTGGCGATGGCTGGGCGGACCGCCGAGGCGCAACAGGCCGTGCATGCGCGCATTGCACGGATCGGCGGCAGCTCCCCGCAGTTGCGCGCCGAAGAGCAGTCGCCCTTCTGGCGCTTCATGCGCCTCACCTTCGGGATCGAACGGCGCTGAGTCTCACGATTGGAACGCCGTCGCGGGATAATCCATCACACGCCACCATGACAACCCCGCAGGACGACGACGCCACGCTCGCACAGCTCCGCAGCGAGCTGAAGAACTTCCAGGACATCGCAAAGTACCTGGTGCCCCGCTCGGGCGATGTGCCACGCCTGAAGGGCATCGAGATGTTCGGCGGGTGCATGCCGCTCAACGGGTCGGTCGGTGGCGACCACCTGATCTACGTGGACTTCAAGCGCCGGTTCGACCTGCAGGCCCGCGAACGGCAGGCCGCGGAAAGCGGCCGTACCGAGGTCGTGGAACACCTCCGGGACTGTGCACGGAAGGCCGGTGTGGCGCTCATCGATGTCGCCGGACACCGCGTCACCGACGCCGTGCTCGCGGCCATGCTGCACCAGGCGTTTCTGGTAGGTGCGCTCTACGAACTGGACATGTTCGGGCACATCACGAAGCGCCTCTTCGAGAACCTCAACACGCGCTTCTTTCAGTCGTCAGGCGCCCACAAGTACGTGTCGCTCATCTACGGCGAGATCTCCGAGGACGCGACCTTCCGGTTTCTCTCGGCGGGCCAGCCCACGCCCGTGGTGTTCTCGCGCGTCCAGGACCGGTTGGTGGACGTGGCGCAGGAGAGCTCCGTCTCGTTTCCACCGCTCGGCATGATGCCGTCGTGGGACACGATCGACCGCAGCACTACGCCCGACGCCGGCCTCGGCTTCAAGGAGCGCTACCAGCTCAACGAGTGGAGGCTCATGGGCGCTGGCGACATCCTGCTGATCTTCACGGACGGGATCTCGGAGCACCGCCGCGGCGACGAGCCGTATTTTCCTGGCTTCGTGGAAGCCGCACTCCGGCGCGCGAAGGATCAACCCGCTCGAGGCATCTACGACTCGCTCCGGGAGGACATCCTCACGTTCGCCCCGCCGGTTGACGACCTGAGCTTCGTCGTCATCAAGCTCGGCTAACCGACGCAACGTGGGCTATAAGGAAAGCGTGCGCCGGCTGACCCCCGCGTTGTTCCTTGCGATGACGGCCGCTGTGGCCGGCTCCCAGGCGCAGCCGGCCAAACCGCCCGCGCCCACTTCCACAGGCGCGGCGCCAACCTTCTACCGCGACGTCCTGCCCGTCCTCCAGGCGAACTGCCAGACGTGCCACCAGAAGCAAGGCGCCAGCTTCGGTGGGCTGGTCGCGCCCATGCCCCTGACCACCTACGACGAGGTGCGTCCCTGGGCCAAGGCAATCGCCACGGCTGTGGAGTCGCGCCAGATGCCGCCGTGGCTGGCCAGTCCGGCGACCAAGGGCGTGTTCCTCAACGAGCGCGGATTGACGGCAGCTCAGATCGCCACCCTGGTAGCGTGGGAGCGGGGCGGTGCCCAGGCCGGCACGAGACCCGCCACGCTGCCGGACGGGCCCGCGCCCGCGCATGCCGAGGGATGGGCCATGGGAGAGCCGAACCTCGACGTCAAAGGGGAGGCGCACTCGCTGGCCGACGGCGCGTCCGAGGACATGGTGACCTTCGAGGTGGGCCAGATGCCCCGCGACTTCTGGATTCAAGGCGTGGAGTTCCTGGGCGGCAGCAAGGCCGTGCACCACATGTGCGGCGCGCTGGTGTTCCCGGCCAACGCGCCACGGCCGCCCGGCGTGGACCGCGAGACCTCGCTCGGATGCGCGGCCCCTGGCTCGGAGCCGCGCCTGCTGCCGGACGGCTTCGCCTACTTTGCCCCGCGCGGCGCCGGCGTGCGCCTCGACATGCACTACTTCAAGCCGAAGGGCAGCGGCACCGCCGTCGTGGACGCCTCGCGCATCGGGCTGACCTTCAGCAAGGTGTCGCCGACGCATCGAGTGCGCTTCAACGCCGCCGGCAACACCAACTTCGAGGTACCCCCGGGCCACGCGAACTGGAAGGTCGGCGCCGCGAAAACCTTCGACCGTGAGACCACCATTCTCGCGCTCTGGCCGCACGGCCACTCGCGCACCGCCGCCGCCACCTACCGCGCGTTCTACCCGAACGGCACGAGCGAAGTGCTGCTCGACGTCCCGCAGTACGACTACCGGTGGGAGGAGGTCTACACCTACCGCACGCCGAAGGTCGTGCCGGCGGGGACACGGGTGGAAGTCACCTACCGTTACGACAACAGCCCGGCGCGGGGCGGGAAGAAGGGCTTCGACGCGGCGCAGCCCGTGGTGTTCGGGCCCCGCGCGGCCGACGAGATGATGCTCGGCTACATCAGCTACGGCCAGCCGCTCGGCGGGCCGCCGCCTCGCAAGCGCGGCACCGGCAGCCTCGACGCCGTGGATGGGGACCGCGTGGATCGCTTCACGGCCGCGCTCGAGGGCCACCCGGACGTCACGCTGGAGTTCTCGAAGGTGCCAGCTGCGGACCCCGCGTTTGCCTCCATCGCGAAGACCGCCCAGAACGCCGTCATCCGCTTCACCGAACACGGCATCATGAAATTGCGGACGTCGAAGACCCTGCGCTTCGGCACCGTCGCGCTGAAGCCGGGCAACGCGGCACCCGGATTCCCGGGGCTCTATGGCCTCTGGCTCCGCCGCTCGCCAGCCGGGTGGCGCCTGGCCGTCACCGGTCAGACCGACGTCTGGGGCACGCAGTTCGACGCTGAAGCGCTGGTCGCCGAAATCCCGCTGCGCCATGAGGAGACAGCGGCCGCGGATGCCGGCCTTGAGCCCCGACTGGAGGTGCTCGGCGACGGGGGGCGACTGACCATCGCCTGGGGTGCGCACGTCTGGTTCGCGGACTTCGCCCTGTCTCCCCCCTAGCCCACAACTCGTCCACTCCCGCAGGGGCCGTGCAGCCCCTGACCGAGCTGCGTGATTTCGATTGCACCGGCCGATGAACAGCGTTAATCTCCCGCCACTACCTCGGCCCGGTTCTCGTGGTTTGGCGGGTGACAACCGCCAGGAGGCTCCTCACGTGATCACCCGCAGATTGCTCGGCACCACCCTCGGGTTACTTCTCGTTTCCAGTTCGTTCGCACTCGCCCAGACAGCCGCTGGCATCACCGGTCTGGTGAAGGACACCACCGGGGCCGTCCTTCCAGGTGTCACAGTGGAAGCCTCAAGCCCCGCGCTGATTGAGAAAGTCCGCACGGCCGTCACTGACGGAAACGGCCGCTACAACATCAGCGACCTGCGGCCCGGCACCTACACCATCACCTTCACGTTGACCGGCTTCGGCGTTTCCAAGCGCGAAGGCTTGGAACTGTCGGCCGGCTTCACGGCCACGGCCAACGCCGACCTCAAGGTCGGCGGGGTGGAAGAAACCATCACGGTGACCGGCGCGTCACCGGTGGTAGACATCCAGAACACCCGCACGCAGCAGGTACTCAAGCAGGACACGCTTCTGGCATTGCCGGCCGGCCAGCGCGGCATCGAACAGTTCGCCTCGCTGACCCTCGGCGCCACCTCCACGACGCAGGGCCGCAACGACGTGGGCGGCGCGCAGGGCGACGCCAATACCGGCATCGCCATCCACGGGGGACGTGGCGACGACGGCAAGATCAATTACGACGGCATGAACACGAACGTGTTCTACTCCTCTGGCGGCGGCCAGCAGCGGATCTGGAAGTTCAATACGGTCGGCGTGCAGGAAACGGTCATCGACACGGGCGGCGCCAACGCCGAGAGCGAGACCGGCGGCGCCAACGTCAACATGATTCCCCGCGACGGCGGCAACGAGTTCAAGTTCATCGGCTTGGCCAACTATACGAACGAGAACTTCGCGTCGGGCCAGGTGCCAGACTCGGCCGTCAAGCGGGGCGCGCCGGCGCAGGCGAGCACGGTGAAGAAGGTGTTCGACTACGGTCTCGGCATCGGCGGCCCGATCAAGAAGGACCGGCTCTGGTTCTTCAACGCCAACCGGTACTGGGGCGGCAAGCAGTACGGCACGGGGCCCTGGGCCTTCTTCAACAAGTCGACCGACCCATACAAGTTCGTCCCGGACAAGGACAAGCCGGCCTACGGTGACACGTGGTACCGGAACATCAACGGCCGCTTCACGTGGCAGGCCACGTCCAAGCAGAAGGTTACGACCAACCTCGACTACGAGGCCGGCTGCAACTGCTGGCTGACCATCAGCCTCGGTTCGCCGCTGGCGCCGGAGGCGGCCATCAGCTTTGGGTACGGCTGGAACTACAAGAACAGCCCCGGGATGTACCTGTCACAGACCAGTTGGAGCTACGCCAAGACCAACTCGCTGCTGTTCCAGGCCACGGCTTCCTTCCTGAAGCAGGCCGTCACGTGGACCAACGAGGCCGCACCGGCCCCGGGCGGCTTCACCTTCGACGGCGCGACGGGCTTCGGGTTTGGCGCGCTGCCCGGCGGCAGCACCTCCGGCTACGACGACTACCCGCACCGAGGGGATAACTACACGCAGAAGGCGTCGATGTCGTACGTGACCGGATCGCACCAGGTCAAGGTGGGGCTGCAGACGCTACAGGGCTGGTACGACACGCACGGTGACGCATACCCCAGCGGCACCAACAGGCTGCTCAACGTCACGCCGACGCCGGGCCTGATCCTGCTCCAGCAGTACGCCGGTCCCTTCGACAACGAGGTGCGCGTCCGGAGCCAGGGCATCTTTGCGCAGGACCAGTGGACGATCAAGCGACTGACCCTGAATCTGGGCGGACGGCTCGACTTCTTCAACGCCTTCGCACCGGCCATCACCGTGCGCGCCGGCCGCTTCAAGCCCGAACAGTCGTTCCCCGAAGCCAAGAACCTGCCGAACTACAAGGACGTGACCGGCCGGGTCGGCGTGGCCTACGACCTGTTCGGCAACGGCAAGACGGCCATCAAGGGTGGCTTCGGCCGGTACCTGGCCGGCATGGGCGGCGGGGAGGCGAAGTCCCTCTCGCCGTCCAACGTCACGGTGCAGAGTGCGCTCCGGCCGTGGTTCGACTTCAACGGCAACAACGTCCCGGACTGCGACCTCACCAACCTGTTCGGCGCGTTCGGGACCAATGGGGAGTGCGGTGGCCTGCTGGATCCGAACTTCGGCCAGGTCCGGCCGACCAGCTCGTGGGATCCGAAGGCGGCCACCGGCTGGGGCGTGCGTGAGTACAGCTACCAGACGTCCGTGGCCCTCCAGCACCAGCTCATGCCGAAGCTGGGCCTGACCGTTGCCTACAACCGAAACGACTGGAAGAACAAGCAGGCGATGGTCAATACGGCGGTGAGCCGAGCGGACTTCGACAGCTACTGCATCCAGGCGCCGACCGATGCCCGGCTCGGCAGCGTGAGCGGCAAGCAGATCTGCGGCCTCTATGACGTCAAGGCCTCCGCGTTCGGGCGCCCGGTGTCGGACGTCCGCATGCGGATCAGCGACATCGCCGGCGCCAACGGCGAGCCAATCGAGACATTCAACGGGGTCGATTTCGGCCTGGACTTCCGGATGGGCAATGGCGGCTTGATTGCCGGTGGCCTCACGGTCGGCCGGACCATCGTGGACCAGTGCTGGCAGAACGACCTGCCGAACGTGGCCCAGATTGGTTCGTCGAAACCCTCCACGTCCGGCGGCGGGGCAGATCTGACGCCGCGCTCGGCCGGCTTTTGCGACGTAACGCCGGCCTGGTGGAACGGCGTGGGCTCCCAAGCCAAGATCCAGTTCGTGTACCCGCTGGCGTACGGTTTCTCGGTGTCCGGCTCGTACAAGAACCTGCCGGGCGTGCCGGTCACCGCACTGGCCAACAGCGTGCTCGTGCCCCCGACGACGCTGGGACGCGCCCTCAGCGGCCCGGCCAACTACCAGCTGCTGCCCTCGCCCAATGCGGGTTCCACCGCATTGGCGTCATCGGCGTATGACGACCGTTTGAATCAGGTTGATACGCGCCTGGCCCGGACATTCAAGTTCGGGAAGGCGCGGGTGCAGGCGATTGCCGAGCTCTACAACGTGTTCAATTCCCGGCCGTCGCAGGGCAACAACACGACGTACACGGCGCCCGGCACCCCGCAGGGCTGGCAGACGCCTGGCGCGCTGTTGGGCGGACGCCTCTTCAAGTTCGGCACGCAGATCGACTTCTAGACCACCGCACGACCACCCGGGGAGGGCCCAGCGCCCTCCCCGGCCCCCCTGCGCTTCAATTCCCTCCGCCTTCCATCCCCTCCCGTTTCCGCCTCAGTTCCCCAGTTCCGCGGCCGTCCGACCCCAGACCCGACGGGCCGGATTCCTGTTGCGTCCCCCTCTCCATGGGTCTAGGCTGATGCACCGATTGCATTGGCCGGTTCGGACCGGCCTTTTCTGGGGAGGAAGTGGATGGCACTGAAGAGACTCGCGGCGTTGATCTTTGTGGGGCTGCTGGCGGCGCAGGCCGCCTCGGCGCAGACGACGGCCGGCATTGCCGGTACTGCTCGGGATACGACAGGAGCGGTGCTCCCGGGTGTCACCGTGGAGGTGGCCAGCCCGGCCCTGATCGAGAAGGTCCGCATCGCCGTCACGGACGGCCAGGGCCGGTTCAATGTGACCGACCTGCGGCCAGGCGTCTACTCGGTGACGTTCACCCTGCCCGGCTTTAACACCTTCAAGCGCGAGGGGATGGAGATTTCGGCCGGGTTCACCGGCACGGCTAACGCCGAGATGAAGGTCGGCGGCCTCGAAGAAACCGTCACCGTGACGGGTGCGAGCCCGACGGTCGACATTCAGAACGTGCGCACGCAGCAGGTGCTGAAGGCCGACGTGCTGGACCAGCTGCCCTCCGGCCTCAAGGATGTCACGGCCCTGGTCTCGCTGACGCTTGGCGCCACCAACTCCACCGGCACGCGCAACGACGTGGGCGGCGACCGCGGTGAACTGTCCACCGGCATCAGCCTGCACGGCAGCCGTGGCGACGACGGCCGCACCAACTACGACGGCATGAGCACGAACGTGTTCTTCGGCGGGGCCGGCGGCCAGCAGCGCATCTACAAGTTCAACACCATCGGCGTCCAGGAAACCGTGGTCGATACCGGCGGCAACAGCGCCGAGAGCGACACCGGCGGCGCCAACGTCAACATGATCCCGCGCGACGGCGGCAACACCTTCAACGCGCAGGGCGTACTGAGCTATACGAATGACAAGTTCGCCAGCGGCAAGGTTCCCCAGCAGCTCGTGGCCCGGCGCAGCCAGCCCGAGAACAAGACGATGAAGAAGGTGTACGACTACGGCGTCGGCGTGGGCGGCCCCATCGCCAAGGACAAGCTGTGGTTCTACAGCGCGAACCGGTGGTGGGGGAATGAGTCGTTTGCCGCGAACAACTACTACAACAAGTCGCAGGTCTGGTACCGCTACGAGGCGGATCTCAGCCGGCCTGCCGTGAGCGACCAGGACTATCGCGACATCGGCGTCCGGCTCACGTGGCAGGCCTCGGCAAAGAACAAGTTCACCTTCTCCGAGAACAACCAGCACGCGTGCGCCTGCTGGATGGGCATCGGCTCCACGACCGCGCCGGAATCCATCGTGAGCTACGAATACCACCCGCAGGACCTGGTTCAGGTGGGCTGGAGCTTCCCGGCCACGAACAAGCTCCTCATCCAGGCCGGGTTCTCCTACCTGCGTCAGGCCGTATCGTTCACGAGCCAGGGCGGGCCGAACGCGCCGGGGGCCACCCAGGTCGTTGACTCGGTCCGTGGCTACACGTGGGGCGGTCTCGGCATCTCCACACAGACCGACCTCAACGATCCGCAGTTCCAGAACAACGTGAACGAGAAGCTCACGATGTCCTACGTCACGGGTTCGCACTCCTTCAAGGCGGGTCTGCAGACCCAGCAGGGCGTGTTCAACACGCGCGGCAACCACCCCACGGGCATCACGTACACGTTCCTGAACGGCGTGCCGAACCGCATTACGCAGGGCGCCGGGCCCTTCCGGAGCGACGCGCGACTGCGCGGCACGGGCATCTTCGTGCAGGAGCAGTGGAGCCTCAACCGGCTGACCATCAACGCTGGCGGCCGGTTCGATGGCTTCCGAGGCTTCACCCTGGCGGGTGACATTCCTGCCGGTCCCTTCCTGCCGGCCCGGTCGGTCGCCGCGATCAACGACTACCCGAACCTGAAGAGCATCACGACCCGGTTCGGCGCGGCCTATGACCTCCGTGGCAACGGCCAGACGGCACTGAAGGCGTCGTGGGGCAAGTACCCGATCGGCATGGGCGGCGGCATCCTGAACGCAATCTCACCCGCCAATGCGGTGGTCACCTCGGTCAACCGGACGTGGAACGACGCCAACGGCGACTTCGTCTCCGACTGCGTGCTGACCAACCTGCTCGCCAACGGCGAGTGCGGCCAGGTGAGCAACCTGGCCTTCGGCCAGCCCGTCGCCAACATCACCTGGGACCCGAGCGCCCGCCTCGGGTGGGACGCCCGTGAGTACAACTACCAGTGGAACGTGACGATGCAGCACGAGGTCCGCAAGGGCCTGGGGATCATGGTTGGCTACTTCAACACCGACTGGCGGAACCAGCAGCAGCAGGTCAACATCCTCCAGGGCCCGAACGACTACACGCGCTTCAGCCTCACCCTGCCGAATGACCCGCGGCTGGGCGACCGCGCGGGCGTCACGCTCAACAACCTCTACGACGTGAACCCGGACAAGCGCAGCTCGGTCCGGACGGTGCTGATGACGGTCGAGGAGATGAACAAGCTGTACGGCGCCAAGGGCCGGAAGAAGGACGTCTACAACGGCGTCGACATCGGCTTCAACTGGCGCTTCAAGGACAAGGGCCTGCTGAACGGCGGCGTCAGCATCGGGCGGCAGACGCTCGACGACTGCTACCTGAACAGCTACCCGAACCTGGCGGCGTCACAGGCCCAGCCGCGGTCCGAGGAGTACTGCCACCAGCAGGCGAGCTGGTGGAACGGGTCCGGTTCGCAGATCAAGCTGCAGGCGGTGTACCCGCTGCCATGGGGTATCTCGGCCAGTGCGGCCTACAAGCACCTGCCGGGCACCGGCATCACGGCGACCTACGTGGCCACCAACGCCGAAGTCCTGGCGTCGCTTGGCCGGAACCTGTCGCTCTGCGCCCCGACCGGCGCATGCAACGCCACGACGAACATTGCTGCGATTCCGACCGGGCAACGCTTCGACGAGCGGCTGAACCAGATCGACACGCGGTTCACGCGCACGCTGAAGGTCATGAAGTCCCGCATCCAGGGAATCTTCGAGATCTACAACCTGACCAACACGCGGCCCTCACAGGCCAACAACACCACCTTCGGCCCGAACTTCCTGCAGCCGTCGGTGCTGCTGGGTGGCCGGCTCTTCAAGTTCGGCGCACAGGTCGAGTTCTAGGAAGCCGGGCACTTCACGGGCGGGGGAGCTTCCAGGCTCCCCCGCCCTCGTCATGTACGGGACGCCCCGAGGTACCGTATTGGGCGTGTCTCGTCCGGCGCACGATGGCGGCGACTTCCCGTTCGAGATCCGTTCCGCCAACTGACCGCGGCTCATGGCGACATCGAAACCACGCGACCTTGACCAGCCGGCCTCGGTCATGGCCGTCTATCGTCGTCTTCCTGGAAGCATCTGGGCCCTCGGACTTGTCTCGATGTTCATGGACATGTCCTCTGAACTCATCCACAGCCTGTTGCCGATGTTCATGGCCACGGTGCTTGGCGCATCGATGACGACCATCGGCATGCTCGAAGGAGTGGCCGAGGCGACGGCCGCGGTCACCAAGGTGTTCTCGGGCGCCCTCAGCGACCACGTCCGGAAGCGCAAGGCGCTGATCGTGCTCGGCTACGCGCTGGCGGCCATCACCAAACCAGTGTTTCCGCTCGCCACAACGGTCGGATGGGTGTTCGGGGCGCGCCTTGTTGATCGCATCGGCAAGGGGATCCGGGGGGCGCCACGCGATGCACTGATTGCCGATCTTGTGCCGGAGAATCGCGGCGCGGCCTTCGGCCTGCGTCAGGCGCTTGATTCGGCCGGCGCCTTTCTCGGACCACTGCTGGCGGTGGCCTTCATGGTCTGGTTCGCGGGCAACATCACGGCAGTGATGTGGGTCGGGGTCGTGCCGGCCTTCCTCGCCGTCCTGCTGCTGGTCGTGGCGGTGCGCGAACCAGAACCCGCCGGACACGCCCAGGGAGCCAGGCCGTCCCTGACAATGGCCGCTCTCACCCGCCTGCCGTTGCGCTACTGGCTGGTCGTCGCGCTCGGAGCGATCTTCACGCTCGCGCGCTTCAGCGAGGCGTTCCTGATTCTCCGGGCACGGGACGTTGGCCTGGCCGTCGGCTATGTCCCGGCGATCATGATCGTCATGAACCTGGTCTATGCCGCGTGTGCCTACCCGGCCGGCGCGGCGTCGGATCGTGTGCCGGGGCGTGTGCTGCTGGTGACCGGGCTCGCGATGCTCGTGGCTGCAGACACGGTGCTGGCACTTGCCCGCACGCCTGCGGCGGCGTTCGCGGGTGCGGCATTCTGGGGACTGCACATGGCGCTGACGCAGGGCCTGCTCTCGAAGCTGGTCGCCGATGCGGCTCCCCAGGACATGCGCGGCACCGCCTTCGGCTTCTTCAATCTGGCGAGTGGCGTTGCGCTGCTGCTGGCAAGCCTCATCGCCGGGTCGCTCTGGGACGCCTTCGGCGCGCCGGCCACGTTTACCGCTGGCGCGTGCTTCGCCACGCTGGCGGCAACCGGATTATTCTTCTACCGTCCGACGGTGCGAACCCCACAGCCCCGGAAGAAGGGTCGTCCATGACGTGGCCCGCGCGAGCCGTGTTGGCTGCTGCACTGCCGGTGCTCGTCTCCTGTGGATCTATGCCCAAGTCACCCGCATCCCCCTCCCCGCAGGAACAGGTCTTCAAGGCCGAACGTGCCTTCGCCAGGACCATGGCCGATCGCAACCTGGCAGCCTTCTCCGCGCTCCTGTCAGAGGAAGCGGTGTTCTTTGACGGAACCAGACCGCTCCGAGGCAAGAAGGCAGTCACCGAGGCCTGGGCGGCGTATTTCACCGGGCCAACACCGCCCTTCTCGTGGGACCCCGATCAGGTTGAGGTGCTGGAGTCCGGCTCGCTCGCACTGAGCACCGGGCCTGTGCTCAATCCGGCCGGCCAGGTGACCGCCCGGTTCAACTCGATCTGGCGCCTGGAAGCGCCTGGCGTCTGGCGGGTCGTCTTCGACAAGGGGAGCCCGGCAACGCCGGGGCCGAAGCCCGGTGCGTAGGGCAGCCTGAGTTGCGCCGCGTCCGCGCCCGTCCTTGACACGTCATGGGCGGGCGCTGGATGCTCCGCGGCATGAGCGACTTCGTCATCTGCGCGCGGAACGTCAAGGGCCGTTCCTTCGGCAGTGAACCGGCGCCGTCCACGTATCTCGCCATCAACGGCGATGCCGCCCCTCGTCCCGGGGGATCCCAGGTGGTCACGCGAGCGGCCTGGGCGAAGCAGGTACAGGCCGCGGCCCGCACAGCCGGATCGAAGCGCGAAAGTCACGTCCTCGTGTTCGTCCACGGGTACAACAACCCGCAGGACATCGTGATGCAACGGCATCGCCGTCTGCGCGATGACCTTGCGGCCGCCGGCTTCCCGGGCGTCGTGGCGAGCTTCGACTGGCCCGCCGGCGACAAGGCGGCCTTCTATCTGGAGGATCTGGCCGACGCCAACCGGAGCGCGATCCAGCTCGTGGCCGACGGCATCATGCTGCTGGCCTCGCTCCAGGAGCCTGGGTGCACGGTCCACATCCACCTGCTCGCCCACTCGATGGGCGCCTACGTCACGCGGGAAGGGTTCACCGCCGCGGACGACGCTGACGACCTCACCGGCCAGACCTGGCGGATGAGCCAGGTGATGCTCATCGCGCCGGACATCTCCGCACGGTCGCTCAGGGCCGAGGATCCCAGGACCAATGGGCTGTACCGAAACTGCACGCGCCTCACCTGCTATTCGAGCCGCCACGACACCGTGCTGGGCCTCTCGAACGTGAAGCGGGCGGGCGTGGCGCCACGGGCCGGTCGGGTCGGCCTGCCGGATTCCGCTCCGCCCCACGCGACCAACGTGGACTGCAGCGGGTACTACGAGACGATCCCGAGAAACCAGCCCATCATCGGCAAGCGTGAGCACTCCTGGCACATCGGCGACCCCGTCTTCACGCAGGACATGATCGACAACATGCTGGGTCTGGACCGTGATTCCCGGCCAACCCGCGACGCCCTCGGCCCGAACCGCTACGTTCTCAGAGGGCGGGCGTAACGGCATTCCGGATCTTGCAGCCACGGCGTGGGCTGTGTGAGACTCCGGCTCACCTCCCGCTGCCTGTCCGCCCCCCGGATCAGTGGTGTCACCTGGGAGATACGAGAATGCGGGTTCGACCCGCCCTGGAGAGACGCATGCGTGTAACCCTGCCCCTCACCCTGGCCGCACTGGCCCTGTCGATCGCCGTACTGGGCCCCCGCCAGACTATTCTCTCAGCCGCCGATGCACCGACGGCGCTCACCGGCACGGTCCGGTCAAGCGAGGAAGGCGCGATGGAAGGCGTGGTGGTGAGCGCCCGTCGCACGGGTGCGCCCTTCTACGTGAGCGTCACCAGCGACGCCAAGGGGCAGTTCGCCTTCCCGCGAACGCACCTTGAGCCGGGTGAATACACGCTGACGATGCGGGCCACCGGTTATGACCTGACGGACCCCGGCAAGGTGACGCTGGCGGCCGGCAAGACCACAACGCAGGATCTCGCCCTGGTCAGGACGGCCGACCTCACGAAGCAGCTCTCGTCCCGTGAGTGGACGCTCAGCATGCCTGGCTCCGACGAGCTGAAACGGGGGTTCATCCAGAACGGCCTGAGCTGCACCTACTGTCACTCAGTGGAACGGATCCTGAAGGGCAAGCACACCGCCGAGCAGCTCGTTCCGGTGATCACGCGCATGACCCGCTACTTCGAGGACGGCAGCGCCGTGCCATCCGGCACGGGCCGCGCCAAGGCCACGCTGAAGGAGAAGGAGCGGCTGAAGGGTCTCGAGCAGCAGACGGCCTGGTTCGGCCGCGTCTCCAAGACGGACATGGCTTCCCTTATCGCCGCGGCGAACCTGAGCGGTGGCAGGACGTCGTTCCCCTACGAGCTGAAAGTGCTGCCGCGGCCGAAGGGCATCGCCACCAAAGCCATCGTCACAACCTGGGAGATTCCGCGCAAGGACGCCGTGGCACACGACGCGGTGGTCGATTCGAAGGGCCGCGTCTGGTACAACGAGGAAAACGCGTGGTTCGCCGGGATGCTCGACCCCAAGACGAACACCTTCACCGAGTACCCGGTCAAGCCGGCCGACCCGGACGAAGACCCGACCATCGCGGGCGCCCGCGACATCATCATCGACAAGCAGGACAACATCTGGCTGCCACTGCGGAAGGGCACGGGCACGGCGCTGCACAGGTTCGAGCCGGCGACCAAGGTGCTCACCAAGGTCGAGGGCGGCAGTGGCGGCGGTGGCTTCGGCGAGACCGACTACGACGGCAAGCACGTCTGGATCGGCTTCCTCCGCGTCGACACCAAGACAGCCAGGATGGACGGGGACTTCCGGAAGCCGAAGAACATCGCACCGGGCCGCAGCGCGGGCGGCTATGGCTTCTCGGTGAACACCAAGGGCCACCCCTACGGCACGGACTTCATGGGCGGCAAGGTCATGGGCGTGAACGTGGAGAAGGACGAGATCACCTATTACGACACGGGTGACGTGAATAACTTCCCGCGCCGGGGCCGCATCGACAGCCAGGACCGGTTCTGGTTCGGCCTCTACGGCGGCAATGCCATCAACATGCTGGACACGCGCACGGGCAAGATGAACACGTGGAAGATGCCGACGCCCTTCACGACGCCCTACACCGCCACGTTGCCGGACAAGAACGGCTACATCTACTCGTCGAGCAACACGTCGGAGCGGCTCCTGCGCCTGAACCCGAAGACGGGCGAGATCGTGGAGTTCCCGATGCCGAACGGCCCGGGCAACTTCGATGCGAAGAAGATGAACTACGACCCGACCACGAAGAAGACGGTGCTGCTCTTCGCCAACACGCGCAACGCCGAGATCATGCGGGTGGAGCTGCCGGACTGATCGTCGCCATCACGCCGGACCCAGCGATGGTGCCTCCTCGGAACTCCGCAAAGGCGGTACGCTGGTAGCAATGACGACCCTGCAGGCAGCCCGACGGCTGCTCGTGGCTCGAGCGGCGCTGCTGGCCGGTGCCACTGTCCTGACTGGCGTGTGGGCGTGGCGGCACGAAGGCCTCTTCCGCGCGTTCACCGAGGCGCAGCAGCGCTGGACGGGCAACTACGACGCGTCGTTCGCGTTGCTGTTCACCTTTCTGACGATGTTTGTCGCGGCCATGGCGGCCAGCTCGCTGGTGACACGCCTCATGCGCCGCCGCTTCTCCAAGGAGGAGTGGCACACCGTGCTCGTCACGTCGACGGCGCTGTGGGACAGGTCCACGCCTGGCCGCGGCTCATCGGCCAGCCCGTAGCGGCCAACCCCTGGTCCCGCGCCGCTACTCGACGGTCGCGAGCTCGGAATAGAGGTACGCGGCGGCGATGATGCCGTTGTGGAAGTTCCCGAGGTCGAGTTTTTCGTCCGGCGCGTGCGCGTTCTCGTCCGGCAGGCCCACGCCGAAGAGCACGCTCGGCACTCCGAGCTCCTCCTGAAACGTGGACACGACCGGAATCGAGCCGCCTTCGCGATTGAACACGGGCGCCTTGCCGAATCCCCGCTCGATAGCCCGGCCAGCCGCACGGACGAACTTGTTGTCGAACTCCGTCATCCACGGCTTGCCGCCGTGCATCCGCGTGATCGTCAACTCAACGGTCTTGGGACAGACATCCCGCAGATACGCCTCGAAGAGCTGGGCAATCGTGTCCGGATGCTGGTTCGGCACGAGGCGCATGCTGACCTTGGCCATCGCCGTGGCCGGCAGCACCGTCTTGGCGCCGTCGCCCGTGAAGCCTGACAGCAGGCCGTTGACCTCGAAGGTTGGCCGGGCCCACACACGCTCAAGCGTCGAGAAGCCGGTTTCCCCGAACAGCTTCGGTGCCCCGAGCTCCTTGCGGTACTTCGTCTCGTTGAACGGGAGCTTCTTCCACTCGGATCGTTCGGCATCGCTGAGCGGCACGACGTCGTCGTAGAAACCTGGAATCCGGATACGGCCGCTCCGGTCCTTCATCTGGGTCAGCACCTGCGCCAGGACAAAACCCGGGTTGGCCACCGCACCGCCGAACGATCCCGAGTGCAGGTCGCTCTTGGTGCCCCGCAGATCGATCTGGAAGTAGGCCAGGCCCCGCAGCCCGTAACAGATAGACGGAATGCCCCGGTCGAACATGGGCGAGTCGGAAATCACCACGACGTCCGCCGCCAGGTCCTGCTTGTGCGTGCGCACGAACTCATCCAGGTGGACGCTGCCCACCTCTTCTTCCCCTTCGATGAAAAAGCGGATGTTGATCGGGAGCTTGCCCGTCTGCGTCAGGTGCGCCTCGACGGCCTTGACGTGCATGAACACCTGGCCCTTGTCGTCGGCCGCGCCGCGCGCGTAGATCTCGCCGTCGCGCACGGTGGCCTCGAAGGGCGGCGATGTCCACAGCTCGATTGGATCCACGGGCTGCACGTCATAGTGGCCGTAGAACAGCACCGTCGGTGCCCCGGGTGCCCCGAGCCAGTCGCCGTACACCACCGGGTTACCGGGGGTTTCGATCAGGCGCACGTTCTGGAGCCCGGCCCGGCGGAGCGCGTCGGCCGTCCACGCGGCGCAGCGGCGCACGTCGCCGGCATGCTGCGGCAGGGCGCTCACACTGGGAATCGCGAGGTATTGCTTCAGTTCCTCGACGTAGCGGTCCCGGTTCACGTTGATGAAGTCGACGGTCTGATCCATGGGCCGCATTCTACCGTGCGCGTCTGGACCGCGAGTGTCGGTGCGGCGTCGGTCGGTGGCGTCGTGCGCGTCCTGCGCTCCGCGGGCGCGTGAAAGGTGCCGGTCAGTTAGACCGGCATCCATGTGGCCCCGTCGCGGCGAGCACGGCCCTCGCGCTCCAGCTTGATCAAGTGCGCGAGCAGGCCGTCGCCGGCCGACGGCAGGATCGCCTCGGGCAGTCCTGGATATATGTCACGCACAAGGCTCGCGAGCGTGACCGGCCCCTCGGCCAGCCGCTGGAGGAGCTCCCCCTCGCGCGCACGCCGGTGGCGGATGTAGGCGCGCAGGAGCTTCTCCGGCTCGTCGATTACCAGGCCGTGGGCGGGCAGTAGTCGCGACGGCCTCAGGGTCAGCACGCGCTCCAGCGACGCGAGATAGTCGGCCATGTCGCCCTGCGCGCTGGCGGGTACGACGACGGTTGTGTGTGCGAGCACAAGGTCGCCCGAGAAGAGCGTCCGGGTCTCCTCGTGCCAGAGGCAGACGTGGTCAGGCGCGTGGCCGGGCGTGTGGATGACCTCAAGCGCGGTATCGCCGGCCTCCACGCAGTCGCCGTCAGCCACGGCACTCCACGGCACCGCGTAGCGGGAGTCCCGCTCAGGCCAGGCCAGCTTGGCGAACATCAGCTCCGGGTCGCGGCCAGCAAGCACGACGGCTCCAGAGGCGTGGTCGCTGTGGTTGTGCGTCACGACGACGGAGGTGAGCCGTGCACCGGCCAGTGCCTCGTCGAGCGCGGACACATGCTCGTCCCGCCCCGTGCCGGCATCCACGAGCAGCGGCCTGCGGCCTGGAACCAGCCACGTCACGTTGCCCGCGCCCGTGAGCGGCCCGGGGTTGAAGGCGTGAACCGGAATGGGCTTCAGAAGTGGACCTTCAGCCGAGCGTAGACGAAGTCCCGCTGGGCAAGGCGCGAGAGCAGGTCCTGCCCGTCGCCGCGCAGCCATCCGCCGGAGACTTCGAGGGCCACGTCGTCGCGCAGGCTCCACCCGCCGATGGCGCGGATGAACAGGCTGTCGGCGTCGGGGTTGTAGGCGGCCAGCACACGCACGGTTCCCGTCTCGCGCGCAAACGACCGCTCCGCCCAGCCCACCATCAGCACATCGGTAGACTCGACGCCGGAATCAAAGGGCCTCACCGGCGCTCGGCTGAGCAAGTCGAGATCGAGCCGCCGCCTGGTCACCACGACGTTGGCCGCGACGCGATAGTCGCCTGTCTTGCGGTCCGCGCCCACCCCGGCAGCCAACGTCCTGCCGGGAACGCCCGTGGTCGTGTTGGCGCCCATCGACTGCAGCGTCGTCTCCGGAAAATACGCCACCTCGCCGCGCAGGCCCCACGGCCCGCGCACCGTCTCAAAGTCGCCCGCCACCATCGTGAACCGGGGGTGGAAGCTGTTGAGGGCAAACACGGGCGGCCCCGGCGCGAAGGTGGGCACCACATGGAGGTCGTGCACGGGGAATGCCTCGAAGCCCCGATAGACGCTCCCGCCCACATCGACGCGCCCGATGGTCCCGGTCAGCCGTCCACCTCCCTGCCAGGCATCGGCACCGCTGCGCGGCGACGAGTCCGCGCGCAGCAGCGTCGGGCAGACGTTCGGCCCGCCGGCGCACGGCGGCAGCTTCGGCCCCAGGTTGAAGGGCGAGTCCTCCTCGCCAAGCTGATCGAACTGGCCCCGGCGGAACCACGGCACGGCCACGCCCTCGACCGTCCACGCGCCGGGCAGAAACGCGCGGCCCCGAATCATGGCGGAGGCCAGGCGCGCCTCGCTGCGGCCTTCGAGGAGAAACCGCGAGAGGTCGAGCGGGTTCACCACGTCGCCGGGCTGAAATTCGTCCAGCCGGCCCCACACGACGCGCGACGCCCCCGCCCGCACCTCTGCGTGCTCGGCCCGCCACTCGACATAAAGATCCGTCGGTCGAAGCACCGCGGCCCGGCCACGGCCGTCCCTGGCGCCGCAGGCAGCCGGCGCCACACCAGACGCCGGCCAGCAACGGCCCAGCAATCCGTCAACGAAGCCAGCGGCCCTGAGCTGCAGGTGGTCGCCAAACGTCCGGCGCAGATCGCCGAAGAGTCGCATCCGCACTTCGCCCACGGCCTGCCGGCCCTCGGAGGTCGACACGTCCGGCAGCACGTCGGTCATAACGGACACCGAGCCATCCGCGGAACCCTGCGCAGCCACGCCACACGGACAGCACAGCAGCGCCAGAACCACGCCGGCCGCCAGGAACAACTCGTGGCGCACACCCCGAATCCCGCCGACACGAGTGCCCCTGGCCGGCAGGGCGCGACGGCTGAACAACTCGGCACGCGTCGGACTCATGCGGCCTGCTTCAGGAGCCGCCGGCGGATCGCGTCCGCGCCATAGAAGCCAGGAAAGAGCGTCATGACCGCGGGCACGATGAAGATCTCAGCCAGGAACGCCGTGGCCATCGTGAGGGCCATCAGGCCGCCGAACCAGGCGGACGGTTTGTACTCGGAGAGCAGCATCACGGCGAAGGCCAGCGAGTTGACGATGGCTGTGGTAAGCGACGCCCGGCCCTCGTGCTCGGCCGCGGTGCGGATGGCGTCCGCCGTCGACATCCCGGCCAGCACGTCTCGCCGGTACCGGCCGATGAAGTGGATCGTGTCGTCATCGGTAATGCCGAGCGCGACGCTGGCGACCATCACCGTCGCGATGTTGAGCGAGATGCCCATCCAGCCCATCAGGCCGAGGACCGCCAGCACGGGAACGGCGTTGGCGATGATGCCCAGCACCCCGAAGCGCATCGACTTGAAGAGGACGAACATCACGGCGAACACGGTCACGAAGGCGGTCGCAAAGCTGCCGAACTGCGACGTCACGAGGTAGTGATCGAGCGTGGCGAAGATGCGCCCGGACCCGGTGGCCGTCGCCCTTATGCCAGATCCTTCGAACACCCGGCCCGCGACGGCCTCGGCCCTGTTGATCTGCTCGAAGACCACGTCCGAACTCATCGAGGCGAGCTTCACCGACATCTGGCCGCGGGAGTAGTCGCTGGCCACCATCCGTTCCAGCTCGGTCCGCCCCTCGCCCGACAGCTCGAACACGAACAGTTCCTGGGCGATGGCCTCGGCCGAGGCCGGAATCACGGTCTTGTCCCGGCCGCCGCCGTTGAGTTCCCGGTTCACCCGCTTCACGTAGTCGGCAACCGAGGTCACCTTCTTCACGTACGGAAGCCCCTGCAACTCGGCCGCGAGCCGCTCGAGGCGGCGCATCGTGTCCGGCGTCTTCATCACGCCGGGCTCGCCCTCGAACATCACGTTGAAGCTGTAGACGCCCGAGAGCTCCCGGTCGATGACAGCCGCCGACTGGTGGAGCGGGTGGCGCTCCGCGAAGAAGTTGATGTGGTTGGTGTCGACCCTCAGATGCCAGATGCCGGCAATGGCGACGCCGGCCGCCAGAGCCAGCGTCGTCAGCACCGCTCCGGCCCGGCGCACGGCGAACCCAGCCACCAGGCCCATGGGTCTCGCCAGCCACCGCTCCTGGGGTGGCGGAGCCGTATCCGGCGGCACCAGCGTCAACAGGGTCGGCAGGAATGCGATGGACAGGACGAAGTCCACCATCACGCCGACGCCAGCGCCGATGCCGAACCCGCGCACGGCCAGCACGTTACTCGTCGCGAGTGACAGCAGGCCCAGGGCCGTCGTGACACTGGCGCCGAGCAGCGGCACACACAGATGCTCGACCGTGGAGAGAAAGGCCTGCCGGGCGTTGCCGGACTCGCGCAGCTCGTGGATGAAGTGCTGCACGATGTGCACGTCGTCCGCCACGGCCAGCACGAGCACCAGGGGCGGCAGCATGCTGGCCAGCACGTTGAACTTGAAGCCGAAGAGGACGAACAGCCCCATGGTCCAGGCCGTGCTTGCCAGCACTGCAACAACCACGAGGCCGGTGACCTTCCACGACCTGAACATCACGAAGATCCCGACGATCATCAACGCCAGGATCGGAGGCGTGAAGTTCTGCGTGTTGGCGATGGTCACGCGGTTGTAGGTCTCGCTGATTTCGAGACTGCCGTTGTAGAAGGCCTGCATGCCCTTCGGCAGTCTGGGGTCGACGATCTTGTGGATCGCCTCGATGACCTCACCCCGCTCTTCGTCAATGCGATCCTCATCGAAGGCCACGACGATGGCGGTGGTGGTGCCATCCTCAGACACGAGGTCGCCACGGAGGAGGTCGTCATTGAGCGCCCGGATCCGGACAGCCTGGGCTCCGGCTTCGTCCCGGATGTCGCGCACGAGGGGCTGCACCTCGATGCCGCCGGCGTCGTCGCCCTCCGGCGGAAGCGCCTGCACGACGTTGGCGGTCGAGAGGCTCGTGACACGTTCCACCAGACGGACGCGGCGAATCTCGTCGCTCATCTGGCGGATGGCGTCGAGTGACTCCACCGTGAACAGGCGGTCGCTCTTGAGCGCCACCAGTAGCACGCGCCCCCCACCGAACTCCTTCCGGAAGCGCTCGTAGGTGACGTAGACGGGATCCGACTTGGAGATCCACATGCTCACGTCGTTGTCGAGGCTGGTGAAGTTGACCAGCGGCGCCATGGCCGCCGCTCCCAGCACGATGAACAGAGAGAACAGGTAGCGGCCGCGCCACAACAGGCGGGCCACCCAGGCGCTCACGGCACCTGCTCCAGGCGCCGGCGACTGAAGTCGTCGTCGGTGAGGCCAACGTTGTAGCGGATGGCGGCCGTCTCCAGGTCCGTGCGGGTGCGGGTCTTCTCGTTAACCACCGAGAGGGCCAGCACCGTCCAGATGCCGTCCACCTTCTCGACCTTGCGCACGTCGAAGACCTTGCCCCGCTCGTTGTGGCGGGTGAACTCCTCGGCGTGCACCATCACGAGGCTGTCCTTCAGGATCGTGGACGTGGAGCGCGGGTACGGCACGCCAGAATCCTTCGCGCGCGATTCGACGACCCACGCGTCCTTCTTCGAGCCATCGGGCGCCGTCCACGTGGCACGCTCATCCACGAAGGCATAGGTGTAATCGGCAAGCTGCCGCCCCCCGATGTCCTCGTAGCTCAGGTCGCTGCCGACGAAGCTCTCCTGCTTTTCCGCACCGGCAATGCGGCGCACGCGGCCGAGAGCCGGCAGGAAGAGGAAGCGCTCGTCGTCCGTGTCGGGGTGCTCCCACACTAGGAACCCGGTGTTCCGGATGTCGTTCGGAGACGAGAACCTGAGCAGGGTCCGATCTCCGGCCGCGCCCGCACCGCGCTTCGAGAGCAGCGTCAACACCCGCTCGCGGGCCCGGCCCTGGCGGTCGAAGAGGCGCATCTTCATGTCCGCGCGCGAGTCACGGCCCGTGTCGCGGTCCTCAGCTTGACGCACCACTGCTTCTGCGGTCGGGCCTGCCTGGGGCCTGCCCCCCTGTGCGTGAGCAGGAGCTGACCAGGCGACCAGGACGCCTGCCAGACCCGCCACAGCGACCCCCCGAATCCGCCGGTTCGAATACGCCACCAGCGCCCAGTTCATGCACGAATTCTGTGAATCAGTTCACAACGAAGTCAAGCTCAGGCCGTTATTGTTCAAACAGAGAGAGCTGTCGCCCGCGACACACTGCACCGCCATGAGCGGACGGCGTCGGATATTCTCAATGTTCGTTGCGGTGTTCATGCTCGTCTGGCGTCAAATTGGAGACTGGTCCGCACGTGCGAAACACGCTCATTGTCACCTCTGCCTTCCTGCTGTCTGTCGTGGCCGGCGCCTGTACCGGCACGAGTGCCACCCCCGGAAAGCCCAACCCGGCTGTTGGCCCGGCCGGTGCTGGCGCGCCGGAGCGTCCGACCGCGCCCGGCGCACCACAGGGTGGTACCGCGCGGGGTCCGGGAGGGCCCGGCGGCCCGGTACCGGTCACTGTCACCACGGTCGCCAGCAAGCCGGCACCTGTGGAAATCGAGGTCATCGGCTCGGTTGAGCCACTCTCAACTGTGTCCGTGAGAGCGCAGATCACGGGCGAGTTGACCTCGGTCCAGTTCCGTGAGGGCGACGACGTCGCCAAGGGGCAGGTGCTCTTCACGCTCGACCGCCGGCCGCTGGAAGCTGCTCTGGCGCAGGCGGAAGCCAACCTTGCCCGCGACACGGCGCAGGCAGCCAATGCCCGGGCGCAGGCGGTGCGCTACCAGGACCTGGCCCAGCGCGGGATCGCCACCAAGGAGCAGGTGGACACCACCCGCACGGCGGCCACCGCCCTCGACGCCGTTCTGGAGGCAGACCGCGCCACGGTCGAGAACGCGAAGGTACAACTGCAATACGCCACCATCCCGGCGCCACTGTCCGGACGAACCGGCGCCCTCATGGTCCACCCCGGGAGTCTCATCCGGGCCAATGACGCCGCCCCCCTCGTGGTGATCAATCAGGTCGCTCCGGTGTCGGTCGCGTTCAGCGTGCCGGAACGGCGCCTGACCGAACTGAAACAGTACCTCGCGAAAGGACCTGTGGCAGTGCACGCGCAGATTCCCGGCAGCACGGGTCCGGACGAGGGCGGCCGAGTCTCGTTCGTCGACAACGCGATCGACCGTACGACGGGCACCATCAGGGTCAAGGCGACGTTCGACAACCGCAGCCGGCTTCTCTGGCCGGGCCAGTTCGTCAACGTGACGGTCACGCTCGCCACCGTGCAGGACGCGACCACCGTGCCGTCGGTGGCCGTGCAGACGGGTCCGCAGGGCACCTTCGTCTACGTCATCAAAGCCGACCAGTCGGCGGAGGTCCGCAAGGTGACGGTTGAGCGGACCCGCGGCGACGAGTCCATCATTGCCACCGGGCTCCAACCCGGGGAAACCATCGTCACCGACGGGCAACTCCGGCTCACCCCTGGCAGCCGCGTCAGTATCAAGAAGGGCGCCGAAGGAGGACGGTCGTGAACGCTTCTGAACTCTTCATCAGGCGCCCGGTCACGACCACGCTCGTCATGCTGGGCATTGCCGTCTTCGGCACGCTGGCCTACTTCCGGCTGGCAGTGAGCGACCTGCCGACGGTGGACTTCCCCACCATTCAGGTCCAGGCGGGCCTGCCGGGCGCGAGTCCGGAGACGATGGCCTCCTCGGTGGCCCTGCCGCTCGAGAAGCAGTTCGCCACGATCGCCGGACTCGACTCGATGACGTCGACCAGCGGCATGGGCAACAGCAACATCACGCTGCAGTTCAGCCTGAACCGCAACATCGACGCGGCCGCCCAGGACGTGCAGTCCATGATCTCCAAGGCAGCCCGATCACTGCCTCCCCAGATGCCGGCGCCGCCGTCATTCCAGAAGGTGAACCCCGGGGATCAGCCGGTGCTCCAGATGGTCCTGCGCACGGAGACCTTCCCGTTGTCCACCGTGTCGGAGTACGCGGAATCGACGCTCGCGCAACGCATCTCGATGGTCAGCGGCGTCGCGCAGGTGCAGGTGCTGGGCGGACCCCGCTACGCGGTGCGCGTCGACGTGGACCCCCGCCAGCTGGCCTCCAACGAGATCGGCATCGACGAGATTGCCGATGCCATCAACGCCAACAACGCGAACCTGCCCACGGGCACCATCTACAGTTCCAGCCGCACCTTCACGGTTCTGGCCAACGGCCGGCTGACCAATGCCGCGGCGTACTCCGGGATGATCGTGGCTTACCGCAACGGCAATCCGGTGGCGCTGCAGGATGTCGCCCGCGTGTACGACGGCATCGACAACGACCGCTCCTCGGGCTGGTACGGAGACCCGGCCGGCGGCTCGACCCGGTTGCAGCGGGCCATCTTCCTGCAGGTATTCAAGCAGCCTGGCACGAACGTGGTCGAGGTCTGCGACGCAGTCAAGGCGCTCATTCCGAGCCTGCGCGAGCAGTTGCCGCCCGGCATCAACCTGGCGCTGCGCAGCGACCGGTCGGAAACCATTCGCGAATCGGTCACCGACGTCAAGTTCACGCTCGCGCTCACCATCGCGCTGGTGATCCTGGTGATCTTCCTCTTCCTGCGGAACCTGTCCGCCACCATCATTCCCAGCCTGGCGGTGCCGATGTCCATCCTGGCGACCTTCGCCGTGATGCACCAGCTCGGCTACAGCCTCGACAACCTCTCGCTGATGGCCCTGACCCTGTCGGTCGGCTTCGTGGTCGATGACGCCATCGTGATGCTCGAGAACATCGTCCGGCACATGGAGATGGGCAAGCCTCCCATGCAGGCTGCCTTCGACGGAGCGAAGGAAGTGTCCTTCACCATCGTCTCGATGACACTCTCGCTGGCCGCCGTCTTCATCCCCGTGCTCTTCATGGGCGGCATCGTGGGGAGACTCCTCAACGAGTTCGCCGTCACGATCGGCGTCGCCATTCTCGTGTCGGGGTTTGTGTCCATCAGCCTGACGCCGATGTTGTGCAGCCGGTTCCTCAAGCCCCCGCACACCCAGAAACACGGCTGGCTGTACAACCTGTTCGAGCGCATGTTCGACACGTGGCTGCGGGTCTACGACCGGACCCTGCGCATCAGCCTCCGGTACCGGGCGGCCACGCTGCTCTTCTCCTTTGCCCTGTTCGGCGCGACCTACTACCTGTACACGCTGACACCGATCGGGTTTCTGCCAAGTGAGGACCAGGGCCGGTTCGTGGTGAGCACTGAAGCTGTTCAGGGTATCGGCTACGAAGAGATGGTGCGGCACCAGGCCATGGCTGCCGACGTCCTGATGAAGGACCCCAGTGTCGCAACCTTCGGCAGCGTGGTCGGCCAGGGCGGACCGAACGGGTCGATGAACGCCGGCCGCTTCATCGTGGACCTGAAGCCCCGGCACGAACGCCAGATGAGCGTGGACCAGGTGATCGCTTCGCTCAGGCCGAAGCTCGCGCAGATTCCTGGGCTCCGCGCCTTCCCGGTGAATCAGCCGCCGATCTCGCTCGGTGAGCGGTTCGGTCGCACGCTGTACTCCCTCACCCTGCAGGATTCCGACACCGCGGAGCTCTACAAGTGGGCGCCGGTCTTCGAGCAGACCATGCGATCCCTGCCGGGCATCGAGGACGTGAACTCCGACCTGCAGCTGCGCAATCCCCAGGTGCGGGTGGAGATGAACCGGGACCGCATCTCGACGCTGGGCCTCACGGCCACCCAGGTCGAGACGGCCCTCTTCAACGCCTACGGGAGCCGGCAGGTCTCGCAGATCTACGCTCCCAACAATCAGTACCAGGTGGTGCTGCAGGTGGCCAGGGAGTTCCAGCAGAACCCGGCCGCCCTGTCCCTGCTGCACGTGCGCTCACGCACGGGCCAGCTCATCCCGCTCGACTCGGTCGCCAGCGTGCGCACCGACTACGGCCCGCAGACGGTCAGCCACGCCGGTCAGTTGCCGGCCGTCACCATCGGTTTCAACTTGAAGCAGGGGTACGCGCTGGGCGACGCCGTCCCGGCCGTCAGGTCTGCCGCCGCGAACACATTGCCGGCGACCATCAACCTGATGTTCCAGGGCACCGCACAGGCCTTCCAGTCGTCACTGGCCGGCATCGGCATGATCCTGCTGATGGCCGTGGTGGTGATCTACATCGTGCTCGGGATCCTCTACGAGAGTTTCACGCACCCGCTCACGATTCTCTCGGGGCTGCCGTCGGCCGCCTTCGGCGCGCTCCTCACGCTGCTCATCTTCAAGACGGAGATGAGCCTGTACGCGATGGTCGGCGTCATCATGCTGGTCGGTCTGGTGAAGAAGAACGGCATCATGATGGTGGACTTCGCGGTGCAGGCACAGCGCACCGAGGGCAAGTCGCCGGCCGAGGCGATCCACGAGGCCTGCGTCGTCCGGTTCAGGCCGATCATGATGACCACGATGGCGGCGCTGGTCGGCACGCTGCCCATCGCGCTGGGATATGGCGCCGGCGCCGAGTCGCGCCGTCCCCTGGGCCTGGCCGTTGTCGGCGGACTGCTTGTCTCGCAGTTGCTGACGCTCTACATCACGCCCGTGTACTACGTGTACATCGAGCAGGCGCGGCTGGCGCTCTCCCGGCGCAAGGCGAGCGCGCGCGCGGCAACTGGTTCCGCGCCATCGGCCGCCGGGTCCGCGGCGGTGGAAGCCGCGTCGTCCAAGTAGGTATGGGCTGCTACGGGAGCCCGAGGGCGACGATGTTGCTACCCGACACGATCGCCACGAACTGCTTGCCGCCTGCCTGGTAGGTCATCGGCGTCGACGCCGCGGCAATCTTGGTATTGACCTGGACCAGCTTCTTTCCTGTCTTCGCGTCCAGCACGTGCAGATCCCGCCCGATCGCCTCGAACACCAGGTCGCCCGCGGTGACGAGGTTGCCGGCGCTCGTGGTACCGGCAAACTCCGTCACCCAGGCCAGCTCACCCGTGGCCGGATCGTAGGCGGCGATGTTCTGCGTGGCGCCCACCGTCGTCGGCTTCCATTCGATGAAACTCTTGAAGTGACCGGGGTTTCCCTGTCCGGGCTCGATCGGCCCGGTGAGTGGCTTTGTCTGCAGGGTCATCCCGTTGTTCTTGCCGGTGACATAGAGCAGTCCCGTCCGGGGGCTGAAGGACGAGGGTCCGCGGTTCGGACCGCCCAGCGCGCCAGGCGCAATCAAGAGGGGCTCCTTGCTCGAGGGCGGCGTGAACATCGGCCGGGACATGGCAATGAGCTTCGGGTCCGTGATGTTGGGCGGGAAGGTCGCGCAGAACGGCGACTGCGGCACGTACCGGGCCGTGAACGGCGTCGGCTGCGTCGGGTAGACCTCCTCATTGGGTACGTCGCTCTTGGTCGGGACGGCCATTTCCACGATCGGGAAGATCGGAGCCCCTGTGTCGCGGTTGAGCGCGTAAACGTAGCAGGTCTTCGCCAGCGAGGCGACGCCCTTGACGGTCTGCCCCTTGATCGTCACGTCAAAGAGCGTCGGCCCCGTGACCAGGTCCCAGTCCCAGAGGTCGTGGTGAATCGCCTGGAAGTGCCACTTCAGCTTCCCGGTGTTGATGTCGAGGGCCACGATCGAGTTGGTGAACAGGTTCGAGCCCTTGCGGGTGGACCCATCGTAGTTGGGTGACGGGTTCGACACATTGGCGTAGACGATGCCGAGCGCGGTATCCACCGAGGGTGGGCTCCACACGCCGCCGCCCCGGCGATCCGGGCCGCTCCACGTGTCCTTGATCAGGTCCCAGCCGTCGTCCTTGGCGCTCTGCGGAATGGTGCGGAACGCCCACTTCACCTTGCCGGTCGCTCCATCAATGGCGACGAGCATCCCCCCGGGGACGAGGCCTTCTGACGAGGCCAACGGCACGAACAGCGTGCCGGCCGCGTAGGTCGACGCCGACGCCATGGAGTAGCCGAGCGATTCAGGATTGACGTCCGGCGCGTACTTGCCCGGATCCTTGAAGTCCAGCGCCGCACGCGCCGGGTTCAGAAGGCCCTGGGCGCCGAACTTCTCGAAGGGCAGGCCGGTTTCCGCATCGAAGGCGGCGATGGTCGACCGTCCGGGCACATAGATGCGGCCGTCGCCATACACCACGCCGCGGCCGCCGGCTGGAAAGTCCTGACTGGCCGCCTTCGCCCACAGCAACTTTCCGGTGGCGCCATCAATGGCCGCCAGCGTCGATCCCGAGCCGACATACATGATGCCGCCGACGACGATCGGCATGCCTGAGCCGGCCGAGGCAGGCTTGGGCAGGGCCAACTCCCACTTCACCCCAAGCGCCCCGACGGTGGTCGCGTTGATCTGGTTCAGTGGCGAGAAGCGGCTGCTTCCCTCGTCGAGATTGGGCAGAGCCCAGTCGCCGGCCTCCACGGCCCTCTGGGCACTGGTCGGCGCGGCGAGAAGCGTCAGTAGCGCGAGTAGCGCGAGCAGGGCGCGAGGCATAGGCGTCATAAGGGCCTAGGGTAACCCCTGGACCGCTACGTGCGCCACCCAGGGTCTACGGGGTCTTACGCCAGCATCTCCGAGACGCGCACCCAGCGGTTCTCGACCGCGCTCTGGGCCGCGGCCTCGATGGCCGCGTGCGTGTGGACGGCCTGGGCAAAGCCCGGACGCGAGCCGCGTCCCGTACGGATGGCCTCCAGCATGTCGGCAAAGCTGAGCGCCATCGCGAAGTGGGGACCCATGAACACCGGTGAGTCCGGCTTGCCCGTCAGGGCGATGCCCTGGCGCTCGCGGAATCTGTCTGGCACGGCCAGCTCCGTCGGCGACATCTCACCCAACCGCGCGAGAGAGACCCGGGCCCCATTGGAGGGCATCATCGGCGATTCGATGACCAGCCGGCCCTTGCTCCCGAACGCGTCCACGAGGAACCCCCGGCCGCCGATCGCGCACCAGGCCGGCGCCAGCACGCCCATGCCACCCCGGGCAAAGCGCAGGAGGACGTTGGCGGTGTCCTCGATCTGGGGTCTCACCACCTGGCCGTTGTCGACGAACTTCCATTCCTTGAGGCACGTCTCGTTCTGCGCGACGACGGCGTCCACCTCGCCGAACAGGTAGTAGAGGACGTTGAGCGCATGCGACCCCAGGTTCCTGAGGGCACTGCACCCGGCCTCCTTGTTCCAGAACCAGTTGTAGGGAAACGTCGAGACCTGAGCATTGAAGAGCGATGACTGCAGCGTGCAGGTCACGGAGTACAAGTCGCCGACGGCGCCCTCCTCAATCAGCTCCTTCGCAAACGCGATGGGCGGCAGGTACTCGGAATACGCATCCACGGAACCGACCTTGCCGGACCGCACCTGCGCAGCGCCGAGGTCCCTGGCGTGCGCCATGGAATCCGCGAAGGGGATGCCGTTGTAGACGTGCTTGCCGGCTGCAAAGGCCGCCATGCACATCTCGTAGCGGAGGTTCGGCCGCGTGCCGGCATCGATGATGTCGATATCGGGATGCTTCGCCATTTCCCGGTAGTCCCAGAAGGCCATCGGGATGCCATTGGCCCTGGCCGCCGCTTCGGCCGTCTCCTGGTGGGCGGTGCAGATGCCCACGACTTCCACGTCAGGATTCGCCCGCCACGCGGGCAGGTGGGCGGCGATCCCCCAGTTCGCACTGATGATGCCGACTCGCTGGGTCTTCGACACAGTGTGTCCTCCTTGACCGTGTGCTCCTTGACCCTCGGGGGCCGGTGCTGACGGTCAGTGTGACTTGTCAGTGCTGCAACGTGCTGTGGCCGGCCGCGTTGGGAGCCAGCCGCATGCGGGCAATGCTGCCCAGCGCCACGACCAACGCGATGAGCATCACGGCGGATGCCCCGACAAAGGGCGCCACCTCGCCGAACCGGTCGTACACGGCACCCCCGACAAAGGGCCCGATGATCCGCGCCAGGCTCGACACGGACTGCGAGACGCCGAGGATGCCGCCCTGTTCGTCGGCGCTCGAGATCCTGGAGATGAGCGAGCTGATCGACGGGTTATTGAAGCCGCTGCCCACGGCCAGGAGGGCACAGGCCACGAGAAGCATGGGGATGCTGCGCGCCAGTGGCACCAGCGCCAGGCCGGCAGCGAGCGCGATGATCGCAAACGGCACCAGACGGGGCTCACCGAACCGTTTTGCCATCCGGCCCACCAGGCCACCTTGCACGGCCGTCAGCACCACGCCGACGAACGCAAACACGTAGCCGATGTTGCTCGGCGTGAACCCGAACCGGCGCTCGCCGAACAGGGCGAAGGTGGCTTCAAAGCACGAGAAGGCCCCGGTGACGAGGAAGAAGATGAGCAGGAGCTGCGGGAGTCCGGGACGGGTCACGGCCTCGGTCAGCGCATGGAGACGGGACACCCTGGGCCGCTCCTCGGCACCCGGCTTTCGCGACTCCGGCAGGATGAACCAGGCGGCCACGAAGTTCACGAAGGACAGCGCTCCCGCGAAGAGCGGCGGGACGGTGGGTCCGAAGACGCTCAGGGCCCCACCAATGGCTGGACCGAAGATGAAGCCGAGGCCGAAGGCGGCCCCCACCATCCCCATTCCCTTGGCGCGATTCTCCGGCGTCGTGACATCCGCCATGTAGGCCTGCGCCGTGGAGATGTTCGCGCCGGCAATGCCGGCAAAGATGCGCGCGACAAAGAGCACCGCCAACGACTCGGCGAGGCCAAAGAGCAGGTAGGACACCGCGGAGCCAAAAAGGCCGATGAGAATCACGGGCTTCCGGCCAATGCGGTCCGAGAGCCTCCCCCAGAAGGGCGCAAACAGGAACTGCATCAGCGAGAACGACGCCTGCAGCATGCCGACCATCAGGCCCGTGGCCCCGAAGTGCTCGGCATAGAACGGCGACAGCGGAATGACGATGCCGAAGCCGATCAGGTCGATGAAGACCGTGAGAAAGATGATGGTGGCGGGGGTCATGCCGTGGTGAATGCCTCAGTATGCCGGAAAGCCCAGCGCGGCAGGTGACCGGCGTTCGTAGGTGACGAAGGCAAAGGGCAGCGGCCCCTCCGGGTGCTCCTCGCGCGCCACCTCGTGAAACGCCGTGCGATCGAATTCAGGAAACCACGTATCCCCGTCCGCCGCCACGCCCACCAGTGTCAGGTGCAGCCGGTCGGCCCGGTCGAGGCATTGCCGGTAGACATCGCCTCCGCCCGCCACGAACACTTCCCCGCGGCCCGCCATCAGGAGCGCCTCGTCGACCGAATGCGCCACGTCCACGCCAGGCACCGACCACGCGGTCTGCCGCGTGATGACGATGGTGCGCCGCCCAGGCAGCGGCCGGCCAATCGAGTCGTACGTCGCACGGCCCATCACCAGCGTGTGCCCCATGGTGAGGGCCTTGAAGTGCTTCAGGTCCTCGGGCAGCGTCCACGGGAGCCCGCCACGGTGACCAATGACGCCGTTGGCCGCGACGGCGGCGATGATCGCGAGGCTCATACCGCGACCGGCGCCTTGATGGCGGGGTGCGGGTCGTAGCCGTCGAGGGTGAAGTCCTCGTAGCGGAACGCGTCGAGATCGCGGACGGCCGGGTTGAGCTGCATCCGCGGCAGCGTCCGTTCGTCGCGCGAGAGGAGCAGCCGGGCCTGGTCCAGGTGATTCACATACAGGTGCGCGTCGCCAAAGGTGTGCACGAACTCGCCAGGGGCAAGGTCGCACACCTGGGCCACCATCATGGTCAGCAACGCGTACGAGGCGATGTTGAACGGCACGCCGAGGAACACATCGGCCGAGCGCTGGTAGAGCTGGCAGGAGAGCCGCCCCTCCGCCACGTAGAACTGGAACAGGACGTGGCACGGAGGCAGCTTCATCCTGTCGATGTCGGCCGGGTTCCAGGCGCTGACGATCAACCGCCGCGAGTCCGGGTTCTTCCGAATCGCCGCCACCACACCCGCCACCTGATCGATGGCCGTGCCGTCTGGCGCCGGCCAGGACCGCCACTGGTGACCGTACACCGGCCCCAGTTCGCCGTGCTCGTCCGCCCATTCGTTCCAGATCGAGACGCCGCGCTCCTGCAGATAGCGGACGTTGGTGCCACCCGTCAGGAACCAGAGCAGCTCGTGCACGATGGACGGCAGGTGCACCTTCTTGGTGGTGACGAGCGGGAACCCCTCGGCCAGGTCGAACCGCATCTGGTGGCCGAAGACGCTCAGCGTGCCGGTGCCCGTACGGTCGTCCTTGCGGACGCCGGTGTCCAGTATCCGCCGGACGAGGTCGTGGTACGCCTGCACGAACTCGGCTAGTCGCCGTCCTTGGCGTGGTACCGGGAGTACTCGTCGATGAACGTCAGGGTCTTCATCGAGTCCATGCGGTCGAGGAACAACACGCCGTTGAGGTGATCCGTTTCGTGCTGCGCCACCCGGGCGGGGAAGCCCTTCAGGGGTATCTCCACGGCCTTGCCCTGACGGTCCAGGGCCTTGAGCACGATCTCGACATGGCGAGGCACGCGGCCCCGGATGTCGGGAATGCTGAGGCACCCTTCCCACCCCAGCTCCGTGGCGCCACCAACCGGCACGATGACGGGATTGACGAATACCGTGGCCTCGCTGTCGTCGGCCGGATCCTCGTCGAGCATGGCCACGAAGATGGCCAGGCTCTCGTGCACCTGGGGCGCCGCCAGGCCCACGCCGTGGTACTCGTACATCGTGTCGACCAGGTCGTCCATGAACTTCTGGACAGCGGGGCTCCGGATGTCGGCCTTATCCAGCACACGGGTCGCCCGCCGGAGCACGGGGTGGCCCATGCGGGCCACTTTCAGAATGGACATGCGGCAATAATTATGCCCCACGTGCTTACCCACGACGAGTCGCGCGCGTTCCGCTTCTGCCCCCGCTGCGGCAGCGGCCTCGAATCTCGCCTCCTCAAGACAGGCGAGCCCGAGCGCCTGGTCTGCGTGGCCTGCGGGTTCGTGTTCTACATCGACCCCAAACTGGCGGTCGGCACGATCATCACGGACGAGGCCGGGCACATCGTGCTCGTGCGGCGCGCGATTGAACCCGGCTACGGCAAGTGGGTGTTTCCCGGCGGCTACGTGGACCGCGGCGAGGAGGTCCGGTCCGCGGCCGTGCGGGAGGCGCGCGAGGAGGTCGGGCTCGAGGTCGAGCTGACTCGGCTCCTCAACGTCTACTCGTTTGCCGGAAGCACACCGGTGGTACTCACCTACACAGCCCGGATACTGAGTGGCACCCTGGCCTGCGACGACGAGGGGCTGGAGGCGCGATTTTTTCATCCCACCGAGATTCCCTGGAACGAACTGGCTTTCCGCAACACCCACGAGGCCCTGCGGGAGTTCTTGAACCTTTCAACCAACCGAGCGGAGTATTGACCCCATGAGCCAGCTGAATCCGGAACACATTCTCCAGACAGGTTTCGCCTTCTGGGCATCGAAGACACTGCTGAGCGCCATCGAGCTGGGACTCTTCACGGAGCTGGCCCAGGGGCCGCTCGGTTACGAGGCCCTGCGCGCGCGGCTGAACCTGCATCCGCGCTCCGCGCGGGATTTCTTCGACGCGCTCGTCGCCACTGGCTTCCTGACGCGGACCGGCGACACCTACGCCAACACTCCCGAGACGGACCTCTTCCTCGACAGGAAGAAACCGTCCTACCTGGGCGGCATGCTCGAGATGGCCAACAACCGGCTCTATCCGTTCTGGGGCACGCTCACGGAGGGCCTGCAGACAGGACTGCCGCAGAACGAAGTGAAATCCGGCGCCCAGGGACTCTTCGAGGGCCTCTACGCTGAACCGGCGCGGCTGAAGGAGTTCCTGAAGGCGATGACGGGGTTGAGCCACGGCGCCAACATGACCATCGCCCACACGTTCCCGTGGAAGGACTACCGGACGTACGTGGACGTGGGCACGGCGCAGGGAGACCTCGCCGGACAAATCGCGGTCGCCAACCCGCACCTGCGCGGGCAGGGCTTCGACCTGCCGGAAGTCGGGCCCATCTTCAATGAGTACATGGCGCGGCTCGATGTGGCTGATCGCGTGATGTTCACGGCGGGAAGCTTCTTCACCGACGCGCTGCCGAAGGCCGATGTGGTGACGATGGGCCACATCCTCCACGACTGGGATCTGCCCACCAAGAAGATGCTGATTCAGAAAGCCTACGACGCCGTGCCAACTGGTGGCGCCGTGATCATCTACGAGGCCATCATCGACAACGAACGGAAGCAGAACGCGTTCGGCCTGCTCATGAGCCTCAACATGCTGATCGAGACTCCCGGCGGCTTCGACTACACCGGCGCGGACTGCGAGGGCTGGCTGAAGGAGGCCGGCTTTACGTCTACGCGCGTGGAGCACCTCGTCGGCCCAGACTCGATGGTGGTCGGCATCAAGTAGGCGCGCACACAGCTCGGTCCGAGCGCCCCTCGCGGAGAGCGGACCTGCCGGCCAGACTGGTCGTCGTCTCCTCGATCAGCAGCGGGACGAGCGCCGAGGCGTCCGGAACTTCATCGGCCGCCGTGACGCTCGTCGAGCAGCGCTTGCACGGCCGACGCGCTCCGACCAGCGCGAGGGGGCTTTTGCCGCAGCAGCGAACTCGGAATGGACCCGCACCCTGGCTTCACCAGTCCGGCGCGGACCAGGCGGGCTAGACGGCCGTCGCCACCGTCGGACAGATCGTGTGTGACCGCCTCCAGGCGGGCCACCGGCCGGCCCCGGTCCACGATCAGCACCGCGCCCCCGGCTGTCACGCTGTCGATCAGGGCGCTGAGCTGGTTCTTCGCCTCGGATATGCTGGCCTTCTTCATAGGGCCATTATCGCCAGTCGAAGACCTCCACCGCCCAGGCGAGGGCGGTCTACGCGATCGTGACTTTGTTCGAGAGATAGACATCTTGAATCGCGTTCAGGATGCCTACGCCTTCCGCCATCGGTCGCTGGAAGGCCTTGCGGCCCGAGATGAGACCCGTGCCGCCGGCGCGTTTGTTGATCACGGCCGTGCGCACGGCTTCCTTCAGGTCGCTCTCACCGGATGACGCAGCTTGGCCTCCGCCTTCCGTAGCGCAGGCCTTTGCGGAGTATCTTTGCGTCACGAGACGATAGCAACTGTCTTGAAAGTCAAGCGTGGTCAAGTTGACTGGCCTGCCACGTCGTGTTCGCCCGCATCATCGCGTTGAGGATGGTGAGGAGTTTCCGCATGCACGCAACAAGGGCGACCTTCTTCGGCTTGCCGGCCTCGACGAGGTGCCGATAGAAGGCGCGAATAACCGCGTTGCGTTGCGTCGCGACCAGCGCACCCATGTAGAGCACCGCGCGGACCGGCGCGCGGCCTCCCCAGACGCCTCGCTTGCCTCGAAAGGTGCCGCTGTCACGGGCGAGCGGCGCCACGCCGACCCGTGCGGCGATCTGTTTCCGATTGAGTTGGCCGAGCTCGGGGAGATCTGCCAGGAGCGTGCGGCTCAGGACAGGTCCCACACCGGGGACGGTGCGGAGGAGGTCCTCTTTCGCTCGCCAGACGGGGCTCTTCTGGATGGTGTCATCGAGATCTCGCTCGACCGCCGCGACCCGGCGCTCGAGCCAGCGGACGTGGCGGGCGATCTCGCGACGGATCGGCGCGGCCGCCTGTTCGAGACGGTTCCCCTCGGCGGTCAGCATGTCCAGGAGTTGCCGGCGACGCGTCATCAGGGCCTCGAGGTGCTGCAGGACGGCGTCCGGCAGCGGGCGCGGTGCCGGACGCACGCGTGCCGCGAAGAGCGCGAGCACCTGCGCATCCAGGCGGTCGGTCTTGGCGAGCGGCCCGGTGGCTGTGGCGAAGTCACGCACCTGGCGCGGATTCGCCACCACCACGGGCAGTGCCGCAGCGGCCACCGCCGCCACGAGCGCGGTCTCGAAGCCACCCGTGGCTTCGAGGACGATGAGCGCGGGCGCCATCGCCCGGAGGCGCATCACGGTGGCGGCCAGGCCCTCCGGATCATTCGTCGCGGTCCATGCGGTGCCGTCCCGGTCGGCACGCCACCCCGCAGTCGGCCTTGGCGATATCAATACCCACGAAGATCGCGGTCGCTGTCATACGGCCCTCCACGTCACGAAGATGCGTCAGAGGCCCGGCCTTGCGGATACGGGGTCAGGCATGCCCCGCGCAACTGTTCGGGCTCACGGACGAGCCGCCGACGACGCCCAGGCTATCGTGCGGTCTGGGAACCAGAGGCGAAATCGAGCTGTCGCCAGCGGATGGACGAACACCTGAATAGATCGCCCGGAAGCAAGATACAAGGCGATATTAGAAGGTGCGCCTCGTTAACAGAAGGGCCGTTATGCGCCCCTCGGCCCTGACACAGCGCTGCAGACCTCCTTTACCAAGCGCATGGCCAACCACTGGCAGTTGTCGGCCACCTACTCCTTCGGCGCCCTCAAGGATGGGGACCCGGTGCCCTACCAGTTCAGCCTGGTCGACAACGGCAAGCGGCTGGCGAGGCAGAAGCTCAACTTCGCGGTGGCGCCAGACATCGGCGGAGAGTACGGGTACGCCACGACCGACCAGCGGCACCGTGCGGTCTTCAACGGCATCGCCGAGATCGGGTACGGCTTCCAGGTGAGCGGCGTGTACTTCTACGGGTCCGGTCAGCGCTACAGCACCAGCTACGGCGGCGACCGGCGCGATGCCGTCGACACGTCAGGCGCCACGGGGCGCCTGCGTCCGGATGGCACGATCGTGCCGCGCAACCTGCTCGTGGGCAGCGCCATCCACCGGGTGGACATGCGGCTCCAGCGGCGGATTCCGCTCGGCGGCAACCGGTCGATCGACGGCATGCTCGAGGCGTTCAACCTCCTGAACCACACGAACTACGGTTCGTATACGACCCAGGAGAGCAACGCGGCGTATGGCAGGCCGACCTTCAACAACAACATCGCCTACCAGCCGCGCTCCTTCCAGCTCGGCTTCCGGCTCGCGTTCTGAGCAGCAGGCCTGGAGGCTAGGGTCACCCAGCCTCCGGGCCCCGTCTCTGGACGGACACCCGTCCGACCCGCGAGATTTCTCTCCACTGCCCCGACGCGATCTCTCTGCCGCGCTTGGGTCACCGTACACACAAGACGAGCCGGCCCTCGACAGGACCGGCCCGCTGTGATGCGTGCCCACTCGGTGCGCCCGATGCCCTGTCCTGGACCAGGCTAGGGCACAACGATGGAGTTCGTCTTCACGTTGCCCTGCGCATTCGCGTTGTAGGTGTAGCCGGTGCGGCTGACACCCGTGATCGTGATTGTGAACGTGCCCTTCTTCCTGGACGCGCGCGAGTTCAGGACAGCCTGCCCGTTCGTGCCGGTCGTCGCCGTCGAGGTGCTCTTGACGAGCCCGGTCCAGTTGCCGGTCACGGTTGCGCCCTGCACGACACTGCCGGCGCCATCCACGACCGTGACGGTTGCCCTGGCGGCGGTGCCGCTGCCGCTGGTGACGAGCTGCATCGTGATGCTGCTCACGCGCAGCGTCAACGCCGGGTTCTGGGTGACGGTAATCGTCTGCTGCGCCGAACCGGTGCCGCCACGGTTGTCCGTGACCGTGAGCGTCGCCGTGTAGACGCCAGGCGACGAGTAGGTGTGAACCCCAGGATTCTGGGCCGTGGAAGACGCCCCGTCTCCGAAGGTCCACGCATACGAGACGATCGTGCCGTCGGTATCAGCTCCGCTGCCGGTGAAGGTCACCTGAAGCGGCCCGTAACCGCTGGTGGGCGTCGCGGTGATGAAAGCCGACGGCAGCGCATTCGGCGGCAGGTCGTCGTTGACGATCGTCCCGGTCGCCTGGCCGTCTCCCATCTCGATGCCGGCCGACGGGCTGCTGAGCGTGACGGAGAACGCTTCGTTCTGCTCTTCAGTCGTGTCGCCCAGAATCGTGACGCTCACGGTCTTCTGGGTCTCGCCGGCGATGAACGTCAGCGTGTTCGAGGCGCTCGTGTAGTCACTCCCGGCCGTGGCGCAACCAAGCGAGGGGCCGCAATCCGACGTGGCATACGACACCGTCTGGGTCGTCGCGGCCGGCACCGACAGCGTCACCACGAAGTTCGCCGTCGTCGTCGTGCTGCCCTCGTTGAGCGAGACGTCGCCGATGCTCACGGCGGGCGTCACCGAGCTGTAGACGATCGCCGGCTGGTTGCCAACGCTGGCGTAGTAGCCGACCAGGCGAATGCTGCTGTTGGTGCCGGAGAAGGTCAGCACCATGTCGTTGCCAGAGGCTGTGGGCATGACCTGGCCTGGGGCGTACCCGGACAGATCGACGGTGTCGGCCGTGGTCGCGCCGTTGATGACGTCGGCACCGGTCACCCGGTTGGAGGCGTACCCCGAAAAGACGTTGGCGTTGGCGTTGGCGTAGATCGTGTCGGCGCTGCCCGAGTTGATGAGCTGGTGAATCGACACGCCGTTGCCAATCACGGTGCCTGCGTTCAAATACGTCGTCAGGTAGTTGGCGTTGGTCGAGAGCCAGCCGAGCGGATTGAGGTCGAGGCGGTAGCCCGACGTGCTCGCAGTGAACCCCGAGAGATCGAGCACGTTGTACCCGCCGTTGTCCCAGATGACCTGCTTGGTCCGCAGCGTGGGGTTGATGTAGAGCTGCCCGCCGAGGCTGTACTGGTCGATCGCGGAGCCGGTGAACTGGTAGGAATCGTTGAGGGTGCGATACGACCTTACGCCGTAGATGTGGTGCAGCGCCATGATGTCGAAGCCCATCGGCGTGCCAGGCGACTCGCCGTAGAACTGGTACGACATCACCGTGTGGGTGTGGTTGTCCTGCGCCGCCGGCAGGTTGGGCGAGCCGTCGTGCGGGTGCTTCAGGCCGAGCGCATGGCCCACCTCGTGGATGATCGACACGTAGCCGTGCTCACCCGCCGGGTGCTGAAAGCCGTTGGTGTCGCCCAACCGGTCGTAGTTGATGTTCAAGTGGACGTCCCCACCGAGCGGATTGGAGCTGGGATAGTACGCGTAGGCGTAGCCCGGCGCGGTCGAATCCATGAAGCGAATCGTCCCGTAGGCCGTGCTCGTCTCCGTCACCTCGACAAAGGTGCGATTCATCATCGTGCCGTACCAGGCCATGATGGCGCGCGCGTTGGTCTTGACGGGCTCGCTGACCTCGCTGACGACCTCGCTGCCGTAGTAGCTGCCCGCGTAGACGTCGTTCTCGTAGAAGCTATACGTGATGGTCGTCTGGCTCCACATGGCGCCCGAGAGCAGCGCGTCGATGCGGTTGTCGCCTGAGAAGGTCACCGCAGACTCCGGACCCATCACCCCCCCGTCCGCGGTGCGGGGATTGTCGGGGCGCTTGCGCTCCACAGACTGTCCGGGGCTCTCCGGTCTCCGCACTTGGCTCTGCCCTTGAGCGAGCGCGTCACCAGCGAAGAGCGAACTGATGACGAAGAGAATCAGGGTAAACAGGGCAGGACGATCGACACGATGAAGGCTTGGCATGACGCCGGCCAGTCGCAATAGCCGTACCCTGTGAGAACGTGTCGCAACGCGCGGCGACGTGCAACCACGGGCGCGAGGCAATCTCGGTTCTCTGCCTGGCGCCACCTTATTGTCTGGCGCCAGCCCGATAAGCTGATCGGTCTGCCTCAGGGCTCCCGGAGTGGAACGCCGCCCAGTGGAGGGATGGTCTCCGGCATCCCGGCGTTCGCAAGCCGAGGCTTCCAGAGGGGACAGGTCGCGCAGATCTCGGTTGAGCCGAGCACCACAATCTGGCGATCGTTCCAGCAGCACCATGGGGCGCCGCTGGCCGACAGCCAGTACGGCCGCGGCATGAGCAGCGTCGGCACCGACCAGTGACAACTCTGTGGCGTGTGGCGGATCGGCAGTAGTCTCACGACGCCTCCACCGGTGATCGAAGGCAGAGTCTGCCACAAAGCGGGGCCTCGAAGGAACGATCTTGTAGGGGTCCACCGGCGCGGGTTGGTTGCCTGCCTCCGACCCATGACGATAGGCGATATTAGAAGGTGCGCCTCGTTAACAGAAGGGCCGTTATGCGCCCCTTGGGCGCCTGACAGCCGATGGGGCTGACGGCCCCGCTGCCGATGGACCGGGTCTATTTCGTGAATCCAGGCGAGACGATTGCGGGCCGGCCAGGCACCACCCGTCCTATTCCACCTGCGGTACGAGGCCTGACATGTCCTCGACGGGGCTGACCGTGGAGTGTGGGCGGATGGTTACGCCGCGTGGTCGCCCAGGGGTGGCGCGCTGGCGGGCCGTGCCGGTGGAACCTCGGCGGGGAGACCGATGTGGCGCAAGATGCGCTCGGCCACGACGGACTCGTCGAGGAGCGCAATCAGCCGCAGCCGCCCGCCGCAGCGCGGGCAAGCCAGCACGTCGAAGCCAAAGGCCCGGCGCCGCCATCATCATCACGGGGCGTCGCTGAGCGCACCACGTCGTCCCCACCGTCATCGAAGCACCGAGCGGTGGCTCGGCCGACCCGTTCGAGGACGCCTCGGTTCCACCTCATTCTCCGCAGACGCTGGGTCTTTTCTCGCAGTGTCACCTTCGCTCCAGCCTGCAACCCAATGCCTTGGGATTGAAATGAGTTGGCAAGGCTCCTGCGGTGCTGAGGTTCACTCGGCGCCCCTGAACCATTCCGGGCGCAGCGTCGCGCATGACCTGATGAGGAGGCGCTATGCGAAAGACTCTCGCCATTGTGTTCATCTCGCTGGGCGTCCCAACGGCGCCACTGTTCGCCCAGGAAGCCGGCGGGCCGAGCGTCCTCAATGACGTGGCCATGGTCGTCGCCACCGCCGATCTTGCGCCTGCACCTTCGTCACCGACTACCGCTGCGCGCTTCGGCTCTCTTCGGGGCGCGATCGCTCGCGAGGCGGCACGACCCCGTCAGAGCGGCGCGCCCGCTCCGTCATCACAGCCTGTCACGTCGCGCAGTTGGGTTGCGCGCCATCCCGTGAAGGCCGGGTTGTGGATCGGGGCTGCGTCAGGTGCTGTCGTGGGCGCCGTGAGCTGTGAAAATGCGCCTGAGCTCGTCGGTCTGTGTATGGCTGGCGGCTTGGGCGCCGGCGCCGGGGCCGGCGCCTATGGCGGCGTCATTGCCTCTGCCATCAGCGACAAGCGCCGAGGTCAGGCTCTCAGCACAAAGACGAAGGTGGGCCTCGTTGCCGGGGCAGCGGGTCTCATCGTCATCGGGAGTTCAACCGGATGGACGTTCACATGGTGAACGAGGTCACGCGTGACGGTCTACGACCGCAGTCCAGCGGATAGCGCGGTGATCGACATGCTCCTCAACTACGAGCACTTGACGTTTCAAGATGCGGATGCGGTGGTCAGCTTCCGTCGCCGGCCGGCACTGCGCTTCTCGGACTGCCTGGTCGTGGAGGTTGCGCGGCAGTCGGGTTAACCATACGAGGTCGAGGGACCGACTGCTCTTGACGAAGCGCTCCCCGTCAGTGCCCGCCTCCAGGGAGGCGTCCCGTGAGAAATAGACGATAGGAAACATTAGAAGGCTTCCACGGGGTTGTCGCCGTTAACGGAAGACCCCTTATGTGACCTTGGGTCAGGCCGTCGCCGTAAATGCGCCCCTCGGCACGGGGCAGATTGCCCTGGGGGCACACGCGTATTGGGGGACACGGGGGCATCGAGCGCACGCAGGCCGTCGCGCGGGCCGTTCCTCGCCACGGAGGCACACCTCCGGCTCCCCTGATGCCAACGGTGTCGTGAGGCCAGGGCCTCTCCTCGGGCGTGACGGGCGCGGACGCCTACGCGTCGCGGTCGCGGAGTGGCGGTGCGCGTGCGGGCCTCGCCTGAGGCACTTCGATGGGGAGATCCAAGTGCCGCAAGATGCGCTGCGTCACGGCCGACTCGTCGAGGAGCGCGATCAAGCGCAGGCGGCCGCCACACCTGGGACACGCCAGGACGTCGAACCCGAAGGTGCGTTCCATCAGCGACGCCCACCACTGGCCGCGAGCGTGGCGCCGAACCACGTCCGCCCGCCAGGCCGCCCGAGGGCCCAGTACACCGTGGTACAGGATCAGGTTGATGCGCGGCCGCGGCACGAGCACCGCCAGCCGCCCCAGGAACTCGACGGGGTCGAACACGACGTCGGTCGTCCCATCTCGCCACGGGTGCCGGAGCTGCAGCCGCACCTGCCCATCGTCGGTCAGGCGCAACCGCTCCTGCGTCACGGGCGGGCGCAACGCGTATCTGCACAGGCGCTCGAGCCGATCCCGTTGTCCGGCCGGGACGACGAGTCCCGCATGCAGATCGAACCCGTTGGCCGGCGTGTGACATCCTCCGTCCGCGGGTGGCTCGCCTTCATCGATTGGGTCGCCCAAGCGACGAAGGTGAGCGCCTCGATGAGGCCCCAACGCCAGGGTCCCCTGCACCGACGCCTCCGCCAGCGCCGGCCAGCACCGGCGCGTCCTCCGCCCAGGCGTCCGACGCGGCGCCGGACGATAGGCGATATTCATAGGTGATCACTTAAGCGGACTCCACGAGGGCCAGTCCGGCGCGTAAGCGGCCGGAGCGGCGGTCGCGTGCGGGGTGGGCTCGCCGTGCGTTC
>JBEBFY010000022.1:0-48855 GCA_040081715.1 Vicinamibacterales bacterium | reverse complement strand
AGAGTCTCATGTGCACGTGTCCTTTGAAGAGGTTGGAACGCTAGGCTGGATGAACGCGTGCAGAGAAACAGGCTGACGCAGGCAGAGCAGGGCGGCGGAATCCAACGGAAAGATCAGTGTACCCTATTTCTTTCCACGGACACCTTTTCTGGAGTGTGTATGACCGGACTGACCAAGCTCGTTGTTGCTGCCGCGGCCGGATGCGCCGTTGGCTCGTTCATGACCGTGCAGATCGTCCAGGGGCAGGCGGCCCGCAAGCCCACGCCCATGGACGGCAAGCTGGGCCACATCGCCTTTGCCGTGGCTGACGTGCAGAAGACCGCGCAGGCCTTCGCGACCGTGTTCGGGGTCCCGATGACCAAGGCGGCGGACTTCCGCGACATCCCCTGGGGCCCACGGTTCCCGGGCAAACTGATGAACGTGAAGCGCATCGGACTGGACATCAACGGTGTGACCTTCGAGTTCCTGCAGCCGCTGGACGGCGAGAGCCCGTGGAAGGACTTCATCGCCAAGAATGGCGACGGCGTGCATCACATCGGCTTCTCCGTGCCCGACGTGAATGCCGCGCGGGACTACCTGGAATCCAAGGGTGGCAAGCAGACCCAGGCCTTCCAGACGTTCGCCAACTACGTGGACATGACGGCCGCGGGCCTGCCGATTACGTTCGAGCAGACGCCGCTGCAGATGCCGGCACCGCCGGCGCCCGCCAAGTAACAGCAACCAAGGGGACCGGCGCCGGGATGCCCCGGCCCGCGTCCTCGCGGCGAGACTGCGATCATGAAGGTCGAGATCTGGTCCGACATCGTCTGCCCGTGGTGCTACATCGGCAAACGCCGATTCGAGCGGGCGCTGGCCGCGTTTCCGCACCGCGAGGAGGTGACGGTGGAACACCGGTCATTTCAGCTCAACCCTGCCGCCGAGCGCGGCGTCATCGGTTCACGCACCGAGATGCTGAAGGGGAAGTACCGGCTGTCCGACGACCAGATCGCAACCATGGACGAGCGAATGGAGCGGCTGGCCGCGGAGGAGGGCCTGGCCTACAACCTCGAGGCCACGGTGACGGGCAACACGCTCGATGCCCACCGGCTCGTGCATGTGGCCCGTGCGAGTGGCCTGGCCGAGGCGATGGTGGAGCGGCTCTATCGGGCCTACTTCACCGAAGGGCGCTCGGTGTTCGATGAGGACTCACTCGTCGCACTGGCAGTCGAGGTCGGGCTCGAAGCGGACCTGGTCCGAGCCACCCTCCGAAGCAACACCTACGTTGACGCCGTGACCCTCGATACACGACAGGCCGCCGCACTCGGCGCCAGCGGTGTGCCGTTCTTCGTCATCGACGGCCAGTTCGGTGTGTCCGGTGCACAGGCGGTGGATGTGTTCGAGGACGCGCTGGCCAAGGCCTGGGAGTCGCAGGCCGCGCGGCGCCCGGCGGGCCGCGCCCCTGCGCCACCCGCATGAACCAGCTGATCTCCGTGGCGCTCGTCGCACTGCTGCCCTCCTTCGCAGCGGCGCAGGCCACGATCGACCCTCCGGCGCCTGTCCCGCCGGCGACGATCACCCGCACCCCTGACGGGCGCGCCACCATCCGGGCTGTCCGCATCCGCGCGCCCCTCCGGATCGATGGGCGTCTGGACGAGGCGGTGTATGCCGAGGTGCCGCCGATCTCGGACTTCATCCAGAACGACCCGAAGCCCGGCGAGGTGGCCACGGAGAAGACGGACATGTGGATCCTCTTCGACGACCAGCGTGTCTATGTCGTGGCCCGGTGCTGGGAGACCCATCCCGAGCGGATGGTCGCCAACGAGATGCGGCGCGACAGCACCGTGCTCTTCGGCGGCAACGACAATTTCGTGGTGGACCTGGACACGTTCCACGACCGCCGTAACGGCACGATGTTCGGCGTGAATCCCATCGGCGGCCGCAACGACGGCCAGGCGCTCAACGGCCAGCAGTACAACGGTGACTTCAACCCGATCTGGACGTTCAAGACCGGCAGGTTCGACGGCGGCTGGACGGTGGAGATGGCCATCCCCTTCAAGTCGCTCCGCTTCAAGCCGGGCCGCGAACAGACCTGGGGCGTGGTGGCCGTGCGCCAGAGCAAGTGGAAGAACGAGGTGTCGTTCCTCACGAAGATGGCAGCCGGTCGCGGTCACCGCGGCATTCTGGAGACCTCAATGGGGGCCACGCTGGTCGGCATCGAGGCACCGACGACCGTCCGCAACATCGAGATCAAGCCCTTTGCCGTGGCGGATGTCACCACCGATCGGCTCGCTCGGCCTCCGGTGTCGAACGACGCAGGAGCGGACGTTGGTCTGGACGTGAAGTACGGCGTGACGCGCAACATGACCGCGGACCTGACCTACAAGACGGACTTCGCGCAGGTGGAGGCCGACGAGCAACAGGTGAACCTCACGCGGTTCAACCTCTTCTTTCCGGAGAAGCGCGACTTCTTTCTCGAGAACCAGGGCACGTTCTCGTTCGGCGGCGTGGCAACGGCAGGCGCGGCTGCCGGGGCCGGCGATGCGCCGATTCTCTTCTATAGCCGCCGCATCGGTCTCGAAGGCGGACTCGCCGTGCCCATTCAGGGTGGCGGCCGGCTCACAGGGCGGGTCGGGCGGTTCAGCCTGGGCGCCATCAACATCCAGTCCGACGAGGATCGCGCGCGCGGCGTGCAGTCCAGCAACTTCACCGTGCTGCGCCTGAAGCGCGACATCTTGCGCAAGAGCAGCGTGGGCGTGCTGATGACCTCGCGCTCGGCGCTCCAGCCCGGTGCAGGCCGCAATGAGGCCTTCGGGGCTGACGCCAGCCTGGGCTTCTTCGCCAACATGTACGTCTACGCATTCTGGGCTCAGGCGCGTACGGCCACGGCCGCATCCGGCGACGACACCAGCCACCGCGTGCAGCTCGACTACCCCGGCGACCGTTACGCGGTGCAGGTGGAGCGGCTGGCGGTGGGGAGCCGCTTCAACCCTGGCGTGGGGTTCGTGCGGCGGTCAGGGGTGGAAAAGCACTCCGGGCTGTTCAAGTTCACACCGCGCACGACGCGCTTCACGTCCGTCCGCAAGTTCCAGTACATCGGGTCGGTCTCGCACATCGACAACACGGTGGCAAAGCGGACGGACACCAGGGCGATCGATGGCGAGTTCGGCATCGAGTTCCAGAACAGCGACCGCTTCTTTGCCGGCTATGCCTCGACCTACGAGTACCTGCCGCAGCCGTTCCGGATCGCCACGGGTGTGACGCTGCCCGTCGGTGGCTACGACTACGGCATCGGGCGCATCGGCTACAACTTCGGCCGCCAGCGGCCGGTCTCCGGCAACGTGCAACTTGAGCGCGGCACTTTCTATGACGGCGATCGACTCACCCTGGCCGTGAGTTCAGGGCGCTACAGTCCGGTGCCCCGCCTCTCGGCCGAGCCCACGGTGTCCATCAACCGCGTGCGTTTGCCAGCCGGGGACTTTACGACGACGCTCGTCGGGTCCCGCGCCACCTTCACCATCACGCCGATGGCCTTCGTGAGCGCGCTCGTGCAGTACAACTCCGGCACACGCACTGTGAGCACCAACGCCAGGCTGCGCTGGGAGTACAGGCCGGGCAGCGAATTCTTTGTGGTCTACAACGAACAGCGCGACACGGCGGGTCTGGGCGCCGGTCTCGGCGCGGGCCTGGGTGCGTCGGCCCTGCAGACGCGGGCCCTCATCGTGAAGTTCAACCGTTCAGTGCGGTTCTGATGTGGCGCGGTTCTGACGTTCATCAGTTCAGCGGCTCGATCTTCATCACGCGCGCGGTGCGCTTGTTCGTACCCCAGATAATCGGCGTCGTGGTGGTCGGGTCAATCGAGAGCTTCTTGACGTCCAGCTCGGCCGGCCACTGGAATTCGACGATCTCGCCCGTTTTCGGGTCGAGCTGGATCATCCGTTCCGACATATTGCTCGGATAGTAGACGCGGCCCTTGCTGTCCGGCGTGGACGCCGTGTACGGCTCGGACCACGGGCGCACGTCCCACCGCTGCACCTTGCCGGTCTTCAGGTCCACCATGCTGACCTTGTCCCCGAGGTACTCCCCGAACCAGTACCGATCCTGCGCGTCTACGCGGCCGCGCCGCGCCTTGAGGCCAGGGGCGGAGATCCAGGTGACCTTGTTCGTCTTCGCGTCGATGCCGATCACGCCGCCAGGTCCGCGGTAGGTGGCCACCCACGGGTTGCCCTTGGAGTCCACCACGTTGTGGTAGCCGCCGGAGCCTGCCGGCACAGCCGGATCCTTCTGGTAGCTGAACCTGCCCGTGACCAGCATCGTCTTCGGGTCCACGCGCGTGTTGCCGGCCCACACCGAGCCGTCGCCGCCAAGCGCCACGAACTGGCTGGCGACTTCCGGGATCGAGGTGAACTGCCCGGTCGCCGGGTCGTACTTGGTGAGCAGCGCACGGCCGCCAGGGATCCGCATCGGAAACCAGACCTTGTCGTCCTTATCGACCACCAGGTCCTGCCCGCCTTCAAGGTCGCCCTTGGGCACCGGCGGCATCGGGATCTCCGTGGCCACACCGCTCTTTGGGTCGAACTTGCCCAGCACCTGACGGCTCTGGTCCGTGTACCAGAGGATGCCCTTGGAATCCATATCGGAGTCGTGCGAGACCGTGGAGGCGGTCGGCATGTCCCACTCGGTGATGATCACCTGCGTGCCCTTGCCCTTCGGTCTGGGCAGCGCCTTCAGCTCGAAGGGCCACGTGGTGCGCCCGTTGCTCAGGTTGTTCTCCGACACGTACACCGCAAGTTCTTTTCGCGGCAGGCCCGGAGCAAAGCCCCACTCCGGCACGTCCACGAACCCTTCGCGGCCGTGCTCCTGGATGCGTGCGGCGCGGCCCCTGCGGTTGTCGTTGCTCACCGCGGTGCCATCCGAGTAGTAGTTCATCATCCGCGTCATGGCCTTGAGCAGCGCTTCGGGGTCGTGCTTCGACTTGAGAATGCGCTGGTAGGTGTGGCAGTAGCCGCAGCTCATAAGCTGGTGGTTGAAGCGCTCCTTCTGCTCGGGCGTGCCGTTCATGCTGTTGGCCCACTCCAGGGACGTGAGCTGGCTCGCCAGATCCTTCGACGTGGTGAGGGTGAGGTTGGCCGTGCCCGTCTTGCCTGCGGGTACGTCGGCGGTGCCGCCGGAGGCCAGGTCGTACCCGACGGCGCGAATCTTCAGGGTGTAGGCGCCCGGCTGCAGATGCGTGCGTGGGAACGTGAATGCGCCCTTGTCGTTGCTGACAACCGAGACGGTGAAGGTCGTGCCGTCCTTGCGGGCGCTGACCACCACGCCCTCCATCTTGCCCTCCTCCTGCGACGTCACTGAGCCGGTGAGGGCCGCGCCGCCCTGCGCCTGCACGCCCGGGCTGTGCGTTACGAACAGCCCCGTCATCAGCATGGCCGCCGTCAGCGCCGTGAGTGTCATCGATCGCATGGATCCTCCTCGATTGGCTGCCCCGGGAAGGCCGGAGTCACCGTGTGCCAGGTGCGGCACAGGGGCCGGATTCTATCCCGGAGCCGGGCGCAGCGGCGGCGACGATCGCAGCGCCGGCTGGCCTGCCAGGTGCGGAATGAGCGACGATGAGCCGATGCGCACCGGCTCGCGAATGGGTGGGCGGGCGGCCGCCCTGGCGGTGGTCCTGCTGGGAGGGCCTGCCGCTGGCACCGCCCTGGCGCAACAGGCACAGCGCCTGGCTGTGGACGTGGCCGGGGGTCGGGTGTTCTTTGCGGACAACGCCGTGGTGGGCGAGAACATGGTGGCGGGCGCCGCGAGGTTCTATGTGTCCCCGAGGTTGGCCATCGGGCCGGAGGTCGTAGGCATCTCCGGTTACAGCCACAGCCACGTTATCCTGACCGGCAACCTGGCGTTCGACCTCCGCGGCCCGTCCAACGGACGCGTCCCCCGCACCGTGCCGTTCCTGGTGGCCGGATTTCGGGTGGGCTCGTGAAGCCCGCGGTCCTGCTCTCGGGCCTCGCCGCGCTGATCGTGCTGCTTGTCCTATCGGGCGTCGGGCCCTATGACCGGGCTACCTGGGTGATGGAGGTGTTTCCGATCGTCATCGCGGTCCCCCTCATGTGGGTGACCTACCGGCGCTTCCCTCTCACGCCGATGCTTTACGCCATCATCTGGGTGCACGCGGTCATTCTGCTCGTGGGTGGCGCCTACACGTACGCCCGTGTCCCTCTCGGCTTTGCCGTGGCGGACTGGTTCGGCCTGGACCGCAACCCCTATGACAAGCTCGGGCACCTGTTTCAGGGCATCACTGCTGCGCTGGTGGCTCGCGAGGTGCTGGTGCGCGGCGCCTATGTCCGCGGCCGAGTGATGCTGGGACTCGTCGTGGTGTGTATGGCGCTGGCCCTCAGTGCGACCTACGAGTTCGTTGAGTGGGGGGCCGCTCTGGCCTTCGGGTCCGGCGCGGACGAGTTCCTCGGCACACAGGGCGACCCCTGGGACACGCAGTCGGACATGCTCTGTGCGGTCATCGGCGCCCTAGTCGTGCTGGCCCTGTCGAAGGTACACGACCGCCAGGTCGCACGCTTCGCCCGGGCCACTGTCTCCGCTGCAGTCCACTGAGCCATCCATGACGAGGGGACGGCGGCGCCAGCAGCGCCTGGTCCGTCTATGCCGTCGGTGGTGTGCCTTCGCTGTTGCCGGTGAGGTTCGTCTGCCGCAATGCTGCCGCGCCCATCAGGCCGCCCATTTCCATCGACTCGACCGCGCTGCTCGGGATCAGCATCAGCGCACCCTCTTTTCGCGGGCCGCCTGCGCTTCACGTGACATGGCGTCCTGCAGGGCGCCAGGGATCACGACCTCGCGCATCTCGACCGACGAGACGGTGACGCCCCACGGCGTGGACCGCGAGTCGATCAGGTGTCGATCCGCTGCGTCGTTCCGGTCGGCGCTCTGATATCGTTCCAATGACCGTGGTCATCTTCCGAATGGAATTCCCTTAGACATGCGTGGATACTACCTGCCGCTTGGCGCCGGACTTCTGCTGGTGGCCAGTGCATTTTTGCCGCGCGTTGTGCTCGGCGACGTAGCCGCGGGCCGCGTGCCGGACGCGGCGGCACTCTGGATTCTGGGCCTCGGCCTCGCGGCGGTGCTCCTGGCGTCGTTGAGTCTCTACACACGGAAGAACTCGCGTCACCCGCTGTTGCTGGTGGGCCTCATCGCCCTCGGGCTGGAATTCCTGAGCTGGCAGGTGCTCCGACGGGCGCTCACTGAGCAGGCGTGGGCCGCGGCCCAGGCTGCTGCAATCGTGGGCGGCGACGGCTCGGCCGCCGAGGCCGGAACCGTGATGTTTGGCTCGGGGCTGATTCTCGGCGGGCTGGCGTCGATCGCGATTGCCGGGTTCGGCCTGACAATCGTGTTCAAGCAGGCCGTCCAGCCCTACGCCGCGCCCGTCGACGACGACGTCTGACGGCTCCCGTCGCCGGGATGGGCGGTTCCTCCGCCGTCACTGCACGAAGAGATTGTCGGGCATCGGCGGAATCACGGCGGTCGCTGTGGCCCGTTCGAAGAGCCGTTCGACGGCCTGCCTCCCTTCGAGACCGAGCGTGACCGAGAAGGCATTCACGTAGAGGTCGATGTGCTTGAACATCACCTCGTCGCTCATCTCCTGTGCGTGGGCGCGAACGAAGGGGAGCGTGGCCTCGCGGTTGGCGAAGGCGAACTCCACGCTGCGGCGGAGTACCCGGTCCACCGTTCGCTGCACCTCGATCGGGAGAGTCCGGCGCACCACGATGCCGCCGAGCGGGATGGGGAGGCCCGTCTCCGATTCCCAGAACTCACCCAGGTCGATGATCTTCTGGAGGCCCCTGCCCTCGTAGGTGAACCGGTTCTCGTGAATGATGAGGCCCGCGTCGAACGCGTCGCGGAGCAGGGCCGGCTCAATCTCTGAAAACACCAGTGCGGTCCTGTTCGTGGCGGCAGGGAAGGCGAGGCCCAGCAGGAAGTTGGCCGTCGTGTACGTACCTGGGATGGCGATGCGAAGGCCGCCTGCCGCTGCCTCTTCCCGCGAGATCGGGCGCTTCGAGATCAGGAGCGGTCCGCAGTTCCGGCCCAGCGCGCTTCCGGCATCCAGCAACGCGTAGCGGTCCGCGCAGTACGCGAAGGCGTGGTAGCTGAGCTTGGTGACATCGATGCCACCGGCGAAGGCATCCCGGTTGAGCGCTTCCACATCGGCCATCTGCACGTCGAACTCCAGCCCCTCGAGGTCGATGCGTTTGTGGACAATCGCATCGAACATGAAGCAGTCGTTCGGGCAGGGCGAGAAACCAAGCGAGAGCCTCACAGCCCCTCCAGGATGGCAAGGGCGGTGGCGTTCAGGGCCTCGAGGGCCTCTCCCATCTTCCAGGCCGCCCGGTTGCGCCGCTCCACGTAGTTGGAGACCGCCCGCACCTGGGCGCAGGGCACGCCCTGCAGCAGGCAGGCGTAGAGGAACGCCGCGCCTTCCATGCTCTCCACGTCGGCGTGACCGCGTTCAAGGAGGGCTTCGATGCTCCGCTCGTGGCCGTGGACCGTGTTGACCGTGATGCCCGTGACGGCCGGCAGTCGGCCAAGCGCCGGCCAGGCGGGGGGCGCGTGGTTGACCACCTGGCCGCCCGTGAGCGGCGCGGCGTGGGCATCCACCAGGCCGATTGCCGCGGCGGACACGAACCGGTCGCCGTCCTCCACACCCAGCTCGGGCAGGCCGTCCGTGGTGACGTGTACGACAGCACCGAGCGGCCGCGTCCGGTCAAAGCTCCCGCACACGCCGAGGTTGAGCGCGGCGTCGTAGTGGTTCAGCGTCAACGCCCCGGCTACCTTCGCGGCCGTCGCCACCATGCCGACTCCCGTGACCAGGATGTCTACGGTGTGGCCGCGGTAGCCGCAGGACAACGCTCCAACCGTCGCGGGTCCCAGCGCACCCAGGAGTGGCGCAATCTCGGCAGGCGTAGCGGCGACGACGAGCAGGCGCATGGTGCGGTGTCCGCGTCTAGCGCGCGGGTTGAGCGTCCGTAAACCGGATGCGCACGGCTGCGGCTGCGTCCACGGGGAGGGCCGTGCTGCCCGCGGGAAGCTCATTCAGCTTGAGCAGATACGCGGTGACGTCCGCGACCTCCTGCGGCGTGAGTGACCCGGGCTTCGTGCGCGGCATGTTGGCGGCGATGAACGCGTAGATGTCCGCCACGGTGTTCCCGTCCCACCTGGTCATGAAATACGGCCCCTTGATGGGCGGGATGCCGTCGTCACCGGCGCTGCCGTCCTCCGCGTGGCAGGTGATGCAGTCCCGCTGGTCGAAGACGTCCTTGCCGCGAAGGGCCTGCTCGGCGCTGTAGACGCCATCCCACACGTCGGCCGGCTGCTGCGCGCCGCCAGCCGGTACGAGCGCCAGCACGGCAATCAGGCCGGCTGCCCAGCTCACGAGAAGTGATGTTCGCATGACCACTCCGTTGGGCCTTCGAGCCTACCGGCGCCGCATCCCGAGTCCCACCGGTTTGCCGATGCCCCCACGGAGCACGCCGTCTTCCCCTTCGGCAGCCATGGCACCGAGCACAAGGTCGAGCCGCGCCTCCAGTTCGCCGGCACGGGCGCCCGACATGGGAGAGAAATCGGCGCTGAGGCTGTTGAGCGCCTGCGACGACAGGCGGCGAAACACCTGGTCGCGCGGGTTGTCCTTGTGGCCACGGACGGCAATCTGCGTGGTGAACAGACGCGTGCCGCCCCGGCTGACCGCCACGTGAATGTGCGGGGACCGGAACTGGCCCTGCAGCGTGTAGGGCACGGGCTTGATCGTGCGGAACGTGTAGCGGCCTGAACTATCAGTGAGGAACCGGCCATATCCCTGGAAGTTCGCGTCTGCTTTAGCGCCACGGCCCTTGGTATGCAGGTACGACTCATTGGCGTCGCACTGCCATATCTCCACGAAGGCATTGCGCAGGGGCTGCCCGGACGTCGTGAGCACGCGACCCGACAGCCACGTCACCTCGCCGACCGCCGGGGTGAGGGCGTCGTTGATGAGCAGGAGATCGTTGTCGGTGTCGAGAGGCATCCGGTCCGGGTAGAAGGGCCCTTCCGTGGTGGCCGCGGTCGCGGTGAGTTCCTCCGCGAAGAGCCCTTTGGTTGTGACCAGCGCCGCGCCGAGTGACCCGAGGAATGCACGGCGGCCGGGGATGATGATGGCGCTCATGGTCACCTCCTGTTCATGGCCATTATGCAGCCGCGATGATGCGGTGCAGTTGCTGCACGCCCTCTGGGTCGCGACGGGCGCCACGAATCGTTCGAAGGAGCACGACCAGGAGCGCAGCATGATTGGTCCTGCGGTTTACGCCCCGAAGTGAAACGCTGAGAGCCTCAGGTCCCCGAACGTCCCGTTGAACGCGAGCATTGCGGGGTCCGTTCCAGCAGCTCCGGCGACAACCAGCAGCGGAATCAGATGTTCTTCGCGTGGGTGCGCCGTGCGCGCCTGGGGCGCCTCCTCCCAGCGCAGCAACCCGTCGTTCCGCGCCGCCACATCCCGCTGCATCACGTCCCGCAGCCACGCATCGAACGTCTCGGCAATGGGTTGGGCGCGGGGGTCGCGGAAGATGCGGAGGTTATGGAACGTCATGCCGGTGCCCACGATGAACACGCCTTCGTCCCTGAGCGGTGCGAGCGCCGCGCCGATGGCGAGGTGCTCGGCGGGGTTCAGGCCAGCCTTCAGTGACAACTGCGCCGTGGGGATGTCGGCCTCAGGGTAGGTGACCTTCAGCGGGATGAACGTACCGTGGTCGAACCCACGCGCGGCATCCTCGGCTGAGTCAATGCCCGCCCCGGAGAGCAGCGTCCGCACGCGTGGTGCCAGCCATGGCGCACCTGGCGCGGGCCAGGTGATGGCGTAGGACGCCTCGGGAAATCCGTAGTAGTCGTAGAAGATAGGCGGCCAGGGCGCGGTCATCATCGTCGGCACGCGCTCTTCCCAGTGCGCGGAGACGACGAGCAGCGCGCGCGGCGCCACGGGAGGCACCGCCTTCACGGAGCGGAGGTAGGCGGCGAGCGTGTCGCGCTCCTGCGGGTCCATGCCCATCTCCACGAACGGCCACGGTCCACCGCCGTGGGGCACGAACACCACCGGCAGGCGATTGGCTCCAGCACCCACCGGGGAATTCGTCACTCGCCTCCAGCCCGAAACCTGGCGATCTTCGCATCGCGCTCTGCGCTCAGCCGCTCACGGTCCCGGCGCAGCTCGCTTTTCAGCACTTCGCGTGCTTCCGGATCCCACACGGAGTCCAGCTTGCTGTAGTTGAGGATCTCGGCCTCCGCCAGCTTGGCCTCGTAGAAGTTCCTGATCTCGGCGATCTGGGCGCGCTGCGCGTCGGTCAGCGCCTGCACCGGCCCACCCGCAGCGTCCTCCTTCTCCAGCCGCTCCATCAACAGGTCCATGCGGCTCTTCAGTCCCTTACCTTCTTCGCTCATGCCCCGATACTACCCCCGGCGAAGCTGCGCTGCGGTCGGGGCCGGCCCGCGGGTGAGGTGCTATAACTCAGCCAGTCTGTAAGGAGAACCGATGCGTCTGCTGTTTGCTGTGTTGCTGGCCACGCTGGTGGCCGGCCCTGCGTTCGCCCAGGATCCGCCTGCTCCGCCCCAGGAGCCCCCGGCTCCGGCTGGCGCCGCCACGCCCGGCGGTGGTGCCAACGGCGGCGGAGGGCAGGACACCTCCATCCGCCCCTACGAGCGCGTGGTCACCAAGGAGGCCCGGACGGACGAGGGCGTCTTCACCGTACACCGCATCAAGGAGCGGCTGCTCTACGAAATTCCGAAGACGATGCTGGACCGCGAGTTCCTGCTCGTCACGACAATTGCCCGCACCACGGAAGGCTCCGGCTATGGCGGGCAGGAAGTCGGCAGCCGCGTGGTGAAGTGGATGCGCCAGGGGGATCGGGTTCTGCTGCGCGGCATCTCGTACCGCATCGTGGCCGATCCCGCCAAGCCCATCGCACGGGCCGTGCAGGCCGCCAACTACGACGCCATCATCATGGCCTTCCCGATTCAGGCTCTGGGCAAGGACGAGGCGTCCGTGATCGACGTGTCGCGTCTGTTCACGACGGACGTGCCGGAATTCAGCGCGCGCCAGCAGGTACGTGCCCGGGCGTTCGACGCCTCGCGGTCCTTCGTGGAGCGGGCGGTCTCGTTTCCCCGGAACGTCGAAGTCGAGTCCACGCAGACATTCAACAACCCGCCGGAGGCGGCTGGGCCGATGCCCGGACCTGGTGGTCCCGTCCGGCCCGGCAGCGCCAGTGTCCTGGTCCACTACAGCATGGTGCTGCTGCCCGAAACGCCCATGCAGCCGCGGCTCTTTGACGAGCGGGTCGGCTTCTTCAACCTGCGACAGATCGACTACGGCAAGGACGAAGCCCGCGCGCCGGTTCGCCGGTACATCCGCCGCTGGCGGCTGGAGAAGAAGGATCCCGCCGCGGCCGTATCCGAGCCCGTGACGCCGATCACCTACTACGTGGACCCCGCGACGCCGACCAAGTGGGTGCCGTATGTGAAGCGTGGTGTGGAAGCGTGGCAGGCCTCGTTCGAGGCCGCCGGGTTCCGTGGCGCCATCGTCGCGAAAGATGCGCCGACTCCGGCAGAGGACCCCGACTGGAGCCCGGAGGATTCGCGCTACTCCGTGCTCCGGTGGCTGCCATCCACGGTGGAGAACGCCTATGGGCCGCACATTCACGACCCGCGCACGGGCGAGATCCTGGAGTCTGACATCCAGCTCCATCAGAACTTGATGAACCTGGTGCGCGACTGGTACGTGGTGCAGGTCGGAGCGCTCGACCCGCGTGCGAGGCATCTTCCCTTGCCGGACGATCTGATGGGCCGCCTGGTGCAGATGGTCGTCACGCACGAGGTGGGTCATACACTCGGCCTCCAGCACAACCTGAAGGCCAGCGCCATGTATCCGGCGGCGAAGATGCGCGACAAGGTCTGGGTGAAGACGATGGGCTTCACCCCGAGCATCATGGATTACGCCCGCATGAACTATGTGGCGCAGCCGGAAGACGGCTTCGACCCGGACGACCTGATCCCACGCATCGGGCCCTACGACACCTGGGCCATCAAGTGGGGCTACAGCCCGGTGGCGAATGCGGCTGACGCCGATGCCGAGAAGTCCACGCTCGACACCTGGGCCCGCGAGCAGGATGCCACGCCGTGGCTGCGGTTCTCCACGCCCGATGCCCGCGGCTCTGATCCAGCGGACAACATGGAAGCGATCGGCGACGACGATGCCGTCGCGTCCACCAGGGCGGGCGTCAAGAACCTCGAACGCCTCGCCGGGATGCTCGTGTCGGCCACGGCCGACCCGGGTGAACCCTACGACGATCTCGAGGAGCTCTATTCCCGGATGCTGGGGCAGTGGACGCTCGAGATGAACCACGTGGCGGCACTCGTGGGCGGCGTGCGGTCCCAGCAGAAGCACAACGGGCAGGACGGACTCCGCTTTACCCCGGTGCCCCTGGCGCAACAGGCCGCGGCCACGGCGTTCCTGATTGAGCAGGCGTTTCACGTGCCGGCCTCGTTCGTGAAGCCCGACATGCTGCGGAGGATCGAGCCGGCCGGGGCGCTCGGCCGAATACGAACCAGTCAGGTGCGCGTGCTCGACAACCTGCTCGGCAGCGCCAGGTTGAACCGCCTCGCGGAGCAGGAGGCGATCGACGGCGTGGCGGCCTATGCCCCGACGGCGTTCCTGGCCGATGTGCGGAAGGGCGTCTGGAGTGAGTCGTACGGCACGACCGCACCCAGGGTGAACGCCTTCCGCCGGAACCTGCAGCGCGCGCACATTGACGCGATGGCCGAGCGCGTCAGCGGCCGGACGGCTGCGCCCGACGATGTGCGTGCCCTCTTCCGCGGCGAACTGAAGACGTTGGACGCGGACCTGCGCCTTGCTCGCAGCCGGACGACGGACCGCGCGACGGCGCTGCACCTTGAGGACGCTCGCGCGCAAATCGCGAAGGCGCTCGACCCCGGCAACGTCCCAGCCGCGGCTCCTCCTCCCGCCGCGCCGCGCACCGGGCTGGCAGACGACGCCGACACGGCGTCTGCCCAGCCGGAACTGGACAACTGCTGGCAGGACTACGCGATCCGCTGAGGTCCGCTCGCGGTCCTGCGTCGAACGGCGTCAGGCGGTGGGGCCGGAGACGCGGCGGAACACCGTGAAGTCGTAGCCGAGCCAGCCACGCGTCAACCCGCGTTGGAGCGCCCGCCCGCCGTCGAGGTGGCCGAGCCGCGTGCGTTCCAGCGGCAGCCACGCCACCAGCGGCAGCAGCAGGTCCACCAGGACGTCCCGCGGACGGCCGAGTTGCAGCCACGGTGTCAGATCCGTGGTGGCGACGTGGGTGAACCCGGCCTCGACCGCCAGGCCCTGTAACTGTGCCTGGGTCACCAGCGAGTGCACGTGCCACCCACGGCAGAATCGGGCGAGCGTGCGTCTCGCGCGCGGGTCGTCTGTTGGCCGCGCGATGTCGTCGCAGATGGCCAGGACGCCGCCCGGCCGAACCACGCGGGCCGCTTCCGAGAAGAACTGATCCGGGTCCGGCCCATGCACGAAGGATTCGATCGCGTAGGCGGCATCGACGATGCCCACCGAATCCGGGAGGGCCGTGTAGCTGCCTTCAATCACCCGCACGCGCTCCGTGAGGCCAAGCTGCGCGATCCGTGCAGTGGCAACCCGCACCTGCACGGGGCTGAGCGTGATGCCCGTGCCGGTGAGGGGCAACTGGCTGGCTAAATAGCAGAGGCTGGCGCCCACGCCGCAGCCGAGGTCCAGCACGCGAAGTGGTGGCGGCGCGGTGGCACCAACCGCAGGCGTTCGGTCGCGCAGCACCTTGGCGACGGCATCCTCCACAAAGCGGAACGCGCCCTCCTCCGAGGTGACGCCGGGGCCCCAGACCGCCCGATGGATGGCGCCCACGTGGCCACCCTGGCCGAGCGCGACGAATGCGGACGTGTTGCGGTCGTAGAAGCGCCGGACGGCGTCGAGGTCGGGCGACTCGCTGCCGGCGTGTTCCGCTGGTCCAGGTGGGGAGGGCACGGGAACGATTATCTGCCGTGCGATAGTAGTGTTCGCCCGATGTCCGCCGACGTCTCTGCCTCTGCCTGGCGCCTTGTTCGGGCCGCCGCGTTCCTGACCCCGGCCCTTCAGCTCACATCCATCCCCGGCGCCTTCCGGATGGCGCCGGTCCCGAGCGCAGCCGGGAGTCAAGGCGAAGTCGAGGGGCCTGTCCCGAGCGAAGTCGAGGGGCCTGTCCCGAGCGAAGTCGAGGGGCTCAGTCCGGCGCCCGCCAACGATGCGGATCTGGCTTGGAACCCTGGCTCGGGGTGGTCGGTGCAGCTAGCGCCAGACGACCCGCGCGCGGCGTTTGTGGATCTCTACCTGCCGCTGCTGAACGCCACACCCGCGCGCCCGATCACCGTTGGCCACCTCGGCCAGAGCCTCGACGGGTTCATCGCCACGCCCTCGGGCGACTCGCAGTTCGTGACGGGCGAGGAGAACCTGCTGCATCTGCACCGGCTACGCGCGCTGTGCGACGCCGTCGTCGTGGGCGCGGGCACCGTCGCGGCCGATAACCCGCAGCTCACGACGCGGCTCGTGGAGGGCCCCAGCCCGCTCCGCGTGGTGTTCGATCCGGCGCGGCGCGTCAGTCCCGCGGCCAAGGTATTTACCGACGGTGCGGCGCGAACGCTGTACGCCTGCTCACGCTCGAAGCTGGGTCAGGGCGAAGTCAGCCTGGGCGACGCCGAGGTCGTGGGCCTGGATGACGAACGTGGCCCGGCGATGGCGCAGTTGCTGGACCTGTTGCGCGCGCGCGGCTGCGTGCGGATCTTCGTGGAGGGCGGCGGTGTGACCGTCTCAGCGTTTCTGGAGGCCGGCCTGCTGGACCGCCTGCAGATCGCGATTGCGCCGCTCCTCATCGGCGATGGCCGCCCGGCCATCCGCCTGGCGCCGCAGGCTAATCTGCGCGACTGCCGCCGCCCCAGCTATCGCGTGTTCCGGATGGGCAGCGACGTGCTCTTCGACTGCGACCTGCGTGCGGCCGCGGCGCCGCCAGCCGATGGGCCCGCCGCGCGCACCGTCATCCGCGTCATCTGAGCGTCACCCCTTACGGCGTCGCGAGCAGGTCGTGGTGCCCGACCGAGAGCCTGGAGAGCCCGGCCTTGATGTGAGCCAAGCGCCTGCGCCGCCAGTCCGCGATGGCAGGTGCGTCGTCAGAACTGACCTCGCTGGCTGCGGAGGCCCACCCGTCGACAAGGAACTGCTGCATCGCCTGTGCCTCCGGTCCAATCGTCCAGTCGCTGGGTTCCACCCGCACCGTGAACCCCGCGGCTTCGAACGCTCGACGAGCCGCTTCGGTGGCACCGGGGCCGGCTGCGGGTCCGCCGAGTCCCTTGTCCGTTCGCTGATGCCGGTTGAAGAGGTCCAGCACGAGCGCGTCCTCGGGTTCCTCCGGCTGGCAGGTTGAGCCGCCGTTGTACGTGATGGTGAAGAGGGCAACTGCGCGCTGCGTGCGACAGTGCCCGGCCACGGTGGCGAGCCACGACGCGGAGACGAGGTCCAGCAGGGCGGACGCGGTCACAAGATTCCTGCCGTCAAAGATCGACGGGTCCGCCAGCGGGCCGAGGTCCATCTGCCGAGTCTCGACGACGCAGTCGACGTTGCCACCCGAGATTGTCAGACGTCCACCGGCCACCCGGGCCGAGAGGCCCCGTGCCGCGGCCCACGGCGCGGTTCGCGCCAGCAGGTCGGCCAGTAAGTCCTCGCCGCGGTCCACGACGAGCCAGCGCTGACGAGGCGGAAGCCGCGGGATCAGATATCGAAGATTGGATCCGGCTCCCGTGCCCAGATCCAGCACGCGAACGGCCTCGTCACCGGCGGCGGAACGCGTGGCCTCGGCTGCGATGCGCGTCAGGTCGGCGGATCGTGACGCGGCGTCCGCGGCTTCGCGCAGTTTGAGCCAGCCGGAGAGTTCCGCGTTGGGCGCAGGGTTGGGTGTGGAGTTGGCGCTGGTCATGCGGATGTGGATGGCAGCCTGTCGAGGACGCGCTCGAAGGCAGCCACCTGATCGTGCCACGACGGGAGCTGTTCGGCCGCGAGCAGTGCACCATGCGCAAGGGTTGCCCGGAGAGCCGCGTCGCCGAGTACGCGGCGCAGGGCATCGGTCAATGCTGCGTCATCATCGACGGGCACGACGATGCCGGCCGTGTCTCCAACCATGTCCGGAATGGCGCCCGTGTGAGTGCTCACCACCGGCAGCCCCCAGGCCAGCGCGCTGCTGACGGCCATGCCATAGGTCTCTCTGCGTGTCGCCAGGACGAAGACATCGGCCGCCTGGTAGGCCGCCGCAAGGCCGGTGTCGTCGAGGTTGCCGGCCAGCGTGACGCGCGTGGTCAGGTCGAGCTGTCTGATCCGGGCCTGCACATCAGCAACGGTGTGCGGGTGGTGCTCAACGCTGCCCGCGCAGGTCAGATGCCAGTGTGTCAGGCCGGTTGCCGCAAGCGCGCTGAGCAAGGGCGCATGGCCCTTGCCGGGGTTGAGCGTGGCTACCGAGAGGAGTCGCACGATGCCATCGCCACGCGACCGTTGTGCGCGTGCCGCCGCGAGCGCTTCAGCGGACGGGCGGTCCGTGCCGGGCTCCACGAGGGTGATGCGCTCCTCGGGCACGCCGTACCCGTCGAGCAGATCCAGCGTTGCGGAGCCGGTGATGACGACGTGGGTGGCGGACCTCAGGGCGCGTTGTTCGGACCGTCTGAGCGCGGCGGTGGCCTCCGGTCCAAGCCCGGGATCTGCCGCCAGTGGCAGATGCACCAGAGACACCAGGCACAGATGCGAGGCGTGACGCTCGGCGACCTCCGGGACGCAGCCGAAGATCAGCCCGTCCACGACGGTGACGGTGCCTCCAGTCAGGCGGGTCAGCGCATCGTCCAGCCGACGGACGGCGCCGGCATCCGGCGCGGGAAAGGCACCGTCGATCTCCACGACCTCTACGCGACGACTCCGGGCGCGGAGTCCGTGGACGATGCGGCGGTTGTAGGTGGATCCCCCCGTGCGTGCCTCAAGCCTACCGGGGACGACGAAGGCGATTCGCATCTACCTCTGTCTACTCCAGGGAGCCTTCGTAGCCGGCCGAGGCTACGTGTGACTCGTGCAGCGTGACGCGAATCTCGCGGATGGCCCCGGCCCCCGCACCCAGTGCTCCCGCGCGGATGCCGGCGGCAAACTGGTCAAAGATGTGGCGCGCCACCACTTCGGTCGTGGTGTTGCGGCCGTTGAACACCGGCACCTCGTCGAGATTGCGGTAGTTGAACTCGCCGAGCACGCGCTTGAGCGTATCGGTGGCACGGCCGATGTCCACCACGATGCCGTCCACGTCCAGATCTGGACGCCGGAACTCCACGTCCACCACATAGGTGGCGCCGTGGAGCTTCTGCGCCGGGCCGAAGACGTCGCCCTTGAAGCTATGCGCGATCATCACGTGGTCACGAACGGTCACGCTGTACATGGGGCTGTGCTCCTGATGGATGAGTGTAGTGGGCTGGGCCGGTGTCTGGTGCGAGCCTCAGTATCGAATGCGGTGGCAGATCACGTCCGGTGGCCCGGCGGCGAGCTGCGCCATCGTGCCGGGAAGATCGTCGAACGCGCTCTCACCAGTGATCAGGACGTCGAGTCGCGCGTCGCTCAGCAACTGCAACGCCAGCGTCATCCGCCGCGCGTGCGTCCACCGCGTGCGCTGCGAGGCGGCAACCGCGCCCACCTGCGACGACACGATCGAGAGCCGCTTCGCATGAAAGGCTCCGCCGAGCGGCAATGACACGGGCTGGTCGCCGAACCAGCTCATTTCCACAATCCGTGCTTCGGTCGCGGCGGCATCGAGTGCCGCGACAAGGCCCGCGGGCACGCCGCTCGTGTGCAGCACCACGTCGGCGTCCATGCCTGCCGCCGAGGCGGCGAACCGGACGCCCAGCGCCCCGGCAACCGGCGCTCGCCCTGTGTTCACATCCACCAGCGTGACCTCGGTGCCAGGGACTCGCCCTGCGAGCCATGCCACCAGGCACCCCACGGTACCTGCGCCGACGACGGCCACGCGGTCGCCGGGCTTGACCTCGGCATCCCACACGCCGTTGAGGGCGGTCTCCATATTGGCTGTCAGGACGGCCCGCGCTGCGTCCACACCCTCCGGCACGACACGCACGGCGTCAGCCGGGACGACGTAGTGCGTCTGGTGTGGATAGAGGGAGAACACTGTGCGGCCCAGGAGCGGGGCGGGCCCCTCCTCCACGACGCCGACGCTGGCGTAGCCATACTTCACGGGGGCGGGGAAGTGGCCCGCCTGGAACGGCGCGCGCATTCGCGCCCATTCGCTCTCGGGGACCCGGCCGTTGAAGACGAGTGACTCGGTGCCGCGGCTGACGCCGCTCCACAGCGCGCGCACCAGCACGTCGCCGGCCGTGACGGGCGGCAACGGCTCCTCCCGAATCTCGCCGCGCCCAGGGGCTGCCACCCAGAACGCCCGCGCGCGTGTCGTCATCCGCAACTATTCTCTCGCAGCTACAGTCTTGTAGACGTTCTGGTTGAATCGAAGACTAGAATCCGGGCTGGAGGGTGAGCGTATGGCAGTTTCACGACGTGACGCGCTGGCGCTATCGGGTTCGACGTTGGCCGGATTGTCCCTGGGGTTGCTCGACGGCGGAGGCGAGCTGCTTGCGCAGGCGCAAGCCCCCGCAACGGCCAAGCCGGCCGAACCGTGGCCCGACGCCCTGGTCGAGCGCCCGCTCCGTGCGGGCTTCCCGGCGCCGCTTCCGCTCAATCCCGACGGCTCCGCCCCCGAGCATCCCGCGGCGTCGGCCGGTGCCATCACCGATCCGCTGATGTGGCGCACGCCAGACAAGACGGCCCCCGCCATCGAGTACGACTTCCGAAAGCTCGCCGTGAAGGTGGATACCCGCGGCCTGGCGAAGATGGGCGGCACGCTGCGTTTCGCGGATCTCGAGAAACTGCCGCGCGCCTCGCATACGTTCCTGCTGCAGTGCGGTGCGGCCAACCCCCGGGGCATCGTCACCTGGACGGGCGTGCGCTTCAGCGACGTGGCGGACATGCTCGGCCTGGTGCCCGGCGCGCACTATTGCCGCTTCGTCGCCTCGGACCGTCACTATGTCGATGAGTCCATCGCGACCCTCCGGCACCCGCAGGTGATGCTGGCCTGGATGATGAACGGCGCCCCGATTCCAGCGAAGCATGGGGCACCGCTGCGCCTGATCGTGCCGTTCCGCTACGGCAACCGCAGCATCAAGGCCATCACCGAGATCGTGTTCGGCACGCCCAGCCTGCCGATGCCGCCGCTACCGGCCTGAGGCCGAGCGCCGCACGGCGCGCAGCAGAAACACAACAGGTGCGGGGCACAATAGCCGTCCCATGCCTGTACGCCTACGCCTGCTCGCGGCCGGTCTCGTCACCATCGGCCTGATGTTCGTTGCCGCCCGCGTGTTGGGCGCCGTGTTCAGCCTCAGCCTCCTGTTCCCAGCGGTGGCTGCGCTGGTACTCGCAGCCAAGCTGATGCTGGCGCTCAATGCCATCGACGCGGGCCATCCCCACGCCCGCCTCGGTGCCGCGAACGTCGTGACGCTGGTACGGGCCGCGCTCGTGGCGCTCATCGCGGCGTTGATTCGTGAGAGTCCCTGGGTCGAGGTGGCGTGGATCGGGGTGGTGGCCGGAACGATAGTGGCGCTCCTTGACGGGGTTGATGGCTACCTTGCGCGCCGCGCGGGCCTGGCCAGCGAGTTCGGGGCACGGTTCGACATGGAAACCGACGCGTTCTTCATCCTCGTGCTCGCGGCGCTCGTCTGGACGAACGGTAAGGCCGGCTGGTGGGTGCTGGGCGCGGGGGGGCTTCGCTACGTATTTGTGGCCGCCGGCTGGGTGCTGCCCTGGATGCGCGGGTCCCTCTCGCCGACGCTGCGGGGCAAGTGGATGGCGGTCGTGCAGATGGTGGGGTTGCTGGTGGCCCTGGGTCCCATCATTCCGCAGCCGCTCAGTGCGTGGATCGCGGGGATCACCCTGGCCGGGCTGGCGTGGTCGTTCGGGCTGGATGTGGGCCGGCTGTGGCGTGGCCGGGCGCTGCCGCTGGCTACAGCGAGGTGAGCTGGTGACCGAGCTTTTCCTTCTTCGTCCGCAGGTAGTGCGTATTCCATTCTGAAGCGGGAATCTCGATCGGCATGCGCTCGCTCACGGACAAGCCGTCGCCGGTCACGCCCGAAAGCTTCAGCGGGTTGTTGCTGAGCAGGCGCATGGACCTCACGCCCAGGTCCATGAGGATCTGCACGCCGACGCTGTAGTCACGGGAGTCGGCCTCAAAGCCCAGTTCCTCGTTGGCCTCCACGGTGTCGAAGCCCTGCTCCTGCAGCGCGTAGGCGCGGATCTTGTTAGCCAGGCCGATGCCCCGGCCCTCCTGATAGAGATAGAGGATCACGCCCCGGCCCTCAGCGGCCACCAGCTTCATGGCCTTGTGGAGCTGCTCGCCGCAGTCGCAACGGGCGGAATGGAAAATGTCGCCGGTCACGCAGGAGGAGTGCACGCGGGTCAGGATGTTCTCGCCGTCGCCCATCTCGCCCTTGACCAGGGCCACATGGGTTTCCCCGGTGGCCGGAATCTCGTAGACGTGGATGTTGAAATCGCCGAACTCGGTGGGCAGTTTGGCGGTCGCCGCGCGGGTCACCGATGGCCGCCCCCGAAGGGCGTCCAGGACCGACGCAACCTGCTGTTTCAACCAACCCGCCATGTAAGTTCTGCCCAGAACGGAACCCCGCCGGTACTGTCTGGGTGAAGAAGTATCGTAAGAGGGCATGGATGGGGTGTCAAACAGGGCGGGCTTTCCCCTTTGGATATCGCTAGTTGCGGCAATCGGGCTGCTGAACATCACTCTGACCTTTGCAAACGTCTGGCCGACACTGGCCATTACGTGGAGGGGGGACCTGTCGGCCGAGCTGGCTGTGGTCCTTCTGGCCTTCGTCTGGCTGAGCCGGCGGTCCGGTGCGGCGCCGTCGTCTCCACTGGTAAGACGGCTCAGGTGGGTGTGGGTGTTCCTTGCCGTTGGCCACTATGTCGACACCACCGCCCGCTCCCTCTACGGCCGCCATGTGAACCTCTACTGGGACCTGAAGCTGATGCCCAACGTCAGCGCCATGTTTGCGTCCGTAGCGAACGTGGCCCTGGTGGCGGCGGTCGTGGCCGGCGTGGTCCTGATTCCGTGGCTCCTGTCCTTCCCGGTGCGCTGGGCGTTCCGCCGCGTGGCCGAGGACTCGCGCGTGCCGGTGGCGCGGCGGGTGATGACCGCCTGGTCCGCGATCGTGCTGGCGCTGGGTGCGCTGCAGGTGGCCGGGTTCCCGGTGCCGTACGCGCCGCAGGTGCTTCCGCCGGTGTCGCTGGCGTACGCGTCCGAGGTGGTCGAGGTGGTCCGCGAGGCCAGCGGATGGGGCCGGAAGCCTGTTCCGCCTGCGCCGGCGATGGATGCCAACCTCGCGAGGGTCCGGGGTGCAGATGTCCTGCTGATCTTTCTCGAGGCCTACGGCGTGGTCGCCTGGGAGCAGCCCGAGTTGGTGCGGGAACTGTCCGCCTCGCGGGAGGGCCTCGTCCGCGACATCCGGGAGACCGGTCGCGAGGTCGTGTCCGCGATGGTGGAATCCACCACGTTCGGCGGCGAGTCGTGGCTCGCGCAGGTCAGCCTGCTCGCCGGAACGGAAGTCCGCGATCAGGACGTCTACATCCGCCTGATGGCCGAACCGAACCGCGACACGATGGTCAAGGCGTTCGGCCGGCGCGGGTTCCGGACGGTGATGGTGATGCCGGGGCTGCAGCGCGGCTGGCCGGAAGGTGCCTTCTATGGGTTCGACACGATCTATGGCACCAAGGCGTTGAACTACCAGGGGCCGCCGTTCAGTTGGTGGGACCTGACGGACCAGTTCGCGCTCGCGCGGCTCGACCAGCTCGAGGTCGCGAAGACCAGCCGGGCGCCGCTCTTCGCGGTGTTCCCGACGATCAGCAGCCACGCGCCGTTCACGCCCGCGCCGCCGTATCAGCCCGACTGGCAGAAGGTGCTGACCGCCGAGCCGTACGACCAAACGGCTCTGGATACGGCCTACAGCGGCCCTGCTGACTGGACCAACCTGACGCCCAGCTACGCCGAAGCGCTCAAGTACGCCACCACGACGCTCGGAGGCTACCTGCGGCTGCGCGCCGACCGCGACCTCGTGCTGGTCATCGTCGGCGATCACCAGCCGGCGGCGATGGTGAGCGGAGAGGGTGCCTCGTGGGACGTGCCGGTGCACATCGTCACGTCGCGCAAGGCCGTGCTGGAGGGACTCAAAGCCCAGGGGTTCCGGGATGGCCTCGCGCCCACGCGCCAGGTCATTGCCACGATGGACGGACTCATGACGAAGCTCCTCGACGCCTTCAGCGAGCCTGACCCTAAATAGAACAGGTCAGCAGTCGTGACAGGTCAGCAGTAGCGGCTCGGCACGTCCACCAGAATCCGGCGCTGGCGGAGGTTCGGGAGATCCTCGCCGAAGGCCGCCGGGTCTACCGGCCCTGTCACGTCCACCGATGTTGTCCAAGTGTCCGGGAGGTAGCGGCGCACCGATCCGAACTCATCCTCGTATTCCTCGGTGGGGAAGGTGAGCGTGCAGACGCTCAGCCCGTCCCGGCGCTCCATGCGATAGAGCGGATTGAGCCGCAGGACACCGCACGGATCCGGCGGATGCGAGACGGTGCGCGAGGCGAAGACGTCCGGCCGGTGTGAGGCGACGAGCGAAAGCGAGTTCTCGTCGCCAATCTGTTCTGGTGTCAGGCTCGCGGTGAGGTCCAGCGTGGCACCGCCTATGGAGCCGGCAATGGCCGCGTCCTGGAGCGCCGCATCGCTGAAGAGGCGTGGCGCCATGGGCGCGAGCAGATCCGAGTAGGCCGAAGGCGACAGCGCCATGCCCTGCGCATGGTTGTAGCCGAGCGCGCTGTGCAGGTGCGGCATCACGACCACGCCGTCGGGCCTGACGGCGCGCATCAGCTCGCCCGCCAGCATCCGGCGCTGCCAGATGTAGGGGAATGCATCCGACAGCATCACGGCGGCGAACGCCTCACGGGCGAACGGCAGCGGCTGATTGGCGTCGCAGCACACCGCGTGCGCGGATGGCACGGTGAAGGTTCTGGCGAGCCACAGCTTCCAGAAGAACACGTCGGCCAGGTGTACGGGGCCGCGCGCGAGGCTGGCGAGGACGCGCGTGAGGTGTCCCGAGCCGCCGCACACGTCGAGCACCGGTCCGTCGAACGCACCCGGGGCCTGCGCGATGGCCCGCAGGAGCGCTTCGGCCATCACGAACGTGGGGTCCGAGAACCGGTAGAGAAAGTACGTGCCCTCGGCGTCCGGGCTCAGCACCGCGAGCATCTCGCGATAGGTGGCCGTGCCAGTCGTCCGAAGACGGTCGAAGGCCTGCCATCGGTCCGTGTCGAGCCCGAGGCACAGGCGGAGGGCCGCGTTGGGGTGCCCCGCCTCCATGGCGTGCATCGCCTCACGCGCCTCGTCTCCCGTGAGGATGACCGGGATGCCATCGACTACCGGATACGCGCAGCACTCGCAGCCAAGGACACCCCACTGGAGGGTGTCGCCCGACCACTCGGTCACGGGGCTCTCCTGCACCACGATTGGGGTGCCGCAGAAGGGGCAGCGGAGTGTTCCGGGCGTCACGGTGTGTGCGTCACCGGCCAAGATGCTCGATGAAGCCTACGCGCGTCCCGGCGCGGTGGAAGTGTTCGGTGCCGAGCAGACCCGCATCCGCGTCCGTGAGCCACGCCAGGGCATCGTCCGTCAACTGGCTCGCATGGCTCCTCAGCGCCGTGAGCTTGGCCACGGCGTACGGGTCGACGTCCACCACCAGGGTCGGCGCGGCGGCGTAGGCGCCAAACGCATCCGGTTCGGCAATGCCCAGAATCTGCCGCGGGCCTGGAGCGCCCTGGAGCCGCGCGTGGGCCGTGGCGCGGTCGAAGACGGCGCGCATGCTTCCAGGCGGCATCGTCACGTAGTAGAGCGCGGGCGCCGCGTCCCGCATCGCGTGGATCACGGCCGTCGTCCGCTCGTGCACCGCGATGTGGTCCGGGTGCCAGTACAGGCCGTCGGCCCCGAAGGTGACCACCACGTCGGGCCTGCCCCGGTCGATGGCGGCGCGGATGTCGCGCTCGAGCCGCGCGGTCTCCGTCCACGGCAGCATGCCGTCTTCGTGATCGAGCACGGTCACGTCGTGGATGCCGAGGATCGTCGAGGCGGCACGGATCTCCGCCGTGCGCCTGGAGGCGAGCGTGTCCGGCCCGTGGCCGGCTGCCGGCGCCGAGGGTCCGGCTTCGCCACGTGTCATGCACAGCAGGGAGACGTGCGCCCCTCGTTCGGCGCAGGCCGCCAGCAGGCCCCCACAGGAGAGGGACTCGTCGTCCGGGTGGGCGAAGATCGCCAGGATCGAGTGCCCGGCAAACGGACCGGTTTCAACCGGCAACCCGGTTGAGTGCGCACCGGTTGCGCCGGTGCGCCGTGCCTCGTGTGCCTCGATGACGTGCCGGTACACCTCGATGTATTCATCCACCATGCGGTCGACGCCGAAGCGTACCTCCACGTGGGCGCGGACAGTGGCGCGGTCGAGGGCCAGTACGCCGCGAAGCCCCGCGACCAGGGCGTCCACGCTCTGGAAGATGCTGCCTGTCCGTCCTGGAATGACGATCTCGCGCACCGGTCCGCAGTCGAGCGCGGCCACCGGCGTGCCACAGGCACCAGCCTCGACAAGCACCAGGCCGAAGGACTCAGCCTCCTGCGCCGGGTACAATAGCGCCCTGGCTCCACCGAGGAGCGCCACCTTGGCGGACTGATCCACCTCGCCAGCAAACACCACCCGCGTGTCGTCCACGAGTGGCTTCACATGCTCGTGGAAGTAGTCGTTCTCGGCGGCCGCGAGGATCAGGCGCATGCCGGCCCGCCGGGCAATGTCGATGGCCTGGAGCACGCCCTTGCCTGCCGTGAAGCGGCCGAGAAAGAGCAGGTAGTCGTCCGGCGCGGCGCGGAACGTGAAGGTCGATGGCTCAATCGCGTGGTGTACGGTGCCGACAACGTTCAGGCCCTGCATGCGGCGGGCCTGCTCGTGCGAGATCGCCACGAAGGGTGCATCCGGATAGCGGGACCAGAGCGCCACCTCCTCCTCGCAAGGCGCGTGGTGCGTGGTCTGCAGAATCGGCGTCGCGCAGAGGCGGGTGAAGCCCAGTGCGAGCGGCGCATCCTCCGACTGCACGTGGATGATGTCGAACTGGTCCGCGCGCTCAAGCGCGGCGGCAAGGTTCATCAGCTCGCACAGCTCCCACGGGTAGATCGAGAGGTCCTCGTTGTAGCCCTGCGCGAAGGTGGCGTGCAGCCGGGCACTGGTGCGCGACCCCTTCGTGGCGAACAACGTCACGTCGTGGCCGCGGGCCACCAGGCCTTCGGTCAGCAGCGATGTCATCGTCTCGATCGAGCCGGAGCGCGGCGGCGGGACCGGGAGGGCAACGGGGGCCACCTGGGCGATGCGCAAGGGGCGATTGGTCAACCGGGTGATTGTCGCTCAAGGGAGGGCGTCGCTGGCCACTCCTCAGTCGCAGCGGTTCAGGAGGCTGGGGAGCACGACGGAGGCGTCGAAGCACTGACGCGCGAGCTCGCCAGCCCGCCGAGCGTGCAACGCGTAGTCGCGGTCGACCCGGGCAACGGCCTCGGCCGCTTCGTCCGGGGTTGAGAAAGGCAGCAGGCCCGCATCGTGCGGTAGATGGGCGCTCCAGCCTGTGTCCTGGACCACGGCAGGCCGTCCTGCCGCCAGGTAACACTCCGTGCGGTCCGAAAACCACCCGGACTGGCGCGACACGTAGGCGTGCTTGGCTACCCCGAACTCGGCCTTGGAATCCAGGATGAACTGCCGGTACGCCTCGGGTGTGCGCGAGGCGGCCATGGCGTCCACCGGGTCCCAGCCGTGTTCGCGCAGCAGTGCGTCCGGTCCATTCACGGCCAGGCGAAACCGACCTGGGAGGCGGGCCGGGAGGTCGATGAACTTCACGAACTCGCGGTCCTTGTTGCCGTCTACGTCGGTGAAGCTCTCGGTCCTCCAGGTCATTACGGTCGTGAACCGGTCCAGCGCCGGCGCCGCGCCGCCCGCCCACAAGCCGGTCGTGACGGGCTGCCACGTCTTCTCCCACACGAAGTCGCCGGTCGGGACGTCGCAGGCAGATGTGCCGATGTTGGCGCCAAAGGTGAAGAGGCGGTCGAACCCTCGGAAGAACTCCACGTACCACGGCTCGCCCTTGGCGATGGCGAGCTGTGTGAATACCGGGTCTGTGTCGATGAATACCTTCCGTGGGATCCGGGCGTATTCCTCGCGCCAGAACCAGGAGCCGCCCGAGAGATTGATGAACAGATCCGCGTCGGCGCAGAACGCCCGCACGGCCTCCTTCGTCATCCCGTGGTGCTGGCCGTCGTAATTCACGAAGCTCCAGCGGCTGCCGAAGCCGTGCCGGTCCAGCGCGGCATGGATGTAGCGGGTGCCGTAGCCGGGGTCTTCGGAGATGGCGTTCAGCTCCGGGTCGTAAACGCACTCGCCGGTGTCTTCGATGTAGATGACCTCGTGGCCGAGGTCGCGTAGTCCGAGCAGGTACATCAGCGAACACCACGTGACGCCGCCAAAGGGGTAGCGGGCGATGATGCCCGCGACGACGACCTTCACGTCAGCGCCTGCCACATCTCGTCGACCGACTCCGGTTCGTCGAGCGAGCGGCCGACCGAGAGGCGCGCGCACATACGCCGGTAGAGCTCGGTGGAGACCATCAGTTCGTCGTGCGTGCCCTGCGCGATGAGCCGGCCCTCGTGCAGCACCAGGATGCGGCTTGCGTCGCGGATAGTGGAGAGCCGGTGCGCGATGACGATCGTGGTACGCCCTTCACGTAGCGTCCGCAGGGCATCGAAGACGGCCTCCTCGGAGATCGAATCGAGCGCGGACGTAGGTTCGTCGAGGATCAGGATGGGTGCCCGCTTGAGGAGCGCTCTGGCCAGGCCCAGCCGCTGACGCTCGCCGCCGGAAAGGGATGCGCCGGCTTCGGCCACCGGCGTGTCGTAGCCGCGGGGCAGCCGTTCCACGAATGGCGCCACGTGCGCGGCGCGGGCCACCTCCGCCATCTCCTCGTCCGTCGCATCTGGCCGCCCGTAGCGGATGTTCTCGCCGATCGTGCCGGTGAACAGGACCGCCTCCTGCGGAACGAGCGCAATCCGTTCCCGCAAGGACCGGAGCGAGTAGCGTGCGGCATCAACGCCGTCGATCAGCACGCGGCCTGCGGTCGGCTCGAAGAAGCGCGGGATCAGGCTGGCGATCGTGGTCTTGCCCGCGCCGGTGAGCCCCACCAGCGCCACCATTTCCCCGGGCTTCGCCGTGAAGCTCACATCCCGCAGGACGGTGCGGGTGTCGTCGTAGGCAAAGCCCACGTGGTCGAACACGATCTCGCCCGCGATGCCAGAGGCATCAAGGGCGCCAGGCTCATCGTACGGCTCTGGTGCCAGCGCAAGAATCTCGCGGACGCGGCGCACGCTGACGAAGGCGTGCTGGAGCGAGCCGGTGGTGTGTGCAATGGCACTGAGGGGGTTGTACACAGCGGCCAGATAGGCGATGACGACCAGCAGGCTCCCGACCGTCAACGTGCCGTCCAGCACGTGCAGGCCGCCCACGGTCAGCACCAGCGCCGTGCCCGCCAGCGTGATCACCGTCACGCACACCGAGAAGAGCGACTCCTGCCACGTGAGCCGGAGCCTGGCCTGCATCGTCTCCTCGCCCGTGCGGACGAATCGGTGCAGCTCGTGCTGTTCACGCGTGAAGCTCTTGATAGCCGCGATGGACGACAGGATCTCGAACGCCCGCTCTACTAGCGACGACTCGCGCTCCTTGACCAGCTCCGCGCGGTCCGTCATCCGACGCGAGTAGTAACGGAGGCTGATAAAGAGGAAGGGCGCCACCGCGAGCGAGAGCAGGGCCAGCGTGAGGTCCACCCGCAGGAGGATCGCGAACATCACCATCAGATTGAGGCCTGCCATGGCCAGCGGGAAGGCGCCGCCGATGATGAGGTCGTTCACGCAGTAAGCGTCGGCGTCGAGCCGGTAGACGGAATCCGCCGTGCGGGCCGTAATGTGGTGCTTGAGGGGCAAGGCTTGGAGGTGTGCGAGGAGGCGCGCGCGCAGGTCATAGACCACGCGCTGCCCTATCTCCACCTGGAGCTGGGTGTGGCCGACCCTGACGAGTTCGTTCGCGACCTGGAGAAGGATCCCGGTGACGACGATGGCCACGAGTAGTGCCGCGCTCGATGCCGCGAACGGTGCCGCCAGTCCGGCTACGATTGGCGGCAGGGGATGCGTGCCGAGCACGCTGTCTACCACGAGCTTGAGCGGCCACGGCGCCAGTGCCGCCAACCCGATCTCGACGAGGGAGAGGACCGCGACCACGGCTACGCGGACCCGATAGGGTTTGAGGTGCGCCACACTCCAGGCGAATAACGGCACAGCTGGCTAGGCTCCCGACGCGGTCTGGAGGTCGGTGGGGGTCTGCTGCGAGGGCTTGGGTGCCGCCGTGGCGTTCAACGGGATGAATTGGGCGTCGTGCGTGACGCGCGCCAGTGCGCGGTCGAACACCGCGGCGGTCCTGGCCGTCTGCCACGCCGCCCGGGCGGCGAGGATGCCGACGGCGAAGACGGCGGACCCGACGAGTGAGAGCGTGGCGGGAAGCTCCAGCCGGGCGGTCGCCCGCGCCACCACCGCCAGCAGTACCGCGAACAGTAGTCCCCGGCCGAGGCCCACAAAGCTGGGCCGCAGCCGCGTGGACACGCGGAGCAGGCACCGGCCCTTCGCGTGTTCTTCCACCAGCACCTTTACGCGCAGCCAGCCCCATCGGGCGATCGTCAGGCTGAGGTCGCGGTTGCTGCGCCAGCCGTCACCCACATCCACAAGCTGGGTTGGCCGGGAGGCACGCAGTACGCCGACCAGTTCGGAGAGCACGGCGGTCTGGGCAATCCACGTCTCGCTCCAGAACGTGCGTTCGGTGGGACGGCCGCGCAGGAGTGGCGCGGCCGCCACGGCATCCCGCCAGGTTGGCACGGGCATGTTCCACGGCAGCCGGGTGACGTGCGAGGTGGTGACCTGCGGCGACATCGACATGCCCTTGATCTGCCCACGGAGCCGCGCAAGGGGCTGCAGGATATGCAGCCACGCGATGAGGGTCCGATAGAGCCGCCGGCTCTGCGCCGCTGTCCGGCCCCCGATGGGCTCGAGGCCCGTGAGATCCGCCCTGAGGGCAAACAGGACGCAGCGACCGACCGTGGTGCCCCAGCCCAGCAGGCCTATGACCAGCATGACCCAGGCAACCAGGAACCCGTCGAACGCGCCAGCGACACCGCCCAGGAGCGACAACGTGCTGATGAGCATCCAGATCGGCGAGTGCGGAAAGAACTGCAGCGGGTTGGTGTCTGTGGAGTAGACGGACGGAAATGCCGCCGTCCCCCAGACGCCCGTGTTCACGCTGCGGGCGGTGAGCGACCGCACGAAGGGCAGGTGGCTGTAGATGTGGCCGTGCCAGAGCATTTGCCCGTTGACGAACTTCTCCGGATGGTGGGCGGCGAGCCAGGTTTCACCCTCGCCATAGCCGACCTGCTGCCGCCAGTAGGCCTTTACGGTGGAGCGGTGGTGATGCCACACGAGCGCCGCGGGCGAGAAGCCGATGCGGAGGCCACGGCCCTGTAGGCGCCAGCAGACGTCCACGTCGTCGCCGGCACGCAGGTACACCGGGTTGAAGCCGTCGATGGCCAGCAGCGCCTCGCGCCGGAACGCCATGTTGCAGCCGGGGACGTGCTCGGCGATGCGGTCGTCGAAGAGCACGTGCGTGGGGCCGCCCGGGGCGCGCGCCACGGCCTGGGCCACCCACGGGTCCTCGGCCGGCACGATGTTGGGGCCGCCAGAGCCGGCGAGGTTCGTGCCGATCATCGGCTGCACGAGGTAGGTCAGCCAGTCCTCGTCCACGCGGACATCGGCGTCCGTGTAGGCCACGATTTCGCCGCTGGCTTCCGCCAGCCCGACGTTCCTCGCAGCGCTCAGGCCGCCGTTCGGGATGTCGACCACGCGCAGCGCGGGCCAGAGTTCGGCATGACCCCGGGCGATGTCGCCGGTCGAGTCGCGCGACCCGTCGTTGACGACGACGACCTCGAAGTTCGGGTAGGTGAGGTCCGCGAGCGAGCGAAGGCACTCGTCGATGGTGTCCGCGGCGTTGCAGGCGCAGACCACCACCGTCACCTTCGGCCAGTTCGCCTGCACGCTCGCCGGGAAGGGTGCATCCGCGAAAGCCTCCTGCACGGCGGCGAGCGCCGGCTTCGGCACGCGGTGTCTGTCCACCAGGCCGAAGGCCCAGTCGCTGACCGTCTCCCCACCGCGCCACCACTCGTCGGTCCACGCATAGGCCACGGCGCCGCAGAGGCCTTCGGCAAAGGCCGTGCGGACATGGCTGGCAGTGATGCGCGCCTGGCCTTCGAGGCTTTCCCGAATGCTGTCCGCGCCGGCTTCCGCCAGCAGCAGCGGCTTGTTGCCGGCCAGGTGCTGGAGCCTGGCGAGATACGCCTTCAGTTGGGTGTCCTTGTGCAGGTAGACGTTGAACGCGCACACGTCGAAGCACTCGGTGTCCAGGTACTCCGTGGGCGGGAAGTTGACATAGGTCAGCAGGCTCGCCGGCGAGGCCGCCTTCACCTCGTCGTAGAGGTCGCGCAGGAAGCGCTCCACCTGCCGGGCGTCATGCCACCGCACGACCGCGGGTGGAATCTCATTGCCGAGGGCGAAGAGGAGTGTTGCCGGGTGCTCGCCGAGGCGCCGGACCGCGCTCGCGGCTTCGTGGCGGATGGCGCGTGCCTGTTCCTGGCTGTCGAGGAAGGCGATGTGCTGTGCCCAGGGCAGACCCACCATGACCTTGAGGCCGGCCGCCGCGGCCTCGTCCATAACCGCAGTCGTGGGTGCCGTGTAGACGCGGACGGTGTTGAAACCCGCCTCCGCCATCTGGCGGAAATCGGACCGGACCTGCTGGATGACGGGGAACTGGTGGCCGGCCTCGTCCGGGGCAAACGTGCCGTACGTGACGCCTTTGACGAGGAACCGCTGGCCCCCGACGCGGAGGAACTTCCCGTCAATGCCGGCCATCACTCCTTCTTATCGGTCTTGCCGGGCTGGTCCTTTGCCGGGCCCTGATCCAGCAGCCGCGGCAGGTCTCCGCCAGCCGAGGGCGCCAGCACCCCCGCCTTCACGTAGGTCAGCAGCTTGGCACGCGTATCGGCAATGTCGAGGTTCCGCATGGTGAGCTGGCCGATACGGTCCTGCGGCGAGAACACGGACTCGCCCTTCTCCATCGTCAGCCGCTCGGGCTTGTAGGTGAGATTCGCGCTCTCGGTATTGAGAAGTGAGTAGTCGTTGCCGCGGCGGAGTTCAACGGTCACCTCGCCGGTGACGGCGCGCGCCACCCAGCGCTGCGCCGTTTCGCGCAGCATCATCGCCTGCGGGTCGAACCACCGGCCCTGATAGAGCAGCCGGCCCAGCCTGCGGCCGTTGTCGCGGTACTGCTCGATCGTGTCCTCGTTGTGGATGCCCGTGACGAGTCGCTCGTAGCCGATGAAGAGCAGCGCCATGCCCGGCGCCTCGTAGATGCCCCGGCTCTTCGCCTCGATGATGCGGTTCTCGATCTGGTCGCTCATCCCCAGGCCGTGGCGTCCACCGATGCGGTTGGCTTCGAGCATCAGCTCCACGGGGTCGGCGAAGGTCATCCCGTTGAGGGCAACGGGCATCCCTTCATCGAAGCGGATGGTCACCGCCTCCGGCGCGACCGATACGTCCGGCTTCCACGACGCCACGCCCATGATGGGTTCGACGATCTTGATGCCGGAGTTCAACTGCTCCAGGTCCTTCGCCTCATGTGTGGCACCGAGGATGTTGGAGTCGGTCGAGTAGGCCTTCTCCGTGCTCATCTTGTAGGCGAAGCCGGCCTTCACCATGTACTCGGACATCTCTTTGCGGCCGCCGAGCTCGGTGATGAAGGCCTGATCCAGCCACGGCTTGTAGATCTTCAAGCTCGGGTTGGCCAGCAGGCCGTAGCGGTAGAAGCGCTCGATATCGTTGCCCTTGAACGTGCTGCCATCGCCCCAGATGTGGACGTCGTCCTGCTTCATCGCGACGACGAGCATCGTGCCGGTGACGGCGCGGCCGATCGGCGTGGTGTTGAAGTAGGGCACGCCCGCCGTCGAGATGTGGAATGCGCCGCACTGGAGCGCCGCGATGCCTTCTGCTACCAGTTGCGCGCGGCAGTCCACGAGCCGCGCTTCTTCCGCGCCGTATTCCCTCGCGCGCCGCGGGATGTCGTCGTAGTCGGTTTCGTCCGGCTGTCCGAGGTTGGCGGTGTAGGCGTAGGGGATAGCCCCCTTGGCGCGCATCCAGTGCAGCGCCGCACTGGTGTCAAGTCCGCCGGAGAACGCGATGCCGACCTTCTGGCCGACGGGAACACTCTGGAGAATCGTGGACATGGAGTCTGTCGAGGATATCAAGGTCCAGAAGAAAGGACACACAGCGCGGTCCTGACCCGAAGAACCGCGGTGATTCCCACGGAGGAACGGATCCCCGTGATGTGGCCCGGTCCTTGCTGACTCATGGGGGCAGGAAGCACGGAGGCACTCATGAAGAAGATGATGCTGGTGATGGGCGCCGTGCTGCTGCTGGGTCTCGTGCCGCGGGCCGACGCGCAGGTGTCCGTGGGCATCGTGATCGGCGCACCGCTTCCGCCGCCGCGGGTTGTGGTGGTGCGAGGACCCGGGCCACGGGCGGGTCACCTGTGGATCGAGGGCTACTGGTATCCGCAGGGCCGTCACTACCGGTGGCGCGACGGGTACTGGGCCAGGGCCCCGTATCCGGACGCGTACTGGATCTCCGCCCGCTATGACCGCGGCCGGTTCTACGACGGTTACTGGGATGGCCCGGGCCGTGGGCGCGGTCACGACAGGAAGTGGGATCGCCGGAACAACCGGCGCGGTCGCGACCGCCGCTAGACGCGGCCGGCGCCTCTTCGAGTCCTGACCGGCCATCGGTCGTCTCGTCAAACGGCCGTGTGCCGGGCCCACAGTGCATAACGGGCCTTCCGTCAACGGATTGACGCCCTCTAATATCGCTTCATAGGTAGGATCTTAAGCAGTCGGTCGAAACGGGCGCGGGGATCGACAGGGACATCAACAACCTTCATGCTGGGGTTTCCACACGCACCAGCACAGGAGGCTGCGATGTCCCCGACAGAGCTTACCAAGGTTCGCGACGCCCTCGCGGGCGCGTTCTCGATCGACGAGGTCAACCAGCTGGGGCGCGACATGGGGCAAGCCGTCCGCCTGCGCCGCGTCACGCCGCATCGGCTGTTCCTCGCGGTGGTGTCGGCGCTCGCCAGCGCGCGCGTCGAGTCGCTGGCGGATCTCCTCCGCGCGTTCAATCATCAGCACGGCGACGCCGTCGCCTACAAAGCGTTCTATAACCGCTTGGCGCGCGCGGGCTTCGCCCACTTCATGCGGGCGATGCTGACCCGCCTCCTCGATCGGCTCCGCCTCGACACGCTGTCGGCCGAGGGCGAGCGGGCCGTCGCGCGCTTTCGGGACATCGTGATTCACGACGGGTCGTCCTTCGCGGTGAAGGCCGCGCTCCACCCCACGTTCCCGGGCCGTTTCACGGCGATCGCACCCGCCGCCGTCGAGGTGCATGCGACCTACAGTGGGTTCGCCGACGAGGTCTGCGCGGTGCAGGTCGCCCCCGACCAGGACCCCGAGCGCCCGTTCTTGCCCGACCCCGCGACCCTGACGGATTGCCTGCTCCTCGCGGACCGCGGCTATCCCAGCGTGGCGTACTTCGAGGCGGTCCGCGCGCAGGGAGGCTGCTTCGTCGTCCGCCTCACGCGCTCGTACGACCCGTGGGTGTGCGCGGCGTGGGTCGAGGGGACGCGGACCGCCGTGCCGACGCGGACCCGGCTGTCCCGGTTTCTCATCAGGCACGCGGGCCGCCGCGTCGATCTCGATGTCGCGTTCGCGTGCGGGGCGCGGGCGGTCGGCTTCCGCGTCATCGTGCTGCCCGGGCACGAGCCGGCGATGACCCGACTCTGCACGAATCTCCCCCGCACACCGTTCTCAGTCGAGGTGGTGGCCCGGCTCTACCGGTTTCGCTGGCAGATCGAGCTGTGTTTCAAGGAGTGGAAGTCGTACGCGAACCTCCACCCATTCGACACGGCGAACCCCCACATCGCGGAGGGCCTGATCTGGGCCAGCCTCTGTGCCGCCGTCCTCAAACGGTTCCTCGCCCACGCGGCCCAGCGTGTCGGCAACGGCACGGCGATGTCGACGCGCCGCGTGGCGATGTGCGCGCATCACATCCTTGACGACGTGGTCACCGCGCTACGCCTCGGCGTGGGCCTGCTCGGTGCGCTCCGACGTGGGCTGGCCTACTTGCTCGCGAACGCACGGCGGGCCCACCCAGCACGCGACCGCCGCTCCGGCCGCTTACGCGCCGGACTGGCCCTCGTGGAGTCCGCTTAAGTGATCACCTATGAATATCGCTTATCCTCTCCAAAATCGCCTGTCGTCATGAGAACGGCACGCGCTGTCACCGACGCTATTCGCTGTCGTGTTTGTGCCTGCACGACGACTCAACCCAATTGAGACCCCCGCATGAAGATTGTGAACAAGAGGACGATGGCCGTTCGACTGGGGCTGCTATGCGCCCCAACGGGGGAAAGCCGGACCTCACCCTGGATCCCCAGCGCTTCGTCGCCCAGATGGAGATCGTGGATCGCTACTTCGCGCCGGGCGACTGCGCGATCGCGGAGGGCGTTGTAGGCGACAGCGGCTACCGGCGCCTGCTCCGCTTCGACACGGTGGTCCTGAACCGGGGTGATGGCGACCTGATCGTGGGCGACCGCAGCGATCCCGGTAACCCATACGCAGAGTATTTCGTGTACCACGCCTGCCACGGCCACTTTCACATCAAGGACTTTTCGGTCTACGAACTGGTGGGCTTGGACAACGTGACCGTCGTGGCCGGCACGAAACAGGGGTTCTGTTTCGAGGACAATTTCAAGTACGAAGACGGCGGCAAGAGCCACGGCTACGACTGCGAGAATCAGGGCATTACCGCAGGCTGGGGTGACTGGTACTACAAACAGCTTGTGGGCCAGTGGATTGACATCACTGGGGTGCCCGCGGGTGACTACGTCGTTCGTGTCACCCTCAACAGTGGCGGGATCTTCCACGAGGGACAAGACCGGTATCCTAACGTCACCGAAGTCACAATCCGTGTTCCTGATCCGAGGAAGAAAGTCGCGATAGTCGAATAGCCGCAGCCCGGGGTCGGCCCGCCCGGGCCGGCCCCGGCGCATCGTTGCCGGTTTCCCTTCCGGTTCCCTCTTCTCGGTGTCCAAATACGAACGCATCGCTGGCGAGTGCTAGGTCCGTTAGCCAGATACCTCAACCTGATAGTGCCGGGAGGCTACGCCTTCCTGTGCAGTCCCACGTCACTGCCCGTGACCATCCGGATGGCCCGGCGGAGAGGCGGGGCAGCTTCGTTCTTGCCCCGGCGTTCGATGAGTGAGCGCCGAAGGAGACTGATTCTGGCAGCAATGCTGCCGCCGGCATTGTCGGTTTCGTTCACCAGCCCCTCGGACGCCGCGGGGGACTCTTCTGAGTTCTCCGGGCCTGTCACCTGGGAGGGAGCAGTGAGCCCGACGCCCGCAGCCCCATTCATCGCAGTGTCGCTGTCAACACGCCCGGCTTCGCTCGTGAGTGTTGCCGGATCGTGCGTGATCTGCTGAATCGGCGGTTGTTCGTCGAGCGTTCTCTCACTACGCGCCTTCGACCGTGCCTCGAGGAGCAGTTCGTGCTCCTGCCGTACCCGGACGAGCTCGGCCTGGGCAGCCGCGGCTGTACCGTGCACAGCCGCCTGCCGCTGCCGATCGGCCTCGGCGTGCGCTTCTGCCAACGCCGAGGCCAGTCGCTGGTCCGCCTCCGCCTGGACACGCGCGACGGTGGTCTCGGCCGCGGCCTTCGACTGGTGGACCGCCGCGTCACGCTGGCGGGCGGCTTCGGCGTGGGCCTCGGCGAGCGCGGCCTTCAGTGTCCGCTCGTGCTCCTGCCGTACCCGGAGGAGTTCGGCCTGAGCCGTCGCCTTGGTCTGGTGGATAGCGGCGTCACGCTGGCGGGTGGCTTCGGCCTGTGCCGCTGCGGCCGCGTCGTGCACAGCCGCCTGTCGCTGCCGCTCGGCCTCGGTATGCGCTTCTGCCAACGCCGTGGCCAGGCGCTTCGCCTCCGCCTGGACACGCGCGACGGTGGCCTCGGCCGCCGCCTTCGACTGGTGGACCGCCGCGTCGCGCTGGCGGGCGGCTTCGGCGTGGGCCTCGGCGAGCGCGGCCTTCAGTGCCCGCTCGTGCTCCTGCCGTACCCGGGCGAGCTCGGCCTGGGCCGTCGCCTTGGTCTGATGGACCGCCGCGTCATGCTGGCGGGTGACTTCGGCGTGGGCCTCGGCGAGCGCGGCCTTCAGTGCCCGCTCGTGCTCCTGCCGTACCCGGACGAGCTCGGCCTGGGCCGTCGCCGTGGTCTGGTGGATAGCGGCGTCACGCTGGCGGGTGGCTTCGGCCTGTGCCGCTGCGGCCGCGTCGTGCACAGCCTCCTGTCGCTGCCGCTCGGCCTCGGCATGCGCTTCTGCCAACGCCGTGGCCAGGCGCTGGTCCGCCTCCGCCTGGACACGCGCGACGGTGGCCTCGGCCGCCGCTCGGGCCTCCAGGAGGGCGGCCTCCCACTCGTGCGCACGATCGGATCGCACGGCCTGGATCGCGACGGTTTCCGCCTCCCGGACGACCGCGTCGCGCTGGCGGGTGGCTTCGGCGTGGGCCTCGGCGAGCGCGGCCTTCAGTGTCCGCTCGTGCTCCTCCCGTACCCGGAGGAGCTCGGCCTGGGCCGTCGCCTTCGCGTGGTGGACAGCCTCGCGACGCTGGCGGGTGGCTTCGGTGTGCGCGATATCGAGTTGCGCCGCCAGTGTGCGCTCCGCGTCCTCCCGGATGCGCGTGATCGCTGCGTCAGCCGCCTGCCGTTGCGGCTCGGTCTCGGCATGCGCTTCCGCCAACGCCGTGGCCAGGCGCTGGTCCGCCTCCGCCTGGACACGCGCGACGGTGGCCTCGGCCGCCGCTCGGGCCTCTCGGAGGGCGGCCTCCCAGTCGTGATCGCCATCAGGCCTCACGGCTCCCACCTGGCCTCGAACAAACTCGGCCGACTGGGATGCGCTGTCGATGGCGGGTGGGCCGGGCAGTGGCGAACTCGTCGTGACGGCGCCCACGATGGCCAGTGAGGATGGCAGCGCCTCCCAGCCGTTGGCGCTCGTTCGAGTCTCGATATCACGAGCCAGCTCGTCGAATACGTTGCGCCCGAAGCAGCTGGCGACAGCGATTGCCACGACGACCGCAGCAGAAACGGAAGCCGCGGCAGCGGAATCCGTCGTTCCCCAACAGGCCTGGAGAGAACGACAGTCGTTGGCAAACACCAAGCCGGGGCAGAGGACCAGACCCAGTGCGATCCCGCAGCGGCCGAGCCGCACGCTGGTTGTCTCGCGCGTCACAGTGACTCCTGAAACGCTGGCTCGGGTGAGCGGGTTGCTGGAAACAGCAAGAAGAGCAGCGTGAGGGTCAGCAGTGTTCCGATCATCACGGACCTCACGCTGTCGGTGACCCAGGTCAGTTCCAGCGTTTGAAGGGCCAGAACGTAACCGAATCCCAGTGCGGCTGCGATCCGAAGTGCGGCCGGCACCTTCTGTACACGCGTCGCCCACGAACCGGTCAGCCATCCGCCCAGTCCCCGGCTGAGCATCGCGAACACCCCAATCGTTGCCGCGGCGAGCAGCGCGTCAGTGCCACCCTCGAACGTCCCGGACAGGAGCACGGTCATTCCGATGACCGCAAGGAGCATTCGGAGAGTCTCCGGCACGCGACGCGATGCCGCGTCAGGCAGCTGGGGAAGGGGGCGCAGTTCGTGTCCGAGGCCTTCCACCTCGTGCGCGCGACCCGTGCGTGGCGCCACGACGCCCTCCAGTATTCCTCGCGCGACTGCCGCGGTTGCGGAGGCCAGGACCAGCCACATCCACCAGGTGTCTGTTTCCCGCACGGCCGCGAACGAGGGACTGCCGCCAGTCCAGAGGAACACAGGGCGCATCAGCACAGTGATGGCGTGACACCATGCCATGACCAGGCACGGGTAGATCACTGCAAGCAGCAGTGATCGGACGACCGCGCGCGGCTCACGGTTGCGAAGGAATCGTAGCCGCACGACGCTTGCCTCGGTCAGCAGATGTGCGAACTGAGGCAGTGCCACCACGAGCACTGAAAGAAGAAGCCACGCGATGAGCCGAGAGCCGCCTTCGTGGGTCACCGCATGGAGGTCACTGGCGACATCGTGACTGAGAACCTCACGGAGCCCATTGCCGACAAGGAGGGCGATCCCAAGTGTGCCGCTCAGGATGCTCACAGTCGTCGCGAGGATGAGAAAGAAGAGAGAGTCTGTGAAGACATCGATCGTCCCGGGCCACGTGCGAGGGACAAACAACGCCAGGAGAGAGACGAGAACCGGAGCCCATGCGGCTGTTCGGGCCCAAACGACTGCCCACCGACCGTCGCCCACGGCCCGCGCCACGCGGGGAAACAGCAGGGAGAGTGTCCTCGGTAGCCGGGCATACCAATAGCGGTTCAGCGAAGCGGCCCTGGTCAACCGAGGGTGGTTCGCTGTCACAGAGGTCACGTCACGTCCTCATCAATGTCGCCCTGCACGGTCCTGCTCGGAACGGAGTTCGCGTTAGTCACTGTGGCGAGCGGAAGGAGACTCGCCGAAGTGCGTGTGTAGCTCGCTGTCGAGACGCTGCCCAGGGCGTCTCTGCAATTTTCGGACCCATGCCGGATCCAGGACCTTTTGCGCTGCCACGACTTCCGCCTCGTGCTGGAGGCGAGTCTGGCGCTGGTCATGGTCGATGTCGGATGCGGGCACTGTTCTCATGAGTGGCCCAGTGATTCCCTTCCGTGGTCCTGTCTTGAATAGCGGCCCTGGTTCTTGAACAGGCCTGACGAACTGCCGGGAGAGCGAACCCGACGACCGTCCAGAAGTCTCGTGCGCCTCAGACTCTTCAGGCGTACGACAGACAAACGTCTGCGCTGAGTCAGATTCCTGGAAACCGTTGTCGTGCTGCTCGATTGACCACGCCTGGCTAACCACTGTGGAACTCGACCTTTAGGCACGAACTGATGCTCAGGTGCTTTTCTGGATCCGGGCTTGCTTTTGTTGACTCTGTCGGCGGTGAGAAGGGACCGATTCGTCGACAGCGAGTGGCGATTCGCAGTGAGGTCAGAGTGGAGCGATTTGGGACCGGCGCGAGCGTGGTAGTTCTCCTGGGAACCGCTCTATGGGTGCTCAGCGGGGGCGTCAGCGATGTTCCATCGACGGTGCTCAGTGCCGCGCAGGCGACAACGGACGTCATCGGTCAGGTGCTCGGCAGGTTGCAGGCCGAAGTATTCCCCTCTGGGCCGACCCAGGCGACGGCGCCCATCCGCCAGCCGATGGCATCCGTATCGCGGTCGCCTCGCCGAGCGGCAGAGCCTGGACACCCCGCCGTTGACGCCACGGCAACGCCGCTCACGGCTCCGCCCTTCGTCCCGGGCGCCAACAACGATCCAACGAGCGCCGAGGAGGAAACAGTCTTGCCAGCGGAGGTCTTCAGCGCGGCTGACAACGACGTCGTCCCTCCGACGCTCGCGTCTCTGCACAGGCTGTCCGGCCGTCTCATTGGAACGCCAGGCGGCAAGGGCGCTATTCTCGAGCTCGTCGTGAATGAGGCTGGGCGAGTGGACGGCGGCACGATCCTCGATGTACCGCCGACGCTCAGTGAATACGTCGTGGCGGTCAGCGGCCTGAGCGCGGCCAAGGCCTGGCTGTTTCGACCAGCGACACGCCAGGGCGTGGCGGTGAAGTATCGACTCCGCATCGCATTGGATAGACCTCAGTCGTAGCCGCGTCCGGCAGTCACTGCGAACTCGTGCACCGCTGCGCGGTTCCTGACCATCATCGTCGCCGGTGCGCCGGCTTGCTTCGGCTTGCACCGACTGTGCGTCAACCTGACTCTGACGCGGCTCCTACCCGGGTGGCCAGGCGAGGCCGCGGCCAGCCAGCAGGTGCAGGTGGATGTGAAACACCGTCTGGCCTGCGTCGGCGTTGCAGTTCATCACGGTGCGGAAGCCGCGGTCGGCGTAGCCGTGGTCACGCGCGATGGTTGCCGCGAGGCGCTGCATCGATCCGACGAGCGCATCGTCGGCACCCGTCAGGTCGTTCAGCGTCGCGACGTGGCGTCGGGGAATCACGAGGACGTGGAGCGGTGCCTGAGGGCTGATGTCCTTGAAGGCGACGAGCGTGTCGTCCTGATGAACGATCGCGGCGGGGATCTCGCCCGCGATGATCTTGCAGAAGAGGCAGTGGCTCATCGTGGGGACCCTGGCCGGCTTCGGTGTCTCAGGCTTCCGAACGATTGACGACGGCGGTGCGCGCGATGCCTTCGATGTCGTCGCGGACGCGGACCACTGAGAATCCGGTTCGGGCTTCGACGAGCGTGCGCACGTCCTCTTCCTGTCCGTAGCCGAACTCCATCACGAGCCAGCCGCCACGGATGAGCGTGGCCTCGGCCGCGTCGAGCACGCCGCCGATGTCACGCAGGCCGCTCTCGCCGCCGAAGAGTGCCACATCGGGTTCGTGCCGCACCACACGCGACAGGGCGGGCTTTGCCCCCGCCTTCACGTAGGGGGGATTGGCCAGCAGCAGGTCGAAGGGACCGGGCAGGCCATCGAGGTACGACGTCTCGACGAACCGGATGCGATCGGCCACTCCGTGCTGCTCGGCATTGGCCCCGGCCACGGCCAGCGCGCCACCGGACAGGTCCGTGGCGATGATGCGCACGCCCGGGACCGAGTGCGCTACCGAGACCGCGATGCATCCACTGCCGGTGCCGATCTCCGCCACGCGCCAGTCTGGGTGCGCGGTGAGGAGCCCGACAGCCTCCTCGACGATCAGCTCCGTGCAGGGCCTCGGGATAAGCACGGCCGGGGTCACAACCAGATCCAGGCCCCAGAACTCGCGCACGCCCACGATATAGGCGCTGGGTTCGTGCGTGGCCCGTCGATCGAGCCATTCGGTGAAGCGCGGCTCCAGTCCTGAGGGGACGGAGCCCCGGAGTTCGGAGAGGAGCTTTGCGGCATCCCATCCGAGGATGGTGCGGGCGAACAGATCCACGTCGACGCGCGCTTCGTCCCCGGCAATTCCGGCCGCCACCAGCCGCGCACGGGCCGCGGCCAGCGCGTCCTGCAGCGTCAATTGACGGCCGTCGCTTCCTTGAGCTTCTCGGCGTTGAAGAACGAAATCACCTGGTCGATCATCTCGACGAGGTCGCCCTCCATCACGCTGGAGAGCTGATGCGTCGTGAAGTTGATGCGGTGATCCGTGAGGCGGCTCTGCGGGAAGTTGTAGGTGCGGATCTTCTCGGATCGCTCGCCGGTGCCCACCTGACTCCTGCGGTCCTTCGCGATGGCGTCCTGCTGCTTGCGCATCTCCATCTCGTAGAGACGCGCGCGGAGCACTTTCATGGCCTTTGCCCGGTTCTTGATCTGCGACTTCTCGTCCTGCTGCGACACCACCACGCCGGTGGGGATGTGCGTGAGGCGCACCGCTGAATAGGTGGTGTTGACGCTCTGGCCTCCGGGTCCGCTGGAGCAGAAGGTGTCGATCCGCAGGTCCTTCTCGTGGATCTGGATGTCGACGTCCTCGGCCTCGGGCAGCACGGCCACCGTGGCCGTGGAGGTGTGGATGCGGCCCGACGCTTCGGTGGCGGGCACGCGCTGCACGCGGTGCACGCCGCTTTCGTACTTCAGCCGGCTGTAGACGCCGCGTCCGGCGATCGAAGCGATGGCTTCCTTCAGCCCTCCGGCGGGGCTGTCACTGCTCGACATCAGCTCCAGCTTCCAGCCCTGGCGCTCGCAGTAGCGGGAATACATCCGAAACAGCTCGGAAGCAAAGAGCGCGGCCTCGTCGCCGCCGGTTCCGGCACGGATTTCGAGGATGACGTTCTTCTCGTCATTGGGGTCCTTCGGGATGAGCAGGACGCGCAGTTCGCCGAGGAGCACCTCGCTGCGGGTCTGGAGCTCCTTCAGCTCCTCGTGCGCCATCTCGCGCATCTCGGGGTCAGTGCCCTTCACCAGTTCCTCGGCGCCCTCGATGTCCTTCCGGACCACCATGTATTCCCGGTACTTCTGGACGAGCGGCTCGAGCTCGGAGAGCGTCTTGGCGGACTTGCGATACTCGGCGACGTCGGATTGCACCTCCGCCGTGCCGAGCCGGGCCATCAGCTCGTCGTACTGAACTTCAACGGTCGCGAGTTTGTCGAACATGGATATGTGTCGTGCGCCGCTGTGCGGCGAACCCTACGAGTTTAGCGGACTTTGAGGCAGTCCGTCTCCGGGCGCTGGCTTCCGGGGGTCCTGATTCGCGCGCTCCGTGGGCGCGAGAGAAACGCGCTCGGCTCCTGCACGAACCAAGTCGCGCTCGAATCAGGACCCTCGGAAGCCACCGCCCGGGTGTGGCGGCCCCAGGGCTACCCGCCGGAGACGGGCGGGAGAAACGCCACTTCGTCGCCCTCGGTCACGGGCGAGTGCAGGCGGGCGTAGTTGGCGTTGACGGCCACCGACATCGTGCGTTCGTAGTCGCGGGCCGCCGGGTACTCCGCAATCAGGGTGTTCCACACCGAGGCGACCGTCGCGGGCGTGGCGACCTCGCGGATGAGCTCGGGCGAGCCGACCAGGTCCCGGAGCCTTGCGAACAGGCGGATGGTTACGCGCATGCGATCCCGTGCGCTTTCTGCCGAGCGTCGGTGTCCTCGGGATGCACGGCCGCACCTTCGAGCCAGACGTGGCCACCTTCGAAGTGCTCGCGCTTCCACACGGGGAGGATCTGCTTCACGCGCTCGATGGCGTAGCGACAGGCGGAGAAGGCGTCAGCCCGGTGCGCCGACGCAGCCGCGATGATGATGCTGGCTTCGCCGATCTCCAATCGTCCGGTGCGATGGTGTATGCCGATCCGGATGCCCGGCCAGTGTTCAGCCGCTTCGTCGAGGATCACCTGCATCACCGACAGGGCCATGGCGTCGTAGGCTTCGTACTCCAGGAAGAGCACGCGCCGCCCCATGTTGTGGTCGCGCACAAGCCCGACAAAAGTCGTGACCGCGCCCAGGCCCGCGCCGTCTTCCGACACCGCGGCCGCAAGGGCAATGGTATCGAGTGGTTCGTTCGTGATGGCCACCAGCGGCGCGGGCATGTGGCGAGTATACCGGCGAGGCTCGGAGGACCCGGAGGGCAGGGTTATCTCCGTGACGCCAGGTGGTGCATCGGGCCGTGAGAGCCCGAGCCGAGGTCGAAGCCGTACCGAATCGCATCTGCCACGAAGCTTTGCGCAAGGACGACGGCGTCGGCCATCGGATGATCGAGCGCCAGGTGCGCCGCCAGCGACGCCGAGAACGCGCATCCGGTACCGTGCGTTGATCGCCCTGCCACTCGCGAGGCGCGGAGTTCATGCACGCCATCGGCGGTGACCAGCACGTCGACGATGTCATGCCCGGTGGCATGTCCGCCGGTGACGACGACCGCGCGGACGCCCATCTGGAGCAGCGCGATTCCCGCGAGCCTGGCGTCGGCGGCGCTCGTGACGCGTACGCCGGTCAGTGCTTCCGCTTCGCTCCAGTTGGGCGTGACCACTCTCGCTAGTGGCAGCAGGCATGCGCGCAGCAGCTCGACGCCCTCCTCGTCCAGAAGCCTCGCGCCGCTGGAGGACGCCACGATGGGATCGACGACGAGGTTGGGCAGTGCGAAGCGCGTGATCTGGGCCGCGACGGCTTCCACGATGCCGGCTGTAGCCAGCATGCCGGTCTTGGCGGCAGCGACGCTGAAGTCCTCGGCCACGGCGGCGATCTGCGCGGCTACAAGAGAGGGGTGTACCGGCTCCGTACCCTGCACACCCTGGGTGTTCTGTACGGTGAGCGCGGTGATGGCGCTGGTGCCGTACACACCGTGCGCGGCAAACGTCTTGATGTCGGCCTGCACGCCGGCGCCGCTGCTTGGGTCCGACCCCGCGACCGTCAGGACCACCCGCGGAGGAGTCATCGGGTCTTCGCGTCCGGACGCGTCGCGATGACGAGGTACTGATACCGCAGAAACTGAGTCACGGGCCGGAGCGTGAGCCCCGCGGCGGTGATGTCGGCCTCCACCGCGGCCTGCGCCACGCGGTCGCCTTCACCCAGCCGTGCTACCGGTCCAGGCCCGCCTTCGCCTGGCTTGTAGTTGACGATGCCGATGCGGCCCCCTGGCTTGAGCGACCGCGCGAGGCTCTGGAGAAACGCCACGCGCCCTTCCACTTCCGGGTAGACGTCCACGACGAGGATCACGTCGAGTGCCGAAGCCGGCAGGTTCGGGTTGTCTCCCATGCCGAGCCGCGTCTGCACGTTGCGGAGGTGTTCCTTGGCGGCCCGCCGGCGGATGGCGTCGAGCACAGGCCGCTGCACGTCCTGCGCGTAGACAAGCCCGCGCGACCCCACGCGTTTACCCAGGCGCACGGTGAACCATCCCGCCCCCGCGCCGATGTCGGCCACGACCGATCCGTCGGCCACGCCGAGCGCGTCCATGATCCGATCGGGCTGCTGCCAGGCATCGCGGTCGGGTGGCTCGAGCAGTCCCAGGTCGATCGGCGGAAAGAGCCGCGGCCGTGCCGGCTCCGCGGGCCGTTGTGCCCCCGCCAGAAGCGCGAACGTCAGGAACCACGCGAAGGTCAGCGTTGCTGTGAGGCCGTGGGGCAGTTCGCGGGGCGCGCGCGCCATTCGGATCGGCACACCCAAACTATACTGAGCTTCGTATGCCCGCCTCCTTCTTTGACAGCGTTCTCTCTCTCATCGTCAAGACCTCAACCGATCTCCCGCCCGATGTGCGATCCGCCATGAAAGTAGCGATGGCGCAGGAAGAGCCGGGCACGCAATCCGCCCAGGCGCTCCAGATCATTGCGGTCAACATCGACCAGGCCGCCGAGGGCGAAGGCGCGATCTGCCAGGACACCGGCATGCCCACCTTCGAGGTAAAGACGCCGGTGGGCGCCAACCAGATCGTGATGGCGCAGCAGATTCGCGAGGCGATCGCGGAGGCCACGAAGCGCGGGAAGCTCCGGTCCAACTCGGTGGACTCGATCACCGGCGAGAACTCCGGCAACAACCTCGGGCCGGGCACGCCGATCATCCACTTCCACCAGTGGGAGCACGACAACGAGATCGAGGTGAAGCTCATCCTCAAGGGCGGCGGCTGCGAGAACACCAACGCCCAGTACGCGCTGCCGATGGAGTTGCCACACCTGGGGCGCGCCGACCGTTCGCTCGAAGGTGTGCGCAAGTGCATCCTCCATGCGGTGTGGCAGGCGCAGGGCAAGGGCTGTGCGCCGGGTGCCGTCGGCGTCTGCGTTGGCGGTGACCGCACCTCCGGCTACGCGCATGCGAAGGAGCAGTTGTTCCGCACGCTGGACGACGTGAACCCCGATGCGCGGCTGGCCGAAGTGGAAGCCTCCATCATGGGCACGGTCAACGGCCTCGGCATCGGCACGATGGGCTTCGGCGGCCGCGTGTCGCTCATCGGCTGCAAGGTGGGCGTGCTGAACCGGCTTCCCGCCAGCTTCTTCGTCTCCGTGGCGTACGACTGCTGGGCGTACCGCCGGCTGGGAGTCGTGCTCGATGCCACGACCGGTGAGATCACGCGCTGGCTCTACCGAGACCCCGCCAACCCCGCGGCGGCCATGGCGGATCAGGCCGGTGTGCAGCGGACCGGCCGCGAGGTCAGGCTCCAGGCGCCGATCACCGAGGAGCAGATCCGGTCACTGAAGGTAGGCGATGTCGTCCTCATCTCCGGCCGCATGTACACCGGCCGCGACGCCGTGCATCACCACCTGATGCAGCACGAGCCGCCCGTGGATCTGTGCGGTGGCATTGTCTACCACTGCGGACCCGTCGTGGCGAAGCAGGGTGACGGCTGGACGGTGACGGCCGCGGGCCCGACCACGAGCATCCGCGAGGAGCCGTATCAGGCGGACATCATCGGCCGCTACGGCATCCGTGCCGTGATGGGCAAGGGCGGTATGGGCGCGAAGACCCTGGCCGGTCTCAAGGAGCACGGTGCGGTGTACCTGAACGCCGTGGGCGGCGCGGCACAGTTCTACGCGAAGGCCATCACGCGCGTGGACGGTGTATCGCTGCTGGAGTTCGGCACGCCCGAGGCCATGTGGCACCTCGAGGTGAAGGACTTCCCGGCCATCGTGACGATGGATGCCCACGGCAACAGCCTGCACAAGGACGTCGAGCAGGCGTCAGGGCAGGAACTGGCCGGACTCGCGACCGTCAGCAAGTAGCGCACGGGGCGCGGAGCCTGCTACTCGATGGTCACACCACCCGCAGTCTGTGGGTCCAAGGGAGATGCCCCGCACCGAACTCCTGGATCTTGAGCACCTACACCCTGAAGGTGCGCGCGAGCGGCAGGTCGAGACCGGGCAGGAGCGGCGTGGTCAACACGTCGCCGGCTTTGCGGGTCAGGTCGATGGGTGCGGTGAAGTTCACGCTCCGCGCCGATAGGCGCGCACGCGGTCGCCGGTTGGTTCAACGATCCAGGATTCGGACACGCCCGTGCGATCGTAGAGCGCACGTGTCAGTGACGCGTCGCGGCGGCGTGTGCTCGGCGATGCGATCTCGAGCACCAGCTCGGGCACGCCCTGGACATTCAGGTCTGTGAGGATCTGCGCCGCCCGTTCGTTCGACATGTAGAGCAAGTCCGGCTCCACGACGTCGAACTGAGTGAAGCTGGCGTAGGCACTGTCGCCGTACACGCGCGCTTCGTTGTCGTGCACGTGGGCCGCCGTCACCACCGCGAAGCGCGCGCCGGGCGGCCAGACGACGAGGCCGCCTTGGACACGGAGGTGATACTGGAGTCCGCGGGCGGTCAGGCCCTCGCGAAACGCCGTGACATCGCCGAAGGCGGCATCGCCCAGCACGACATGTCGGCGGACGCCCGCAGCGAGCGCCTGATCCAGGAGCGCCAGGGCGTGTTGCCACTTGGGGGCAAATGCGACCGTGTCGGGCACGCCCGCCGTCCGGCACCGTGCGCGGTCCGTGGTCCACGCCTCGGGTAAATACGGCCGCATCCCAATGCAGCCACTCCCGCGTGCGCCCGCCAGATGCAGGCTCGTAGCCACTTGGCAGTTATCGGTCCGGCCCAGCGTGCCCGAGTACTGGCGCGCGACGCCGACCGTGTGCGTCCCTTTCTTGGGGAAGCCGGTGTCGTCGACGACGAAGGCGGTCACGTTGGGCAACTCACCCACATACGCATGCCCTCAGACTATTGGCAGATTGCCGTGCGAAAGCAAGTCGCAAGTAAAATGCCGGATTCCGAGCCGCGAGAAGGCCGTGTTTCCGGAAACCACGCGGCTAAACGACTGGCTATGACGATAGGCGGTATGAGAGGCTTCCCGAGGTTGACAGAATGTCCGTTGATATGGCTGTCAGTTGTCAAGTGGGCACACGCGTCCCTGCCACACGTTCTTCTGTGATCGTCGAACCCGAGTCGTCCCGATCCGACGAGCGC
>JBEBFY010000008.1:0-175482 GCA_040081715.1 Vicinamibacterales bacterium | reverse complement strand
CTAATGCTCGTGCTGACGTCAGTCGCGGCGGTGGACTGTGCGATTCCGATGAACGGCATCTACCCGCAGACCGTGATGTTCACCGTGATGGCGCTCGTGCTCTTTGGCAGTGACGAGCATGCCGGCGCGAGTCGCCACATCCAGTGGAGTCGAGTGCTTGCCGTGCTGGCGGCCATCGCCGCCGCGTTTGGCAACGCCGCCGCGCTCAGTGTGTGGCCGATCCTGCTGTGGTTGGCGTGGCGCTCGCAGGCAGGCCGAGTCTGGACGGCCGGAATCGTCATCGTTGGGGCTGTCTTTGGTGCGGCGTATCTCTATCGTCTTCCCGGCGTGGCGCTTGGCGCGGCCTCGTCAGCTGCCGCACCGGACTCGAGCAGCCTCCTGCGCATGGCCGACTACCTGATCACGTATCTGGGCCTGCCGTGGACGCGCGCAGGAGCGCTGGCATTGACAGGGAAGGGAATCGGCGCGCTGCTTCTGGTCGCAAGCGTGGCGAGCTGTCTCTGGTGGGGCGTTGTGCGGCCGGCCGAGTCACGGCTCGATCGGCTGGCGGTGTCGCTCGTGGCGTTTTCGCTGGCGACGGCGGTCCTTGCCGCGCTGGGGCGCTCGGGCGTCGACGCCGATCCGCGCGTGCCCGTTCGCTACTCGGTGTTCGTGGCGCTGATGCACGTGGGACTCCTGTTTCTCGCGTGGCCGCGCGTCGTGGCACGGTGGGGGACGGTCGCGCAGCTCCGGCTCGTTCAAGCCGGCGTCGTCGTGGCGGCGCTCATCCTGACCGCTCAGCAGTACGCGTCCGGACAGGCGGCAGTCGCGACCACGCAGGCCATGCGCGCCACGCTCGCGCGTTTCGCCGCCGGCGAGGAGACCGACGACATGAAGAGCGTTGTCTACGTGGACCTCGGTCTGGCGCGCCGCGATCTCAACGCGATTCACGCCGCCGGCCTCTACCTCCACGCGCGCTGACAGGCGTGCTGGCCTTCAGGTGCGGCAGTCCGGTGGGGCCGTGTTCTGGTTGATCGGGACGATCTGACTGACCGCCATGATGCGCCGCGGCGTTGGAATCCGCGTCGAGTGGTCGATTTTGGCCTTGGACATCGGCCACAATTACCCTGAGGATGACGAGCAGGATGACGCCCCGTCAGGATTCCCTGTCACTGGAACTCGCAAACTCGTCCAGTGCGGTGTCCGGAGCTGAGCTCATGCGTGCCCGCGAGGCGAAGGCGCTCACCGTCGATGCCGTGGCCGGTCAACTCCTGATGTCCAGGCGTCAGGTGTGCGGTCTGGAATCCGGCGATGCGACCGCATTTCACAGCTCCGCGTTCTATGAACGCGCCCGCGAGAAATACACGGCCTTTCTCGGAGTGGCGCCGCCACTCATCGTCCCGGCGCCCCAGGACCTCGATTGGCTCCATTCGACGGCCACAGCACCGCCGCGATTGACATCGGCAGCGCTTCCGGCAGGTCACTCCAATAAGCCGCACCGCACTCGCACACTCGTCGCGCTGGCGTTCGCTCTTGGCACGTTCATCCTGCTGGGAATCTATGTCGCGTGGAGCGTCTGACGTGCGAGGTTGACGCGTCGGGGCAGCTGACGGTGGTGCACGCACTGGTGGTCGTTCCCACCTACAACGAACGCGACAATCTCCCGCCGCTGGTTGAGCGACTGCTCCGCTCTCCTGGTGTGGGCGTGCTCATCGTGGACGACGCCTCGCCGGATGGCACCGGAGCCCTGGCCGACAACCTGGCGCGGCGCTATCCCGATCGGGTGCTGGTGCTGCATCGGACCGGGCGGCGGGGGCTGGGGCTCTCGTATCTGGACGGCCTGCAGCAGGCGCTCGAGAGCGGCGTGCCGTTCATCGGTCAGATGGACGCCGACTTCTCACACAATCCCGACGACGTGCCGCGGTTGCTCGCGGCCGTGCAGGAGGCGGACCTGGCGATCGGCTCCCGGTACGTGCCGGGAGGACGGATCGAAAACTGGCCGCTGCACCGGCTCGTGCTGAGCGGGTTCGCGAACCGTTACATTCGCGCCATCACCGGCATCCGCGTGCACGACTGCACGAGCGGGTTCCGCTGCTGGCGGCGCGATGCGCTCGCACAAATCCCGCTCGACCGCATTCGGTCCGACAACTACGCTTTTCTGGTCGAGTTGCTGTGGGAGGCGGTATCGCATGGCGCCCGCGTTGCCGAAGTGCCCATCGCGTTTGTCGAGCGCCGGCTGGGGGTGTCGAAACTGTCGACGAATTCCCTCGTCGAATCCGCCCGGCTGCCGTGGCGGCTGGCGGCGCGTGGTCGACTGTGACGATTCCTCCGCGGGAACCGGGCCGGGGTCAGTTCCCCACGATCTCGAACAGATAGTCGTGCCCTCGCTGGGCCGCGAGACGGCAGCGCGGGCTGGCCTTCGCCGCCTCGAGCAGCGCCACGCCGTGTTCGGGCAACCGGTCGGCGTGCACGACGACGTACTGCAGGCCGAGTGCGGACAGATCGGCTGCGCTGGCCGGAAATGCACGCACCAGTTCGAGCACCTGCCCATGGGTGTCGGGCTGTGTCCGACCGAAACCGTTCACGATCGGTCGCCAGTGCGACATCGAGTAATAGAGATAGTCCGCGCCCCTGACCCAGGCTGGTGTCCCCGTGTAGTCGGGAATCGAAACCAGCGATCGCGCCGACTGCACCTGCGGCGTGAGGTAGATCTCCGGGACGCTCGCGGGCACGGGCTTCCCAGCCGGGAAGCCGACGACGAACCACTCGGCGAGCATGAGTGGCGCGACCAGCAGGAGCAGCGCCCCGCCGCGACCGAAACGCCGCGACACGGCCGACATGCCCAGCGCGGCCAGCCCGGCGAGCCCGAGTGTGGTCACCGCCGCGAAACGTGCCGGTGCACGCATCCCCTGAAAGCCGGGCAGTGACGAGAGCCAGGCAAACGGCGCAAACGCCGACCCACCCAGGAGCGGCGGCTCCGGCCCGAGCGACAGCAGGAAGCCGCAGACCGCGAGCAACGGAAAGATCCAGGCACGGCGGGGCACGGCGTGGTCACGAATCAGCGAGAAGGTGCCGACCACTCCGAACGCCAGGGCGATCCACCCTGCGAAGAGGGTCTGTTCGCCCCAGATCGACCCGGGCATCGGCGTGAACCGTCCCATCCACCATCGTCCGATGATGGTGTTCTCCGGGGGAACCAGATAGGAGGCGAGCGTGGCGGAGAACGCCGCCGCCTCACCCGGCGCGCTGTGCAGGCCGACGTAGTGGCGCGCGAACGGGTAGACGGAGAGGGCGACGGCGGCACCGGCCACGGCGAGCATGCCGACCCGCCGCGCGGCACGGTCCGGACGACGCGCATCCTGCCGCGCGAGGTCGAGGGGCCAGCGGATCAGCGTCAGCAGCATGAGGCCGTTGACAAGCGCCATCATCACCGCGATGTACCACGACGTCAGGACGCCCACGAGTACCACGACCGCCCAGCCCACGAGTCGCGTCCAGCTCGGCGCGTCGAACCATCGCTCGAGCAGGAGGAGCGAGAGGGGCAGCGGCCACAGCCAGACCAGATGCAGGTGCGCGTGCACGTGCAGCATCACGTAGAACGAGCAGATGAACGCGAGACTACCGACAAACGCCGCCACCCCCGAGGCCACGTGGCGGCGAAGCCACGCGAAGGATGCGAGTCCGTTCAGCGGAAGCGCGAGCCACCAGACGATGTTGTGAGCGAGCACGGGCGAGGCACCTGCCGCAGCCCATGGCAGTGTGAACAGGCTGACGCCGAACAGATGCTCGTTGTAGCGCAGCGAATCAGCTGCCGGAAAGAACAGGTTCGAGTCAAAGAGCGAGTGCCCGGTGAGCACCGCATGGTTGTCCCAAGCCAGCGTCCAGATGATGAGCCGGTGGTCGCCACCGTAGACGGCGCTTCCGAACGCGTCGTAGCTGGTGAACGGCCAGGTCATCACCACGGCGACCACGAGATAGCCGATGACGGCGAAGAGCCACTCCCTCGGCACGACCGGGTGCGGCACGGCCGAAGGGCGCGTCATGGCCGCTGGTCCTGCACGGGAGCCCCGATCTCGAGCACGCCGGGCGTCAACATCGTCAACATCGAGGGGAGGGCAACGGCAACCGTGCGGCGCATGCAGGAGGGCCGGTTGGAGCTTAGCATGGGGCTACAATCCTCCGGATGGTCGCCCCGCCGCGTGATGGAGACTGCTGCCGCCTCGGGCGATGAGGCTCGCGGGCCCCATCGTCTGATCACGATCGCGGCGCTCACGGCCGGCCTCGCGCTGCTCGTGTGGATGGGCCGCGGCCTCGTCGCGGGCACCGTGCCCTTCACGGGCGACCTGCTCCACTTCCACTATCCGCTGCGTGCGTTCTACGCACGCGCGCTCGGCGACGGTCACAGCGTGGCGTGGATGCCTGGCCTCTTCAACGGGTTCTACGTCGTGGGCGAAGGGCAGCTCGGCGCGTATCATCCGCTGCACTGGCTGCTCTACCGCTGGCTCGCACTGCCGGCCGCATTCGCCGTCGAAATCGTCATCGCCTATCCGTTCGCGTTTGCAGGCACCTGGCTGTGGCTGCGGCGCCGATGTGGCGCGCCCGGCGCGTCCATGGCGGCGTTGCTCTTTGCCACGTGCGGCTTCAACCTCTCCCACGGTGTGCACCCCAACATGGTGGGTGTTGTGGCGCATCTACCGTGGCTGCTGTGGGCGGTCGACGGAGCGGCCCTGGCCGCGTCGTGGCGCGCGGGACTCAGGTGGAGTGTGGCGATCGCGGTCGCCATCGCGTCGCAGTTGCTGCTCGGGCATCCTCAGGCGGCGTGGATTTCGGGACTCGCCGTGGCTTCCTACACACTGCTTGGCGCGATCGGCGGTCCCGCCGGTGCACGCGCACGCACCGTGGGGCTCGTCGCGGTCGGTGGTGTGCTTGGGCTCGGAATGGGCGCTGTGCAACTGTTGGCCACGCTCGATGCGACGGCGCATTCCCTGCGCGCCACCTTCGACTCGTCATTTGCCACGCAGTTCGCGCTGGCGCCGGCGCGGCTGCTGTCGGTGGTGCAGCCGTACGCCGCATGGGGGCGTGTGCTGCGATGGAACGAGCTGCCGGGTGCCGGCGACGAGTACGGCGTCTACCTCGGCGCGTTCGGCGTGGTGCTCGGTGCATGGTGGCTGGCGCGGCTGTGGACTGCGCCACGAGAGAAGACGTCTGATCTTGGGCGGCTGGGCGGCTGGGCGGCCGGGCTCGGTGCCACTGGACTGTGGCTCGCGACGGGCGCGCACGGCGGCTTGTATCTGCTGCTGACGAAGTTGCCCGTCATCGGCCAGTTCCGCGCCCCGGTGCGATACGTGCTCTTCGCGCAGCTCGCCGCCGCCTGCCTGGCCGGGTGCGCGGTGGCCACGCTCGTTGCCGGACGCCTGACGGGACGGGACGCATCGCGCCGCGCGCTCTGGGCACCGTGGCTTGTGACCGTCCTGGTCGTGGCCGCCACCCCGCTCCTGCAGCCGCCGGCGGAGGCACCAGCGGCATCGATCTGGGCCATCTGGCTGGGGCCGATCGTGTTCGTCGTAGCGGCACTGCTCCTCACACTCATCGTCGGCGGCCGTCGCTGGGCGCTGCCGCTGCTCGTGCTCTGTGCCGCCGCCGATCAGGCGCTCTACGGTCTGGGCGGCGTGGTCGCCTGGCAGGACGTGGTGCCGCACAACCAGGTGGTGCCGCTCCTCGGCGAGGCGAGGTCTCGTCCGGTGCCAACTGACGGTCGCATTGTCCGCGGGGGGTTCCCGAATCTGTACCTGCTGGGCGGGTACCGGCTCGTCGATGGCTACGTGGCCATCACGCCACGCAAGCAACTGCGCTACGACAGGCTGCTCCCGCTCAGACTCTCCGAGGTGCGCTACGCGCACACGCAGGTGCTGGCGCCGGCGATCACGAAAGGGGCAACGCTCCTTGATGGCAAGTGGTTCGCCGTGCCGGACCCGCTGCCACGCCTGCGCCTGGTGTCACGCGTGCTCGTGAGCCGGACGCCCGAGGTGGACATCGAGACGATCGACCCGGCCGTCTCGGCGCTCGTCGATCGCGCGGTGGTGCTCGACCCGACACCTGTCGGCGCCGTCGCCACGACGGCCGACGTGCCGGGTCGGATCGAGGCGCGGGTGACAGCGCCTGGGCGCCAACTGCTCGTGCTGTCGGAAAGCTACGACGAGGGGTGGATGGCGACGGTAGGCGGGCACCCGGTGCCGGTCGTGCGCGTGAACGGCGACTTCCTCGGCTGCGTCGTACCGGCAGGGACGCACCAGGTGGCGCTGGTGTTCGCCCCTGCGCACCTGGCGTGGGGCGCACGCGTGAGCCTGGGTGCCCTCCTCGTGGCGGGGCTGCTGTGGGGGATCGGACGACGGGGCGCGCACGCGCCGCCGGGCAATCAGGTCACTTCTGCTTGAATCCTGCGGGCACCTGCAGGTCCGCGCTATTGACGCTGGTCGATACCTTCAGCAGCTCGTGCTGCGTCGTCATGAAGGTGGCGCGGTTCCCCGGCCCTGGCTTCGGTTCGTCGTCCTTCTTGAGGACCTTGCGCCCAAGCCGGCCCGCAAGGCCGCCGATGCCACGCGGCGCGCCGGTACGCCGCACCTTCGGAATTGTCCAAAGGAGTGGGGGTGGGGTGCTGTTTCGTGGCGATCTAACTGGAGCCGCCTCAATTGGGTTTTGGGAGAGATGCGACGCCCGCGCCACTGCTGTGCCGTGGCGACTGCGGCGCATCACCCGCATTTGGTTGACGTCCGGACACTGCGAATGTCGTCGATTCGTCCGTGGTTCAGGATCGCGATCGACGGGCAACGCCACCTTCCGCGCCTGTGCCTCCGAGTGCCACGAACCACGAGATCACGCAGAGGATCGGGTTGGTGTGCCAATAGTAGGTCGTGGCCAACACCGCCACCAGAAGATGTGGCGTCACGAGCCAACCGAGCCAAGCCAGCCAGCCGAATGGGACCGCGACGAAGAAGAGGCAGGTCAATCGAGGAAACACGGCGATAGCGACTAGGAATACCCACCCGTGCAATTGCCAGAAGTCCATGGTCAACCTCGAAGTCAGCCCACGCTAGCGCAGGCAAGATCATGCAGGCAAAACACTCTCGCCGCCGGTGGCCGCCTACCTAAATGGCCGCCAGCAGCCAGGGCCGGTTGTTCTTCACGCTGTTGACGGCCCGCGACACCTCGTGCGCCGCCAACAACGGATCAGCCCGACTCCAACTATCAGTCGTCTAACAACGGGGGGCAACTTCTGTCGAATCACCTGCAGCGCCACGGCCAACGCCGTTCGTGGGCGGGTACCGACGTCGCGCCTCACGTAGGCCGACGGATTGCGTCGAGCCGGTTTGTCGTGATCATGATGTCGCGCTTGAGGCGGCGCACCATGTCTTCCACGAGATCCTTTCCCTTCGCGGCGGCCTCGTCCACCATCGCCTTGAGCTTCCACGACGGAGTCTCCTGCAGGGCGGCCATGTCGCGATCGACCATCTCGAGCTGCGTGATGCGGCGCTCCAGCCGCAGACGCGGAGCCTCAGGATGGCTGCCATCCACGGCGTCGGGGCTGCGCTCCCACTTCTCCAGAATCCAGCGGAGTTGCGCTTCGTCGCCGCTGGCGTAGGCCCGGTTGGCATCGACCATCAGCGCATGGCGCCGGTCACGCGCCACTTCGTCGGCGGCGAGGTCGGGGTGGATGGCCTTGGCCACGTCGCGAAAGAGCCGACGGACGGCGTCTGACGTGTAACGAGGTGCAGCTTCGGGCGCGTCGTCGCTGGGCGGTGGCGCGGCAGAGCTCTCGGGATCGGTGGGCACGCGCTCGGCGAGGATGCCGAGTTCGGCCTCGGCCAGGGCCAGCTCCAGTTCGTCGAGCTGCTCGTGGAGGATCCCGACCTGCTGGCGGTAGCTGACCTTGAAGGCGTCGAGCTCTGACTTCACCCGCTCGAGCTCGGCCTCCCGCTCTTCGAAGAGCGCATCAAGCTCGGCGACGCGCGCGCGGATCCCTTCCGGGTCGTCGGCATCAAGCCTGTCAGCTCGTACAAGTACAGTCACGCAGAAAAATGATATCTCTCGCTGCATGTTCGAGAACGTGCTCATCCTGCCTGGACTGTTGAACTCCGGGCCCCGGCACTGGCAGTCGCGGTGGGAAGCTATGCATCCCGGGATGGTGCGCGTGAACCAGGCAGACTGGGAGACGCCGGCCTATGCCGACTGGGCCGAGAGGCTGGAGGCCGCCGTGGCAGCGTCGCCCGCGCCGCCCATCCTCGTCGGGCACAGCTCCGCGTGCGCGCTCGTGGCGCGCTGGTCGCAGGAGTCGAGCCTCGCCGTGAAGGGTGCGCTGCTCGTCGGCCCGAGTGACGCGGATGCGCCCAGCTACCCGGCTGGCCCGACCGGCTTCAGCCCGATGCCGCTCGGCCGCATCCCCTTCCCCACCATCGTCGTCGCCAGCGACGACGACCCGTACGTCTCGCTGGAGCGCGCCCGCTTCTTCGCCGCACGTTGGGGAAGCGAGCTCGTCGTCGTGCCCGGGGCCGGGCATCTCAACTCGAACAGTGGACTGGGCGACTGGCCTGACGGCCTGGCCCTCCTCGAAAGGCTCACTCGATGAATGTCGCCGGACTCTGGCGGTATCCGGTCAAGACCATGGCGGGCGAGCGGCTGACCGGTGTTGCCGTCACCTCACTCGGGTTGGAAGGCGACCGCGTCATCCACGTGGAGGACGCCCGCGGCCACATCGTCACCTCGCGCACGCACCCGCGCTTTCTCGGTCACAAGGGCACGATGACCGCGCAGGGCGAGGTGCTGGTGGATGGCCGGCCGTGGGAGAGCGACGCGGTCGCGGCCGATGTGGCGGCCATCGCGGGCCCGGAGGCCACGCTCGATCGCTACGAGGGACCGGAGCGCTTCGATGTGCTTCCGTTGCTGGTCGCCACGGACGGCGCCATCGCGGCCTTTGGCCACGACGGCCGCCGGTTGCGCCCCAACATCGTCATCGGCGGCGTCGAGGGTCTGGCCGAGCGCACCTGGCCGGGCGCCTGCCTGCGCATCGGCACCGTACTCATCGGCGTGCAGGACCTGCGGGGCCGGTGCATCATGACGTCGTTTGATCCAGACACGCAGGTGCAGGACAAATCGATTACCAAGGGGATCTACGAGCGGTTTGAGGGCACGCTGGCCCTGAACTGCTTTGTGATCGAACCCGGCACAATCGCCGTCGGCGATGCCGTGACACTCGTCCGTGGCCGCAACTGCGCGGACGCGCACGCACTGGCTGAGTAGCGAGTGACACCATGAGCGCACCTGAACAGCCGCGACCACCCTTTCCACCCTTCGATACCGCCACCGCCACACAGAAGATGCGGATGGCGGAAGACGCCTGGAACTCGCGCGATCCCCAGCGGGTGGCCCTCGCCTATACCCCTGACAGCCTGTGGCGGAACCGGTCGGAGTTTCTGACAGGGCGCGAGGCCATCGTGGCGTTCCTGACGCGCAAGTGGAACACCGAGCAGGAGTACCGCCTGATCAAGGAGCTCTGGGCGTGCCAGGGCAACCGAATTGCCGTGCGCTTTGCCTATGAGTGGCACGACGCGGCGGGCCGCTGGTTCCGCTCCTACGGAAACGAGAACTGGGAATTCGACGAGCACGGCTTCATGCGTCGTCGGATCGCGAGCATCAACGATCTCGCTATTGCCGCGGGCGACCGGAAGTGTCACTGGCCAATCGGCCGGCGCCCCGACGACCATCCGGGCCTGTCGGACCTCGGCCTGTGACCGCGTCCACACTCGGCCGCGGCATGCGCGGCGTGCTACTCGCCTGCGGCCCGATGAACCTCGTCGGTGCGGTGTGCTTCTCGCCACCGATGCCCGCGGTCGCGGGCGTGGCGGCACTCCCGGATCTGATTCTCGCCGTCGTCTTTGCGGTGTGACTGGGCCGAGCATAGCGCTGGGAGCGATAATCGACCAGTGGACACCCGGCGCCGACCGTGGCTGTCAAGGGGCGTACCCCGCAAAGCTGCGCTGTGTCAGAGCCCAATGGGCGCATAACGGACGTGCTGTTAACCTCGGGAAGCTCCTAGATAACCGCGCGGACCTGTTGTGGCGCGCTCGAAGCTGGCCATGCCGGTCAGCGTCAATCGGCCGAGACCGGCCTGACGCATCGCCATCCCCATGAACCAGTCCGTGGAGATGAACTCGTCACCGCCTCTTGGCCCGCTTTGATGGCTGAACGTCGCGAAGAGGACGCCGTCGTACATCAACGTCCATGACGACGGCGTCGTGTGGAGCCGATGATCCGCAGCGGTTGGATCCTGCCCGTGGACGATCGAAGAGCCGACAAGAAGGAATGTAGCGGTGGTTGGAAAACGATGCGTGGGTCACGCGCATCGCGGTTCACCTGCAGAGTAACGCAGAGGCCCGGACATTCGTCCGCGCCCCTCGCGTCCTCCGGCGATGAACGTGCCGCTGCCCTAGTACGGAACCGGGGTGCCTGGATCGACGGTCCCGCCGCCCCCCGCACCAAGTTGACCTCGTATCGCGCCGCCTGGGTTACGCACCGTGTGGACGTTGATGTAGTGTCCCGCGGGGTTGCTGACGATCGCGGCGGCCCTGTCTGCCGGCACGTTGATACCGTTTTTCGTAACCGATCCGCTGCCGTTGGTGATCACCATCTCACCCGAGGCGAGAGAGGTATCGACGTAGACTCCGCCGTTGACGCCGGCTGCAGCGTTGTGGATATGAGCCGCGGTCACCGTGGTTCCGTCCGGAAATCCGCGGCCGGTGATCTGAAAGTTCACTGTCGCAGCCGTGATGCCGCCAGCATTATCCTTCGTGACCGTCAGGGCAATGGTTGCATTGCCACTGGCGCTCGCATCGGCATTGGCGATGGCGGGAACCTCGTTTGCCGGCGAGAGCGGCACCACGAAGGTGGAAGTGGTTTTCGTCCCTTGTGACGGTGTGGTTGGCGATTCGCCCTTGCACCCGACCGCGAAGATGCTCAGACCGACGACGAGCACTGAAAGCCGATTCATCTTGTTCTGTCTCCTGGGTCAATCAGTAGAATTTCCGAGCGAGGTTGAAGCCGAGATAGAGACTGTCCGAGAAACCGCCGCGCGCGAGTTGACCAAATGTGGACGCCTGGGAGTTCGCGATGTTGAGCTGGAATACGTGCCGGCCGGCCCGCTTCTCGATGCCAAATCCGAACTCTGCCTTGCCCGGCGCATAGCCGTTCACCCGGGGGGATACCTCGCCGACGACGTAGACCGTCCGCCGAACTCTGACGCGCCCGCCGAGCCCGACGAAGACGGTGTCCTGGTCGCCGCCAAGCAACGCCGCGGAGTTGTGCACCCAGATTGGCGAGGCGTGCAGGGCGATTGAATCCCGGAACGAACGAGAGACGGTCAGGGCGAGCGACGGTGATCGGCGCTCTTGGAAGTTGTCGGCGCCCTCGACTGAAACCTGCGCCGAGATCGAGAGCGGCATCGACGCGCTCTGACGAGCCGCGTCGTACTTGCCGGAGAATTGGAACGTTTTGTCGATGTTCGTCCGATAAACAATGGCTTGCACGTGCCGCGCGATCCCGTAGCGGTACTCGATGCCGATCGACGCGCCTTGATCCAGACCGAAGAGATTGCCCGCTTGTTCACCGAACGATCCTCTCCTCAGATTCCCGTTGAAACGGTGAATCATATCGAAGTTCGACCGATGGCGCGGCAACCGGAGAGTGGTCGGCAGATTGACGAGCCGATAGCTCGGCTCCGCTGGCCGGAAGCGCGCATCCTGGGCGTCCTCATCGTCCTGGGACGACGTTTGTCGGGAGCTGCTTGCGGTTCCCGGGGCTTGACCGTGGACAACAGACGACGCCCACAAGAGACAGCCGAGCGCGCAGAGGGCAACCTGACATCGAGCGAGAGTCACGCCTGACGAATAGCAAACCTCGTACCGCCAAATAGATAGGGATATCGCCGCCATTGGACTCGCGCGCCTTACGCGACAGGTAACGGCTTACGCGCACCGTAAGCGTGTGTGCTGTGCCTGGTCGACCTGGGACCATCGGCCCGTCCCAATCTGACAATGCCGTCGCTCGGTCTATGGGACGACCGAGGAGCCGACCGGCAATGATGGACGTTCCTGGAGGCACCGTCCGGACCGTCGCGAAGACCTGGGGTCTGCCGAAGAGTGCGGCTGCACGGTTGTCGGCAGGTTGATCAGGCGATACTCGGGTTCTTCGGGATGGAGGAGGCTATCCTCTTCGTCTGAAGCCATTGCAGGAGCAAGGTTGGGACTACGTGGAAATCCTGGCACATTCGAGAATCCAGGCGCCAGCGGCTGATTCTGCCCGCAAGCCCTTTTGGCAGTCGTCGATCAGCCGACGAGCGATGGCAGCCTTCGTGGCGTGGTTGGCAACCTCGAGCGTCGGCTACGCGCAGTCGCTGCCGGCCGGCCCGCTGTCCCTCGCCGGGGGCGCCCTGACGGTCGGCGGCGACGTCCTCGCCACGGCTGGCCCCGATGATCCCGGATTCTTCACCTACACCAGTTACGACCGCTCCCTCCTGAGGCTCATGCAGATCGACCTCACCGCCTCGGCCAGGGCCGGCCGCCACGTCACGCTGCTCGGACAGCTCCGGACACAGAATTTTGGCAGGGTCGACGTCGTCGCCGCCTATGTGCGCGTACGTCCCTGGGCACACCGCCGCATCGACGTGCAGGCGGGCCGCATTCCGCCAACGTTCGGCGGTTTCGCGCGACGCGCATACGGACAGGACAACCCGTTGGTGGGTCTCCCGCTCGCCTACCAGTACCTCACCTCCCTGCGAACTGACTCGCTACCGCTCGACGGCGAGGAGCTCCTGCGCATGCGGGGACGCGGCTGGCTGTCCCGTTTCACACTGGGCAACACGGAGCCATATCACGGTCTGCCGCTGGTGAACGCGCTGCAGTGGGACACTGGGCTCCAGGTGCACGCGGAGTCAGACGTTGTCGAGGTTACGGGGGCCGTCACAGCCGGCACCATTTCGAACCCGCGCCTGCGCGACGCGACCGGCCTGCGGCAGCTGGTCGCCCGGGCGGTGGTGAGGCCGATGACCGGTCTGGTGCTCGGCACGTCCGTAGCACGCGGACCATTCCTTACCAGCGGAGCCGAGGCCTGGTCGCGCTCTCGCCATGATGACGGGGAGTACATCCAGACGAGCCTTGGCGCCGATGCGGAGTACTCGAGGGGCCACACGCTGGTGCGGGGTGAGCTGATGCGAACCGCCTGGAACGTGCCTCACCTGTGGTCCGCCACCGCCGGCCGCCCACTCACGGCGCTCGCGCTCTCCATGGAGGTGCGCCAGACGCTGCGCCCGGGCCTCTATGCCGCCGGCCGGCTCGAGCACCTGGGTTTCAGCCGGATCACCGGTCAGGGCAGGCAGTCAGAGTGGGAGGCCCCGGTGAGCCGCATTGAGGTCGGAGGCGGATACCGGCTTACGCGTAGCCTCGAGTTGAAGGCCTCGTTTCAACACAATCGGCGGGAGACGTTCCGGTTCGGGCGGTTCACGGGCTTGGCCTCCCAACTGGCGTACTGGTTCTGAGACGCGCCGCATGACACCCCGAGTCGGAACCGGGTTCGCCGCGGCGCTGATCCTGGCGCTGGCCTGCACAGCCGCGGGCCAGGGGACGGTGGCGCGACGCGGCAGCATTCAGGGACGCGTGGAGATCCGACGCGCCGTCCATCCCGCCGAGCGCCGCCCGACCGTCGGCGACCTCGGTACCCCGCGGGATCGGCCAGCCGCCGAACCGCACAAGTCGGTGGTCTATCTGGAGAGCGCCCCACGCGGCGCCTTCGAGCCGGCCGACGGCGGCCGGGCGGTCCTGGACCAGCGCAACGAGACGTTCGTGCCGCACGTGCTGGCCGTGACCACCGGCACCGTCGTCGAGTTCCCCAACTCCGACCGCTTCTACCACAACGTCTTCTCGTTCTCGAAGGGCGGCCGCTTCGATCTCGGGCGCTATGCGGCCGGCAAGTCGAAGTCCGTCCGGTTCGACCGGCCCGGCATCATCCGCGTGTTCTGCGACATTCACTCCCATATGAACGCCTTCATCCTGGTGTTCAGCCATCCGTTCTTCGCCATCACCGACGCTGACGGTCGCTACCGGATCGACAACGTGCCGCCGGGCACCTACAGTGTGGTGGCGTGGAACGAGGGCGTAACGTCGGAGCCCAGGACGGTGACGGTGCGCGAGGGCGCGGCATCGGACCTGGAATTCTCCCTTCGATGACGCTCTTCACCTCGTTGCGCGGCCGGATCTTTGTCGCCACGGCGGTACTGACCCTTGTCTCGATCGGCGCGGCGGTGCTGCTGGTGAGCCTCCGCGTCACTCGCGAAACCGAGGCCGCCACCGAGCGCGAGATCCGGGCGACGGCCGCGGTGGTGGAACAGCTCCGCACGATCCAGGGACAGACGTTCACGAGCATGGCCCGGCTCATCGCCGATGCGCCGAAGCTCAAGGCCGCAGTGGACACCAACGACCCGCCCACGGTGCAGGATGTGGTGCGCGGCTACCAGGACGAACTCGGCTCGAACCTGCTCATCGTGACCGGCCGGGCCGGCTCGGTGCTGGCGAGCGCCGGCCTGCCCGAAGAGACCGCGTTGAATGCGGCCGAGAGAACGGCGCTCAGCGCTGCGGCGTCGGGACGCGAGGGCGTGAACATCCTCGTGCTGCCGCACATGCACGGGCTCCTGCAGCTCGTCACGGTACCGATCACGGTTGGCGTGGCCCAGCCGGAACGGTTGGGTGCCCTCAGCGTGGGCTTCCTCTTCGACGACGCGCTCGCCGCGCAGGTGAAGCAGATCACCGGCAGCGACGTGGCGTTCGGCCTCGACGGTCACGTGCTCTCCGCCACCCTGCCGGACGACGAGGGAGCCATGCTCCAGCGTCTCTTCGCCGACGCCAGCCGACAGCCGTCCGAGATTATCCGCGCCGCCGATTACATCGGGCTGCCGGTCCGGCTCTCCAGCGCGTCGACGGGAGGCACCGGACCGATTGCCCTGATCCTGCGCTCCCGCACCGAGCAGCTGCGCGTCCTGCGGACGATCCGCGTGGAACTGGCGCTCACCGCCACGGTGGCGGTGCTGCTCGCTATCCTGCTCAGCCTGCTCGTCGCCCGCACGATTACCGGCCCGCTCGCCACCGTGACCGACGCGATGAGGGAGGTTGCCGCCACGGGCGACCTCACGACGCGCATCGCCCTCAGGGCCGACACTGGCTGGGACGATGCCGACGCACGGCTGCTGGCCACCACGTTTAACACGCTCACCGAGTCGGTGGCGCGCTTCCAGCGTGAGTTCTCGCAGCGGGAGCGGCTCTCCTCGCTCGGGCGGCTCTCCACCGTGATCGCGCACGAGATCCGCAATCCCCTGATGATCATCAAGGCGGCGCTGCACACGCTCAAGCGGCCGCAACTCGACGAGGCGGGCGTGCGTGAAGTGGCCGAGGACATCGAGGAGGAAGTGACGCGGCTGAACCGCCTCGTGCACGAGGTGCTCGACTTCGCCCGACCGATCCAGTTCGACCTGGCCCCGACCGATCTGAACGCCCTGTGCCGGGAAGCCACGGACGCCGTGCGCGTGACGGGTCCCCTGCCGATTCAGCTCGACCTCGACCCGGCCATTCCATCCACCACGAGCGATGCCGAACGGCTGCGCATGGTGTTCGTGAACCTACTGGAGAACGCGCGGCAGGCCGTGGCTCCGACGGCCGACACGGACACCGCCGACCGGCCGCTCATCAGGCTGCGTACGCACCTGAACGACCACTCGGTTGTTGTCACCCTCGACGACGCCGGCAGCGGCATCGCGGCGGACGACCTGCCGCGCGTGTTCGATCCGTTCTTCACCACGAGACGGGGCGGCACGGGACTCGGGCTTCCGATCGTCCGCAACATCGTCGAAGGTCTCGGCGGCAGCATCGGCGTGACGTCCACGCCGGGGGCCTGGACCACTTTCCGGATCGAACTCCCGCTCGGTCCACCGGCACCGCACTGATGTCACACGGCTCCATCCTCCTTGTCGACGACGAAGCCAAGATCCTCAAGGCCATCGGTCTGGCGCTCAGGGACGCCGGGCACGACGTGGTCGAGACCACCAGTACCGTGGACGCTCAGCGGCTACTCTCGGAGCGCGCCTTCGACCTGTTCATCGTCGACAACGTGATGCCACAGATGAGCGGTCTCGATCTCATCCGCGGTTACGTGGGCGCAGTGCCGGAGGGCGAGCGGGCGCAGATTCTCATGATGACGGCGCACGCTACGGTGGAGAGCGCCATTGAGGCGATGAAGCTGGGAGCGCTCGACTACCTGCAGAAGCCCTTCGAGATCGATGAGCTGCTCGTGGTGGTGCACCGGGCGCTCGAGCATCACCGGCTGCGCACGGAGTTTCGGTACCTCCAGAGTGAGCAGGACGAGCAGTTCGACCACTACGGCATCATCGGCGGCAGTGGCCCGATGCAGGCCGTGATTGACCGGGTGGAGCGGGTGGCCCAGACGAAGAGCACCGTGCTCATCACGGGCGAGACGGGCACCGGCAAAGAGCTCGTGGCCCGAGCCATTCACAACCGGAGCGCCCAGCGCAGCATGCCGCTTATCCGCGTGAACTGCGCGGCGATTCCCGACACGCTACTGGAGTCGGAACTCTTCGGCCACGTGCGGGGCGCGTTCACCGGCGCCGTTACATCGAAGAAGGGCAAGTTCACGCTGGCCGACGGGGGCACCATCTTCCTGGACGAGATCGGTGCCATCAGCCCGGCAATCCAGCCCAAGCTCCTGCGTGTGCTCCAGGAACGTGAATTTGAACCACTCGGCGCCGAGCGGAGTGAGCGGGTGGATGTTCGCGTCATCGCGGCCACCAATCGCGACCTGGGACAGATGGTCGCCGAGGGGCGCTTCCAGGAAGACCTCTTCTATCGGCTCAACGTGATTCCAATCGCGCTCCCCCCGCTCCGGCAGCGGCAGAACGATATCCCGGCACTGGTGGAGTACTTCGTCCGGAAGCACGGCCAGCGGATCGGGCGTCCGATTGATCGGGTGACCGACGACGCGATGCAGACGCTTCGGACCTGCGACTGGCCGGGCAACGTGCGCGAGCTGGAGAACACCATCGAGCGAGCCGTGGTGCTGTCGACAGGTCTCGTGCTCACACGCGCAGAAGTGCAGGTGTTGGGGCATGCCGTTCCGACGGCGGGCGGCCTTCCGTCCTCGAGGCTGCATCAGAACATCGAGTGGGCGGAACGGCAGACGGTACGGCTGGCGCTGGATCAGGCTGGCGGGGTGAAAAGAGACGCGGCCGAGCTGATGGGCATCAGCCAGCGTGCGCTTTCGTACTACCTCGCCAAGTACCGGATCGGCTGACCGCTCTCTCGCGGGTTCTCAGCCGCCGCCAGGAGGCCCTCTGTCCGATGCCTCGACGCTGCGTGACCCTGTGCATGCACGCGAGCGCCGCACCGTCGTCCTGCACCACGGGAACAGGCCGAGCGGGATTCAGCCGATGGTTGCAGGAGGCTTGAACACCAAGCCGATCCGATCGGTCGGCGGATCGGGATCGTAGAGCGCGACGATCTCATCCGGCACGGGGCCAAGATCGCTCGCGCGGCGAAGCTCGAAGAGCGTCGTCCCCGTGCACGCGCGGTCGATTGCGGGAGCTCCACCGAGGCCCGCGAGCTCGTCATGGTGCGCTGTCCGAAAGTCGATGCTGAATCTCGAGCGTCCTGTTGTGTTCGGGACCGTCGAGTGGAGGTGAGCACCCGAGAAGAGAATCAGTCCACTCCGGTCTGCCGGGCGGCCTGTGCCCGGCCCACCTTGTTCCACTCGTAGTGGTTGTACTCATTCGACGAGTTGGGAACCGGCTCGCTCCAGTAGCGGGGGTGAAAGGCAAACGAGCTCGCTGGTTGCGATCCGCATGCGCGGGACGTCGAAGTAGGTCCCCTCGAGATCGACGGCCAGGTCCGCGAGCAGTGCCAGCAGCAACGCTTGCGTCCTCGGATGATGGATGAACCGTGGCTTGAGAGGAGCGGCGAACTCGACAAATCGAGCCACCGGCAGCGAATGCTGAGCGTGCTCGGGATCGAGTGGCGAGAACGCCTCCTCAATCAACTGCCGTGGGTTCGAATCCCGGTGGGAACGCCACTTCACATACCTCGGTCACGGCGCCCGGTCACGGCTTGCACTCCCCAAGCCGCCTGGCAGACATCTTCATGGACATGTCGCCCTGTTTGCTGGTGAGCTTCATGAGGCCCTCGTACGTGTCGGCCTTGAAGGTGATCGCCCCTGTGCCGGTCATGTCAGGACACGCCATGTTCCACGTCACCTTGTTGCCATCAGCCTTGTAGTCCGACACCTTGCAGCTGTTGTTCCCATCCGGCGAGGTCGGAAGTCCTTTCGACGAACCTTCCAACTGCGCCTTGGTGATGCACTGCGCCGACTTCATCGCCGGCATTTGAACCGGCATGTTCGGCATCTGCATCTGCATCGTGATTTCCCACCGTCCTTCGCGCATCGGGCCTTGAGCAGATACAGCAGTTACGAGAATGGCGCCGAGGCCCATCGTCACAGCGAACAGTTTCATCGCAGTCCTCCTCTACACCGACATACCGACGTGGCCTCACTAGACGGCTGGAGCGTACCGCCACAATCCCGGGGTGGTCAATTGGCTGAAGACCCCGCCACGACTGCAAGGGCCGGGGGCACACAGACAGCGCCGTCGGCGTGGCTCGCTCAGTCAGTGAAAGCAGGGCAGCCCCAGCGGCTCGTAGGTGCCGACCTGGCTGGCGCCGTGGTGCACCAGCAGGGTGAAGTCGAGCCCGTCTCCGACGTCGTAGTGGCCCACGTCCCGATACTCGCGGCGCAGGTGTTCGGTGATCAGGGGAAAGTCCCTGGCCAGCTCCTCCATGTCGCCCTCCGGCGGGCCGATCACGATCGGGACTGACTGCCGCCGCAGACGCTCCACCGTGAGCCGCTGATCCTCAGGGCTATCCGACCGTCCACCGCGCAGGTCCTGTCGTCCGCCGGCAAAGCCTCGCTGGGCGAGTCCGTAGACCTGAGGAAAGAACGGCACCATCAGGATTCGGTCGGCCGGGGCCGTGCACGCATTCAGGTACTTCGACAGGCCAATCAGGCCCCGCGTCTCGTTCGTCCACATGTCGAGCGGCCACGTGCGTTCCGTGTCTCGCGTGACCCGGCTCGCATCCAGCATGACCGCCTCGAAGCCTCTGGGCAGGCTGCTGTCCCGGACCACGACTGCGACGGTCCGCGTGAGGATGGCCGCCGTGAACACGATGACGGCGGCCGCCGTCGTGGCTAGCGCGACCCGTGCCGCCAGCCCGACGAGAACAGGCATCCTGACGGGCCAGCGGCGATCCGACAGCACCAGGCGACCGACGGCTGCCACGACCCAGGCCCCGAGGACCGCGTTCAGCACGGAGACATCGGCGAGCCGCCCACCCAGGTTGTCGCGCAGCAGCCGGATGTTCACGATGGCGGTCAACGCAATCAGTACCAGGATCTGCAGTTGTGCCTGCCTGGTGTACGGGGGTCCCGTGTGGCGAAGCACCACCAGGAACACCAGCGCCACGAACGGCAGCAGGAGGAACAGCCAGTAGGTCCACCACACGTAGTAGTGCTCGTCGAGTACGGAGAACGGTGCACGATTCCACCAGTCGGTGTGTGTGCTCTCGTTCGCGTCGGTCCCGGTCAGGGGCACCCAGGACGGCGTCGGAATGACCAGTGGGTTCTTGGCTTGTTCGGTGGAGGCCCAGCGCAGGGCGTGATCGAAGTGCCGGACGATGCCGCCGTTGACCTGCAGGTACGTCAGATACGGCGCCAGGCACACCAGCGTGGCGACACCGAACAGGAGCCCGTGGCGGAGCCGGTCGCGCCAGGGGACGTCCACCATGGCGATAAGAACGAGGCCGAAGGCGGCACCGACGTACGCGCCATGATCGTGCCGGAGGAGCGCGGCGAACACCGTAACACCGGCCACGAGCCACGTGCGCCGGCGGCCCGGGGTGGCGATCCAGGCCCAGAGAGCCGGAATGGCCACCGTATAGATGATGATCTTCGGGTAGTTGTAGAGGCGCGGAAGCAGGGCGAACTGGAACAGGGCCGCCCCGAGGCCAACGACAATTGACCCCGAGGCCCTCACGGCGAGCAGGAACGTGAGCGCCGTGCCAAATGACAGGGCGGCCACGCAGAAGGCGTACTCCGGCCAGACGCTTCGCTCCAGGACCTGGAGTGCACCGGAGATGGCAATCGTGAGGGGAAACCCGGGGTCGCTGAAATCACGGTCGGGAAGGTCCCCGAAGAGCAGCTGCCACCCGTACGTGGCGTAGAAATGATGGTCGTCGGTGAGGCCGCCGAATGCCCCTTCAGGACTGTTGTAGCGGAGGATCACGCTCAGCAGGAACAGCGCCGCCGCGATCAGGACGCAGGTGATCTGGCGCGGGCGTGATGTCGGCGGATCGGGCATTGGTCCCGTAAGGCGTCAGAACAGGTGATACCAGCGCTTGACGTTCAGCGTGATCGCCGACTGGAGTGCCGTGGCCGCCGTCGCAGCGCGGTCGGCGGAGGCGCCGTCGGCCCCTGCGCCTTTCAGGGCGGCGGCGAGGTCGGCGCCCAGCGTCTCGATCTGGCTCGCGTTCAGGCTCTCGGCCGTGAGGACCACGAACAGCAGCTGTGCGACCTCGTGCGCCTTCGTTTCGGAAATGGCCGTTGCCCCCACTGCCTGCACGACTGCGTCGTTCAGCGCCCGTACCAGCGGCGCGGGCCGGAACGTGCCGTTCAGTGTCGACAGGTCGTCGAACAGATCCCGATCGGCATCCTCGTGGCCCAACGAGACGTTGCCGATGTCATGTCCGATGTCCCGCAGCTTATTCGGCATCTCGCCCTGTGGCGTGGGGAGCGGCCCCTCCGGCTGCCGGCAGGCGGTCGTCGCCATGGCGGCCGCCAGACAGACACCAATCACGAGAACTCGAACCTTTTGCATGGCCGTACACGATACCATCACCTTTTCAGTTCTCTTCGTGCGCGCGCGGCGGAATGTCGTCCGTCGCCGCCCTGGCCGAGGAGCCGGAATACAATCTCTCGATTCAATGAATGTGCTCATCCTGGCCATGGCGCTGCTGCCATGGGCGGCATCCGCGAAGGCGCTGTTCACGCGCATCTTCCTGGCGATCAGCGTGTTTTCCGTGGAGATGCAGCTGGCCACGGTCACCGGCACGGCCACGCTGCGCACGCTTATTATTGTCAACGTCCTCCTGTCCGTGGCGCTCATCGCATGGCAATGGCTGCGCGATGGCGCGCCCTTTACCCGATGGAGCAGGGCCCTGTTGCCGATCGCGCCGTGGCCGTTCGTGGCCGTTGCGGCGTCCCTCGTGCTGGTGCTCAACCTACGCCTGCCGCTGCAGGCCGCTGATCCGTACCATCTGGATCGCGTGGCACAGATCGAGCGAACCGGCACGCTTGAGTACAACCCCGCGGGCGCCGCGAAGACCAACATATTCGGCTGGCTGTACGAGCTGGTGCTTGCCGACGTCCGGCAGATCCCCATGGCTGGCCCTGCGCTCGTGCACCTGCATGGGGTGTTCGGGCTCGTGCTGGTCGGTATCGCGCTGGCAGCGGCACAGACGTGGCTGCGCCCGTGGCCGTCGCGATGGCCGCTCGTTCTCCTCTTCGTGATTCCTCCGCTGTTTCATGCGCTCGTGCTGATCAAGAACGATCTCTTCCTGGCGCTGCCGGCATTCGTGGCTCTTGTGTGGCTGGTCACATCCGCAGAGCGGGCCACCTGGACGGATGCCGCGTGGGCAGCCTGGCTCGTCGGGCTGGCCGTCTCGAGCAAGCTGACCAACCTGCCGCTGGCGCTGGCTCTGGTGGGCGGCGTCGTGTTCGCGCAGCGGTTGCGCGACTGGAGGCCGCTCGGCGGCCTCGCGCTCGGCGGCCTGCTTGGCGGCGTCACGGGCGGACTGTTCTTCACGCTGTACGCGAACGCCGGGCTCTACGGCGACCCGTTCGCGCGCGAACAGGTGCAGGCTATCGGGAACGTGAACGCCGGGGCCTCAGAGGCGCTCGTGAGCATTGTCCGGTTCGGCATCAGCCTGTTCGACCTTGGTCTCGTCACGCAGGTGCTGTGGCCCGGTCGCGGGGGCTGGGGCGGCACGTTCGGCCTGCCGCTGATCTGGGCGCTTGCCGTGCTGGTGTTCCACTATCGGTTGCGCGCGGCGCGGTGGGCCCTGTGGGTTGCAGGGCTGCAGTTTCTGGCGTTTGCGACCGTGTTTCCGGACGCGGATGTTGCACATCGCATCGTGCTCGCGCCCGCGCTTCTCGTGGTGGCGGTGTCGCTGCACGTGCTGAATGAACAGGACCGCTACCGGAGGCCGGCCACACTTGCGCTGGGGCTGGTGCTGGTGCTGACCAGCGTCCAGGTCGTGCGAAGTGCACTGCTGTACCTGACGGGGACCTGATCTCAGGCCTTGCTCGCATCAGCCTCAGCCTCAGCGGCTTGCCGTGGAACGCCTGCGGAGGAAGTCAGTCCCTATTGTGATTGGCCCGCCTCACGGACTCACCCTTCCGCTGACGGGTTGCTCGCGCCTGTACCGATTGGGCGGGGAAGCCGCCGCACTCGAAACACCTGAGCGTTGGGCGGATATCGCCACAGCGGTTCAGCGTCGAAGTCGCCACTTTCGAGGAACGTTTCGAATGCCCGCTTTTCCCCGAGGTTCTTCTCGTCCAGCCCGCCTGAATACCAGTCGTCGAAAATGATGACCGCTTCGTCCCGGATCAATGGGCCGCAGAAATCCAGGGCCTGCTTGGCAGACAGGTACATGTCGCAGTCGATCATGATGACGCTGGCTTTGCGCATGCTGTAACGCACCATCAAGTCGCTATTGAGACTGTCGGAAAACCATCCCTTGACTAGAGTCACGCGGTTCCAATCGACGCCTGCTTTGTTCAGGAACCTGCGGGTTGTCCGAATATCGGATGCGAACATCCGCGGAGACCAGTAGCCACCGTCGTCGGTTCTGGCCGCGTCAGGAAGACCCTCGAACGAGTCGAACCCAAAGAACCGCATCTGGCTCAGGCCGTGGCGATCAGCCGCGGCGTACATGCACTCCAGCGAGTACCCGAAGCACACGCCGAACTCCAGATAGTCTCCCAGACCCGTCGCATCTCCATCCGGTGTCAGCACACGAAGCACTTCCGAGTATCTGGCCACCAGTTCCTCACGTGGGGTATTCGCCAGGCTCAGCATGATGAGACTGATCCTGCTGTCGACCCGCGATCGCAGTCCTGACGGCAGCACGCCGGTCGACGCGATCAGTCCCTTGTAACTCGACAGCAGGGCACTCCGAAGATGTCGGTTCATTCGCTCTCGGAAAACCAATTGTCCGTCAGAACCCAGGGGACTGATCGGCCTGTCGAAATACCTGAAGGCGTGCACGGCCCAGACCGACCGAGTCCTGAGGGTGCCGGTCTTTCCTCAGGCCGACGGACTCGCCCACCCGCGCGGCTTGGACTTCCAGCCGCCTTCGGTCCTGTCCTGGTGGTCGGCGGCGCTCCCGCGCTCGACTGCGCGTGCACCGGGACGTCCTTTTTCAAGCGTCGCCGCGCGAGCGATCTTGGTCCGGCCCCGGATGAGATCGTGGCGCTCTACGACTCCGAACCGCCAGCCGATCGGGAGGGCGCGGTCTTCAAGCCGCCGGCGAACATGGGCTGACTCCCGTTCGCCCCGTTCCGGCGGTGCAGGACGACGATCTGTCGTTCCCGCACGTCGATCGCGTCGTCCTTCCGCGCCGTCTGGAGGATGTCTACCAGCGTGTCGAACAAGGCACGACTGCCGTGGTCCAGGGCATCGTCAGCAAGCGCATCCCTGAGTCGCAGTTCGAACTGCGGAACGGAAAGCCGCTCGTCCATCGAGATGAGCGCACGACCATCCGAGATCGGAATCAGTTCCACACCCGTGCGTTCGCGAAGCACGCGACTGCGGGGCACCATGATGACGGAGCGATTCCCGTAGCTGACCAGTTCGGCCGGCCGACTTGGTGCCGTGGCACCAAGGGGCTGCGTGACCCGCACGACCGCCAGGCTCAAGTCTGGGTCAATGGCCTGGAGCCGCGCGATCACATCCTCCGGCAGCGTGAGCGTAACCGCGCGCGAGGGGCGGTCAAATTTCCGGGGCCTTCCCCGCCGTGAGCCATTGATTGCCCTCGCGGCACGCTGCCTCGGCGTCTGTTGTCTCATCACGCCCCACTCTCCCGCGCCGACGGCCGGGGCCATCACGGTCAGGGCGACCACTACCCGCGTCAGCCATTGGCATCGCATCCGCATCACCGCCTGGCACCCATTGTACGCATCGCGCAGATTATGTATTGAGAAAGCGCACTCAACTGAGAATAATCCATAGATATTGATTTCCACGTGCCGGCTCTGCGGAGCCCCCCTGACCGACGTGTTCGCGGACCTTGGGGCCACGCCATTAGCGAATTCCTACCTTCGCCAGGACCAGCTCACTGAGGTCGAGGCGTACTACCCGCTGAGGGCGCTCATCTGTGCCCGCTGCTTCCTCGTGCAGCTCGACACCAGTGTCAATCCCCACTCCATCTTCTCGAACTATGCGTACTTCTCGTCGTATTCCGAGACGCTGGTGCAGGCCGCAAAGGAGTACGTCGAGCACATTTCGGCACGTCTCGCCCTGAAGCCAGGCGACCGGGTCGTAGAGATCGCGAGCAACGACGGCTACCTGCTTCAGCATTTTCTCGGCTGCGGCCTCGACATCCTCGGTATCGAACCGGCGGCCAACGTTGCCCAAGCGGCGGTGGCCAGGGGAGTTCCCTCGCTGGTGCGCTTCTTCGGGTCAGACGTCGCCCGCGAACTCGTTCGCCAGGGCCGGGCCAGGCTCGTCATCGCGAACAACGTGCTCGCTCACGTGCCGGCGCTCAACGACTTCATTGCGGGGATCAAGATACTGCTGGCACCAGAAGGCACTGCTACCATCAAATTCCATCATCTCCTCTGCCTCATCCAGAAGTGTCAGTTCGACAACATCTACCACGAGCATTTCCAGTATCTTTCGCTCGACGCCGCCCGGTTTGCGTTCGCGCGGCACGGGCTCGCGGTCGTTGATGTGGAGCGGAAGCCCTCCCAGGGTGGCTCATTGAGAGTCTACGTGCAGCATGAGGATACGGCGCCTCCGACCGTGAGCCCACGCGTGGCGGAGGTACTAGCGGAGGAAGAGGCGGCTGGACTGCGCGATGTCGGCGTTGGGCAGGCGTTCTCCCGTCGAATGCTGGAGATGAAACTCGGCCTCCTGTCCTTCCTCGTCAAGGCCAGGCAGGACGGTAAGTCCGTTGTCTGCTACGGCGCCGCGGCCAAGGGCAACACATTGCTGAACTACAGTGGCATCCATGCCGACCTGGTGGACTATGCCGTCGATCGCAGTCCGCACAAGCAAGGTCACTTCCTGCCCGGGAGCCGCATCCCGATTCACCACCCGGACAAGGTGCTCGTGACGAGGCCCGACTACGTGCTGATCCTTCCGTGGAACATCCGCGACGAGATCATCGCGGACATGTCTTGCATTCGCGAATGGGGCGGGCGATTCGTCGTGCCCGTCCCCGCGCTGGAAGTCATTTGATGGCCGACATCAGGCGTGGCCGCGGGGAGCCGCCGGATCAGCCGCGAACGCCCGAAGGGGCGGACACCGCCGCGGGCTCGGCCGGTTCGGCCTCAGGTGCGAATCGGGCGATCTGCTCCGCGTAAAGACGGTCCGCTAGTCGATTCGGCGGCAGCACGACATCGTCGTAGGTGATCACCTGGTCGCGCGGGATATCGCGCACGAGACGGCAGCCCTCCACGAGCCCCTCCGGGAGGTACCGGCGGGCGCGCCGCTCGTCCGCGCTGACGGCCTCGCCGTAGGTCATGAAATGGCCGTAACTGTCGAGCACGTCGCCGGCCTTGAGGTCCGCTTTCGCCACCGCGCACACTTCCACGAAGGGAGGCCCAATCGCCGAACCCGCCGTATCGCCGAGGAGCGCCACGCGCGCCACGGTGTTGGGCGCCTCGAAATGGCACAGGTGGTACGGCGCGTAGAAGCTGTAGAGCGGCCCCTCACCCAGCTTGTAGAGATTGAGATAGTGGCGCTGGCGCGGGTCCGTATGCTCGGCGAGGCAGAACACACCGGGCCCCGGCTGCGCCCCGACGACGTACTCGACGATGCCGCCGAGTGCGCGGAGCTGGTCCAGGTCGTAGCGTGTCGTGAGCCGGTCCACGTGCTCGCTGTGCTCGAGCGCCAGCATGCCGCGCCGTGCCACCGTCAAGCCGGTGGCGTTGGCGACAACCGCCTGCTCGAAGCTCACCTTCGACCCGTCGGCGAAGCTCGTCACCATGGAGGGTCGCTGCCCCCACTTCTCCGCGAAGCCCTGTTGCGTGAGCGGCGTGCGATACCGATCCTGCAGCCCCTTGATGTTGCCCATCACACGTGGGATGAGCCCAAGCCCTCTGACGAATCGATACAAATTGATCTCGACGGCTGGCTGGTCACCATCGCAGGCCGAGAGCAAGACGCCGTGTCGCCGCGCGTACACCTGGAGTATCGGCCCGAGCGTGGCGTCGAGCTCGGCGTTCATCAGCACCACGTGCTTGCTGTGGGCAAAGGCGTCGAGCACGACGTGGGCGCCGAACTCCACGGCGCCGGTCACATCGAGGATCACGTCTACGTGCGGGGACCGGCACGCGAGCGTCGGATCGCTCGTGACCACGTGCCGTCCAGCGGCCACCGCGGTGTCGAAGGCCACCTGTGTCTCCACGGCCAGCGGATTCGACGTGTCGAGGGCATAGTGGAACACGCCGGTCGCCTGGTCGATCTGCCGCGCGTAGATCGCCACGAGACGAATGCCCCTGACGCTGTTCATGATCTGGTTGGCGAGTCCACGCGCCATGAACCCTGCGCCAATGATCGCCAGACGGATCGGGCGTCCTTCGGCGGCACGCGCCTCGAGCGCGCGATCGACGATGATCATGCCCGCCCTCGGGAAGCGGCCTGGTCGGGGCCACCGGCGGTCGCCGCGGGTCCGGCCGGCGCCATGCGTGCCCGCAGTTCAGGCTGCACCTGCGAGAGCGGCCGCCACTGCCGGTCCTTGTCCGATACGTTCGAGACGACGAGCGGCCAGTCGATGGCCAGCCGTGGATCGTTGAACGGCAGCCCGCCCTCCGACGCCGGCGCGTAGACCTCGCTCACCTGATACAGCGTCTCGGTTCCGTCCTCGAGCGTCTGGTAACCGTGCGCGAAGCGTTTCGGGACGTACAGGCTGCGCCGATTGTCGGCTGAGAGCTCCACGGCGACGTGTTCGAGGTAGCTCGGCGACTCGGGCCGCAGGTCCACGATTACGTCCACGATCGCCCCCCGCGTGCAGCGGACGAGCTTGGCCTCGGCCGCCGGCGGATACTGGAAGTGCAGGCCGCGCACTGTGCCCTTCGCGACGTTGAACGAGAGGTTGACCTGCGCGACGACCGGGTCGAGCCCGGCCTCGGTGAACTCCGTCTGGCAGAACGCACGAGCGAAGAAGCCGCGGGCGTCGGACCGCGTCTCCAGATCGACGATCCAGGCGCCCGCCAGGCGCGTCTCAGTGAAGTTCACGCATCATCCTTTTCGTTACCTCAGACGTCCGACCGCGAGACCGTTGAATCCCCACTCGAGAAGGCCGCCAACACCAACGCGGGCCACACCTGACACACGAGCCGATCGAACGTCGTTGACACCAGCCACGCGGTGTCGAGCGGCGTCAACACCCACACGGCCCAGTACGCCGCGAACAGAGGTGCGATGACGCCGAGGGCGAACCGCGCCGCACGGCTCCCGCGTACCGCGGCCAGGACGGATGCCACCATGGCCCCTGGCAGCGCCCCAGACGCGATCGGACCACCCCACCGGCCAGCCATGCGTCCCACCAGCGAGCCGATGGCCACGTGACGATCCACCGCGAAGACCCGGCCGACGAGCGCAGCCACGGTGCCCGGATCCGACATGTAGATCGGCGCTTCGGGTGCGATAGCAACCTTGAACCAGACGGTCGTTGCGAGTACGGGAACGGCACCCGCCAGCCACCACCCGAACCGCTGCACAGCCCCACGACGTAACGCCCCGAGCAGGATCCAGCCGCCGGTGATGGCCAGAAAGACCACGCCCTCGTTCTTCGTCCACCCGGCCAAGCTCGCCAACACGCCTGCCGCGACCCAGCGCGCGGTACGACGGCGTGCGTCGGCGTCGGGAACGCCGCGCAGCATGATAAGCGAGAGCAGGATGAAGAGCCCGGCCGGCAGGTCCGCCGTCTGCGCCGCGGCCAGTTGCGTGAACACCGCCGGCGCCAGAACCACGGCCCCGGCCAGCCAGGCACGCGCGTGTCGCGCGTGCAAGGCGCCGACGACCGCCGACACGACCAGCGCGCCGTACAAGGCCGAGAGCACGGCCGGCACCGCCGTCAGTTCCGCGCCCGCGTACGCCCACAGCCGAGCCACCGAGGTCGAGACCAGCAGCGGGTGGCTGGGGTTGGACCACGCGATGGCCAGTACGTCCGTCCACCCATCACCCGCACGGAACAGGAACCGCGCCTTCTGATTCCAGATGGCCCAGGCGTCCCACTCGCCGTGGGGCGCCGCGAGGTAGTGGCTCCACACGGTGGCAACGGCCAGCGCGGTAGTCAGGCCAAAGGCGCCTCGCGCGAGCCAGTCGAGGGATGACGGCGGCGATGCGACCTCGCCGCCGTCCACCGCAGGCGACCCGCTTCGCGATCGGCCCATCCTCCAAAACAGGACACCGAGCGCCACCCAGACGGATGCGTCGGCGACGACGAAGCCGGGGCCGAGGCGCACGCCGAGGCAGACAAACACGAAGGTGGTGATCGAAGAAAACCCGATCCCTCCGGCCACGGCCAGCGCGGCCCGCAACGCACCGGACTCGGACGACGCGACCAGGCCCACCGCCCGGATCAGCAGCCACGTCGAGGCCGACGGCAGGACGAGTCCGAGCAGGGCGGCAATCATGGCGCCCGTCGAAACAGCCGGTGACCCGTGGGGAACGTCCGCACCGGGACGAAGCCGGCGAGCCGTTCGTCACCACCCGGCACTTCCGTGTCCCGCGGCACGATCAGGAATTCAGGCCCGGTGCGCGACAGCACCACGCGGGGCACCAGGGCGTACTGGGAGGCGTAGTAGGTCCGAGTGTCGTCGTCGTTGCCGCCTCGTTTCTCCAGGTACCCGATCTCGCCGCGAGGGGGCAGAAACGGGACGAACGGCAGGAACTCGGCTGCGAGTCTGGCCATCGGGTCGGGCTCGCGCGCGGCCGCAGTGCGACGCGCCCCGCCAACGGCCAGCACGCACCACGCGAACAACACGCCGCAGGCTAGCACCCGCCAGTTCGATGTCTGTCTCAGGGTAGGGTCGTCCTCGAGGAGGTGTGGTGGTCATAATATCCCACGGCGCGATGAACACTGCTCCTGCTGCCGGGCCTGACCTGCCTTGGTAGGCGCCCTGTGTCCTTGTATAATTGGCGGGTTGTCCAAACGACGATGCACGTCCCCTGCGACGTGATCATCCGGGACCATTCCATGTGGAGGGCGTCATCGATACGATCGCAGCGGGACTCGGTACGACTCAGACACGGGTCGTGGGCGAGGCATCGTAATCAGCATGCCAACGCGTGTCCCGAAGCGCGGCCGTGTCGTGGCCATCATGCCGGCGCGTAATAGCGCGAAGACGCTGGAAGCGACGGTGGCTCGGATTCCCCCTGGATATATCGACCAGTTGATCCTCGTGGACAACGCCAGCAAGGACGACACTGTGACCATCGCCGAACGCCTCGGCATCACGGTCGTCCGCCACCAGACCGATCGCGGCTTCGGCGGCAGCATCAAGTCGTGTTTTCGCGCGGCCCTTGCGGCCGAGGCCGACTACATCGTCGAGTTGCACCCGGACAATCAGTACGATCCATCGTTCGTGCCTGGCCTGCTCGAGAAGATCCAGGAGGCCGACCACGCGATGGTCATCGGCTCGCGATTCCTGCCGGTGCGTCGATCCCTCGACGGCGGCATGCCGTGGTGGAAGTTCGTCGCGAACCGGTTCCTCACCTTCATGAACGGCACCATGATGGGCGCGCATCTGTCCGAGTTCCATTCCGGCCTGCGTGTCTACAGCGCCCGATGGGCGCGCACGGTCCCGCTCGACAAGCTCTCGAACGAGTTCATCCTGGGGTTCCAGCTCGTGGCGCACGCCGTCATCAACGGCTGGACCCTCGCGGAAGCGCCGGCTGACTGCCGCTATTTCAAAGAAGCCTCGATGAATCCTTTGGTTGGCTCCACGATCTACGGCTGGGGCACGCTGAAGGAATCGTTCAAGGTTCTGCGGTACCGCCTGGGATTGGGCGGACCGGAGTACCGCCAGTGATGCATCCAGCGCTCACGGCAGCCAGGGACGCCGCGCCGGCATGAAGGCAGTCATCCTGGCCGGCGGCCTTGGCACCCGCATGGGTGACGAGACCGCGGCACGCCCCAAGCCGCTCGTCGACATCGGTGGTCGCCCGATCCTGTGGCACATCCTGAAAATCTATCAGGCGCACGGCATCCACGACTTCGTCGTGTGCGCGGGGTACCAGGGCGAGCGCATTTCGGAGTTCTTCGCGCGCTCACAGGACGAAGACTGGCGGGTGCAGGTGGTGGACACCGGCCTGTCGACCGCCACCGGCGGCCGGCTGAAGCGGGTTCGGGATCTGGTGACCGATGGGCCCTTCTGCATGACATACGGTGACGCCGTCTCGAACGTGGACATCTCCGCGCTGGTGCGCTTTCACCGGGCGCAGGGCGTCCTGGCGACGGTCACCGCCGTGCAGCCGCGCATGCCCTTCGGCGTCGTGACGTTCCCTGCGGACGGCAGCACTCGCGTGGGCTTCCGCGAGAAGCCCTGGATGGACGGCCTCTGGGTCAACGGAGGCTTTTTCGTCATCGACCCGGCGGCGCTCGACTCCATCGAACACGACGACCAGGCGTGGGAAGATGCGCCCATGACACGACTGGCCGAGAGCGGCCAGCTGGTCGGCTACAAGCACACCGGCTACTGGCAGTGCATGGACGCGCCTCGTGATCGGCAGGCGCTCGAGGACCTCTGGCGTCAGGGCCAGTCACCGTGGAAAGTCTGGTGATCCGCCGCGTGGGGCGGACAATCACCGGTAGGAGAACGTCGTGCGCATCCTGATCACGGGCTCGGACGGGTACATCGGGAGCCTGATGGTTCCCTTCATGGTTCGAGCCGGACACGACGTCACGGGCCTCGACACGCGTTACTTCCGGGAAGCGACGCTCGGAGAACCGCCCGCCGGTGACGCCCTGCCGATCATCACCAAGGACATTCGGAACGTGGAACCGGCCGACCTCGAGGGGTTCGACGCCGTGCTCCACCTCGCGGGCCTCTCGAACGACGCGCTCGGGCAGCTCTCGCAGGCGGTGACCTACGCCATCAACCACGACGCCTCTGTGCGGCTGGCGGAGATGGCCAAGGCGGTCGGCGTCTCCCGTTTCGTCTATGCCTCGTCGTGCAGTGTGTACGGCCAGTCGGACGCCGACATCGTGTCCGAGGTGTCGCCGGTCGACCCGCAGACCGACTACGCGCGGTGCAAGGTGCTCGACGAACGCGCCTTCGCGGCCATGGCCGACGACCGGTTCTCGCCGACGTTCCTTCGGAACGCCACGGCCTACGGCGCCGCGCCGCGCATGCGTTTCGACCTGGCGGTGAACAACCTGTCAGGGCTGGCGTGGACGACCAAGCGCATCGCGCTGCTGAGTGACGGTACGCCATGGCGACCGATCGTGCATGTGCTCGATATCTGCCGCGCGTTTCTGGCGGTGCTGGACGCACCGCGCGAGGCGGTCCACAACGCGGTGCTCAACGTGGGACAGAACGACGAGAACTTCCAGATCCGGGACATCGCGACGTGCATCGCCGAGGTCTTTCCAGGCTGCGCGCTCAGTTTTGGCGCGGGCGACCCGGACCAGCGCAGCTACCGGGTGAACTTCGACCTGATCACCCGGACGCTGCCCCACTTCGCCTGCGAGTGGACGCTGCGGCGCGGCGCGGAGCAGCTGCGCGATCTCTACGCACGCGTGCAGCTGACCGAAGAGATGTTCCGGCTCAGGCCCTTCACACGTCTGGCCCAGCTCAAACACCTCATCGACACCGGCCGGATCGACGCGAACTTCTTCTGGACCGCACCGTAGGGAGGCCCGTTACTGCGGCGTGAGCACCGACATGGTCGACTGCGCGGTGGACCGGAGCCCCCACACACAGGGACTGTCCCTGCCAGGCAGCCGCATCCCGATCTACGATCCCGATACGGTGAAGGTAAGAAGACCCGACGACCTGCTCGGCCCCATGCTGAGAGTCATCCCATGAGCCCGGGCGACACGGCGGGCGCATCGTCGTCCGGCGATGCGCTCCATCGGTTCGTGTCGGAGCTCTACCCGATCTGCCGCAGCCTCACCGGTGAGGGCGTGCGCCGCACGCTCGCGGCCATCGGCCGCCACATCCCCCTGGACGTGCGCGAGGTGCCCTCGGGAACCCGGGTGTTCGACTGGACGGTGCCTCTCGAATGGAACATCCGGGACGCCTACGTAAAGGACCGCGCCGGCAGGAAGGTCATCGACTTTGCGCGATCCAACCTGCACGTGATGGGCTACAGCGAGCCGGTGCGCGCCCGTGTTGCGCGCGAGGAACTCGACGCGCATCTGTTTTCGCTGCCCGACCATCCCGAGTGGATACCGTACCGCACGTCGTACTACCAACGCGCGTGGGGGTTCTGTGTCACCGAACGACAGCGCGCGGCCCTGACCGACGACGAGTACGAGGTCCTCATCGACACCTCACTCGAGCCGGGACACCTCACCTGGGGGGAGTGCGTGCTCCCAGGAGAGACGACCGACGAGATCCTGATCTCGTGCCACGTGTGCCACCCCTCGCTCTGCAACGACAACCTGTCCGGCATCGCGGTCGCCACGTTCCTCGCACGTCAGCTGGGCCAGGAGCGCCGTCGACACACGATCCGTGTGCTGTTCATCCCGGGCACGATCGGCTCCATCACGTGGCTGGGGCAGCACGAAGGCGCCGCGGCGAAGGTCCGCCATGGGATGGTGCTCACCTGCCTGGGCGACGCAGGTGCGGTGACTTACAAGCAGACACGGCGCGGCGACACCCCGATCGACCGCGCGGCGGCGCATGTGCTCCAGCACGCCGGCCGGCCGTTCACGATCGAGCCGTTCTCGCCGTGGGGATACGACGAGCGCCAGTACAATTCCCCCGGATTCGACATGCCGGTGGGATGCCTGATGCGGACCCCGCACGGACGATTCCCCGAGTACCACACGTCGGCCGACAATCTGGACCTGGTGCGGCCCGAGGCCCTGGCCGATTCGCTGGCGACGGCGCTGGCCATCGTGCGGGTGGTGGACCGCGACGCCCGCTACATGAATCTCAACCCGAAATGCGAGCCGCAACTGGGCACGCGCGGTTTGTACGGCGCGATCGGCGGCGTAGCCGACGCGCCACGCCGTCAGATGGCCATGTTGTGGGTGCTCAACCTGTCCGACGGACACCATCCGCTGCTCGAGATCGCCACACGGGCCGCCATGCCCTTCGCCGAAGTCGTCGAGGCCGCAGACCTCCTGCTCCAGCACGGACTGCTCGGCCCGTGTGAGACCGCCCGCGCATGACGCTCGTCGCCGGCGCAGTCGTCGTCATCACCGGGGCGGGCAGCGGCATCGGTCGAGCCATCGCGCTCGCCCTGGCCGAGCGGCAGGCGTCACTCTGGCTCGTCGGACGACGCCTCGCCCCGCTCCAGGAGGTGGCCGCCCTCGTCCGCGCCGCGGGAGGGCAGGCACGCGGCTGGCAGGCCGACATCACGAACGACGCGGACGTGGACCTGCTCGCCAGCACGTTCAACGGCGAGGCCGACCGGCTCGACGTGCTCGTGCACAGCGCGGGCGACACTCGGATCGGACCGGTGCTGAGCGCCCCCGTCGAGGACTTCGACGCGCAGTACCGCCTGAACCTGCGCGCACCGTATCTGCTCACGCAACGGCTTCTCCCACGCCTCCTCGGCGCGAAGGGGCAGGTCGTCTTCGTCAACTCGCAAGCGGGGCTGTCCGCGGGCCCCAACGTGGGCCAGTATGCGGCGACCAAGTTCGCACTGCGGGCGCTCGCCGACAGCCTGCGGGCGGAAGTGAACGCGGAGGGCGTGCGGGTGCTGTCCGTGTATCCGGGACGGACCGCGACACCGCTGCAGGCCCGGCTCCACGAGCTCGAGGGCCGTGACGACTACGACGCGGCGCGGTTCGCCCAGCCCGAGGACGTCGCCGCCCTCGTCGTGAGCGCGCTGACGCTGCCGCGCACGTCGGAGGTCACCGACCTCTCGATGCGACCCATGCGCAAGCGCTGACGACGGGCGCACCCGGGGGCTCGCTCAGGGGGCGACGGGCGCCTAACAGACGTTCTGTTCACCTCGTAAAGCCTCACATGCCGCCTGTCGTCATCGATCTGTCGGCTGGAGTGTGGTTGCCGCACTGACAGCGCATGTCTTCACCGGCATTCTGGGCCCCGCGTTGCGGCCTTAAGTGCGGAGCATAGATCCAAGGGCCGTTCACTACGCCATGTTGCACGTGGTCGTGGCGTAGTCGATAAAGATGTTGGATTGCGCTTGCTGGCTCTGGTGGTCTGCAATGAATGTGTTTCGCGCGTCCGCTGGCCACTGCTGAACGGATACGTAGTTGTACTGTGACGCCAGGTGCACGCGGTCTGCGACGAGCTGCAAGTAGACTTGGGCGTTGGCTTGCTGCGCAGGCGGCGCGAGCGCCACGAGCGTGGCCGTGAGTGCGAGGCGCTGGTCCCACGCTGCTTTGGACGTCAGGGTCTGGTCTGACCCGCTCGCCTCCTTAAGTGCCTGGCAGAAGGCCGATGTTGGGCCGACCGCCGCAGTCGTCGTGGTCGGACCGGTCGGACTTGATGCGCCACACCCCCCAGAGGCGATTATTATTCCCGCCGCCAGCAACACCACCCCGAACCCGCCTGAAGGCATACACGTCATTGAGTTCTCTTTGCGAGAGGAAGCCATCCCTGCGTGACTTCGGAACAGTAGAGACGAGGGCTAGAGTCGTGGGACAAAGCGCTATCTGGCGGCGCCAGCGTTGTGCGTGTGCGCTACGTCATTGGACGACGGATTGGTGGCGTTTCGATGGACCGCCGGTGACAATGCGAAGGCACCCATCGCCTTACAGGCGATTAAACTGCCATACGGCAGATGTCCACGATGTCATCGAGCGTTGGGCGGCGTGACGAGGTTCCACCGGCAATGGGGCCGCAGGACTTCTCCGCGGCGAACGACTGGCCTGGCTACTTTGGGTCGGTGCTTGGCAAGCCACCGCGGGACACCCTGCTCGCGGCTCTCGCGGCCTTCGAGCACGAGGGCGTCGCCACTGGTTTTGCCGTCGATCTCGCCGCAGGCGAGGGGCGGGACACGCTTGAGCTGTTAGCGCGCGGCTGGCGCGTGCTCGCGACCGATGCCGAGCCCACTGCGTTTGCCTATCTCTGGCCTCGTGTGCCTGCAGCCGAGCACGCCCGCCTCACCACGACCGTCGCGCACTTCGCAGACACCGAGCTGCCGCCGTGCGATCTCGTCAACGCGAGCTTCGCGCTGCCGTTCTGCGAGCCGCTCCATCTACCTGCATTGTGGGCACGCATAGTCGCCGCGATCCGTCCGGGTGGCAGGTTCGCGGGCCAATTCTTTGGCGACCGCGACTCCTGGGCCTCGCGCGCTGATCGCACACATCACACGCACGATGACGTCGTGGCACTACTCGCCGGGTTCGACATCGAGGCGCTGCGCATTGAGGAACGCGACGACGCACCCGACGTGCGCGAGCCCAAGCACTGGCATCTCTTTCACGTCGTCGCTCGCAAGCGGTGAGTACCCGCCGCGGCGCTAGGGCGCATCGGTCGGGCGCGCCAGCCTTGGTGTCGAGGAAGTGGTGGTAGCGGCGGCCCTCTTTGAAGAAGAACCGCTCGCAGCCCCCCGAGGTGCTGAAGGTGCCGTCGTCACCGTCGCGGCCTCAGCCAGGCCAGATGTCAATGGTCATTCTCCGCCGCAGCCGTTCGTGCCGTCACCTCGGAGGCTGCTGCGCCAGCCTCGCACCGGATTTCGCCAGCCGGAGCAAGGTAGGCCGCAACGTTGGCGCGTTCGAGGTCCACGGCCAGGCACGCGAGCCTCCCTCGCATTGCGTCGTCGAGCGGCAGACCCTCCTCTTCGAGCAGTCGGAGCAGCTGGACGGAACGGGACCAGACCGCGCCCTCGAACGCAGTGAGGTAGGTGGTTGACGGGAATGCGATCTGTGGGCGGACGGGAAGGATCCGCGTCGGGTCATCGCCGAATCGCAGGAATCGAACGACCTCCGCTGCTCGTCCCATGGCCGCCGCTTCGGCGATATTTCGCGGCGCGTCGTGCGACCACCAGCCGAGCCCGGTTCGATCAAACACGATGACGACGAGGATCACGACGACGGCCGTCACGATCGGCACCGCCAGGATGTACGAGGCGATTCTTGACGTTGCCCTCATCAGTAGAGCCAGTTCCGAACCGTCCACTTCAGCTCGCTGGCTGCTGGCTGTGTCAGGAGCGCGTCGTTGCGAAGGGCCTGGAGCAGATCTCGCGAACGAGGTGCGCTGACGTCCAGATGCTGCTGCGCGATCCACTCGTGGACGTAGGCCCACTGGGTGCGCACGTCTCGGGCGGCCACCCAGAGCTCGACGTGCACGCCCACCAGACGCACGCTCCACGCGATTGAGAGCACCGCGCAGGCAGCGAGCGGCGCGACTGACCGGACCATGGTGCTGGAAGGCGCCGGCGGCAGCACGTTCCGAGCGGCGGCGAACACGGCCAGGGCAAAGAACCCGCCGGCCGGGCTCATGATGACGCTCTTTGTGTAGGGATAGCTGATGACGGCGTTGGCGGCGAGCACCGCGAAGAACAGGAGCACCAGCTGATCGTCGCGGGTCAGCGCCCACCGCCGCCACGCGGCGCGCCTGCGCCAGGCGAAGAGGCCCATCAGCACCGTGGCGGAGGTACAGGCGACCGTGGTGACCAGGAGCGCCGGATACGGGTCGCCGAGGGTGAAGCCCAGCGTCAGCCGAAACAGGCCTGCCCGCGGTTCGCCGAACAGCACGGAGAGCGCCGAGGTCACCACGTTGTACACGTAGAACGGTAGCGGATGGGCTCCGAACCGCTCGACGAGATCGGTCGGCTCGAGCAGGGAGAACCCGTACCCCGAGGCGCGTTCGTTCAGGGAGGGCCCGCCGACGTCGAGAATCGCGAAGCGCAAGGCGAAGTATCCGACAAGCCCCAGTCCGAGAGCGACGAGAGCCCCTCGCGACACGCCGCGTCCGCCCACCAGTGCCCCGGCGACGAAGATCACGATCACCAGCAGCCCGCTCTCGACCGACAGCGCCGCGACCGCAAACAGCAGCACCGCCAGCGGGTCGTTCCAGCGGCGGTACCGGCCGAGCGAGAGCGCGGCCGCCGCGAAGCAGCCAAGGAGCACCGTCATGAACGTGTTGATCGGAAACGCCTCTTTGACCGTGCCGGCAAAAGCGTGGTGACCGATAAGTACGGCCAGCCCGAGTGGCACGAGCGCGGCGTCGCGCCACTGGCGCGGGCGAATGAGGTGCAGATACAGCGCCACCAGCGCTGCCACCTGGAGGACGTGGGTGCCTCGAAACCACGCGTAGTATGCGCCGTCCGACAATTCGTAGACGGCTTTGAGCTGAAGCCACAGCAGCGGTCGCAGATACGCGTGCTGCGTGAACTCGCCGATCACCGTGTCCCGCCAGGAGACCGACAGCTTGAGCATGTTGCCGAAGCTGTCGCTCACCTGGATGGGAATGGCGAGCAGGAAGTCACCGAGCCCGAACACGAGCACGGCACCGAACAGGTAGGCGGCGGCCACCGCACCGCGTGACTCGGGCTCGGCCGGCGACGACGATCGATCTGCACCCTCGGGTCGCGACACCATGCCCGGCACGGTAGCGTCCACCTGCAAAGAACGCAAGGATTCCACGCGTTAACGGAACACCCGTTAGGCGCCCTTGGCCCCCCAGACACGGCGCGGATTGGTGGGGTACGCCTGGGCACCGCCTGGCACGCTCGTATGGCGGCTGTGATCGCGGGTCTGATGCTCGGCCGTGGCCGTGAGAAACGCCTCGACAAGATGCGTCTCGAACCGGCCCTGTTTGACGTCCGACAGCAGGTGACGAACGGCGACGGGATGTGGCACGGCATCCCGGTATACGCGCTGCGACGTCAAGGCGTCGAACGCGTCAACGATACCGATAATTTGTGCCAGAAGCGGAACGTCCGCGCCCTTCAGGCCATTCGGATACCCGCTCCCGTCGATCCGCTCGTGGTGGGACAAGATGATCGGCCGCACCATCCGGAGTGCCTCCAGCGGTGCGCACAACCGAGCGCCAATCTCGGCGTGTCGCCGCATGACCGCGAATTCAGGGAACGTAAGGGGCCCCGGCTTGAGCAGCACCGTGTCCGGCACACCGACCTTGCCAATGTCATGAAGGTATCCACCAAGGCGCAGGGCCTCGAGATCCGGACCGCGCAGACCGATGGCCCGCCCGGTCCTGACGGCGTACCGCGCGACCCGCTTGGAGTGTCCGCGCATCCTGGGGTCACGCGCCTCGAGTGCCCGCACGAGGGCCACGAACGCAAGTTCGCTCGAGGCAGGTTCCGCCGCATCGGGCCGTCCCGTCAGCCCGCGGAGGCTGTAATGGACGTCATCGACCGCCGAACGCCAAAGTTGTTGAATGTGCATGGACAGGCTCCGGGGGCCAGAGCCGCCGGGTCGGTCCCAATCACCGGTCCCCGGATGCGCTTCCCCACCACCCTACTTTCGGGAGAAGCCGGTCCGCGCGATAGTGCAGAGGGCGTTGGTGCCTGAATCGGAAGGTCTATTCCGGACGCTGGGCCCGCGTCCGAGCTACGGGTTGGCAGTCAACCACTCGCCAGGCGTCAGCGCACCGGCGCGTTGCACATGTTCCTTATCCCACGATACGAGGTCACACGCCGCGATGTCCGCCGTCGCGGCGTACAGGGCATCGGCACCGCGCAGAAACTTGGCCGTACCGGACGACAGCGCTCTTGCCAGCAGCGTGGCGTTGACCGGTTGCTCCGTGGCGTTGGCCGCGGTCAGCACGAGGTGTGAAAGCCGTTGCCCCTTCGCCGCACTGCGAAGCCTCCGCGCCAGTGCGCAGGCAATCTCCACTCGCGCGTATGCGGGCACATGGATCATGGTTCCAGTAGCCACAGCGCGAACAAAGAAGTCCCGGCTCTGTGCGCAGTACGGGTCGCCGGCATCCTGCGCCGCGAGCCACACACTGGCATCAACGACGACGGTATTCACGACCCGGCGAGTCGGTTCCGATCATTCGACAGGTGTGTGCGCGCGGCCGGTCCGCGCGGCGCCGACCTCGTTGCGCTGTCGGCCTCAGCAAAGCACGAGGTCAATCGCCGGGACGCCGCTGCCTTTGACGGGACACCTGTGCCGCGAGCGGCTGGCCGCACGGCCCACCGGAGCCCCTCGGTGACAAGGTCCTTCATCTTGCGACCCGTCAGTGACGCAACCGCCTTCGCTTCGCGGTAGAGTTCGTCGTCAATTTCCAGCGTGGTCTTCACGCGACCAGATTCCCAGATTCCCAGATTCCTGTCAACGAAGCTCTCCATCGCCCGGGCAGACCGGCTCGGCTCTTCCGGCGCCAGTCCACGCCGAACGCCAGCAGCACACTCCCGGGGCCGTCGCCGCCGAGCGGCCTATAGTAGCGCTGTGATGCATAAGGCTCGCGCGTGAGCGTTGTCGCGGCTCCCCGCCCCGCTACGACGGTAGTTGTGCTGCGGCCTTCGGACTCGCGCTTCGAGGTCTGCCTGGTGCGCCGCCACGACGAAGTGGCCTTCATGGGCGGCGCGCACGTGTTCCCTGGTGGGCGGCTGGACGAAGGCGACCGACTGGCCGAGCCGGCCCCCCTATGCGACGGACTCGAGCATGCCGCGCGGCAGATCTCTGACCTTGCCCCAGCGGACGGCGTAGCCCATCACGTGGGCGCCATTCGCGAACTGTTCGAAGAGGCCGGCCTCCTACTGGCGCGGCCTGTGACCGGAACGGCGCCAGCGGCCGCTGAGCTCTCAGCCCAGCGCCGGGCGCTGATGGCCGGTTCCACGTCGATCGGGCCCATCGCCACAGCACTCGATGTGCGGTTGTCCTGCCAGTCACTCACCTACTTCGCCAACTGGCGCACGCCTGAAAGCGAAGAGAAGCGCTACGACGTCCGCTTCTTCATCACGCTGGTGCCGGAGGGGCCGTCCGCCACGCACGACGGCGACGACACGACCGAGAGCCTGTGGATCGACCCGGCCGAAGCGACGGCGCGTTGCCGTCGCGGCGAGCTGCTGCTGGCGCCGCCCACGTGGACGACGCTGCGCTGGCTGGACCGGTTCGCCACCGTGGCCGAGGCACTGGCCTGGGCACGGCGGCAGCGGCCCGTCCGAGTGCAGCCACGGCTCTTCGAGCTGGACGGGCGGCGGCTTCTCGCGCTCCCCGGCGACGAGGTCTATCCGCCCGTCGAGGGGTTCGACACGCCCAGAGAAACGCGGTTCCGGTTCGCAGAGGGGCGCTGGCGCCCCGAAACCAATCCAGCCCTAGGATGAGGCAGGCCGCCCGGGGCGGCCCCCAGGCGCGGCAGCCGGAGGCGCACTGCCGGCCGGTTGCGGCATGGCAACCAGCGGCAGCAGACGCCCGTGCTCGGCTCGTCGCACCGTGCGCAGCACGACATCCGCAATCATGTCGATGAACGCAGGCTCCGCATTCGCGGCTTCGGCGCGGGCCATCTCGATGCCCAGGTCACGGCACACGGCTGCGGCCTCTACGTCCAGATCCCACAGCACTTCAATGTGGTCGCACACGAAGCCGATCGGGCAGATCACAGCAGCCGGCAGCCCCGTGGCGCCTTCCGTTCGAAGGTAGTCGCAGATATCCGGTTCAAGCCAGGGATCCTCAGGCCGCCCGCTGCGGCTCTGGAAGACCAGCGCCCAGTCCGGCATGCCCACACGCTCGGCGACGAGCGCCGCACTGGTGCGAAGCTGCGCCTCGTAGCGGCTCAATGCCGCCATCGTCATCGGGATGCTGTGTGCCGTGAAGATCAGACGCGCGTGCGCGCGGGCCCCGGGCGAGAGCCTGGCGCATGCGGCCCGCACGTGCGCGGCATTGGCCTCGATGAACAGTTCGTGGTCGAACCAGCTATCCACGTAAGTGACCGCGATGTCCGGCCGTCCCTCTTCGCGCAGCACGGCCCGGGCGGCCGCCACGTTTTCCTTGTACTGCTGGCAGCTTGAGAAGGAGTGCTGCGCCGCGGAGATGAAGGCCACCACCCGCCGCACACCGTCGATCGACATCTGGCGGAAGGTGTCAGCCAGCAGCGGGTGCCAGTTGCGCATCCCCACATAAACGGGGAGCGACGACCCGGCTGCTGCGAGCCTTGCGCGCAGGCCGTCGGCCTGACGCATGGTCAACGTGGTAATCGGCGACACGCCGCCGAAGTGCTCGTAATGCTTCGCCACGATCTCCACGCGCTCGGGCGCCACGCGCCGGCCACGAAGGACGTTGGCGAGAAAGGGGCGGATATCGTCGGGACCCTGTGGCCCGCCGAAGGACACAATCAGGACGGCGTCGAAGGGTGGCATCCGGAAGAGGGAACAGGAAATTGGCGGTGAGGCAGGGATTCGAACCCTGGGTACAGGTTTAAGCCCGTACAACGGTTTAGCAAACCGCCGCTTTCGGCCACTCAGCCACCTCACCGCATCGACGCTGCCAAGATCTGCAGGCCCCGAGGGCCTGATAGCAGACCAACATTATAGCGGGCTTGGGCGCTCGGGATCCGCCCGGGCAGCAAGGCAGGTCCCGGTACGCGGCATCGCGGCATTGAACAGCGCTACAGTTTCACCGACGCCGAGCCGGTCCTGGCGGTTCGTGCGAACCCCGCGCATGCCACACAAATCGCTCACCCATGGCCTTCTACTGCTGTCCCTGACCGTGGCGGCGGCGGCATGTGCCTCGGTTGGCGGCCCGGATGCCACAGGTGCTGCCAGCGCCATCCAGGAACGCACCGGTGCCGCGGCCCGCGTGGCGGGGTCCGCGACGTCAGGGATTCCGCCCGGGGTCAGCCTCGCCGACGGCCTGACAGCGGATGAAGCCGTTGCGCTCGCCTTGTGGAACAACGCAGCCTTCCAGGTGAGCGTGAGCGAGTTGGGCTTTGCCCGCGCCGACCTGCTGGACGCCGGCCTCCTGACCAACCCGGTGCTGTCGCTGCTGCTCCCGCTTGGCCCCAAGCAGTTTGAAGCGACGCTGCGCTGGCCGGTCGAAGTGCTCTGGGAGCGTCCGAGGCGGATCGCCTCGGCGCGTCGTGCCGCGGACGTGACGGCGCAGCGGCTGGTGCAGTCGGGCCTGGACCTCGTGCTCGCTGTGCGGACCGCCTACGCCGACCTGCGTCTGGCCACCGAACGCCAGCGGCTCACGGGGGACCGCGCGGCTGTGCTCGGCCGCACCGAGACCCTTATGGCGGCGCGGGTCGTGGCGGGAGACATCGCGGCAATCGACGCGCGCCCCACGCAGGTGGATGCCGCCAGCGCGCGGCTGGAGATTGAGCGGGTCGCTCAGGACGTCACCGTCGCCCGGACACGACTGCGCCTTCTTGCCGGCCTCACGGAGGATGGCCCCGCGTTCGATCTGGCTGCGGCGCGCGAGGCCGACGCGGCGTGCGCACCACAGGCCGCGCGTCTGCGTGAGGCCCTCATTGCCCGCCCGGATGTGCGGGCGGCCGAGCTTGCCGTCGAGGCCGCGGCCGCGCGGCTGGGTTGGGAGAAGTCGCGGATCCTGACCCTGTCCGCCGTGCTGGATGCCAATGGCGCAGGCCGGGATGGCTTTGAGGCTGGCCCCGGTATCGACGCCAGCCTCCCGATCTTCGGCCGCAATCAGGGCGGACGTGCGCGTGCCACCGCCGAACTCCAGCGTGCCGCGGCCGCCTATGTGGCCATTCAGCAGCAGGTGGCCGCGGAGCTTCGTGAGGCGCTGGCCCTGTCCGAGCAGGCGCGGCAGTCGGTCGCGGCCTGGCGAGCGCGTGTGCTCCCGCCACTCGAAACGAACCTGGCAGACGCCGAAAGACAGCTATCCGGCGGTGAGACATCGCAGCTCCCCGTCCTCGAACACCGGCGGCGGCTCATCGACGCCCAGATCCGTGCACGCGAGTTCGCGGCGGATGTCGAACGCGCGCGGGCCCGCGTCGATCGGGCCATCGGCCGTTCATGCCCTGCCGAATCAGAGGAGACTCCCCGTGACCGTTGAACGCCGACCGGGCGCGATGCGCCGACGCATGCTTCCGCTGTTGTGCCTGCCGCTCGCGATGGCAGCGTGCAGTGGGGACAGCGCCGCGCCCGCACCCCCAGTCAAGGCTGCCACGGTGACGAAGTCCGTGACCGAGGCCTCGCTCACGACGATCACACTCACGCCTGAGGCAGTGACGAGGCTGGGCATCGAGACGGCTCCAGTAGAGGAGCGCGGCGTGACCCGCAGTCGCGTGCTTGGGGGAGACGTGGTTCCGGCCGGTGGCGCGCAAATCACGATCACGGCGCCCTTCGCCGGCACGCTGGATGCCGAGCGCGGTCCCGCTGTCGGCTCGACCGTGACGCAAGGCGCCACGCTTGCCCGGCTCGTGCCGTTGGCGCCGGCCGACCGCGACGTGCGGGTCGAGGCGGAACGCGCCGTCAACGAAGCGGCCGGCCGGCACGTGCTGGCGGCGCAGCGGCAGGCCCGGGCCACGAAGCTGGCCGCTGAGGGTGCGGGCAGTCAGCGGGCCGCCGAAGAGGCACAGGCCGACCTGGCCGTGGCCGATGCGGCGCTCAAGGCGGCGCGGGACCGCCTGGCGCTCGCGGCACGCGGTGTCAACGAATTCGGAGGGCTGGCGCTCACGGCCCCTGCGGCCGCGGTCGTCCAGGCCGCCTATGTGGGTCCGGGACAGGCCGTGGCGAACGGCGCACCGCTTTTTGATTTGGTGCGGCTGGATTCCGTGTGGGTCCGTGTACCGCTCTATGCCGGCGACCTTGCGCAGGTGGACCGCCGGGCGCCGGTGCGCATCCTGCCGCTCGGTGGCACGGGAACAGGTGCGGGCATGACGGCGAACCCCGTGCAGGCCCCGCCCTCGGCGGACCCGTCCACGGCGGCGGTCGATCTCTACTACGCCATCGTCAATCCAGGTGGAGCGCTCCGCCCGGGAGAGCGTGTCTCCGTCCGCCTTCCGCTCACCGCCGCGACGCGCAGCCTGGTCGTGCCGCGCGCGGCGTTGCTCTACGACGCCAACGGCGGAAGCTGGGTGTACGAGGCGCGCCCGGACCACGTATTCGTACGGCGCCGGGTGTCGGTGGTTGATGCGGTCGAGGATGTGGCCGTGCTCGACCAGGGCCCGGCTCCTGGCACGCGGGTGGTCACGGCCGGGGCGGCTGAGCTCTTCGGGACCGAGTTCGGGGCCGGCAAGTGATGCGGGCGCTCGTCGCCGCCGCGTTGCGGCTGCGGATCCCGGTTGTTGCGCTGTCGGTGGTCCTGATCGTCGTCGGCATCCGCGCCACGCGCGACGCCCCCTTCGACGTGTTTCCGGAGTTTGCGCCGCCGCTGGTCGAGATCCAGACGGAGGCGCCAGGCCTTTCGAGCGCCGACGTCGAGGCGGTCGTGTCCGTACCGCTCGAAGCGTCGATGAGCGGCGTGCCCGGGCTGAAGACGCTGCGGTCCAAGTCGGTACTCGGCCTGTCCTCGGTGGTGCTGATCTTCGACAGCGGCGCAGACCGGCTCTCGGCGCGCCAGCTCGTGCAGGAACGGCTCACGCGCGTGGCCGCCACGCTCCCCGCGGCCGTGCGTCCGCCGGTCATCCTGTCGCCGCTCTCGTCGCTCAGCCGCGTGATGAAGATCGGCGTGTCGTCGAAGATGCTCTCGCAAGTGGAGCTGACCACGCTGGCGCGGTGGACGATCCGTCCCCGGCTCATGGCCATCCCCGGCGTGGCCAACGTCGCCATCTGGGGTCAACGGGACCGCCAGTTGCAGGTGCTGGTCGATCCAGATCGCCTGCGGGCGAGCGGCGTCACGCTGCAGGAGGTGATCGCGGCCACCCGCGACGCCACCTCCGTGGCGGCCGGTGGCTTCATCGACACCCCGAATCAGCGCCTCGCGGTGGCCCACGCCACCACGGTGAAGACCGCCGCGGACCTGGCGCGCATGGCGCTGCCCACGCGGCTCCAGCCCCGCACACCTGGGTCCGGCCCCACGCGCACGGGTGCCGTGCGCCGCCTCGGCGATGTGGCGGATGTGGTCGAGGGCTTCCCGCCGCCGATTGGCGACGGCGTCATCAACGACGGTCCGGGCCTGCTGCTCATCGTGGAGAAGCAGCCGGACGGCAACACGCTGCAGGTCACGCGCGACGTGGAAGCGGCACTCGCCGCGCTTCGACCGGGCCTCGCGGGCGTCGAGGTGGACTCCACCATCTTCCGCCCGGCGACCTTCATCGAGATGTCGCTCGCCAACCTCAACCAGGCGCTGCTCATCGGCTGCCTGCTGGTGGTCCTGGTACTCGTGGTGTTCCTGTGGGACTGGCGGACCTCGGTCATCAGCCTCACGGCGATTCCGCTCTCGCTCCTGGCTGCGGCGCTCGTGCTCCAGTATCGGGGCGGCACGCTCGACACGATGGTGATCGCGGGCCTCATCATCGCGCTCGGCGAGGTGGTGGACGACGCCATCATCGACGTCGAGAACATCGTCAGGCGCCTGCGGCTCAATCGCGCGCTCGCCGAGCCGCGCCCGGCCTTCCAGGTGGTGCTCGAGGCGTCTCTGGAAGTGCGAAGCGCGGTGGTCTACGGCAGCGTCATCGTGGTGCTCGTGTTCCTGCCGGTGTTCCTGCTCGACGGGCTGGCCGGGTCGTTCTTCCGGCCGCTGGCGCTTTCCTACGTGCTCGCGATCGGTGCCTCGCTGCTCGTGGCGCTCGTCGTGACGCCGGCACTCTCGCTCCTGCTCCTGCCACAGGCCGTCCGGTCGCACGAATCGCCCCTGGTCGGGTGGCTCAAGCGCGGTTACCGGCGTCTGCTGCCCACGCTCGTGGCCGGGCCGCGCGCGGCCATCGGCGTGGTCGTCGTCTCGTTCGCGCTGACGGCGCTGGCCTTTCCGCTCCTGGGCGAGGAGTTCCTGCCGCATTTCAAGGAGTACGACTTCCTGATGCACTGGGTCGAAAAGCCTGGCACGTCGCTCGAGGCCATGACCCGCATCACGCTGCGCGCGAGCAAGGAGCTCCGCGCCATTCCCGGCGTGCGCAACTTCGGGGCGCACATCGGGCGGGCCGAGGTGGCCGATGAGGTGGTGGGCGTCAACTTCACAGAGCTCTGGATCAGCCTCGACCCTTCCGTGAACTACGAGGCCACGGTGGCCAAGATCCAGACCGTCGTAGACGGCTACCCCGGATTGCAGCGCGACCTGCTGACCTACCTGCGCGAACGCATCAAGGAGGTGCTGACCGGCGCCAGCGCCACGGTCGTGGTCCGCATCTTCGGACCAGACCTCCAGGCGCTTCAGGTGAAGGCCGCCGAAGTGGGGAAGGCCATCTCCGCGGTTGAGGGCACCGCCGACGTCAAGGTGCAGGCGCTGACGCTGGTGCCGCAGGCGGAGGTGACCTACCGTCCCGAACGGGCGCAGCAGGTGGGTGTGACGCCAGCCGCCGTGCGCGACACGGTGGCGACCATGCTGCGAGGCACCCGCGTGGGCGAGGTGTTCGACCAGCAGAAGGTCTTCGACGTCGTCGTGTGGGGGACGCCGGCCCAGCGCCGAGACGTGTTCGCGCTGAGGCGCCTGCCGATTGAACTGCCCGGTGGCGGGTACGCGCCGCTCGGCGCCGTGGCGGATGTGACCATCACGCCAACGCCGAACGAAATCACCCGCGAGGGCGGCTCACGACGCATCGACGTGACCAGCAACATTCGCGCGCGCGACCTTGGCTCGGTTGCCCGGGACATCGAGGCGGCGCTCGGCACGGTGCCGTTCGCAGCCGGCTATCACCCCGAAGTGCTCGGGGAGTACAAGGCTCGCGCTGAGTCGCAGAACCGTCTCCTCATGCTCGGGGCCTTGTCGCTGCTGGGCATTCTGCTGGTGCTGCACGTGGACTTCGGCTCCACGCGTCTCGTGGCGCTTGTGGCGCTGACGATCCCGTTCGCGCTCATCGGCGGCGTGGCCAGCGTGTTCCTCACCGGCGCCGTGCTGTCACTGGGGTCGCTGGTTGGCTTTGTCACCGTGCTGGGGATCGCGGCGCGCAACGGCATCATGCTCGTGAGCCACTATCGCCACCTCGAACACGACGAGGCGGTCCCCTTCGGGATCGAACTGGCGATTCGCGGTGCGGAAGAACGCCTGGCGCCGATCCTGATGACGGCGCTGGTGACGGGCCTGGCGCTGGTGCCCATCATCATGGGTGGCGACAAGTCCGGCCACGAGATCGAGCACCCGATGGCGGTGGTGATTCTCGGCGGCCTCGTCACCTCGACCGTGCTGAATCTCTTCCTGCTCCCCGCGATCTACCTGCGCTACGGCAAGGCCCGATAGCCAGGCCCCGGCCTCTCTGGCTTGGCGAGGGTGACGGGCCGGGCTACGAACGCGGCAGCTCCACGTGGGCGGGGTAGGCCCGCTCGCCCGCGAGGATCTTCACTGTCAGCCGGTTCTCCTGTAGGGGCAGCGGGCACGTGGTGAACGGGTTGAAGGCGCAGGGCGGGTTGTACGCCTGGTTGAAGTCGAGCACCGTCGTCCCGTCGTCCCGCAGGTCCGCATAGAGGAAGCGCGCCGCGGCGTAGGTTTCATTCCCGCTCGAGCCGTCCCTGAACACGAAGTAGAAGCGCTTCGGCCGCGTGGTAAAGGGGCGCAGGCGCAGCGTCTGGCCGTTCAGCGTGAACTCCACGACGCCCTCCGTCGTGTACTCGTCCAGGTCCCCGAAGGTATTCAGGGTCTGGACCGTCCGGGGCGCAGTGTCCGGGATGAATCGACCGACTACGCGGTAGGCGGGCTGGATGTCGAACCAGCGGAAGCCCAGGAAGCCTGTGGCCATGGGCCCCTCGGGATCCCACACGCGGAGCGACTTTCGCACGCCGCTCCGGTGCACCACCATCCTGATGCCGCTGGCGGAGAGTTCGTCGGCCTTCGGTGCGCCATCGTCGGCGAGCACGACCGGCGTCGTCACCGGCTGAGCGCCCAGCGTCACATTGGCGGCGGCGTCCGGCTCGAACCGCACGGCCTCGCCCGTCAGCACGAAACGCCCGAGTGTGGCGGGTGCGCCTGCCGGCAGCACCACGTCACTGGCGGCGTCGCTCCCAGCCGATTGCGGCCCCTCCTTCAGGAAGTGCAGGCCGGCAATCGTGACGTAGTCGCGCCGGTAGTCCACCTCGTGCTTGGCGCGCCAGGTTTCAGCCTGTTGGCGCGCCGCCTCTGGCGAGACGTCGGGCGCGGCCACCGGAGCGGAACGGCAGGCGGTCGCGGCCAGCGCCACGGCGAGCAGAACGACCCGGTGTGCAGCCATGGCGGCATCGTAGTGAGCCGCCTGGTGCTGGTCAAACGCACGTGTCGCGGGCCGGGTAGGATTGGCGCCGAGGTTCCTGATGCGTCCCACTCTGTGTGCCGCCGGCGTTCTGGCCATGATGACCACGATGGTCACGCTCCCTGCCCAATCGCCGGAGGCCGAGCGATTCTGGCCGCAGTGGCGTGGACCCTCCGCCAACGGCATGTCCCGCACGGCGAACCCGCCCACCGAGTGGAGCGAGGCGAAGAACATCCGCTGGAAAGTCGAGATCCCTGGGCGCGGTCATTCCACGCCGGTCATCTGGGGCGACCACCTGTTCCTGACGACGGCGATCCCCATGGGCATCGACGGCGACGCGCAGCACGCACCACGTGGCACGCTGGCCTCACGCGGCGTGCACCGCTTCGTGGTGATGGCCATCAACCGGAAAACCGGCAAGACGGCGTGGCAACAGGTGGCCAACGAGGTCGAGCCCCACGAGGCCGCGCACGTGGATAACGGCAGCTGGGCATCGGGGTCGCCGATCGTGGACGGTCAGCGGCTGTTCGCCTACTTCGAGTCCTTCGGCCTCTACGCCTACACGCTCCAGGGCAAGCTGCTCTGGAAGAAGGACCTCGCCAAGAAGCGGATGCGGAACCAGTTCGGTGAAGGGTCCACGCCCGTCCTCCTCGGCAACACGCTCGTGGTCGTATGGGACCACCTGAACGGTGAGTCGTTCGTCGTGGCGCTCGACGCCCGCGACGGCAAGGAGCTGTGGCGCCAGCCGCGCAAGGAGATCGACACGTGGGCCACGCCGCTGAATCCGATTCCCTCGCCCGTCTACGACGACGAGATGGTCTACCTGATGAGCGGCTTCCAGGGCAACGACCTGCGCGCGATCCGGCTGGACAAAGCCAAGGGCGTGATCGACGGCACCGAGGCCGTGGTCTGGTCCTTCGACCGCGACACACCCTATGTGCCATCGCCGATCCTGGTCGACGGCGTCCTCTACTTTCTCAAGACGAACTCCGGCGTGCTGTCGGCGTTTGAAGCCAGGACGGGCAAGCCGATCTTTCAGAACCAGCGGCTCGAGGGCGTGCCCAATGTGTTCGCGTCGCCCGCGTCGGCTGGAGGCCGCATGTACTACCTCTACGCGATCAGCGACGCCCCGCGCTGACCTGACGGCTCCCGATGGAATAATCGTCAGGTGATTCCCCGCGTACGCTTCGCCCCGTCGCCTACCGGCTACCTGCACGTCGGCGGCGCCAGAACGGCCCTCTTCAACTGGCTGTATGCCCGCCGGCACGGCGGCACGTTCATCCTCCGCATCGAGGACACGGATCTGGAGCGCTCGTCGGCGGAGATGATCACGGGCATCCTCGACGGCCTGCGCTGGCTGGGGATCGACTGGGATGAAGGCCCAGGGGTCGAGGGGCCGCACACGCCGTACCTCCAGTCGCAGCGCCTGGACCGCTACCGGGCCGCGGCCGCGCGGCTCGTCGTGGAGGGGCACGCGTACCACTGCTATTGCACCGGCGACCGCTTGCGCCAGGAACGCGAACGCGCGGAGCAGGCTGGGTCCGCGTGGAAGTACGACCGCGCCTGCCTCGCTCTCACGCCCGAACAGAGGGCTGCACTTGACGCTGCCAACGCCCTCCGTGCCGTCCGGTTCAAGGTGCCTGAAGGTGTCGTCGGCTTCGACGACCAGGTGCACGGCCCCATCGAGGTAGACGGCGCCACCATCGAGGACTTCGTCATCCTGCGCTCCGATCAGCAGCCGACGTATCACCTCTCGGTCGTGGTGGACGACTCGGAGATGGGGATCACGCACGTCGTGCGCGGCGACGACCATATCTCGAACACGCCGAAGCACCTGCTGCTGTTCCATGCGCTGGGCGCGGAGCCGCCCGCATTCGCCCACGTGCCGCTCATCCTCGGCCAGGACAAGAAGCGGCTCAGCAAGCGGCATGGCGCCACCTCCGTCACGGAGTACGCCCGTGCCGGGTATCTCCCTGAGGCGATGGTGAACTTCCTCGCGCTCCTGGGCTGGTCACCCGGGGGTGACCGCGAACTGATGACGCGTGCCGAGCTGGTCGACGCCTTCGATTTCACCGGCATCAGCGGCGGCAACGCCGTCTTCAACACCGAGAAGCTGGACTGGATGAACGGGCAGTACATCGCCCGGTTGCCCGCTGCGCGGCTGGTGGACATGGTGAGTCCGTTGCTACACGAGGCGGGTCTCACGCCGAACCCCGACCCGGCCTGGATGGCGCGGCTGATGGCGCTCCTTCAGCCCCGTGCGAAGCGCCTGACCGACTTCGTGGAGCAGGCGCGGCCCTTCCTCGTGGAGCAGGTCGAGTACGAGGCAGACGCTCAGACGAAGCACCTGCAGTCTCCAGCGGCTGCGGCGCACGTGGCCACGCTGCAGGCCGTGCTTGGCGCGGTGCAGCCGTTCGACGAGGCCGCCGTCGAGGCCGCCATCCGACAGGCGGCCGCGGACAAGGGCGTCAAGGCCGGTGAGCTGATTCACCTTGCCCGGGTGGCCATGACCGGCCGGACGACGAGCCCGGGCATCTTCGAGGTCCTGGTGCTCCTCGGACATAGCCGGGTGCGGGCCCGGCTCCAGCACCTCGGCGCCTACCTCACCCGATAAAACTCCGCAGCCTGTGCGGATCTTTCGGTGGGCTGGCGCCTGCGGATCCCCTCAAATCAGGCCTGGTCACGCATGATCCGGCTGGATCAGGTGTGGCATTTTGGTTGCACTATCCGGGTCGAACGCGCATCGTGCGCGCAACACGGAGCATCACAATGGGGATCGAAAACAGGGGATTTGCGTCGCTTGACCAGTCACAGCGGCGGGAGGTGTCGTCGAAGGGCGGCCGGGCCGCCCACGTCAAGGGCACGGCGCACATGTGGACCAGCGAAGAAGCCAGTCAGGCCGGCCGCAAGGGTGGCGCCGCCAGCGCCAAGCGCCGCAAGGAACAGACGGCGGTATCGCAGACCGCTCTTGCCGCCGCCAGCTAATCCGAAACAGCCGCTGGGAGTGGGCAAGGCGCCCACTCCCGGCAGTTCCCTTGCCGGTTGATACCCCCAACCGATACAATTGCGGTTTGGCACAGCCCTTCGGGGCTCTGCCGTGTTGGGACGTCGTTCAACGGTAGGACACCTGCCTCTGGAGCAGGTTATTGGGGTTCGAATCCCTGCGTCCCAGCCAACTCATTCGCTGACGCCCGTTCGTTGGCGGCTCGGCAGTTCTGCCGTTCTAAGCAGCCTGCACGTTCGCGGCCTGCTTGCCCTTCGCACCGTCGACAATGTCGAAGGTAATGCGTTGGCCTTCCTTCAGACTCTTGAAACCAGACATGCTGATGGCCGAGAAGTGTACGAACACATCTTCACCACCCTCGTCTGGCGTCACAAAGCCGAAACCCTTGGAGTCATTGAACCACTTCACCGTGCCTAGAGCCATTTGTCGTCTCTCCTTGAGATCCACGTCCCGCGAAACACCCCCAATTGTTACCGCAGAACCGTGCCGGTCAAAATTGGGTCTTCAGGAAATCAGTTCAGTCCCGCGAGATCCCGAGAGGGCGTCCGTTCGCGGGCACGTGGCGCGCGGCTACGCAAACCGCCTGAAGAACCAGCCCTTCACCAGCTCGCTTGCCGCGAGGTACCCCGCAGTGATTCCGAGCAGTAACAGGACGAAAGAGACCGGCAGCGGCGCCAGCCCGAAGAGCACACCGAAGGCGGTGTAGGGAAGGATGACGGTGAAGCCAGCCACCGCAAGCGTGGCGGTGAGCAGCAAGGTGCCGGGCCTGCTGCGAAGGAAGGGCTTTCGGGTCCGGATGACGAGCACGATGAACAACTCCGTCATCAGTGACTCGATGAACCATCCTGTCTGAAACTGCTGTTCGGTGGCGCGCAACCAGTAGAGCAGCGCGCCGAACGTCAGGTAGTCGAACACCGAGCTGACCAGTCCGAAGACCAGCATGAAGACCCGGACGGAGCGGATGTTCCAGCGCCGGGGACGATCCACCTGCTCGCGGTCGACGCTGTCGGTCGCGATGGTCATCGAGGGAACGTCGGACAGGAAGTTATTGAGCAGGATCTGCTTCGGCAGCAGCGGAAGGAACGGGAGAAAGAGCGAAGCCCCGGCCATGCTGACCATGTTGCCGAAGTTCGCGCTGGTGGTGATGAATACGTACTTCATCGTATTGGCGAAGGTCTGCCGGCCCAGCCTCACGCCCTGTGCGATGACACTCAGGTCGTGCTCCAGGAGCACGATGTCGGCCGCCTCCCTGGCGACATCCACGGCGCTCTCCACCGAGATCCCGACGTCCGCGGCGTGGAGCGCGCTCGCGTCGTTGATGCCGTCGCCCAGATAGCCGACCACGTTGCCGGCCTTGCGGAGTGCCAGCAGGATCCGCTCCTTCTGGTTTGGCTCGGTCTCCGCGAAGATGTCCACCTCGCCGACACGCTGCAGCAGCGCGGTGTCGCTGAGGCCCCGAAGCTGCTCACCGGTCAGCATGACCGGCTGTTCCAGCCCCATGTGACGCCCCAGCTGGCCGGCGATGAGACGGTTGTCTCCGGTAATGATCTTGAGGGCCACGCCAAGCCGCCGCAGGTCGGTCACGGCCTCCAGCGCCCCGGACTTCGGCGGATCCTCGAGCAGGAGGAACCCCGTGAAGGTCATCTGCTGCTCGTCGTCCTTGTTGATGATCGGGTCACCCGTGACGTCACGGATCGCGACGCCGAGCACGCGATAGCCCTGTTCGCTGTAGCTCTCGAAGTGCGCCTGCAGGGCGGCGTCCACGTCGGCCGTCGGTACGAGGCGCGCCGTGCCGTCCGGAGCCGTGACTCGCGCGGTGGCGCACACCGCAAGGACGTTCCGCAGCGCGCCCTTCGTGATCATGGTGTGCCGGACCGTACTGGCCGCCGGTGCCTCCTCCACGACGACGCTCAGCCGCTTGCGAATGAAGTCGTAGGGCACCTCGTCCACCTTCGCGTAGGCGTTGAGGGCTGGGCACGGCAGGGCCCGCAGAGCCAGGTCGATCGGGTTCGCGAAGCCCGATTCGAAGCAGGCGTTGAGCTGCGCGTGAAGGAGGACCTCGTCGCTTGGGTGGCCATCCGGATCGAGCGCCGCATGCAGCCGGACGACGCCCTCGGTCAGCGTGCCCGTCTTGTCCGAGCAAAGGACGTTCATGCTGCCGAAGTCCTCGATGGAGTTCAGGCGCCGCACGATCACGCGGGAAGCCGCCATCTGCTGCGCCCCTCGGGCCAGCGTGAGGCTGACGATGGCGGGCAGTAGTTCGGGCGTCAGGCCGACGGCGAGGGCGAGCGCGAAGAGGAAGGAATCGAGGGCCGGCCGTTCCAGATACACGTTGATGCCGAAGATCGCGATGACCAGGACGAGCGTAATCTGGATCAGCAGCTGTCCGAAGCGCCGCAGCCCGCGTTCGAACTCCGTTTCCGGCGGCCGCAGGCGCAACCGTTCTGCGACCTTGCCAAAGACCGTCTCGCCGCCGGTCCCGACGACGAGGGCCCGACCCATGCCGCTCACCACGTGTGACCCTTGGAATAGGGTGTTCGACCGCTGGGCCAGCGGTGCCGCCGCCGCGACGTCACCGGCGTTCTTTTCGGCGGGGAAGCTCTCTCCGGTCAGGCTGGATTCATCCACGAACAGATCGGTGGACCAGAGGATCCGGCAGTCTGCGGGGACGGCCGCCCCGGCGGCCAGTACGATCACATCCCCCGGCACGAGGGCGTCGTGCGAGACCTCCAGTTCACGGCCGTCGCGCAGCACGGTCACGCATGTTCTGACCATCGCCAGAAGGCGTGCCACGGCATTGCCGGCGCGGTACTCCTGCCAGAAGCCCATCAGGGCGCTCCCGAGGACGACGGTCAGGACGATCGCCCCGTCGGCCGTCTCCCCAAGGAACAGGGAGAGCGCCATGGCGAACAGCAGGAGGAGGACCAGCGGGCTCCGGAACTGGTTCAGGAGCAGGGCCAGCGAAGAGGTGGTGCGCGTGATCGCGGTGCGATTGGGTCCGTACTGTTGCCGTCGGCGCTTCGCTTCAACATCGGTCAGGCCCTCGGGCCTGGCGGCGAGGTCGGCAAGGACGGTCTCGATCGAGTCGGACCAGAACGGCACGGCGTCAGGATAGCCCGATGGGGAATCCGGGGGCCGGCCTCCTCGTTGTCGGGTGCTAGGGCCGCGATGCGTTCTTCAGCTTGTCGATCCGCGTCTGAAACCGCGCGTCTGGGAACGCCTTGTGCTCCGCCTCCAGTACGGCGATGGCCTGGTTCGGCTCACCCGCGGCCTCGTGTCCATCCGCCTGGAGGTTGGCCTTGAGCCGACGCAGGGGCCGGCTGCCCTCGGGGACTGTCACCGCAGCCAGCGCTTCGATCGCGGCCGGCGCATTCTTCTGATCGGCCAGGAGCGATTCAGCGGCCAGCAACTGCACGTGCGGGTCAGCAGGGAAGCGCTTCGAGGCCTCGGCCAGCAGAGACGCCGCTTCCGCATGACGGCCGGCCTTCCGATCGGCCATGGACTGGTGGTAGTAGCCCGCCAGCAGCAGGCGTTCGACATCCTTCGGGTCGCCTGACCGGACGCCCACGCCGCCGGCATAGCTGTAGACGAGCTCGCCGCCGTGCTCGCCAGCCTCATACACGGCGAACGCGGCACCGATGCCGACCACGGCGGCCACCACGCGAACCGTCTTCACCTTCGACCACTTGTAGAACGCCAGGCCAAGCAGCTCGATCCCCACGAGCAGCAACAGCGCATACTCGGCCCGCTCGCCCCACTCCTCGTGCTCCTCCACGGCGCCACGGGCGCCTGGCACGCGTTCGGCCGGCCCGTGCGCCTGCTCGCCGGACTCCGACGAGATCACGGACGCCCCCGCCGCCAGAATGATCAACGTCGCGGCCGCCGGGCCCAGAAACGCCGGCCGGCCCAGCAGCGAGAGCCACCGGAAGAGGATGCCCACAAGAGCCAGGGCGATGGTGAAGTGCACAACGATCGGGTGAAACGGCGCGAGTTCAATGGACGGCATAGGGGTTTTGGGGAAACCACGGTAGAATATCTCCAGTCTCTCAGCTGCACGTAGATTTCCCGCGGGAATCGCTGACCTGACGGCCCTCGGCCGTTTCACCTTCCGTCCCCGCCCCCGATTCAGCCGCCTGAGAGTCCAGCGCCATATATCGGCGCCTCGTCCATTCGTCAGCCTGTCAGCGCGGTTCAGGGAAACGCTCAGGCATCTTCTGTTCAGGAGCGTTGTCTCTCAATGCCGTTCTCTGCCCTCGGGCTCTCATCCGAACTCTGTACTCCCCTTGCCAAGCTCGGCTACACCACGCCGACGCCGGTGCAACTTGAAGGCATTCCGCTGGTGCTGAGCGGGCGCGACCTGCTGGCCAAGGCGCAAACCGGCACCGGCAAGACCGCGGCCTTCGGCCTGCCGATGATCGATCGGCTGCTGGGTGGCGGACGACGCCAGGTCAGCAGCCGGGCACCGCGCGGCCTCGTGCTCGTGCCCACTCGCGAATTGGCCTCCCAGGTACACCAGTCACTGGTCACCTACGGCGCGCCGCTGCGCGTGAAGGTCATGGTGGTCATCGGCGGCGTGTCGATGGGGCCGCAGGTCACCAACCTCCAGCGCGGCACCGAGATCCTCGTGGCCACGCCGGGCCGTCTGCTCGACCACATGCAGCGCCGCACGGTGGACCTGTCGAAGGTCGAAGTGCTGGTACTCGACGAAGCGGACCGGATGCTCGACATGGGCTTCCGGCCGGCGCTCCGCCGGATCCAGGCAGCCCTGCCCAAGCGACGGCAGACGCTCCTTTTCTCTGCGACCTTCTCGGACGAGGTCGTCGGTCTGTCGTCCGAATACACGCACGATCCCGCCCGCGTGGACGTCTCCGCCAACGGAGTGGTGCCCTCTACCGTCACGCACCACATTCACGCCGTTGGCGAGGGCCGCAAGGGTGATCTGCTCACGCACGTGCTGCGCGAAGCGAATGCGGACCAGGCGCTGGTGTTCTGCAAGACCAAGCGCGGGTCGAACCGTGTGGGCGAACACCTGGAACGCGCCGGCGTGAAGGCGGCTGTGATCCATGGCAACAAGAGCCAGGGCGCGCGGACCAAGGCTCTTGCCGACTTCAAGGGCGGCCGCGTGCGGGTGCTGGTGGCGACAGACATCGCTGCCCGCGGGCTCGACATCGTGCAGCTGCCGCTGGTCGTCAACTACGACCTGCCGCTGGTGGCTGCCGACTACATCCATCGGGTGGGCCGGACCGGCCGCGCTGGTCTGACCGGGCGCGCCGTCTCGCTGGTGAGTCCGGGAGAGCGGGAGCTGCTGCGCGACATTCAGCGCCTGTTGCCCGCGCCGCTTGAACAGGTGGCCGTTGAGGGCTTCGCCACTGGTGGCGGAGACATGGCGTCCGACGCGCCACGCTCGCATCGTCCAGGTTCGAACCGGCGCCCAGGGGGTCCCGGTGGCGGAGGTGGCCGGTCGTTCAGCCGGCCCGGCCAGTCGCGGGGCGGTGGTGGTAGACCGCGGACCTCGGCTCCCCGCGCGCGGGCGTAGCCGCCCGCACTCTTTGGTGGCCCGCGGATTCTGCCCGCGGGCCGACTCCTCCTTCGAGGCTGCGCCGCTCAGCGCGAACGCGCGGGCAATACCAAGCGCCAGGCGACGGTGGCTACACCCGCGGCCACGGCCCACGCCAGCGTGGACGCCGGAAGAGGCGAGACCCGGAAGAGCCCGGCAATAGCGGGAATCGTCAGCATGGCGACCAGGCTCAGGGCCGACAGGGTCCACACGCCCCAGAAGAGCCTCGATCTCGGCACCAGCGGCAGTTTCATCTTCGGGAGCGCCATGCGCTCGGCGAAGATGAGCGTCTGGTACCCGGCCATGAGCACGACGAGTGCGATCGCCCGCCCGGCTGATTCGTGCCCCGACGTGAGCCCCCACCAGTAGCCAGCCAGCGTCGCAGCCGTCAGCAGGATTCCGCAGGTCACCGATCGCCACACCGCACCAGGCGGGAACAGCGGGGCCTTTGGGTCCCGCGGCGGATGCCGCATCACCTCGTCGGTGGCCTGCTCCGCCTGAAACACCAGCGCGGACACGGGGTGCACGATCAGCTCGAGCCACACAAGGTGGATGGGCAGGAGCAGCAATGGCAACCCCAGCAACGGCACCAGCGCCGCCAGGACCACGATGGGCACGTGAAAGGCCACCAGGTACAGGAACGCCCGTTGAATGTTGTGGTGGATGTGCCGGCCTTCGCGCACGGTGGCGACGATCGACGCGAAATTGTCGTCGAGCAGCACCAGGTCTGCTGTCGCGCGGGCCACGTCCGTGCCGCGCCTGCCCATGGCGATGCCGATGTCGGCGCGGCGCAGGGCCGGCGCGTCGTTCACGCCGTCGCCGGTCATCGCCACGATGGCGCCCATCTTCTTCAGGGCATCAACGATGAGGAGCTTCTGGGCCGGGCTGATGCGCGCCAGAATGGCGGACTGGGCGATGCGGGCCGACCGCGCCGGTTCTTCCAGGGCATCCAGTTCGTCACCGGTCACAATCCACGCGTCGTCGTGCACGATGCCCGCGGCCTCTGCCACGGCATGCGCCGTCAGTGCATGGTCGCCGGTGATCATCTTCACCTGCATGCCGGCCCGCTGGCACTCCGCCACGGCAGCCGGCACCTCCGGCCGCAGCGGGTCCTGGAAGCCGATCAGCCCATGCACGATGAGCGCGTGCTCGTCTTCGTCCCGATCCGCCCCGGGCTCCGGTGCGCGCCGCCCGGCCACCGCGAGCACCCGAAGGCCGCGGTCCGCCATCCGTGCGTTGGCGTCGATCAACAGAGCCCGCTCCTCAGGGCTTGCGGCAGCATGCGCCAGCACACCCTCAAGGGCACCCTTGGCGGCGATGACGACCGCACCCGACGCGGTGTCGCGCCAGACGTGCGACATGTGTTTGCCGACCGGGTCGAAGTCGTAGTCCCGCAGCAGCGTCCAGCGCCCGACGACGGCCTCGTGGCTCACGCCCCTGGCCAGGGCATAGTCCAGCAGCGCCTTCTCCATGGCGTCGGCGGGCACGTCCTCGCACGCCAGGAGGGCCCGCTCCAGAAAGACGGCCTCCGGCAGGGACGCGTCCAGCACCTGATGCTCGGTGACCACGAACTCGCCGCGCGTCAGCGTGCCGGTCTTGTCAGTGCAGATGACGGTCGTGGCACCCAGCGTCTCCACGGCCGCCAGGCGTCGCACCAGCATGCCCTTGCCGGCCAGCCGCCAGGCCCCCATTGAGAGGAAGAGCGTGAGGATGAGCGGAAACTCCTCCGGGATGGCCGCCATCGCCAGGCTGGCCGCACCCAGCAGGGCCTCGGTCCACGGCCTACCGCGCCACACCCCGGCGCCGAAGAGGAGGGCTGCGACGCCCACGGCGCCAACTGCGAGGCGCCCGGCAAGCCGCGAGGCGTGTTGCTGCAGTGGGCTGAGCGACGCCGGCGTTTCGGCCAGGAGGGACGCGATGTTGCCGTAGGCCGTCCGTTGTCCCGTGGCCGTCACCCGGCCGAAGCCATGGCCGGTGACGGCGAGCGACCCGGCGTAGAGGCGCATCTCGGGTGCTGGTGCGTCGTCCCCGGTGAACGGTCGCTTGGCCTGTGGCACCGACTCACCCGTCAGCGCCGACTCGTCCATCGAAAGGTTCGCGGCCCACACCACCGTGCCGTCGGCCCCAGCCACATGGCCCTCAACCAGCGCCAGCAGGTCGCCGGGCACCACCCCGCCAAGAGGCACGGTCATCACCGCGCCGTCCCGTACCACGTGGGCCGCGGGCGACGCGGCGGCAGCCAGCTTCTTCAGCGCCGCGCGTGAGCGGACTTCCAGGAACACGTCGACGCCAAGCACCGGGATGAGCGCAATCCCCAGGATCACCGCATCCCGGGTTTCGCCGAGCAGCCAGTAGAGAGCGGCCGCGATGGCCAGCATGACGGCCATCGGATCCAGCAGCGCCCCGAGCGCCTCCCGCAGCGCGGCCAGCCGACCGGGCTGGACCCAGCGGTTCGGCCCGTGCTCGCGCAGGAGACGGGCGGCGCCGTCGCTGGTCAGGCCGTGGAGGCCTGGCGGGATCCGGATGTCGTCGGGATTCAGACGAGCGCGGCCTTGTAGAGCGCTTCGAGCTTGGCCCACGCCTTCTCGGCGTCGGGCTTGTTGTAGATCGGCTTGTCCTTCTCGGCGGGCATGTCCACCATGCACCAGCCGTGTGCCGACGCGTAGACCTCGACCTCCGCTTGCACCTTCGCGGCAGCGAACGTGTCTTTCAGCACCGTCTTGGCCTCGGGCTGCTGGGCGTCGTCGTTGCCGGCGATGCCGATGTACATCCGGCCCTTGATCTTCGTGGCGAGCAGGTGCGGGCTGCTCGGTTCCTTGGTCACCAACCCGCCACCGTGGAACGAGGCGCCGGCGCCGATACGTGATGGGAGGTGCGCCGCGGTCCGAACCGTGAGCGGGCCGCCCATGCAGTAGCCCTGGACGCCCATCTTCTTCTTCGGGTCCACCGACGCCTGCTTGTCGAGGAACGCCACGAAGGCCTCGGCGTCTCGCTCTGGCGCCCCGGGCGCCGTCACCGAACCCATCAGGCTCCCCAGCTTCGCGCGGTCGGCGGTGTTCTGGAAGCTGAAGTTCGTGCTGTCGATACCCGGCGCCTTGGTCACGCGGTAGAACGGATTGGGCGCCAGCACGGCGTAGCCACTCGCGGCCAAACGCCTGGCCATGTCCTTGACCGCCGGGCGCAGGCCGAAGGCGTCGGCCCAGATGATCACGGCCGCGTGCCTGCCCGTGGCCGGGTGCGCGAAGAAGGCGTCGCAGTCACCGTCCGCCGTCTTGATGCTGATGTTCTCGTCCACGACCTTCGCCTGCGCCTCGCCAGTGGTGCCCGTCGCGGCCACGACACCGGCCGCAATCGACATGCTTACGAAATCGCGGCGGGTCAACCCGCCCTCTTCGGTCTGGTCCGACATGACTCTATCTCCTTCGTTAAACAGCCCCGCAAATCTTACAGCGGGCTGCCTCTGACCCGAACCTTTAGACTACTGTCCATGCCGAAGCGGTACTGGTTGATGAAGTGCGAGCCCGCCGCCTACACCATCGAGGCGTTGGCCAGGGACAAGAAGACCGGCTGGGAGGGCGTCCGCAACTACCAGGCGCGCAACTTCATGCGCGATGAGATGCAGGCGGGCGACCCGGTCCTGTTCTACGCGTCCAACGCGGATCCTTCGGGCGTGACGGGTCTGGCCGAAATTGTGAAGGCGGGTTACCCGGACCCTTTCGCGTTCAAGAAGGGGCACAAGTACTACGACGAGGGAAGTAAGCCGGACGCGCCGGCGTGGTACACAGTCGACGTCGGCTTTGTGGAGATCTTCCCGGCCGTTGTGCCCCTTGAGACCCTCAAGGAGACGAAGGGTCTCGAGAAGATGATGGTGGTGCAGAAGGGGAGCCGGCTCTCGATTCAGCCGGTGACCAAGGCCGAGTTCGACCTCGTCTGCCGCCTGGGGCGGTCGAAGAAGTAGGCAGGGCGGCACGGCCCCAGCCGGCTCAGTGCCGCATGATCCGATCGACCTCCGCCGGGTCGCTTAGTGACGGCATGCCCGCGCCACGGTCGTAGCCAAACAACTCCGCCACCGTCTTCGAGCCGAAGTGCGCGTCCATCAACTCCAGGTGGTCCGCCGTAATCAGCGACGGATGCGCCACCCCGCACGCGTGGCTGAGCGCAAGCAGCTCCTTGCGCAGCGTCACGACGTAATTGGCGAGCCGCGCCGATTTCAGTGTGGGATCGACGCCGCGCACGAGCCAGGCATTCTGCGTCGTGATCCCGGTGGGGCAGTGGTTGGTGTGGCAGCGCTGCGCCTGGATGCAGCCGATGGCCAGCAACCCCTCGCGGGCCACGTTGACCATGTCGCAGCCCAGCGCGAAGGCGAACATGGCCGCTTCAGGAAACCCAAGTTTGCCCGAGCCGATGAAGACCACCCGCTGGGTCAGGCCTTCGGCGGCGAACGCTTTCTGCACGCGGCTGAACCCCAGCTTGAACGGCAGCGCCACATGGTCGGCGAACACGAGTGGACCGGCCCCGGTGCCGCCCTCGCCGCCGTCGATGGTCACAAAGTCCACGCCGCGCGTGCCGTCCGCCATCAGGCGCGTCAAGTCTGTCCAGAAGGCGCTGTCGCCAACCGCGGACTTGATGCCCACCGGAAGGCCTGTTTCCTCGGCGACCAGTTCGACGAAGTCCAGAAGGCTGTCCGCGTCGTGAAAGACGCTGTGCGTGGCCGGGCTGATGCAGTCGCGGTCCATGGGGACGCCGCGGATGTCCGCGATCTCTCTGGTGATCTTGGCCAGTGGCAGGACGCCGCCCACGCCGGGCTTGGCGCCCTGGCTCAGCTTGACCTCGATCGCGCGAATCTGCGGGGTGCGGTCGAGCACCGCCTTGAGCCGCGCCATGCTGAAGCGGCCGTGTTCGTCGCGGCAGCCGAAGTAGCCCGTGCCGATCTGCCAGATGAGTTCGCCGCCCTGAAGGTGATAGGAGGACACGCCGCCCTCGCCCGTGCTCTGCAGGCACCCGGCAATCTGGCACCCGCGATTGAGCGACTCCACGGCTGGACCCGAGAGCGACCCGAAGCTCATCCCCGAGACGTTGACCACCGACGCCGGCCGGAAGGCCTTGCGCCGTCCGCGAGGCCCGCCCATCACCTTGGCGCAGGGGATGGTGTAGTTCGGGTCGTAGCCCGGATCGCCAGGACACTTCGTCGGCAGTGGAAAGGTGGTGTGCTTGATGATCAGGTAGTTGGAGTGCAGCTCCATCTCGTTGTCGGAGCCGAAGCCGAAGTAGTTGTTTTCCTTCTTGGCCGACGCATAGATCCAGCGCCGCTGGTCGCGGCTGAAGGGCCGATCCTCGTTGTTGTCGGTGACGATGTACTGGCGCAGCTCGGGGCCGATGGCCTCGAGCCAGTAGCGGAAGTGGCCGACGATCGGGAAGTTGCGGAGGATGGCGTGCTGGCGTTGCGTCACATCGTAGACCACGACGACCGCCAGGGCGATGAGTGTGGCCGCGAGCAGCATCAGCGCCATTGTAGAGGCGGGGTCAAGCACGGCCGGCGAAGTCGCCCGTCTCGGTGTGCACTTTCACCTTCTCGCCTTGCTTGATGAAGAGGGGGACCCGGATCTCGAGGCCCGTCTCGACGGTGGCGGCTTTTGTGACGTTGCCGCTCGCGGTGTCGCCGCGCACGCCGGGCTCGGTCTGGATTACCGTCAGCTCCACGAGCTGCGGAAGCTGGATGCCGATGGGGTTGCCGTTGAACTTCTGCACCTGTACGAGAAGGTTATCCGCCAGGTAGCCGCGCTGCTCGCCCAGGATGTCCCCGCTCAGCGTGAGCGTCTCGAAGGACGACTGGTCCATGAAGTTGTAGCCATCGCCGTCGGCGTAGAGGTAGGCCGCATCCACCATCACGAGGTCCGGCTCCTTGAGCTTGTCGCCGGCCTTGAAAGTCTTGTCGAAGACAGCCCGCGTGAGCAGGTTCCGCATCTTGAGCCGCACCAGCGTCTGCCCGCCCCGCGCGGTGGGCTTGGAGATCTCCTGTTCCAGGCACACATAGGGCGTGTCGTCCATCTCGAAGAACGTCTTGCGCTTTACGTCGATTGCTTCAATCAGCGATGCCATGCGCGTCCTCTCGGGAAACTCCGTTACTGGCCCTACTGCCCGTGGGCGGCCACGAACTCCTCGTGGGGGCCCTTGAAGTCCTGCACCGTGCCGGAGCCGTCCAGGTGCCACACGCGCGTGCCGACCTCTTCGAGCAGATCCTGGTCGTGCGTCACCAGGAACACCGTGCCTTCGTACTTCTGGAGCGCGATGTTCAGCGCGTTGATGGATTCCAGGTCCAGGTGGTTGGTGGGTTCGTCCAGCACCAGCACGTTGGGCTTGAGCAGCATGATGCGGCAGAACAGGAGCCGCGCCGTCTCGCCGCCCGAGAGTGCTTCGGTGGGCTTGTAGCCCTCCTCGCCCTTGAACAGCATCTGGCCGAGCAGGCCGTGGATGTCCTGGCGCGAGGCCTCGGGGTCGAACTGGTGGAGCCACTCGACGGCCTGCATGCCCTTGCTGATGACGCCTGTCGCGTCCTGCGGGTAATAGCCCACCGACACTTCGTGGCCCCAGCGGAGCGTGCCGGCGTCGCGGTCGCCGGGGTTCTGGTCCACATCAGGCGCGTCGGCCAGGAGCGATTTGAGCAGCGTGGTCTTGCCCACGCCGTTCCGGCCGACGATCACCACGTGGTCGCCGCGGTTCACGACCGACTCGAAGGACGTGATGACGGTGTGGTCGCCGTACGCCTTCGTGAGCCCCTTGAACTCGACGGCCATCTTGCCCGAGGGCCGTTTCATGTTGAAGCGGATGTAGGGGCGCTCGATGTTCGACCGGGCGAGGGCCGTGGTTTCCAGCCGCTCCACTTCCTTGCGGCGCGACGACACCTGGCTGGCGCGCGTGCCCGCGCTGAACCGGGCGATGAAGTCCTGCAACTGGGCGATCTTCTTCTCGCGCTGCGCGTTCTCCGACTCGATGCGTGAGCGGACCTGCGTCTTGGCGAGCACCATGTCGTCGTAGCCGCCGGTGTAGATGATGATCGTCTGGTAGTCGATGTCGGCCGCGTGGGTGCACACGTTGTTGAGGAAGTGCCGGTCGTGCGAGATGACCATCAGCATCCCCTCGTACCGGTTCAGGAAGTCCTCGAGCCAGTGGATCGAGTCGAGGTCCAGGTGGTTCGTCGGTTCGTCCAGCAGCAGCGCCTGCGGATTGCCGAAGAGGGCCTGGGCCAGCAGGACGCGCACCTTCTGTCCGCCCTGCAGCTCGCTCATCTTCCGCTCGTGCAGCGCGTCCGGGATGTCGAGGCCTTGGAGCAGCACCGCAGCGTCACTTTCCGCGGAGTAGCCGTCTTCTTCCCCGACGACGCCTTCCAGTTCGCCGAGGCGCATGCCGTCTGCGTCCGACATGTCGGCCTTCTCGTAGAGCGCATCGCGCTCCTGAAGCGCGTCCCACAGGCGCTTGTTGCCCATGATGACGGTATCGACCACGCGGAACGCGTCGAACGCGAACTGGTCCTGCCGCAGCACGCCCAGCTTCTTCGGGCGGACGACGGTGCCCTTCTGCGGCTCAAGCTCGCCCGTCAGGAGCTTCATGAACGTGGACTTGCCGGCGCCATTCGGGCCGGTGAGGCCGTACCGGCGGCCGGTGGTGAACGTGGCGGTGACCTCGTCGAAGAGCACCTTCGACCCGTACCGCATGGAGACGCTGCTGACGGAAATCATGAACCTTAAATTCTACCCGCTGGTACGGGAATCCAGTTCGTCCCAGCGGGCGAAGACATCCAGCAGCTCGGCCTGTAGGGCCTCGACCCTGGCCAGGGCGGCGTGGATGGCCTCCGGCGGCTCGGAGTAGAAGGCCGGCGTCGTGACTCGGGCGTTCAGCACCGTTTGTTCGGCCTCCAGGGCCGCGATCCGTGCCGGCAGGCTGTCGAGTTCCCGCTGCTCCTTGAAGGACAGCTTTTTCGCTGCCGGAGCGGCGGGTGCCGCTTTCTGAGACGCCTTTCCGCCCTTGGCCGCCACAACCTTCCCGGACCGGCGCTGGCGGAGCCAGTCCTCGTAGCCGCCCACGAACTCCTCGACGCTGCCGTCGCCGTTGCAGACCAGCGTGCTCGTGACCACATGGTCGATAAACGCCCGGTCGTGGCTGACCAACAGCAGCGTGCCGGGCCACTCCGCGAGCATGGCCTCGAGCAGTTCGAGTGTTTCGATGTCCAGATCGTTGGTGGGCTCGTCGAAGACCAGCACGTTGGCGGGCTTGGTGAAGAGGCGCGCCAGCAGCAACCGATTGCGCTCGCCGCCCGAGAGCGCCTTCACCGGAGAGAGGGCACGTTCCGGGGGAAACAGGAAGTCGGCAAGGTATCCGTGCACGTGGCGTTCCAGGCCGCCGATGGTCACCGTGGTCTGGCCGTCGGCCACCGTATCGACAACGGTCCGCTCCGGGTCGAGCTGCTCGCGCTGCTGGTCGAAGTAGGCGATGGCCACATTGCTGCCCTGACGCACCGTGCCGGCATCTGGCTCCAGTTCGCCGATGAGCATGCGCAGCAGCGTGGTCTTGCCGGCTCCGTTGGCGCCGATGATGCCCACGCGGTCGCCGCGCTGGATGCGCGCGGTAAATCCGGCAATGACCGGGCGGCCGTCGAAGGCCTTGCCCACGCCTTCCGCCTCGAACACCATCTTTCCCGACCGGTCCCCGGCATCGGCCGTCAGGGTGACCTGTCCGGCGCGCTCACGCCGTTCGGCTCGCTCGGCCCGCATGGTGAGCAGTGCCTTGACCCGTCCTTCATTCCGCGTGCGCCGCGCCTTGATGCCCTGGCGCAGCCACACTTCTTCCTCGGCGAGCTTCTTATCGAACTTCGCGTGCCGCGTGGACTCGGCGTCCAGCCACTCCTCCTTGCGCCGCAGGAAGGTGGCGTAGTCGCCCGGCCAGCTCGTCAGCCGCCCCCGGTCCAGCTCCAGGATGCGCGTGGCCACGCGCTGCAGGAACACGCGGTCGTGGGTCACGAAGAGCACGGCGCCGCGGTAGTCGCTCAGGAAGTTCTCCAGCCAGCTCATCGCCTCGATGTCGAGATGGTTGGTCGGCTCGTCGAGCAGGAGCAGTTCGGGCTGACCCACGAGCGCCCGTCCGAGGAGCGTGCGGCGCCGCCACCCGCCAGAGAGCGTGCTGGCCCTGGCTTCGGCAGGCAACTGGAGCCGCGAGATCACCATTTCCACGCGCTGATCCCGCATCCACGGTTCTTCGTCCGGCCGCAGCACGAGGCCGTCGGCCACGACTTCGAACACCGTTCGCTCGTCGCGCAGGATCGCGTCCTGCTGCAGACGCCCGATGCGCAGACCGGGCTGCCGCCACACCGATCCCTTGTCCGGCGGGGTCTCGCCGCTCACCACCTGAAGCAGCGTGGACTTGCCGGTGCCGTTGCGTCCGAGGACGCACACGCGTTCGCCGGCCTCGATCTGGAGGCTGGCGTCGTCGAGAAGCGGCACATGGCCGTAGGCGTGCGTGACGTGGTCGAGCGTGAGAAGTGGCATGTGGATGTGAAGTTAAAACGCGTGTGAGCGGATAGCGTCCAGGAACTCCTCGCCGAGGTCTTCGGCTTTCCTGGCGCCCACACCGCGGACGCCGAGCAGCGCCTCGGTCGATGTGGGCTTCACGCGCGCCATGTCGCGCAGCGTGGCGTCGTGAAAAATGACATAGGGCGGCACGGCACGCGCCCGGGCAATCCTGAGCCGGACGTCGCGCAGCCGCTCGAAGAGGCTCCGGTCCACACCGTCCCATGACTCCGCCTCGGCCTTGGACCAGGCACGGCCACCGTCGCGACGCGGCGGGCGTTGACGGGCGAGGGTCAGGTCCGGGAATGCCCCGGCGTCCTTGAGCAGGGCCGAGCCCTCCGGCGTGAGCGTCAGCACCGGGTAGGCGTCGCCCGTCTGGCGGAGGAGCCCGGCCGCTGAGAGCTGCTCGATGTAGCCCCGCACCTCCTGCACTGTGGCCTGGGCGAAGAGACCAAAGGTGCTCAGCTCGGCGTGTCCCCGCGTGACGACGGCTTCGCTGGCCTGGCCGCGCAGGATCGCCGTGATGTGGGCGGCGCCGAAGCGCTGGCCCACGCGTGCCACGCACGAGAGGATCTTCCGCGCCACGGTGACGGCTTCCGACACCGACTCCAACTCGCCCAGGCACACGTCGCAGGCGCCGCAATTCGCCTTGGTCCAGCGATCCCCGAAGTACTCGCTCAGGTGGCGGTGGCGGCACGACGTACCGCCGGCGTAGCGTTCCATCTGCTGGAGCAGCACCCGCGAGGCGTCCGTGAATTCGCCGTTGCGCTCGAGCATCACCCGCCAGCGCATGAAGTCCGCCGCGGACGAAATGAGCAGGCACTCGGCTTCGAGGCCATCGCGCCCCGCACGGCCGGATTCCTGCTGGTAGTGCTCGACCGAGCGTGGCGCACCGGCGTGCACGACGAACCGCACGTCGGATCGGTCGATGCCCATGCCGAAGGCCACGGTGGCCACAACCAATTGCACGCGCTCGTCCAGGAACGCGTCCTGGTTCCGGTGGCGTTCGTCGTCCGAAAGGCCCGCGTGATACGGCAGCGCAGGGTGGCGGCTCTCTGTGAGCCACGCCGCCAGTGCATCCACTTCCTTCCGTGAGGTGCAGTAGATGATCCCGGCCTCGCGGGGATGCCGGGCCAGCACGGCCAGTAACTGCTTTTTCAGTACGTCACGCGGCAACACGCGGTAGACGAGATTCGGCCGGTCGAAGGAGCCCACCAGCTCGACGGGGTTGCGGAGGTCGAGTTGCGCGGCAATGTCCTTCCGTACGCGCGCGGTGGCCGTGGCCGTGAAGGCGTGCAGGCTCGCGCCCGGGAAGAGCTGGCGGAGGGAGGCGAGCTGCCGGTACTCCGGCCGGAAGTCGTGCCCCCATTGGCTGATGCAGTGCGCTTCGTCGATGGCGATGAAGCTGACGCCAAGGCCGGCCAGCATGCTGCAGAAAGTGTGCCCGCCCTCGCCGACGAGGCGCTCGGGCGATACATAGAGCAGCCGGAAATCGCCGCGCTTGAGGCCTGTCATCACGCGCGACTTCTCACCGGCGTCGAGCGAGCTGTTGAAGAGGGCCGCCGGCACGCCGTTGCCCGTCAGCGTGTCTACCTGGTCCTTCATCAACGAGATGAGCGGCGACACGACAACGGCCAGGCCGTCGCGGACCAGCGCGGGCGCCTGGAAGCACAGCGATTTGCCCCCGCCGGTCGGGAGCACGACCACCGAGTCGCGGTTGGCGACCACGGCGTCCATGGCTTCGCGCTGCAGCGGACGGAACGAGGAGTAGCCCCAGTACTGGGCCAGCACCTGGGAAAGACGATCAGCGGACATCAAGGGCGGAACATCAAAGGGGGAAGGTTCACTGTACCACCCGGCGCCGGTAAGCTACCTGCGTGCGAACGCTCTGGTGCGCGCTCCTCTCCGCCCTCGTGCTCGCGGCGTGTGGAGGCCCGTCTGGCGACGCCGTGGCCCCGGTTGCAGACGCCCGTCCAGTGCCCCGCGTGGTCGAGCGGACTCACGAGCGGACCCACAAGACGATGGGGACCGAGATCCGCCTCACAGCCGTCTCGGCCGACGAGGCTGCCGCGGTGGCGGCTTTCTCGCAAGTGTTCGCGGACTTCGACCGGCTCGACAGGCTGCTGAGCGTCTGGAAGCCGGAGAGCGAGGTGGTCCGGTTAAATGCCGCGGCTGGAGTGCACCCTGTGACCGTGAGCGCCGACACTCGCGAGGTGCTCCGCATCGCCCGCGAGGTCAGCGAGTGGACCGACGGGGCCTTCGACGTCACCTTTGGGGCGCTCACCGGCCTGTGGAAGTTCGACGCGCAGGACAAGGACGGCTCGGTGCCGGACCCGCGGGAGGTGCAGGCGCGATTACCGCTCGTGGACTACCGAAGGCTGACGATCGACGAGGCGGCCGGCACCGCCTTTCTTGCCCGCAAGGGGGTGAAGGTGCATCTGGGCGGCATCGGCAAGGGCTACGCCGTGGACCGCGCCGTGGCTATCCTCCGCAGCCATGGACTGCGCGACTTCATGATTCAGGCCGGTGGCGACCTCTATGTGGGGGGTCTGAAGGACGGTCGGCCCTGGAAGCTCGGCATCCGCGACCCACGCGGCTCCGTCGATCAGCTCTTTGCCACCGTAGACCTGACCGACGGCACCTTCAGCACGTCAGGGGACTACGAGCGGTTCTTCTTCAAGGACGGCCGCCGCTACCACCACATCCTTGACCTCAAGGCTGGCGAGCCGGCGCGGCTCTCGCGCAGTGTCACGCTTGTGACCAACAAGGCGGTGATTGCCGACGCGCTCGCCAAGGGCGTGTTCATCCTCGGTCCGGTGCGCGGGCTGGCGCTCGTGGAGAGGATTCCGGACGTGGAAGCCGTGATCGTCGGCGCTGGGAATGAGGTCGTGGTGTCGTCGGGCCTGAAGGGGAAGGTCACGATGCTGGCGCGCCCGACCGACGCGCCGTAAGTCGGGCGCACCGGCGGCCGCCGCCGGTTTGTCGAGGTCACACTCGCCCTGGCCGACGGCTTGCGCCACCGCCGTGAGGAGTTGGGGCTGACCCAGGGGGAGGTGGCCGAGTGCTTCAATAACGACCAGCTTTGTTGCGGTGCAAGCTTGACATCACACGTCGCCACTCGACATCGCGATGACGATGCGATCGATGAGAGCGTCGCGCACAAGCCCCGGCGAGGCTTAGCCCTTCACCTTCTCGATCATGTGGTTGATGACAAGGCTGTGCTCGTGCTGAGGGCTGAACATCACGATCTCGGCGTCTGCGTCGACCCTGACGTTGTGACCGGGCGGCCAGTAGAAAAGATCATTCGCATGAACCGTCTCCTGCGCGCCGTGTTCGTCGGTCGTCGTAAGTTGGCCGCGCAGGACAAAGCCCCAGTGGGGGCACTGGCACGCATTGCCCTGCAGTCCCTGGAACAACGGCGTGGTATCGACGCCCGCCGAGAGACTGAAGAACTCGCAGCTGAGCTTGCCGAGCCCAGTGGCGTCCCCAAAATCCATTCGCTGACGAATCACGGCCCCCGGGATCTGCATCTTGACGTCCACGTCCTCTTTGGCTATTCGCATGGCTGCATTCTCCTGTGTGGTCTACGGTGCGTGGTGGTCGTCTATGGCCGCACCCGTTCGTGACAATAGACGCCCAACTCACGCTACCGCCTGTCTGGATGGCTGCGGACGCACAATTCGTTGCGGTTCGGTACTGGGTGTGGACTTGCCGCCCGCTATGACGGCAGTGGATGTGCCTTCGCCTGTGCGGCCTGGCGGGCCAGCACTTCTTCCTTACGGCGAATCACGATGTGGTGCACGCACTTCAGCTCGTCGTCGTAGATCCGCTCGCAGTCGTCGCACCGGACGCACTCGCTCCGCACGATGCGCGGGCCCTGGATGGCGCCCCACTCGCATGCTTTCTCGCAGATCTTGCACGTCTTGCACTCCGACCAACGCTTGATGCGGAAGATGGTTGTGACGCTCGAAATGATGCCGAGGAAGGTGCCTACCGGGCAGATGAACCGGCAGTACAGGTTCTTCACGACGATCGAGGCCAGGAGCAGCACGACGAGCATGCCCCACAGAAGCCACGCGCCGGGCACGGCCGTGAAGGCGCTGAAGTTGGCCAGTGCGCCGAACATCCAGAAGGGCTCGACCCACCGGGAAATCAGGATGTCCTTAGTGGCGAAGTAATAGACGATGACAAACGCGAGCAGCGCGTACTTGAAGTAGTACGCGTTCTGCTCCACCTTCACCGGAATCTTGAGCTGCCACTTCTGTGGCACGAAGGTGTCCATCAACTGCGTCAGCGCGCCATACGCGCACAGGCGCCCGCAGTAGATCCGGCCCCACACAACGGTGGTGCCGAGCGTGACGCCCCAGAACATATAGGTGAAGATCGAGTGCGAGAAGATCGGCAGGCTCAGCGTCATGAGCCCGAAGATGTTGACCACCGAGTAGAGCTGGCTCCGCAGGAAGCCCAGGAACACCAGCGTGTAGACCAGCGTGGCGACCTTCAGCTTCTCGCTCTTCTTGAAGAAACTCACCATGCAGAGCACCATCAGCCCGGTGAAGGCGACGATGTCCACAATCTGCGGCTTGACGATCTCCGCGGTCGTGAGAGCGCGCTCTTCCTCTTCCTCGTCGTCGAAGTTCCAGCCGCCGTCGTCATCGCCGGCTGCGGGAGCGGCTACAGGTGCCGCTGCGCCTGGCTGGACAGCCTCAGCGGTTGCGGCGGCATCCGGGAACTGAGCGGCGGCTCCGGCTGGAATAGCGGGAGCGTCCTCGGCGGCGGCTCGGAACGGGGAGGTGGCTGCCAGCAGGAAGGCCAGCAGGATCAGACCCGGCAGGCGCATCAGGGCTTCTCCGGCGGCGGAAGGTACTGCCTCGCGATGCGGCGCGATGCGTTCTTGATCGCCCGTGCCGCGCTGGTGACGGTGATGGTGGCACGGGTCACTGCGTCCACATCGATGCCGACCTTGAATCCGTCGCGGATGCTCTTGCCCCTGAACTGCGCGGCAAAGGCCGGCGCCTCGACCGAGAAGTTGCCGTAAGGCTCGTGATGCTCTACCACCATCAGGTTCGTGATGGTGCCCTTGCGGTCCAGGCCCACCAGCATCTTGATCGGGCCGTCGTAGCCACGCTCCAGGGGCTCCAGCTCCGTGGTCCAGTAGACGAACCCGAGGGGCGTGGGTTTTCCGGCGGCATCAGGCGCGCCGAAGGCCACGAAGTGCGGCGGGTCGCCCTGCTTGGGAGAAAAGCTCTGCGCGTCCGGGAAGACCTTGGCCAACTGCGCAGGGAGCTTGTCCGCGCTGGCCTTCGCCTTCGGCCCGCCGCCCGACGGCACGGGGTTCGGGGTCTGCGCGGTCAGCATCGCCACGCCCAGTACGCAGGTGCACAGCGTCAGCAGGGGTCGCATGGCCATTCGGATAACCGGAACCTACTCCGGCTTCAGCATCTGCACGGCCACTCGGCGCGCGCTCTTCTTGATGGCGCGTGTGGCGTGCATGATTGTGATGGTGGCTGTAGACACTGCGTCAATGTCCTCGCCCGGCTTGAACGCATCGCGGATGTTCTTGCCCTTGTACTGCTGGGCAAAACGCGGGGTATCCACCGAGAACTTGCCGAAGGGCTCCACGTGCTGCACCACCACAACGCCGGCCAGGATGCCCTTGGTATCCAGACCCACGAGGATCTTTACGGGGCCGTCGTAGCCACGCTCCAGCGGTTCCAGCTCGGTGGTGTAGAACGCCAGGCCAATGAGCTGCGGCTGCCCCTTGGCGTCGGCCGCAAACACCTTGAAGTGCGGCAACGGCAGGGCTTCCTTGGCCGAGAAGGAGGTGGCGGCCGGGAAGAGGCTCTTCAGGTGCGCTTGTACGAGATCCGCCTTGGCCTGCGCCATCAGCAGAGAGGAGCCGAGCGCGGCGAGAACGAGGGTTGGCAGCCAGGGTCGTCTGAACACGGCCAGAAGGTCTCTTGGGTGACGAAAAATCCGCGTGTAAAGTATTGCATATGCCCATCCCCACCCCGGCTCGACTTGTCGCGGCCCTGACCCTGCTGCTGGCGGCGGCTCCGGCCCGGGCTCAGGAGCCCCTGACGCTGAGCACGGTCACGGAAATTGCGTGCACCTTCCCGGTGATGTCGATAGGGACGTGGTCCAAGGAGGGCGAGGTCACCAACGAGGTGAAGAAGTCCGACTTCAAGCTCGTCTACCAGAACATCGATACCCAGGACGGCGTCGCCGAGGTGAAGGGGATGTCGGGCAACTTCTACATCACGGTGCGCATCGTGGGCGGGCACCTGCACCTGCTCACCACAGACTCGGGCGGCCCGGTCTACATGACCACGGTGTTCAACAGCCCGGCCAGCAAGGGCAAGTTCAAAGCCGCACACTCGCGCCACGAGTTCACCCAGGTGCAGCTCCCCGGCTTCACGTCCCGGCCCGAGCAGTACGTGGGTGAGTGCGAGCTGGTGAAGTAGCGAATGAGCCTCTCCATGCCACACCCAACAACCGTCAAGGCGCTTCCAGGTTTCAGGATCTGGCTGAAGTACGACGACGGCGTCGAAGGTGAGGTTGATCTGTCTGACATGGCAGGCCGCGGCGTGTTCAAGGCCTGGTCCGACGAGTCCGTGTGGAACGGTGCCCACATTGGGGCAAGTGGCGCCATCGAATGGAACGCTGACCTCGATCTATGTCCTGACGCCATGTACCTGCGACTGACCGGCAAGGAACCCAGGGACCTGTTCCCGAGCCTGCGATCAGTCGTGACCCATGCCTGAGATCTGCACGCGCCCCCTCACTTCCACGCCGAGTACGCCGAGCACGAGGTTCGAATCGCCATTGAAAGCCTTGCCATCATTTCCGGCGACCTTCCACCGCGTGCCATGGGCCTTGTGGCCGAGTGGGCGACGCTGCACCAGCGAGAGCTCAGGGAGCTGTGGATGAATGCCGGCCGTCTGGAGCCGTTGCGGCGCCTGGCACCCCTGCCCTGAGTAGGTTGCAAGCATCACCTTGGCTGGGCGCTCATGGAACGTAACATCACCGGCTTCCATCAGGACCCAGAGGCGCACTGGGTGGCCGAGTTGGAGTGTGGACACTTCCAGCACACCCGGCACGACCCGCCCTGGATCAATCGTCCGTGGGTCCTCACCCCAGAAGGCCGGGCCTCGTTCATTGGCGTTAAGCTTCCCTGCACCAAGTGCGATGCTGGCGCGCCGCCAGATCGCCTGTAGCCCTAGGACATCCCGATGCCGACATCGCTATCAGCGTCCTGCCCGGGCGAGCCTGGCACAGTCGCCCCGGTGGTCGACCGCAACCGGTGCGAAGCGAAGGCCGATTGCGTCCGCGTCTGTCCCTACGATGTCTTCGAGATCCGCCCGCTGACCGAGGCAGACCGCCAGGGGCTCTCGTTCCGGGGCCGTATCAAGTCCTGGGCGCACGGCAACAAACAGGCGTATGTGGTGCACCCCGAGGCGTGCCAGGCCTGCCAGCTCTGCATCACGGCGTGCCCGGAGCAGGCGCTCAGCCTCGCCCCCTTTCGGGCCTAGGACCGACCAATGGACTCCATCCTTCTTGGCAAGGGCGACCAGCCCGTCTCACTCCTCGCGAAGTACGGCAACCGCCACGGCCTGATCGCTGGCGCCACGGGCACCGGCAAGACTATTTCGCTGCTGGTGCTGGCCGAGGGCTTCTCCCGCCTCGGCGTGCCGGTGTTCATTGCGGACGTGAAGGGCGATGTGGCGGGCCTGGCGATGCCGGGAACGGCCAGCGAGAAGCTGCAGCAGCGGGTCGCACAGATCGGGGTCCAGGGCTGGGCGCCGGAGGGCAACCCGGTGGTGTTCTGGGATCTCTACGGGAAGCTCGGCCACCCGGTACGGACGACGGTCAGCGAAATTGGCCCAAGCCTGCTGGCGCGCATCCTGGAGCTGAACGATACACAGGCGGGCGTGCTCGAGATCGCCTTCACGCTGGCAGACGACCAGGGCCTGCTGCTGCTCGACCTCGACGACCTGCGCGCGCTCCTCACCTTCGTGTCGGAGCAGCGCAAGGACATCTCGGCAAAGTACGGGCTCGTCAGCTCGCAGTCCGTGGCGGCGATTCAACGGTCGCTGCTCACCCTCGACCGTGAGGGTGGGGAGGGCGCGTTCGGCGAGCCGGCCCTTGAACTGGTGGAGCTGCTGCGGACGGACCTGAGCGGGCGCGGCGTCATCAATGTGCTGGCCGCAGATCAGTTGGTGCTCAAGCCGCGGCTCTACTCGAGCTTCCTGCTCTGGCTGCTCTCGGAACTGTTTGAGAACCTCCCCGAGGTCGGCGATATCGACAAGCCCAAGCTGGTATTCATCTTCGACGAGGCGCACCTGCTGTTCGACGATGCGCCGAAAGCGCTCACGGACCGGGTGGAACAGGTGGTGCGGCTCATCCGCTCCAAGGGCGTGGGCATCTACTTCTGCTCGCAGAACCCGGACGACGTGCCGGGCGAGATCCTGGGCCAGCTCGGTAATCGCATCCAGCATGCACTCCGGGCGTTTACCCCACGCGACCAGAAGGCGGTGCGGACGGCCGCGGAAACCTTCGTGCCGAACCCGAAGCTGGACGTCGCCGAGGTGATCTCGCAGATGGGTGTGGGCGAAGCGCTGGTGTCCACGCTGGCGGACAAGGGCATTCCGACTCCGGTCGAGCGAGCGATGATCTGCCCGCCGCGCTGCCGGATGGGAGCGCTCACGCTGGAGGAACGGGCGATGGTGCGGGGCCGGAGCCCGGTGGGGCTGAAGTACGACACAGCCGTGAATCGGGAATCGGCCTACGAACTGCTCGCGAAGAAGGCCGCGGCCACGGCAGCGGCCCCGCCGGCTGCCGAGCAGGGGCGGCCGTCCGCGGCGGCACCGTCGAACGCGCCCCCGCCTGCTGCGTCAAGTGGGGCTGGATCCGGTGTGCTTGGCGGCGCCATCAGCGACATGCTCTTTGGCACCGGCCGGCGTCAGGGAATGGTGGAGGCGATGGCCAAGTCGGCTGCGCGAACGGTCGGCAGCCAGGTCGGCCGGCAGATTCTCAGGGGCGTCCTCGGCGGCATCCTCGGCGGATCACGCCGGTAGGTCAGTAATCGATTTGGGTGGCCTTCGCGCCGTTGGGCATCCAGCCGCGCGAGAGGTAGTCGGTCAGCGTCAACCCGAACAGCACCAGCAGGAAGAAGAAGCCGGTGGCCACGATGAGCTTGGTCAGGCGGCTGCTGTGGATGACGTGCATGAAGAAGAGGATCACGAGCGTCGCCTTCGTGATGGCGATGCCGAGGGCCACCGGGAAGTTCAGGACGCCGAGGTCCACAAAGGCCACGCCCACGGTGAGCGCTGTGAAGAACATCAGCGCACCGAAGATCGTGAAATACATGCTCTTGGGCGAAACGTGTCCGGACATGTCAGTTACCTCTCCTGCCTACGCCCCGTGGTGGACTCGGTCCACCAGGTACAGCAGCGGAAACAGGAAGATCCACACGATGTCGACGAAGTGCCAGTAGAGGCCGGCCATCTCGACCGGCGAATACCACTCCGGTGAGAAGCGCTTCTTGTGCGCCATCCAGGCGATCACGCTCAGCAGACCGAAGCCGATGAGCATGTGCAGCGCGTGGAGGCCGGTCATCACGAAGTAGAGCGAGAGGAAGATCTGCACCTGCGCGGCGTACGGCCCCTCGAACTCGAAGTTCGGACCGGGCACGTGGTGCATCTCGAACTTGTGGGCGTATTCGAAGCCCTTGATGACCAGGAACACCAGGCCCAGCAGCATCGTGAGGATCAGCCAGTTCACGGTAGCCTTGTTCTGGCCAAGCTGGGCGGTGCGCACCGCAAACGCCATCGTCAGTGAGCTGCCGATGAGGACGACGGTGTTGATGCTGCCGAGCACGATATCCAGTTCCCGGCTGCCCTCAGCCCATGCGGCCGGATACCACAGCCGGTACAGCAGATAGGCCAGGAACAGGCCACCGAAGAACATGATCTCGGTCACCAGGAAGAGCCACATCCCGAGCGTCACCGATTCCTGCTGCTGCACCATCGATTCGAAGTGGTGCTGCTGCGCCGGGTGATGCCCGTGCACCGAATCCTTGGCGGAGGCGGAGGTATCAGCCAACGTGCACCCCCTTGGCGTAGTCGTACGGTTCCTCGGTCACGATCGGCGTCACCAGGAAGTTCTCGGTGAGGGGTGGCGACTGGGTGGACCAGTCCAGGCCGGTCGCACCCCACGGGTTCGGCCCAGAGGGCTTCCCGTAGCGCAGCGACCAGATGAAGTAAATCATCGGGATGAGATATCCGACGGCGAGAATCGTGGCACCTGCCGACGACATCACGTTGAGCACCTGGAACTCAGGCGGATACGCGTGATAGCGGCGCGGCATCCCGAGATACCCGAGCACGAACTGTGGCAGGAACGTCAGGTTGAAGCCGATGAACACGACCAGCGCCGCGAACTTGGCCCAGGCTTCCGGATACATCCGGCCGAACATCTTCGGCCAGTAGAAGTGAAGGCCCGCCAGGTACCCCATGATCGCGCCGCCCACCATGATGTAGTGGAAGTGCGCCACCACGAAGTAGGTGTCGTGCACGTGCACGTCGAGGCCGAGGGCCGCGAGGAACAGGCCCGTCAGGCCGCCGATCGTGAACAGGCCGATGAAGCCGAACACGAAGAGGAGCGGCGACTGGATCCAGATGGCACCCTTGTAGAGCGTGGCCGTCCAGTTAAAGACCTTGACTGCAGAGGGAATGGCTACGGCGAAACTGAGGAACGAGAACACCATGGCCGCGTAGGGCGAGATGCCCGAGACGAACATGTGGTGCGCCCACACCAGGAAGCCGAATACGGCAATCGCCAGGCTTGAGAAGGCGATGAACGAGTAGCCGAACACCCGCTTGCGCGAGAAGCAGGCGACCACCTCGCTCACCACGCCCATTGAGGGCAGGATCATGATGTAGACGGCCGGGTGCGAGTAGAACCAGAACAGGTGCTGGAAGAGCACAGGGTCGCCGCCCAGCTTCGGATCGAAAATGCCGATGCCGAAGCCCCGCTCCAGGGCCAGCATCAGGACCGTGATGGCCACCACCGGCGTGCCCAGAATCTGGATGATGCTGGTGGCGTAGTGCGCCCACACGAACAGCGGGAGCCTGAACCACGTCAGCCCGGGTGCCCGCATCCGGTGGATGGTGACGATGAAGTTCAGGCCGGTGAGGATCGACGAGAAGCCGGTGATGAAGATGCCGATGCCGGTGGGCAACACGTTCGTGTTGGACGCCGCCGTGCTGTAGGGCGTGTAGAAGGTCCAGCCGGTGTCGACGCCGCCCACGATGATGGCCCAGAGCGTGAACACGCCACCGATCACGTAGATGTACCAGCTCAGCAGATTGAGCTTCGGAAAGGCCAGGTCCTTCGCGCCGATCATGATCGGGATGAAGAAGTTGCCGAGGATGGCTGGAATGGACGGAATCAGGAAGAAGAACACCATCACGACGCCATGCATCGTGAAGAGCTTGTTGTAGGTGTCCGACGCCACCATCTCGCCGGCCGGCGTGGCCAGTTCCATGCGGATCAGCACGGCGAAGAAGCCGCCGAGGAAGAAGAACGCCGTCACCGACATCAGGTACAGCAGCGCGATGCGCTTGTGATCCTTCGTCAGGAGCCACGAGCGGAGGCCGTACCGGCCGTTAAGGTAGTGGTCGCGCGGGAGTTCAAAGGTCGTCATGGTTAGGGCGTCGCGGGTTTCCGCAGGGACTTCACGTATTCAAGCAGCGCCATCAGTCCTTCTTCGTTGACCAGCCCCTGGAACGTCGGCATCTGTGGCTGGTAACCGGCCACGAGCTTTGCCTGGGGATTCAGGATCGACTCGCGGATGTAGTTGTCGTCGGCCAGCACAGTGGTGCCGTTCGAGAGCGCGATCTCCGAGCCAAACACGCCCTGGAGCCTGGGGCCGCGGCCGCTGCCGTCGGCTGGGTGGCAGCTGATGCAGGCCAGGTCCTGGAAGAGCTGCTGACCTCTGACCGCCAGGGACCCTTCGCTGAGACCACCCGAGAGCCACTCCTCGTAGGCGTGCGACTCCATCACGATGACCTTGCCGACCATGCCGGAGTGCTTGGTGCCGCAGTACTCCGCGCAGAAGAGGTGGTACTCGCCCGGCACGGTGGGCTTGAACCAGAGCGTCGTGTAGCGGCCGGGGATCACGTCGGCCTTCACCCGGAACGCCGGCACGAACACGTCGTGGATGACGTCTTCCGACGACATCGTCAGCTTCACAGCCCGGTTCACGGGCACGTGCAGCTCGTTGATCTCACGCTGGCCGTCGATGTGCTGGAACTTCCACATCCATCGCTTGCCGACGGCGTAGATCTCCAGCGTTTCATCCGGTGGCCGGACAATCGTGAAGAAGATGGACGTGGACCACACGAATACGAACATGGCGATCACGAACGGGATGGCCGTCCAGATGATCTCCAGGGGCACCGACCCGTGAATGTCGGCGCCGACATCCGAGGCGTGCCGCCGGCGGTACTTCACCGCGAACAGGACAATCAGGATCGCAATCAGGCCGCCGAAGAAGATGGTCAGCGCGATCAGGAAGTAGTAGAGGGCGTCGACCTGGGGGGCGACGCTGGAGGCCTGCTCCGGAAGCATTGCGGAAAACATGATTACGCGTGCGCCACTGCGGATTCTCTCCGCAGGGTCACCCAGATGAAGCCGCCGAGGATGAGCACGGTCAGTGCCCCGCCCAGGCGGACGATGTTCATGGTGATCGCGCCGTAGCGGCCGGCCGCGGGGTCGTAGTGATAGCAGTAGAGCAGCAACTGGTCGACCGGGCTGCCAATGGAGCCCTTGCCGGATTCCACCAGCGCCATCCGCAGCTCCTTGGGCGAGTACTCGATGCCGTAGAAATAGCGGGACAGCCGGCCGTCCGGCGTGGCCACAAGCACGCCGCTGACGTGCGCGAACTGCTGGCGCCGGTCGTCCCACTTGTAGGCGAACCCGGCGGCCGCGGTCACGGCCTTGATGCTGGCCTCATCGCCCGTCAGAAAGTGCCAGCCCGCAGCCGTCGCGGTCAGGTTGTAGTCCGCGAGGACCTGCGTCTTCTTGACCGCCGCCGCAGCCGGGGTGTCGCGCGGGTCGAAGCTGATGTAGACGACATCAAAGTCCTGGCCCGGCACGAACGGCACGGCCTTGAGCGCACCAGCCACGCCGTTGAGCACCTGCGTACAGAGCATCGGGCATTCGTAGTAGACAAACGCCAGCACCACGGGCTTGCTCCCGAAGTAGGAGCCGAGCGCGACGCTGGCGCCATGCTCATCGCGGAAGTGCGTCTCGAGCGGCAGTTGTGAGTTCAGTTGCTGCTGAAACGAGACGCCCTCGAGCTGGGAGGGGAGCACGGTTGAGGCCTGACCTGGCTCGTTCACCGCCCCAGGCAGGCCCGGACCTTGCTGGGCAAGGGCCTGGCCCGAGAGGCAGAGGGCGGCCAGGGCTGCGGCGAGGACGACGACGGAGGCGATGGAGCGTCGAGGGTGCATCATTCGATCACTGCTTTCGCCGTTCAAGCCGGCGTCCCGCGCTGGCATCCGAGGGCATCGCTCCAGCTTCCGCGAGGTCCGCTGATCCGGCGTCCGTGGCTCCGGGCCGTGCACGAAGGCCGCGTTCAACAGCCAGGCGCATGCCCTCTTCAATCGGGATGCGCACGGTGCCAGTGGCACGGTCCACCCACCCATAGCTCGAGAGGAGCGCCTCCTCCTCGAGCCTGAGCTGCATGATGTCGGCCTGCGGGTTGCGCTGCAGGCGAGGCTCCGGCGGCAGACGTGGGCCCTGGCTGACCGCGAGCGGATAGCGGGGCGCCGCGGTGTCCGCGTGCTGCCAGGTCAGGAACGTGAAGAGGCCGCCCATGAGCGCGTGTACCACCACAACCATGACGGTCAGCCACAGGATGAACCGTCCGATCGCGCCCACGCGGGCGTCAGTGTGCTCGTAGCCGGAGCCGTGGGCCGAGGCGAGGTAGTCGTCGTCCGGCGTGGCGTGCGCGGAGGTGTGATGGTCGCTCATCAGTGCCCCCCTGTGGATTCGAGCGCTTCAGCCAGGTGCGGGTCGCGCACCGGCAGCAGGGGCCGCCCGGCGAGCTGCATCAGGAAGTAGCCCAGCCAGACGCCACCGATTCCGATCGGGGCGGCGATGTCGAGCCAGTGCAAGAACAGGCCACCCGTCTCGTGTTCGTCGGCATGCAGATTCACGCCAGCCGCGTTGAACTCCGGCGACACGAGGAAGATCAGGTCCACCACCCGCATGACGAGCACCAGGATGGCGATGGCCGTCAGGCGGTTCGCGTTGCGCTTCAGATCCCGGGAGAGGAGCAGCGCGAATGGGAGGGCGAAGTGCAGGACTACCAGCATGAGCGCCACGTACTGCCAGCCGCCGGTCAGCCGGTTGATGTAGTAGGGCACCTCCTCGGCGAGGTTGCCGGAGTAGATGATGAGGAACTGGGAGAAGTTGAAGTACGCCCAGAGCATCACGAACGCCAGCATGAGCTTGCCGAGGTCGTGGAAGTGCGCGGGCTGGAAGACGTCCTGCATCGGCGCCCGCCGCGACAGCGCCACGGCGATCACGATCGTGAAGGCCAGGGCCGCCAGCCCCTGGCTGCCCATGAAGAGGAAGCCCATCATCGTGGAGAACCAGTGCGGGTCGAGCGACATCACCCAGTCCACGGAGGCAAACGTGATCGTCAGGCCGTAGATCACCAGGCCGGCCCCCGAGAGCAACTGCATTCGGCGCAGGGCCTTCCGGTCGCCGCCGTCCTGAGCGAGGGACCACCGGCTGAACACCGTGGCCAGGCCGATCCAGCACGCGAAGTAGAAGACGGCCCTGGCCAGGAAGAACGGCGTGTTCAGGTAGATCGCCTTGTGCTGCAGGGCGCCGTCGTGCGCCACGATGTCGGCGTTCGCCCACGGATAGAGGGTCTGCATGCCGAACACGATCGGCAGGAAGAGCACGGCCAGCAGCGGGAGCGTCCGGCTTGACGCCTCGAAGATGCGGCGGATCATCACACCCCAGGCGCCGCCCGACATGTGGTGCACCATCATCAGCGCCATCGAGCCGAGCGGCACGCCCAGCCAGAACAGGTACGCAATCAGATAGGCGCGGAAGAACTGGTCGCGATCGATCGCGAAGCCGAGACCGCACAGCGCAAGCCCGGCCACGCCCACCGCGAATGCGGGAAGGCGGCGGGCAGCAAGCTCGGCCGGGGCGGCGTAGGTCATCTGGGTCATTGCGTTCCTAGTGCCCCTGCTTCGTGTGTGCACCGGCACTGCCGCCAGCCGGCGTGGCGGGTGCATCGAGGGCAGCGCGCTTCCCGGCCGGGATGTCCTCGACGTTGGCGTGCTGGCTCAACTGGAGCGCTCGGATGTAGGCGGCAATCGCCCACCGGTCCGCCACGGGCACCTGCGCGGCGTAGTCCTGCATGGCGCCGAAGCCGTTGGTGATGACGTCGAAGTAGTAGCCCACCGGGGCTGCCCGCAGGCGGTCGCTGTGGAAGGTCGGCGGCGCCCGGAACCCGCGCTGCACCACCATGCCGTCGCCCCGGCCGGTCCGGCCATGGCACGGCGAGCAGAACACGTTGAAGCGCTCACGGCCGCGCGCCACCAGATCCAGCGTGGCTGCCACCGGCAGCGTGTCCGCCAGCTGGCCGCCGATCTTGCCCGTGTAGAGCTGCTCGTCGGTGTGCACGGTGCCGCGTGCCACGGTGTTGGGCACGGGCATCCGCTGCGAACGGCCATCGGCAAAGAACGTCGAGGCCTCAAGGGGCTCGAAGCGCGGATTGTCGTGCATGTCCTGGCGGCACGCGCCCAGGACGGCTGAGGCCACGACGACTGCCGACAGGCACAGCACGCGACCGGCGTTACCAGTCAACTTCGGTCACCTCCTGCGGCTGAAGGCTCTTCAGGAACGCCTCGGTCGCGTCGCGGTCGAACTGCGCATCCTTGGACTCGATGCACAGGAAGAAGGCGTGCCGCGAGGCCATGCGGAAACGGGGCGCGTTGAAGATCGGGTGGTACGGCTCGGGCAGCCCGTTGAGCGCCAGCATGCCGAGCACGGCCGAAAGTGCCGCGCCGAGAATCGTGGTTTCGAACGCCACCGGGATGAAGGACGGCCAGGAGTGCAGCGGCCGGCCGCCGATGTTCATCGGGTAGGCAATTACCGAGGACCAGTACTCGAGCCCGTAGCCGGCGCACAGGCCCACCAGTCCGCCGATGAGCACGATGAGCGGCAGCCGCGTGGAGTGGAAGCCGAGTTCCTCGTGAAGCCCTTCGATGGGGATGGGCGAGTAGGCGTCCATCTTCCGGTAGCCGGCGGCGTAGGCGCGCCGTGCGGCGCCCACAAGGGTCGTCGGTTCGTCGAACTCCGCCACGAGTCCGTAGATCACAGCCCCTCCAGTTCGTCCTCGCGGACCTCGGCTTCAGGCACCAGCGTCCGCATCTCGAAGATCGAGATCATCGGCAGGAACCGGATAAAGAGGAACAGCAGGCAGATAAAGAGCCCGATCGTGCCGAAGAACATCGTGAAGTCCCAGCGCGTGGGCGTGTACATGTCCCACGACGAGGGCAGGAAGTCGCGGTGGAGGCTTGTGACGATGATCACGAACCGTTCGAGCCACATGCCGACGTTGACGAGCAGAGCCAGCACGAAGAGCAGGCCCACGTTGTCGCGGATCCTGCGGAACCAGAACGCCTGCACCATCACGGCGTTGATCGCGATGAGGGTCCAGTAGAAGACCGCATAGGGCCCGGCCATGCGGTTCATCATCATGTACTGCTCGAACTGGTTGCCGGAGTACCAGGCGAAGAACGCCTCGTTCATGTAGCCGTAGCAGACGATGAGCCCGGTCACCAGCATCACCTTCGCCATGTTGTGGATATGGCGCATGGTGATGAAGCCTTCAAGCTTGTAGAACTTCCGCAGCGGGATGGCGAGGGTCAGCACCATCGCGAAGCCCGAGTAGATCGCGCCCGCCACGAAGTAGGGCGGAAACACCGTGGCGTGCCAGCCCGGCAGCTGCGAGACAGCGAAGTCGAAGCTCACCACCGTGTGCACGGAGAGCACGAGTGGTGTCGAGAGGCCGGCGAGCAGCAGGTAGGCCGTCTCGTACCGGTGCCAGTGCATGGCCGAGCCGCGCCAGCCCAGGGCCAGCGCACCGTAGATGAAGCGCGACACGCGCCCCGTCGCGCGATCGCGGAGCGTCGCGAGGTCGGGGATCAGGCCCACGAACCAGAACATCGCGGACACGGTTGCGTACGTCGATACCGCGAACACGTCCCAGATCAGCGGGCTCCTGAACTGCGGCCACAGGCCCATCGTGTTGGGATACGGGAACAGCCAGAAGGCCGCCAGCCAGGGCCGGCCTGTGTGGAACAGCGGGTAGATGGCGGCGCTCGCCACGGCGAAGAGCGTCATCGCCTCGGCGAAACGGTTGATCGACGTCCGCCACTGCTGCCGGAACAGCAGCAGAATCGCGGAGATCAGCGTGCCGGCGTGGCCGATGCCGATCCACCACACGAAGTTGATGATGTCGAACGCCCATGCGACCGGGACGTTATTGCCCCAGATGCCGGTGCCGACCGTCACCAGCTTGAACAGCGACAGAATCAGTCCGCAGAAGAGCAGGAAGCCGATGCCGAGTCCGACCCACCAGCCCCGCGTGGGCTGGTGCGTGAGGACGATGGCGCTGATCGAGTCGGTGACCGATTCGAACGAGTGCCCCGGCTCGATGACCGGCGGGCTGACGCGGCCGGCCGGCTCGGTGTGGGCGCCGTGCAGTGCGTCAGCCATCAGCCGTGCCCCCCATGCGTTGGTTCGGGCGCCGTGGCCGGCTCCAGCGCGGGGTTCGGATTCCGGACGATGGCCAGGTAGGTCGTTCGCGGCTTGGTGTTCAGCTCGTCGAGCAGGCCGTAATTGAGCGTGCTCGCCTTGGCCTTCGACACCTTGCTGGCCGGGTCGTTGATGTCACCGAACACGATGGCCTCGGTCGGGCACACCGACTGGCAGGCGGTCAGCACCTCGCCGTCCTGAATCGTCCGGTCCTCGCGGATCGCCTCGGAGCGGGCGTGGTTGATGCGCTGCACGCAGTATGTGCACTTCTCCATCACGCCTCGGCTCCGGACCGTGACGTCCGGATTGCGCTGGAGCGCCAGTTGCGGGGTCTCGAAGTCCTGGTAGAGCAGGAAGTTGAATCGCCGCACCTTGTAAGGGCAGTTGTTCGAGCAGTACCGCGTGCCGACGCAGCGGTTGTAGACCATGTCGTTCAGGCCTTCGTCGCTGTGCGTCGTGGCCGCGACCGGGCACACCACTTCGCAGGGCGCCTCCTCGCAGTGCTGGCAGGGCATCGGCTGGAAGTAGGTGTCCGGCGCGTCAATGTCGCCGCTGTAGTAGCGGTCGATGCGCAGCCAGTGCATCTCGCGGCCGTTCATCACCTGGTCCTTGCCGACCACGGGAATGTTGTTTTCGGCCACGCACGCCACCACGCAGGCATTGCAGCCCGTGCACACGTTCTGGTCGATGGTCATGCCCCACGCGTGCCCCTCGTACTTGTGGGGCTCGTACATCGAGAGGAGCTTCTTGCCGGCGTGGGCCCCCTTGGCGAACAGGGGGTTGTGCTCGAACTCGGTCTTCGTCGCCACGCGCACGAGGTCGCGCCCTTCGAGGGACCAGTGATCCTGCGTGCAGGCGAGCGGGTACGTCTCGCCCGACTTCCGGACCTGCACGCCGGTCAGGATGAAGGGCGTCGCCGAGGCGCGCAGCACGTTCACGTCGAAGCCTATGCCCGTGCCCACCTTGCCGGCCCGCGTGCGGCCGTAGCCGAGGTGCAGCGTCAGGACGTCCGCGGCATGACCCGGCGCCACCCAGACGGGTATGTGGAGCCGTCGCGTGCCCGCCGCGATCTCCACCATGTCGCCATCGACCACCTGCAGGCGCTCGGCCGTGGCCGGGGCGATGAGGGCGGCGTTGTCCCAGGTCAGCTTCGTCAGCGACTTGGGCAGTTCCTGCAGCCAGGCGTTGTTGGCAAACCGGCCGTCGTAGATCGTCGGGTCCGGCCGGAACACGACTTCCATGCCGGTCGAGGCCGGGGTCGGGGCCGTGTCGAAGCCCTTGAGCACGGTCAGCAGTCGCGCGGCGTAGGCGCTGTTCGGGATCACGCCATCGTTCAGCCACCGGCGCCAGGCCCGATCGAAAGGCGAGACCGCCGGTGTCGGGAATGCGGCAACCGGTGCGCCAGCCGGTGCCGCGATGGCGCCCGCGACGGCGCCTGACCCCGCTGGTGCCGTTGTCGCAGGGGCGGGCACGCCCGCGACCGGTGCCGTCGTGGCAGCCGCAACAGCGGCTGCAGACGTCTCGGCCGGTGCCGCCGTCGTGGCGGACACAGTGGCAAGGCTCGACTGTTGTGCCCAGAACTCGCGGACGATCTCGTAGCTGGTGCGTTCTGTCCGGTCGGTGAAGGCCGTCAGTACTTCGTGCGCCGACTTGCCGTGGTAGAGCGGCGCGATGAGCGGCTGCATGATCGTGGCGGTGCCGTCGAACGCCCGCACGTCGCTCCAGGTTTCCAGGAAGTGGGCTTCCGGGATGTGCCAGTGGCACTGGGCCGCCGTTTCGTTCTCGTAGAGGCCGTGGTGAATCCGCAGCGCCACAGGTGCGAGGGCGGCCGTGAAATCGAGATCCGCGGGCGCCATCTGCACCGGGTTGCCGCCGAGGATCAGCAGCGCATCGACCTTGCCGGCCTTCATATCGGCTGTCAGCGCGGCGATGGCGGAGAACTGATCCACGGACTGCGCTTCGGCCGGCCGGGTGTAGGTGACCGTGGTGCCGACGTTGCCGAGCGCCTCGTTGATGGCGTGCACGATGGCGTGCACGATCGGCGGCTGGGCGTCGCCAGCCACCACGAGCGACCGCCCGGAGGCGGCCTTCAGATCGGCCGCCAGGGGCTGCAGCCAGGCCCTGGCCTCGGCTGGCGCGTCCGTGCTTTTCACGCCGGCGACGCCGAGCGCGCCAGCGAGGGCGCGGGTGAAGGCCTCCACCTGTGATGTTTTGAGCGCCAACCGGTGGTCCGCCCGCGTGCCGGTGTTGGTCGGCGTGCTCTCAACCGCGTACAGCCGGTTCATCCGGGCGTCGGGGCCGGCGGCGCGCCGCCGCGCCGCGAAGGCGCGCGCATGCCGCAGGGCGTCCGGACCGCTGGCGAGGAAGTCCGCGTCGAGGGAGAGGAGCACATCCGCCTTCTCGACGGCGTACTGGGCGTCGACGTGCTCGCCGAACGCCAGGCGGCTGCCTTCGCGAGCCGTGTGACGGCCCACCGGTTCGTACTGCACCCACCTGGCCGCCGGAAATCGCGTCAGGAACTCGCGAATCTGCCAGGCCAGCGTGGGCGAGGCGACCGTTTCCGTGAGGATGCGAAGGCCCGCGCCCTGCCTGGCCTGTTGCGCGTCCAGCACACCGCGCATGGCGGCGACAAAGGCCGCGTACGGGCGGATGTCGCCCATGTGCGTGACCGTCTGTGACCGGTCCGGGTCGTACAGCTCGAGGATAGTGGCCTGCGCGAAGATGTCCGTCGCGCCCTGGCTCGACGGGTGGTCGGGATTACCCTCGATCTTGGTCGGGCGTCCCTCGTGGCTCTCCACCAGCAGGCCCAGACCGGCGCCGCCGAGCGGCATCGCCGTGGCGTAGAACAGGGGCCTGCCCGGCACCAGCTCTTCCGGCTGGCGGACGTAGGGGACGATGCTTTCGGCGGGCTGGCGGGTGCATGCGGAGACGCCGGCCAGTGCCAGCGAGGCGCCCATCAGCTTCAGGAAGCCGCGCCGGCCCTTTGGGTCCAGCCACTCCGAGGCGTTCTCGGGAAATTCCCGGTGCAGGTACTCCGCGAACTCCGGCGTGCCGGCCACTTCCTCAAGGCTCCGCCAGTACTGGCGGCCACGGGTACCCGCGAGCTTGTTTCTGAGTGGCGTCAGGTCCGTTCCTGACACGGCTGCCGGTGTCTGGCTGTCCGCCGCGGTGTGGTCGTGGTTCATCGGTGACATGCCGAACAGCTCGTGCGTGGGTTCACGTGGTACTCCCGGACCAGCCGCGGTCCGAGAACGGACTGGGCCTCGGCCGGGCGATAGCCCATCGTGTAGATCTCCGACCGGGGCCGCAGGTACTTCGCCGGCGCGCGGTGGCACTCCAGGCACCACTCCATCTGGAGCGACTTCTCCTGGAGCATCAGCGGCATCTGGTCCACGCGGCCGTGACAGGTTTCGCAGCCCACGCCCTTCTTCACGTGCACGCTGTGGTTGAAGTACGCGAAGTCCGGCAGGTCGTGCACCCGGCGCCAGCGCAGGGAACGGTCCTCCCGCACACTCGATCGCACCGGCTCGAGATACGGGCTGGTGGACCAGATCTGGGAGTGGCAGTTCATGCAGGTCTTGCTTGGCGGGATGCCGGCAAAGGCCGATGTTTCCGCCGAGGTATGGCAGTACCGGCAGTCGAGGCCGACCGTCTGCACGTGGTGCTGGTGGCTGAACTGCACGGGCTGTTCACGGACGACCTGGGCGCCGGTGACGTAGGACGACCGGTTGAAGGTCATCACCAGCCAGATGAGGCCGGCCACAATGAACAACGCCCCGAAGATGCTGACCTTCGAGATGGTGTTCGCCGAGCGATGGAATATCTGCATCGAGCCTTTCCTTTCTACCACAATGTGAAAAAAGGCTCAATGCTGCACAAAGCAGGCCTAAAACAAGGAGTTTGTGGCTGCGTTTGGCTCAAGGCTACACTGAGTGTGTTTCCCCTTTCCACAAATGCATGAGTGATCGCAAGTACCGCCTGCGCGGTTACCAGGACGAGCCTCGAAATCGTCCGGAGCGCCCGGCGCAAGTCAGGAAGCCTCAGGAGCCCGGAGCGCCCGCGGGTGCACGCCGTTTCACGAGAGACGGCATGAAGTCGGTGCAGACGCTCGACTTCCGCGAGGTGGTCCGCTGCTCCCAGTGCGGCACAGCCGTGACCGAGGAGGTCGGGCTGCTCAGCCGATGTGCCAAGTGCGGCTGCGATCTCCACACGTGTGCGCAGTGCACCTCGTTTGACTCAGGTAGCCGCTTCGAGTGCGCGGAGCCGGCGGTAACGGCGCGCGTCTCACCGAAGGGCGAGCGGAATGCGTGCGCCTTCTACAGCGCGCGAACCACCGTCGAGCGGGAAACCACCGCGCCCCGGCCGGACAGCGCCCGGAAGGCCTTCGACGACCTGTTCAACTTCTAGCTGAGCGCGCGTGCCTGATCAATGCGCGCGAGCACGCGCGGATCAATCGTGACGGCCGCGGTGGCGATGCCCGCCGAGGGTGTGGTCGTCAAGTGAAGCGTCACCGGGCAGTCGATCGTCTCTGACGAGCCCCGAAGCGTGCCGCTCAACCGCCCGGCCACTTCAATGACGGCCTGGGCATCCTCCCAGCGCTCGATCACCAGCGTGGGTTTGCCGAGGGCACGAATCAACGCCTGCGCGGCGAACCGGTAGCCGGCCGGACCCCGCGCGATCAGACGCACGAGCGGATCGTCCGCGCTGCGGCCCAGCAGCACTTCGTACGCCTGACCGTTCAGGGCGTAGGCGGCCTGGCGATCCAGCAGCCCGTCTGGCACATCGAGCCGTCCCAGGCTCAACAGGCTGAACAGTTCCTTCAGGCGTGCGCGGAGGGTTTCCATCGGAGGACCGGGAGGAAGCGTATCCTAACGAGGATGGTCGCCGGATGGAGGATCGCGACGCTCTCGCGATGGCGAGGCGTGGCCTGTACCGTCGCGGCTCTGGGGCTCCTGGGTGCCGTGCTGGTTCCGGCGGGCGATCCCGCTGCGCCGATTGAGTACCGCATCGCGATCCCGGAACCTGCCGGACGCTGGCTCACCGTCGACGTGACCCTCAGCGACCTCCCGCCGGCTCCCCTGGAACTGCGCATGAGCCGGGCCTCCCCGGGCCGCTACGCGCTGCACGACTTCATCCGCGGTGTCAGTCATCTGCAGGTCACCGGAGATGGCGGCCGTCCCCTCGTTGTGAGCGCTCCGGATGCGCAGGGCTGGACGGTGCCTGAACACCCGGCCACCGTCCATGTCAGCTATCGCGTGCGGGGCGACCGTCTGGACGGCACGTACCTCGCTGTGGACGCCAGCCATGCCCACATCAACATGCCCGCGGCCCTCGTGTGGGCGAAGGGCCTGGATCGCAGGTCCGTGCGTGTGTCGTTCGATCCGCCAGCCGGCTCAGCCTGGCAGGCCGCGACACAGCTCCTCCCGGGCGGGACACCCTTGAGCTTCACTGCCCCGAACCTGCAGTACCTGATGGACAGCCCCGCGGAGCTCTCCGTGTTTTCGACCCGCAGCTTCACCCTCTCGGACGGCAGTCGCACCGCGACCTTCCGGCTGGCGTTGCACGACACGGGCACCGCGGCCGACGCCGATGCCTATGCCCGGGACCTCGCCGCGGTCACGGGAGAGGCGCACGCCGTGTTCGGAAGCCTGCCCGCCTTTGAATCGCCCGAGTACACGTTCATCGCCGATTTCCTGCCGCATGCCAGCGGTGACGGCATGGAGCACCGCAACAGCAGTGTCCTGACGTCGAGCGGGACGATTGCCGCGACCCGGGCCGACCTCGTCGAGAAAGCCGCTCACGAGGTGTTTCACGCCTGGAACATCGAGCGCATCCGGCCGCGGTCACTGGAACCTTTTGACTTCGAGCGGGAAAACGTCGCGGGCGAGTTGTGGCTGGGAGAGGGCGTCACCAATTACTACGGCCGATTGCTGACAACCCGGGCAGGGGTCGTCCCAGTGGAAGCACTGGCAGCCGGCCTGGGAAATGCGATCGACACCGTCACGCGGAGCCGTGCCAGGCAGCACCGGTCCGTCATCGAGATGAGCCGTCTCGCTCCGCAGGTGGACGGCGCGCCGCCGGACCGGCGGGCGGCGGTCGACGGCGAGTTCCTCTCGTACTACACCTGGGGCGAGACCATCGCGCTGGCCCTCGACCTGCACCTCCGGGTGCGATCAAACCACCGGGTCACGCTGGACCACCTGATGCGGACGCTCTGGCAGCGGTTCGGCGCCGTGAACGGAGACCCAGGGTATGTCCCACGGCCCTACGAGAACATCGATGTGCAGGACGCGCTGGCCGAGGTCAGCGGCGACGTCGCGTTCGCGCAGAATTTCATGAACCGCTACGTCTTCGGCAGCGAACTGCCGGACTTCGGCCTGCTGCTAGAACCCGCCGGTTTCACCCTGCGGGAGACGCGCGGTGTGTCGCGGGCCGGAGCGCCAACCGGGCCACCCGCGGGCGTGCTGCCGGTCGAGCGAACTGGCCGGACGCTGACAGCAGCGCAGAAGGCCTTTCGCGAACGCTGGGCCGGGCCGCAAAGATAGGCCCGGCCCGCGCAACAGCTACTGCGGAATGCCCTTCGCCTCTTCGGCCAGCCACGCCGCGTAGGCGGCGGCGGTCTGCACGGTGTAGAACCCGCGCATGCGGTAATGGCCCAGGCCGCAGAGCTGGGAACACGCAATTTCCCATTCGCCGGTGCTGGTCGGCGTGAACCACACGGGCTGCACCATGCCGGGGATCGCGTCCTGCTTCACGCGCATCTGCGGCAGGCCGAAGCTGTGAATCACATCCTTGCTGGTGAGGTGCACCAGCACAGGCTTATCCACCGGCATATTGAACTGGTTGATTGTGGTGACGTCATCCTTGGCGGCCGGATCCTTGCGGTCCAGTCCCATTGGGTTGTCCGACGAGACGAGACGGATATCGGTCTTGCCGAAGAGGCCATCCGCGCCGGGGTAGTGGACATTCCACGCGAACTGCTCGGCGACCACGCGCACTTCAGTGGATTGGCTCCCGTCGGGGAAACCGGTGACGCGGGCGCTGTAGGCCGGAATCGAGAAGAACACCAGAATGATGACTTCCACGGCCACGACCGCCGCTTCGAGCGGCTTGGACCAGCTCGCCTTGATCCCGGCGTGGTTCGCCACCGGGTTGGCGCCCTTCCGGAAGCGGATGAGCGTGTAGATGAAAAAGAGTCCCCAGCCGACAAACAGCACGGCCATCAGCCAGTGCAGCAGACCGATGATGTTGTCGATCTCAGCGGCGTGGGCCGACGCCTGCGGCGGCAGCCCGAGCAGTTCCAGCATCTAGATGCTCCCTTCCTGGGTTCGAAGCGCAGCCATGGAGCGAGCCCGGCGCGCCAGATAGACGAAGAACGATGCGAAACAGACGAGCATCACGCCGATGACTCCGAGCAGCGCCATGATGCCGATGTTCATGCCCGACTGCATGGGCGACTGGGAGGTGCCGATGCACGCGAGGCAGGCCTGCGCGTCCTGAGGCAGGCCCAACAGCACGGCCAGCAGCACAGCCGCCAGGCCGAGTGCCCGCGTCTTCTTGAGAAAACGGCTTCCATAGACGGAGAGGCCGGCCGCACCCGCAAAGCACACCGTGGCGAGTGTGAGCCACCGCGAGGCGCCATCGCCCTGCCACGCGTTGACGGACCAGCCACCCACACCGAGGGCCATCAGCACCGACACCGTGATGAAGAACACGTGAAAGAACCGGAGCGACATCTCAGTGCCCTTCCCCGTGCTCACCAGCCGCGGCCTCGGCGTGACCCGGCATAGCCGGCACCTGGACGCCGGCATCCCAGACCTTGTGCGTGGTGCCCACGATCTTGTCGCTCTCGGTCCACAGCGGAAGGCCGAAGGCGACGACGAGGAACACGGCGGTCAGCGCAAGCGAGTAGTAGATGAGCGAACGCTCGGCCTTGAGGTGCATGAAGATGAGCGCCACGAGCGACGCCTTGATACCGGCCACCACGAGCGCCAGCGCGACGCGTTCGCCGATGGATTCGAGGTGGATGTAGGACACGCCGACCGTGACTCCCGTCAGGATCAGCAGCGCGACGAACACCATCACATACGAGCGGATGGTCTTGTGGATGTCTTCGTGTGAATGGGACATGGACGTCTCGGACTCCTACAGGAGGTACAGAACCGGGAACAGGAAGATCCACACCAGGTCGACGAAGTGCCAGTAGAGCCCGGCCACTTCCACGCGGTTGACGAACTTTTCCGGTTCGGTCTTCCACATCTTCGCGCCCGGCCCCCAGAGGAACCCGTTCACCAGCATGCCACCGATCACGTGGATCGCGTGCAGACCCGTCAGCATGAAGTAGATGCCGATGAAGTTGTTGGTCGAGGGGTAGTAGTGATGCTCGAACTTCTCCGCGTACTCGATGGTCTTGATGACCAGGAAGCCCACGCCCGCCAGGAACGTCAGCCCCATATAGAGCTTGTACCTGGCGAAGTTGTTGAGCTTGAGTGACGCCCACGCCATCACCATCGTGACCGACGAGGAGATGAGGACGGCGGTGTTGAGCGTGGCCAGCGGGATGTTGACGATGTCCGACTGGGTTGGCCAGAACTCGGCGCCGCTCCGCAGCAGCACGTAGGAGGAGAAGAGCGACCCGAAGAGCATGACTTCGGACGCGAGGAACAGCCAGATGCCGAGCTTCGGGCTGGTGAGGCCCGTATCCGGACGCTCTTCGACGGAGTAGGGGATTTCGATGTCCATGATGTCCTCCTACGCCTTTTCCTGTGTCTGGGGAGTGAAGTCGGCCTTGGCGCCCGGCAGGCTGTAGTCGTACGGCCCGCGGTACACCGTCGGCGTCTTGTCGAAGTTGCCGTGTGCCAGTGGCGGCGACGAGGTGGCCACCCAGTCGAGGGTGGTGGCCTCCCACGGATTGGATCCGGCCCGCTTGCCCGTCTTCAGGCTCATGAAGAAGTTGACGATGAAGAAGAGCTGGAACAGGCCCAGGCCCCACGCCGACCAGGACATGAACGCATTCCAGTGGAGCACGTCCTTCACGTGGGCGTACTGGGCGCCGCCGTCGTAGAGGCGCCGGTTCATGCCCGCCAGGCCCTGGATGAACATCGGCATGAAGATGCCGTTCATGAAGATGAACGACCCGGCGAAATGGAGTTTTCCGAGCGTCTCGTTCATCAGCCGCCCGGTCACCTTCGGGTACCAGTAGTAGACGCCCGCCAGGAGCGCGAACACCGTGCCCGGCGCCACCACGTAATGGAAGTGGCCGATCACGTAGAGCGTGTCGTGGAGGGGGATGTCCGAGGAGGAGAGGCCCAGCGGCAGTCCCGTCAGGCCACCGATGCCGAACATCGGCAGAAAGGCCAGGGCAAAGCACATCGCTGTGTTGTAGCGGATGGAGGCGCCGTGGAGCGAGAGGAAAAGCGCGCTCAGGATGATGACCGACGGGATCGAGATGATCATCGTCGTGGTCTGGAAGAACGTGCTGATCGTGGTGCCCATACCCGTGAGGAACATGTGGTGCGCCCACACGATGAAGGACGTGAAACCCAGGAACGCGATCGAGCCGACCATCAGCTTGTAGCCCCAGATCGGCTTCCGCGTGTTGTTCGTCATGATCTCCACGACGATGCCCATCGCCGGAAGAATCAGCACGTAGACCTCGGGGTGCGCCAGGAACCAGAACAGGTGCTGCCAGAGCAGCGGGTTGCCGCCGCCAGCGCCCGCGACCACCTTGCCGCCGTAGACGAGGCCGCTCGGCATGAAGAAGCTGGTGCCGAAGACCCGGTCCATGACCTGTAGAAACGCGGCGGCCTGCAGGGCCGGGAAGGCCAGCAGCAGCAGGAATGACGTGACGAACTGCGCCCAGACGAAGAAGGGCAGCCGCCACCAGGTGAGTCCCGGGGCGCGCAGCTGGACGATGGTGGTGATGAAATTCACCGAGCCCAGCAGCGATGAGAAGATCAGCAGCGCCATGCCGCCCAGCCAGACCGTCTGGCCGATGGTGGCGAAATTGGAAAGCGGCGGGTAACCCGTCCAGCCGGAGTTGGCCGCGCCACCAGGCATCCCGAAGCTGACGAGCATGACCACGCCGCCCAGGAAATACAGCCAGTAGCTGGCCATGTTCAGGCGGGGGAACGCCATGTCCGGCGCGCCAATCTGAAGCGGCATCACGTAATTACCGAAGCCGCCCACGGCCAGCGGCACCACACCCAGGAACACCATGATGGTGCCGTGCATGGCGCCGAGCTGGTTGTAGAACTCGGGGAGCATGATGCCGCCAGGCGCGTTGGCCATGCCCAGCAGGTTCCCGACAAACGGGATCGGCTGACCCGGGTAGGCAAGCTGCCACCGCATCAGCATCATCAGGATGAACCCGAACATCAGGAAGACCAGAGAGGTGACGGTGTACTGCACACCGATGACCTTGTGGTCCAACGAGAAGACGTACTTGCTAAGGAAGCTCGGCTCGGCGTGGGCGTGCGCGTGCCCGTGTTCACCGTGTGCCGAGTGCCCGATCGTGGACGCGTGATCCAACGCCGTGACTCCTTTGGAAACCTGATCGGAACCGATCTGAGGTCGCGAGATTGTATCTTCGGGTTACAAAATGGCGCAACCTGCGCCGTAATCGGCGATGGCCCTGTTGCTGGATAATCGGAGCTCTATGTCAGGCATAGAGCAATTTGGCTGATCGCCCATACCCTGATGACCATCCCACACGTGGCCGAGGCCCAGAACCTGGAACCGCTTCGCTACTCCCTCGGCTTTCCAGCCCCGTACACCCACTACATTGAGGTGAGTGCCTCGATCCCGACGGGAGGTGCCGCGTCGGTCGAGCTGATGATGGCCGTATGGACCCCCGGGTCCTACCTGGTGCGGGAGTACGCCCGCCACGTAGAGGCGCTGGTCGCGCGCACCCCGACCGGGGCCGGACTGGCTGTTGAAAAGTCGGCGAAGAACCGCTGGCGCGTCCAGACCGGCGGGGCCGCGACCGTGAACCTGACATACCGCGTCTACGGGCGGGAGATGTCGGTGCGCACCAACTGGGTCGACGCCGACTTTGCTCTCGTCAACGGGGCACCCACCTTCCTGACGCTGGTCGGCGGGCTGTCGCGGCCGCACGAGGTGGAGGTGGTCCTCCCTGATGGCTGGACGCAGGCGCGCACGACGTTGCCGGCCGTCGCGGGTTCGGCCCATCGCTTCCGGGCGCCCGACTACGACACGCTGGTGGACAGCCCGATGGTGCTGGGTAATCCCGCAGTCCACGAGTTCGTCGTGGACGGCAAGCCCCACGCGCTCGTCAACGTCGGGGAGGCCGGCGTATTCGACGGCGCTCAGGCGGCCCGCGACCTTGAGAAGGTCGTCTTGGAGCACCGGCGCATGTGGGGCGCCCTGCCCTACGAGCGCTACCTCTTCTTCAACATGATCACGGAGGCCGGTGGCGGGCTGGAACATGCCAGTTCCTCCGTGCTGATGACCTCCCGTTGGGCCACCCGCACCCGGAAGGCCTACGTCGCGTGGCTGCAGCTGGCCAGCCACGAGTTCTTCCATGCCTGGAATGTGAAGCGGCTGCGGCCGGCTGAGCTGGGTCCCTTCGACTACGAGCGCGAGAACGCCACGCGCAGCCTCTGGGTGGTGGAGGGCATCACCGACTACTACGGCGACCTCGCCGTCCATCGCGCTGGGCTGGCGGACCAGAAGGAGTATCTGGGGTCGCTTTCGGAGACGGTGAAGACGCTGCAGACCACGCCCGGCCGTCAGATCCAGGCCGTCGAGATGTCCTCCTACGACGCCTGGGTGCGTCAATACCGCCCGGACGAGAACTCTCCGAACGTGGCCATCAGCTACTACACGAAGGGCTATGTGCTCGCGTGGCTGCTGGATGCGCGGATCCGCGACGTGACGAAGGGTGCGAAGTCGCTGGACGACGTCATGCGGACCGCCTACGGCCTCTATTCAGGAACGCACGGCTACACCCAGCAGGAGTTTCAGGCCGTTGCGGAGCAAGTGGCCGGCGCAAGCCTGGCGGACTTCTGGGAGCAAGGCGTGTCGGGCGTGGCTGAACTCGACTACGCGCGAGCCCTCGCGGCGCTGGGCCTTCGCTTCAAGCCGCTTGAGCCACCGAAGGACGGGGAGAAGGATGGACCCAAGGCGCACCTCGGTGGCGTGACCCGGACCGAGGGCGGTCGGTTGCTCGTCAGCCAGGTGCACCGGGGAACCCCGGCCTATGCGGCGGGTCTCAACGTGGACGACGAGATCGTCGGTATCGACGACTTCCGCGTCCAGGCCGACCAGCTCAGCTCGATGCTGGAGCAGTACAAGCCGGGCGACACGGTGTCGATCCTCGTGGCAAGACGAGGGCGCTTCCAGCGGCTGGGAGCCACATTCGGCGCCGCCCCTGCCGCGATCTGGACGGTCGAGCCGGATCCGGTGGCACCGGACTTGTCGAAGACCCTGATGACGAACTGGCTCTCCGGCCGGCCGTAGGAAACAGGCACGCGGCCGCAGCCGGAAATATACTGGCCCGCGTGACCGCACCTGACGCCGACGTGGAGCCGCAGCCGCCGTACGGCCGCGTCGTGGTCGTGTGGCTGCTGGTGCTCGCCGCGCTCTTCGCCTTCCAGCGCTACTTCAGCTAGCGGCCCCATGCATCCGATCGACTGGACGATCATCGCGCTCTACCTTGTCTGGATGGTGTGGGACGGCCTGCGCATGACGAAGAACAGTCATGAGCTGGAAGGGTTCCTGCTGGCCAGCCGGAGCCTTCCCTGGTGGGCGGTGGGGTTGTCCGTGATGGCCACTCAGCTCAGCGCGATCACGATGATCGGCACCACCGGGCAGGGTTACACCGACGGCATGCGCTTCCTGCAGTACTACTACGCGCTGCCGGTCGCGATGATCATTCTCTCGGTCACGCTCGTGCCGTTCTTCCACAAGGCGCGGGTGTTCACCGCCTACGAGTATCTCGAGCGCCGGTTCGACCTGAAGACGCGCGCGTTCACCAGCCTGCTGTTTCTCCTCTCGCGGAGCATGTCGCTCGGTGTGGTGATTTCGGCGCCGGCGATCGTCCTCTCGACCGTGCTCGGCGTCAGCGTGCCTGCCACCGTCCTGCTGACAGCCGTGCCCACCATCGTCTACACCATGTTCGGCGGCGTGCAGGCGGTGACGTGGACCGACGTCAAGCAGATGTATCTCATCGTCGGAGGGCTGATCGGAGCGGCCGTCGTGCTGGTGATGGGCCTACCCAAGGACGTCGGCATTGCCGATGCGCTGCACATTGCCGGCAGCGTCGGGCGCCTGCAGACGTTCGACTTCAGCTTCGACCTCACCAACCAGTACACGTTCTGGTCCGGCACCATCGCCGCGCTGTTTCTCTTCTGTTCCTACTTCGGAACGGACCAGAGCCAGGTGCAGCGATATCTGACCGCGAAGTCCGTGGGCCAGGCGCGATCGTCGCTGCTGATGAGCGCCTACTGGAAGATCCCGCTCCAGGCGCTGGTGCTGCTCGTGGGCGTGGGCCTCTTCGCCTTCTATCTCTTCACGCCGCCCCCGATGATCTTCAACCCGGTGCATGAGGCCGAGATGCGCTCGGGCCCGCGCGCGGCCGAGTACGCCGCCCTGGAGCAGGAGTACTCGACGGCGGCCGATGCGAGGCGGAAAGCAGCCACAACGCTGGCGCACGCCAGGGACAAGGGCGACGCGGTCGAACGTGAGGCGGCTGCGGTATTCCGCCTCAGCGAGACGAATACCAAGGCCGTACGTGACCGTGCGGTCGGGCTGATCCGACAATCCACGGGCGACGCGGCCTTCAATGACGTCAACTTCGTGTTTCCGACGTTCATCCTGACGAAGGTGCCGGTCGGCCTGGTCGGGCTGCTCATCGCCGCGATCCTCGCCGCCGCGATGTCCACCATCGCCGCCGAGCTGTCGTCCCTCTCGACGGCCACCGTTATCGACTTCTACAGGCGCTTCGTGCGCCCCGATGGTGAGGACGCGCACCTGTTGATGGTCTCCCGAGTGGCGACGGTGGGCTGGGGGATCTTTGCGGCGGCGGTGGCGGTCTACGCCGCGGAGCTGGGGTCACTCATCGAGGTCGTGAACCGCTTCGGTTCGTTCTTCTACGGCTCGATTCTGGGGGTGTTCATCCTGGCCATCGGCTTCAAGCGCGCCAGCGGCCACGGCGCGTTCGTGGGCCTGCTCGCGGGCATGGGCTCTGTGGCCTGGGTGGCGGCCTTCACGAAGGTCGCCTTCCTCTGGCACAACGTCGTGGGGGCGGTGGTTGTGGTAGCTGTGGGCCTGCTCGTCAGCCTCATTGCGCCGACTGGGAAGATCCCATCGACCGAGCCGATCAATCCCTGACGGCCCCAAGCGCGGTCAGCGCGTCACGGGTCAGCCGGAACACGGTCCACTCATCCATCGGCACGGCCCCGAGCTTCTTGTAGAAGCCGATAGCCGGTGCGTTCCAGTCCAGCACCGACCACTCCATCCGCCCACAGTCCCGCTCGACGGCCAGCGCCGCGAGGTGTGCGAGCAGCCGGCGTCCATAGCCGCGCCCGCGATACTCCGGCTTCACGAACAGGTCCTCGAGGTAGAGGCCCCGCTTGCCGAGAAAGGTCGAGAAGTTGTGGAAGAAGATCGCGATGCCGACAGGCTCCGCGCCCTCGTAACCCAGCACCACCTCCGCTGCAGGCGACGGCCCGAAGAGCACCTCCCGCAGGGCGTCCTCGGAGGTGCTCACGGCGTGGGCCAGCCGTTCGTATTCGGCGAGGGCGCGGATCATCCCGAAGATGGCGGGAACGTCGCGAACGGTTGCGGGCACGATGCGGAAGGCGGATGTCACGATGGCAGCCCTTTCTGGAGAGCCGTGGCGATGGCGGCGAGCGCCTCCCGCAGGGCCGAGCCCTTCCTCCACGCGAGCACCAGCGTTCGCCCTGAGTCCTTCGAGGCGAAGGCGCGAACCGCCAGTTGACCCCGCCGGTTCTCGACTGGCACGGCCATCAATGGCAGCACCGTGACGGACGAGCCCGCACCGACCATCTGCACCAGGGTTCCCAGGCTTGTGGCGCGGAAGGTCGATTCGCGGGCGCCCGCCGCGTCGCACAGGCTCAGGGCCTGATCGCGCAGGCAGTGGCCGTCCTCGAGCAGCAGCACCTCCTGTCCGTCGAGATCCTTCAGTCGGGCCGGGCGGGGGTTGGTCGCGACCGGGTTGCCCTTCGCCGCGGCAATCACGAAGGGGTCAAACGAGAGCCGGCGGTGCTCCAGGTGTTCGAGACCCGCGTCGAGCGCCACGACCGCCGCATCGAGCTGTCCGTCATTGACCATGCGCACCAACGTAGGTGTGCGCTCTTCGGTCCACTGGACCGTCAGCCGCGGGTAGGCGCCCCGGATGATCGGCACGAGGTCCGGAAGCAGATACGGTCCGACGGTCGGGATCACCCCGAGGCGCAACGTGCCCGAGAAGGGGTCCGTGAGCTGCACCGCCGCGTCTTCGAGCTGGCGGGCGGCGGCCAGCACTGCACGCGCCCGCTCGAGCACCACGCCTCCGGCAGCTGACACGCGCATCCCTCGCCGGCTCCGCTCGAACACCTGCACCCGGAGTTGCTGCTCCGCCAGGGCGACCTGCGCGCTCAGGGACGGCTGCGATACGTGGCAGACGGCGGCCGCGCGGCCGAACCCGCCGAGGTCCGCGACCGCGACAACGTATTGGAGCTGCCGCAGGGTGACGGCGTGTGGGGCGAATGAATCCGACATGCGCACGGTGTGAGCGATCAGACTTGGGGAAAGCCTGGATCGCCTTGGCACAGCTCCATTCTAGCGAAACACGACCCCTTCCCGATCTACGCCACCGTGCCGCCGCAGCTGGAGCCCGCCCCTGCCGTGCAGCCGAAGCAGTGGGGGCCGACGGCGATGGGCCGGCCCTCAAGCGCGGCAGCGTTCACCTCGAAGATGGTCCGTGGCGCACCGGCCGTGGTTCCCAGCTCCAGCATCTGGTTGAAGTCGCAGTCGAAAAGCGTCCCATCCCAGCCGACGGACAGCGTTGTGCGGCACATCAGGCCGTCCACCGTTGCCGGGTTGAAGGCGCTGGTCAGTCGCGCCATGTAGCTCTCCAGGTTGCCTGAGTTGATCAGGAACTCCAGATAGCGGCTGATTGGCATGTTGGTGATCGTGAAGAGCTGGTTGAACACCACGCCGTGCCGTCGAGCCAGTTCCCGTTTCCAGTCGGCTTCGAGCGCCGCCTGCGAGCCCGGCAGGAACGCGCCGACAGGATTGGTCACCAGATTGAGCAGGAGCCCCGAGCCTTCCACGCCGTAGCCCAGCTCGTTGAAGCGCTTGAGCGCGGCAATTGAATCATCGAACACGCCGTCCCCACGCTGCGTGTCCGTCTGGCGTGCGGAGACCGACGGCAGCGACGCGGTCACCTCCACCTGATGCGAGGCCAGGAACTCCGGCAAGTCTGCATAGGCAGGCAACCGGGTGATCGTCAGGTTGCAGCGGTCAATGACATGACGGCCCATCTCCCTGGCGCGGACGACAGTCTCGCGAAACGCGGGGTGGAGTTCAGGCGCGCCGCCCGTGACGTCCAGGACCGGCACGCCGCTCGCGTCAAGGAAGGTGAGGCATGCCTCGAGGACCGCCGCTGGCATGACCTCCGGCCGATCCGGCCCGGCGTCCACGTGGCAGTGGCGGCAGGCCTGGTTGCAGCGCTTGCCGAGATTGATCTGCAGCACCTCCACTCGTGCGGCGCGAAGAGGTGCGTGGCCAGCAGAGGCGGCTGCCTCCGCGAACGACCGCGAAAGCGGCAGCGCGGCCAGCGTGGCCCTCTGGGTGGCCGCATCCGCCAGCGGGCTGCGCGAGTTGGCGAGTGTGAGCAGCGCCATGACGGCGCCTACATCGACAGCTTGTCGATGTGGTGCCGCATCTGCACGCCGTGCACGAGCGCCGCGCCGCCCTTGATGGCCGCCGCCACGTGTACGGCTTCGGTCATCTGCTCAGGCGTGGACCCCTTCTCCAGGCTGGCCGTCGTGTAGGCGTCGATGCAGTACGGGCATTGCACGGCGTGCGAGACCGCCAGGGCGATGAGGGCTTTCTCCCGCTCCGTCAGCGCGCCTTCCTTGAACACCGCGTTGTACCAGGCGCTGAATGCCTTCCATAGCTCAGGCGCCTCCGTCCCCATCTCGCCGAACTTCGCCAGATCCTTCGGGTGGTAGTAGGTGTCCATCGATGCTCCTCGCTAGCGACCGCCCATGACCTGGTCCACGCTCATCGTCTCGATTGCTGGTGCCAGCCTGAGCGCGGCGAGGCCGGCCTCGATCTTTGCCTTGTCGCCGACGACCACGACGACGAAGCGTGACGCGTCCAGGTGGCGGAGCGCTGCCTTCTGCACCTGCTCGCCCGTGACGGCCTGCACGCGACCGATGTAGCGGTCGAAGTAGTCGTCAGCGAGGCGGTGCACCAGCACGTCCTCCAGCTTCCGGGACAGTTGGGTCGACGTCTCGAACTCCGCGGGGTAGCCAAGCGCGATGTTGTTCTTCGTGCGCGTCAACTCGGCTGACTCGAACGTGGTGATGTGCGCGAACTCGTTGAAGAATTCCTTCACGGCCTCGGCGGTCTTGTCCGTCTGCACGCCTGCCTGGGCCGAGAAGTACCCAGCCACGCGCCGCATGTCGAAGGCCGAGTACGCGCCGTAGCTGTAGCCGTGCTCCTCGCGCAGGTTGGCGTTCAGCCTGGAGGTGAAGGATCCGCCCAGCATCGTGTTCATCACCTCGAGCGGGAAGAAGTCCGCCGTGGACCGCGGCACGCCCACCCAGCCGATCCGGATCTGTGATTGCGGGGCGCCGGGCTTGTCCACGATGACCACGCGGCGCTTCGCGACCTGCGGTGGAACGGGCAGGGAGGCTCGGGGCGCGCCCTTGCCGGCCCAGGTGCCAAAGTGCTGCTGCAGGAGCGGCATCAGCGTCTCGGGCTTCACGTCGCCGACGACAAGGAACGCGGCCCTGGCCGGCACGTAGCGAGTCGAGTGGAACGCCACAAGGTCTTCGCGGGTGAAGGCCTTCACGTTGGCCGCTGTGCCCATCGTGCCGGTGCCGTAGCGGTGCGTTGGACCGAACACGGCCCGTGAGAACGCCAGGGCCGCAAGCGAGGCGGCTTCGTCCCTGGCCTGCAGCAGTGAGGTGAGGCGTTCCTGACGCACGCGCTCCAGGTCGGCCGGAGGGAACCTCGGCCGCAACGCCACATCCGCCATCACGGGCAACGCGGCCGTCAGCTTGCCGACGGGCACGTTGAGCCGCACGCCTGATGAGTCCACCGCGCTGGCTGCGGCAAGCGTGGCGCCAAGCCCGTCAATCGTGTCGGCAATCTCAATAGAGGATCGAGAACCCGCACCCTCGTCGAGCATCGTGGCGGTCAGGTTCGCGAGGCCGAACTGTCCGGCCGGGTCGTCGGCGCTCCCGGCCAGCACCACGAGGTTCACCTGGACGAGCGGGACCTCGTGCGACTCCATGATCCAGACGGGCACGCCGTTGGTGAGCGTCCGTTTCTGGATCGCCGGAACCTTCAGTGCGGGGGGCGGGCCGGGAACGGGCGGCGTTGTCCGGTCTGGTGCTGTCCGGTCAGGTGCCTGCGCACCGTTGACGACCGCGGCGGCGAGTCCGAGCGAGAGCAACAGGGCTCCGAGTCGCAGGTGCCGCGTCATTGCCCCGTCTCCGGCTCCACCACCAGCTCCACGCGGCGGTCCTTCGGAAGGTGCTTCACGATGGCGGCCTGCACGTCGGCCGGCGTCACGGCGCGGTAGCGGGCCAGGTCCTTCGCGAAGTAGTCGGGCTCACCGACGGCGTTGAAGTACTGGTTCAATTGCAGCGCCTTGCCCCGGTAGCTGCCCACGCGCTCCATCGCCCGGTAGAACTGCGCGTCGATCGCGTTGACGGCGCGCTCGATCTCGGCGGTCTCGGGTGGCGTGCGGCGGAGGCGATCGACCTCGTCGTCGATCGCGGTCTGCAGCTCCGCGATGGTCTTGCCTGGCCGGGCCGTGGCCACGATCTGGAATGTGCCGGCCAGCGCCATGCCGCCCTGGTAGGCAAAGACCTCCTGCGCGGTCTGGGTGTCATGCACCAGGCGGCGATCGAGCCGCGCACCCTTGCCGCCGGAGAGGATCTGCGCCGCAATGGTCAGTGCGGCATCGTCCGGCGCGTATTCCTTCGGGGAAAGCCACGCCAGATAGAGTCGCGGGAGCTGGACCTTGTCCGCGATCGTCTTCCGCTTCACCTCGGTGAGCACGGGCTGCGGCACGGTGAGGGGCTCGACCGCCGCACCTTTCGGGATCTCCGAGAACCACTTCGTGACCAGGGCCTGCGCGCGGTCCAGGTCGATGTCGCCGGCCACCACCAGGCTGGCGTTGCCCGGGGCGTAGTACGTCTTGAAGAACTCCACCACGTCCGCGTAGCTGGCGGCCGAGAGGTCATCCATGGACCCGATGACCTGCCAGCTGTAGGGATGGCCGGGCGGGAAGAGGAGCGCGTCGATGGCCTCGGACGCCTTGCCGTAGGGCTGGTTGTCCACCTGCTGCCGCTTCTCGTTCTTCACCACGTCGCGCTGCCCGTTCACCCGCTCGGGCGACATCGTCTCGAGCAGATACCCCATGCGGTCCGACTCGAGGAAGAGCGCAAGCTCGAGCGCGTTGGACGGGACGTCCTCGTAGTAGTCGGTGCGGTCGTTCGTGGTGGTGCCGTTGTTGCTGCCACCGGCGGCTTCCAGAAGGCCGTCGAACTCGCCGTCCTTGACGTGCTTCGAGCCCTCGAACATCAGGTGCTCGAAGAGGTGGGCGAATCCCGTGCGGCCGGGCTTCTCGTTGGCCGAGCCCACCCGGTACCACGCGTTCACCGAAACCACCGGCACGGAGGTGTCCCGATGGAGGATCACGGTGAGGCCGTTATCGAGCGTGAAGAGACGGTAGGGAACCGTGAGGGCTGTGGGTGCCTGGGCTGCGAGACGGGATCCGGCCGTGGGCAGCAGTGCCACCAGCGCCACGAGCGTCGTCAGATGCCGCCGGTGAGTGGAAATCATGTGCAAACACGCGCGCATGGCGTCACTCTACACGGGTACAATCCTTCCTTCCATGACGCACCCGTCCTCGCCCGCGCCGCTGGTCGCCGTCATCATGGGGTCATCGTCCGACTGGGACACCATGCGCCACGCCGTGGACGCCCTCGAGCGCTTCGGTGTCCCGTGCGAGCGGCACATCGTTTCCGCGCATCGGACGCCCGTGTGGATGGCGGAGTTCGCGATGACGGCCGAGACGCGCGGGCTTGAAGTCATCATCGCGGGCGCCGGCGGCGCGGCGCACCTGCCAGGCATGGTGGCAGCCCACACCACCCTGCCCGTGCTCGGCGTGCCTGTGCAGAGCGCGGCGCTCAACGGGCTCGATTCGCTGCTCTCGATTGTCCAGATGCCCGCGGGCGTGCCCGTGGCCACGCTGGCTATCGGCAAGGCCGGGGCGACTAACGCCGGGTTGCTGGCGGTCTCGATCCTCGCCAACAGCCGTCCCGAGCTGCGCGAGCAGATCCGCGCCTTCCGCGCCGAGCAGACCGAGAAGATCCGGCAGGACTCGCTCCCGTGACCGGCGGGGCCGCCGTGGCGGACAGGATTATCCCGCCCGGTGCCACGATCGGGGTCCTGGGCAGCGGCCAGCTTGGCCGCATGTTCGCCATTGCCGCCAGGCGCATGGGCTATCGGGTGCACACGCTGTCGCCCGACGACGACACGCCGACCGGCCAGGTGGCCGACGTGGAAGTCACAGCCGGCTACGACGACCTCGAGGCGCTGGGCCGGTTTGCCCAGGCGGTGCAGGTTGTCACCCTGGAGTTCGAGAACGTGCCCGTCGAGGCGATCCGTGCCGTGGAGCAGTGCGTCCCCGTCCGGCCGGGAGCCGGGGCGTTGTTCATCACCCAGCACCGGATCCGCGAGAAGCAGTTCCTGCAGGCACACGGTTTTCCCACCGTGCCGTTTGCGTCCGCGGCGACACTGGCCGAGCTCGAGGCCGCCGTGGCGAAGGTCGGCACGCCGGCCGTCATCAAGACCGCGGCGTTCGGCTACGACGGCAAGGGGCAGCACAAAATCCGCGCCGCCTCGGAGATTCCGCCTGTCTGGGAAGCAGTGGGCGGGCAGGTGGTCGTCGTCGAGAAGTTCGTCAGCCTCCAGGCCGAGATATCGGTCATCGCCGCACGGGGCCTGGATGGGTACACGGCGGAGTACGTGCCCTTCGAGAACCGGCACAGCAACCACATCCTCGACGTAACCACGGCGCCGGCCGCCGTGCCTGCGCCGATCGCCGCCCGGGCCGCCGAGATCGTACGTGGCATCCTGGACGCGCTCCAGTACGTCGGCGTGCTCTGCGTGGAGTTCTTCGTGACCACGGACGGGGAGCTTGTGGTGAACGAGCTGGCACCCCGCCCCCACAACTCCGGCCACCTGACCTTCGACGCTGCGGTCACGAGCCAGTTCGAGCAGCAGGTGCGGGCGGTGTGCGGGCTGCCCCTGGGCAACCCCGCACTGGTGCGCCCGGCCGCGATGGCCAACCTGCTCGGGGATCTCTGGCAGGACGGGGAGCCCAACTGGGCCGCGGCGCTGCGGTTCCGCGACGTGAAGCTCCACCTGTATGGCAAGACGCTCCCGCGCCCCGGCCGGAAGATGGGTCACCTGACGGCGCTGGCCGGAAGCGCCGCCGAGGCTCAGGACCTGGTTGTGGCGGCCCGGGACGCCCTTCTGGGCTGAAATTCCGGCCCCCAAACAGGAATCGCCGCCCGACACTGTCAGGCGCATTCGGGCGGGCCCCCGGGACGCGCTAAAATCATGCAGACGCGGGCCTTGTGAAACTTCGGCCCCGCCCCCGTCGTCAATCTAACTGCGCCAGCGGACGTCCCGCCGGCACCCCGAGTGTCCCTCGTTCCCAGGTTCGAATGAGACTGAAGCAGCTTTTCGTGTGTGTGAGCTCGGCCCTTGTCCTGCTGTCCGGTTGCGGCACGCCCGCGTCCACCCCTGAGTCCAAGGCGGCACCGGCCGCCGCGCCCGCGTCCGCCGGCACCCCCGTCGATGTGCAGACCGCCGAGGCCGAGCAGCGCCAGGTGTCGCTGGTGGTCCGGGCGACGGGCACGTTCATCCCCGACGAGTCCTCCGACGTGACGCCGCAGGTGGCCGGCACGATCGTGCAGACGATGGCCCAGGTCGGTGATGTCGTGAAGGCTGGCGCTGTGATCGTCAAGCTCGACGACCGCGACGCGCGCATCCGGCTCAACCAGGTTCAGGCGTCGTTGCAGCAGGCCGAGGCGGAGGCGGCCCGGGCCAGGCAGGAGCTTCAGCGGAACGCCGACCTGGCGAAGAGCGGCGACATCTCCCGCAGCAGCTTCGATCGGTTGACGTCGCAGGTGGCCATCGCGGACGCCGCCGTGGCCCAGGTCAAGGCCCAGATGGCCGCCGCCGAAAAGGCCGTGGACGACACCGTCATCCGCGCGCCGTTCTCGGGCCACGTGAGCGCCCGGCCGTCGTCGGTCGGCGAGTATGTGACGACCTCGGTGAAGCTCCTGACGCTCGTGCGCATCCAGCCCATCAAGTTGAACCTGCAGGTGCCCGAGTCCGACGCCGCGCGGCTGCGCAGGGGGATGTCCGTGGAAGTGGCCGTGCCGGCCCACGAGGGTGCGGTGTTCAAAGGCACGGTCGGTGCGTTGAACGTGGCTATCGACCCGAACTCCCGCGCGATGACGGTGGAGGCACACTTTCCGAACGCCGACAGCAAGCTCACGCCCGGCATGTTCGGCAGCGCCGAGGTGCGGCTCCCGGCCACCGAGTCCGCGGTGTTCGTCCCCACGGCGGCCGTTGCGCGCCTCGCCAATGGTGATGCGTCGGTCATCTACATCATCGAGGGCGGCCAGGCGCATGTGCAGGTTGTGCAGGTGGCCGACGAGTTGAACGGCATGCGCCGGGTGATCTCGGGGGTTGCCGCCGGCGCCGCAGTGGCCACGACCGCGCTCGACAAGCTCTTTGACGGCGCGCCCGTGAAGGTAACGAGTCATGCACAAGCTCGCTGAACTCTGCGTCAAGCGGCCCGTCTTCGCCACGATGCTCATCGTGTCGTTGACGGTGATGGGCGTCTATTCCTTCTTCGGCCTCGGCGTCGACTTCTTCCCGAATATCGACATCCCGACCGTGGCCGTCACCGTGACCAACCCCGGTGCCTCGGCGGAACAGATCGAAAGCGAGATCACCAAGAAGGTCGAAGGCGCCGTCAACACCATCAGCGGCATCAGCGAGCTGCGGTCTACGTCCAGCGAAGGCCAGTCGACCGTGATCGTCACCTTCGTCCTCGAGAAGGACGGCGACGTGGCCGCGCAGGAAGTGCGCGACAAGGTCAACCTGCTGGCCGGCCAGCTTCCGGAGACGGCCAGGGCGCCGATTATTCTGAAGGCGGACCCGGGCGCGCAGCCCGTGATGCAGATCGCGGTCGCCGGGTCGCGGCCGCTCCGCGAGGTGACGCGCTTCGCGGAGAAGGAAGTCAAGGAGCGGCTCGAAAGCGTCAGCGGCGTCGGACAGATCAGCATGGTTGGCGGCAGCGAGCGCGCCATCCAGGTGCGGCTCGACCCGGACAAGATGCGCGCCTACGGCATCACCGTGCCTGAAGTCACCGCGGCGCTGCGCGCCCAGAACCTGACGCTCCCCGGGGGCCGCGTGGAGCAGGGCGCCCGGGAAGTCACCCTGCGCACGATGGGCAAGATCACCGACCCGAGCGAGTTCAACCGCATCGCCATCGGCAACCGGGGCGACTACGTCGTGCGTCTCGGTGACATCGGCGACGCCGTGGACAGCCAGGTCGAAATGCGTTCCGCGGCCTTCCTGAACGGCCGTCCAGCCGTCACGCTGACCGTCAGCAAGCAGTCCGGGCAGAACACCGTCACCGTGGCACGGGCGATCAAGGCGCGTCTGGCCGGCATCACCGCGACGGTGCCGAAAGACATGACGATCGATGTGGTCGACGACCAGTCGTTGTTCACCGAAGCGTCGCTCGACGCCGTCCAGGGGCACCTGATCCTCGGCAGCATCCTGGCGTCGGTCGTGATCTTCATCTTCCTCGCCAACATCCGCACCACGCTCATCGCCGCCGTTGCGATCCCCATCTCGATCATCTCGACCTTCACGCTGATGTCGGTGATGGGCTACACGCTCAACCAGGTGACGATGCTCGCGCTGACGCTGATGGTGGGCGTCGTCATCGACGACGCCATCATCGTGCTGGAAAACATCTTCCGCTACATCGAAGAGAAGGGCATGGACCCGTACGAAGCGGCGATCAAGGGCACGAAGGAGATCGGCCTCGCCGTCATGGCGACCACACTGTCGCTGATGGCCGTCTTTATACCCGTGGCCTTCATGGGTGGCGTGGTGGGCCGCGTGCTGGCGTCCTTCGGCCTCACGGCGGCGTTCGCCGTCGGCGTGTCGCTCCTGGTGTCGTTCACGCTGACGCCGATGCTGACGTCGCGGTTCGTGAAGCCGCCGAGGAAGGAAGACGTCGAGGCGCATCACACCTCGAAGGACTCGGTGATCTTCAAGCCGATTGAGCGGGGCTATATGGCCATGCTGCGGTGGTCCATGGCGCACCGGTGGGCGATCGTCACCCTGTGCGTGCTGGTGACCGCGAGCATCGTGCCGCTGTTTGGCGCCATCGGGAAGAACTTCGCGCCTGACGAGGACCGCTCGAAGCTGTCGATTAGCGTCCGGGCGCCCGAGGGCACGGGCCTGGCGGCTATGACGACCATCCTCGCGCGGATCTCAGCGGACCTGCGCAAGCTCCCTGAGGTCAAGGACACCTTGGTCTCGGTGGGGGCGGGCGGGGGTGGCAGCCAGGGGCCGATGATCAACCTCGGCAGCTCCAGTGGCAACATCGGGTCGATCACCGTGGCGCTCACGCCCCCGGAGACACGCACCGCGGACCACAACGACATGATGGCCCGCTTCCGGCAGATGCTGGATACCTATCCCGGCAACCTCCGAACCTCGGTGATGTCGCTCGGCGGGCCCGGTGGCGGCGCCGGCATGATGTACTCGATGCGCGGACCGGATCTGGCCGTGCTCGGCAAGTACGCGGACGAGCTCTACGCGCGGGTCAGCAAGAACCCGCTGGCCGTGGACGTCGAGACGTCGCTGGTCTATGGCAAGCCCGAACTGCGGGTCGAAATCAACCGCCAGCGGGCGGCTGATTTAGGTGTGCGGGTGCAGGACGTCGCCATGGCTCTGAACGTGCTCGTCGGCGGCCAGAACGTCACGACCTTCGACATCGGCGAAGACCAGTACGACGTCACCCTGCGGGCGGCGGACACCTTCCGCACGACCGTCGAAGGTGTGCAGCGCATGACCGTGCCCTCGGCCAAGCGGGGCACCGTGGACCTCGGGGAGGTGGTGACGATTGTGCCGACCACGGGACCGTCGTCCATTGAACGCATCAATCGTGAACGCCAGGTGACCTTCACGGCCAACCTGGCGGCGGGGGCGTCGCAGTCGGAGTTGCTCGCGCAGATGGAGCAGGAGATCGCGCAGATGGGGATGGCGCCGGGCTACGTGGCCGAGCCGACCGGCATGTCCGAGGAGCTGGCCAAAACGGGGCAGGGCTTCATCATCGCCATCTCGCTGTCGTTCATCTTCATGTATATCGTGCTGGCGGCGCAGTTCGAGTCGTTCGTGCACCCGATCACCATTCTGCTGACGCTGCCGCTGGCCGTGCCCTTCGGCATCCTGTCGCTCTTCATCGGCGGCCAGACCGTGAATCTGTTCGCCGGCCTCGGCCTGCTGCTGCTCTTCGGCATCGTCAAGAAGAACGCGATTCTGCAGATCGATCACACCAACGGCCTCCGGGCGGAGGGGCTGTCCCGCTACGATGCGATCCTGCAGGCCAACAGGGATCGGCTGCGGCCCATCCTGATGACGACCATCGCGCTCGTGGCCGGCATGATCCCGCTGGTGCTGTCGAATGCCCCCGGGTCCGCGGCCAACAAGTCCATCGGCGTGCTGGTCGTGGGCGGCCAGACGCTGTGCCTGCTCCTCACCTTGCTCGCCGTGCCCGTCTTCTACTCGCTCTTCGACGACTTCGAGCACTGGCCGGCGTTCGAGCGCTTCGGTCAGCACGTGCGGCGCCTGAATCCCTTCAGGCAGACCATCACACCGGAACATGCTGAATAACGTGCGCCTGACGCCTCTTGTGGCGTGTGTCCTCGTGTGCCTGGCCGGCGCGGCGTCCGCGCAGACGCCAGCCTCGGCTCCTTCCGCGCCGCTGCCGATTCGCGTGGGCGTCATCGGTCAGCGGGATCTGTCGCTGGCCGAGGCCCTCAGCGAGGCGCTGGCGAACAACCCTGATATCGCCGTGGCCCGGACCACGATCGAGCAGGCCACGTTCGGCGTGGGCGGCGCCCTGGGCGCCTTCGATCCGCAGTTCAGTCTGCAGTCCTCGCTGATACGGCAGGTGACGCCGGTAGCGTCGATCATCGGGGGGACCGCCAGCGGCGCGCTGACGAACAACGATCTGCTCGTCACGCCTCGCGTGAGCGGTCTGTCACCCATCTTCGGCACCAGCTATCAGGCGTCGTTCACCGCGCGACGGCAGACCACCGACAACTCGTTTACACAACTGAACCCGCAGTTCCCGTCGTCTCTGGGGTTGTCCATTACGCAGCCGCTTTTCCGGGGCCGCCGCGTGGACGCGGCCCGGCGCCAGGTGGAAGTCGCGAAGCGCAATCAGGAGCTGACCGAGGCGCAGTTCAGGCAGCGCGTGATGGACGTGGCGCTGCAGGTCGAGCAGGCCTACTGGGATCTGGTGTTCGCCAGGGAGAACCTGTCCGTCCTCAGCTCCGGGCTCGACCTCAACAATCGGCTCGTCGATGCCAACCGCCGCATGGTGGATCAGGGCGTTGCGGCGCCCATCGACGTGGTCGAAGCCGAGACGCAGCGGGCGAACCTCCGCCAGAACGTGTTTGCGGCGCAGACCACGCTGACGCGCGTCGAGAACGCGTTGAAGGTGCTGGTGGCGCCAGACCCCTCCGCGGGCATCTGGTCCGCCGCGCTGGCGCCCACCACGTCTCCGAAGGCACCAGCCGCGGAAATGGCGCTGGACATAGCGGTCAAGGCCGCGCTCGGCAGCCGGCCCGAGCTGCAGCAGCTCTCGATTTCGTCCGCGACCAACAGGACGAACACGGACTTCTTCCGGGATCAGACCCGGCCCCAGGTGGATCTGGTGGGCACCTACACCGGCGCGGGTCTGGCGGGGCGGACCTTCGTGAGCCAGACGGGTAACCCGCTCACGTCCAGCTTCGGCCCGCTGTTCGAGCGGATCAACACGCTGTCGAACGCACAGGGCCTTCCGCCGATCGTGGTCTCAGGTGGCGGCGACTCTGGCGTGCCGGCGAAGCTCATCGGCGGCGTCGGCCAGTCCTTCACCAACCTGTTCAGGCAGGACTTCCCGTCAGTGGAGGTCGGGGTGCGGATCTCGCTGCCGTTCCACGACCGGACGGCCGAGGCCAACCTGGCGTCGTCGCTCGTGGAAGCCAGGCGCATCGAACTGCAGCGCCGCCAGGTGGAGAACGCCGTGGCCGCCGATGTCCGGAACGCGATGCAGGCGGTGGTGTCGGCCCGCGCCACGCTCGAGGCGGCCACCGACGCGACGAGGCTGGCCGACCAGCAGTACGCCAGCGAGCAGCGGAAGTTCGAGGCGGGCACCTCGACCGTGTTCTTTGTGCTCCAGCGCCAGTCGGCGCTCATCAACACGCGGAGCCAGCGCGCCCGTGCCGAGGCGGACCTGAGCAAGGGCCTTGCGCAGCTCAACCGCGCCACCGGCCGCATCCTCGACGAACACCAGATCACCCTCAGCACGAAGTAGCGCGGACACCAAGGCCCTCTTCGACATCAGTGAGGAACTGGACGCCGCCTGCGAGAACTGATGCCGAAGCTGGACCGGAAGCTGCGCGAGCAATTCGGCACGACCGCCGCGCCCGACGGCCGGTAGGGCACCAGCCTGCGGCTCCGCCGCCAGGCGACAACTTGCAGCATGCGGGACCTGCCGCCAGGCACCGGACTCCGCGTATGATTGGCCGCTGCCCCTCGGTAACTGGGGGCGGATGAGAACAAGGGAGACGTGGTTATGACATTGAAGCGAGCAGGATTGGTGGCTGCGGTAGCCGCGGTGGCCGGGCTGGCGGGCTATCAGACGCTGGGTGCCCGGGCGGGTGCGGCAGACGCCCCCGCACGGCCGGGCGTGAAGATGGTCCCGTATTTCGAGTGGGATGAGACGTTCCCGAAGATGCCGCTGCCCAACAAGTGGAACACGGGCACGGTGGTCGGCGTGGCGGTCGACAAGAAGGAGCACGTCTGGATCGCCCACCGCGCCGAAACGTTGCGGCCGGATGAGCTCGAGGTGGAGCGCGGCCGCGGCGAGTGCTGCGTCAAGGGGCCCTACATCATCGAGTTCGACTACGCCGGCAACTACATCCAGGGATGGGGCGGGGCGAGCAAGGACGGCAAGTACGACTGGCCGACACCGGGCGAGCAGAGCAAGGACCCGACCGGCGGCGGCAGCCCCAGCGGCATGCACAGCGTCGCCGTCGACGACAGCGATCACAGCGTCTGGATCACGGCCACGGGAAACGGCGACGGCCAGATGCTGAAGTTCACCCGGGACGGCAAGTTCCTCCTGCAGGTCGGTCACACCGGCCTCAAGGGGCCGACGAGCAACCATCCGCAGGACATGGGTCGCGCGACCGGCGTCCAGATCTTGAAGGGCGAGGCCTACGTCTCCGACGGCTACGGCAACCGCCGTGTGCTCGTGGTAGACGCCAAGACCGGCGCTTACAAGCGCCACTGGGGCGCCTACGGCAAGAAGCCGGACGACAGCACCAAGACGCCGCCCTACGATCCGAACAAGCCCAACCAGCAGTTCTCCACGCCGCACGGCATCGCGGTCAGTGAGGACGGGCACGTCTACCTCGCGGACCGCAACAACAGCCGCGTGCAGGACTTCAAGGTGGACGGCACCTATGTCGGCGAGCGGTTCATCGAGCCACACTCGATGAGCGGCACCGTGTTCGGCGTGGCGCTGTCGGCCAAGCCCGAGCAGAAGTACCTCTACATTCCCGACGGCCGTGACGAGAAGGTGTGGATCCTCGAGCGCAAGACGCTGGAGATCCTCGGTTCGTTCGGCTGCGGCGGCCACGCCGGCGGCTGCATGACCACGCCGCACAGCATTGCCACCGACCAGCGCGGCAACATCTACATCGGTGAAACCTGGGAAGGCAAGCGCGTGCAGCGCTTCCTCTATAAGGGACTAAGGCCACAGTCATGAAGCTCTCACGCGTCATTTCCCTCGGCGCCCTGGCGCTGACGTTCGCGGCCGTGGCTCCGCTCGGCCCGCTTTCGGCCGAGCAGGCGAAGCCGGCCGTCAAGGCGGCCGTGCCGCAGTTCAAGTACGACAAGACGTTCCCGAAGCCCTTTCCGAACAACTGGAAGATCGGGCAGGTAGTCGGCGTGGCTGTCGACACCCGCAATCACATCTGGATCGTGCAGCGTCCGGGCACGTTGAAGGATTCCGAGCGTGAAGCGGTCGACGGCAGCTACGGCGGCATGAAGGGCGCGGTGGCGGGCTGCTGCCGCCCGGCGCCGCCGGTCATCGAGTTCGACCAGCAGGGCAACTGGGTCCAGGGCTACGGCGGCGCGACCGAGGGGTTCGACTGGCCGACGCCGGCGCCGAAGGGCGTGGACGGTGCGCTTGGCGGTGCCCCGTTCGGTGAGCGCGGCATCTTCATCGACGCGCAGGACAACGTGTGGCTCGGCGCCGATGGCCACGGCGACGGCCAGCTGCTGAAGCTGAGCCGGTTCGGCCGCAAGATCATGCAGTTCGGCAAGACCAAGCAGGGCAAGGCCGACAGCAGCGACAAGATGAACGCGCGCGGCGCTGCAGGCGTGGTGGTGGACGTGAAGGCCAACGAGGCCTATATCGCCGATGGCCTCCACAACCGACGCGTCCTCGTGATCGACGCCACGACCGGCGCCTACAAGCGCCACTGGGGCGCGTTCGGCAAGACGCCGGATGACTCGGCCCCGACAAAGGTGGACTCACCCGACCCGGCCAGCCCGCAGTTCGGCAACGTGCACTGCATCAACCAGAGCGACGACAAACTGCTCTATGTCTGCGACAAGGCGAACAACCGCATCCAGGTGTTCAAGGCGGATGGCACGTTCTTGAAGCAGGGCGTCGTGGCGCCTGGCACCAAGGGGGGCTCGACCTACGGCATCGCATTCTCGCGAGACGTGGAACAGAAGTACGCCTATGTTGCTGACGGCATGAACGAGAAGGTCTGGGTCCTCGATCGTCAGTCCATGGAGACGCTCGGCTCGTTCGGCTTCGGCAGCCATGCGGGCGGCGGGTTCACCGAGGCCTATAGCATCGCGACCGATCAGCAGGGCAACATCTACGTGGGCGAGGCCTGGGAGGGCAAGCGCGTGCAGCGCTTCCTGCTCCAGACCGCGCCGGCCCGGAGGTAGACAGGCGTCAACGGGCCACCTGGCCCGGCTTCATGAACCCCGCGTGGCCCCTGTGGGCTACGCGGGGTTTTCTGTGTCTGGGCTTCGCGAGCAGTCCGTGCGGCTTCTGGTCGTTCGGTGACGGCGGATCGCCTGTGTCGGTGTCGCGTTCACTGCCAGCGACATCGGCCAGGCGTTTCGCTGCGAGCTGCGCATAGACCTTGTCCTGCTCGCAACCGACGAAGTGACGCCCCAACGTGAGCGCGGCCACGCCCGTCGATCCTGATCCGGCAAACGGGTCGAAAACAAGATCGCCGGGATCTGTTGTGGCTCGAAGGCAACGGGCGATGAGTGCGGTCGGTTTCTGGGTCGGATGCTTGCCGTGCTGCTTCTCCTCCATCGACGGAGTGTGAAATCGCCACACGTTCTTCATCTGCTTCCCGTCATTTTCCGTCTTCATTGCGTCGTAGTTGAATGTGTGACGGTCCTTCCCGCCCTTTGTCGCTTTCGTTGCCCAGAGAAGAACTTCCGTCGAGTGCGTAAAGCAACGGCAGCCCAGATTCGGAGGAGGCGCAGGTTTTTCCCAGATGATGTCATTGAGGATGCGGAAGCCCAGTTGCTGGAGAGCCATGCCGACGCTGAGATAGACGTGCAGCGTGCCGCTGATCCAAATCGTACCGGACGGCTTCAGGATCCGGTGGCAGGCCGCAAGCCAGGTCCGATTGAATTCGTGGTCGAGATCAATGCCGCGGCTCCGGTCCCATTCGCCCTTGTTGACCTTGACCATCTTGCCCGCGACGCAGGTGATGCCATCGTTGGATAACAGGTACGGCGGGTCGGTCCAGATGCAGTCAATGCTGTCCGCCGGCAGTTGCTCCATGAGGGCCAACGAGTCGCCATGGAAAAGATGAGACCTGCCGTCGACGCCGTGCCAGACAGGGATCACAGGCCAATTGTCCATAGCTTTCACCGCCCGACATGAGCTTATCCCGACCTGTGTGCAGCCGGAACGTCGGCAGGCGATATCCGAATCCCTCCCACTTGTCTTCCCATGCAGGTCGGTGGCCGGACTGCCGCGCACAGTGCCGGAATCTCAGCGCTCAGGGATTCAGGATCAGAGAGTGCACGGCCGGCCCCGGCAGGAACGGCGTGGGGTCGCCCTTCACCCAGGCAGGATGGCTGTCCCCGTAGTGTGGCGAGAACGGGTGGCCGCTCTGGCCCGTGGGCATGTGCATGATGCCTTCGGCTTCACGCCCCGGCGAGACGACGAACCGCTCAGAGGCGGAGTCCGCTCCGTAGGCCATCCGTGGGGTGTAGAGGTCACCGGGCACAGCAGCCTCCGGCATGTCGAGCCACCGTCCGAGCAGCGGCACGGCTGCGCTGAGCGGGTGCCGGTACCGCGTCCGGTTGACCTCGCTCCACGTGCGCTTTGAAAGGTCCGCGCCGAACGTCTGCTCCGTGTCCTTGATCATGGCGTCCACGGCAGCGATCAGGAATGCGTCCCATGAGGGGTAGGCCGGATCCAGGAAGTGCAGCGGCCGTTCGGTGACCAGCGCCCAGAGCGGACCCTCGCGCTTGCGCTCAAGCGTGTAGTCGCAGCGCGCATCCGCCTCCCGGCAGTCGGCCAGGAGAAACGCGAACGCCCGGCGCGACACCGTGTCGCGGAACGCCCGCGTGAACCGGTACCCAGCGGAGCCTGGCAAGGCGCGACTCTGCCAGTCGCGCTCAACGATGCCCCGGAGCGTGGCGCGTTGTGCCGAGCCGAGCGCTGCCGGTAACGCGAGCGTTCGGACGAGGAGTGCCCGCCAGCGTTCCAGGAACAGGGCAGAGTCGTCGAGTTGAATGGCCAGCAGGTCGGCTGGCTCGAAGCGTTCCTTCGCGCGCAGCCGGTCGCGGATGATCCGGGCGCGTGAGCCGATTTCATAGCTGCCATCCCCAATCAACTCGAGCATGGCGCCGTCCACGACGCGGGCATTGGCAGTCCACAGGCGGCCATCAACTGGATCCACCACGCGCGGGTGCTCGTCCGCGGTCAGGTGGCCATGCCAGCCACGGGACCCATCCGCCCAGGACGACGGCCTCCGCCCGTCGAGACCGTTGCGGCGCGGCATGCTGCCATACACAGTCCACGCAATCCGGCCGTCGCGGCTTGCGATGATCTGGTTGAAGGCGGGGGCTCCGGCTGCGCCGGCGCTGGCCAGCCCTTCGCCGAGTGTCCGGGCTGTCTCCATCGGCAGGAGCGCCGCGGCGACTGTGGCCGCATCGTGCGCCACCCAGCGGATGGCGCGCGTGCGGCCCTTGTGGTCGGGCGCGAGGAGCGGGCCCCAGATCGTCCACTCGACGGTCAGGTGTTCGTCTGTGCCGCCTGCCGTGCGGATGACCTCGTCGTGGCGCTCAAAGGCACGAAGGCCGCCTGGGGTCTTGTAGCGGGAGGGATCGGCGGCGTCGCGCTCGACGAGCACGATGTCACTGAAGTCGCCGTACGTGGAGGTGAAGCCCCACGCAATGTGGGAGTTACTGCCGGCCACCATCGTGGGCACGCCCGGCAGCGTCACGCCGTCGAGCCGGTGTGTGCCGCCGGCGCTGCTCAAGCTGGCGCTGTTCAAGCCGGCGCTGCCCTCTGGCCACTCGAACGCGGCGCGGTACCAGGTATTCGGCACGCGGATGGGAAAGTGCATGTCGTTGGCAAGAAGCGCCCCGCCGTGACTGGTGTGTGCGCCTGAGACCGCGAAGTTGTTGCTGCCGGTGGCCACATCCCACGGGTCGTCGAGTGCCACGCGAAGCCCCGCGGCCTCGGCCCAGTTGGAGGGTGTTCTTGCCGGAAGCCTGGGCAGGACCGCCGCCGTGCCCGGCGGGAGGCCCTTCCGGCGCTCACGCGGGTTGTACACCTCGGGGCCTGGCGAGGGCGGCATCAGGAACGCGCCGCCAACCACAGGGCTGTCCCACTCGGTGCCCCGGGGCGACAGGAACGCCACCATCGCCTCAGGCAGCACGTCCTGCATGACGGCGAGCATGGATTCGTAGACGCCCGCGCTGTCCTGCTGCGCCACGAACATCGAGAGGATCACGAGTATGGAGTCCTGCTCCGTCCAGGGGCGAGGCGGCTGCCCGAGCAGGAGGTACTCGGGAGGGCGGGAACCAAGCGCCGAGAGGCCGGCATTGACCCCGGCGACGTACGCCGTGAGCACCGCGTGGTCGGCGGGCGAGAGATGCATCAGGACATCTGCGGCCACTGACGACAGGCGATGAATCCGGATCGCCCTGTCGGTGTCCACAGCAGCGGCGCCGACCAGTTCAGCCAGCTCTCCGGCCGCGCGCCGGCGGGCGAGGTCCATCTGAAAGTAGCGGTCCTGCGCGTGGAGGAACCCTGTGGCAGTGGCCACATCCGCGCGGCTGGCACCGCGGATCGTGGGGATGCCGAGCGCGTCGCGCTCGACGCGTACTGGCGCCGAGAGACCCGTCAGCCGGACCTGACCGTCGAGCTGGGGCAGGCTGGCGCGCAGGGTGACGCCGGCCCACAGGCCCGCGACCAGCAGGATCCCGAGGATCGTGAGGGCGACCGACGTCCCGATCTTCGCGCCGCGCTGCACGGCCTCTATTTGACCGCAAGACCCGGATAGAGTGGTGGCGCCCGAGGCCGCTACGCTGCGGCCATGCTGACCACCGACATGGCGTCTCCCCGCACTCCCGCTCGTCCGCGCCCGTCCCTCGACGACATCCGCTGGCGCGCCGTCGTCGACCGCGACCGCTCACACGACGGCGAGTTCGTGTACGCCGTCAGGACCACGGGCATCTATTGCCGGCCCGTCTGCCCAAGCCGCCGCCCCCTCAGGGCGTCCGTCGCGTTCCATCCGTCGCCGGAAGCTGCCGAGGCGCACGGCTTCAGAGCCTGCAAGCGCTGCCATCCCCAGCACGGCCGGTCGGCTGATCCTGGTGTGGCCCTGGCCCGCCAGGTGTGTGCCTTCATCGCGTCCCATGCCGACGAGCCCGTGGACCTCGCGCGCGTGGCGGCGCACACCGGGAGTAGTCGCTTCCACCTGCAACGGACCTTTGCCCGGGTTGTGGGTCTGTCGCCTCGTGCCTATCTCGAGGCGGTCCGCGCGGCCCGTTTCAGGGCCGGACTTCGCGAGGGCACGCTCCCGCTGGCCGGGGCGGTGTATGAGGCCGGCTACGGGTCATCCAGCCGCGTCTACGAACGGAAGCCGACGGGCAGCGTCACGCCTGGTTCGTATCGGGCTGGTGGCAAGGGGCTGGTCGTGCGCTACTGCCTTGTGGATTCGGCGTTGGGACGGCTGCTCGTGGCCGGCACGGACGCCGGTGTCTGCGCGGTCAAGCTGGGCGACGCCGACGCGCCGCTCATCGCCGAGCTGCGCGCCGAGTTCCCGGCGGCCACGCTCGACGAGCGTGCCCGCGGACTTGCCCCCTGGGTCCGCGCGCTGCGGGAGTACACCGAGGGCCGTGTACCCGATGCCGAACTCCCGCTGGATGTACGCGCCACGGCCTTCCAGTGGCAGGTGTGGCGGTTCCTGCAGTCGATTCCCCTCGGGCAGACCCGCACCTACGGCGAGGTGGCGAAAGGCATCAAGCGCCCCACCGCAGTGCGCGCCGTCGCCAGGGCCTGCGCCACCAACCCGGTGTGCCTCGTCGTGCCCTGCCACCGAGTGATCGGCAAGGACGGGACGCTGACCGGCTACCGCTGGGGCCTGCACAGGAAGGACACGCTGCTCACGGCCGAACGCAGAGGCAGGTAGTCGCGAGGCTTAGGGCTCGCCCGCGAATAAGGACGCCGCCTTTGCCGCCGATGCATCCCGCCGGGCGGCGTTGCTCCTCGCTTGCATACACCCGGTATGCGCGCTCCTCGCGCCTTGCCGGGCGGGCGCCTCGACGCCCAAGCTGGCATCCCTATTCGCGGGCGAACCCTTAAGACTTTCCGCGGGCGGCGCGCGGGCCGGGGCACAAAGAGAAGCCCATCTGCTTGAAGTGGGCGTCGGTGGTCAGCACCGTCGTGAGCCGCAGTTCCCGCATCAGCGCGAAGCTCGTGCAATCCGTGAACGAGAAGCGCTTGTCGCGATAGCGAAAGAACAGCTCACGGGCGCGCTCGGCCCGAACGCCGTCGATGTGCTCCCACTGCACGCGTTGACTGGCGTCTACCTGGTGCCACCAGCGCTCGGCGACGGCAATGCCCAGCCGCAAGCGCAGCAGCGTCAGCGTCTCGTCCACCACGTAGTCGGACGTCACGAGCAACTGGCCAGCCTCAAGCGCGGCATCCCTGGCGACGCAGGCCCGTGCGTGCGCGGCGTCGGACCCATCCGCGCAGGCCATCCAGCCGGCCGTATCCACGAAGATGGCCTTCATTCAGCGGTACAGCAGGTCGTCGTGGTCCCCTGCCCGGCGGCCATCGGATGACCGGCCCAAGGGGCCCGCTTTGAAGAGGGGGTCGTCAGTAAGTGCCTCCGTTGTCCGGTCCGGGGCGCCCATCGGCACGATCTGAAACGCCGCCCTGCTGCGATACACCACGGTAAAGCGGGTACCCTTCTGAACCCGCGCCACGACGTCCGGAAGAGTCGCACGGAGCTGTTTGGCATTGATCTGCACGTTCATGACTCCACAAGGTTAACTCAAGATGACCATGTGGAAAGCAAGACCGGTGCCCAACGTGACTGCGGGGGTTCGGGTGAAGGGTCGCCTTTCGAGGTCGCGGTTTCCGAGATCGGGGATGGCACCGATCAGTGCGGAATCTACCTGGACAGTCGGGTCTTCTGGCGGCGCCGATCCTGCTCGATCAGCACATCCCGCTGGCCGGCATTTGGCAATCCGGCGGAAGTCTCGGCATACTGCGCAGACCATGCGCATCCGGTTCGGGGTTTCCCCTTGGGTTCAGCAGTTTCCAGACACACGCCGTCCTCGGTTCGAGCCTCTGCCGAAAGGCGAATACACAGCGGACGTGGTGGTCGTCGGCGCGGGCCTCACGGGAAGCGTGACGGCCTACCTGTGTGCGGCCGCCGGACTCAAGACGATGGTGCTCGAGGCCGATCGCGTCGGGCTGGGCGCGAGCGGACGGAGCGCCGGTGTGCTCTCCAGTGCGCCCGAACAGCCCTTTCGTGATGTCGTTGAGCGGCTGGGCCTGACGGACGCCCGGCAGGCCTACGAGTCCTGGGCGGCCGCCGCGCTGGACGGCGCCGCGCTCCTCAGGAAGCTGAAGATTCAGTGCAACGCGGTGCCCGTCGAGACTGTCGCGGTGCCATGGCGCGAGAGTGAGCGCCTGCTTCAGAAGGACTACGAGGCCCGCCACGAAGCCGGGCTGGAGGGGGCCTGGCTCTCACGCACGGGGGTGCAACGTGCCGTCCACGTGGACGCGGATGGCGGCGTGCGCACGAAGGGCGCGCTGCTCGTCGACCCGTACAAGGCCACCGTGGGGATGATCCGCGCCGCCGTAGCCAGCAAGGCGCGTGTCTTCGAGAAGACGAAGGTCACGAAGATCACCTTCGACCGCAAGACTGCGCAGGTGAAGACGCCGCACGCCACCATTACCACCGGCAACGTGGTGATCACGACCGGCGTGGCCACGGCCGAAACCAAGCAGCTCCAGCGCCACGTGGCGGTGCGGGAGCGGTATCACGTGCTCACGGCCCCGCTGACGGCTGCGATGCGGAAGGGGCTGTTCCCCGAGGCGATGGCGCTCGTGAATGCGCAAAGTCCGGCCCGGCGGCTACGCTGGACCGCCGATGGGCGTCTCCTCATCAGCGGTGGGGACCAGAAGGTGGCCGCCGAGAAGCTCCGCGACGCCCTCTGCGTACACAACACCAACGAGCTGATGTACGAGTCGCTGCTGATGTATCAGTCGATCTTCGGACTGAAACCGGAGTTTGGGTGGGCGTCCAGCTACGGCGACACCATCGACGGGTTGCCCTGCATCGGGCCGCACCGGTTCTTCCCGCACCACCTGCTGGCTCTTGGGAGTTCCGGTGATTCGCTGACGGACGCGTTCCTCTCGGGGCGCATCCTGCTCAGGGCCGTGAAGGGCAAGCCCGACAAGGCCGACGCCGCATTTTCCTGGAAGCGCCTCGGATAGCCGGCCCTACCGGAGACGCGCGATCAGGCTCGCCAGGTCTGCTGGCGGGTCGCATTCCAGATTCACGAACTCGCCCGTCACCGGGTGGGAGATGTTCAGCCGACGCGCGTGCAACGCCTGGCGGTCGAAGAGGATCGTGCGGCGCGCGGGTGGGCCATCGAGATATTGGCGTTCGCCCACGAGCGGATGCCCATGCAGGGACGCCTGGATGCGGATCTGGTTCCGCTTGCCCGTGACGAGGCGCACCTCGACCAGCGCCGCGTCCTGAAACCGTTCGAGTACCCCGTAGTGGGAGACAGCCTCGGCGGCTCGCGGATCGTCCTCGTCCGTCTCTTCCTGCCGGAGCGTGTCGCCGTCCCATGTCAGGTGGTCACGCCACGCGCCCTCGGCTGGCGACGGATTGCCGTGCACGACCGCCCAGTACACGCGCTCGGGCTCCCGCCGTCTGAACTGGGCCTTGAGGTCGGCCTGCGCCGAGGGAGTCCGCGCAAAGAGGACAAGACCCGACGTGTCCCTGTCGATGCGGTGCACCACCAGCGGAGGGCGAGCCCCGCGCTTCTTCAGGGAGGCAGCCAGCAGAGAGAGCACTGACGGGTCATGCTCGCGACGCTCCAGCGGCACGGTGAGGAGCCCGGCGGGCTTGTTCACCGCGATGATGGCCGCGTCCTCGTAAACGATGTCGAGCACCTCGTCCCGGTGGGGGCCCTTGCGCTGGGCACTCCCGGGCCTGTCGGCCCACACGCGCACACGGTCACCGATGGCCAACGTACGCGCGGCATCGGGGATGCCCACCTCCGCGTCGTTGAGGAATACCTTGCCCTTGACGAGCGCATCCGCCGCCCGCGACCGTGAACCCAGGCGGGAGGCCGCCGCGATGAACTTGTCGATCCGCAGCCCCGCCTCGTCAGCCGCGACCAACCACTCGGATGTCGTCAGCTCCGGTCCGTCCTGATGATGCCGGCTGGTACGGCGTCGCCGACCGAGGTGTCCATGCTGTGACCCTTCTGGCTGATGCGCCGGCGCTCGGAGACGATCAGGTGGTACTCGGCCGCCCGCTTCCACAGACGGTTGGCCATCTCCGTCAGATGCACCGCCTTGATGCCGTAGTAGAGAAAGAGGGCGCCCAGCGCGCCTACGACGAGCGCCTGGATGCCGCGCACGGTGAAGGCGCCGAGCGTGTCGCCCATGCCCCCGACGAGCGCGAAGACGATAAAGCCGACGGCGGCCAGCAGCGGCGTCGTGACCGTCCGGACGCCCCAGGACGCCACGCGCGATTCCTTCTCCATCAGCGACGCAATCGTCCGGATGTGCTCCAGCGCGCCCTCCAGGCGGTCGAAGTCCTCGCTCCGGAGGATCTCCCGCAGGGATACCTGCGCCCGGCACGCCTGCATCACGCGCTTGTCGCCGCGCAGGAAGGAGGGCTTGTTCGTGCGCACCGTGCAGTTCGGGAAGCGCTCCTTGAGCTGGGCCATCAGGCGCTCGCGCGAGCGATGGGAGTGCTCCTCCGCCGTGGAGACGACATCGAGCTCGATCAGCGAATCCGCTGGGACGAACAGCACCTCGTGAATGTCGTGCGAGGCACGCTCTTCCACGTAGGCCGAGGCGTGGCGGGGGATGCCGTCATGCAGCATGGCCTCGTGATCGAGGCAGGGCAGCACCGGCACGCGCGGCACCGGGTCCAGCTTGAAGCGATAGAGCTTGATCGACCGCACCACGCACAGCTCCGTGAGGCTGTTGAAGAAGCGCTGGCAGGCGATGGTTTCGTGTTCGGCGTCCATGGCGTGTTCCGTGGTGTGACTCAGGCGCAGTCAGGAAAAGGGGACGAGCTTCTTGAAGGTGGCCAGGACCCAGCGGTACCCGTCCGGGTCGATGACCGTGGCGACGCGGTCGCCCCAGGGCTTGTCTTCCGGCGTATCCACGCCCGCACCAGCCTCGCGGGCCGCGGCGAGCTGCCGGTCGAGGTCATCTACGTAGGTGTAGAGCCCGGCTGCGCCGCCTGTGGCGCTTGCCGCGTCCGCCTTCCGGACCAGCACGACGGTCGAGGCCCCATGCCGCATTTCGGCGTAGCGTGGTTCGTCGCCGGCCTCGGCCAGCACGACGCCGCGCGTGAAGCCGAGCGCGGTTTCGAGGAAAGCGGCGCTGGCGCCGACGTTGGCCACGGCCAGGTAAGCGCTGATGGGCTGCATCCCTGGTGCGAGGCCGGACACCGGCTTGGCGGGCCGTGGCGCGGCCGAAGCCTTGGCCCGGGCTGACCGGGCACGGGCGGCCGGTGCCGCCGGCCGTCGCACACGGGAACGTGGCTTGGCAGATTCCCGCTTCGCGGTCGCTTTCACCCCGGATGTCCGAGCCATGGGCCCATTATCCGTGGTTTCTGGGACTGGTATCAGGACCTCGAAACTGTCCGGAGTGGATGCCACACTGAGGCCCGGTCAGGGGTCCTGCACTGGGCGGGGCGCCAGTTGCCGGTGGCATACAATTCGCAAAGGTAGCCGGGTTACCGTAGTACAGCACCCCGTTCTGGATGGGGAGCGTGGAGCATCACGAGATGGCTGGCACTCGACCGATTGATCACCTCCTGCGGCGCGCCGGATTCGGGGCCAGCCCCGATGAGCGCGTTGGCTACTTCGGCCTGTCGTTCAACCAGGCCGTGGACCAGCTCATCGACTATGAGCGGCAGCCCGACGACATCGACGCGAAGGTGGGCACCAACGGCTATCTTGGTGTGACGACGCGGGGTGGTCAGTACGCCCCGAACACCGTGATCAACGACTCGCGCCAGCGGTGGCTGTTCCGGATGACGCACACCGAGCGCCCGCTCCAGGAAAAGATGGCGCTCTTCTGGCACAACCACTTCGCCACCACCTACTCGAAAGTGGCGGGATTTGCGGGCGCGACGCAGGGCGCGCGCATGATGGCGGGCAAGCCCGGCGAAGTGCCTGGGCCGCCCGGTCAGTACGAACTGTTCCGGCAGCACGCCTTGGGCAACTTCCGCGATCTGCTGCTGGCGGTGGCCCGCGACCCGGCCATGGTGGTCTTTCTCGATGGCCGCACCAACACGCGTACCCGTCCGCAGGAGAACTTCGGTCGCGAGATCATGGAGCTGTTCACGTGGGGCGTGGGCAACTACACCGAGCCGGACGTGTACGCCGCCGCCCGGGTCTTCACGGGCTGGAACCTGCGCACCAGCGGTGTGCTGCGTGACGTCGCGTTGGGGTACTACGAGTTCTTCTACAACGCCGGTCAGCACGATGTCACGGCCAAGACCTTCACGTTTCCGATCTACGCCAATGGCGACAAGACGATTCCGGCACGCACCGCGGCGGGTGGAGAGCAGGACGGCATCGACCTCATCAATGCGCTCGCAACCCATCCGGAAACGGCACGACGTCTGGCGCGAAAACTGTGGGGCTTCTTCGTGTCGGAGGCCGTCGTGCCGGATGAGGCGTTTGTGGCCAACGTCGCGTCCGTCTACCTGCAGAACAACACCAGCATGCGCGCCACGGTGCGTTACATTCTGGGGTCGGCTTGGTTCCAGAGCCCGGACGCGTATTACGCGCGCTACGCGTGGCCGGTGGAGTACGCCGTGAAGTCGATCAAGGAAGTCGGCTGGAACGGCTATTCGATCGATTCGGCCAGGGCCGCCCTGCCAGGTATGGGGCAGACGCTGTTCGAGCCGCCCGATGTGGCAGGCTGGTCGCTTGGTACCGACTGGTTCGGCACCGGCTCCATGCTGGCGCGCATGAACTTCGCAGCCGGCCTTGCGGGCAACCAGCGCTTCGTGCTGGGGCGTGATGCGCAACCCTACCGCGCCACGCCAGACGGCGTGCTGGACTACTTCCTAGCGCGGTACACCCCGCTGGCATTCGACTCGACCCAGCGTCAGGAACTGGCCGCCTATCTGCGCGCCGGTGGGGCGTGGACGGGGTCCGACACGCAGCTCAACGCCAAGGCGGCTGGTCTGACACGGCTCATCACCGGCAGCGGCGAGTACCAGTTCATCTAGGACGGGCAGGGACTCCCATGCACACTTCCAGACGCAACTTCATCCGCAACGGCGTATCGGCCTTTACCGTCACCATGGCCGCCCCGGCCTTTCTCTCGGACATCGCCCGTGCGCAGGGCGCCGCGTCCCGCAATCTGGTCGTGCTGTATCTCAGCGGCGGCAACGATGCGCTGAGCACACTCGTGCCCTACACAGATGCCTTTTATTACAGCCGCCGGCCGAACATCGCCATTCCCGCCGGGCAGGTCGTGCAGATCGGCAGCGACTCGTCGGGCAAGGCCCTGGGGCTGCACCCGCGCCTGACCGGGCTGCGCCAGATCTTCGACGCCGGCCACCTGGCCGTCGTGCAGCGCACGGGGTATGCAAACTCGAGCCGCTCGCACTTCCTGGGTCTCGACATCTGGGGTACAGCCTCGCCGGGGTCGCCAAGCGGCGAAGGCTGGCTGGGCCGCTACCTGAGCACGCTGTCCGCGCCGGTGGACCCGCTGACCGGCTGGGCCGTGGCCCAGGAGACACCGCGTGCGCTAGTGTCGCGCACCGTGGGGGTACCGGCGATTCCGGACGCGCGCGCGTTCAGCTTCGCCAGCCCCAACAGCGGCACGGCCGCCGCGGACGAACGAGCCGCCGCGATCCGGCTGTCCAGCTACGTCCCGTCGAACCAGCCACAACTGGCGTTTGTCAACGGCGCGGCGCTGGGTGCCATGGCGACGCTTGATCGGGTGGCCTCGGTGGCCAGCTACACCGGCACGGTCACCTATCCCAATAACGGTTTCTCGGTCGCGTTGCGGACGGCAGCCGGTGCGATGGTGCGGGGCACTGGCACGCGCGTCTTCTGGGTGCAGACTGGCGGCTTCGACACGCACGCGGCACAAGGCAACATCGGGGGCGGCGCCTACGCGAACCTCATGGGCAACGTGAATGACGGCGTGCTGGCGTTCTACAACGACCTGCGCGGGCAGGGACTGCTGTCCAACACGCTGGTGCTGCTGTTTTCCGAGTTCGGGCGGCGCATCTCGGAGAACGGGAGCGCGGGCACCGACCACGGCGCGGCCGGCATCATGATGGCGATGGGCGGTGCCGTGCGCGGAGGTTTGTATGGGACCGCAGCCTCGCTCGACCCCGCGGGCCAGAACCCGACGCTCGAGAACAATGGCGGCGACGTGACCTACCAGACAGACTTCCGGTCCGTGTACGCCCGTGTGCTGGAGAACTGGCTGGGCACGTCGTCCGTGCCCATTCTGGGTGGTGACTTCCGCGCCGCCGCCCCGCCGATCGTCTGACGGCCGAACAGGTGGCCTGTTGTTCCCGCGCGCTATCATGACCGCATGACCAGACGAACACTCCTCGCAGCCGCCACCCTCGCGCTCGTGACTTTTGTCGCCGCACCGCGTGCACAGAAGGCGGAGAGCGACGAAGCGAAGCGCGTGGCCGCGGCCACGGAGGTCTTCAGCGAGATCATGTCGGCCGAGGACAAGTCCATTCCGAAATCCATCCTCGGACGGGCCGAGGCCATCGCCGTCATCCCCGGCACCAAGAAGGGCGCGTTCGGCATCGGGGGAGCCCGCGGGCGCGGCATCATCAGCATGCGCGGCAAGGACGGCTGGTCATCGCCGGCGTTCCTGACGCTGACGGGCGTGAGCTTCGGCCTCCAGATCGGCGGCCAGGAATCCGACCTGGTGCTCATCGTGAACAACCGCAAGGGCGTGGAGACACTGGTGAAGAACCAGTTCAAGCTCGGCGCGGACGCCTCCGTGGCGGCAGGGCCGGTCGGCCGCGACGCCCAGGCCGCGACGGACCTCCAGATGCGCGCCGAGATCCTGAGCTACTCGCGTGCGCGCGGTGTATTCGCCGGTATCTCGGTCAGCGGCAGCACCTTGCGGCAGGACAAGGACGCCCAGCAACGCTTCTACGGCAAGCCGCTCGAAAGCCGCCAACTGTTGTTCGAGGGCATGGGCGGGTCGCCAGGTCCCGTCGGTGCCTGGAAGGCGGCCCTCCAGAAGTTCGCGAAGTAGCGGCGGCCGCGGCTGCGACCGGCCCCGTTCAAGGCCCTCGCAGAGTGTGCGTACCTGGTCGCTCCAGGCTCCTCACCCCTCACCCAGGAGCAAGCGGCACGCCAACCCGCCCATCGCCAGCAATTGGCGTACGCGGGAATTACTGATCCGATCTGCCGCCCCGTTCCTGCAACTGTTTGCCCAAACTGCCGATCCCGGCCCTAGAAAGTATGGACAATGGCGCCGGAGTGGTGGCCGCGGTAGGCCAGGAGCGCAGCTCGTCGCGCACCGAGCCCGGCCAATTGGCGCATTCCAGCTAAACGACGTTATGCCGAGCAAGACAAATCAATCAGGGACACGGCGCGAGGATCAAGTAAGCGATACGCCCAACTCCTGGCCTGAGCGGAGCAGGCGACCGACCACTGCCTCTGCGTCCGAGTGTCAGTATCATGTCCACCATGACAAACAAGCTTCTGGCTCTTGCCGTCGGGGCCTTTCTGATGAGCGGCTGCGCATCTCAGGCGCCCGCGCCGGCGGACACAACCGCTGACCAAACCGCGCTCAAAGAGATTACCGCGACGTGGTTTAAGGCGTACAACGCAGGCGACGCCGACACAGCCGCGGGGCTGTATGCGGAGGATGCGGCGCTGATGCCACCGCATGCGCCGGTCGCGCGTGGCAGAGCCGCAATCCGGGCGTTCATCGCACAGGATTCTGCCGATGCGAAGTCCGCCGGTCTGACGCTCGTCAACGGCGCCGAAACCGTGGACGTGAACGGCGACTGGGGCTGGAATGCGGGCTCGTACACCGTTCAGGACGGATCGGGCAAATCGGTCGACAGCGGCAGCTATCTGTCCGTGTCACGCCGGGTCAGCGGCAAGTGGTTGTATGTTCGCGATACCTATAACTCCGACCAACCGTTGCCGACGCCTCCGGCGAAGTAGCCGGTCATCGCGGTGCAGCTGAGGCACGTGAAGGCGGCCGCGAGCGCTCACGAGAGTCCAGCAAATGGCCACCGGCATACCGCGCGATGCCAGAGCTCACCGAAATAAAGGTGTGATGCTCACTCGGCTGGGACGCTTGAGCGAAGCTCTGCGGGCGTTCGACACAGCGATTGGAATGCAGCCCGACAATGCCTTCGCTTACGCGAGCCGCGGCGGCAATCTCCGAGCGCAGGCTAAGCTGAGCGCCAGCGATTCTGAGCGTCGTCACCTCCATGAGCGGGCGCTCGCCGACTATGACCGAGCGATCACGCTAGGCGGGTTCGGACAGCGCGAGGCGGTGGCTTACGAAGAACGCGGCTTCGTGAACCAGTCTCTCAGTCATCTCGATGCGGCCATCGCCGACTTTACGAGAGTCATCGAGCTTCGGCCGGATTACGGCCTCGCCTACAGCGACCGGGCGGACAGTCTACGCGTCAAAGCCGGCTTGGCCACCAGTGAGCCCGAGCGAGCCTCGCAGTACGAGCGCTCAGTCGCTGACTACGACAAAGCCGTCCAGCTGGGCGGGCTCGGACAACGCGAGGCGCTCGCCCACGCAAACCGCGGTTTCGCCCTGTACTATCTCGGCCGGCTTGATGCCGCGATTGCCGACTTCACGGAAGCGATCGAAATCGTACCCGGCGCTCCCTTCTTTTTCTCATCTCGCGCGATCGCCTATGCAGACAACAAACAGTGCAGCAGTGCGATTGCCGATGCCGAGAAGGCCTCGTCGCTGACTGATGACCCGGCTCTTGCATTGCAGGTGCAGGGCGTTCGCGACTACATCGCAAGAAAATGCAAGTAAGTCCGCATCATCAGTTCGCGGGTTGAGCAACCGGGAAGATAGGTGACACGGGCTAACCTCTAACTGGAGCCGACGCGCTCGGCGGTCCGTTTGATCGTGTCCCCGCAGCGCGCGGCTCAGTTGGCACGTAGGGCTGACGACAAGCACGGACCACTCAAGTGGACGATGGTAAAATCATAAGCATGGAACCTACCGAAAAACAGCGCGCCATCGAGGCACTTCAGGCTCTGCCCGAACAGGCGACTATCGAGGACGCCATCGAGCGGCTGTGTGTCGTCGCGAAGATCGAAGAAGGTATTCGGCAATCCGACGCGCGCCAATTGGTGTCGCACGACGACATCAAGAGACAGTTCTTGTCGTGAGAGAGGTCCTTTGGACGAAGCAGGCGCAGGCCGACCTGGCTGCGATTCGCACGTTCATCGGTCAAGACTCACCCCACTACGCAGCAGTCGTTGTTGCTCGCCTGGTCGCGGCGACGGATCGACTGGTTCCCTTTCCCGAGTCCGGCAGAGCCGTTCAAGAATTCGATGACGTCTTGGTCCGGGAAGTCGTGCACCGCCCGTACCGAATCATCTACCGATTGGTCGGCCACAACGAAATCCACATCTTGACGGTTCATCACTCATCCAAAGAGTTTCCGGCAATGCTCTGACCAGCGGCCCAACAACCAAATGGAGCCGACGCCCGCATCCCGCTCACGCTCCGCGGCGGGCGCGGATCCTTTGCCACGTTGGGCGCAAGCTGGCTGCCTGGTGCAGGCCCCTGATACGTGAGTCAATTGGCAGGTTCGACTATAGGTTCGACCACAACCAAAGGAGACATGGAATGAGTCGTCGCGCTGAATCCCTTGCCGCCCGCATCGAGGAGGGTGCTGCCGGGCTGGCTGCCTTTGCGGAAGGACTCTCTGCCGCTGAATGGGAGACTCCGATCTCAGCTACGGACCGTCGGACGGTGGGCCAGGTCGTGAATCACGTCGCCCTCGTGTACCCCATCGAAATAGATTTGGCGCGTTCGATTGCCGACGGCAAGGCAGTCATCGATGTCACGTGGCCTGTTGTCGCTGAGTTGAATGCGAACCATGCGCGCGAGCACTCCACCACAACGAAGACCGCCGCTCTCGATCTGCTGCGTCAGAACAGTCGGCAGGCGGCCGAAGCGGTCCACGCGTTCAGCGATGAGCAGCTCGATCGAGCGGCGCCCTTCTCGCTGAGCTTCGGCGCGCCGGTCACTGCACAGTTCGTACTTGAGGACCACGCGGTTCGGCATAGCTGGCACCACTTGGCGCGCATCCGCACGACTGTGGGCCGGTGACACCAGCGGAAGTATTTAGCCGCTTTGTTTAGATGAGCGCGTCGGCCACCTGCCGCTCGCCTTCCGCAAGATCCACGCGTGTCAGCACGAGGGCCCCGAGCACGAAGAAGACGACCAGCATCAGCACGGCGGGGCGGCTGGACCCGGTCAGGGCAACCGCGGATCCGAAGGCCAGCGGGCCGAGGATGCCCGCGAACTTCTCGAATACCGAGAAGAACCCGAAGTACTCCGACGACCGGTCCGGCGGAATCATCCTGGCGAACATCGATCGGCTGAGCGCCTGCGCCCCGCCCTGCACCATCCCCACCAGGACCGCGAGCAGGAAGAACTCGAACGTGCTCGTCATGCCGTAGCCGATGAGCGCGATGACCACGTAGACCGCAATCGCGCCGTACAGCGCCGGCTTCGGACCCACCCGGTTGGCGAGCACGCCGAACAGAAACGCGAACGGCACGCCCACGAACTGCACCACGACGAACGCCGCGATCTGGGCGTTGCGGCCGATACCAATCTCGGACCCGTAGACGGAGGCCATTTTGATCATGGTCTGGATGCCGTCGTTGTAGAGGAGGAAGGCCACCAGCAGCCAGAAGGCGTTCCTGTAGCCACGCAGTTCACGGAAAGTCCGAATGGCCTGGGCCACGACCGGGACACGAGATTCCGTACCGGGTTCCGGCCGCGCCGCCGGGGGTTCGGGGACGGTGAACAGAAGTGGCAGCGTGAAGACGGCCCACCAGACGGCCACGCTGACAAAGGAGAGCTTGATGGCCATCACGGTCCCCGAGAGGCCCCACGAGGCAGGGAACATGATCCAGGCCAGGTTGATGGCCAGCAGCACACCGCCTCCGATGTACCCGAGCGCGTAGCCGGAGGTGGACACACGGTCCATCTCGCGCGGTGTGGCGATGTGGGGGAGGAGGGCGTCGTAGAAGACGAAGCTGGTGGCGATGGCGATGTTGGCGACGAGAAACAGCCCCAAAGCCAGCAGCCACTCGCCCCGGTCGATGAACACCATGGCGCCAGCGGAGATCGCACCGAGGGCCACGCATGCTGTCAGGAGTGTCTTCTTCACGGCGCGGAAATCGGCTACTACGCCCAGCAGCGGTCCCAGTACCGCCACGACGGCAGCCCCGATCGTCGTCACCCAGGCGAAGCGCTGCGTTGCGACGACGGGCGGGAGGTGTGCCGCCGCCACCTCGCTGAAGAAGAGCGGGAAGACCGCCGTGACGATCGTGCACTGATACGCCGAGTTCGCCCAGTCGTACATGGCCCACGCCCGCAACTCGCGGCGGTCGAGTCCCAACTGACGAAGCACGGACACGCGAGGACTCTACCGTACGGACCCAGTCAGTCGAGGGCGAGATGGCCGGTGTAGATCGCCATGCCGAACCACGGCGTCGATGCCCTCCGCAGGGCCTTGCGCGTGGCCGCGGGCGGCCTGGCGGGCGGACGTGGTTCGGCGCCACGCTCGCGGCCAGTGGTGGGCGTCGCTGATGGAACGCACCTTCGGGTTCGACGTCCTGGCGTGTCCCAGGTGTGGCGGCCGCCTGCGCTTGATCGCGCTCCTCGACGAGTCGGCCGTGACGCAGCGCATCTTGCGGCACTTGGATCTCCCCATCGAAGTGCCTCAGGCGAGGCCCGCACGCGCACCGCCACTCCGCGACCGCGACGCGTAGGCGTCCGCGCCCGTCACGCCCGAGGAGAGGCCCTGGCCTCACGACACCGTTGGCATCAGGGGAGCCGGAGGTGTGCCTCCGTGGCGAGGAACGGCCCGCGCGACGGCCTGACCCAAGGTCACATAAGGGGTCTTCCGTTAACGGCGCCAACCCCGTGGAAGCCTTCTAATGTTTCCTATCGTCACGTCAACGCAATGCCTGTTATGCGACGCAGCCAGACCCCGGCAGCGCCCAGATGAGTGACGGCCTGGCGGCCACAGCGCGGTTGCATCGGGCTCGACCGAGTATAGCGAGCGACACGCATCGGATCGCGCTGTGTGGAGTGGAGACACTGACGCGCCTCGTGCCGACAAATCGGGGCGCTCAGCCGCGTCGCGTCACGCGCCGCGCTCGGTTCCACCTTCGGAGACCGGGGCATCGCTGCCATCCGTGCGGCCTAGTCGTCCCATGGCGGTGCCTGCGCGTCCGACGGCATCGATGTGTTTGGAGGCTTTCGCAAGGCCTCGCAAGGGCATGTTGTTGTAGATGCATTCGTACTCGCCTGCGCGCACGAGGAACGTCTCGTGCCAGATGCCGATGTCGCCATTCGAGCCGACTTCTTTGTTGAACTTCACCCAGTATGGGTAATGGGTCTGGTCGCGATTACGGGAGTACGCGGTCAGGTGCTCGAACGACCGCCAGTACTGCACGTTCGTCGTGAGGCTCAGGGACTCCCATCCCAGAAAGCCGCTCTCGGGTTTCGCAGCGACCTCTGCGAGCATCTTCGGCATGGTTGAGAAGAACCAAAGATACCTGGGCAGCTTCCACCAGCGGTTGAAACGTGCGCCGATGATGAAGACGACGAAGTCGCCCTCGAGCGAGGCGGTGATGCGGCGGTTGATGGTGGCCATGGGCGGGAGTGTAAAGCAACCGTGCCGATGGTTCGCACATAGGCGTCGTGCTCGGCTGGGCCGAGGACGCCCATCCCTGTTCTGAAACACGCGCTCGCGGCGGACTTTCTCCTGGGAAGTCGGCCAGTGTTTAGGAATCCCCGCTGACCGGGATGGGGCGCCAGATCGCTGTTGCACGAAGTGGTCCCGCCCGCAAGCCCACCAGGCACAATCCACGCCGGGCTCAAGGGCTCGGGGTCAGCCTCCGTTGACGGCCATCGGAATCGCGGTCCCGTCTGGGCGTCGCCACCTCGTGCGGAACTCGCGGTCATACGTCCACACTTTCAGGTTCGCGTCGCGCCCGGACAGCACTGCGAGACATCCATCGGCCCAACCGGGTTCATGGTCCGCATACTTCGACAGCCAGTCGAGCACGTGGAGCCAGAACCCGCGGTCGTCGGTGCGCGGCATCGCGGCAATGTGCCACTGATCGAGGGCCGCTCGAAGTTCTGTGACGTTGCGCGCTGCTCGGCAGATGAAAGCTGCCGAGGGGCGAATTTACGGCGACGGCCTGACCCAAGGTCGCATCAGGGGTCTTCCGTTAGCGGCGCCAACCCCGTGGAAGCCTTCTAATGTTTCCTATCGTCCAGCGGCATCGATGCGTTTGGTGAGAAAGCGGATCCGCCGGTAGATTTCGCGCAGCCGACGCTTGCCGTAACTGATAATCGGCATTCTCGCTGCGGTCGCCGTTGCTCGCTGCCCACGCCACCACCGCAGTCACCGCCCGCCGTTCCCTGGTGAGCAGAAACCGTCGCTCGTCCAGGAGTCGCTGGTAGCCGATCGGTGTGATGTAGTTCTTCTCGCTTGCCTTCGTGGATGCCTGGCTCATGCGGCTGCGCCGACTCAATCACGACTGTCCCGGCAGTTATACTGGCGTTTCCAGAAGGCGGCGGATCAAGGGAGGCAAGATGAGCGAACGCGTGGCGGGCCTGCCTCATGAAGTGAGCCAGCCAAAGACGGAGGGCTATAAGGCCTGGTACGGCCCGGAGATTCTTGCGGGCGGTGGGTACCATGACGGCTCGGTGCTCGCCAACCGGCTCGGACTGCAGTTCGCGCGCATTGCGACATTGAACCTGACGTGGCGTCTCCGCAAGCGCGCCGCGGACGCCGACCTGAAGGCCTACGTGGACGCGTTCGAACGGGACGGCGTTGTCGCGATCGAGAACTTCTTCCCGGCCGACGTCTTCGCACGCGTCAAGGCCGAGTGCGACACCTGCTACCAGGCCGGGCTCTTCACGTCCGAAGTGGTCGAGGACAATTTCATCATCGAGGAACACCTCGTCGTCAATCGCCACAAGCGAGAGATGCCGGTCGCGTGGGAGCGCCTGCGCAGCGATGATCGGCTCAGCCGACTGGCAGCCGCGGTGCTTCGGACTCCCGCCATCGAGGAGATGCGGATGAACGTCAACTTCATGACGAAGTCGAAGGGGGCGCCGCCACCGTCACGCCTCATCGGGACCAACTACCTCCATGCCGACGTGCACTACCCATCCAGCAAGGCATGGCTGTATCTGAATGACATCGACGAGACCAACGGTGCCATCGTCTTCGCCAAGGGCTCGACGCAATTGAACCTCGGCAGGCTCGCGCACGAATACGACGTCAGTGTCCGGGTCGCCCGGGCGAAGAGTGAAGGTCTCGGATACCGGACCACCGTGCCCGGGTGTCTGGTTCGTTTACCGACCGAGTCGCAGCGTCGTGCGATGGGCATCGTCGAGGCGCCGGTCTGTGGGAAGGCAAACACGCTGATCTTTGCCAACGTGATGGGCTTCCATCGCCGGGGTGAGTTTCTCGAGGGACGCCGGCGGGAGCAGATTCAGTTCACGTTCGGTGATCGGCCGGCCTTGCGCAGAGTCGATCAAGACCCGCGGACCTGACGGACGCAGCCCACGGGGCAGTGGCGTCGCGCACCCGATTCCTGGTGGTCTCCATCGCGTCATCCCATTCCGTGCCGAGGGGCGCATTTGCGGCGACAACCTCGTGGAAGCCTTCCAATGTTTCCTATCGTCCGGATGCCCTCTCAGGCAAGATTCTGATCGACTGCACCAATCCAGTCGGTCCGGGTCTCACCCACGGACTCGGCAGCCGACAGTCCGGCACTGAGATGCTGCAGGCCCTGCTGCCAGGCACGAAGGTCCAAGGCATTCAGCATCTACGGCTTCGAGAACGTCGAGGACTCGTCGTACCCGACCTGCGCTGGGAAGCCGGCCATGCTGTTCTGCGGGAACGACCCGTCGGCCAAGGCCGTCGTGGCGGGACTCGTGGCTGCACTTGGCTGGGATCCGCTGGACGTCGGCGGCATCGAACAGGCGCTCCATCTCGAGCACATGACGCTCCTCTGGGTGCGCATGGTGCGCGCAGGTGGCCACTCACCGCACGCGCTCAGACTCCTGCTGGACGAGACGGCAGTCCGTCGGTCACCATCTGCCGTGACCAAAGGACGACTCGAAGCCTTCAGCGACGGCGTGATCGCGATCATCATCACCATCATGGTGTTGGAGCTACAGGTCCCACACGGGGAGACGCTCGGAGCGCTGGCTCCACTCCTGCCAGTGCTGCTCAGCTACGTGCTGAGCTTCACGTTCGTGGGCATCTACTGGAACAACCACCATCACATGCTGCACTCCGCCCATCGAATCAACGGACCCGTGCTCTGGGCGAACCTCCATTTGCTGTTCTGGCTGTCGCTGTTCCCTTTCGTGACGACCTGGATGGGCGAGAACCACTTCAGCCGATGGCCTGTGGTGCTGTACGGCGTGGTGAGCCTTGCGTCGGGAGTGGCGTACTTCGTACTGGCGCGGGCGCTCGCGTCGCTCCATGGGCCGACATCGGCTCTCGCGATCGCGCTTGGCAAGGACGTCAAAGGCAAGGCGTCGGTTGCCATTTACGCGGTGGGCATCGGACTGACCTTCGTGAACCCCTGGTTGGGCGTCGCCTGCTACGTGGCGGTCGGGGTGATGTGGTTCATCCCCGATCGGCGGTTCGAGCAGGGGTGAACGTTCAACGCTATTCGATGGCGAGATGGCCTGTGTAGATCGCCATGCCGACCACGGCGTCGATGCCCTCCGCATGGAGGGCGTCGATTTCGGCACGGGTCGTGATGCCACCGGCGGCCGTGAGGCGGCGCGACGTGGCGCGGTGCACGGCCATGATGGCGTCCATGTCGGTGCCCTGCATCAGGCCCTCGTTGTCCACGTGCGTGTAGAGAAACTCGTCGCAGTAGGGCTCCAGGGCCTTGACGGCTTCGACCGCTGTGATCGGCAGGGGCGTCTTCCACCCATGGATCACCACCTGGCCACCCTTGCTGTCTACCGCGGCGATCACGCGCTCGGGTCCGACCGCGGCCGCGAGCGCTTCGGCAAAACGCAGGTCCACCGCGCCGTCCTTGAAGAGCGACGAGCTGACGATGACGGCGTGCGCCCCGGCCTGCAGCACCTCGAGTGCCCGATCCACCGTCCGGATGCCGCCGCCCATGCGGCACGGCAGCCGCGCGCAGATCGACTTGGCGAGCACGAGGTTGCTGGCCTTGCCCATGGCCGCATCGAGGTCGATGAGCTGCACCTTCGGAAACCGCGCAAACCGCGAGATCCAGAGCTCCATGTCGTCCGTCTGGATGGCAAGCTTCTCACCCTGGACGAGCTGGACGATGTGGCCGTTCTGCAGGTCGATGGACGGAATCAGCATGTCGTGAGGAGCCCGGAACTAGAGGCGAACGGGAATGCCGCGGTCGCGCAGGTGCACCTTCAGGTCGTGCACGCTCGACTCGGCGTAGTGAAAGATCGAGGCCGCCAGCGCGGCGTCCGCCCGGCCCTCGGTGAACACATCCACGAAGTGGTCAAAGCCACCCGCGCCACCTGAGGCAATCACGGGAATGTTCACGGCGCTCGAGACGGCGGCGGTGAGGGCGCAGTCGAAGCCGGCGCGTGTGCCGTCGCGGTCCATCGACGTCAGCAGGATCTCGCCGGCCCCGCGGGACTCCGCCTCGCGTGCCCATTCCACGGCGTCGCGCGCGGAGTCGGTCTGTCCGCTGCGCACGTAAACGGCAAACCGGTCGTCGATCCGCTTGGCGTCGATGGCCACAATCACGGCCTGGCTGCCGTACCGGTTGGCGAGGGTCGTGATGAGCTCCGGCTGGCGCAGGGCGGCCGTATTCAGGCTCACCTTGTCTGCTCCAGCGTCGATCACCGTGGCCGCGTCGGCCTCGGAACGAATGCCACCGCCGACTGCGAGCGGCAGGAAGATCTCCGCCGCCACGGCATGCACGGTGTCGGCGAGCGTCCGCCGGCCTTCAAGCGTGGCCGTGATGTCGAGCACCACGACCTCGTCGATACCTTCCACGTTGTAGCGGCGGGCGAGTTCGGCCGGGTCGCCGGCGTGGCGCAGGTCCTGGAACTGCACGCCCTTGACGACCTGTCCCTCCCGGACATCCATGCAGGCGATCACGCGTTTGGAGAGCACTATTGGCACGCCTCCAGAAAGTTACCGAGAATCCGCAGACCTACGTCCGAGGACTTCTCCGGGTGGAACTGCACGCCGAACACATGGCCGCGCTCCACGGCTGCTCCGAAGGTTTCCGCACCGTGCGTGGTGGCCGCCACGCAGTCGTTGGTGACGGGCGGGGCGTACGAGTGCGTGAAGTAGACCTGCGAACCCGGCGCAACCCCCTGCAGGAGGACCGACCTCGTACCCGGTGGCGGCACGAGCGCGTTCCAGCCGACATGGGGCACCTTGACGCCGACGGCCGCGTTGCCCGCAAGGCGCTCACAGCGCCCTGGCAGCACGCCCAGCCCCGGGCACTCCGGCGACTCCGCGCTGCCCTCGAAGAGCCACTGCATGCCCACGCAGATCCCGAGCAGCGGCGCCCCAGCCAGCACGCGGCCCTCGATGGCACGGCGCCAGGGCTCGTCGAGGTTGGCCGTCGAGGTGAAGTGGCCGACGCCAGGCACGATCACGCCTGTCACACCCTCCAGCTCAGCGGCGGTGGCAGGCGTGAAGAACGACGCGCCCAGGGCCGTGAGGGCCTTGCGGACCGACGTCAGGTTGCCAGCCTTGTAGTCGACCAGTGCAATCACAGCAGTCCCTTCGTGCTGGGCAGCATCTTCGCGAGCCGCGCGTCCTTCGCGCAGGCCACGCGCAGGGCGCGGGCAAAGGCCTTGAAGACGGCCTCGATGTGATGGTGGCTCGACCGTCCGTACAGGACGACGGCGTGCACGTTGGCGCGGGCGCCCATGGCGAACCCGTCGAAGAAATCGTGCACGAGCTCGGCCTGCAGGTCGCCCACCTTCTCGACGGCCAGCTTCAGCTTCACGACGGAGTGCGGCCGTCCGCTCAGGTCCACCGCCGCCACGGCCAGCGTTTCGTCCATCGGCATCACGAAGTAGCCGGCGCGGTTGATGCCCTTCTTGTTTCCCAGTGCGGCTGCCACGGCTTCGCCGAGGACGATGCCGATGTCTTCCACGGTGTGGTGTTGATCGACGTCCAGATCGCCGGTGGCCTTCAACTGCAGGTCGAACCCGCCGTGCCGGGTGAACAACTCGAGCATGTGGTCGAGGAAGCGGATGCCGGTCCGCACCTGGTACTTCCCCTCGCCGTCCACCACGAACCGGCCCTTGATCTGGGTTTCCGTGGTCCGCCGGTCGAATCGGGCCTCGCGGGGCGCGTCCACGCTCATGGGTTCCTCCTCGCGCTGGTCAGCCCCGTGGCCACCACCGCCTCAAGCGCCGCAATGGCGCGGTCAGTGTGGCTGGTGATGCCGGCGGTGACCCGGATGCAGCCGGGGCTGTACGGATCCTTCGAGCGGTCCCGCACGTGCACGCCGCTGGCGGACAGGTGCGCGACGACCTCACCGGCCCGCGGTCCCACGCGCATCAGCACGAAGTTGGCGGCGCTCGGCCAGTACTCGAGGCCAAGCCGCCCGCAGGCGGCGTAGAGCCGTTCGCGCGACGTGTGCACGTCGGCCACGTAGCGCGGCAGAAACGCCGTGTCGGCCAGCGCCGCGTGCATCGCCGTCATGGCCACGGTGTTCATGTTGAAGACCGGCGTCACGGCCCGAACCGGCTCCAGGCGATCCGGATGGCCGATGAGCACGCCGATGCGCATGCCGGCCAGCCCGTAGGCCTTCGAGAACGTGCGGCCCACGACCACGTTGGGGTGCACGGGCAGCTCGTCCAGAAAGCTTGCGCTCCGCTGGCCCGGCTCCGGGTCCGCGAACTCCACGTAGGCCTCATCCACCACAACCGTCGCCTGCGGAGCCGCCCCGGCGATCCGGCGCAGCACGCCGTGAGGAATCGCCTGCCCTGTCGGGTTGTTGGGCGTGTTCAGGAAGATCAGGCGCGTCTTCGGCGTGATGGCGGCGACGACCGCGTCTGCCGGAAACGCGAAGTCCGATCCCGGCGGCACGCGGATGGTGCGCGCGTCCACGGCCGCCGTGGCCGTCAGGTACGGGTCGAACGCGGGCACGGGCACGATGGCTTCCAGCGACGCATCGTGTGCTCGGCCAAAGGTCCCGATGGAGGCCAGAAAGATGCCTTCGTCGAGTCCGTTGGTGAGGATCAGCCAGTCCGGGTCCACGCCGAAGTGCCGAGCCACCGCGGCCACGTCGCGCCGGTAATCGGGGTAGGCCGAGATGTCGGTGGCGCGCATGGCGCGGATGGCGTCCATCACGCGCTCGGAGCATCCGCCCGTGTTCTCGTTCAGGTGAAGTCGAAGGCCGTCACCCGGGCTCGGGATGCCCTGCACCGTCATCGCTTTCTCCGCCTGCCCGCCGCGCTCTGGTTGATGCCCGTCCGTACATCGATGGAGGCGGCGTGTCCCTCAAGACCCTCCGCGCGCGCCAGCGTGGTGACCGTCGGCCCGATGGCCCGCAGCCCGGCCTCCGAGAGGCGCTGCACAGTCACCTGCCGCACGAAGTCGGCCGCGGACAGGCCGCCGCGCACGCGCGAGGCGCCGGCCGTGGGCAGCACGTGATTCGACCCGATGGCGTAGTCGCCCGCCACCTGCGCCGTCCACGGTCCGATGAAGATCGACCCCGCGCAGCGGACCTGGCTGAGCAGCGATTCGCGTTCCAGCACAAGGTGCTCGGGGGCCGCGTCGTTGGCCAGTGCCATCGCCTGATCCATCGTCTGCGTCACCACCACGCCGCCATGGCGCGCAAGCGCCATCCGGGCAGGACCGTCCTGTGGCGCCTGGGCGATCACGGCTGCCACTACCTGATCGGCCAGCGCCCGATTCGGGGTCACGAGCACCGCACGCGCGTCCGGATCGTGCTCGGCCTGCGCGATGAGGTCGGCCGCAATCCACTCCGCCGGCCCGCGTGCCGCCACGATCAGGATCTCGGTCGGCCCGGCGTAGAAGTCGATGCCGCAGTCGGTGGCGATGAGCGCCTTGGCCGAGGCGACGAACCGGTTGCCCGGGCCCACGATCTTGTCCACCCGGGGCACCGATTCCGTACCGTAGGCCATGGCAGCCACGGCGTGCGCGCCGCCGATGCGGAACACGCGCGTGGCCCCGGCCTCGAGCGCGGCGGCCAGCACCACGGGTTCCGGGCGCGGACAGACCACGACGATCTCCTGCACGCCGGCCGCGCGCGCGGGGATGGCCGTCATCAACAGGGACGAGGGGAGCGGGTACCGGCCGCCGGGCACATAACAGCCGACGCGGTCGAGCGGAGTTACGCGTTGCTCGACGGTCACGCCGGGCGCGACCTGCAGGAGCCAGCCTTTCGGGACCTGCTTCCGTGCGACGGCCCGGATGTGCTTCGCCGCGCTGCGGATCGCGGCGCGCACGGCCGCAGGCACCTGCGCGGCCTGTGCCCGGATGTCGCTGTGCGGAATCTCGAGGCCGCCCTCCAGGTTGTCGAGCTTGCGCGCGTACCGCAGCAGGGCCGCGTCGCCACCGCTCCGGACGTCGGCCACGATGCGCGCCACACGGCGGTCCGTGGCGGCATCGCGTACGCGCGCGGCCGAGAGCAGCGCCGCGACGCCTTCCCGATCCTCAGCGTCGATGATGCGGATCATCAGAGCACGATCTTGTTGAGCGGATACTCGACGATCCCCTGCGCCCCGGCCGCCTTGAGCTTCGGCATCAGGTCTCGCACCGTCTTCTCTTCGATGATGGTGTTGACCGCCACCCACGCCTCGTCACTGAGCGACGAGATCGTCGGCCGCTGCAGCGCCGGCAGGATGGCCAGAATCGAGTCGAGCCTGGCTTTCTCGACGTTCAGCATCAGGCCGACGCGGCCCTGGGCGGCGATGGCGGCGTTCAGCAGCAGCGCGAGGTTCTGCAGCTTGGTCTTCTTCCACGCGTCCGCTAGCGCCGTCTTGTTGGCGATGAGCTGCGTGTTGGACTCCATCAGCGTGTCGATGATGCGGAGGCGATTGGCCCGCAGCGACGAGCCAGTCTCGGTGACCTCCACGATGGCGTCGGCCAGCCGTGGCGGCTTCACCTCCGTGGCGCCCCAGGAAAACTCCGTCTTCACATTGACGCCCTGGCGCGCGAAGTAGGCCTTCGTGGCCCGCACCAGTTCGGTGGCGATCGTCTTGCCTTCGAGATCCTTGGCGGTCTGGTAGGGAGAGTCCTCGGGCACGGCCAGCACCCACCGGACCTTGCCGAAGCTCTGCTTCGCGTACACGAGATCCGCGATCGGCTCGATGACGCCGGTGGTGCCGTCGCCAGCCTCGTGCTCCGCGATCCAATCGAGGCCGGTCAGGCCTGCGTCCAGCACGCCGTCCGAGACGTAGCGCGCCATCTCCTGCGCCCGGATGAGCATGCATTCGATCTCCGGGTCGTCGATGGTGGGGAAGTAGGAACGTGAGCTGACGTGGATATTGAAGCCCGCCCGTGCGAAGAGCTGCACGGTCGCGTCCTGCAGCGACCCCTTCGGGATGCCCAGTTTGAGTGTCATGGGATGGTCACCCCGTCGGCCTTCACGAAGAAGCAGGTCCGCTCACCCGTGTGGCACACGTTGCCGTCGCCCTGACGCGCCGCTTTCACCAGCACGGTGTCCTCGTCGCAGTCGATGAGGACCTCCTTCACCGCGAGCCGGTTGCCCGAGGTTTCCCCCTTGGTCCACAGCGTGTTGCGCGTGCGGCTGTAGAAGGTGACGTAGCCGGTTCTCTTCGTGATCTCCCAGGCTTCCGCGTTCATGAAGCCGACCATGAGTACCTCGTTGCTGAGGTAATCCTGCACGACGGCAGGGATCAGGCCGTCAAGTTTCGTGAAATCCATCGCCATTGATCTGCTCTCTCTCGTCGCTCGTGGTGCTCCGTCCGCCAGCCGGGGGCCGGGCCACGTCAGCCCGTACAACAAAAAACCCCGCCTGAGTTCCGGCGGGGCATCTTCGGGGCTCTGGGTGTCTGTTGCTACAAGACGCTCAGCGCACGCGGCCCGGCCGGACGGCCCGATGGCCGTGGTGATGGACGTGTGCGTGGTGGAGCGTGGAACCCATGAGTGAGGTCAGGGTACTTCAGAGGCTGAGTCCGGCGCAAGGGCGTGGTTGACTTCAGCCCGTCACCGTGCCACTGGGGGTCGGCAGGGTGTGTGGCCGCAATGAAAGTTGGCGTTGTGTGCTCGCGGCGCTGGGTGCCATCCTTGTGCCCCAGTCCGGTGTCCCATACGCAACTGTCCTCACCGATCCGCGCGAATGCTCGCTGCGCCATCCGTATTTGCCTGCTTCTCGCGATTGCGGCCGGGCCGGCGTTCGCGCTCAACGCGAACGACCGTTGGTACTCGGAGTCCTATCGCAACGCACCCGGTTTGCCGACGGGCGTGATTAACGCCATCGCTCAAGATGTGGACGGCTACCTGTGGCTCGGCACGTCATCGGGCCTTGTGCGGTTCGACGGCTCACGGTTTGTCCTATGGGGCTCTCGTGGTGAGTCGCCGCTGCCTTCCCGCGATGTGATGTCGCTACTCAGTACCCGGGCCGGGCATATCTGGGTTGGCTACACGAGTGGTGGAGTCTCCCTCATCACCGGCAGGGCTGCCGTTCACTACTCAACCCACGACGGACTGCCTGGCGGCTTTGTCATCGCGCTGCTGGAGACGCGGGATGGGGCGATCTGGATGGGCGGCCGCAGCGGAGTGGCGCGATTCAGCGAAGGGCGATGGGAGCAGGTCACGCCAGCCCTGGGTTTGCCGCCGACGACGGCGTATAGCCTGCATGAAGATCGATCCGGAACCCTCTGGGTTGGGACAACGGCTGGCATCTACCGTCGCCGCGCGGACCAGGTCCGTTTCGAGCGGTTCTCTGCGGATCTGGCCCGAGGCTTCAGCGAGGACGAGTCAGGAGCGGTGTGGGTCACCGATCCGACTCGTGCCGCCAGGCCCCTCTTGGAGAACGTTCCCGCTCACGGGATTTCCGCGATTGGTCTAACGTTGCATCACGACCGGCTCGGTGGTGTGTGGGTCGGGACCATGGGGCAGGGGCTGTTGCGCATTCCGCCATCGGAGACGGAACGGCCAGTCGTGCAGCGGTTCAGTGACCTCGATGACGTCAACGACGTCGTGCTGGCGATTGTCGGGGATTCCGAGCGGAACATCTGGGTTGCGACGCGGAGCGGTCTCCGCCGGTTCTTTGAGCACGACGTGACGATGGTCACACGTCGAAGCGGACTGTTGAACAACACTGTCCGCTCGCTGGAGACGACCAATGACGGGCAGGTATGGGTTGGCACCAGCGATGGGCTGGATCGATTCGGGCCCGGCGAACGCCCGGAGGCAAACGCGCAGTACAAGCTCCCAAGGCTCCACATTACGGCCTTGCATAGTGACCGAGCCGGCCGGTTGTGGGTTGGTACCGATACGAGCGTGGGGCTCTTTGCCGACGGTCGCTTCACGGGAGTGCATCTCCTGCCGGACCCGCCGCCTGGACGCGTGTTCTCGATGGCAACCGATCCTGACGGCGGACTGTGGCTATGCCGGTTCAGCGAAGTCGCCCTGTCCCGCTGGAAGGATGGGCTTCTTACCTCCTTCGACGAGCACGAGGCCGTCGGTGGGCAGCAGTGCTCCGAGGTCCTGAGTGACGCGAAAGGGCGTGTCTGGATCGGCTTCGGTGACGGTCACATTGCCAAGTACGACCACGGCTCCTTTTCGACCTACAGTACACGCGAGGGGCTGCCAGGCGGGGAGATATCGGACCTGCTGGAGGACGGTGACGGCACGGTCTGGGCATTGACGCGGAACGGCCTGGCATGGTGGAACGGAGAACGTTTCACCAGCGTGACCCAGCACCATGGACTGCCTGAAACCGATCTGCGCGGCATGGTAGACGACGGTCACGGCGGCCTGTGGGCAATGGTCGCTGCCGGAATCATCCGGTTCGACAGGCGGAACCTTCAGGCCGCGGCCACGGATCATCGGTATCGTGTGAACTACACGGTCTATGACCGATCTGATGGTGTCCTGGAATCGCCGACACGGTACGGAACGCCCGTCGCGACCCGCGGAGGCGATGGGAAGTTGTGGTTTCAGACGGTCAGCGGCGTGGCCGTGGTCGACCCGGCAGAACTGATGGAGCCCCGCTCCGTCAGGGTGCGCGCGGTCATCGAGCTGCTCGCTATCGACGCCCGACCGATCTGGCCACTACCTGCCGACCTTCGCCTCGAGTCTGGAGCTCGAAACATCCAGATCGACTATGGAGCGGTCAGCCTGTCGGCGGCAAGCAAGGTGTCCTTTGAGTACCTCCTGGAGGGATTTGATGCGAACTGGACACGCGCCGGCGATCGCCGTCAGGTGTTCTACGCGCAGCTGCCCCCCGGCTCCTACCGCTTTCGCGTCCGAGCCCACCTGAGTGGCGTGTCACATTCCGAGACGTCGTTGGCGTTCACGGTCGAGCCGCCCTTCTACCAACGGGCATGGTTCAGGGCGCTGAGTGTGGTGACCTCGCTGCTGACGGTTCTCGGTGTCACACAACTCCGCGTACGCGCGGTGCGACGACGATTTGCCCTGGTGTTGGCCGAACGGGGCCGCATTGGCCGCGAGCTGCACGATACGTTGCTTCAGAGCCTTGCCGGGTTGGCACTCCAGCTTGAAGGCCTTGCGCGCTCACCAGGAGCGGAGCGCGCCGGTCTCACCGGTGAGTTGCGGCATCTGCGCCGTGAGGCGCAGGAGAATGTGCGAACTGCGCGCGAGGCGATCTGGGACCTCCGGCCTCGGCAGGGTGAGTTCTCGCTGGTGTTGGCGCTCGAGGCATACAGCCGCACCGCCTCAGGTCACGAAGTGGGCCGCTGTCTCGTACGTGTGAGCGGCGAGCCGCAGGCCCTGCCGGTTGAGAAAGACTGGGAGCTGTACATGATCGCCGAGGAAGCGATTCGCAATGCGATCCAGCACGGACGCGCCGGGCGCGTTACCGTGGAGGTGCACTACCATCCCACCCTCGTGGCGATGCGAATCACGGACGATGGCTCGGGTTTTACGGAAGACGTGCGGACAGCGGCGGCAACCTCGGGTCACGTGGGTGTGGTCGGAATGCAGGAGCGCGCGAGCAGAATCGGAGCGGAGTTCGAGCTCGATAGTCGTGCGGGTGGGCCGACGACGGTCGCCGTCCGCGTGCCGAGGTCGGAACGAGCGGTTGCGTCATGAAGGCGCCCAGAATCCGGATCGCGTGCGTCGAGGATCATAGCGTTGTGCGTGCCGGCATCGTCGCGCTGATCCGGCAGGAACCCGACATGGAGGTCATCGCGAGTGCGGCCTCCTGTGAAGCCGCCATCGCTGACTATCAGCGCCACAGGCCCGACATTGTCCTGATGGACCTGCGCCTTCCTGATCGAAGCGGATGGGAGGCGATTCGTGCGATCCGCCAAGAGGATCCGACTGCGCGGATCATCGTCCTGACGATGCACCGGGGAGACGAGGACATCTACCGGGCGATCGAGGCGGGCGCGCTGGCGTATCTCTTGAAAGATACGCTTCCCGATACTCTGCTCGACACGATCAGGAAGGTCTACAACGGCGAGTCTGCCATCACGCCCGACCTCGGAGCGCGTCTGGCACGACGAATCAGCGAACCGGTCCTCACGCCCAGGGAGTTGGCTGTGCTGCAGCTCCTTGGAAAGGGGATGCGGAACAAGGAGATCGCCGCAGAACTGCAGATCAGCCAGGAGACGGTGGTTGTCCATCTGCGGAGCGTGTTCGGTAAACTGCACGTCCACGATCGGACGGCCGCGCTCACGGCTGCGATTCAGCGCGGCCTCATTCACGTCGATTAGTGGGGCGACAGTTGGGTTCTACCAGAACCTTGGTAGCTGTGGATACCAAGAGTAGCAGTGGATTGCAGTTGGCGCGCCGGGCGGCAGCGGTTCCCTCCTAGAATCTTGGCGTGTCTTCGCTGGCTGCCGCCGCCGTTGCCTTGCTTGCCGTTGCGCCCGGACTTGCTCCCTCTGGTCCCCCGCGTGCACAGGCAATAGTCACGCAAGGCGCGTTGGCTGACACTGCGGGACGTGGAGCATTCGTCAACACTTATTGCGTCACCTGCCACAACAACAGGCTCAAGACATCTGGCTTGAGTCTTGAGGGTGAGGATCCAGCCCGCCCCGAAATACGGCCGGATATATGGGAGCGGGTTGCCCGCAAGCTGCGGGGGCGCTCGATGCCGCCGCCCCAGGCGAAACAGCCGGATAGCGATGCTGCCCAGGCGTTCGTGGGTTATCTGGAGGCATCGCTCGACCGGGCCGCCGCCGCCAATCCCGATGCCGGTCGGGTGCCTCCGCACCGCATGAACCGGACCGAGTACGTCAACGCCATTCGTGACCTGCTCAGTCTGGAGGTCGATGCCCGCAGTCTGCTTGCAGTGGACGATTCCGATCGCGGTTTCGACAACATCGCCGGCGTCCTGTCGGTGTCACCGGTGCTGCTCGATCAGTACCTGAATGCCGCGCTCGTGATCAGCCGTGCGGCGGTCGGCGATCCCGGGGCGCCGCCCGGGAGTGCTTCTCAGACCTACTCGGTCTCGAAGGGGCTATATCAGGACGACCGCGCAGGCGAGGACGTGCCATTTGGCTCGCGCGGCGGGCTGTCAGTGCGGCACCACTTCCCGTTGGATGGTGCGTACGTCTGCAAGATTAGGCTGCGCCGCACGATGTACGGATATATCCGTGCGTTCGACGAACCATCGGACCTTGAATTGCGCGTCGATGGCGCACTCGTGGCTCGGCTGCAAGTGGGTGGGGCGCAGCGGGGGCCAGCGCCGCCTGTCACCTTCGCTGGCAATATCGCCGGGGACCCCGAGTGGGAAGACTACATGCTGCGTGGGGACAGCGCTCTGGATGTGCGCGTGCCCATTCGTGCCGGCACCAGGACCGTGAGCGTGTCATTCGTGCGACGCATTGGGGAGCCTGAAGGCATCCTTCAGCCGGACCTTCCCCCGTTTGGCTACGCCGTAAACGAAGCGGTGAGTTCTCCGAGGGGCAACTCGGGCCCCGCTGTCGATAGCCTCGCGGTGCTCGGCCCGGAAGGGGCTTCCGGGACCGGTGACACGCCAAGCCGCCGGCGCATCTTCATCTGCCAGCCCGCGAGTGCGCAGCAGGAGAACGGATGTGCGCGACGAATTCTGATGAATCTGGCGACTCAGGCGTTCCGTCGGCCCGCCACGCCTGATGATGAGCAGACCCTGATGGCGTTCTACCGGGCGGGTGCCAGTCGTGGAGGGTTCGAAGCCGGAGTCCGCGCAGGATTGGAGCGCTTGCTGGCCGACCCTGAGTTTGTCTTCAGGATCGAGCGCGATCGGGCCGAGCCGGCGAGAAGCCACCGGCTGACCGATCTCGAGCTGGCCTCGAGGCTCTCGTTTTTTCTGTGGAGTTCGATCCCTGACCAGGAACTCCGCAATCTCGCAGCTACGGGCCGGCTACGAACGCCTGGCACCCTCGACGCACAGGTGCGCCGGATGCTTGCCGACGTCCGGTCGGACACGCTGGTGGATAGCTTCGCGGCGCAGTGGTTCTCGCTGCGGCAGCTGCGAAGCGTGTTGCCTGATCCCGATAGCTTCCCGGACTTTGATGAGAATCTCCGCGATGCCCTCGAGCAGGAAACGCGCCTGTTCATAAGCAGTCAACTGCGGGACGACCATAGCGTCGCGGATTTGCTGACGGCCAACTACACCTTCGTGAATGAACGGCTGGCCAGGCACTATGGAATTCCGAACGTCTACGGCAGCCACTTTCGCAGAGTCACCCTTGACGCTGAGGCCCGTCACGGGCTCCTCGGCCAGGGCAGCCTCCTCACGGTGACGGCCTATCCCAACCGCACATCACCCGTGCTGCGAGGACGCTGGCTTCTGGAGAACGTGCTCGGCACACCGCCCCCGCCTCCACCAGCGAACGTCCCGGCGTTGAAGGAGCAGGGCGAGAATGGCCGGCCAGCGTCCATCCGTGAGCGAATGGAGCAGCATCGAAGAAACCCCGTGTGCGCATCGTGCCATGTCCGGATGGATCCGCTGGGCTTCGCGCTGGAGAACTTCGATGCGACGGGCCGCTGGCGAGTGACCGGTGACGGCGGAACACGGATCGACGCGAACGCGTCGTTTCCAGACGGGACCACGTTCAACGGTGTCGAGGGACTGCGGGCGTTCCTCGTGAGTCGTCGTGAAGATCTCGTGCGAACGGCGATCGAGAAGATGCTCACCTATGCGCTTGGCCGGGGCCTTGAGTCGTACGACATGCCGACGGTCCGGGCCATCACGCGGGACGTAGCCGCCAGGAACGACCGCTGGTCCGCCATCGTGCTCGCTGTCGTGAAGAGCGTACCGTTTCAGATGCGGAGGTCCGAATGATTGTCACGCGCAAGGCCTTGTCGAGGCGGACCGTCCTTAGGGGCGCAGGTGCCGTACTGGCACTCCCCTTGCTGGACAGCATGGTTCCCGCTTTCGGCGAGGCGCGTGCCTTGGCTGCCGCGACGCCGCGCCGCCTGGGGGCAATCTATGTCCCGAACGGGATCTGGATGGCCCGGTGGACGCCCGCTGTGACGGGGACGGCCTACGAGTTGCCGTCGACCTTAAAGCCTCTCTCGGCTCATCGGGCCCAGACGAGCGTCTTTACGGGGCTCAGCACCGCTGGTCTACCCAAGAACAGTGGCGTGCACGCCAGTGCGAGCACGAAGTTCCTCACCAGTGCCAACCCCAGAAACACACAGGGATCCGCGGTCGAGGCGGGAATTTCGATGGATCAACTCGCCGCGCGGGAGTTTGGGCAGGCGACGCAGCTCGCGTCTCTTGAGTTGGGCCTCGAGTCAGCGGAGGCTGGCACGTGCGACATCGGCTTCAGCTGCGCGTACACCAACACGGTCGCCTGGCGCGGAGCCAAGACACCCCTTCCGATGGAGAACAACCCGCGTGCGGTGTTCGGGCGTCTGTTCGGCGCAACGGGCAGCACGAGTCAGGCGGCGAGGCTGGAGCGAATTCAGAACGAGCGAAGCATCCTTGACTCGGTGACGGAGAAGATCGGCCGGCTGTCCAGGACACTTGGGCCATCCGACCGCACGAAACTCGCTGAGTACACGGACGCCATCAGTGACGTCGAGCGCCGTATCCAACGCGCGGAGGAGCAGAGCGCCCGCGAGTTGCCGACGCTGGTCCAACCCGCCGGCATCCCGTCGACCTTCGAGGAGCACGCCAAGCTGATGTTCGACCTCCAGGTGCTTGCGTATCAGGCTGACCTGACGCGAGTGGTCACGTTCATGATCGGCCGGGAATTCAGTGGCAGGGCGTACCCCGAAGTCGGCGCACCAGATGCCCATCACCCGACGTCGCACCATGAGAATGACCCCGTGAAGCTGGAACGCTTGAGCCGCATCAATACGTTTCATGTCTCGCTGTTTGCCTATTTCGTCGACAGGCTGGGTGCCACTCAGGAGGGGGATGGCACGCTCCTGGATCACGTCATGCTGCTGTATGGCTCCGGCATGAGCGACGGCAACGCCCACAGCCACTCAAACCTTCCCATCGTCGTCGTCGGGGGCGGGACCGGCCAGCTCCCGGTCGCGCGGCATCTGCAGTACCCGGACGAAACGCCTTTGGCCAACCTGCATGTGGCGCTGCTCGACAAGCTCGGCGTGCGGACCGACGTGTTCGGGAACAGCACAGGATCCCTGGCAGGGGTCTGATTCATCAGAATGACGACTCGACGCAGGCCCCCTTTTCAACGCGCCTCCTTCTGTGCGGCGCCCTCCGTAATGGCTCTTGCCGTGCTTGCTGCCACCATGGGCCAGCCTGTGGGCGCCGAGGAGGCGACCGTCCTGAGTGCTGCCAGGCAGCGTGATACGACAACGGTGCGTGCGCTCGCAAAAGCGGGCGCCGACGTGAACGCTGCGGGTCCTGACGGGACCACTGCGCTCCATTGGGCTGCGCACTGGGACGACAAGGGAACTGTCACGGCACTGCTCGGAGCCGGGGCTCACGCCTCCGCCCGCACAGACCTTGGCGCCACGCCGCTGTTCCTCGCGGCGGAGAACGGCAGTGCCTCGGTTGTGGCAGTGCTGGTGAAGGCGGGCGCAGACCCGAATGCCGAGTTGGTCAACGGCGAGACGCCCTTGATGACGGCGTCTCGAACCGGGAAGGTGGATGCGGTCAAGGCACTGCTGTCGGCAGGCGCCGACGTCAATCACGACGAGAAGCACCGCCGGCAGACCGCCCTCATGTGGGCCGTGGCGCAGCGGCATCCCGGTGTCGTCGCACTGTTGCTCGATCGCGGAGCGGACATAGGGGCGCGAACCGCCGTGACATCGGTGCGCGTGAACACGGCCGACCCCTTCAACAACATGCAGCGCCGGACCACGCCACGGACGATCGAAGTCAAGCGAGGCGGATTTACCCCGCTGATGTTTGCGGCACGCGTCGGGGACGCCGAGTCTGCGGCGCTTCTCCTGGCCCGTGGCGCCTCGCCGGATGAGGCGAGTGCCGACGGTGTAACCGCGTTGACAACCGCAACGCACAGTGGCCACGCGGGCCTGGTGGCTCTGCTTCTCGACAAGGGCGCGAATCCGAATGTGGTCGCGGGTGGCTACGCGGCGCTTCACGCCGCTACTCTCCGCGGCAGTGTTGATGCGGCCCGTCTCTTATTGAGACATCACGCCGACGCCAATGTGCGCATCACGGGTGGCACGGGCATGACGCGCTATGGCGCGGACTATGCGCTCCCGGATGCCCTTGCCGGGACGACGCCCCTTGGCCTGGCCGCCAGGCTTGGCGAAGTTGAGATTGCCCGTCTGCTTCTGGCCGCGGGAGCTGACGCCACCCTGATGGCGCGGGATGGCACCACCGCGCTGATGTTGGCAGCCGGCCTGCGGGTGGATGCCGGGGGGCTGCGACCAGAGACGGTGGCTGCCGGAGATGACGAATCGGCCGGCGTCGAGCTCGTATCGCTGCTGGCCAAGGCGGGCAGTGACGTCAACGCGGTGAATTCTATTGGCGACACGGCGCTGCATGGGTCGGCGTCAAAGGGCTGGAACGACGTGATCCAGTTACTGGTGAAGGCAGGAGCCAGGCTGGATATGCGAAACAAGCAGGGGAAGACTCCACTCGCGATAGCCAGAGGTCAGACACGGAACGGCCGGGTCAGTGCGGCCGATCTGCTGCGTTCGCTTGGGGCAACGCCGTAACAGAGATGCACGACGTGCGCGGCGGAGTCGCCGCGCCTTTCTTCACCGACGAGGAGTCAGAGGATGAACAGGATAGTGGGATGGGGTGTCCGGGCGGCACTGGTGGCAGGACTGCTGACTGCCGCCGTGGCACCGGTCATGGCTCAGGGTAGTGCAGCGATTTCCGGAGTCGTGAAGGATGCGACTGGCGCCGTCCTGCCAGGAGTTACGGTCGAGGCGTCGAGCGATGCCCTGATCGAGAAGACCCGGTCGGTCGCGTCGGACGGCGCGGGTCAGTACAAGATCGTGGCTCTCCCGCCTGGGATGTACACGGTCAGCTTCAGTCTCTCCGGCTTCTCCACGGTCAAGCGTGAGGGTGTCGCTCTCACCACGGGATTCACCGCCGCGGTGAATGCCGACCTGCGCGTGGGTGGCGTCGAGGAGACGGTGAGCGTGACCGGTGCTGCGCCCATCGTCGATGTGCAGAACATCAATCGCCAGGTTGTCATGACCCGAGATGTCGTGGAGACGTTGCCGTCCGGGCGGTCGTATGCCGAGGTGGCGACGCTCGTCCCTGGAGTTCAGTACTACAACGGCGGGTCGACTTCGACCGCGTCCACAGGGAGCGGCGGTGCGGTGGGAGTCGACGCGTTCGCGTCCTTGGCCGCGCACGGCGGGCGGGCCGGCGATACGTACGTCGAACTCAACGGCCTCATCCTGAACGTATTCTCCGGACAGCAGTCCCGGTCGTTCATGAATCTTCAGGACGGGAATGTCCAGGAATATGCCATGGAGTTTTCGGCAAATTCTGCGGAGACAGAAACGGGCGGTGTCCGCATCAACATGATTCCGAAGGAGGGCGGCAATCGTTACGTGGGTAGTCTGTTCGCAACCGTCAGCGGAGGTTCCCTGCAGTCATCGAACTTCACCGACGCATTGCGGGCGAGAGGCGTGAGGACACCCGACAGCATAAAGTCGCTCTGGACGGTGAATCCCTCGTTCGGGGGGCCGCTGGCCAAGGACAAGGTCTGGTTCTACGCCGGGTATTCACGCATGGTGAACGAGCGGTACAAGGCCAACGCCTACTTCAACAGTGATATCGCAGCGTGGCAGCCGGTGTCGGATCTCTCCAGGCGGGCGACGAGCGGCGAGTTGACGCATGACGCGAGCCTGCGTGTGACGTGGCAGGTCAGTGAGAAGAACAAGCTCTCGCTCCTGTATGTATACAACCGGCTCTGCCAGTGTCCATTCGGAACAGGTCTCTTCAACGGAACCATCTACACGCCTGAGGCAGCGAGCATGTCGCCCCGGTCTGGGAGCGTGCCCCAGGTGAATTGGACTGCGCCCTACACAAGCCGGTTTCTCATCGAGGTGGCCGGCGCGGCAACCCGGCAGTCGAAAGGGTACGACTACTACGTGACGCCGAAGGCACCCTCGATTCGCGAGGCAACCACAGGCACCGCCTATCGTGCGCCCATCTACTTCAATACCGGCTTCTATAAGGATGTGAACTGGACACCGCAGGTGAAGGGCTCCGTCTCGTACGTCACGGGCACTCACGCCCTGAAGGTTGGCGCGTCATACCGTATGGGGTGGAACAGCCAGACTCCGGTGGTGTACGACAACACAACATTCAACACGGTGAACTACCGACCAGTGTCGGTGACGTACTATTCGACGCCGTTTACGACGAAGGCGGACATGCGGCAGGCGGCGCTCTTTGCACAGGATCAGTGGACAATCCGCCGGATGACGCTGAACCTGGGCCTTCGTTACGACGCCTATCAGCAAGGCTATCCAGACATGCATCTGGAACCGGTCCAGTACGTGCCAGTCGCTCGCGACTTCCCGGGGGCCACGCTCGTCTCGTGGAGTGACCTTAGCCCGCGCGCCGGTGTGGCGTTTGATCTGTTCGGGAACGGCAAGACGGCCGTCAAGGCCAGTGTCAGCCGCTACGTCATTCAGCAGGGCCTTCTTCAGAATCCGGTGCGGTCGAACGTCAGCATGACGCGGGTGTGGACCGATCCGAACGGCGACTTCATCGTCCAAGGCGATCCGCTGAACCCGGCGGCGAACGGAGAGCTGGGCGTCAGCCAGAATCGTCTCTTCGGAACGCCCGTACTGGCCAACCGGTACGACCCGGATTACGCGATCGGCTTCGGCAACCGTAGCTATAACTGGGAGTCGTCGGCGTCCGTGCAGCACCAGCTTGCCTCTGGCGTGGCCCTTAACGTCGGCTATTTCCGCCGCTGGTACGGGAACTTCGAGGTGACCGACAACCTGGCGATTGGAGCCGCCGACTTCGACCCCTACTGCGTGACGACGCCGTCTGATGCCCGCCTGCCTAACGGCGGTGCGCAACAGATCTGCGGCCTCTACGACCTGAAGCCGGCGAAGGTGGGACAGATCAACAACATCATCACGTCGTCCGCCAAGTATGGGACGCAGACCGAACATTGGGACGGGGTTGACGTGGCGGTGCAGACACGCCTGACGAAGGGCCTGATGCTCCAGGGCGGTGTGAGCACCGGGAAGACGACCTCGGATAACTGCGAGGTGGTGGCCAACCTGGACAACCCCAGCCCGCTCTACTGCAAACAGGCGACGCCGATGTTGACGCAAGTGAAGCTGGGGGCATCGGTCACGCTGCCGTGGCAGATTGAGGCGTCAGGGACCTTTCAGAGCTTCAATGGACCGGCGCTGACGGCTGCGGCGACTTTCACGAACGCGCAAGTCGCGCCGTCCCTCGGCAGGAATCTGTCGTCGGGAGCGACGGCCACGGTGAACCTGGTTCAGCCTGGCACGCGGTACGGCGATCAGGTGACTCAGGTCGACCTTCGAATCGCCAGGAACATCGTGATCGGCAGGGCGCGCATCAAGGCGATGTTCGACATGTACAACGCGGGCAACATCAATACCCCGCTGCAGCTGAACAGTGCCTATGGGACCAATGGCAGTTCCTGGCTCGTCCCCACGTCACTGTCGTATCCGCGTCTGGTCAAGTTCAGCGCGCAACTGAACTTCTAGGACGCATGATGCGAATGAACGCGGCTCTCGTCGGCACGATCGCTGGTTTAGGATGGCTCGCCGCTCAGCCGGCAGTGTCGACGGAAGCCGCGTTCCATCCAGTGACGGAGGCCATTTCGCGGAACCCTGACCCAGGTGACTGGCTGCACTGGCGGCGCACTCTCGATGGGTGGGGCTTCAGCCCGCTCACCCAGATCACGACGAAGAACGTCAAGGGGCTGCAACTGGTGTGGTCGGCCACTCTTGAGGCCGGGGCCAGTCAGGCAGCACCGATTGCGTACGAGGGCGTCATCTATATGGCTAGCCCTGGCGGAGTCGTGCAGGCCCTTGATGGAGTCACCGGAGATACCCGCTGGGAGTATCGACGGACGCCAGCGGTGGTCCGCCGGAACCTGGCGATTTACGACGACAAGATCATTGTCAACACTGTCGATGCGCACATTCTGGCGCTGGATGCCCGGACCGGAAGGCTCGTGTGGGAAACGACGGTGGCTGACACCCGTAAGGGGTACAGCTTCTCGAGTGGCGCTATCGCCGTCGAGGGGAAGGCCATTTCCGGCCTCACCGGATGCGGCCGCTACAAGGATGACGTGTGCTACATCACCGCCCACGACATCAAGACCGGGAAGGAAGCGTGGCGCACATCGACGATCGCACGCCCAGGGGAGCCCGGAGGCGACACCTGGGGCAACCTCGGGCTCAACTTCCGGGCCGGTGGCGATGCCTGGATTCCGGGGAGTTACGATCCTGAAGCGCGGCTCATCTACTGGGGTGTCGCACAGGCCAAGCCTTGGACACGCGTTCAGCGCGGAACGGACGGCGACGCGCTCTACACGGGGTCGACGCTCGCGCTCGACCCGGATACGGGGCGGATAGCGTGGTACTTCCAGCACTTGCCTGGCGAGACGCACGATCTGGACGAGGTATTTGAGAGCCTTCTCATCAACGATGGCGGCCGCCGGTCTCTGTTCAAGATGGGGAAGCTCGGCGTGATGTGGGAACTGGATCGCCGCAGCGGGCGGTTCCTGAGCGCGCACGACCTCGGTTACCAGACGCTCGTCACGATCGATCCGGCGAGCGGCAAGGCCCTTTATCGCGCCGAGATGATCCCGAAGCTCAATCAGGCGATCAGTTATTGCCCGGGTCCGGGTGGCTTCAAGAACCTGACGGCAATGGCCTACCACCCGGCCACGAAGGCGTTCTATGTTCCCCTGAGCCTGACGTGCACGGAAGCCGTGTTTGGCGCGATGAAGCAGGAGGACGGCGGTGGAGGCACCGGGCCGGCGGCGCGTTCCTCGTTGCCGCATCCGGCGAGTCCGAAGGACCTCGGCGAGTTCGTAGCCATGGATAAGGCCACCGGCCGGCTGTTGTGGCGCCATCGCCAGCCCGCTCCGTTCAACAGTGCTGCACTGACGACGGGGGGCGGCCTGGTCTTTGTTGGCGACTACAGCCGTCGCTTTACCGCGTTCGACGCGGCCAGCGGGGCCAGGCTCTGGGAGACGCGGACCACCGGTGCCCCTCAAGGGTTCCCGATTTCCTACTCCGTTGGAGGACGGCAGTTCATTGCGGTCGTGTCCGGACCTGGGACCACGTGGAATCTCATTAACGTGCCCGCGCTTCAGCCGAATGCACCCCAGCCCAAACCGGGAAGTGCCATCCACGTGTTTGCGCTTCCGTCTGGACAAGCCGCGTCGGTTCGCTAGCGGCGGTAGTCACGCCATCCAGGGGAGAGCATTCCGGATGGACAACGCACTTAGCAGTGCCATCCAGGACGGGGCTCGCCCGCCCGGGCCACCATCACCTCGGTGGCCTTGATGATGGCCAGGGCCGGCTGGCCGCGCTTGAGCTTCAAGTCGTCGCCGGCGTCCCGGGTCGCCGATGCGGAGCCGCACCTGCGCCAGCAGGCCGCGGACCTCGTCCACGAGGCACTCAAGCTGATTCCGGTTGCTCAGCGCCACCAGGGTGGGGCCGCGACTGGTCTGCCTGCCCACCGTGGTCCTGTGCAAGTCGCATGTGATAACTTTCGAGCTCCCCGTGGCGAGGCCCGTGGTCAGGGAAGGAAACGAGACGATATGAGGAAGTTCGGCATGGCGACGGTGGTGATGCTGGCCCTCGGAGTGGCCGGCTGCAAACAGGCCGATGGCCCGATGCTCGATGCCGCCACGCCGGATCGCGTGGGCGACATGAGTGACATCGGCAAGGACCTGATGGCGATCCAGGTCAAGGACCCGAGCGGTGCCAAGGACTTCATCGACGACCTCACCAAGTTGTGCCCGGAAAAGGCCGGCGAGGCGCCGACGCAGGAGCTGGCGACGCGCGTGGCAGGGGCCGTGCAGTCGGGCGGCAAGCTGACGATGCCGGATGCCGTAAAGCTCGGGACAACGCTGTGGCAGACCGTAGCAGCCCGAGAGATCAGCTCATCGCAGGCCAAGGCCCTCAGGGAAGAGGTAAAGGCGCTGCTGACCTCGGCCGGTGTCGCCGATACGGGCGCGATCCTCGAACAGATGGCGGCGGTGCAGGCGCTCGTCACGCGCCGGCCGCCCAGGTGGTACGAATTCTTCTGATCTGAAGATCGCGGCCGCACCGGCGGATCCGCTCACAAATGAACAAGGGCGCCTGATGCCGAAGCATCGAGGCGCCCTTCGTCGTTCCGCGGCCTGGTAAACGGCTCGCCGTCTAGGCTTCCCAGGGCAGGCCCGGGCGGCCGAAGTGCCCGTAGTTGGTGGTTGAGCGGTAGATCGGCCGCAGCAGGTTGAGCTGGTCAATGATTGCCCGCGGACGGAAGTCGAAGTTGTTCATCACGAACTCTTCCGCGGCCCGCTCGTCACCCGTGCCGAAGGTATCCACCTTCACCGACACCGGCTTGGCCATGCCGATCGCGTAGCCCACTTGAATTTCCGCCATCCGCGCGAAGCCCTTCTTCACGACCTGACGCGCGACGTACCGGCAGTAGTAGGCGCTGCTGCGGTCCACCTTGGACGGGTCCTTGCCGCTGAACGCGCCGCCGCCGTGACGGCCCCAGCCGCCGTAGCTGTCGACGATGATCTTGCGGCCGGTCACGCCCGCGTCCGCGGCCGGGCCGCCGTGGCTGAAGTCGCCCGTCGGGTTCACGAAGAGCGTGGCGTCGGTGCTCCACCACTTGCCGAGCATGCGCGGGCCGAGGTCCTCGCGGACGTACTCGGTGATCTTCTTCTGGTCGGCGTCCGGGGTGTGCTGCGTGGAAATCACCACCGCCGAGACGCCCTGGGGCTGGTTGTTCTCGTAGACCACCGAGACCTGCGACTTGCTGTCCGGCCGGAGAAAGTTCACCTTGCCCGCCTTGCGGTCGTCGGCCAGACCCTTGGTCAGCCGGTGCGCCAACAGGATCGGCAGGGGCATCAGCTCATCGGACTCCGCCGAGGCGTAGCCGAACATGATGCCCTGGTCGCCCGCGCCCTGGTCGCCGCTCTGGCTTGTGGTCGCCGTCACGCCCTGCGAAATCTGGGGCGACTGCTGCGTGATGATCGTGATGAGCTTCAGCGTGGTGTCGCAGAAGGGCTCGGAGGCGTCGGTATAGCCGATGTCCTTCACGGCCTGCCGGACGATTTTGTCGAAGTCGAGCGTGGCGCTGGTGGTGATCTCACCGGCCAGAACCACCGTGTCGCTCTTGCAGAGGGTCTCGCAGGCCACGCGGCTCGTCGGGTCCTGCTCGAAGCAGGCGTCGAGGACGGAATCCGAAATGTAGTCGCAGACCTTATCGGGGTGTCCTTCGGACACCGACTCGGACGTGAACGTGAAACGTGACATGTTGCTCCTTCAACTCACAAAAAAGCCCGCGACAGTCGCGGGCCGGTGCGCGACTTAGATAGAAGAGAGCGCCGGGGAATCCCGGAACGCGGCCCATCAAGTCGGTGAAATCGCCGTGCGCTCGAACGTGCCAGTATAACCGGGATGGTCCTGCTGGTGCACCACGCCGAGGCCGAGCCCCCAGGGGTTGACCCGATGCGACCCCTCTCAGCCAGGGGGCGGGCTCAGGCTGAACTCATGGCCCGTGAGGCCGCCGCCAGGGGCGCGAAACCGGAGGTGATCTGGCACAGCGGCAAGCATCGCGCACGCCAGACCGCGGACGTGTTCTGGCGGGTGTGCAATCCGTTTGCGTCGATCACGGCCGTTCGGGGCCTGCAGCCGACGGACCCCCCTGAGTGGACCCGGGACATGCTTATTGGTGAGGACCGCCAGATCGCGGTGGTCGGTCACATGCCGAGTCTGCCCAGAATTCTCCAACTGCTGTTGGGCGCACATCCCGATCAGTCGCCGGTGTCCTTCCCGCTCAATGGCGCGGTGGCGCTCGAGTGGCGGGAAGACCGATACATCGAACGCTGGAGGATCGAGCCCACCTGACAGCAGCTCTCTGACGGCGCCTCTCAGACAGCGCCTCTCTGACGGCGCCGGTCTGACAGCGAAGAACGGCGTGGTACGGAGTCGACAGCGCAACCGACCGCGTCAGCGATCGACCGTCACCGCCGCAGGCTTCGTCAACGGCAGGCTGACCGCTTCTCCGGGCTCCAGCGTTGCCGCGTTGCGGCCCCCTGCCATGACGGCGGCAGTGCCGGCGCCAGCACCCACTGTGCTGCCGATCGCCGCACCTTTCTTGCCGCCGATGATTCCGCCGACGATGGCGCCGCCGATCGCCCCGCCGCCGATCTTCGCGGTGCTTTCCTTTGTGGCGGACGCACCCTCGCGCACGATCACGGCGGACTCGATCGGCACGCGGGTCCCGTTGCCGAGCGCGATCGACGTGAAGCGCACGCCGAGGCGAGACCGATCCTTCACCTTTCCGCCCCGCTCCACGAGCGTGACTTCGCCGTGCGCGATGGAGCCCGAGGGAATGGCCACCCGGTCGCCCACGCGGATGTCACGTGTCACAGTCGCCGTCACCCGGTCCTCGACGCTCGCACTTTCGCTCGACACCGCCGCGTCGATCCGCAGACTCAGGACGGTGCTGGCCGACACCACCAGTTCCTCGAACAGCCGCTCCGGCGTGGGCTGGGGAGCCGGCGCAGCCACTGCCCTCGTAGCAGGAGCGGCTGCCGGGCGTGTCTCCTCAACAGGGGTGGGCGCTTTCACGTCCGGCACCCGACCGGTCGTGCCCTGCTGCGTCGCCGCCGGGCGCGAGGCCTGAGACGCCGGCCTTCTGGGCTCAGTGGCCCCGATGCGCGCCGGGCTTGGTGCTGGTGCCGCCGCTGGGGCAGGGTCGGCCGCGGCAGCTGGCGCTGGGGCGGCGGATTCGATGGCGGGTTGCACCGCAGCCTGTGTCTCTGTGGCGCTCGGGACGGGTTCGCCGGACGGTCGCGTCAGCAGCCAGGCGCCGCCGACGCCGAGGGCCAGACTGCCGGCCGCGATGAGTGCCACGCTTGTCCTGGTGAATGTCATGGTCTGCTCCAGTGATTGGTCACTGGACTGCCATGAGCAAGGCTCGTGCCCGGGGTGCCTGCGGATTGCCCGTGACTTTTCGAGACCACCCGGCCGTCCGGCCGGGTATTGTGGCCACACCGTCATCCCGAAAATACACAGCGCCCGACCACGTTCCCTCGCACAAACGGGCCTGGTGCCGAGACAGATACACTCGCGATGTGAAGGTGCTGGTGATTGGTGCCGGGGTCGTGGGCTGCGCGGTGGCACATGCCCTGGCGAGGCGAAGTGTCAACGTCGACCTGGTTGACATGCGCGGGCCGGCGGGCGGGTCCACGCAGGCGGCTGCCGGAGTCCTCGCCCCGTGGATCGAGGCGCACTCGGGCGGCCTGCTCGCACTTGGTGAGGCCAGCCTGCGGCGGTACGACGCGTTCATCGCGCGGGTGCGCGAGGAGTCACGGGTCGACGTGGAGTATCAGCGGACGGGCACCGTGGAAGTGGCGCTGAACGCGGCGCAGGAAACCGCGCTTCGTGCGGACGCCGCGCGACACGAGGCGCGTGGTGTGCCGATCCGGTGGCTCGACAGGGCAGCGGTTCTGGCCATGGAACCCGGCGTTGGCCTGGGCGTGCGGGCCGGGCTCCTGCTGCCCGAACAGGGTTTTGTCCGCGCGCGCGACCTGACACTGGCGCTGGCCGACGCGGCCGAACGAGCAGGCGCCACCATTCATGCCGGTGTGCGCGTGGATGCCGTGGAGTCAGGCGCGAGCGGCATCACGGCGCAATGCGGCGACCGCGTGATCGAGGCAGACTGCGCGGTACTGGCCGCCGGCAGTTGGTCGGGTCAGGACGTGTTCACACCCACCGCCGCCACACCGGTGACACCCGTGCGCGGCCAGCTCCTGCATCTCCGCGCCGCTGCACCGCTGGCCTCACGCGTCGTCTGGGGGACCGACTGCTACCTCGTGCCATGGACCGACGGGAGCCTGCTCGTCGGCGGCACCGTCGAGCAGGTGGGCTTCGACGAGCGGCCCACCGACGAGGGCGTGCAGGGATTACGGCGCGCGGCGGCGGAACTGCTCCCGGCCAGCGCCCTGGCGGACCTGCAGGAGGTGCGCGTCGGATTGCGCCCGGGCACACCGGACGGCGTACCCGTCATTGGCCGGGCCGCGGCCAATCCGCGCGTGATCTTCGCCACCGGACACTACCGAAACGGCGTCCTGCTCGCACCACTGACGGCTGACCTCGTGGCCGACCTGGTCGTCGACGGCCGCGAGGGGCCGGAGCTGGCCCTGATGGCCCCCGCCCGGTTCGGGTTGTAGGGCCGTATCATGCAGGGCATATGGCCTTGCTGACCGACGCGGAGGTCGCGCGTGACTTGGCTGCGCTCCCCGGCTGGACCCGAGTGGGCAACGTCATCGAGCGGCAGTTCGTCTTCTCCGGATTCCCCGCCGCCGTCGCCTTCGTCCAGCGCCTCGTGCCGGAGTCGGAAGGGTCCGGCCACCACCCTGATATCACCATCCACTACCGGCGCGTGACCGTTGCCTTCACGACGCATGACGAGGGTGGTCTGACGGCACGGGATGTCGCCGGTGCCCGCATGGCGAACGGGCAGGCGGAACCGGACGCGTGAGGCTGAAGCGGTCTTATTCGTCCCGCGAGGTCGCTTCGCTCACCGGCCTGACCGCCCGGCAGCTCCAGTGGTGGGATGCGCGGCGCCTCTTTTCAGCCGCGGTGGCCACAAAGAAGACCGAAGCCGGCGGCTTCACCGAGCGGCGGTATTCCCCGCTGGATGTGATTGAACTGCAGTTGCTCGCGGATCTGCTGCGCCGCGGATTCTCCGTGCCGCAGATCCGGCACCTGCTCGCGGCCCTGCGCGACGTGTTCGGCGTGCGGCTCTACGAGGTGATCGGCGAGGAAGGACCGCTCACGCTGATGATTGCCGGGGACGAGCTCTATGTGCGGGACGCCGACGGCCACCTGTTCGATCTGGCGGACCCGGCTCAGGCGCTGTTGGTGGAACCGGATGAAAAGAAACTCCGCCCGCTCGTGGTACGGGTGCGGCGGAAGCGGACTAGCGGATCGGAAAAATTGTCTCGAGGTCGTCGGCCGGCCTCGGAATGACGTGCACGCCGACCAGTTCGCCCACGCGGCGGGCTGCGGCGGCGCCGGCGTCGGTGGCGGCTTTGACCGACCCGACATCGCCGCGGATGATCGCCGTCACAAGGCCGGCGTCCACCTTTTCCCAACCCACCAGCGTGACGTTGGCCGTCTTGAGCATGGCGTCGGCCGCTTCGATCATGCCGATGAAGCCGCGCGTCTCGATCATGCCGAGCGCGTCGCCCACCTCGCGAGGTTCGCCGCCGTCAGCGCGTTTGGCTGTCATGAGGCCCTGATACTACCAGCCTTTGGCCGCGCGAAGGGCCATGGCGTGCGCCGTGTGATGACGCGAGTGCCAGGCGTAGATCTGCAGATGGCGGTCCAGCGTGAGCGGCCCGAGCTCCGGATGCAGGAACGTGCGCTCGAACGCCCCCTGATCCAGGGCGCGCCACAGCACCGTCCACCGCGCGTGCACGTTGTCGAGGATGTCGAGGGAGATCCCGACCGGGAGCCGGCTGTCCGGCAACTCCGCCCAGCGTGCCTCCGCGTACGGCTTGATCGTGGGCTGGTCCTCAGTCAGGCCCAGCTTCAACCTGATGTAGCCGTTCATGTGGCTGTCGGCGACGTGATGCACGAGCTGGCGCACGGTCCAGCCGCCCTCGCGATACGGCGTGTCGAGCTGCGCGTCGGCGAGCCCCGCCACCGCCGCCCTGAATCGTTCCGGGAGCGCCGCGATGTCGTCGATGGCGGACGCGCGGAGCGCTGGCGTGATGGGAATCGTCAGGTCGAGCGGGCCAAGCGGATAACGGGGATCGGGTGAAGACATCGTAGCCTTCTGTCGTGATGATGGACTCTGGCCAGGCCCTTAGCTGTTGACGGCCTGTGCGGCCGGTGCCTGCGAAGCGCGCAGGTCCGGAATGCCGAAACCGGCGAGCGCGGCGACCACGAAGGCGCCGACGAAGACGAGCATCGCCGCGTGCTGCGGGCCAGGGCCGCTCATCGCGTACCCGAGGATCACGGTGCCGGTGATGCCCCCGAGATACCGCAGCATGGAGAGCCCCGCAGCGGCCATGCCGCTCTGTGTGGCGTGTACGGCCTCGAGGGCACCGGCCTGCGCGGGGCCGGTTGAGACACCGAGCGCCAAGCCGACCACGAGCAACCGGAGGCTAATTGCGAGGGGCGAGGCACTGGCCGGCAGGAGCGACAGCCACAGGATCCCCGCCGCCCCCAGGAGTCCGCCGGTGACGACCATCGTCTTCAGGCCCAGTCGATCGGCCATCCAGCCGCCGAAGGGAGACGAGATGGCCATGGCCGCGGTCATGGCCACGATGGCGAGGCTCACCCGTGCCGCTCCGGCGGTATCGCGGCCAGCGCCGAAGTAGAAGGGGACGAGGGCGAGGAGCGAATACATCCCCAGATTCTGGAGCGCGATGACGGCTGAGCCCGAGAGGAACCCGCTGTTGCGGAACAGGGAGAGGTCGATGATGGGCGCCGGGGCGCGGCGCTCGTGGCGCACCAGCACGGCCAGCAGTGCGACCCCCGCAACCGCCAATGTCCCGGCGAGGGCGGGCGATGTGCGCGACGCGGCGACGAGCAGCACGAGCGCGGTGCCCAGCAGCGCAGTGCCCAGCCAGTCGAAGGGCTTGCGCTCGCGTGCCGGCGCTGCCGGTGCTGCCGTGCGTCCCTGCAGTAGCCACGACAACGCGATCAGCGGGATGTTGATGAGAAAGAGCGACCGCCACCCGAAACGGGTCAGCATGAGGCCGCCGATGGCCGGACCTGCGGCTGCCGCGCCGCCCATCACCGCCCCCATCGTGCCGAAGGCGCGGGCGCGCCGCTCAGGCGGAACGGCCACCCGCAACAGGGCCATCGCGGTGGGCACCATGAGCGAGCCCCCGGCGGCCATGAGCAGGCGGCCGGCCACGACGACCGGCAGCGCGGGCGCCACCACCGCTGCCAGCGCACCGGCCGCGAAGATCCATCGGCCGATGGTGAGCGCCCTGTCGTACCCCAGGCGATCGGCCACGCTGCCCGCCGGCATCTGACACACGATCGTGGCCAGGAGGTACCCGGTGATGACCGAGAGGGTCACGCTCGACGGCTCCACGCCGAAGCCGGTCGCCATCCCCGGCAGTGCCACGGCGATCATCGTGGAGTTGAGCGGCGTGAGCGCGGCGGCGATGGCCACCGCCGTCAGCAACTGCGTGTTGGTGCTGGCAGCCGGTCCGGCCGAGGTCATCGTCCGGCCGTCGTCGTGATGGGGCGCGCCTGGAGCAGATGCACGCCGCCCAGCGCGTCCACCGCCCACTCGAGATCGAGGTCGGGGCCGTACACCGCCTCGCACCGCGACGCGAGTTCGTGAAGGGCCGCGAGGTGGTTGTGGTCCAGGCACAGCGTCGAGTGGTGTTCCTCCGGAACGGGATGCGTATCCGTGCCGTGGCCGTGCTCGGCCCACCACACGCGGATGTCCTTGAAGCCCGGTGTGGCCTCGAGCAGTTCGCCTGCGTGGCTCAACCTGAACGAATCCGGCGTCACCGCCCCGCTCACTACGACTTCGCCGAGGCCCCACGCCGCTTCAATCATCCGCTCACGCACACCGGTGATCGGGTTGCGGGTAAACAGGACCCCGGCCGCGAGAGGCTCCACCAGTAACTGCACGACGACGCCGACGGCCGGATCCATCGGGAGGCCCTGCCTGCGGCGATACGCGAGCGCCGCCTCGGATCGACCGGATTCCCACACGGCGACCACCGCGTCGAATACGCCGGCGGCGCGTACGTTGAGCACGGTCTGATGCTGGCCCGCAAAGCTGGCGCCCGAGGAATCCTCGCCAACGGCCGAGGAGCGCACGGCGAGCCGGCCGTCCGGCAGGTGGGCGTGGCGCAGGAGTTCGTCAAGAGCGCCGGCGTCACCGCCTGCAATCCGGTCCACGAGCGGCGATGCGATCGCGAGTCCGCCCGGCACGGGGAGTCCGGCGCGGATCGCCGTACCCAGACTGACGGCCTTGCCGCCAAAGAGCGGCTCGTGGGCCGCCTCGCCGATCGGAATGCAGTACGGCGGCATCAGTCGAGGAGCGTGATCTCGCCAGCCGCGCCGTCTACGCGGACGCGCATGCCGGTCTGAATCACTTTCATGGCGCCTACGGAGCCGACCACCGCCGGGATGCCGTACTCGCGCGCGACGATGGCCGCATGACAGAGTGCCCCGCCGCGCTCGGTGACGATTGCCCCGATGAGTGGCAGTACGACGTTGAACGTCGGAGAGGTGGCTGGCGTGATGAGGATCTCGCCGGCCTGCACCGTCGGTAGCTCGGCGGCCTCTCGGACGACGCGCGCCGGCCCTTCATACACGCCCGGGCTGGCGGGGAATCCCTTGAGAAGCTTCGGCGCCGCCTGCGGTTCAGCGCGCACGCTGAACATCATCTCGAGTGCCACGCCGACCGCTCGGCTGACCCGGGCGGCGTCCCCTGGCAGCCAGTGATCCGGCGGCGGTGCTGAGGGGGGGAATCCGAGCCGGTCCGGCATCGCGTTGATGTCGGCTTCCATGCGGAAGCGATATCGCTCCGCCAGCTCGGCGGCCGTGGGTCCGGGTTGACCAGTGAGGAGCGCCACCAGTTCTCCGGCAGACGCATCGAGCGCGTGATCAACGGCCTGCACCGCGCCGGAGGCTTTCAGCCGCCGTCCCGCTTCAAGGATGGCCCGGCGGGCCAACCCTATGGCGGGTGCATCGCCGAAGAAGTTGCGCTCGTCCCGGATGCGATAGGTGACGCGTACTTCCTCGAAGAGGGCATCAAAGGCCAGTGCATGCTCGGGCGGTACCTTCGCGCGCGCGGCCGCCAGCGCTCGGCTCGTGGCCGCGGGGTCGTCAGCCGAGTGTTCCCTGGCGAGGGCCGCGCGGATGATCCGCACGAGCAGTTCCGGGCTCTCCCGGGCATGCAGTTCGGAGACGTCGTAGCCGCCGAGGCACCGCAGGCCCATTTCGTCGAGGTAGGCCCCCATCGCCTCGCCGACGGCGCCGGGCCGCTGCAGCAGCCCATCGATGACGGAGGCCGGTGCGGCGGCCGAGAGCAGCAGGGCTTTCGCCTCCGGGTCCGCAAGGAGCGCGGCCTTGAGCGCGGCCATCTCCAGCGCGCCCCCGGCCGAGGGCGTGGAGAGCCCACGGCACGCCTCGAGCAGCGCCGACGGCGTCAGGCCTGTCCAGGTGGTGGCCTGCGCGAGGAAGTCCCCGAGCGGCAGCAGGGCACACATGTTGAGGCGGTGGTGGCCTTCGACGGCCCGATCCAGAAGGGCCGCCGCCCGCTGCACGTGGTCCGCAAGCTGGGCGTCCGTCATCCCCGCGATGTCCTCGGCCTTGAGGCCCGCTCCTTCCTTCAGAAGCGACGGTTTGATCTCGTTGTCCCACAGCGCGACGTCCTGCCGCCAGCGCCGATCACGGAACACGGACTGCGCCCGCCTGATGCGCCAGCGGATCTCGGGATGGATCCGGCGCATGACCTCGAAGATCAGCCGAGGCGGCGGCCCCTGAGCGCTCTCCGGCGCGCCGACGCCGCGTGTGCACATGTAGACAAAGCCGCCGACGATGGCCACGTCGAACTTTTCGAGCAGGGCGCCGTACTCGCGCAGGCTCTTCGCAAATCCGCGCGGCATGGCGATCGGGAAAATGCTCTTCACGAACCCGGACGGCGGCCGGGTCATGTGCGTGCGTTCCAGTTCCCAGGCGCCTGGACGTGGGGGCGTCAGGGTCTGTGCGGCAGCGGCAGGTTCTGGCATGGCGGTCGGTCCCTTGAGGCGGATGAATGCGGAGTGTAACGCCTTCGCGACGGCCCTGTAACGGGGCACCCCCGGGACAGGGGATATAACATGCCTGACATGAGCACACCCTACGAAAGCGCCGACCTGCTGCTGCGTCTCTATGACATGCGCCGGGAAGAGACCATGCGCAAGGCACGCGCGTGGTTCGGGACCTTCTTCCCGCAGTCCGTGCAGGACATCACCAGCGTCATCCAGGGCGAGCACAGCGCCTGGTTCCGCATGGTGACCTCCTACTGGGACATGGCCGCCTCACTCGCCAATCACGGTGCGATTGACGCCACGATGTTCAACGATGCCAACGGCGAGCACGTATTCATCTACGCCAAGCTCCAGCCCTACCTCGCCGAGTACCGGGCCAAGATGGGCGCGCCGGCCTATCTCGCGCACGTGGAGCAACTGGTCACCGGGTCGCCCGAGGGCCTGGCGAAGCTGGAGGGCGTGAAGCGCCGCATCGCGGCCATGACACAGAAGTAAGGGGCCCCATGACCTCACTCGCGCCAAAGATCTACGCCTGCCTCCGCGTCGTCGCCGGCTTCGTCTACCTGCTGCACGGGCTGCAGAAGTTCGGCATGTTCGGCGGCACGGCGCAGCCGCTGGCGTCGATGCTCGGTGTGGCCGCGATCATTGAGGCCGTTGCGGGCACGCTGATCCTGTTGGGCCTGTTCACCCGCCCGGCTGCGTTGGTGGCCAGCGGCCAGATGGCGACGGCGTATTTCCTTGCGCACGTGGCCAACGGACTCCTGCCGATTCAGAATCAAGGCGACGCGGCGGTGCTGCTCTGCTTCATCTTTCTGTACGTGTTCGTCACCGGGCCTGGCCCGTGGAGCATCGACGGCCTGCTGAAGGGGTCGTCCAGGGCCTGACGCTGAATCTCTACACGCACGTTCTCGAGAACCGGCTGCGCGAGGGTCGCGGCGGGAGTCCCGCCGTGCACGCGGACGGCGAGAGCCGCACCTACCGGGCCCTCGATGCGCGCGCCTGCTGCTGGGCCGCGCGTCTCCAGGCGGAGGGCGTGGTGCCCGGCCAGCGTGTCCTCCTGGCGCTGCCCGATGGTGTTGAGCTGGTGGCGGCCTTCTTCGGCGCGCTTCGGCTTGGTGTGGTGACGGCGCTCGCCAGTCCCCTCGTGCCGGAAGGGCAGTTGCGAAGGCTGGCTGATTACATCAACGCATCGGCGGCGGTCGTGCCCGCGTCGCGGGCCGTGGAGTGCAGCGGCGCTGGAACGGGGCTCCATCCGATCACGGTGGATTCAGTGCTCGCGGCCACATCCGGCATTCCACCCGTGCACACCGCCGCTCCTGGCGACGACGCCGTGTGGCAGTTTACGAGCGGCTCAAGCGGCGAGCCCAAGGCGGTGCGGCATTCGCACGAGGCCTTTATCCGAGCCGCCGCGGCCTACGGACAAGGCATTCTCCACCTGGGTCCCGACGACGTGACCGTGGCGGCGCCCAAGCTCCACTTCGGCTACGCCATGGGCGCCAATCTCCTGTTTCCGCTCTCAGTCGGGGCGTCAGTCGTCCTCTTCGAGGAACGCGCGACCGCGGCAGTTCTCGCATCCCGGGTGCGCCGTCATGCGGCCACGGTGCTGGTGACCACGCCTGCGATGGTGCGGCAGATGACGGGCGGTGACCCCGGGATCAAGAACGCCCTCGCCACGCTTAGAGTCGCGACCTCGGCGGGAGAAGCGCTGCCTTCCACGCTGCATCAGCGGTGGCGTGAGCGGATTGGCGTCGAGCTTGTTGATGGCCTGGGTATGACCGAGATGTGCCACATCGTCGTGAGCAATCAGATCGGGGAAGCGGAGCCCGGGTCCCTCGGCCAGCCGGTGCCCGGCTACGACGTGCGCCTGTGCGACGCGGATGGTCAGGATGTACCCGACGGTGAACCCGGGGAGCTGTGGGTGAGGGGCCCGTCGCGCGCGCTCGGATACTGGCAGCGGCCCGAGGACGAGGCGCGCGTGTTTCGCGGCGGGTGGTGCGTGCCGGGCGACATGCTCCGGCGGCACGAGGACGGGCGCTACGAATTCTGCGGCCGCACCGACGACATGCTGAAGGTCAACGGCCAGTGGGTGGCTCCGCGTGCCGTGGAGGAATGCCTCCTCCAGCACCCGCAGGTGCGAGATGTCGCCGTGATCGGCGTGAAGGACGACGACGGCCTGGTGCGTCCGCATGCCGTAGTCGTCGCCGATCGCCCGTCCGGCGAGCTCACGCGTGAACTGCGGGCCCTGGTGCGCGGGCACCTGGCGCCGCACGCGCACCCGCGCGGCGTGACCTACGTCGATGCGCTGCCACGAACGCCACAGGGTAAGCGGGACCGGGCGGCGCTTGCCAGACTTGCCTGAGCGGAGCGCTGTCACCAGCCAGCCCAGGACGCCCCGAGAGCTACTCTGTGATGCGTACCCTCCGGTATCGCTTTAGCCGGCTGCGAAAGAACTGGTCACAGCGGGAGTAATTCCGGGAGAATCCGAACCGTTCATCCATGTTGTCCTTCTGTGCCCGGCGCTATGGACTGTGTGCTGCGGCTGTCTTGTTGCTCGCGGCTTGGAATCTCGGATACCGCCTTGACCGTGACATCGTTCAAACTTGGGATGAGTCGCTCTACGGCACAACCGCCGCGGAGATGATGGCCAGGGGTGACTGGGTCGTAACGACGTTTCTCGGCGAGGTCGACTACTACAACGCGAAACCGCCGCTCAATGTCTGGTTGATCGCGCTGTCCTTTACGGCATTTGGCATCAACCTGGTGTCGCTCCGCCTTGCCTCGGCGCTCTCAGCCTGGCTGACCATCGCCGGTGGTGCAGTGGTGGTGCCGACGCGCCATCGGCCCCCAGGCGGCGCTGGCGGCCAGTCTCGTGCTCAGCACGATGTTCGCGTTCTTCTTCCTGCACTCCGGTCGGAGTGGCAACGCGGACGCGATGTTCACCCTGTTCAGCACCCTTACCGCGTTCGCGCTGTGGCGTAGCGACGAGCGACGCTCGGCCCTCGCATGGATTGGCCCGCTCCTCGCCTTGTCGTTTCTTCTGAAGGGCATGGCTTTTCTGATGCCTCTGGTGATGGTGGCGCTTGTGCTGGTGACGCGCGGAGGCCTCGCGCGGCGCGAGTGGCTGCCACTGGGCGCCGGCGTCGTCGTGGGTGCCGCCGGAGTCGGCACGTGGGGCGCCGCTCGCCATGCCGCCGATGGCTGGCGCTTCTTTCGCGTGATCTTCGCGACAGATTTCGTCGACCGGGTGGTCGAACCACTCGACATGCATGGCGGCGGCCTTCTCTACTACCTCGACACGCTTCAACGGGACCACTACGAGTGGCTGACGGCTGCCGCTGTGGTGCTGACGCTGGCCATCATCGGTACGGGTTGGGCTCGGCTGCATCGCGACGTTCTCGCGGTGGACAGGCGCTTCCTTCGGATTGTCGCGATCTGGGGGCTCGTCACCCTCGGTGTGCCGACGGCCATGTCGACCAAGCTCGGGTGGTACCTCAATCCCTTCTACCCGGCGTTTGCCATCGGCGTCGGATGGGCGCTGGTGTGGGGGCTCAGCGCGCTGGCAGATCACGCGGCGCGATGGCGCTGGCGGGCCGCAGTGGCCGTCGTGGTGCTCGCGGCTGTGGTGGCCGAGGGAAAACTGATCTGGTACTCCCACGATAAGCGCAGCATGGTTGGCACGCCGCAGGGACTGATCTTGTCGGTCACCGACACGGCGGGTGCCCGCGTATTCCGCCCAACCTGGGAGCACAGTGACCGCTTCGTGCTCGAGCATGTGCGTGGCGGCCGCGCGGTGCTGGGTGGCCCAGCGGAGTTCCTGGCCAGCGCCAGGGAGGGTGACCTGCTGCTGACCGACCTGGAACCCGACAACGAAAGGCTCGCCGAGGTTCGCCGGGCGGGGCGTTACGCTCTCTACCGCCGTCGCTGAACTGCCGAGGTCAGTCGCCAGGGGTGGCGACGAGCGCGCTGGTCACGAGCATGCCTGTCAGCCAGAGGAATCTGCGATCCGTCTCCGACCGCTGGGTTGCGAACTCGGCGTGGACGTCTGCGCGGAGTGATCCTGCATGCGGCCTTCCAGTTAGGCGACGCGTTCCTCAATCGTGGGCATGACACGCCTCCAGCGACCGGGCGTCTGTGCCCGATTCTAGCGCCGCCAACAGCACAAGTCATACCCGCTTGAGATCCCGGCACATCGACCAGAGCGGCCCCCGACCCGTGCGGATTCCGCTCGCCTGGAGGGCCAGCGTGGACGCAGATTGCTCGGCCCCACGCCGCGTGGTTGTCGGCCCTAAGGCCGGGCGGCGCGAGCGTGCGCGTGGGTTCGGGGCTTGACGACCTCCGGTCGTACCACGATGGAGGCGACGGCATGGGGACGGCGCGCCGGGTCAAGCCGGGCGCCCAACCGCCGAGCCTCGTCCCGCCAGTGCTGCTCCGCGGCCGGACTGCTGGTCACAGGTCGCGCGCCCATCGGCCGCCGACGGAGTGCCGCTGCCCAGTCAGGCCTCGCCTCCCCCGTGGCATCGATCGCGATGACCTCGAACGAGGGTCCGTCCTTGTAGACGGCCACGAGACCCTCGCCGCGCTCACGCCCGATCGTCAGCTCGAACCGTGCGACCCGTCCCAGGGCGCTCTCCTCGAAGTGGGAAAGGAGCCCCTCGACGAGGGGGTGTCCTGATGCGAAGAAATCGAGGGTCTCCTCCTCCAGCGCCTCCTCGCGGTCGAACGTGCCCACGTAGCCCGACCCGCCGGGAACGCCGGGCAGGCCGTCCACCAGTGCGCCGCTCCCGAGCTCGATCGCGAACGTATGCCGGCCCCGAGGGCGCTCGATGGTGAACCCCAGGCTGATGCACGCCGTCACCACGACCTCCTCATTGAGTCCGTCGAGCTCCTTCGGCACCCGCGCCAGAATGTCCGTCGCCATGTTCGACCGGTACGGGTTGCGGTGAAGCTCCCTGTAGGCGGCTTCGCGGATGCGCGTGCGCGCCGCGTGGGCGTCGGTGACCAGCCTCTCGAAGCGCGTGTCGGAGAGCGATCCGCCGGGAGCGACCGCAGCCTCCTCGATAGCGCTTTCGACAGGCGCCAGTTGGGGCTCGAGCCCGGCCAGTGGTTCACGGAAGAGTCCGAGCGCCTCGAACAGGCGGACGGCATCCGCGCCGATTCCGCGTGGGGGACGGAAGTACACGACGTCCACCGGCATCCGGCGTCCGATCCGATCGAGCCGGCCGATGCGCTGCTCGACAATCGAGGGCTTCCACGGCAGGTCGAACAGGACGAGCCGGCGGCAGAACTCGAAGTTGCGACCCTCGCCCCCGCATTCGGTCGAGATGAGCAGGCTGGGACCCGCGAGCGCCTGGAACCGTGCGACCTCAGTGTCGCGGCGAGCGGTGGGGAGGTCCTCGTGGAACACGCCAGTGGCGACCTGCGCACGCTGACTGAGGGCCGTGCGCAACATCTCCAGCGTTTCGCGGTGGGCCACAAAGACCAGCGTCTTGTCTCCCGCTGTCCGCCAGCGGGGCGCGTGCGCCAGCAGCCACGCCACGCGCGGGTCAGCCGCGTCCATCGCTGCCGCCTGGCCGCGCAACGCCGTCTCCTCCGGTCCGAGGACCGCGCTCAAGGCGGCCCCGGAGGCCAGCGCGCGCCGGACCCGGTCGATCTTCCGCGTGCGGGCCACGGCATTATTGGCCGCGGCTCCCCGCACCGTCGCTTCGACCGTCTCGCGCAGGTGCCAGCCCGCCGGCGAGTCCGGCGCGATCGGCAGGCCCACCCGCGGCGGCAGGCCGCCAATGTCGGCGCGGCGGGTGGAGCTGGTGCACGGCGGCAGCGGCGTGGGGGAGGAGGCCCGGGCCTCGACGCTGGCATCTCCGACGCTGCCATCCCCCGAAAACTCGTCCGGACGAAGCAGTTGCAGCAGCCGGAAGAATCCGTGGGCGTCGTCCTCGAGCGGCGTGGCGCTCAGGAGCAGGACGTGGCGGCCCAGGTCCGCGATCGGCGCGACCGCGCGCCAGGCGGGTTCGCCCGGGTGCCCCGCAGGCCGCCGGAGCCGGTGCGCCTCGTCCACCACGAGGACGTCGATACCTGCCGCCACCGCCTGGGCGGTCAGCTGCGGACGCTCGACCAGCAGCTCCAGCGCGATGACGGCACGGCGGTGCGCGTCGAACGGGTTGAAGTCGGGTCCGAAGTCGCGTGCGACATCGGCCAGACGCGGCGCATCGAGGAGCGTGAACACCTGGTGGTACTTTCGCCAGAGTTCGCCGAGCCATTGGATGGTCAGCGTCTCGGGCGCCACAACCAGGCAGCGCTCCACCCTCCCGGCGTGCACCAGGCGATTCAGGATGAGCGCGGCCTCGATGGTCTTGCCGAGACCGACTTCGTCCGCAAGCAGCCAGCGCACCGGGTCGCTCGCGCTCGCCTGCTCCGCCACGTAGAGCTGATGCGGGAACAGACGGATCCGCCCGCCCAGAAAGGCGCCCAGGCCATCGGCTTCCCGAAGAGTCAGGAGGTGCAGGATGTCCAGGCGCGTGACGAAATCGTCCACGCCGTCGGGCTCGCCCCGGCTCAGGCGGTCGAGCAGCGCTCCCTCAAGGGCCAGCGGCCACACCTCATGCGACGCGGCGGTGGCCCCGGTGGCCAGGCGCAGGGTCCCGTCGGCGAGTCGCGCCTCGACCGTCGTCTCCTCCCCGCTGGCCGTGATCCGGACCGGGCTGCCGGGGCTCAGGCTGACCGGGACGAGCGCGTCCGAGTCAGCCGCCAGCCGCAGCCGGGTCCCTGGGCGTCGAAATTCGACGACGAGCGCCCGTCCCTCACGGGCGGTGACGCGTCCGACTCCGAACTCGGGATTGAAACCGTGGGTGAGGAAGTCCCCTGTCACCCAGGGGTGTGGCGGTCGTGTGTAGTTGGACGTACCACGACGTTACCTTAGACCCAGCCTTCTCAGTCGCTGTGGGCAGCCCGATAAAGTCTGAACGAGCCGGTCGGCGACCGGGATCGGCTGGAGCGCGTGTGTCGCTACACCTTGCGCCCACTGGTGACGGACGAGCGCCTCCACGTCGGGGCCGACGGGCAGGTCGTGTTGCAGCTCCGCCATCCGTGGGCGGATGGCACGACGTCTCTGGCGTTCGAGCCGACGGCTGATCAGCCCTTGACGATGTTGTGAACCTCGAAGATCTCCGGCGGGTTGGCGAACTGGATGCCGACGTCGGCGAGGATCGGCATCAGACGCTTGCCGAAGGCCTCGAACTGCTCCTGCGAGTTCCAGATCTCGCTGACCTTAAGATTGCCATCCGAACCGAAGCAGACGTGGTAATCGAGCCCGGCCGCTGGCCATTCGCCGGCGTTCTTGATTTGGCGAATCGCCTCGTCGTACTTCCTGGCAGTGAGGGCGATGGGACTGAAGCGGACAACGATGCTCATGATATGAACCTCCATGATCGGGGTCGCGAATAGATCCGGCGTGAGCGTGAAGCGACACGTCGTCGGTGCAAACCATACCAGCGCAGCGGTGTGGGGATCGGATCGGTCCTCAGTGACGCCGCAGGGTAGCCCCATCCCGTCCGGTGGTCACGGCACCCCCCCCTGCCCGCCACGATCC
>JBEBFY010000021.1:0-53015 GCA_040081715.1 Vicinamibacterales bacterium | reverse complement strand
CTCGTCGGATCGGGACGACTCGGGTTCGACGATCACAGAAGAACGTGTGGCAGGGACGCGTGTGCCCACTTGACAACTGACAGCCATATCAACGGAAGGCCTGTTCTGCGTCCGGGGCCCGCGAGGGCGAACCGGGTGCGGCGCAACTGACGCGGACGGCCTACGACGAGGCCCTGAAGGCGCTCGACATCTATCTCCGCGAAAACCCAGCCAGCCTCACGGCGATCATGTCGATCGCTGTGACGGCCACCGGTGCCGCCCCCTCGTAGTTGTTCACGACCACGGCAAAGGCGAGAGGCTCGCCATCCCGCGTCGTCACGTAACCGGCCAGGCTCCGGACACCTGTCATGGTGCCGGTCTTCGCGCGAACGTTGCCCCCGGCTGGCGTCCCCTTCATCCGTTCGGCCAGGGTGCCGTCCACGCCGGCCACGGGCAGGGCCTGCAGCAGGGGCGAGGCATTCACGCCGTCACGCTCGTGCGCCAGCACAGCCACGAGCGCCTCGGCCGACAGCAGGTTTCGCCGGGAGAGCGCCGAGCCGTCCACGATCGTCGCGGCATCCTCGGCCACTCCCCACTCGCGAAGCCGGCGCCCCACCGCGGCCAGTGCCGCCGGCGTCTCCCGGGGACCGTCCTTTCCGGTGGCAAGCCGGAGCAGGGCGTCCGCGTACATGTTGATGCTGCGCTTCAGCATCGGCGTCACGATGGCGGCGAGCGGCCGTGACGGCACGGCGACAAGCACCTCGCCTGACGCCGGCACCTCCCGCAGGTCATCAACGTCCACGGCGTCCCCGTCGACCACGACGCCAGTAGCGATGAGCCTCGACCGCACGAGGCGCGCGGTCCATAGCGTGGGATTGCCAACCGCCACCGTCAGGATTACGGGACGGGTCTCGTGCGCCAGGGAACCCTCGATAGCCAGGCCAGCTTCACCCGGGCGGCGTTCGGCCCACAGGGTCTGGGGCGAACCGGCCGCGCCGGTGGTGCTGCGGTTGACGATCAACATGGCGAGATCGTCTGCCGGTGGCTCGACGGTGGCAGGCTGACCGGGCGCGGTCCCTGGCCTGACGATGATGCGCGTTACGTTCTCGGTGGCGTTCAGCGCCCCGGAGATGGCGCCGCTCGCGGTGCCAAGGTCGTCCCACGACCAGGCCAGCCCTGGCCGAGGCTCCTCCGCCGCGCTGTCGTCACCGACCACCCTGCCCGTGATGCGCGACACCCCGCGCGCGGCCAGCGCGTCGCGGATGGCCGACGCGAGGTCGGTGCCACCATCGCCAAGGGTCGAGGGATCGCCGCCGCCCCTGAGCACGAGATCACCGTTGAGCGTGCCAGCGTCAATCGCGCCGACGGCCTCGACGGTGGTCGTGAAGGTGTGATCCCAGCCAACCGCTGCACCCACCGCCGCTGCGGTCACCACCTTCATCACCGACCCGGGCACCAGCAGCGTCCGGGGGTTGTGCTCAAACAGACGTTCACCTGTGCGCAGCGACTGCACGGCGATGCCCCAGGTCGCGCGCTGGAGCCCTGGCCCGTCGAGGAGCGCTGCTATGTCGCGATGCAGGGCCGCCAGGGCCGGAGGCACAGGCTCGGCCGGCGGCGGCACCAGGGAAGGCGCCGTGGAAGGCGCTGCGGGGGGCGCTGCCTGGCGGGCCGCGGCGTACCCAGCCATCAACGTAGCCATGACGGCGATCGTCAGAAACCGCACGACCAGAGCTTACTGCGCGTTCGCGGGACTTTCCGCGCGTGCATCGCCGAGAGATGCGCGAGAGGCCGGCTACCGAGAGGCGAGCGGGTCGAGAATACCGGCCTGGGCGAATCCGGCGGCACGGAGCAGGCAACTGTCGCAGCGTCCGCAGGCCCGTCCGGCCGCGTCAGGGTCGTAGCAACTGTGGGTGAGGCCGTAGTCGAGTCCCAGCCGGACACCCTCCGTGATGATCCGGGCTTTGGACCAGTGCTGCAGCGGGGCATGAATGGTCACCGGGCTCCCCTCCACGCCGGACCTGGTTGCCAACCGAGCCATCGCCTCGAACGCGGCGATGTACTCCGGCCGGCAATCGGGGTAGCCAGAGTAGTCGAGCGCGTTGACGCCGATGACGATGTCGTGCGCCCCCAGCGTCTCGGCCCAGGCCAGCGCCAGCGACAGCATCACCGTGTTGCGGGCGGGCACGTAAGTAGAAGGGATCTCATCCGGCACGATGGCGCGGTCCACGGGCACAGGCGCGTCGGAGGTGAGCGACGAGCCGCCGAAGCGCCGCAGGTCCACCGCCAATTCGATGTGCCGCTCCACGCCGAGCCTCGCCGCCACGGCCCGCGCCGCCTCGATCTCGAGCGCATGCCGCTGGCCATAGAGCACCGAGAGGGCATACAGGGCGTAGCCCTGCTCCTGCATCAGCGCGCCAGCGGTGTAGGAATCGAGTCCGCCGCTGAGCAGCAACACCGCCTTCGGTTTCGGCGTCGGCGTCGGCATCGCCGTCAGACTCCCCTCGTGTCGGGAGACCAGATGAGCTTATGCACCTGCAGTTGCACGCGGGCGGGAAGCCGATCGGCCAGCACCCAGGCGGCGAGCTCTGCGGGCGGCAACACGCCGTGGACGGGCGAGAGGTGGATCGCGGCCGCACGGCCGGCCAGCGCGTACCGTGCGATCACGTCGCGCGCGTACTCGTAGTCCGCCCGGTCCTGCACGACGAACTTCACCTCGTCGTGCGGCCTGAGGCGCCCGAGGTTCTCCCACAGGTTCCGGTGCGACTCGCCGCTGGCCGGGCACTTCACGTCCAGGATCGTGACCACGTCCTCCGGCACGCGCTCGGTGCTCCGGTGGCCGCCGGTTTCGAGCAGCACCGTCCGGCCCTGCGCCAGCAGCGCCTCCATCAGCGGGTAGACGTCGTCCTGCAGCAAGGGCTCGCCGCCGGTGACCTCCACGAGGTCGCACCCGACGCCCGCCACCTCCCGCACCACATCCTCGACGGGCCGCTTCCGGCCTTCGTCGAAGGCATAGGGGGTGTCGCACCAGGTGCAGCGCAGGTCGCAGGCGGTCAGGCGCACGAACACGCATGGGCGGCCACTGAAGGTGGATTCGCCCTGAATCGAATGGAAGATCTCGTTGACGGTCAGCATGCGGCAGCGGACTTCCTGCGCCCGGGCTTCAATTGTAAGCTGCGCTCCTGATGCCCATGGTTCGTGTCGGCACCTCCGGCTGGAGCTATCCCTCTGGCCCGGGCACCTGGAACGGGTTGTTCTACCCGGCCTCGCGCTCGAAGCGCGCGGGCACGGCCGGCTTTGACGAACTGCGTTTCTACGCCGAGCACTTCGACACCGTGGAGGTGAACACCACCTTCTACGGGCAGCCCCGGGCCGAGGTCACCAGCGCCTGGGCGAACCGGACACCAGCGGGCTTCGAGTTCTCGTTGAAGCTCTATCAGAAGTTCACCCACCCGAAGATGTTCCGGGAAGCGGCCCTGCGCGGCGCGCCTGGCGCACAGGGCGCGATGCTCGATCTGCTGGCCGAGGTAACCCAGGCAGACATCGACGAGTTCCGGCAGGGTGTTGAGCCGCTGGCCGTCGAGCTCAGGCATCGGAGCTGGAGCGAGGCGTTCGGGGAGACGCTGGCGCTGCTGAATGCGCAACTGGGGGACCCGATCAGTGGAGAGTTCCCGCGCGAACTGGTCGAGCGCTACCCGGAACTCTCGGCACTCGTGCGCACGGGGCAGGCCGAGCCCGTGGGTGTGCCCCGGCTGCTGGTCTAATTGGCAGGCGGGCCGGAGCCCGCCTGCTGTGAGGACGTGGGCGTGCGCGTTACTTTGCCGCGGGCTTGGCCGTCGGCGCGCCACCTGACACGGTGACTTTCACGATCTTGTCGCCCTGCTGGGTCTTCTCGACGATGTCCATCCCCGAGATGATCTGCCCGAACACCGTGTAGCCGGCATCGAGGTTCGGCGTGGCCCGCAGCGTGATGTAGAACTGGCTGTCGGCCTTCGCGGGGTCGCCGGCGTGCGCCATCGCGATCGTGCCCTTCTGGGCATGCGTGTGCTTTTTGCTGATCTCGGCCACGCCGATGGGCTTGCCGCTGCCGCCCGAGCCCCACATCTCCTTCTTGGAGGGGTCCTTGGTCTGCGGGTCGCCGAACTGCACCACGAAACCGGGTGCCACGCGGTGGATGACCAGCCCGTTGTAGAACCCGCGCCGGGCAAGGCCGGTGATCTGCGCCACCGTCTTCGGCGCAGTATCGGGGAAGGTCTCGAACTCGAATACGCCGCGCGAGGTCTGGACCGTGACGACGGGCCCGGCCGGTGCGGCCGCAGCCGGAGCGGCGGCAGGAGCCGCGGGTGCGCCCGCCTGCGCGAATGCGTTGCCTGCCACGAACGCGACGGCCAGCGTCACGCCAAGAATGCCCTTCATCTGTTTCCTCCTGCGGCGCCGGCCTTCGTGCCGGCGGCCTGTTTAGTGACTCCGAATTTTGGACAATCGGCCGCGATCACGCAATCCCCGCACCGGGGATACACCGGCCGGCACACGTTCTGGCCCCACGTGACCAGATACAGGTTGATCGACGCCCACCAGCGCCGATCCGTCGCCTGATACAACGCCTGCTCCGTCTCCTCCGGGAGCCTCGTCTTCACCCATCCCAGGCGGTTCGAGATGCGGTGCACGTGCGTGTCGACGCAGATGTTGTCGCGGCTCGCGAATCCCAGGATCAGCACGAGGTTCGCCGTCTTGCGCCCGACCCCGGGTAGCGAGACGAGCTCCTCCATCCTACCCGGCACCACCCCGCCGAACTCCTCCACCAGTTTCCGGCAACACGCCTGCACGTGCCGCGCCTTGTTCCGGTAGAAGCTGACCGGGTAGATCAGGGTCTCGATCTCCGGCACGGAGAGCTTCGCCATGGCGCGGGGCGTGCGCGCCTTCTTGAACAGGCGCGTCGAGGCGGCAAGCGTGGTGGCGTCCTGGGTGCGGGCTGAGAGCAGCGTCGCGATGAGCACCTGAAACGGGTCCTCTGCCTGCGCCTCGGAGATCTTCTCCACCGCCGGCATCTCGAGGCCGGTGATGGCCTTCGCCAGCCTCCGCATGACGCGGGACACCACGACCGGGGCGGGCTTGGGCACGGCGCGCCGCGCGCGCGGCTGGCTGGAACTCACTCCCTATTCCGTCTCCGTGCGAGGCTCTACGCGGCCGAGTGCTTCATCCTTCGCCAAGTCCAATTCAGCCAACTCTTCGACGGTGAGCCCGCGTACAAACGTCCTCAGGCATTTCTTCGGAATTGCACGCATTTGGAATGCGAGTGCCACGGAGTCGGTGTCGAGGCCGCCGTCAGTTGCCGCGACCATGGCGCTCCCGGCCAGTCGGGCACGATCCAGATTGGTGGTGAGCGGAATCACGAGCACAGACTGCAACAGGCGCGTAAGAGTGTCGCTTTGCCACACGATGACGGGGCGGCGACCGGTCTGTTCCAGCGTCCGGTATGGCCCAAGGTCGGCCCACCAGATCTCTCCTCGTGTCACCCGCGATCCTCACGGTCCAGAGCGGCAGCCCATTCATCAAGGCCGGCCTCCGCGAGAGCCAGGTCGTCGTCGTTACGTGAGCCCAGCCGAGCAAGGTCCCAGCGCGCGGGGTCTGCCTTCCGAACGACGATGACCGCCACACGTTCACCCGACCGAAGTGGCAGCGGCGACACCGGCCGGAGGAGGCCGTTCTCGTACGGCGCGTCAACTGGGCCCATGGGCGAAGAATATCACTCAGTCCCTGCCGAAGCCTCGTTGGTCCCAACGGTAGCAATGCGTGCCGCGACGATACGACCACTGCGCAGGGCCGGCTCCAGTCGGTGCTGGACGCGCTCAAGGCTCGCTACTCTCCGCCTGTAGACAGGCGATCGCTGCATCGATCTTGACACGCGCTTCGGCGGTTGCACGGATAGCGGCGCTCTCACCTTGCCAACGTCCGATAAACACCTGTGCCGAGGCAATGGCGTCCCCAATGGCCGCGTACGCACTATGAACCGACGACTTGATTGTTCCGGATAGCCAGGTGAATGTGCCGTCAGCGATCGCGCGTCTGAACTGCGCCAATTCAAACGCGGATCCAGACGGGGCATCAGCGACGTTGTCGCCCCATTCGTCCGCCCAAAGTTGTTTGGCTGGACGACGCCAATTGCATGGACCGGCTGCGCACCGGCTTCTCGGCAAGCGCGTGCCACGCCATCTCGTTGCATTCTTCACCTTCCGCGCTTGCGCGGGCAAGCGTCTTGTCTGGAAGAAGTTGGCCGCCCCGCTCAGGAGACAGGCGTGAGCGCAGGCCGACCTCCGAGCACGGCCAGAGCAGCCATCGCCGTCCGCGTATCAACCGTGGCGTGCCCATGTGAGATGTCGGCACCACGTTCGCCCGCAGTTCCAGCCACCGGCGCGAAACAGCCGACCACCCCAGGCCACCCGCCGCGTCACGGCCGCGATCAGCGCTCACGTTCTTAGCTGCGGCTCGGCATTCCACCATCGACCGTCGGCCGCAAGCGGTGGTCAGGCCACTTGATCGAAGCATATAAGTAAGTGGATAATTCTGCGTGGCTGAGAAGCCGATCGTCTGGCTCGGGTCGTCCCTTGAAGATCTTCGAGGCTTCCCTGACGACGCCCGCCGAGCGGCTGGTTATCTGCTGGGCCGAGTGCAGCACGGACTCTTACCGACGGACTGCAAGCCGATGGTGACGGTGGGGCCGGGCGTTGTGGAGATTCGCATCCGCACGCGTCTCGCGCATCGCGTGTTCTACGTGGCGAAATTCGACGAAGCTGTCTACGTGCTCAGTGCGTTCGAGAAGAAGACCCGGAAGACTCCGCCCGCCGAGATCGCACTGGCCCGCCTCCGGCTCGGAGAACTGCTTGGTCGACGACGTCGGCAAGCCGAAACGAGGTGACTATGAAGATGCGACCATCGAGCGGGAACGTGTTCCGCGATCTGGGCTTCTCTGGCGACGAGGCCACAAACCTGAAGATGCGCTCCGACCTGATGATCCGTCTGAGCAAGTTGATCGACGCCAGGGGTTTGACTCAAGCCCAGGCAGCAGATTTCTTCGGGGTCACGCAGCCTCGAATCAGCGACCTGGTTCGGGGCAAGATCGACCGCTTCAGCGTTGACACCCTGATCGCCATGCTCGGCCATGCGGGAGTCCGGGTTCAGGTTGTCGTTGGCCGCTCTGCGAAGGTTGCCTAAGCGACGGGCGTCAGTGGCGCCTGACCGCCCAGCACGGCCAGGGCGTTGCTGGCGGCCAGGTCGGCCATCGCCGTCCGGGTGTCAACCGTCGCGCTGCCCAGGTGCGGTGTCAGCACCACGTTCGCGAGTTGCATCAGGCCGGCGTGTACGCGGGGTTCGTCCTCGAAGACGTCGAGCCCGGCGCCGCCGATCAGGCCCTGGGAAAGCGCCCACGCCAGGGCGGCTTCGTCCACCACAGGCCCGCGCGACGTGTTCACGAGGTAGGCGCCGCGTTTCATCCTGGCCAGTTGCGGCTGGCCGATCAGATGTCTGGTCTCGGGCCCGAGCGGCAGGTGGAGCGAGACGACGTCAGAGGTGGCCAGCAGTCGGTCCAGCGGCATCGATTCCACGTCCGTATCGCGCACGGGTGAGCGCGACGCACACGCGATGCGCATGCCGAACGCACGGCCACGTTCAGCCACGGCGCGGCCGATGCGGCCGAATCCCACGACGCCGAGCTGCTTGCCCCGCAGCTCCGTCCCCAGCATGAAGTCCATCGACCACCGGTTCCAGCCGCCGGCGCGAATCAGGCGGTCACCCTCGGCCACCCGCCGCGTCACGGCCAGGATCAGCGCCCACGTCATGTCGGCGGTCGCATCAGTCAGCACATCCGGCGTGTTGCTGACGACAATGCCGCGTGCCCGGGCCGCCGCTACATCCACGTTGTTGTAGCCGACCGCGACGTTGGCGATGATCCGCAGGTCCTGTCCTGCGTCTATGACCGCCTGATCGACCGCGTCGGTGATGAGACTCAGCAGCGCCTGCTTGCCCGCCACGCGGGCCACCAGATCCGCACGCGGCATCGGCCCGTCACCGCGGAAGACGTCAACGTCACACGTCTCCTCGAGGCGCCGGACGACCGACGATGGGAGCTTGCCCGTGATGAGGACGGCGGGCTTCCGCTCAGCGGGCCTTCGTTCAGTGGCCAAGGGACTTGCAGTAGCCGCAGTGCGTGCAGGGAACCGACGGCTCGATCACGCAGGGGCCGTCGCCCGCATCCGGCAGCAGCAGGAGGAGGTGGCTCGCGTGCGTGGCAAGGGCGGACGCCGCCATCGGCGCCTGGGTGGTGCGAGCCACCGGCATGTGCTGGTCAATCACCTGGCGGACCAGCGCGCGCAGCTCCTGATCGGTCATCGGCGGCATCGGATGCTTGTCAGGCGGCTGCGCCCGGCTCCAGATCGACGGTGTCGATGATGCCCACGATGGCCGCATCGACCGGCGCGCCCTTGCGCCCAAGGATCTCGCCCGCGGCGCGGCCCTCGATCACCATCAACACCCGCTCACCGATGCCCGCGCCCACGCCGTCGACCGCGAGCAGCGCCGGGCCTCTCGCCTGGTCGTCCAGCGTCACCGGCTGCACGAGCAGGAGCTTCGCGCCTTCGAACTTCGCGTGCTTGTGCGTAGAGACCACCGTGCCGATGACGCGGCCAATGGTCATGTGAGGTCCCAGTGATCGACGATCCCGACCACACCGGCGTCGGTGGGCACTTCGGTGGGATGGAACGGAAAGCTCGCTTCCTTGCCGCGCACGAAGAACACGCGCTCGCCCACGCCGGCGCCCGCCGCATCGACCGCCACGAGCGTCCGGCCGAGGTCGGATCCATCTGGCGCAATGGGCTGCAGGATGAGCAGCGTCACGGCGGCGAGGTTCTCGTCCTTGCGGGTGCTGACCACGTTGCCGATCACGCGCGCGAGCTGCATGGCAGGCTGCTCTTAATCGGTGACGTCGATCTGGTCGATGATGCCGACGATGGCGGCATCCACCGGGCAGTCCTTCAGACCCGCGGCCATGCGGGCAGAGCTGCCGGAGACGATGAGCACGGTTTCGCCGACACCGGCGTCTACGGTGTCGATGGCCACAAGGTAGTTACCCTCGGGCTTGCCCCGAGGGTCCATGGGACGGGCGATGAGGAGCTTGCTGCTGACGAGCCGCGGATCCTTGCGGGTCGCCACGACCGTCCCCACGACGCGGGCGAGGAGCATGGGGCGGCCGGGGGCTTACTTCGCGGCCTTGCCGATCGGCAGGGCGTCTTCGAGGTTGGAGTGGGGGCGTGGAATCACGTGCACTGACACGAGCTCGCCCACGCGACGCGCCGCGGCGGCGCCGGCGTCGGTGGCGGCCTTCACGGCAGCCACGTCGCCGCGCACGATGGCGGTGACATAGCCCGCGCCGATCTTCTCCCACCCGACCAGCGTGACCTTGGCGGCCTTGACCATGGCGTCGGCCGCCTCAATCATCGCGACCAGGCCCTTTGTCTCGACCATCCCGAGTGCTTCGCCCATGACGAAAACCTCATTCCCTCAAGCTGTTGACGGCATCTGCAATCAGGTCCGTCAGTTGGCGGTATGTTAGCCGAATTTCCACGTCACCGCTTGTTTCACCGGGCAGCCCCGTCAGGCTCGGCACGAGCCGCTCGGTCGCCGACTCGGGCGCTTCCAGCACCTGACAGGCCACGCCGGACGTGTCCTCAGGGTCTGTGCAGAGCGGCGCCGGGGCCGCAATCCCGTACATGCCGCGAAGGCCCTGCAGGCGATCGACTTCATCCCGCGAGAGGACGTTCTCGCGCCCGAGCAGCCGCGCCACGAGGCTGATCTTGGCGAAGTGCTCGATCGTCTCCATCTTGTAGTACGCGGCCATGGCGCTGTCGCCGCACGTGACGGCGCCGTGGTTGGCGAGCAGCAGCCCGTCGTGCGCCTTGATGTACTTGCGCACGGCGTCCGGCAGCTCCTGCGTGGAGGGCGTGCCGTACTCGGCGATGGGAATGCTGCCGAGGGTGGTCACCACCTCGGCCAGCACCGCCCTGGTCAGCGGGATGCCGGCCACGGCGAAGCCGGTGGCGGTGGGCGGATGGGCGTGCACCACGGCGTTGACGTCCGGCCGGCTCCGATAGATCTCCAGGTGCATCGGCAGTTCCGAGGAAGCCTCGCGGTCACCGGCGAGCTTCTTCCCGTTGTAGTCCACCACGACCATCATGTCGGGCGTCATGAAGCCCTTGGAGACGCTCTTGGGGGTGGTGATGAGCCGGGTGTCGTCGACGCGGACGCTGATGTTGCCGTCGTTCGAGGCAACAAACCCGCGCGAGAACAGGCGCCGCCCGATCTCGACGATGTCGGCGCGAATCTGCTCTTCGGCGCGGGTGCTCATCGGGCGCGATAACTCTTGAGGCAGCGGTCGGAGCAGAAGTACGTCGTGGTGCCGCCGTGTGCCACCGACAGCGACGGGTTCGGCACGATGTGGGTGCCGCAGACTGGATCCCGGACCAGCTTCGTGGCCGCCGCCGTCCCTGGCCGCTGACGGGAACGGCCGGTCGCACCCTCGATCACGGAGTCCACGAGCCGCCAGAACGCGCGGGCCAGCATCACGATGAGCAGCGCCCCAAGCGCGAAGCGGAGCATGTGAACTCCCTGCCCGCCTTACTGCCCGGCGGGTGCAGCCCCGCCGGCCTGGTGCGCGGCGGACTTCAGGCTCTCGAGTGCCCGCTGGGCGGCTGTCGCTTCCGGTGTGCCAGGCGCCACGTCCACGACCTTCTGCCACGAGACAGTGGCACCGGCCATGTCCTGCTTGCCGAAGGCGCGTACGATGCCCTGGTTGAGCAACGTCTTGACGTGCTTCGGAGCGATGGCGAGGGACTTGTCGAACTGCGCCAGCGCCTTGTCCACGTCGTTGGAGTAGTAGTAGCTGACGCCGAGGTCGGTGCTGACGTCCGGGTTCTTCGGATCCAGCGCGAAGGCCTGCTCGTACCAGGTGATGGCCTCCGGATACCGCTCGGCATCGAAATACAGGTTCGCCAGTTGCTTCCGGGCCTCGGCGTTCTTCGGGTCCTTGTCTGCCACGACCTTGAGCGCCTTCGCCTTTTCCTCATCGAGGGGCGGCACTTGGCGCGCCGCCGGTGCGGCGGCGGCCGGGGCAGCGGCGACGGAAGAGACAGCGGCCAGGGTCTGCTGGGCCTGGCGGGCCTGCTGGTCCCCGACGATCCAGCCGACGAACAGGCCGAACACCATACCGCCGAGTGCGAAGACGATTGACGAAGCTTTCATAGGTAAGTCCGAATCCTGATCTTACGCTGCCGCCAGCACGGTCAGGTAGTCCCGGACGGCCCGGTCCAGACCCACGAAGAGGGCATGGCTGATGAGGGCGTGGCCGATGGACACCTCCGCCAGGCCCGGAAGGCTGCGGAACAGCACGAGGTTGGCCAGGTCGAGGTCGTGCCCGGCGTTGATGCCCAGGCCGAGTCCGGTGGCCGCGTTCGCCGCCCCGGCGTAGCGCTCGAAGGAGGCCTGCCCCTCGCCCGCCGACCGCTCGAACGCGCGCGCGAACGGCTCCGTGTAGAGCTCCACGCGGTCGGCGCCCATTTCGGCCGCCCACCGGATCGGGCCGGGTTCGGGGTCCACGAACAGGCTCACGCGGATGCCGTCGGACCGGAGCGCGGCAATCTCCGCGGAGAGCGCGGCCTTCGGCGTGGAGGCCGGCCAGCCGGCTTCGCTCGTGACCTCGCCCGGCCGCACGGGCACGAGCGTGCACTGGTCGGGGCGAACCTCGCGCACGAGGGCCAGGAGGTCCGGACGGGGGTCACCCTCGATGTTGAACTCCACGCGGCCCCTGAACGGCGCCAGAAACCCGGCAACCTCGCGAACGTCCGTAGCGGTGATGTGGCGGGCATCGGCGCGCGGGTGCACGGTAATCCCTGGGGCGCCAGCCTCGACGCAGGCGCGCACCGCGGCCAGCACGGAGGGCCCGTGGCCGCCGCGCGAGTTGCGGACGGTCGCCACCTTGTTCACGTTGACGGAGAGCGCAGCCATGGGCGACGCCTCAGGCCCGCGCCGGTACGAAGTGCTGATGGACCGCGTCCGCGATCTCCTGCGCCCAGGCCGCGATCTCCTCGTGGTCCTGACCTTCCAGCATGATGCGGAGCAGGGGCTCGGTGCCGGAGTAGCGCACGAGGAGCCGGCCGCGCCCGCCCAGCCGTGCTTCCACGGCCGCCATCACGCGGACAACGCCGGGCAGGGTGGACAGGTCCACGCGCTCCGGCACTCGGACGTTCAGCAGAATCTGGGGGTACGCAGTGAACTCCCCCGCCAGATCCGCAAGCTCGCGACCGGTCGCCAGCATGGTGCGGATCACCTGGAGGGCCGTGGCGATGCCGTCGCCGGTGGAGAGGCTCTCCGTGAAGATCACATGCCCGGACTGCTCGCCGCCGAGCGACAGGTTCCGCGCCAGGAGTTCCTCCATGACGTGCTTGTCGCCCACGGCGCAGCGCACCAGCCCGATCCCCGACGCCGTGAGTGCGACGTCCAACCCGATGTTGCTCATGACGGTCGCCACGATCGCCCCGCCCCTGAGGCGCCCTTCGGCCTGCATCTGCCTGGCGCAGAGCAGCATGATCGCGTCGCCGTCGACGATGCGGCCGTTCGCATCCACGAAGATCGCACGGTCGCCGTCGCCATCAAACGCCACGCCCAGCCGATAGCCGCCAGCCGTGACGGCGGCCGCCAGTGCCCCCGGCGCCGTGGACCCGACGCCCGCGTTGATGTTGCGGCCATCAGGCGTGCAGCCGATGAGGTGTACGTCGGCACCGAGGCTCGAGAACAGCTCGGGCGCCACGGTTACGGTTGCACCGTTGGCACAGTCCACCGCGATCCGCAGTCCCCGCGCGGCCTCGGGGACCGGCAGGATGCGCCGGAGGTGCGCGAGGTAGTCCGGCACGTGATTCACGTGTGCAACAGCGGCCGCCTCGCCAGCCGGCGTGGGCCGGCCCGCGTCCGCCACCAGCGCCTCGACCTGCCGCTCCCGGGACTCGGTGAACTTCTCGCCGGCGCCGGAGAACACCTTGATGCCGTTGTCTTCGTACGGGTTGTGTGACGCGGAGATGACGACGCCCAGGGTGTAGCCGTGGCTCTTCGTGACGGCGGCTACCGCGGGCGTGGGCACGATGCCGGCGCTCACAACCTGGGCGCCCGCACTCCGCGCACCATGGGCAAGATCCCGCTCGATCGACTCGCCGGACTCCCGGGTGTCGCGTCCGATCAGGATCCGGACGGGGGATGTGGCATCTCGCACGGAGTCGGCCAGCGCGGCACCCACGCGCCGTACAGTGGCCGCATCAAGCGGCGCCTTGCCTGCGCGGCCGCGGATGCCGTCGGTGCCAAACAACCGCTGCTCTGCCATCGTCTTCAACGTCACTGTCTTCAGCGTCACTGTCTTCAGCGTACCCGCACGGACACCTGGTCCGGCTCGACCCGGACAACCGACACCCCGGCGGGCACGTCCACCGCCACCGGCAACTTCCGCATTCCGGGCCGGGCCGCGCTGACGTCCACGTACACACGAAGGGCGGTCGCGGTCAGTCCCTCCAGCGCCTGGGCCGCGCCCTTGACCGTCACCGCGGCCTCAGCCGGCTCCGGCGTGGCGCGACCGCCACGCACCTCCACCGCCACACCCGAGACGATGCGCTCCGCTGGCGCGGGCCGCATCTCGATCGACACGTCCACGCGCTGGAGCGTCTGGATGCGGACGTTGCGGTCCGCCACACCGATGGTCACCGTCTCGTGCACGGTGGACGAGGCCCCCGCCACGGAGACCGGTTCGGTGATCACGGCCTGCAGCGCAGCGAGCGCGCCAGCCGGTCCGAACACCTCTACGGTGGGGGGCGTTGAGGTGATGGCGCCGATCTCGTAGCCGAAGGCCGGTGTGCCTTCAACCGCCGGAGACACCCTGACGATCTTCGACACCGTTGCCTCGAACCCGATGGCCACATTGCCCGGTGTGACCTGCACGACCTCCACGCCGGACGGGCTCCGCACATCCGAACCCGTGAGGTGGAACAGGCGGTTCCCGGCTCGGGCGCCGGCCAGATCGAGGACCGCGACCATCTCTCCAGGCACCATCCTCGACAGCGCTGCCTCCGACCCGCGCACGCGGATGTCGACGACGGTCGGAATCTCGCCGGTCATTTCGATACCGGACGGCAGGTTCGTGTACTCGAGCGGCACACGGATGGCGCGCTCCACGACCTTTTGCCCGCCGATGATGAACCAGAGGCCCGCGGCCGCGAGCAACGCGACGCCCTTCCGCCAGATGTGCTGTCCCCCGATGCGTGCCATCAGAGCGGCGCCCCTTCCTCTTCCGGGCGGACCAGCGGCACACGGCCGGGGCTGAGCAGGTCCGTCAATCTGAGGCGAAGCTGGTCCGGCGTGATGCCGCGTTCCAGATTGCCCTTCACGGCAATCGAGATCAGGCCGGTTTCCTCCGACACCACGATGGCCACCGAGTCGTTCTCCTCGGTGATGCCGAGCGCCGCCCGGTGGCGCGTGCCGAGCGTCTTGGCTACGGCGGGATTGACCGAGAGCGGCAGCACGCACGCGGCAGCGGCGATGCGTTCACCCTGAACAATCACGGCGCCGTCGTGGAGCGGGGACTCCTTCTGGAAGATGCAGTTCAGCAGGTCGTAGGTTACGTACGCGTCAAGCGGGATGCCGCCCTCCATGTAATTCCGCAGACCGATCTGCCGCTCGACGACGACGATGGCGCCAATGCGCTTGGCGGCCAGCGTTGTCGCGGCCACGACCAGTTCCTCAACGGTCTCCACGGAGTTCTGGAACCGCGCGAGCCGGCGGATGAATGGGGCGCGGCCCACCAGCGTGAGCGCGCGCCGGATGTCGGCCTGGAACAGGACGATCAGCGCAAAGACGACGTAGGGCGCGAGGAACCGGATCAGCCAGTTGACGGTTTCAAGGCCGAGGTACTCGGACAGGTAGAACAGCGCCAGGATGAACCCGGAGGTGAGGACCATCTGCGCGGCGCGCGTGCCGCGAATCAACACCAGTACCTGGTACAGGAGGACGGCCAGGATGCCGATATCGACGAGATCCCGCCAGGAGACGGGACGCTCCTGAAGGAATGAGAGCAGCCAGGTCATGCGGGATCGCCGGAATGATAGCGCCGAATCTCGTCGCTGACCCGGACCACCTGGCGCATCTCGGCCACGGCGTGCACGCGGACGACGTGCGCCCCCTCCAGCACCGCGGCGGTGACGGCGGCGGTTGTGGCCCAGTCCCGCTCCCGCGGCGGCAGGTCCTTCCCGAGGGGCCTCATCAGGAACGACTTCCGCGAGGGGCCCGCGAGGATCGGCAGGCCCAGGTCAGCGAACTCGTGCAGCCTGGCCAGCGCCTCGAAGCTGTGGGCGGCCTGTTTGGCGAAGCCGATGCCCGGGTCAACGATGATCTGGTGGCGGTCGATGCCAGCCGCGGTGGCGAAGGCCACGCTCTCGCGCAGTTCGTCAAGCACTTCGGCCACGACGTCATGGTAGGCCGCCTCCCGATACATCTCCGCGGAGCGCCCCCTCGTGTGCATCAGTACCATCGCCGCGCCAGCCCCGGCCGTCACATTGGCCAGGTCCGGTTCATACCGCAGGCCGCTGATGTCGTTGACGATCACGGCCCCGGCCGCCAGGGCGGCGGTGGCCACCGCCGGCTTGTAGGTGTCGATGGAGATCGGCACACGAGTTTCACGGGCCAGCGCTTCGATGACCGGCACCACGCGGTCGCGTTCTTCGCCGGCCGGCACGGCTCTGGCACCGGGGCGCGTGGATTCGCCTCCGATGTCGATGATGTCGGCCCCGGCATCAATCATGGCCAGGGCTGCCTGCACCGCCGCATCGGCCGACGCCAGGCGCCCACCGTCGGAGAAGGAGTCCGGCGTCACGTTCAGGATGCCCATCAACAAGGTCCGCTCGCCCAGCAGCAGGGAGCGACCGCCGGGAAGGGGCACCGTGAAGCGGCGACGGGGATGCACAGAGACAGCGTAACGAAAAGCGCCGGAAAAGGGGACGGCTCAGCTCCCCTTCCTGGTGCCCGTCGATGTGGCGGGGGAGCAGCGTCCGGCGAACGGACTGGCGACTGCCGTGAGTTACGATTCTTCAGGTGTCCCGATACACAGCGCCCGCCAGATCTGAGCAGAAGGCAAGTGGAGCGTTCTACACACCTCCGGACACCGTTGCCTCGCTGGTAAGGTGGGCCGTCCGCCGTGAAACGGATCGGCTTCTGGATCCTTCATGTGGAGATGGTCGATTTCTGGCGGCGCACAGGCGTTCAGTTGGCGTCGAACAGGACTCCACGGCCTATCGAATTGCTTGTCACAGGGCCCCTTGGTCGTTGATTCACGAGGGTGACTTCTTCAACTGGGCGAGCACAACACATGAGCGGTTTGAGTGCGCTACCGGCAATCCGCCATTCATCCGCTATCAGCAGTTTTCAGGCCAGAGGCGGGCCGCCGCCCTCGCGGTGTGTGAGCGCCTTGGTGCTCGCTTCTCTGGACTGGCTTCGTCTTGGGCTCCCTTCCTCGTGGCAGCAGCATCGCTGCTCAAGCGTGGAGGGCGAATGGCGTTCGTGGTGCCGGCGGAAGTCGGCCATGCCCCGTACGCTCAGCCCCTGATTCGGTTCCTTGCGGGCAATTTCAAGAGAGTCCAGTTCGTTGCCATCAAGGAAAAGGTCTTTCCCGATCTTTCTGAGGACGTGTGGTTCTTGTTCGCTGACGGATACGGAGAGGCCACTGACGTCCTGCTCTTGTCGTGCGTCGATCGTTTCCTAGCCGGCCACGAACCACCCACGACTGGCGTCGAAGTCAGCCTCGCAGAATGGGCGCGATGGAACCATCGACTTCGACCCTTCTTGCTTCCCAGAGTCGTTCGAAGCCTCTATGACCTCGCCATGGACTCAGGGCTCTCGACCTCCTTGGGGTCGGTAGCAAAGGCGGGAATCGGATACGTCACCGGCGCGAACGAGTTCTTTCACCTTCGCCCATCGGAGGCAAAGCACGCAGCCTTGCCTGACACGGTTTTGCGTCCAACGGTTCGAAATGGCCGGATGCTGACGGCTGGTCGCTTGACCGCAAAGACGGTAAGCAACTGGCTGGAGGCCGATGAGCCGGTGCTGCTGCTACACCTCACTCGCAACACCGAGATCACTCGATCGACGAAGCGATACCTCGACTCGGAGGCCGGTCAACAGGCCCGTGCTTCTTACAAGTGCCGCAATCGGACTCCTTGGTACGTGGTTCCGGACGTCACAACTCCTCAGGCTTTCCTGCCAATTCTGAGTAGTCGCGGTCCAACCCTTGTTGCCAATTCTGCCAAGTGCGCGGCCACAAACTCGCTCTTGGCGGTCAGCCTGAAGTCGAATTGGTCGCTGGCGCAACTGCTGCAGGCGTGGAAGAACCCCCTAACCGCTCTCAGTTGCGAGATAGAGGGACACCCACTCGGGGGCGGCGTCCTGAAGCTGGAACCTGGAGAGGCGGCACGGGTTCGACTGATCTCGGGCATGACGTGGTCACAGGCCGAACTCGACGTGATTGCGACGGGAGTCGAGGCATTGCGAGATTGGAGGCACTCTGGTGACAAAGAAGCCCAAGCCATGTGAGTGGGTGACGCTGAAGAACGCCCTCGAGACATTCGTCATGGCAGAGGGTGGCACTGAAAGCAGCGGCCACATCCTCGCGATGCACTGGCACGTGGCATCGCGACTCGTGGTGGAGGGAGGCTTTCATCCCGATCACATTCGGCCGCGTCCACCGTTTGTGATCAAGAAGCGCAAAGGCGCGAACGTCCTTGAGTTCAGCCCCACGGCTGGTGGTGTGGGCGAAGCCACCGTCCTCGGGGGACTCAAGACCAAGAACATCGACGTGGTCGTGACCCTACCTCGAGTGGGGCCGTGCCTCGCTGTGTCGATGAAAGGCTCATTGAATGCCTTCCGAAACCTGACGAATCGCCTGGAGGAAGCGATCGGCGACTGCACAAACATCCACCTGAGCTATCCCGTCTTGGTCTACGGATTCCTCCATGTGTTCTGCGCGAATCGCGAGGGGGCGATCCCCCAGCATCTCTCCAGTCGCCTGGACGCCGACCCGAAGACGGGCCAGACGAAAGCGGCAGATATCGCAGTCCGTGCCAGTGGTGACGTCAGTGAGTTCATCACGGCGTACCACGAGGCGATGGCGCGATTGACTGGCCGCAAGGACCTTCGGGACGAGGTGAGTCGATACGAGGCGATCGCCTTGGTGCTCGCTGATCCAGCACACGAGAGCCTGGGTCGGACGTTGTCCACGTATCCCGCCTCGGACAGTCCTCTCAGGATTTCGGCCTTCTTTGATTCCCTGTACAAGGCCTACGACCTCCGTTACGTCTACGCGGCGAGGGCTCTGCAAAGTCACACGCGTCGCCTGTTCTGGGATCCTGAGTCGCCAGCGATCTGGGATCCGCGAACAGAAGACCTGTCACCGCGAATCTCAAGTGGCGACGGTAGCTCCGACGACATCACGGAACCCGAGAACATCGAGTAACTCGCCGCTACGCGACCGCCCGGGTCATGACGTAGTGCGGGCCGGAATGGGGCACGACGAACTCTTCCCCAACGGCTGTGAAGCCCAGCCTCGTGTAGAAGCCGAGCGCCGGTGTACGCCCGTTGCACCAGAGCATCGTCGCCCGGCGTGCCCGCACGTGCGGACGATAGGCGATACTCGGCATGTCCGACGTTAACGGAAGGCCCGTTATTCGCCCCTTGCGCGCTGACACAGCGCTGACACAGCCCTGACACAGCCGCCGCGCGCGCGGGTCCGCCGACACCAGCACCAGCGCCACCAGCAGTGCGCGCCATCCGTTCGTCACCGGTTTCGCCATGTGCCGAGGGGAACGGCCCACGCTATCCGAACCTCACGGTCCGTGCGAGAATGCGACGCTCGACTCGCGACGCGCGCGACATCAGCCAATCGACCATGCAAGGAGGAACGTGTGAGGCACAACATTCGAGTCATCGTCGCGGCCATCGCGGGATGCGCCGCCGGAATCCTGGGAGCCACGTCGTATCTCCACGGACAGGCCGCCCGGCCGCTCGACGGCAGCCTGTCGCACATTTCGTTCACCGTGAACGACGTGGACAAGACCGCCAAGGCCTTCGCGGACCTGTTCGAGGTGCCCTACACACCGGCGAAGGAATACCGGGATGTGCCATGGGGACCGGACTTCCCCGGCAAGGTGATGCACGGAAAGATTGCCCAGGTCAGGGCCGCCGGCACCAGCCTGGAGTTCATCCAGACGATCGAAGGGGAGAGTCCGTGGAAGGACCACCTCACGAAGCACGGAGAGGGCGTGCACCACATCGGCATCGGCGTACCGGACGTCCCAGCCGCCGTCAGCCTGCTGCGCTCCAAGGGCGGCAAACAGACGCAGGGGTACTCGCCGACGGTGGTCTACATGGACATGGCAGGGGCGGGACTCCCGATCACGTTCGAGGTCACGCAGGCACGTCCCGCCGCACCCCGGTAGACACGGCATCCCGGCTGTCCACCGCGTCGGCGGCGGGCAGCCGGGACTCCACCGTCAGTTCTTCCCGGGCCGCGTGAAGGTGAACTTCTTCATGCGCCGCCGGAACACCTCGCCGGCGAACACCGTGTGGCGGTCGTCCACGCTCACGCCCTCGGCCCAGACGTCTGGGATAGTCCCGATGATCGACCCATCTTTCGCGCTGCCGACCGTCACGATCTTCTTGCCCTGATCCGTGACGTAGATCGTGTCATCGGACGTGATCGCCACGCCGCTCGGGTTGCCGAACTGCTTCCACTCGGCGATGAAGTTCCCGTCCTGATCGAAGATCTGCACGCGCCCGCCGTTGCCACCGCGGTCGCCGATGAAGATCCGTCCCTTGGAGTCCATCGCGATGCCGTGCGGCTGGATGAACTGGCCGGGACCGTTCCCCTTCGTGCCCCACGACTTGATGAACTTCCCGGTCTTGTCGAACTTCGCGACCCGGGTGCCGACGTGGCCGTCCGCCACGAAGATGTCTCCCTTGTCGTTGGTGAGCACGTCGGCCGGGGCATTGAAGAGCGTCGGCGACTCGCCCGCCTGTCCCTTGGTGCCGAGCGTGAGGAGCACCTTGCCCTCGGGGCTGAACTTGAACACCTGGTGCCCATAGCCCGCGGCGACCGCCGGCTTCAGCTGCTTGGCCAGGTTCGGATCCGCGTTGGACACAGTCGCGTCCGTGACCCAGAGGTTGTTGTCCTTGTCGACGTACATGCCGTGCGGCCACACGAACATGCCGTGGCCGAACTCCTTGAGGATCTTCCCCGTCGCCGGATCGATCTGCAGGATCGGCGGATCCGAGCGACGGAACGCGTAGAGCCGGTCGCCCTTGCGGTTCACGGCGACCCGGCCTATCTCCCAGAAGATGTCCTTGTTCCAGACCGTGTAGTCCTTGATCGGCGCCGGGTCGTGGGGGACCGGCCCCCAGGACTCCAGAAGCGCGTAGCCAGGAGCGGGTCCGGGGCCCTGCGCGGCCAGGAGGCCCGTCGAGACCACGAGAGCGAGGGCCAGGAATGTGCTTCGAAATGTCATGTGTCTCTCCAGCCGGCGAGCGGCGTATCTGTCGTACCGCCCGGGATTGTATGGGAAATCCCGCCTCGCTGGATCGGGTTGTGTGGCCGCCGGGACCGGATCTACCCGAACTGCGGTATGGTCAAAACGGGCCCGGCACTGGATATAGTCTCAAGGGGAGATCCGGTAGACATGACAACGCGAACCCTCGCATCCACCTGTACGGCCATCGCGGTCGCAGGCGCCCTCCTGTGGGCGGCCTCGCCCGCCACTCCGGCATCACAGACGCCAGGGCCGCCCGACTTCGGCCTGCCGCCTGGCGTCATTCCCGCCAGCACCTGGAAGGCGCCGCTGCACCCGAGCGGGCAGCCGAACGTGGAAGGCATCTACCAGGCCGTCGGCAACGAGGGTGGCAGCCAGGGCATCAACATCGAGCCGATGGTCGGCGTCATGGGCAACAAGCGGGTGACGCCCGGCATCGTCATCGACCCGCCCGACAAGATGATTCCGTACCTCCCGTGGGCTCGGGCGAGGCGCGACGAGATGCGCGACGCGTCGATGACCGGCCCGACGGCGGCGATGGTGGATACCCGCAACCGCGGCTGGGCGGAGGGGGTACCGCGCATCAACTACTACGGCGTCCCGGGCGCGGCCTTCCAGGTCCTCCAGCAGAAGAACGCCCTGCTGATCCTCTACGAGGTCCAGCACGAGTTCCGGTACATCCCGCTCGACGGACGGCCCCAGATCGACGAGCCCGTGAAGCTGTTCATGGGCAGCTCACGGGGCCGCTGGGTCGGCAACACGCTGGTCGTGGACGTGTCGAACATCAACGACCGGTTCCGGATCTCCATCGCCGGCGACTTCGCGTCCGACAAGCTGAAGGTCACCGAGTACTGGACGTGGATCGATCAGGACACGATCAAGCATCGTGCGACGTTCACCGATCCACAGGTCTTCACCCGGCCATGGACCGTGGCGATGACCATCAAGCGCGTCAAGGAGAAGAACTACGAGCTGCTGGAGTACGCCGGCGTCGAAGGGGACAAGGATTCGCACCTGATGGTGGACATCCCCGCGAAGAACAACGCCGGGCCGTCGAAGTAGCGGCCCGATCCCGCTCAGCCGATGACGCCGGCCCGGAGATTCCGGTCGGCGCCCATCGGGTTGTCCGCGACGTCTCGACACCGCCTCGTCATCGGAACACAATCGTCAACGACAGTCCTCGACCTCACGGGAGTGTGTGTCATGCGGCGAATCCTGCTCGGCGCCTGCGCCATGATGACGGTGTGCGCGGCGGTCGCCAGTGTGTCCGGTCAGGCACCTGACCCGTTTGTTGGAACCTGGAGAACCAACATCGCTCACTCACAATACGATCCGGTCACCATGAAGCCGATGAATCCGAGCACGCTGATCCGAGCGGTGGCGGGTGACGGTTACCGGGTGACCTCAAAGGGAGTGAACGGGCAGGGCGTCCCGACCTCCATCGAATACACGTTCAGCCTCGACGGGACAGACTACCCACTCAAGGGAACGACGAGTGCCGATTCGGTGGCCGTGATCCGGATTGATGCGAACACGCAGGTGCAACTGCGCAAGAAGGCCGGCGGCGACGCGTCCCACAACGTCCTGGTCTTCGACCGGCAATAGCGCCCGCGGCTCAGGCGCGGTGTCATCCCGCCGCGCCGGCTACTGCTTCACGTATTCGTCGAGGAGCGCGAGCAGGTGAAGCCGGCCGCCGCAGCGAGGGCAGGCCAGCACGTCAACGCCAAAGGCCCGACGCATCAGGTTGGCCCATCGCGAGCCCGATGCGGGGTCGGGCAACGCGGGCTCTGGCATGGGCGCCCTGGCGGCGCAAGGCCCCACCGCGTCGACCGGCGCCTGGCGACGCACCACCTCCGCGGCACGAGGACCGCCAGGCGCTCAAGAAACGCAGGCGGTTGGGCGCCGAAGGGCCGCAAACAAGCGTCGCTCAGCGGGCTTGGGTGCGAACTCGTCCACGACTTAGTCCGCGGCGGAGGCGTTCTGCACGCCTCCTGTTCAGCGGTCAGGGGGCAAGCGTGTTTGTGACGTCCACCAGATCATCATAGAGATTGGGTCAGGACGAAGTGCGGGCCGGAGTGGGGCGCGACGAACTCTTCCCCAACGGCTGTGAAGCCCAGCCTGGTGTAGAAGCCGAGCGCTGGCGTGCGGCCATTGCACCAGAGCCTGGTGGCGCCCTGTGCCCGGACGTGGGCGAGGCACGCGTCCACAAACTGCCGGCCCACGCCCTGCCCCTGTGCGCCGGGCAGCACAGCCATGCCGCGCATCTGCCAGGCGCCTGGTTCGACCTCGATGCCTGGCATGGGTGCTGGCGACACGGACGTGATGCCGATGAGCTGTCCGCGCTGGAAGGCGCCAAGGTGGAATGCCTCCGGATGGGCATCACACCCGAACACCATCTCCTCAACGCGCTGCTGCGGACGCAGCACCTGCTGACGCAGCGGCCGTGTCTCGGCCGCTGTGATCTCCCGGATCTCCGCGTCGATCAGCTCAAAGTCGGCAAAGTCGAAGCCCGGCCCGACGGTGCACCCCACGAGCGTGTACGCACCGAGCGGCCTGGCCCCCTGCCACCATCCTGCCGGCACGACATGTACAGGTGACGCGCCAGAGCCGAGCGGCCCCAGTGTGTGGCGCTCGCTGGCCGACCAGTCGCCCGGCGACACGCAGAGTTCGAGGGGATCCCCTTCGTAGTAGTGCCAGGCCTCGTCTGACCGGACACGATGCAGGCGCGACACCTGCCCGGCCGTCAAGAGGAAGTAGATGGTGGTGAGCGCGCTGCGTATACCGCGCGCATCGTCCGGCGTGACGCCGGACGACGAGCGGAACACCTCGGCATACCAGCCGCCCTCCGGATGCGGCTGCAACGAGAGGGTGGAAATCAGCTCGTCAGGGCGGGGCATCGCATCGTGACCACGCGTACGTGAAGAGGGCCGGCGGTCAGCCGGCCCTCGAAGGTTTCCACTTACTCCTGCGTCAACGGATGCGGCGAAATCGGCGGCACGATCGGACTCCGCTCCTTGCGGCTACGGGTGTCGGCCACTGGCGACGCCGGAGGCTCCGGCGCAGGCGCGGCGACAGGCTCCGGGTCAAGCGCCTGGCCTGCCACGATGCGGCGCACTTGATCGCCGTCCAGCCACTCGCGCTGGAGGAGCGCATCGGCCATGTCGAGGATCTGCTGCTTGTGCGCGGTGATCAGTTCCTGTGCGCGCGCGTAGTTGTCGGTGACAATGCGCTTCACTTCCTTGTCGATGCGCAGCGCCGTATCCTCGCTGTAGTCCTGATGCTGGGCGATCTCGCGGCCGAGGAAGATCTGTTCTTCCTTCTTGCCGAAGGTGAGTGGCCCCATGTTGCTGCTCATGCCCCACTCGCAGACCATCCGCCGTGCGAGCTCCGTGGCTCGCTCCAGGTCGTTGCCAGCGCCGGTGGTGATGCTGCCCAGGGTGAGTTCCTCGGCAATCCGGCCGCCCATCAGGATGGCGATCTGGTCCATCAGGTACTCGCGCGAGTAGTTGTGCTTCTCGTCGGTGGGCAGCTGCATGGTCAGGCCGAGCGCCATTCCACGCGGGATGATCGTGACCTTGTGAATCGGGTCCGCGTGCTCCAGCGTGACGGTGAGCAGCGCGTGCCCGGCCTCGTGGATGGCGGTGACCCGCTTCTCGTCCTCGCTGATGATCATCGAGCGCCGCTCGGCACCCATCAGCACCTTGTCCTTGGCGAACTCAAAGTCGGCCATGCGCACCGACTTCTGGTTGTACCGCGCGGCGTTGAGGGCCGCCTCGTTCACCAGGTTTGCCAGGTCGGCGCCGGAAAAGCCTGACGTCCCACGCGCAACCACGGCCACGTCCACGTCGTCGCCCACCGGGATCTTCCTGGTGTGCACGCCGAGGATGCCTTCGCGTCCCTTCACGTCGGGCCGGTTCACCACGATGCGGCGGTCGAAGCGGCCGGGCCGCAGCAGCGCCGGATCCAGGACGTCCGGGCGGTTGGTCGCGGCCACGAGGATGACGCCCTCGTTGGACTCGAAGCCGTCCATCTCCACGAGGAGCTGGTTCAGGGTCTGCTCGCGTTCGTCGTGCCCGCCGCCAAGGCCCGCGCCACGGTGCCGGCCCACGGCGTCGATTTCGTCGATGAACACGATGCAGGGGGCGTTTTTCTTGCCCTGCTCAAACAGGTCCCGGACGCGGGACGCGCCCACTCCCACGAACATCTCGACGAAGTCCGAACCGCTGATCGAGAAGAACGGGACGTTAGCCTCACCGGCCACCGCACGGGCCATGAGCGTCTTGCCGGTTCCTGGGGCGCCCATCAGGAGCACACCCTTGGGGATGCGGCCGCCGAGCTTCTGGAACTTCTGCGGCTCGCGCAGGAACTCAATGATCTCCTGCAGTTCGTCCTTGGCTTCGTCCACGCCGGCCACGTCCTTGAACGTGACCTTCTTCTGCGCGCTTGACGACAGCTTCGCCTTGCTCTTGCCGAACGAGAGCGCCTTGTTGCCGCCGCTCTGCATCTGGCGCATGAAGAACACCCAGAAGCCGACCATCAGCAGAATCGGCGCCCAGGAGTACAGCAGGGGCGCCCAGGGGCTGGACGTCGGCTCCCGCGCCGAGAGCACCACGCCGTGGTCGATGAGTTTGTTGGCCAGGCCTTCGTACTGGCCCGGCGCGTACGTGCGGAAGTTTTCCTCGCCCTTGGTGGCGTAGGTGATTTCGTTGCCGCTGATCGTGGCCTTGGATACCTGGCCAGAGTCGACCTGCGACATGAAGACGCTGAAGTCGACCGACTTGTGGGTCGTCTGGAATCGTGTCGAGAAATTCCACACGACGGCCCCGGCCAGTACCAGGACCATCCAGAACACGAGGCTCCGAAGCGTCGAATTCACGCCTTCATTCTCCCTTGGGGGTGAAATGCAAGAGTATCACTTTGTCTTCAGCCGGATCGACGCGAAAGTCCTCACAGACCGCGTAGCCTGGTACCCAGACCACCCGGCCAGCCGAGTCTGTCACAACGGGCAGCCGGTCGCGGATGACCCGGGGCACCTTGGCATCCACGAACACGTCCTGCAGCTTCTTCCTCCCAGCCGACAACCGGATCCAGTCGCCCGGCCGGCGGTTCCGCACGGTCAGGGGTGTCTGGCCGGTCCACTGGACGGTAACCGTCTGCCGGTTCCCCGGGGTGGCGCCAGTCGCAGCCGCCGTCACCACCGGTGCCTCCACCCTCGCCTCCATCAAGCCGGCCGCCTCTGGCACCTCGATCACGCCCGGTACCGGCCACTCATAGCAGAAGTCCGCGGATTCGGGAGACGCAGTGCTCAGCGTGACCGCCGCTCTAAGTAAGACCACCGTGGAGCCGGAAAGTTCCCAGCGGCCGGCAGGACTGTCCGCCCCGGCGATCTCCCCCGCCACCACCAGACCCGCCCCGTCCACGTGGTCCGTGCGGATCTGTGCAGGGCTGGCCTGCTCGCGCATGGCCAGCAGGAGCACCCGGCGCAGCAGTGGCGCAGGCAGCGCCTGGAGGGCTGCCAGGTCGAACGCGAGTCCATCTGCCACTACCCGGCGAACCCGCTCGTGCGCCGCCGCGGCCAGGCTGTCCAGCCAGCGACCGTCCTCGCCGGCCAGCACGGTTGCCCGCGCGATCGCGTCCAGCGCGGCTGGTCCCAGCGCGGCCTCGATGGCGGGAACCACGCTGTGCCGGATCCGGTTCCGGGGGTTGGCAAGGTCGGCGTTGGTCTCGTCCTCGACCCACGATTCCCCGGCCTGCCGCAGGTAGTCGCGCAGGGCGGTACGCGACACCTCCAGAAGCGGGCGCACCAGATCATCCCGCCTCGGATAGATGCCTCCCAGCCCCGTGAGCCCGGCCCCCCGGGCCAGCTTCATGAGCAGGGTCTCGACCTGGTCGTCCCGGGTATGCCCGGTCGCAATCGAGCTCGCCTGGTGCAGACCGGCTGCGGCGCGAAGGCTCTGGTAGCGTTCCCGCCGGGCCGCTTCCTCAATCGAGAGTGCGTCCTTGCGGGCCAGGGCCGCCACATCGGCGTGCGCCACCTCGAGCGGGTATCCCAAACGGTCCACGAGTTCCCGGCAGAAGGCTTCGTCGCGGCCGGCGGTCGCCCGCAGGTGGTGGTTGACGTGTGCCACCGCCGCCACCGAGAAGCCGCCATCAGCAGACAGGTCGTGCAGTAGGTGGAGGAGGGCTACTGAGTCCGAGCCACCGGACAGGGCGACCAGCAGGCGGCTGCCCGGCGGACAGAGGCCGTGCCGCTGGATCGTCCGCCGGACGCGTGCGCGAATCGCGGACATGGTGAAAAGGATGGTGCCGGAGGGCGGACTCGAACCGCCGACCCTGCGCTTATGAGACGCATGCTCTAACCGACTGAGCTACCCCGGCAAGAACCCTAAATGTTATCAGACAGCCGTGGCTTAGTAGCGGTACAGGTACTGAACCTTGGCGAAGACGGCACGGCCGGTGCGCTGGTACTCGTCGGTGGTGAACAGACGCGCGTTCACCTGCGGTCCCTGCCGGTAGCGGTCGTCGTAGCCAACCAGCACGGCCGTACCGGCGTTCACGCGGTACGTGCCCAGGATGTTCAGCCCGTAGGTCTTGTTGAGGGTGTTGAACTCGGCGATGTTGCGAATGAGCAAGCGGGGCGTGAACTGATAGGTCGACAGCGCCCGCACGATCTTGACATCGAAGTCCACCTTGTCCACGCGGACATCCGTGAACCGTGTGGTCTGCACCGTGACAAGTGACTGGAACCGCGCCGTGGGACGGAGCGTGACGGTGGCGTTGAAGACCATCGTGCGACCCAGGAACGGAGCGGCGATGAACCGGATCTCGTCGCCGAAGTTGGCGTCCGCGCGCAGCAGGACCTTTCGGTTGGTCAGCACGGTGCCGGACAGACTCACCCTGGTCTTGTGGAAATCAACGCCCCGGTACCGCTCCAGATTCCGGTCGACAGTGGTGTTGAGCGAGATATTGCGCTGGAACTGCGTGTTCCAGGTCACCTGCTTCCGGCCGTCGGTCTTCGTGCCGTTGTAGTCGTAGAAGAAGTCGTAGGCTGCACCCGGACCCCAGTTCACGATGTATCGCTTCGGCCACCAGCGATAGTTCACGCGGCCGACGGTCTGGTGCTGGTCCACCCGGCGGACGAACGCCAGGTCGCTGCCGAAATCAGGGTGGATGTCGTTGTGGGCGCCAAAGTAGGTCAGGTTGCGCCCTTCCTTCCGGAAGTCGGCATTGAACACCGGCGCCTTCCGCCGGCGCCCGTCCAGGCCGAGTCGGTCGGAGTACACCACCTGAAAGCCCGTCCGGATGCTGGGACCGATGGCAAACGCGCCATCAATCATCCCGAGGCGGCTGAAGCTGTTCGCAAACTCCCGATCCGTGAACATGAACCCGACGTAGGACTGCCGGTAGACGTCAACGCGGGCACGCGCCGCGAACGCCTGCGAGGTCTGGCCGAAGAGCGGATCGTTCACGTTGTCGACCTTGCCCGGCGCCTCATCGTTGGCGGCCACGATGCCGATGAGGGTCCGGCCCACCTTGCCTGACAGCTTCAGGCCGTACTGCGGGTCCAGGATCGTCCGCGTGTTCAGGAGCGTGCCTACCGGGCCCGGCACCTGGAAGATCTCCTGGCCTTCGAGGAAGAACGGCCGCAGCTCCGCGAAGAGCAGCGGAAAGCGCTGATTGACCTCAATCTGCGGCTGATCGGACTCAATCTGCGAGAAGTCCGGGTTGTAAGTGAAGTCGAGCGTCAGGTTCGAGGTGAGGCCGTACTTCAGGTTGATGCCTGCTTCCTGAACATCCTGCTCCCTGAACGCGCCGGTCGAGGTGTTCAGCCGGCCCACCTGCACGGCCGTGACTGTCGGCATCACTTCAAAGTTGCGGCGCGTGGACAGACCCTTCATGCCCGTCAACTGACCCATTTGCGGCAGGAAGCCCAGCACCCGCAACGACACGGGCGACCAGGTGTCCGTCTCGTTCAGCGCCCGGATCTCGCGGCTGACCTGGAATCCCCACTGGTGCACCTCATCGGAGCGGCGGGTCGGATACCGGAGACTCTTGATGGGAATGGCCATCTCCGCGGTCCAGCCGTCCTCCACGGTCACGCCACCGGACTGGTAGAGCGCGTTCCAGGTCATGTCGCCGGTTGACGCCTGGCCGCCACCCACGCTTGCGCCGCCCATGGTCCAGTCGCCCTGCACGCCGTAGCCGTTCACCGAGAACGCGTAGCCGCGCTGCTGGTCCTGGAACGGATCGAAGAAGACGGTCATCACGTCGTCGTTGCTCGTCTGGTCGCGGTCAACGCGATTGGTCCGCATCAGCGACAGGTCGGAGTAATGGACGTGGAAGGCGAAGTAGAACGTGTCCTTGTCGTAGGCGAGGTAGACGTCGGTCTTGTCCGTCGGGGTGCCGCCGTCGGTGGGCCGCTGCTGCACGAAGCTGTCGATGTGTGCGGCTGTCTTCCACAGCGGCTCGTCGAGCTTGCCGTCGATGACCGGTGGCGTGGTGGCCAGCGTCGGCGTCACACGAGGGCGGGCGGCCGGTGGCGGCGCCTGAGCCGAACCCGCCGCGGGCAGGACCAGCGTCGCCGCAAGCGCGAAGATGCGGAGACGCATCAGATGCATCGGAACTCCAGTAAGACGCGGGGGCGACGGAACAGGCGCCACAGGATAGATGATCGCCCTGACACCACGGGCTCTATAGCACCAACATCGCATCGCCGTAGCTGTAGAAGTGATACTGGCGGGCCACGGCCTCCCGGTAGGCCGCGAGAACCCGCTCCTGTCCGCCCAGCGCGCAGACCAGCATGAGCAGGGACGACCGGGGAAGGTGGAAGTTCGTGACGAGCCCCTGCACCAGCCGGAACTGATGGCCCGGCCGGATGAAAAGGTCCGTGGCCCCGGCCGCCGGCTGCACGACTCCGCCCTGGACCTGAAGCGACTCCAGCACGCGGGCTGTTGTGGTGCCCACGGCGATCACCCGGCGACGTTCCTGCAGGGCGCGTGTCAGGACTGCGGCCGCCGCTGGTGAGACATCGAAGCGCTCGGCGTCGACGGCGTGGTCCTCCACGCGCTCGGTGCGGACGGGCTTGAAGGTGCCGTACCCCACGTGGAGCGTGACGGCTGCCGTCTCCACACCCTGCTCCTTCAACCTGGCCAGAATCGCGGGCGTGAAATGCAGACCCGCGGTCGGGGCCGCAATCGACCCCCGCGCGTTTGCGTAGACGGTCTGGTATCGATCGCGATCCTGCGGGTCGTCCTGCCGCCGGATGTAGGGCGGCAACGGGATGTGGCCGATGACATCAACGGCGTCATCCACCGACCCGCCACCAGACCGCCAGAGCCGGACCGTGCGCCGCCCATGGAAGTGCCGGTCGAGGATCTCGCCGTGGAGCGCAACGCCGGAGCCTTCGAACACCACGCGTGCGCCGGGCTTCAGCTTCTGCCCCGGGTGCACGAGGGCCAGCCACCGGTCGTCGCCCGAACGCTCGAGCAGCAGACACTCCACCTGACCACCGGACGGATCGCGTCTGCCGAGCAGGCGCGCGGGAAATACCCGCGTGTCGTTGATGACCAGCAGATCCCCAGCGCGCAGCCACAGCGGCAGGTCGACGAAGGCGCCGTGATGCATGGCCGTGCCGTCGAGCGGCAGCGTCAGCAGGCGTGAGCCTCCGCGCTCGGCCGGCGGATGCTGCGCGATCAGCGCATCGGGCAGTTCGAAATCGAAGTCGGCGACATCCATCAGGAGGTTGGTCAGCCGGACGTCGTGCCCCAGCGCAGCAGCACGGATCCCACGGTAAAGCCCGCGCCGACCGAGGCCAGCACCACGAGGTCGCCGCGCTTCAGCCGGCCGTCGCTGGCAGCCTCATCGAGGGCCAGCGGAATCGTGCCGGCCGTCGTGTTGCCGTAGCGCTCGATATTGATGACCACCTTCTCGGGCGGGATGCCGAGCTTCTCGGTCGCCGCCTGGATGATGCGGCGATTGGCCTGATGGGAGATGAAGAGGTCCACGTCGGCGGCGGTCAGGTGATTGCGTTCCAGGAGCCGGCGCGACGCTTCCTCCGTGTTGCGCACGGCGAACTTGAAGACCGCCTGCCCGTCCTGTTTCACGTAGTGAAGTCCCTGGGCTACGGTCTCGGCCGTGGTCGGCATGAGGCTACCGCCGGCCGGCATCTGGAGGGCCTCTCCACCGGAACCATCGACGTAGTTCTCGAAATCCATGATGCCGATGCCCTCGTCAGCGCTCGGGCTCACCACGACCGCACCCGCCCCGTCGCCGAAGATGACGCAGGTCGCACGGTCCGAATAGTCGATGATGCTCGACATCACATCCGCGCCCACCACGAGCACATGATCCGCCGCGCCGGAACCGACCAGCGCCGTGGCCGTGGACAGGCCGTAGACAAAACCCGAACACGCCGCGCCGAGGTCGAACCCCCACGCGCGGCTGGCGCCGATCTTGGCCTGCAGCCGGCACGCGGTGCTCGGGAAGATCGTGTCCGGCGTGGTGGTGCCGACGATGATCACGTCGATATCCGCCGGGGTCAGTCCCGCCCGGGCGATGGCCTTGAGCGAGGCCTCCTTCGCAAGGTCCGATGTGGCGACCCCTGGCTCCACGATGTGACGCTCGCGGATACCCGTGCGCTGCAGGATCCACTCGTTGGACGTGTCGACCAGCCGCTCCAGGTCGGCGTTGGTGAGCAGCTTCGGCGGCACGAACGTGGCGAGACTGGCGATACAGGCGCGGCGCACGGGCCGGCCGGGTGAGAGCGTTACCACAGACGGGTGTCCCTTCCTGGAGCCGTCAGCCCGAAGTACTCGTACGCGCGCGCGGTGGCCATGCGGCCCCGTGGCGTGCGGTCGAGAAACCCGGCCTGAATCAGAAACGGCTCGTAGATGTCCTCGATGGCGTCTTTCTCTTCACTGATGGCAGCCGCGATTGTATTCACGCCGACCGGACCGCCGCCGAACTTATCGATGATGGTTCTGAGCAGACGCCGGTCCACTTCGTCAAAACCATGGTCGTCCACCTCCAGCAGCGTCAGCGCCGATTGCGCCACGGCCAGTGTGACGCGGCCGTCCGCGCGGACCTCGGCGTAGTCACGCACCCGCCGCAGCAGACGATTGGCGATGCGCGGCGTGCCGCGGGATCGGCGCGAGAGCTCGCCCGCCGCATCGCCGTCGAGCTCGACGCCGAGGATGCGGGCGGAGCGGCGGACGATCTCGGTGATGTCCTGCTCCTCGTAGAAGTCCAGCCGGTGCGTGATGCCGAATCGCGCGCGGAGCGGCGCGCTCAGTAAGCCCGCCCTGGTGGTGGCACCGATCAGCGTGAACTTCTGGAGCGGCACCTTCACGGACCGGGCGCCGGGCCCAGACCCGATCATGATGTCGAGCTCGTAGTCCTCCATGCCGGGATAGAGGATCTCCTCGATCACCGGGGCCATGCGGTGGATCTCGTCGATGAAGAGCACCTCGTGCTCCTGGAGGTTGGTCAGCATCGCGGCCAGGTCCCCGGGCTTCTCAATCACGGGACCGGACGTGGCACGGACCGGCACGCCCATCTCGTTGCCAATCACATAGGCCAGCGTGGTCTTGCCCAGGCCTGGAGGGCCATAGAGCAGCACATGGTCGAGCGCTTCCTTGCGGCCACGGGCGGCGGCGATGGACACCTGCAGATTCGCGCGCACGCGGTCCTGTCCGATGTAGTCGTCCAGGGAACGGGGCCGGAGACCCGCCTCGTACTGGACGTCGTCGTCGACGGGCACGGCCTGCACCAGGCGTTCGTTCATCGCGGGTCTACTTCATCAACTCGCGCAAGGCCGCGCGGAGCGCCTGCTCAAGGGGTGCGTCGGGTGCGGCAGCCAGCACCGCTCCGAGCGCCTTGTCGGCTGCGACTCGATGATAGCCGAGGTTCACGAGCGCCGAGAGCAGGTCGTCGCGCAGCCGGCTGGACGTCGACCTCTCCGGCCCGGAGCCGGTCGCCGGCACCATAAGCTTCGCGAGCCGGTCTCTCAACTCCAGCACGATCCGTTCGGCGGTCTTCTTGCCAACGCCAGGCACTCGGGTCAGCCTGGCCACATCCTGCCGCTCGACGGCGGCCACGAAGTCGGCGGGTTCGATGCCGGACAGCACGGCGATGGCGAGCTTGGGTCCGATGCCGCTGACGCCGATCAACCGCTCGAACACCTGCTGTTCCAGGACCGTCAGGAATCCGAACAACTGCAGGGCATCCTCACGCACGTGTGTGTGCACATGCAACGCCACCTGCGCGCCGGGTTCACTCACCTGATAGAACGTCGACAGGGGCACGCGCAGTTCGTAGCCGACGCCCTGAACATCGACGAGCAGGCGCTCGGGTGCCTTTTGCAGGACCGTGCCGCGCAGGAAACCGATCATCGAATCAGCGGGCCGGGCGATACTGCCGCCAGGATCGGGCCTCAGGCTTCGAGCCGGTACGGGCGGAGAGCAGCGCCGACCTGGCCGCGGTGGCGGGCCGCGCATGCACGTGGCAGATGGCGACCGCCAGTGCGTCTGCCGCATCGTGCGGCGTGGGCAGGTGGTCCAGGCCGAGCAGGACCTTGACCATCTGCTGCACCTGCGCTTTCTCGGCCCGGCCGTAGCCCACGACGGCGCGCTTCACCTCAGCGGGGGTGTACTCGGCCACCTCGCACCCGGCCTGCACTGCAGCCAGCATCGCGACGCCGCGGGCATGGCCCAGCTTGAGCGCGCTACGGGCGTTGGATGCGTGAAACAGATTCTCGATGGCGACCGAGTCCGGCCGGCACTCAGCCAGCAGGCGCGTGAGCTCGGCGTGGATGCGGGCGAGGCGGGCGGGAAAGGTGTCCGACACCAGAGCGGTGATGGCGCCGGAGGCGATGAGCTGGTGCCGGCTGCCGTCGGTCTCCACGCACCCGTAACCGGTGCGCTCGGAGCCGGGGTCGATGCCGAACACCCTCACGTCAGGGAGGCCTCGATCTCCTTCTCTTCGATGTCGAAGTTGGCCCACACGTGCTGCACGTCGTCGTGGTCCTCGATGGCTTCCATCAGGCGGAGCATCTGCTGCGCCTCCTTGCCCTCGACCTTCACGGTGTTCTTGGGCAACATGGCGACTTCCGCGCTGCCGATCTCGACACCGAGCGCCTTGATGGCATCGCGGACGGCCTCGAAAACCTCGGGAGGCGAAACGACTTCCCACACGCTGCCGTCGTCGTTCACGTCGTCGGCGCCGGCCTCGAGAGCCGCGTTGAGGAGCGTCTCCTCGTCGACCTTGCCCTTTTCGATCAGGACCTGGCCCTTCCGGTGGAACATCCACGCCACGCTGTTCTCGGCGCCGAGGTTGCCATTGTGCTTACCGAGCATGAAGCGGATCTCGCCCACGGTGCGGTTCTTGTTGTCGGTGAGCGACTCGATCATGATCGCCACGCCGCCAGGCCCGTATCCCTCGTAGGTGATCTCTTCGTAGATGACGCCCGGCTCTTCGCCTGTGCCCCGGCGAATGGCACGCTCGATGTTCTCGCGCGGCATGTTGTTCGCCTTGGCGTCAAGAACGATGGTGCGCAGTCGAGGATTCATGTTGACGTCACCGCCGCCATTTCTGGCCGCAACGCTCAACTCCTTGATGATGCGCGTGAAGATCTTGCCCCGCTTGGCGTCAGCGGCGCCTTTCTTGTGCTTGATGGTGTGCCACTTGGAATGGCCGGACATGCAGGAACTTTAACACTTCCGCGCCAGCACGACCCAGACCTCGGCCCTCGGGTCCCAGGGACCTCCCTGGTAGTCGCCGAGCAGGGCCGTGACCTCGAAGCCGGCCTTCTCGAGCCGCCGTGTCATCTGGGGCACGCTGAGTGTGCGGAACGTGAGGGAGAACTGATGCACCGTGCTGGTCCGGCCGCGGCGCTCGGTAAACGTCTGGTCGAAGATTGTCCGCTGCCGGGCCTGATCCTGCCTGACGGTTTCAACCAGCGTGACCCGCGTGCCGCCCTTCCGCCCGCGCCACCCGTCGAGGCTGACCCGTTTCCGGTATTCCTCCCACGAGGGCAGGTCGGCCACCAGCTCCAGTCCGAGCATGCCGCCCGGCTCGAGGACATCGTGCACCGACGCCAGCGTGGCGGCCAGATCCCGCTCCTGCAGGAGCGACTGGAGGACGCCGTAGGGCGCCATGACCATCGCGAAGCCCGCGCGTCCGCCTCCGCTCACGGAGCGAGGACGGCGTGCCCTCGAGCTACGGACGGTCGAGCCGCCTGATGCTGACGGCTCAAACGGCAGGTGCCTGATGTCGCCCCGCACGAGGGACACGCGGCCGGCCAGCTTCGAGCGGCGGACCCGGGCTCGCGCCCTGGCGAGCATCGGCTCCGACCGGTCGATGCCCACCAGCGGTACGCCTGCCTTACCAAGTGGAAGCGAGATCCGGCCGGTGCCGCAGCCCAGTTCGAGCACCGTGCCGCCGGCGTGGAGGGCAAGGTTGCGCCAGAAGGGCACGTCGCGGCGGCCCAGCGTGCGCGCGTTCTCCCAGTCGTAGAAGGGGGCATAGTCGTCCCAGCCGTGCCAGCCCTCGGCGGGCACATCCTTCCGGGACGCGGGCCGTGGTTTGCGAGGGGAGGTCACAGGCACACCGGATCTCTAGTCCGACACGGCCCACTCGCCCGGCACGATCGGCCGGGTCCGCGGGAGGCGGCCCAGGCGCGCCTGCTGCCCCATGAAGATCAGGATGCCGACAAACACCGCCAGCTTGAACAGGTCGCCGGATCGCGTGTGAGGCACCACCTTCCACAGGAGCCAGAGCGTCGGCTGGGCGACGCACACCGCCCACACAGACCCGTAGAAGTACCGGCGCTCATGCCCCTCGCCCTTTGTCGATCGCTTCACACGAGGCAGGAGCGCCAGGGCGCCAAGCAGCCAGACCGTGCCCGCGATCGGAAAGTAGGCCGCCTCATACATCTGCTTCAACCGCCACTCTCCGGTGGCGACGGCCCAGACCAGGCCCGTGATGTTCAGCACGGCGAAGGCCACGACCTCGCCCCATGCCGTGGTGTAGCAGATGCGGCGATAGAGCGGGTTCGGCCGGTCTTCGGTGAATCGAATGATGTAGGGACGCGGTTCACTCCCTGGAAGCTGTCCGAGGATCCCCGCGAGGCCGGTGCCGGCGAGCACCACGGCCAGCCAGGTCAGCATGCGGGCGTCGACGCCGTGCTCGAACAGGTCGAACGTCAGCGGTCCGGGGGCGATGAAGAACACGAAGATCCAGATGGGCCAGTGGTTGAACCGGTAGTAGAGCTTGTTCCGATGGCGGATCGTCCGCTCGGTGTCGAGCTCGACGTGCAACGCGTGTGTATCAACCGGAGGAGTGGGCACGGAGGATCAGAATACCCCAGCGGCCCGGCCGGCTAGCATGGGCGGCCAGCACTGGCTGCTATGCCGGCGCGCTCACGATCAGCGCAACCGCGATGAGGGCCGCGACGATACCAGCGGTCTGCACGCGGCCGATCTGCTCGCCAAGCACGACACGAGCCAGCAGGATGGTGCTGGCGGGATAGAGCGATGCCAGGGTTACCAAGCTGGCCAGCGGACCACCGTGCGTCGCCAGCAGATACAGAGCGTTGGCGAGCATGTCGAGCACGCCACCAGACGCGATGCGCGTGGTGGTCACTCTGTCCGACCGCCACGAACGGCCGGTCACGACCATGGCGAGACCGAAGATCGCGACGGAGGTGGCCCGCGCCGACAGCAGCGGCCACAGTCCGGCGGCCGGACCCGTGCGCGCGAGGGCGAGAAAGAACAGGCCAATCAGCAGGCCGGACGCGAGGGCGATGCCAATTCCCGCCGTTCTAAGCTGCCCCAGCAGGCCACCGGTCGAGGGCAAGGGCCCGGCATCGCGCACGTGCGGTTGCTGGCTGACGAGAGTGATCGCCACCACGGCGAGCCCGATGCCGGCAAGCGCCTGAGTGCCCGGCGTCTCGCCCATCAGGATCCCGGCAAGCACCGGCACCACCACGGCGCACACGGCCGTAGTGGGTGCGACGACGGACATGGTGCCGACGGCCAGTGCCCGATACAGGAGTCCGACGCCGGCGCCCCCGAACACCCCGGCCGCCGCTCCCCACGCCAGGTCCGCCGGGGAGGCGGTTGCCGCGGGCATCACAACCACGATGCCGAGCAGCACGCCCAACCCCGCCGCCTGGCCAAGGGCCACCACCAACAGCACCGGCGCTCGCCGCGTCGCAAGGCCGCCGAGAAAGTCGCCGCTCCCGTAGAGGAGCGCGGAGGCGAGGGCCAGCAGGTGCGGCGTCACGGGCGTGATTGTGTCAGGGTCCGAGGACGGCGTGGACGGGCCCGTCCTGCTCCACCCGCCCACCACTGAGTGCCAGCACGCGGGTGGCACACGCGCGCACGAACTCCGCGTCGTGCGTCGCCACCAGCAGGGTGCGGCCGTTCTCCACGAGCGCGCGCAGGACCGCCGCCAGCTCAAGCCGCCGGTCCAGATCAAGGGACGCCGTGGGCTCGTCCATCAGCAGCAGCGGCGGGTCAACAGCCAATGCGCGAGCGATGGCGACGCGCTGGGCCTCCCCACCGGAGAGTTCATGGGGATAGGCGTACGCGCGGTGCCCGACGCCAAGCGAATCAAGCAGGGCCTCGGCCTTCCTGGTGGCCTCCGCTGGCGTCGAGCGCTGCACGTGCATCTGCGCGAGGCTGACGTTGGCCGATGCGGTGAGGTTGGCAAACAGGTGGTGGAACTGAAAGACGATACCGACGCGCCGGTAGAGACGCCGCTGCAACTCGCCAGCCGGCCGCAGCCCCGCCGTCAGCCGGACGTCTCCCAGCGTGACGACGCCGGCATCGAACGCATCCAGGCCGGCCACGGCCCTCAGGATGGTCGTCTTGCCGGCGCCGGAAGCACCCATCAGTGCCACGACCTGGCCGTGCGGCACCGACGCGGTCATCTCCGTAATCACGGCACGGCCACCGCGTGTGAGGGTGAGGCCCTCGAGATCGAGCACCGATCGCGGCGTCATGCGCGGCTCCATCGCTGCTCGAGCCGCCGCGCGACCCGCGCCAGCGGGAGCGAAAGGGCCAGGTACATCGCCGCACACAGGAGCCCCGGCACGACCCAGCTCCCGATGTCGGACGCAAAGATGCTCGTTTCCTTGGTCAGCTCGACGACGGTGATCACCGACACCAGCGAGCTGTCCTTGAGCAGGGCGATGAAATCATTAGTCATCGGCGCCAGGGCAAACCGAAGAGCCTGCGGACCCCGGATGAACCGCAGCGCCTGCGCATCGGTGAGCCCGAGCGCGCGCGCGGCGTCGAGTTGCCCGGACGGCACGGCCAGCAGTGCGCTGCGGTAGATCTCACTCTCATACGCGGCGTAGTTGAGCCCCAGGCCCACGAGGGCCGCGAGAAACGCGGGCAGCCGGATCACCGCGGCCAGGCCGAAATAGATCACGAACAACTGGAGCAGGAGCGGCGTACCGCGCACCACCTCCACGTAGATGGTCAGCACGGTGCGCAGGAGCCGCGGCCCATACACGCGGCCTGTGGCGATGAGGATGCCCGCGCCGACGGCCATCGCCATCGCGAGACACGAGAGTGCGAGCGTGATGAGCGCGGCGCGAAGCAGCCGTGGCAGGTAGCGCCGTGCCGCCTCCAGGTGTCCCAAGGGCGTCGCGCCGACGGGTACGGCGCTCGTGCTCCCGGCCGAGGCCGCTAAGGAGACGTGCTCGCCTGGAGTGGCCGCTTGGACGTCGTAGAGCGCCGCCACCGCCGGCGTCCACATGCCCCAGCGCTCGAAGATGCCCTTGAGTGCGCCATCCCGCATCGCCGCACGGAGGATGCCGTTCACGCGATCCCTTAGGTCCGCATGTTCCGGTGCCAGCGCTCCCACATAGTGGCCGCGAGACAACGCGGCTGGCTGGTTCACTAGGCCGGGCACGCGCGCCACGGCACGGTCGGCCAGGACCTGGTCCAGCACCACGGCATCGATGCGGCCGAGTGCGAGGTCCTCGTAGGGATGCACGTCATCGTCGTACAGCACTGGCACAACCCCGTGCGCGCTCTGAGCCTGCCGCAGCATCTCCGCCGCCAGCGTGGCGCCCAGAGTGCCTACGCGGCGCCCACCAAGATCGCGCAGGTCGCGGAGCCGGTCGCGGTCCGCAGCACGAACGGTCAGCCGCTCCTCGAACTCGTAGTAGGGAATCGTGAGCGCCAGCCGGGCACGGCGCCCCGGCAGATCCTCGAGGCCACTCAGGGCGATGTCGAAGTCGCCCCTGATGACCGCGGCGTCCAGGGTCGTGAATCCGCTCTGGATGAAGCGCGGCGTACGGCCAAGGCCTCGCGCGATCAGCGCGGCCACGTCGACCTCGAACCCGACGACGCGATCGGGATTGCCCGGATCGGCCGACACGAACGGCGCACCGCCCTCGGCGTCTCCGCCCCACCGCAACTCGGCTGCTGGCTGCGCCTCCGTGACGGCGGCAATGGCCAGCAGGCTGACAAGGACAGCCGCTCGCATGACGGCCGGTATTCTGACACGCACCTCCGCGGGTTGACTTGCCTGGGTTCTTCGGGCCAGTGATTACTGGAGAACAGCGCGCGTAGGGCCTTCTGTAAGGCAAGCGCCGACCATCGGCGCCTGCTGCTTGAACTCGGTGGGCGTTAAGCAGCCGAGACTCGAATATGGCCGGAGCTCGTTGTCATGACGCCGCCAGTGTTCGATGACGTGCTTCGCGTCGATGCGATGCCGAAACCATTCGAGGCTCAGGCACTCATCCCGCAGCTTCCAGTTAAACGATTCGTCGGCGCCACTCTGCCACGGCTTGCCGGGGTCGTTGAGCGCCGCGGCGATGCCCGTGTGCTGCAGAAGCGCCCTCCCCTGCGCGACGTCTCGGCGCCGAAGCCCGACCGGACGTTCTAGCGGCAGGACGGGGCGCGCGCCCCACATGCCCCTTCGTGCCACCTTGGCGGCACGTTCGGCCGCCCGCAGTTCACTGAGTCTCCGGAGCTGACGCCGCGCGCTGATACGGGCCAGGCCCGCACGGAGCATTTCGGCATTCACCAGCAGGCCATCGTCGCGCAGGACATACGCGAGCCGCCGGCCGTACTTGTCGTAGCGGTCTCCGTCGGCTTCGAGGGACACGTACCGTCCCCCCACGAGCGTGGCCAGGAGGGCCCGGGCCTCCCGGGCGAATGCCGCCGGCGTGTCGAGCCCGATGCCCGTCTCCGGCGCGTCGATGCCCAGCAGTCTCACCCGGCCCACTTGGCTGACGTCGAGCGTGTCGCCGTCCACGACGTACCGGACGGGATGGTGTTCGGGACCGGCCCAGAGGGCTGGACCTACCGCCAACGCGGAGAGCATCGCCACGAGCGCGGCAGGCCAACTGGGACGCGGCACACGGACGGCTGAGCAAGATGTGCGCCCGCTCGCGGAGTGGCAAAGGAAACGGCCTCGCTGCGAAATGGGGCCTGTGAGGAAGAGCGGGGTGCGGTTTCCGCGACGTCGCGTCGATGTGCGCGGCGTGGTTTCCGCAACATGCGGATCGGTTGACGGCCCAGATAGCGGAGCTTGCTGTTCTTCTAGCTTCCGTCGGAGCGGTCGTTGAGGAAGATCCTGCAATGCCCGCACGCGGGCTGCAGATGGGACTACAATCCCCGCGAGCGCAAACCACGTCGCAAAGAGACCGTTAACGATCAGGCGAGGATGACTGGCATCCTCGATCCTGCCGTGGAGCGCTTCGAGGAACGGGACAGCGCGAGACTATGAAGACTCTACTCGCAACCTGAAGTTCGCAGTTGGTGGAAGTGGTTCCCCAAGAATAGGATTTTCGACTTCTTCTCCGTTGGTATCGCCCTTGGTTGCGAAGTCCTCCACAGCCAGACTCTGATCTTAGAACTACGGGGTTTCCGCATCCTGGGAACCCACTTCCCCGTTGGCGGTGTCCACCCACGTGGCTTGATACGCGCGACTCCATATGGGCTCCCGCGCCACCGATTTCCACCACGGTGTCGATGTCTCCCCGTGCTGGTCTTCATGCTTGCGCCGCGGTGGATCGTAAGGCAGCAGTTCTTCCGGACGCGGCTGTTCGATAGGAGGTTGCGTGTAGTAGAGCGCCGTGTCGCTGTCCGCGTGCGGTCCCGGCCCGCAGGACAGGTGCCCGCGCACGGTGGCGATGCGCGAACTGAATGTCGATAGCCGCGTACCCACGAAGCGTCCTGGCGCGGCGGCGCATAGCAGCGTTTCGACGATGCCCTGCCAGTGATAAGGGGTGCGCGAGGTGACGTCCTCCGGCAGTCCGGTGAACCGCACCAGGCGAAAGCGTTCCTCGAACGGACGCAGAAACGCGGGGTCGGTTTCGTCGGTGGCCAGATAGAGCGTGGCGCCTTCGGAGATGATGTTGGCAGTGTGGCGCAGGATCTGTTCGGGCGCGATCCGCGTAGGCGCGTACTGAAAATCACCGCGGCGCACGTGCATCGCCGAATACGATTCCCCGGCCAGCGGCGGCCGGGCGAGTGCAAGGTCGACCAGCGCCAAAATCTCTGGCCGGTAGTGGAGCGCATCGCGCACCAGCCCTCTCGCGCGACGCTCGTTGGCAGGATCGGCAAACAGGAAGAACGATTCGAACACACCGAACATGCGATGTTCGTGGGTCGCCGGGAAATAGAGAATCTCGCACGACTCCATTTCCGGCGTAATGCCCACGGGCCGCCTTGCGAACAAACGTGGGATCAGTTCCAAACGCGCGGTCAGCGCGTTGGACGGGTGGAGCAGGGCGTCCTCCACCGCGTTCCAGCCCGGGGCGTGTCCGCGCGCGCCCATGTACATTCGGAACGATTCCCAATCCGCGCATTCCGCGGCGAACTCGGCCGCCTCGATCACCTCCAGATGGCGGCGCAGAGTGTGGAGATCGAAGAAAGCCGTGAGCGAGTGCGGTTCCTCGCCCAACAGGTAGAGCGGCTTGGCGGGAGGCAGCACCAGCGTCCGTCGCGTCAACCAAGCCAACACCACCATGATTTCGAAGTGCATCACGATGTTGTTCCAGCCGCCCAGATCGTAGTCGAAGGCCAGGTACCGGCGCGCGTTGGAAGAAACCTTCACAGTCTTCGAATATACCGAACCCCGTCCTGGTTTCCTCACCGCCCGGCGCCGCTGGGGACTGAGAGAGCGCTCGAATATACTGAAACGGTGCCGCCCGTCTCGGCCTTGGAGGAAATTCGGGAGACCTTTGCCGCGCAACGGTACGTGAAGATCGACAGCCTGATCGAAGACGGCCTCGCGCGCATGCTCTATGACCACGTCATGCGGAGCCAGTCCGTCGCCTCCCCCGCCCGAATGAGCGGACAGGACGGCGCGGTCGAAATGTTTTCCGATCCGCTCATGGAACACGTGCTGTCGGGCGTTCAGCCGCGAGTCGAGCAGTTAAGCGGACTGGTCCTCGACCCCACTTATTCCTTCTTCCGCATCTATCGCCGGGGGAACTTGTTGGAGCCGCACCTGGACCGGGCGGCGTGCGAAATCAGCGTCAGCCTGAACCTGGGGCCGAAGCTGGAAACGCCATGGCCACTGCACATGAAGGGTCCGCTGGGCCAAACGGCCGTGGCCATGCAGCCGGGCGACGCGGTGTTCTACTTCGGGATCGAGTGCCCGCATTGGCGCGATCCGCTGGAAAGCGACCACAGCGCGCTGGTGTTCCTGCATTACGTCGAGCGCGGCGGGCGCTACGCGGATTGGAAGTTCGATAAACGGTCCTCGCTCGGCGCGCCTCACGTGGAGTGACTCACACGCGATGAGTGGCCGCACCATCGCAGTGGCCGCTGCGATCGACGATACCTTCGCGAACGGATTGTTGGTGACGCTGCATTCGGCCGCCCGGAACCTGTCACCGGGCTGGAAACTCGAAACGTACGTCTTCGGTTTCGAGATCACCCCAGCCAGCCGCGCACGCGTCGACCAGGGCCTGGCGGGTCTGCCGGTGCGACTGCACTGGCGGAAACTGGATCTGAGCGCCGTCGATCCCTACTGGCCTGGCCTTAACAACCCCCGCGACACCACCTGTTACTACCGCCTGTTCCTGGGCGACACGCTACCGGAAACCGTCGACCGTGTGCTATTCCTCGACGCCGACCTGCTCATCCATCGCGACCTGGCCGAACTCTGGCACTTGCCGTTCGAAGGCAACATCGCCATGGCCGTGCCCGATGCTTACCCCCGGGGCCACCGGTCGCGCCTGTCGCGCATCGCCTTTGCCGATGGCCAGCGCTTCACCGGCGATACGCCGTACTTCAACGCCGGCGTGCAATTGATCGACCTGAGCCGCTGGCGCACCGAGCGCATCGGTTCGCGTGCCTGCGAACTGCTGTGGAAGTATAAGGATCAGCTCGACGGCCGCGATCAGGATGCCCTCAACATCACGCTGGCTGGGCGCTGGAAGCGCCTGCCGCCCACCTGGAATTTTCACGAACTGCCGGAAGGGCCCGACGACTGGGACGCGGGGGGAGCGTCGCCCACGGAAGTCGCCGACGCGGTCCGCCACCCGGCGATCCTGCACTACATCGGATGGAAGCCGTGGAGCAGGGCCTGGCGGCCGCACCGGTCCAGACTATGGTGGCGTGCCGCGCGCGCGGCGGGGGTGGCGACGGCTCCGCGAATTCTTCACGTGGCGATTTGGGACGCGCTGTTCTGGGGTCCGCACACGCGCTTGCGATGGTTGCTGCGGCGCGCCAACCATCGCGGCTTCGCGCTCCTGATGCTGATGCGGCCTTGGACAGCGGTCACGTATCCGCTGTGGCGGCTGACGCAACGGTAAACTTGAAACGTGATCCACACCGTCGTCTGCACCGACCTGAGTGACTACATCGGCTGGCAGTGCAATCTCCTCGAATACACCTGGAAGCGTGCCGCGCAGCCCGGCGAGTTACTGCGCCTGGTCACGTGCAGCGACGGCGACCCCTTGCCCGCACATCGTCACATGCGCGTATTACGCGTCGACCCGCCACCCGCGCGCGACCAGGGCTACAAGGCGTTTGAGCGGCTGTTCGCGCTCGAACAGTGGATCGCGCGCGAGAAACCGGACGGCACCGTACTGGTGGTGGATCCCGATATCGTATTCCGCCGGGCGATTCACCAGGAGGCCGCGCCGGGCTCGCCCCGTGCGCAGTTCTGGGCCGATTACATGCCACTCAGTGCCGAAACGCAGGCCGCCACGTGGCCGATGCTGATCCACTCCCATGACCTGGCACGGCTGCTGCCGCGCTGGATCGCCTTTACATCTGCCATCTACGCCACGACCTGCCGTTGGGAAAGCGACATGCACGCGTTGGTTTCGGCAGCCGCCGCCGGAGGATTGCGATTCGTGCTCGAACCCGTCGGCGCGTTCGTGGGATGGCCCGACGAGGTGGTGGGCGCCGCGCCCATCGTCCACTACTGCCAGGATGTCGTGGCCGAGGACGGCGAGGTGCTCTTCGCCAAGCGATCCTACCAGCCGTGGTCTCGGGTTCCGGGCGCCGAACGCGCCCACGGCTACTGCCGCGACTTGCTCCAACTGATCGACGACCACGCGCGCTGGCGCGAAACAGAGCCGTAACCGGAGCGCGGGCCCGCCATCACGAGACCTTTGCGCCGCTCCGCGCGAACGTGTCCTTGGCGCGAGCCAAGGATCGCAACATGCGGAAATGCCGCGGCCGCATGCTGCGCAATGCCCCCAGGATGGCGCCCACGCGCTGCCTTGCCCCCACCGGCTTCCCGGCCAGCGCCGTATCCATCGCCCGCGCGATCTCCAGGTGCCGCCGCCCGCCGAACAACAACCCCTTGGCGATTTGCAGCGCCTCAGCCGGCCGCAGCAGATACAGGAGGTCACGATCCATGGCGCCTTCGCGAAGCTGCGTGTCGAACAGCGCGCACAGCGCCGCCGCCTCTTTCCGACCCCGCTGGGAAATATGCAGTCCGGTTTCTTCGGCGACCCGCGCGGCCGAGCATCCCGGATCGAAGCCGCCCAGGATCCCGGTCAGCGCCCGCATCGGAACCGCCAAACCGTGTTCGCCGGCGGCCTTGACCGCCTCTCTCACTTCGCCCGACTCTTCCAGAGCCGCGCACCACAACCCGATGTCGAGAAGGTCCCGAAGAATCACATCCGGGTTGAAGTGGTTGCGCAAGGAGTGGTGGACCGTCAACAGCAGCCCATCGGCCGGAGCCACGGCCAGAAACTCCGTGCCCAGCAGCACCGCCGGCCGCGCCCGCGTGATCAGTGCCGCCGGGTCGAACCCCGCACCCAGGCGCCAGTGCAGGTCAATCGAGGTGCTGCGCCCGTCCTGAAACTCCAGTTCTTCGTTGCCGCCGAACCCTGGCGCATTTCGCAAGAACGCGCGATACTCCGCCAGCGATCCGTGCAGCCCAGCGCTAAAGCCGATCTCGCCCAGCAGAGTGCATGCCTGTTCCAGGTCGGCTTCGGCGATCAGAATATCGGCATCCGCCATCACCCGCCGCCGCGGGTCGCCGTACAACACGGCCAGCGATGCCAAGCCCTTGAACGCCACGGTACGGAGTCCAGCTTGGGCGAACCGGCGCAGGGCGGCCAAGCTGCCGCGTGCCTGCATAACGGTGCGGGCGCCGCCGTCCAGCAGCAGGGAGTTCATTTTCGGAGGAATGGGATACCCGAACGCTGCGAGCCGTTCGCACAACCGCGGCAGTGCACCCCAGACTAAGGCCAGGTCGGCACATTCGTCCCAGGCCTCCGCCTCGCCGATGCATTCCGCCGCCGCCTTCGCCGCATCCGGTTCGGCCAGCAGCAACGCAACCAGTGAGACCCGCAACCAGGACACTCCTTCGATGTTGGAACGGATCCACCGTTGTTAGAACGGATCCACCGTTCGATGAGAAACGGCGCTCCCATCGCGCGGTGGTTCATTTTGTTGGCCGGGGTGGGAAAGGCTGGTGGGATTGGTGGATGGAATCGCCGCTGCGGACCAAAGAACAGAAATTCCACGCGAACTCGCGGGACTACCGGCAACGAGAGACATGCCAAGTAGCCCCGGTCCGCGCGGAATTTCGAAACGCTCCTAGACGGGGGCCCGGAACGGGATCGGAGCTCCCGAGGTCTGCCCGTAGGCAGGGCGCTCAGTTGCCTTAATGGCTGCCAGCACGGCGGGAACCATGTAGGCCGCCTTCAGGCCCTTCCGAATCAGGTCCCGGCGATTCGCGTTTTTCGGCGACTGCTTCTTTTCTTCAGACATCCAAAATACCTCACGTTAGGATTTGTTCTGCTGATGCCGGCAACCATCTACCCCGAGGCCGCTTTGCGAGATCTGCTTGGCCGCTCGTCCGCCTCGGGCGATGAATACTCATTTACCTTACACGTCCGGCAACCCTGCCGCAACCCCTGCGCCCGATCAAGATCCCGCAGCGGCCAGCACGGCGTCCACGGAAGCGCCTAGTTCACCCGACCACACCCGGAAGCAGCGTGCCGAGCCGGTCATCGCGGCCACGTGACGCACGGCCTCGACGTCGGAAAAGCGCCCTCGGCCCACTTGCAGCAGGAGTGCCGAGGCGGCCTCGGCCTGCGATTCCGGCACAATGCGGGGCGCGGCGACCCTTTCGGACTCGAGGAGAAACACGGCGCGAACCCGCGCTGGCGGAAGGCTGGCGACCCCCAGGTCCCACGGTGTCACGAACCGATCGCGAAGCGCATCGGCCGGCAGATGGAGGCCCAGTTCCTCCACCAACCGGTCTGTGGGCGGATCGATGTGGAAGCAGCGAGGGTGAGGCTCGATCAGGCCGGTGGACGGGTCGAGAAGCGCCATGTCGTCGCCGCCCAGAGCGAACCCCCGCGCGGCCAGAGCCAGGCTTAGCGTGGTTTTTCCCGAGCCCGAAAACCCGGATAGCAGCAGCGCGCCCTGTGGCGTGTACACTACCGCGCCATGCACAATGAACAGGCCGTGATCGTATCTAGCGACGTCGCCCGCCATGGACGCTTCGATGCCGAACATCGCTTCGCCTAGCGTCGGTTTGGAATGCGCGGCCAAGCCCGGCACAGCAATGGCCCACTGCTCCCCTACGGGCGCTTCGGGCCGATGCAGCAGTTCATAGAGGTTCAACGGACCCCTCTCGTTGCCGTCGGCCTTGCCTACGTAGAGTCCGGATAACAACGCTTCGGCGCGCGCGTGGTTGGTGCGGAACGTCGCTCGATACCCGAACAGGTTGTAGCGCCGTTCCAGGATCATCGGGTGTTTCCGTGGCCGGTAGGATGACCTCCTGCGCGTGGTTGGTGGATCCTCATTCGCCCACTGCTTCGAGCAGTTGCTTGGTGGCCAGATCTTCCAGCAGCATTAGCGAATCCTGCTGAACCGTGGCGCGGTCAATGTCGTAGTAGTCTTCCAAGTCGTCGACAATCGCGTCCACGGCGTGCTCCCCATCGCAGAGCTGCCAGATGCGCAGGGCCGATTCGGTGATGGGATAGGCGGTGGCGGTGGCGGGGTCGAACAGCAGGCCGCTGCCGTCGGGCAGGGGCTGCGCTTCCACCGCTTCGCGGCGCTTGGGTTTCGATGTTGTCGTCATATTCATACGGAAGATTCTCGGGGGTCCTTGGCCAGGAACCAAGTCACCAGGGTAAAACGCGAGCCGGAAAGCACGGGCGAGACCTCGTGCAACATGCCGGCGGGAAACGCCACCATCAGGCCAGTCTCGGCATCCACCGGGAACCCGTAGTCGGCGGCGGCGCCTTGCATCAGGCCGAACAGGGTCAGTTCGCCGCCTGCGTAAGGTTCGGACGCATGCGCGGGGTCGTTCAAGAACGTCACGATCGACACCCGCCGGCGCAGCACGCCCGCGAATCGGCTCGCCTCATCGATGTCCTCCGGCCTGGGCACATCGGCGTGTAGTTTGAAAAAGTCTCCTTCGCGATACTTCATGCAGCGCAGGTGATCCAGACCCTCCAGATCTGCCGCGAAATGCCGCGCCAGTTCCTGGCGCAGGCCGAGGATTCGGTCGCGGGTCGCGTCGTGAATGGCGTCTTCGACGGTGACCTCCAGCGTCCGCCGCTGCTCTTCATCTAGCAGCACTTCGTTGTTGCGATACACGTGCGCCGCGTGACTGCGGGAGGTGGCGGCGCGCGCCCGCCACTCGGCGCACTCGTCAGGGGAAAGGAACCCGGGCGCGGTAAAGATCCCCAACTGCCGTAGGAACGTGTGATGGGCCATGGTTATCGCGGCGCGCCCCCCGGCACTGGGCGCCCCTCCTGAACCAGTTGTTGGGAGATCCAGGGGCAGGTTTGTGCCCTACCGTTCTCGATCGACACCTGCGGCTCCCGGCCGAGCGCCTTGCGTAGCGTCGAATTGTCGCTATTGCGGCCGCGCACGCGCTGGGGCTTGGTCCGGTCGTATTGCTTGGTGATCCGTTTTCCCGCAATCGCCGCCACTATGTCGACCTGTTCGTTGACACTGATCATTCGGTCTTGCCCCAGGTTGATGGGGTCAGCATGATCGAAGACCATCAGCCGCAACAGCCCCTCCCCACAGTGTCAATGTAACAGTATGAGTGCGTTTGCGATTCAATGAACCCGATGCCGCCCATGTTGGCGGCGAGCGCATAGACCTGGTCGATACCCTCCGGGGCGCGCAGGCAGTCGTCTTTGCGCCGGAGATCCAGGATGTGAAACTCGGCCGCGGATGAGGCTTCGAATTCCGGTTCTTTCAAATCCCGCCACTCCGAAGAAAACGTCGTTCAGCGATCAGTGCGCCTGGACCAGTGCCTGCGTGCCCGTGCCGATATCGGGCTTGGCCCGGGTCCGGAGGCGTGCCGCAGACGGAGCTGGGACCGCGGACGGCGAACAGGCGTTTGTGGCGATGAACGTCATCGCCTCCCGGAGCGATGCCTCGGCCGGATCCCCGAGTTGGTGGTCGAGGTCATCAGCGGCGTGGCAGGTCGCAGGCAGTCCGTCGAAGTAGTCACCCTCGTCGTTGGCGTTGCGGATGGAGAACGCCACCGGCGCAATCACTTTGTCGCAGAAGGGGATGGCGTACTGGCCGACCGGCTTGCCGTAGGTCCGGTCGCCAATGATGGCTACCGGGATGAAGGGCCGCAGCCCGTTGACGATCAACTCACTCGCCGACGCTGATGATCCGGTGGCGATGACTATCAGGCGGTCGAGCGACAGGCTGTGGGTCTCGGCCCGCATCCGCAGCTCCCTGTTGTCGGCCACATGCTTGTCGTTGTGCGCGTAGGTGCCAAGCAACTGACCCTCGGTCCGAGCGCCGCCAATGAGTCCGGCGAGGTACTGCGCGACGGACACAAGGCCGCCGCCGTTGTAGCGCAGGTCAAGAACGAGTTCGTTGGCGCCCTGCGCCTGCAGTTCGGCAAAGGCGGCATCGAGAGCGGCGAACGAGGGCTCGACGAAGTTCCTGAAAAAGATGTAACCCACGGTTCGCGACCCGACGCGGAACGTCCGGGTGGCAGACACTGTGGGAATGGTGACCGCGCGCTTGACCATGCGCGCCGACCGTTCGGTCCCTTCGCGCGTGAAGACGATCTCTCGCTCGACGCCAGGGGTCGACGGGCCAAAGGCTGAGCCGATGAGTCCTGCGGCGATGAGGTCCGGGATGGTGCGGCCGTCAACGGCGACGATGCGATCTCCGCGCGCAAGGCCAGCTTCTTCGGCCGGGCTCGCGGCAAACACCTGCGAGATTCGGATCGCGGTGGCGCCGAGGGAGGACGAGAAGCCGAATCCAATGAACTGGCTCTGGGAAAAGAACGCTTCGCTCGCAGCCCGGTCGTCGATGTAGCTGTAGTGGCTGTCGAGCGGGAGAAACCGGATCGCTTCGAGGTACGCCTCCGGGGAAGTAAACGAGAGGGGGTCGACGTCTGGGATGGCGTTGTACCAGAGGTACAGATCGGCCATCACGCTGCGCACGTACAGGTTCTGAATCGGAACCGGACATGCGGACTGCGCGGCGGCCACGGGAACTCGTCCGAAGACCACGAGCAGCAGAAGCAGCCGCGCGGCGGGGCACCGGCCGAATCGACCGAGCAAGGCCATGGTTGGATTCTAGGCGACATCCGGGCGGCGCGCCTCCGACGTCCCCCGCAGCAGGCGGGGGGACTCCTTCGCCAGGCCAAAGGCCGGTCCTCGGCCAAGAACCTTGTACAAAAGAAAAGCTCGCTTCATCTCTGAAGCGAGCTCATGAAAAATATCCCCGGCAGCGACCTACTCTCCCACGCACCTACGCACGCAGTACCATCGGCGGAGGCAGGCTTAACTTCCGTGTTCGGAATGGGAACGGGTGGGACCCTGCCCCTATGACCACCGGGAAACTGGTTGCCTGGGGTCCGACGATGTGGAGCGTGGCTAGCAGCCATGCCGCATCACACCTGCGGTCGTCCCAGACGATCTTCATGAACGACTGAACTTGGACACCTTCCTGAAAACGGCTTAAAGCCGTTCCACAGAAATTCTCCGCGATTCATTCGTTGATTTCAAAGAGCTCATCAACAACTGAATACCCTGCAAACGGCAGCCCCTTCAAGAACCACTCGCAACGCGCCAGGCATTCTCATGCCCGGACGAAGAGAAATTATGGTCAAGCCTCACGGTTCATTAGTACCAGTAAGCTGAACGCATCACTGCGCTTCCACACCTGGCCTATCAACCTGGTAGTCTACCAGGAACCTTTAGGAGCCTTATGGCTCGGGAGATCTCATCTCGTGGAGGGTTTCACGCTTAGATGCCTTCAGCGTTTCTCCCTTCCGGACGTAGCTACTCGGCGCTGCCGCTGGCGCGACAACCGATACACTAGAGGTCCGTCCAACCCGGTCCTCTCGTACTAAGGTCAGCCCCACTCAAATCTCCTGCGCCCATCACAGATAGAGACCGAACTGTCTCGCGACGTTCTAAACCCAGCTCACGTACCACTTTAATCGGCGAACAGCCGAACCCTTGGAACCTGCTACAGCTCCAGGATGTGATGAGCCGACATCGAGGTGCCAAACCCTTGCGTCGATGTGAACTCTTGGCAAGGATCAGCCTGTTATCCCCGGCGTACCTTTTATCCGTTGAGCGATGGCCCTTCCATGCGGAACCACCGGATCACTAAGACCTGGTTTCCCACCTGCTCGACTTGTAAGTCTCGCAGTCAAGCTCGCTTATGCCTTTGCACTCTAAGGCTGATTTCCAAACAGCCTGAGCGAACCTTCGTGCGCCTCCGTTACTCTTTAGGAGGCGACCGCCCCAGTCAAACTACCCACCTAGCAGTGTCCCTGATCTGGATGACAGAACGAGGTTAGAACGCCGGAGCAGTAAGGGTGGTATCTCACCGTTGGCTCCCCCGAGACCGAGATCCCGGGTTCAAAGCCTCCCACCTATCCTGCGCATACTGCGCCAGCATTCACTACTAGGATGTAGTAAAGGTGCACGGGGTCTTTTCGTCTTGTGACGGGCAACCGGCGTCTTCACCGGTACCACAAATTCGCAGTGCCACTCGTTGAGACAGCGCTCAGATCGTTACGCCATTCGTGCAGGTCGGAACTTACCCGACAAGGAATTTCGCTACCTTAGGACCGTTATAGTTACGGCCGCCGTTTACCGGGGCTTCAGTTCAAAGCTTCGCCTTGCGGCTAACCTCTCTCTTTAACCTTCCGGCACCGGGCAGGCGTCAGACCCTATACGTCGTATTCGACTTCGCAGAGCCCTGTGTTTTTAGTAAACAGTCGCCTGAGCCTCTTTATTGCAACTCCATCACGCTCACCGGGCAAGCCGGATCACACGACAGAGCACCCCTTCTTCCGAAGTTACGGGGTCAATTTGCCGAGTTCCTAAACGGAGGATCACACTTGCGCCTGAGGATTTTCTCCTCGCCTACCTGTGTCGGTTTGCGGTACGGGTACCCACTCCACTCCTTAGAGGCTTTTCTCGGCAGCGTGGCGTCACCAGCTTTATGCGCCTTGCGGCGCTCGCTTCGAGCCCTCAGGATTAACGACCCACCGGATTTACCTGGCGGATCTCCCTACGTCCCTCAACCTGCGCATCCAATGGCAGGCCTGGCTAGCCTCCTGCGTCCCCCCATCGTGATAACGTGGAATAGGTAGTTCCGGAATATTAACCGGATGTGCATCCGCTACGCCTTTCGGCCTCGCGTTAGCTCCCGACTAACCCTGAGCGGACGAACCTACCTCAGGAAACCTTAGGCTTACGGCGGGGAAGATTCTCACTTCCCTTATCGCTACTTATGCCGGCAGGGTCACTTCTCTCCGCTCCACCAGTCCTTACGATCTGGCTTCACTGCTGAGAGAACGCTCTTCTACCAATATGGAACCCCGCAGGGTTCCGTCTATTCTATGGCTTCGGTGGTGTGCTTGAGCCCCGTTATATTGTCGGCCCAGAGCCGCTTGACCAGTGAGCTATTACGCTTTCTTTAAAGGATGGCTGCTTCTAAGCCAACCTCCTGGTTGTCTAAGCGTCTCCAGATCCTTTACCACTTAGCACACACTTTGGGACCTTAGCCGATAGTCTGGGCTGTTTCCCTTTTGACGATGAAGCTTAGCCCCCACCGTCTCACTCCCGGGATACGTGTCGCTGGCATTCGCAGTTTGATTGGATTCAGTAAGCTGGTAAGCCCCTTAGTCCATTCAGTTCTCTACCACCAGCGCCGACCTCCCGAGGCTGCTCCTAAAAGCATTTCGAAGAGAACGGGCAATCACGAAGTTTGATTAGCCTTTCACCCCTACCCTCAGCTCATCCAAGCTGTTTTCAACCAACACTGGTTCGGACCTCCATACGGTGTTACCCGTACTTCATCCTGGCCAAGGATAGATCACCTCGCTTCGCGTCTAATCCCAGCGACTGAACGCCCATTTCGGACTCGCTTTCGCTGCGGCTCGCTTACGCTTAACCTTGCCACTGAGATTAACTAGCCGGCTCATTATGCAAAAGGCACGCGGTCAGGCATTCCGGACCGAAGTCCAGCATAGCCCTCCCACTGCTTGTAGGCGTACGGTTTCAGGAACTATTTCACTCCCCTCACAGGGGTGCTTTTCACCTTTCCCTCACGGTACTGGTTCACTATCGGTCGCTAGAGAGTATTTAGCCTTGCGAGATGGTCCTCGCAGATTCCCACTGGATTTCTCGTGTCCCGCGGTACTCAGGGTACCCGTCGGAGCCAACAGAATTTCGCCTACGGGGCTGTCACCCTCTATGGCAGGCCATTCCAGACCTTTTGACTATCCTGTCAGTTTGTAACTCCGTGTGACGGGCCCTACAACCCCAACGTGCATGCACGTTGGTTTGGGCTTTTCCGCGTTCGCTCGCCGCTACTAGCGGAATCACTATTGTTTTCTTCTCCTGGAGGTACTGAGATGGTTCACTTCCCTCCGTTGCCTTCCATGGCCTATGTATTCAGCCATGGATACTCCGGTATTAACCAGAGT
>JBEBFY010000039.1:0-15744 GCA_040081715.1 Vicinamibacterales bacterium | reverse complement strand
ATGCAGCATCGGCAGCGCCATCGTCGTACCGAGGCCCCGGAGGAACGTCCGCCGGGGTAACGCCATCTTTGAAATCACCATCGCAAGACTCCTCTGAGAATGTCGGACAATTCTACCGCTCTACCGCGTACCTACTGCCCTGATTACTGCTGCTACTTCTTTGGGGCCGCGCCACCCGCAGGGGCAGCGCCTGCGGCCTCAGGCTTCGTTCCCACCACCAGGCCCACCGTCCCGAGGTTACCGCCGTTGGCCGCCTCGGCCTTGGCACTTTCATCTTCGACGTTCGGCGGGGGCGGCACGGGCAGCCCCTTCTTGGCATACGCCTGGCGCAACGCCGCCGCCACGGCCGGCTGCTGCTTGAAGATGCCGGCGTAGAACGCGCCGTCCGCCACGACGAGCGGCGTCCAGCCCAATGTATTTGCCACCTGCAGCTCCGCACCCTTGTCCAGCAGAAGCTGTGTCACCGGCACAAAGCCGCGGTAGGACGCGCCATGCAGCGCCGTCTCGCCGTTCTTGTTCTTCGCCTGGATGCTCTCCCCGAGCTCCAGCAGGAACTTCACCGTCGCCAGCGTCTCGGTTTCGTTGCCGGCATCCTCACCCGGATTGCTCAGGCTGACCCCCGCCGCGAGCATCAGCGGCGTGTCCTGGTTGTTGTTCAGGATGGTGCGATCCGCGCCGTGCTCCAGCATCAGCTTCAGCATCGGCAGATCCACCACCTTCGACGACAGCAGGAAGGCCGTCGCGCCAATGCGCATCATGCGGTTGCGCATGTTGTCCTTGAAGCTCTCGGTCATCTGCGCGTTGACCTTTGCGCCCTTGTCGATGATCTTCTTGGCCAGCGACAGGCTGTCCACCGTACCGGTCGGGTCGGGGTGGCCCGGGTGGAACGCGGCCTTCAGATTGATGCGGCGCGACCACGCCACCTGGTGCAGGGCCGTGTAACCGGGGCCCAGGTTCGGATCCGCACCCCAATCGAGCAGCTTCGACGCCAGCTCCCAGTGGTTATTGATGATCGCCAGGATGAGCGACGTGGTGCCCTCCGGCTTGGCCTCGTTCACGTTGGCGCCCAGGTCGAGCAGCGTCTTCACGGTGTCGACATGGCCCGCGCGCGCCGCCCACATCAGCGGCGTAAACTGGAGGCCGTCCAGTGTGATGCCCCAGGCCCCGGTGTTACGGTGCGACCGGATGCCCAGCGGATCATTATCGGCAGGAATCCGGAAACCCGTGTCCATCTGGATGCCCTTGCCCGGTGCGCGGTTCCGGGCCTTGATGTCGCCGCCGGCTTCCGCCAGCGTCTTCACCACGGCGCTGTGCCCGGCGGCGGCCGCCCACATCAGCGCCGTCTGCCCGTGCACCTCTTCTGCAACGTTCACCTGCGCACCCTTCGCCAGGAGCGCCTTGACGGCATCGACGCTGCCCGACCGCGCCGCCTGCATCAGCACCGGCTCGCCGCTGATCACGGCGTTGGCGTCCTCGCCGGCCTGCAGGAATCGCTCGATGACGGCGGCATGCCCCTTCGCGGTGGCCAGCCCGAACGGCGTCGCGCCGTACCGGTTGGTGCTCTTCAAGGCGGCGCCCGCCTTGAGCAGAAGGTCCACCGTCTGCACGTCACCCAGATCGGCCGCCCAGTGCAACGCGGTCGTGCCATCAGGCTCCGTCGCATTGACGTTCACTTTCTGCGCCACGAGCGTCCGCACGGTGGCCACATTGCCCTGCTTGACCGCCTCAATCAACGGCACGGCACGCGCCGCCGCAACCGCGGAGGACGCGACGCCGACCGACAGCAGCGCTACCAGCACACCAGTCATGTGAATTCGCATCAGTTGTCTCCTCGCCAGCCCACTTACGCCGCGTTCCCTACCGTGACGCCGCAACGGCCGCCGGCGCGTCTGGCGCCCGCCGCATCTGGAACGGCGCGCTCTTCACGATGCCCACGACCAGATCCGTAAACTTGTAGCCGCCGGGACCCGCACCGCGGAGCACCTGCCGGACCGCCGGGGCGTCGTACGGCTCGAACGGACGGCCCAGGGCGTAGATCACCAGTTTCTCAGTGAACGTGCGCAGGAACGGACCGGAGTTGCCCGTCACCGCCCGGCGGAAGTCGGCCAACGACCCGAACTTCGAACCATCCGGCATCGTGCCCGCCGGGTCGATCCGCGCGAACGACCGGTCCACCTCGCGCCACTTGCCGATTGCGTCGAACTGCTCCAGCGCGAACCCGACCGGGTCGATCACATTGTGGCAACCCGCACACACAGGATTCGCGCGGTGCTTGGCCATCAGTTCACGCACCGACAGCACCCGGCCATCGTCCTGCTTCTGCTCGGGCAGCGGCGGCACATTGGCGGGGGGCGGCGGTGGCGGCACGCCGAGCACGTTGTCCAGCAGCCACTTCCCACGCTTGACCGGCGACGTGCGCGTCGGCACCGAGGTCACTGTGAGGATGCTCGCCTTCCCGAACAGTCCACGACGGGGGCTGTCGGCTGGCAACGAGACACGACGGAAGTCCGGGCCAGCCACACCAGAGATCCCATAGTGCCGGGCCAGCCGGTCGTTCAGGAAGGTGTAGTCCGCGTCGAGCAGCGTCAGCACACTGCGGTTCTCGGTGCGGATGCTGTCAAAGAACAGCTCCGTCTCCTTGGCCATCGCCTGCCGCAGTGTCCCGTCGAAGTTGGGATACAGGTCGGCGTCCATCTGGGTATCCGCCACATTCCGGATCCACAGATAGAACGACGCGAAGCTCTGCGTCAGCGCCACGCTCCGCGGGTCGCGCAGCATGCGGCGCACCTGCTTCTCCAGCACCGCCGGCGTCTTGAGCTGTCCCTTGATGGCGAGGTCGAGCAGTTCGTCGTCCGGGATGCTGCTCCAGACGAAGAAGGAGAGCCGGGACGCGAGTTCCAGGTTGCTCACGCGGTAGGCAGAGCCTGGCGTGGTCCCAGCTGGGTCCGTCTCCGTGCGGAACAGGAAGTCAGGACTCATCAGCAGCGCACGCACGCCGCGCTCGATACCCGCTTCGAAGTCGCCGCCCGCCCGCCCCTCTTTGAAGAAGCGCATCAGGTAGGCCAGGTCGTCGTCCGTCGAGGGACGGCGGAATCCACGGCGGGCCAGGGTAGAGAAGATCTGCCGCGCGCATGGCTCTTCCTCGGCCACGCTCTTCGGCGTGCACGCCAGAATCTTCCGGCGGCCCGGCGTGTCGCCCTTGCCGAGCACCTGCATCGGCCCGGTCACCACGATCTCTGTCACGCCTGGCTGCGAGGCATTACCGGGCAAGGCCTGTCCGACGAAGGGCAGCCGGTCGCCTTCCTGCTCCACCGCCGGGCGGACCTTGCGGAAGGTCGCGAGCAGGCGATGGGCGCCGGCCTTCACCGGCATTTCGATGGTGAAGCTCAGTCCACGACCCGGCATGCCGCCGCCGTCGCGGCTCGCCGGCACGATTGCGAACTCCTTGACCTGCTCACCGTCCAGGCTCAACTCGACGGCCTCACCCGCGGCCGCCCCGTCCCGGCCTACGGCGGTGCCGCCGAGTGCCGAACCCAGGGAAATGTCGATCTTGTAGATGGCGTCCAGCGGGAACACGTAGTCCACCGCGAGGCCGCCCCTCGAACCGAACGGCATCCCGTCCAAGCGGATGTCCTGCCGCAAACCCTGCGGCGCCTTGAAGGACTGGATGCTGGACGGCACATTGCCAGCCAGCGCCGTCCGACTGACGCGACGCGCCACCGTGATGTAGCGCTCGAGCAGCGACTGGCTCATCCGGAGCGAGCTGGCGATGTTGTCGAAGTTCGCGTCGCCACCGCCGAGGGGGTCCGGCGGCAGCAGGGCCTCGGCGTCGATCTCGAGCCCGAGCAGATCCCGAACGGCGTTCTTGTACTCCGTACGGCTGAGACGGTGCAGCGCCTCAGTGCGACCGGGGTTGGGCTTGGCCGAAGAGTGACGGTCCAGCTCCGACTCGAGCCAGCCAGCCACGCTGTCTGACTGCGCGCGCTCCGGGCGGCGAGCATTGAGCGGGGGCATCTGCCCCGCGCGCAGCTTCGTCACCACCTTCTCCCAGATGTCACCGCGCTGTCCGGCGGCCGTCACATCGACCGTATCGAGCGCGAAGCCACGCACTGCGGCCTTGTTCCGGTCGTTGTGGCAGCTGACGCAGTATTGCTTCACGAACGCCTGCACATCCGGCGCGGGCTGGGCCTTTGCGGCAGGCGTGGGAGCGGCCTGAGCGGCGGCAGCCAGCGGCACCGGCATCAGGCCAACGGTCATCAACAGGGCGAACACAACTCGGGCACAGGTACGCATATGTAGTCTCACCGGTCTGAATTTTGGCCGAAAATATCACGATTTGAAGCCTCAGCGTGTCTCAACTTTCAGGACACCTGACGCTCCCCGGAAGGGGACTTTGGGGCGCCGTGGACGTTTTCTGGCCTAAAACTGCCGATCACTGCCCATCAGTCGGGGGAACGGGGCCCGCGCCCCCGGGGGCGGCCGTGCCGTCGCCACCTCTCTCCGCGCCGCTCCCCGGTTGGGCCGCCGCCTGCGCCCGGCTTACCTTCAGGTAGAAGGGGCTGTACTCGAGGCCATAGGGTGTCTTGAGCTTGTCGCCGGCCTTGCCACGCGCGAAGGCATCGCGGGCCCGCTGCAGCTCCGCAATCTCCGCCTCGCTGCAGTCCTTCAGCAGGAACTCTTCCCGCGGGACGAAGAACACCTGTCCGATCGGCAGATTGTGGGCCCCCGTGATGGACTCGCCCGGCTGCAGGACGTAGCGGAACTCGGTTTCGTGGACGTACCAGTCCGTCTCGACGCGAATGGACATCATCGGTGCCACGGGGCGTTCGATGTTGTTGAACACGGGACTGTAGACCGTATCCCACCCCGCAGGCGTCCGGAAGTTCCAGGCTCCGCGCAGCGTGACCGCGCCGGCCGGGGTGCCCATGTCGTCCGGCACGATGAACATCCGCGTCATCGTCAGCGCGAGGTCCCGCGCCTGTTCGGACGCCTCGATCATCAGCGTCACGTCCTCGCGCCGCGCGCCGGTGCCACCCACTGACAGCTGAAAGGCGACGACAAACAGCGGCTTCCACTCTGTGTCGGTCGCCTTGATGGAGTAGACGAAGCGGTACCGCCCTTCGCCCAGGTACTCCACGATGTAGGACTCCCGGTCCGCGAGCGGGGGATGCACGAGGTAGCCCAGGGAGCTGCCGGCCTCGAGCACCGGGCAGTGGCGCGCATGCTGCGGCAGCAGCGGGCGCTGCGCCTCGCGGTGCGGGCGCACGCCGATGCCGGGCCGTCGCGAGTTGGGGAAGATGCGGACGTCCATCGGGACACTATCGTAACGCGGAGACACGCCGCGGCTGGGTCAAGGGCCGGGCGGACGGATTCGGCCAACGGCCGAGGTGTCAGCTCCGGGTGCCCGGGGCCGGGTCCAGGCAGCGGCCCGACCAAGGTTCATGGGCGGACGGCAACACAGCGCTTACGTCACAAACGTCACACGGATGACGAAAGGCCGAACGCCACCTCCGGGCGCCGCTCGAGGCCGGCGGCGGCTCAGGCCGACGGGCGGAGGTAGCGCCGGCACCAGTCGGCCGCCAACGCACAGACCTGCTCGAGAGCGCCCGGCTCCTCGAACAGGTGTGTGGCACCGGGGACGACCGCCAGTTCGACGAGTGTGGCCATACGGTCCATCGCGGCACGATTCAGCATCAGGACCTCCTCATCCGCGCCGCCGACAATGAGCAGCGTCGGAGCCTGTACCAGTGGCAACACCGCCGCCGCGAGGTCGGGCCGTCCGCCGCGCGAGATGACGGCCCGCACGCGCGCCGGCCGCTCCGCCGCCGCAATCAGCGCTGCCGCCGCGCCCGTGCTCGCTCCGAAGCAGGCAATCGTGAGGCCGGCGAGCGCGGGCTCATCCGCCGTCCAATCAACCGCGGCCGTCACCCGGCGGCCCAGGCGAGGGATGTCGAACCGGAACTGGCCGGTTCCGCGATCGGCCGCCTCCTCGCCGGGCGTGAGCAGGTCGAGCAGCAACGTGGCAAACCCCGCCGACTCGAGCGCCCGCGCGACCATGCAGTTGCGATGACTGAAGCGGCTGCTGCCGCTGCCGTGCGCGAACAGGACCAGACCGCGGGCTTCGGACGACACCACCAGGTCTCCCACGATCGCGGCATCGTCGGCCTCGATCCGTACGGCACGGCCACCATCCACGCGGGCGTCACTCATCGCTCCCTCCGCTTGGGGCCCCCGTCAGCCAGCGCGGCGACGACCATGTCGTCGGTGACCTCCGAGAAGTCGTCATAGAACTGGCCAACCGCCATGAAGTGCTCCGGGCTGAGGAGGCAGACGACCTCATCCGCCTCTCGGCGAATGCGCGCCAGCGCGGAGGGTGCCGCCACGGGCGTGGCGACGATGATCATCCGGGGCTGCCGGGCCCGGACCGACCGGATCGCCGCCAGCATCGACGAGCCGGTGGCGATCCCGTCGTCCACGATGATGACGACCCGGCCGGCTGGATCGACCGGCGTGCGGGCCCGCGTGTACTGCGCCCGTCGCTCGCGAAGGACGGCCGCCTGCGTGCGGACCTCCTCGAGGAGGTAGTCCTGGGGCACCTCGTCCGCGTACTCACCCCGCAGGATGGTGCCCTGCTCGTCGAGGGCTCCCACCGCCAGTTCGGGCTGCAGCGGCGCGCGCAGCTTCCGGACGAGCACGACGTCCAGGTCACCCTCGAGGGCCTCCGCGATCACGCGCGCCATCGGCACGGCGCCCCGCGGCACGCCGAGGACGAGCGGATGCTGCCCGCGATAGGACGCCAGCCGTTCGGCCAGCAACGCCGCCGCGTCTTCCCGATTCCTCAGTTGCATGGCCAGTCGCGCTCTCGGCTCGTCAGCGAGGAGGAGGCACAGCCCGCGCGGCCTTTTGCTTCGCGCGTTCCATGTCCCGAATCCGCCTGAGGATGGGCAGGTCCCGGTCTTCCTCGTGGCAGGCCTGCTCCATCACCTCGCCCTTGAGCCGCTTCAGCGGAAAGGCGATCGTGAAGGGCCGCGTGTACACGAGCGGGTCCGTGATCGTCGCCTCGTAATGGATCGTGCTGGCATCCACCGGCGTGAAGCGCTCGAGCACGTGTTCGGCGTAGCTGAAGATGTCCCCCGCTTCGCTCCCCCAGGTCCTGCCGTTGAAGTTCGTCGTCTCGACGACCATGGTGTCGCCGTCCCAGTGGCCGATGGAGTCCCCTTGCCAGGTGCGGGTCGTCGAGGGCAAGTGCCTGATCCGGTTCAGCGCAATGATCCGCCACGCCATGCGCTCGTGGAGCGTGGCGACGGTCCCGGGGGTCTGGACGATCTGAAAAGGCGCCGGCACGTAGAACGACCGGGGGACACCGGCCGGGAAGCAGTGGGCCGTCGGGTCGTCATAGCCGCGCAGTGAGGAATTGCGGGCCTTCCGTTCTTCCCGCGCCCAGGTCTGAAACGGCAACGTCCCGTCGGGCGGGTCGGTGACGATCCCACGGCCGGCAGGCATGAGGCCTTCTTTGGGGTGTTTGTCGATTCCGAAGTTCGCGCCACCACCATCGGCCTCCCACGCGCCATTCAGGTCCGGCTTGCCGTCGAACGTGCGGCGCACGGACGCGGGCGCCGTCGACGGCCGATGCTGTTCCGGTGCAGGCGCGAACGCGAAGACCTGGGCCGCCGCCTTCGGTCCCGGATACCAGGTCTGATCGTCGCGCTCGAAGTCGCCGTTCCGCTCTTCCTTCTCGGCCTGGCAATGGAACTCGCGGATCCGGTCCACGCCCTTCTGGCGGGCAAGCGTGAGGCGGAGCGTCCACGGCCGCGCGAAGACACCGGGGTCCTCAAGCGTGGCCTCATAGCGAATCGTGTTCCGGTCGGCCATCGTGTAGCGCTCGACCACGTGCAGCGCGTTGCTGTGAAAGGTGCCCGTCGCATCGAGCCACGTCCGATCGTTGAGGCTGGTCACATCGACAACGAGCGTGTCGCCCTCCCACCGGCCGCGGGCGTCGCCCATGAAGGGCGTATAGGGCGTCAGGTGCGGCGAGCCATCCGTGAAGACCAGCCGGTAGTTCAGCGTCCACTCGAACAGCATCGCGACGTGATCCTTCGTCTGCAGGATCTGGAAGGGCCACTCCAGGCCCATCACCCGCGGCACGCCCGGGATGTAGCAGTTCGAGAGGGGATCGGCGGTCGCCTTCTTCGCGGCGTGCGTCGCCCGTTGCGCCGCCGCAGCCGGGAGATAGGGGATCTTGCCGCCCACGACGAAGCCGGCTTCGAGGTTCCGGTCGGGGCGGCCACGCACCTGCCAGAAACCCTGCAGATCGGGCCGGCCATCAGCCGTGCGAGGGATCGAGGGCGGTGCAGCCAGTGCGCCCACACCGGCAAACAGTACGCACACGGTCGCGGCAGCCGTGAGAAATCGAGTCAGCATCCCTTGCATTCGAGCATGCGCCTGCCCCTGGAGCAAGGCACGATTCCCGAGGTCAGGCTGCTGGCAACCGGCAGTCATAGTGGAACGGAAGTGGCGGAGAGAGTGGGATTCGAACCCACGGTAGAGTTTCCCCTACACACGCTTTCCAAGCGTGCTCCTTCAACCACTCGGACATCTCTCCGCAGGCCGGATGCTGACGCCACGGTGACCGCAGCGTGAGTGGACGGAACAGACAGTCTACCGTGGGGCGCGCCGACGCCCAAAACTTCCAGCAGCCCCGTCGCGAAGCGCCGCCTAGGTCCCCGGGCGGCCCCTGCCCTTCCGGCGGACACGACGCTGCGGTCGCAGCGTCTCCCGGAGGCTGCCCAGATTGCGCCGGTACCCCTCGGCGTCGCCGTAGTCGAAGAACAGGTGGTACCGCTGGTGCGGAGCCGGAATAGGCGTGGCGTGCCGGATGGGGCACCAGTACTGCTCGGTGCGCGCCACAATCTCCCGCACGTAGGCGATGAACCCGCTGACGTAGCCGCAGTAGACGCAGTGCGCCTTCTCGATGACGTTCAGGTAGTCGAGCTTGTGGCGATCGACCGTGAAGTAGTCGCGCCGCCGCACGCGGGCAATGCCGTAGGCCGGGAAGCAGATCCACTGGTAAAGCGTCACCCACACGTCAAGCACGAAGAAGGGCAGGAACAGGGAGTAGATCACCGGAGCGGTCAAAAGGCTCAGGAAGCTCCCCTCTGCGATGAAGGCCGGAACGCTCTGCCGCAGCCGCCGGTGGGCCTGCTTCAGTTCGCGGTCGAACCACACCCGCCGCCGCTGGACCCGGTAGTTCCAGCGGGCCTGCTGAGCCTCCACTTCCCCGAGCAGGTCCTCTTCCGCGTCGCGCAGCCGGGCGACTATGCGATCCACGTAGGTCGACATCGGCGGTCCCTTCAATTCGTCTACCAGCCGGCTATCGCCAGCAGGCGCGGCAACACGGCCGCGGTGGAAAACGTGCTTTCAGCCAGCTCGCGTGCCTCGCGGGCGGCACGTGCATAGTCCCGCTCGACCCGCTCCAGCGCCAAGGCGGATTCGTCAAGGGTCCGGAAGAACTGCAGGCCTGGCGTGGCGGGCAGGTGCACGGCCGCGCCGGTGTCCTGCACCACAGCAGGACGGCCGCTCGCGAGATAACAGATCGTTCGATCGCTGACCCAGCCGGAGCGCGCCTTCACGTAGGCCGGCTTGGCGCAACTGAACTCCCCGCGCGATGCCTGGATGTAACCGCGGTACTGCTCCGGTGTGCGGACCACGGTCTCGGGCGCACACACGTGCCAACCCTTCGCCGCGAGCAGCGCAAGGTCGTCGGTCTCCGTGGGATGGATATTCGCAGCCAGTTCCAGCGACGCCCCAGTGCGGCCCGGTAGATCGACGAACTCCATGAAGCTCGTGCGCTTGTTGCAGTCGTAGGTTTCCTCACCCAGAAACGCGTACTCCTGGCTCCACCACTGCGTCACGGTGGTGAACCGCTCGCCGGGTGTGGCCTGCACCGGCCACGCCGGCAGATACACGCTGGGCCACACCTTGTGCCAGGTGACGCCGCCGAGGGGAATCGGCGAATCGGGCGCGCCGAGGTGCTGGCCGATTGTCACGTGGACGTCGTGGGTGCCGACCCCGAAGTCCCACTGCTGCGCCCAGATCTGGAAGGGTCCGGGATCGATGTCCATCAGCACGGTGCGCCCGAACTCGGGCCGGATGTTCTTCGGAATGCTTTCAGCCAGATTCAGCAGCAGCCCGTCACGGCAGCGGGCAGCCAACTCCTCCGCACTCATGCCGTGCACAATCCGGGAGTCCGGGTTCTCCAACCCGTCAGGCAGCTCAACGAGAACCACTCGGTCGGCCACACCAAGGCGACGTGCGGAGTCGAGGAAGGTGCTGCGGAACAGGGTGTCGGTGGCCGCATTCCCCGTGGACGCGACCAGCTCCAGCCACCAGGCGTCATGCCCCAGTTCGCGCAACCCGAGCAGGTACTGCAGCGGCACCCAGAAGTTGCCGCCGCCGTTCGGGTACTTGGCGACAAAGGCAGACCCGACGAAGACGCCCGACATCGTGTCCGATGATAGCGGCTCGCGCATGGCACAATGACCGCGTGCTGCGGCGACACCATCTGCTCCTGGCGGGGCTGGCCGTGGCCGTCGCCTGGACGACCTGGTTCAGTGGCGCCGGGCAGCTTGGCCTCGTCGGCCCTGACGAACCCCGCTACGTGAGCATCGCCCGCGCGATGGCGGAGTCGGGCGACTGGGTCACGCCCCGGCTGAACGGCGAGCCGTGGTTTGAAAAGCCGGTCCTCTACTACTGGGGTGCCGCGACGGCCTTCTCGGTGTTCGGCGAGTCGGAGATGTCGGCGCGCCTGCCCTCGGCGGTCGCGATGCTGGTCGCGTCCGCAGCGCTGGTGGCGCTGGCGCTTCGGGCCTTCGGTTCCAGCGTGGCCCTGGCCCTGGCCTTCATGCTGCCGTCCATGCTCGCCACGATCGCGTTCGCCCGGGGCGCCAGCACCGACATGGTCTTCACCGCCACGCTGACGCTGGCATTCGTCGCTGCGGTACGCGTGGTGGAGGTACTGCACGCAAGCACATCCGGACTCGGCGGCGTGGGCCGTGGTCGTGAACGCCTGCTCTGGCTGGCAGCGTGGGGCGCGGCACTGGGGCTGGCGGTGCTCGCCAAAGGACCGGCGGCGGTGCTCCTCGCGGGCGGCAGCCTCGTGCTGTGCTCGCTGCTGATGCGGCAGTGGCGCTGGCCCCTGACCTTCGCGCACCCGGTGGCGCTGGCCGCCTTCGCGCTGGTGGCGCTCCCGTGGTACGTGTTGTGCTCCCTGCGCAACCCGGACTTCGTGCGCGTGTTCATCCTCGAACATAACGTGCAGCGCTTCCTCACGCCGGTGTTCGCGCACGAGCAACCGTGGTGGTACTTCGGAGCCGTGCTGCTGGCCGGGCTCGTGCCCTGGACGGTCGCCCTAGTGCCGACGATCCGTGACGCGTGGTGGGATGCCAGCACCCGCCGGACGCCCGCGGCCACGCTGGCGCTCTGCTGGGCCGTCGTGCCTCTTGTGTTCTTCGGCGTCTCGCGCTCGAAGCTTCCCGGCTACATCCTGCCGATGTTTCCGCCACTGGCCTTTCTGATGGCGCGTACGATGGCGGCATCACTCGATGCGCCCGGGCGCGGACGCGCCCTGCTGGCCAGCTCGGGTGGGTTACTGGTGGTCGTTGCGGGGCTTCTGGCTGGGATGACCACACAGGTCGTGCCGGCGCAACTGGCCCCGGTCGTGGCCACGCTGGGGATCACCACAACCTGGCCGGCCGCGATTGGCACTGCCGGCATCGGCATTGCGCTGCTGGCGCTGCGGGGACGCGAGTGGCTGGCGCTCGGCCTCACGTCCACGGTGATGGCGATTCTGGTGATTGGCGTGAACGGCCGGATCGTCCCCGCACTCGACCCGCTGCTGTCTGCCCGGGCCACCGCCGTGGCCGCCAGCGACGCCGCCGAGGGCGGGCCGATCTTCGAGTTCGGCCTCGAACGCACGATGGACTTCGGCCTGGACTACTACCTGCGCCGTGACCTGCGCGAGTGGTCACCGGAAGCCGGCGAAGGCGTCGTGGTTGTGAGGGCCACAACCGCCCGGAACTTCGCGGCCAGCGGCTATCTTGTGGAGGTGGTCAAACGCATCTCCGCCGATGCCGTGATTACGCGGGTGCGACGCGTGAACACCGTGCGCCTGGCGCCTGCGCCGGCAGACTGACGGGCGGTGTCGGCCTCGGTCCTACCTGAGACCGAGCGCGTGGCGCGCCGCGATCTGCGCGCGGCGACGGCGACGTGTGGCGTCCTCCAGCACCTGCGCCAGCGGCAGAGGCGCCTGGCTGGCATCCCAGCTCCGGGCCAACCGTTCCGCCACCGAATGGCGGCGGTCCAGCTCCATCCGGAAGCACTCGAAGCACAGCGTGCGGCTGTTCTCGAGCCGACGGGCATCGCGAAAGCCGTAGCGCGCCTCCTTCTCGCGGCACCCGGCGCACACCCGGCTCACCGGGCGGGGCGCGCGGGCACGCGGCATCGGGATGGTGGGAGCGGGAACGGTGGGTTCGTACAGGGCCAACTGCTGTAGGGCGAACATGGACTCTCCTCTCAGATGTGTCCAGCCTATGCAAGGCATGTGACAGACTAGGTCACATGGAAGACGGGCCGGATTTGCAGGCCGAAAATGACATCGCCGCGCTGTTCCGGCTGCCGCTCGAGGCCTTCACCCAGGCTCGGAACGACCTGGCCACGGCGCTCAGGAAACAAGGCCTGGCCGAAGCCGCTGCCCGCGTGAAAGCGCTGCCCAAGCCCCCGGTCTCCGCGTGGGCCGTCAATCAACTGCACTGGCAGCGCACGGCACTGCTGGACCGCCTGATTGCCGCCGGCGACCGCTTCCGTCACGCCCAGACCGCCCGCTTGTCGGGCGTCGGACCCGACCTCCGGGCGTCCTTCGACGAACGCCGGGACGCACTGGCGCTGGCGGTGTCCACCGCCACGGGGATCCTCAAGGCCAGCGGGCACCCGCCCACACCCGACGTGCTCCGGCGGGTCACCACCACTCTCGAAGCCGTCGCCACCTTCGGCACCACCGCCTTTGCTCCACCCCGCGGCAGGCTGATCGCGGACCTCGGGCCGCAGGGCTTCGAGGCGATCTCGGCGCTGATTCCGCGCGGGTCATCTGGCAATCAGCGGGACGATGCGCCGTCCGAGGTCGTGCCCTTCGGCCCGCGGACGGGTCCCGCAACGCCCGCACCGGTGAAGGGCCCGACGTTTCCAGGTGCGGCGGTGGTCAAGGGAGTCCGCGAAGCCGAGCGGAATCTTGCAAAGGCCCAGACCGCACTGAAGCGGGCCGAAGTGGTGATGAAGGCCGCCGCGGCGCGATCAAGGGCCGCGGTGCGGGCGCGCGCCGCCGTGGGGCGGGTCAAGGCGACCGTGGACCGGCGCCACGCCGCGGCCTCGGGCAAGGCTGACGCGGCCGTCGCCCTGGCACATGCGAAGGCACGGGCGGCTGAGGACGCGGCAGACGCGCTGCTGGCCGCCGAGCGAGGCCTCAGGCTGGCGCGAGAACGCGCGGCCGGGCAGACGTAGTCAGGAGCGGCCTCGCCGCAGCGCCGCCGCGACGATTGGCTTGGCCCAGCCAGGCACGTCGGCGGGGGGGCACATCGCGACGATCCTCCCGCGCTTCATGTGCAGCACGAGCAGCGGCTCGGGCGTGTGGCCGGTGGCCGGGTCGGCCTCGGCGCTGTTGTCGAAGAGGCGCAGTTCGGCTAGGCGCGGCAGCAGCCGCAGCAGGTTCGCGCGGCTGGCGTCGTAGCGCTCCCGGATCTTCTCCTCCGGTATGGCGTGCCCGCCCTGCGACACGCGTGCCTTCACCCGGGCGATGTGGCGTTCGGGTGAGTCCAGCCCGACAAACCAGACGCCCACATCGAGGCCTTCGTCGAGCGCCCGCTCGAGCAGTGCCGTCATCGTGTGGCCGCCGAGCGTCGACTCGAACGCGAACGTGAGACGGCCTTCGATAGCCCTCTCGAGCAGCGTCCTCCCGTACTCCCAGGCCCGGCCGTTGGCCTCCGCCTCGGATACGTCCGGATGGAGATGCCGGATACGCCGCGTCGCTTCGTCGGGATTGAAGTAGTTCGCACCGTCCCGGCGCACAGTGGCACCCGCGATGCTGCTCTTGCCAGCCCCGTTGGTGCCGGCAAGGACGACGATGCGCCCCGCGTGTCGCTCAGCCACGCTGCCGGTGATAGGCCACTGCGGCGCGGCCGAGTTCCTTGGGCGAGCTCTCGAACGCCTTCCTCATCGCCTTCCGACTCTCGGGCGTCTGCATGGATTCCAGCAACGCGTCGAACTCCGCCTCGAGCTCAGGAAGCTCCAGCGTGCGGCGCGCCGTGAGCGCCTCATAGTCGGCCATCGGCAGCAGCACAGCCTTGGCCATGTTGTGGCGCGTGATCACCACCGTCCGCCCTTGAATGGCCCCCTCGAGCAGCGGGCCGAAGCGCGTCTTCGCCTCGGTGGCGGTCACCGTGAGCGGGGCGTCGCGAACGACGGAGGACGTGGGCCGGGGAACCTTCTGATCGTAACGTGCCATATGTCCATTATGGACAATACAGCCATCACTGGCAACGGGCCGGCGCCCGGCGGCTATTCCGGCTTCCGGTTCCGGCCCTGCCCCGCAATCATCCACGCCGGATACTCGGACGGGAGCGCACTGGCCGCATCCAGTTCAGCCCGGTGTGCCTCCGACAGCCGCACGTCGGTGGCCGCCACGTTGTCCTCGAACTGCGGCTGGCTCTTGGCGCCGATGATCACGCTCGTCACGAACGGCTTCGAGAGGATCCACGCCAGCGCCAGCCTGGGCACCGGCACGCCGGTCTCGGCCGAGACCTTCCGCAGCGCCGCGAGCACCACGCGGGCGCGGTCGATGTTCACGGGCGGGAAGTCGAACTGCGTCCGGCGCGCACCTTCGGGGCCCTTCGACTCGAGGTCGTACTTCCCCGAAAGGAGGCCGCCGGCCAGCGGGCTCCACGGCAGGATGGCGAGGTGCTGGTCCTCGGCGAGCGGCACGATCTCGCGCTCGATGTCGCGTCCGGCAATCGAGTAGTAGACCTGCGCGCTGACGAACCGTGCGAGCCGGTTGGCGTCGGCGTACCCGATGGCCTTCATCGCCTGCCACGCGGCCAGGTTCGAGAAGCCGACGTAGCGCACCTTGCCGGAGCGCACCAGGTCGTCAAGGGCGCGGACGGTCTCCTCGATGGGCGTCTCCGCGTCCACGCCGTGGATCTGATACAGGTCGATGTAGTCCGTCCTGAGCCGGCGCAGACTCGCCTCGACGGCGGTGAAGATGTGGCCGCGCGAGAGGCCAATCTCATTCGGCCCTGGACCGGTCCGGCCCCGCACCTTGGTGGCCAGGATCACGGCGTCACGGGGACGGCCGAGCGCGGCGAGTGCCTCGCCCACGAGCATTTCGGACTGGCCGCCCGAGTACACGTCCGCGGTGTCGATGAAGTTGACACCCGCGTCGAACGCGGCGCCGACCATCCGCTGCACCTCACCCAGGCCAAGCTGGCCGATGGCCGCCCACGTGGCGTTGGAGGTGCCGCCCCCGAAGGTCATGGTGCCGAGGCAGATTTCCGAGACGAAGAGGCCGGTGTTGCCGAAGGCCCGATAGCGCATGCGTTGATCCCTAGCAGGGTGCTGAAAAACTAATCGCGCGGGGATCGACATCGGGATCCCGTCGTACTACGATGCGCCCATCCACACGGAAGGGAGCAGTCCGATGCG
>JBEBFY010000007.1:0-192137 GCA_040081715.1 Vicinamibacterales bacterium | reverse complement strand
CTCGTACGTCGTCCGAACTCGCCCCGCCCGCTTCGTGGACATCGTGTCGACCTCCAATGGGTCGGCATCCTAGCTCTCCACTAAAGCCTGGGAACTCCAAAGTGAGCTTGTTCGGATTTCGTGGACGGACTAACTACGCCGCATGGCGGATCTGCGGACGGCGCGACGGCGGTTGAGCCGACCGCCAGCGTGAGGGAGCGCATCCCAGGATCTGCCCGGAAATGAAAAAGGGGCACCGGTGAGGGTGCCCCTTGCTGGATTCCGTTGCAATCTGGTTGCAAACGCGAAGTAAAGATTGGTCGGGATGACAGGATTCGAACCTGCGACCCCCTGACCCCCAGTCAGGTGCGCTACCAGGCTGCGCTACATCCCGACGTTTGGCGTGACGTGGCGGCCGTTACGGCCGCGGCGTACTCGGAACCGCTCGTCCCTGGGGGTGACGCGCGGGTGCCCGGTTGAGGCTCCGGGACTGCGAAATAGGCCGACGAACTAAGCTGACGCGCGCTTGGCCTTCCCTGCTGCGCCTCCTGCGGGCGCCGGCGTGGCCGCCACCTGCTTCTTGCTATGCACCGCGGTTCCCCGTTGTGCACCGGAACGTTCCCGCGCAGCCAGCGAGAAGGGCGAGGGCCGTGCGTCAAGCATCGTCAGAATCGACCGCAAGCCTTCACGGACCATGCCGATGCGGCGGTTTGCATCGCCGTCAACGATCTCGATGGGCGCGTCGTCCTCAACCGCCGTTGCCGGCGCCGTCATCATCGCCGGATCACTGTCAAGCCTTCGGTGCGCACCGGCCAGCGTGAGCCCTTCACCGAACACGATCTGCTTGATCCGCAGCACCAGTTCGACGTCCGACTCGCGATACACCCGCGGACCGTCGGCGCCCTTCTGCACGCCAATCCCCGGGAATTCCTTCTCCCACGACCGCAACACATAGGGCTGCACCTGCGCACGATCGCAGACTTCCGCAGCCTTATAGAGCTTCGCGGCCATGAGGGAGCAGTATACCAGCGGACTCGCGGTCCAGGCTATCGCTTGTCCTTGCGCTCGGAGGGCCGCTCGGCGCCGCGCTTCCGGATGTGCAGCCGGATGGGGACCCCCTCGAACCCGAACTTCTCGCGCAACTGGTTCACCAGGAACCGCTGGTAAGAGAAGTGGAACGTCGTCGCCACGTTGGTGAAGAACACGAAGCTCGGCGGGGCCACGCCCGTCTGCGCCGCGTACATGATGCGCACGTGCCTGTGCCCAGGGCTTACGGGCGGATGGGCGGCCGTGATCTCCGCAACGAACTTATTGAGCGCGCCGGTGGTCACCCGTTTCTGGCGGGCCGTGCCGATCTTGTCGATCGCCTCGAGCAGCTTCGGCAGCCGCTCGCCGGTCGCCGCCGAGATGTGCAGAATCGGCGCGTACTCCAGGAACTTGATGTGCTGGCGCAGGTTGTCGTCGAACTCCAGTGAGTACCGCTCGCCCCGGCCCTTCATCAGGTCCCACTTGTTGGCCACGATCACCACGCCGCAGCCGGCCTTCTCGGCCTCGCCCGCGATGGTGGCGTCCTGATCGGCGCCGCCGCCGTCCGCATCGATCACCAGCACCACCACGTCGGCGTCCTCGATGGCCCGCCGCGCCAGGAGCACCGAAAGCGATTCCACCTGCCCGCCCCGCGCCACCCGGCCCGGCCGCCGGATGCCGGCGGTGTCGAAGATGCGGAAGTGGCGCTTGTGCCAGGTGAGGGGGGCGTCCACGGTGTCGCGCGTGGTGCCGGGCATCTCGCTCACGATCATCCGCTCCTCGCGAAGGAGCTTATTGGCGAGCGACGACTTGCCGGCGTTGGGCCGGCCGATGATGGCCACGCGGAGTTCGCCGGATTCATCGCTCTCGCTGCCGGCAGTGCCGGCCGCCTTGAGCGTGATCGCAATCGCCTCGGCCAGCTCGCCCACGCCGTCGCCGTGCTCAGCCGAGAGCTCAAAGGCAGAGTTGAAGCCCAGTTTGTAGAACTCGAGGGCCCCGGCCTTCGCCCGCTTGTCGTCCGTCTTGTTGATGGCCAGGAACACCGGCACGCCCCGGCCGCGAACGGCGGCGGCAATCTCCTCGTCGCCCGGCACCAGACCAGCCCGGCCATCTACCACGAACACAAGGACATCCGCGTCTTCGATGGCGCGCTTGCCGCGCTCCAGCACGAGTTCGTGGAGGGGGTCTTCGCTCTCGCCGAACATGCCCCCGGTGTCGACGAGCTCAAAGCTCACGCCGTCCCGCGTCATCGGCCGGGCAATCACGTCCCGTGTCGTTCCCGGCACGGCCGTCACGATGGACCGCCGGGTGTGGGTTAAACGATTGAACAGCGTGGACTTGCCGACGTTGGGACGTCCAACAAGGACAACGGAGGAGCGTGTGGCAGGCACAGGGGGGTCTCAGGAGCGTCCAGCAGGGGCCGAACACATCCAGTATCGCCCATTCCACGCCTTCGTTGACAGCCTAAGTGATTATTTCTATAGTAGTTACAGCCATTCCGCCACGAGCACCCCCCTAGTGATCAAGGTCGACATCGTCAACGAAGTCTCCAAACTTGCCGACATCACCAAGGTCAAGGCCGAGGTCGCGGTGGATGCGGTGTTTGACGCCATGCGGGTGTGGATGCAGCGGGGCGACCGCATTGAACTGCGGGGTTTCGGGGTGTTTCAGGTGAAGCCCCGAAAGCGCGGCATCGGCCGTAACCCACGGACCGGTAAGGAAGTTCGCATCCCGCCCGGCCGCACGATCCGCTTCAAGCCCGGCAAAGATCTCCAGAATCTCGGGTAGTGGACCGGCCCCAACCCGACGACGTCTCGTCTCTGGACTGGCCCCCCGCTGGGCCAGCAGACATAGCGCGCCCGGTTGGCCCGGCCGGCCCCGCACCCTATGAGACAGCGGTCTGGGCACCGCCCGTCATGGTCCAGCGGCCAGAACGCAGGTGGAAGTACCTGGCGCTGCTGCTCGCTACCTTGGTCACCACCACCGGTGTCGGCGGCCTTCATTACGCGGCCTGGGCACTGGATTTCGGCGACGCCCCGCTCGACCTCACGACGACCCAGCTCACGCTTCGGGGATTCTGGTACAGCCTCTCCGCCCTCGCCATCCTCGGGGCCCACGAGATGGGGCACTACCTGACCTGCCGCTATTACAAGGTCGATGCGTCACTGCCCTACTTCCTGCCCGCACCGTTCCTGACGGGCACGCTGGGCGCCTTCATCCGCATCCGGCAACCAATTCCCACCAAGCGGGCGCTCTTCGACATCGGGATCGCGGGCCCCATTGCGGGCTTCGTCGTGGCGATTCCGGTGCTGTGGATCGGGATGGGGCTCTCGCATGTGGTCGAGATTCCGCCCGACTTTCAGGGGATGGAGCTGGGCGAACCACTCCTCTTCCGAATGGTGGCCTGGCTGCGCTGGGGGACGCTCCCGGATGGCTACACCGTCAACCTGCATCCGATGGCGTTTGCCGCGTGGTTCGGCCTGCTGGCGACGGCGTTGAACCTCTTCCCGATCGGCCAGCTCGACGGTGGCCACATCGCCTACGCCGTGCTGGGCCGCGCCTCCACCTACCTGACGCTGGCGATGGTGGGTTGCCTGGTGGCCCTGTCGTTTGTCTCGGACTCGTGGATTGTCTGGACGGTAATGACCCTGGTGATGCTCTGGAAGTTCGGGCCGACGCATCCCCCGACGTACGACCACGATGTGCCGCTTGACGGCAGCCGGCGCTGGCTTGCCGCGGGTGCGCTGCTGATGTTCGTACTCTGCTTCACCCCCGCACCGATTGAGCCGTTGGACCTCGTGCAGCCCGCCCCCGCTCCTGCCCGCCGCGACCCGGAACTGGAGGTTAGAGCACCGTCATCGGGTCTACGTCGATCGACACCCGGCGCCTGAGTTCGGGCAGGCCATCCAGCGCCCGGCGCAGCGCATCGCGCATCTTCGTCCGGGTCGGTCCCTTCAGAAACAACTGCACGCGGTACTCGCCGCGCAGGCGTCCGAGCGGTGCCGGAGCGGGCCCGAGCACGAGGAAGCCCTCCGTCGGCTGCATCCCGCGCGCCAACATGTGCGCCGCCGTCATCGCCGCATCCTCGGTCGTACCGCGCACGATCACGTTGATGAGCGCAAAGAGCGGCGGATACTGCATCGCCCGGCGGTAGGCGACTTCCTTCTCGTAGAAGCCCAGGTAGTCCTGCCGGCACGCCAGTTCCACGCTGTAGTGACCGGGGTTGAGCGTCTGGATGATGGCCTCGCCCACGCGTTCCCCGCGGCCCGCGCGCCCGGCGACCTGTGTCAGGAGCTGGAACGTCCGCTCCGCCGCACGGAAGTCCGGCAGGCCCAGCCCCACATCCGCCGAGATCACGCCGACCAGCGTCACGCGGGGAAAGTCGTGGCCCTTGGCAATCATCTGCGTGCCGACCAGCACGTCGATCTCGCCAGCGGCAAAGCGGGTCAGCAGCCCTGTCAGCGCCCCACGCTTGCGGATCGTGTCGCGATCGATGCGGGCCACGCGCGCCTCCGGATAGAGCGCCTTCACTTCCTCCTCGACGCGCTCCGTGCCGAATCCTGCCTGCTCCATGTACGGCGCGGCACAGGCCGGGCACTGCGGCGGCACGGGCATCGAGTAGTTGCAGTAGTGGCACCGGGCGCGCCCCCGGACGCCGCTGCCCGCCTTCGCCGTGCCTGCAGACGCCCCTTCGGCGCGCCGCCTCCCTCCGTGCACCGTCAGCGACACGCTGCAGTGCGGGCATTCGAGCGGCTTGGCGCACTGACGGCAGAAGACGGAGGTGGCATAGCCACGCCGGTTCAGCAGCACGAGCGACTGCTCACCCTTGGCGAGTCGATCGCCCATGGCGGCAGCCAGGTCCGGGCCGATCACGACATCCGGTCCGTGCTCGGCATAGACCGCGCGCATGTCCACCAGGCGCACGCTCGCGAGCGGCCGGTCCAGCACGCGGCGGTCGAGCGACACGCGGGCATAGCGGCCGGTGTCCGCATTCCTGAACGACTCCAGCGACGGCGTCGCGGAGCCGAGCACGACCAGCGCGCCCTCGCGGCTGGCACGCATCACGGCCACGTCACGCCCGTGGTAGCGCGGTGCCTCCTCCTGCTTGTAGGACGAGTCGTGCTCCTCATCCACGATGATGAGTCCCAGCCGGTCCATCGGCGCGAACACCGCCGACCGCGTGCCGATCACCACGTCCACCTCGCCGCGACGGATGCGATGCCACTGGTCATGACGCTCCCCGTCCGACAGTCCGCTGTGCTGCACCGCCACGCGCCCGCCGAAGGTCCGCTGGAAGCGTGCGACGGCCGAAGGCGTCAGCGCGATCTCGGGCACCAGCACCAGCACGCGCAGGCCGCGTGCGCACACGGTTTCGGCCAGCCGCACGTACACCTCGGTCTTGCCGCTGCCGGTCACGCCGTAGAGCACGGCCGCACGGAAGGCACCGCCTTCGGCCAGCACACGTAGCGTCTCGAACGCGGACTGCTGATCGGGCGTCAGGGCCGGGGCAACCTCCGCTGCGGCCGCACCAGCCGCGATCAGAAGCGGGTCGCGCTCGTCACGCTCGACGCGGATGGTGGCCAGCCCGGCCGCTACGAGCTTTGTGAGCACCGCGGCGCTGATGCCACGCTCCCTGAGCGCCTTCGAGGAGAGCCCCGAGGACACGCCAGCCAGTGCCTCCAGGGCCAGACGCTGGCTGGCCGTGAGGCGTTTGGCCGTGATGCCGTCGGGACCGCCTGGCCCGCCGAGTCGCGCGGCATCAAGGCCGAACGTCGTGGCGTGCGCTACGCGCACGGTCCGGAACGCGGACTCGCGCGAGCGTGACCCCGGCGGCATCGCCACGCCGATGGCGTCGCCCACCCCGGCCACGTAGTAGTCCGCCATCCACTGGCACAGCTCTACGACGGCCGGTGGCACGAACGGATCCTGGTCCAGCACGGCCTGAATCGGTTTGGCTTCGATCGCGGGATCGACGGAGGTCGGCGAGAGTACCGTCCCGACGACGCTCCGTTTACCGAGGGGCACGCGGACCCGCACGCCGGGTTTCGGCGGCGTCATGCCCTCCGGCACCAGGTAGGTCAGCGCGTCGAGGTACGGCACGGGCACCGCCACGGCCACCGCACGGGGCGAAGGTGCGCCCGGGAGGCGGCCGCCGCCCCGGATCGAGGGCGGAGACGGCATCGTCAGCGCCCGGTCTGCACGGCGTTCTCCACGGCGGTCTGCACAGCGGTCTGCGATTCGGTCAGCAGTTCGCGCACGCGTTTCATGTCGTCCCACACCTCGCGCTTGGAAGAGGGATTCCGCAGCAGGTAGGCCGGGTGAAACGTCGGCATCAGCACGGCATCGCGGAAGGGAAACTCACGGCCGCGCAGCTTCGAGATGGGTTCGGCCGACCGCAGCAGCGACTGCGCCGCGAACTTGCCGAGCGCCACGATGACCTTCGGCTTGATGGCGTCGATCTGCCGGAACAGGAACGGCTCGCACTGCTCCACTTCGTCGGGCTCGGGGTTCCGGTTGCCCGGCGGGCGGCACTTGATCACGTTGGCGATATAGACCTGGTCACGCGTCAGGCCGATGGCTTCGATGATCTTCGTCAGGAGCTGGCCGGCGCGGCCCACGAACGGGAGCCCCTGCATGTCCTCATCCGCACCCGGCGCCTCGCCCACGAACATCAGATCCGCCGCGGGATTGCCCACGCCGAACACAATCTGATTGCGGCCACTGTGCAGCTTGCAGCGCGTGCAGTCGCCGATGTCGGCGCGAATCATGGACAGCCCGGTGCCCGCATTGGTCGCCGCCAGGCTGGGGCTGGTCGAGGGCGCTGTCATCGCCACCGGCGCAGGATCGCCCTGGCGGCGGGTACGCCAGGCCGGGTCCGAGCTGATGCCGGTGACGCCGAGTTCGGCGAGGTACTCGAGGTGAGCCGCAAGGTCGTCCCGGGACACGGGCGACCTACGAGAGGACGGGAGCGGGCGCCGTCCGCAGGAACGGCAACACCTGGTCAAGAATCGCGGCGGCCACGCGCGCCTTCGACTGGCGCGGCACATCCACCGCACCAGCCGCGCTGATGATCGTGACGGCGTTGGCGTCCACGTCGAAGCCGATGTCATCCCTCGACACATCGTTGGCCACGATCAGGTCCGCGCCTTTGCGTTCACGCTTGGCCGACGCCTTGGCGAGCAGGTTCGACGTCTCGGCTGCAAAGCCCACCAGCACCGGGCCGCGTCCTTCGGCCCGCGACGGCAGCCGGCCGAGGTCCGCGAGCACGTCCTTCGTGCGATTCATGGTGAGCGTCATCGGCCCGTCGTCCTTGGCGATCTTCCCGGCCGCGGGCGAGGACGGTGCGTAGTCCGCCACGGCGGCCGCCATGATCACGACGTCTGCCCCCTCCGAGGCCTGCATCACCGCGGCATGCAGGTCGGCTGCGCTGCGCACACGCACCAGCTCGTCCACCTGGGGTGGCTCCACGCGCGTGGGTCCGGCGACCAGCGTGACCCGCGCACCGCGGCGCCGCGCCTCGGCCGCCATGGCGAAGCCCATGCGGCCACTCGAACGATTGCCGACGAAACGGACCGGGTCGATATCTTCGTAGGTCGGCCCCGCCGTCACGACCACGCGTAGTCCGCGCCACGCCGGATCGGCCGGCGCGAGGATGACCTGCGCAGCCTCCACGATCTCGGCGGGCTCGGCCAGCCGGCCCTTCCCGACCCAGCCGCACGCGAGGTACCCGTCACCCGGATCCACGAAGCGCACACCGCGGGATTCGAGCGTCCGCAGGTTCGCCTCCACGGCCGGGTGCGCCAGCATGTGCATGTTCATCGCCGGCGCGATGAGCACGGGTGCCTGGGTAGCCAGGTACAAGGAGGAGAGGAAATCGTCCGCGATGCCGTGGGCGAACTTGCCGATCACGTTGGCGGTGCAGGGGGCCACCAGCAGCAGCGCGATGTCAGACGCAATCGAGATGTGCTCGATGTCGGCGTTCGCGCCAGCCTTCCACTGCGAGGTGATCACGTCGCGCCTGGTGATCGCCTCGAAGGTCAGCGGCCCGACAAACTTCGTGGCGGACTCCGTCATCACGGCCACGACCTCATGCCCGAGTTTCTGCAGCCCGCGGCACACTTCCACGGATTTGTAGGCGCTGATGCCGCCGGTGACGCCGAGGGCTACGAGGGCCACTCCACCACCTGAACCTTTCTGTCCATTACTGTTGTCCGAACGTCCGGACGATCTGATCCACCATCGGCCGCATCCGGCCCGTGCGCGCCCGCTCTGCGACGACCACCGCCTTCAGGCGCGCCACCGCAGCCTCGAGATCATCGTTCACGACCACGTAGTCGTAGGCGCCGACGTCGCTCACTTCATCCCGCGCCACAGTGAGCCGGCGCCGGATCTGTTCCTCGCTGTCACGGCTCCGACCCCGCAGCCGCTGCTCCAGGATATCGGCCGACGGGGGCAGCACGAAGACGGTCGTGGTCGCCATGCCCGCGGCCCGCACCTGCCTTGCGCCCTGCACGTCGATCACCAGCACCAGGTCGTCTCCCGAGGCCAGCACGCGCTCGGTATCCTCTCGCGAGGTGCCGTAACAGTTACCGAAGACATCCGCCCACTCCAGGAACTGACCCGCCAAGATGCGGGCGTCGAAGTCCTGCCGGCTGATGAAATTATAGTCGACGCCGTCGGCCTCGCCGGTGCGTGCCTGCCGCGAGGTGTAGGAGCGCGACATCCGCAGTTGCGGCAGTTCCCGTACGAGGCGCTCGATGAGCGTGGTCTTGCCGGTGCCGGATGGCGCCGACACGATGAAGAGCTGGCCGCGGACCGGTGCGCTACTCAACGTTCTGCACCTGTTCCTTCATTCGCTCCAACTCGGCCTTGGCGGCGATGATGCGCTCGGAGACGCCCAGCCCGTCGGCCTTGGCACCCAGGGTGTTGATCTCCCGGTTCATCTCCTGCAGCAGGAAGTCGAGCTTCCGGCCGCACGGCTCCGGCGCCTCCACGAGGGTCACCCAGTGCGCCAGGTGGCCACGGAACCGCGCCAGCTCCTCGCTGATGTCCGAACGCTGGGCCACGCGCACGATCTCCTGCGCCACCGCGGTCTGGTCCACGGGTACCTGCGCGCCGAGCGCCTGGACCCGCTCGGTGAGCCGCGCCTCGAGCGCCACCCGCCCGTCCTCAGCCGCCGCGGCCAGCTCGCCGATCAGCGCGCCGAGAAGGGCGCGCCGGGCCTCGAGGTCCGCGTGCAGGTGCGCGCCCTCGCGCCGCCGCATCACCTCAAGCGCGGTCAGCGCCCGGGCGAGCGCGGCCTCCACGACCGCGGCCACCTGCCCGTCCGCCGTTGTGTCGACGGCAGGCCGCGTGTCCTCTACCTTCAGCACCTGGGGCATGCGAAGGATGTCGCCGGGGGTCAATGCCCCGGACACCACGCCTTTCGCACGCAGCCGGTCCACGGCGCCGGCAATGGCCTCCACCAGCCCCTCGTCCAGCGTCACCGATGGCGCCTCGGGCTGCCGTGACTGCACACCCACGACGAGCTCGACACGGCCCCGCGCCAGCCGCTGCTGCACCAGCGCCCGCACCCGCCCTTCCAGATCGGCGTACGCGGGCGGCATGCGCAACTGCAGGTCGAGGAACCGGTGGTTCACGGCCCGCACGGTCACCGAGACCGTGGCCTGTTCGTGCTCTTCAGTGACCGACGCAAAGCCGGTCATCGATGTCATCATCGGGCTCAGACCTCCACGCCGCGCGTCTCGGCCGCCTCGGGCTCCGCCGCGTCGTCGCGCAACTGCAGTTCATACAACCGGGCATAGAGCCCACCCGCCGCGAGCAGCGACTCGTGGGTGCCCGTCTCCACCACCCGTCCCTGTTCCAGCACCACGATGGCATCCGCGCGCCGGACAGTGGAGAGCCGGTGGGCGATCACAAACGAGGTGCGGTTCACCATCAGCGTGGCGAGCGCCTCCTGCACCAGCCGCTCCGACTCCGTGTCGAGAGCCGAGGTCGCCTCGTCCAGGATGAGGATGGGCGAATCCCTCAGCAGCGCGCGGGCAATCGCCAGGCGCTGCCGCTGCCCGCCTGAGAGGCGCTGGCCGCGTTCGCCGATCCGTGTGTCGTACCCACCGGGCAGGTTCACGATGAACTCGTGCGCATGCGCGGCGCGAGCAGCCGCCTCCACATCCTCCCGTGAAGCCTCCGGCTGGCCGTAGGCGATGTTAGCGGCCACCGTATCGTCAAACAGCACCGTCTCCTGCGTGACGATGCCGATCTGCGCCCGCAGCGACTGCAGCGTGGCATCGCGGATGTCGCGCCCGTCGATGCGAACCGCCCCGGACGTGACGTCATACAGACGCGGGATCAGGTTCACCAGCGTCGACTTCCCCGCTCCACTCCGTCCCACGATGGCGAGCATGGTACCGGCCTCCACTCGCAGGTTGATGCCGCCGAGCGTGGCCGCCTCGGCTCCTTCTCCATAGTGGAAGTGCACGTCGTCGAACTCGATGGTTCCGCCGAGCGGCAGCAGGGCCGTGGCCTCCGGCCTGTCAACGATGTCGCTCGTCAAATCCAGCGTCTCGAAGATGCGCTCGGCCGCAGCCAGCGCCTGCTGGATGTTGGCGTTCACGCGGCTCAGCTTCTTGGCCGGGCCGTACATCAGAAAAAGCGAGGCCAGGAACGCGGTGAAGCCGCCGGTCGTCAGACGGCCCGCCTGGATCTCCTGGCTGCCGTACCAGAGTACGCCGGCAAAGGCCAGTCCTCCGATGAACTCCATCAGCGGCGGCAGCACGGAGAGGATGCTGGTGACCTTCATGTTCGTGCGGTACAGGTGCTCGGCGGCCGCGTCGAACTTGGCGGCCTCGCGCGCCTCGGCGCCGAACGCCTTGACGATCCGGTGCCCGGCGAAGGCCTCCGCCCCGACATGCGTGATTTGCTCCAGGGCCTCCTGGCTGCGCCGGGTCGTCTTCCGCACACGGCGGCCCAGTGTCGTCAGCGGGTAGATGACGAGCGGTGCCACGGTGAGGGAGACGAGGGCGAGCCGGGCGTCGTAGTAGAAGAGCAGGCCCACGTAGCCGATGAGCGCGAGCGACTCCCGGGCGAGGTCTCCGAGCGTCTCGGACACCGCCTGCTGCACCTGGGTGACGTCGTTGATGATGCGGGAGAGAAGCCTGCCGACCGCCCGCTGCGAGAAGAAGGCCGACGACTGATCCAGCACCTTCCGGAACAGCGACTGCCGAAGGTCGCGGACGACGCGCTGACCCACGTCCGCCATGAGGTTGGCTGAGAGGTACGCGCCTACGCCCTTGAGCGCATAGAGGCCCAGGATGCCCGCGATGACCAGCCCCACACCTGACCGCGTCGTGAGGACCTGGTCGAACACCGGCTGGATAAGGGCCGCGAGGCCTGCCGACCCGGCGGCATAGACGACCATGGCGGCGAAGGCCGCCACGAGCCTCCCCCGATGGGGCCTGGCAAACGCCGTGAGCCGGAAGAAGGGATTCACTCGCTGAACCGGTACCGCACCAGCACCCACAGGGCCACCAGCCCGTCGCGCCAGCCGATCTTCTTGCCGTCCTCGTACCCGCGGCCGTCGTACGTGATCGGCACCTCGAACACCTTATACCCGCGCTTGAAGATCTTGGCGGTCAGCTCCGGCTCGATCCCGAAGCCGTCCGAGCGGAGGGTCATCGACCGCACCACCTCCACCCGCATGGCCTTGTAACAGGTTTCCATGTCGGTGAGCATCGTGTTGTAGAGCACGTTGGTCACCAGCGTCAGAAGGCGGTTCCCCAGGTAGTGCGCGAAGAGGAAGGCCCGGTGCCGGCCCAGGAAGCGTGACCCGTAGACCACGTCGGCGCGGCCCTGACAGATCAGGTCGATGAGCTGCGGATACTCCTCGGGCGAGTACTCGAGGTCGGCGTCCTGAATCACGACGATGTCACCGGTCACATCGGCGAAGCCCCGGCGGAGCGCCGCGCCCTTGCCCTGGTTGCGCGTCTGGAGCAGGAGGTGAAACCTGAGTTCTCGCTGCAGCGCCTCCAGCACCGGACGCGTACCGTCGGTGGACCCGTCGTCCACCACCACGAGCTGGATGCGGATGGGTACCCGCAGCACGCGGCGGACCACTTCTTCCACCGTGCCCACTTCGTTGAACACGGGCATCACGACCGAGAGGAGGGGGTCGGCCAGAGGCGTCCGGGACACCGCTACTACCGCCACTCCCGCACGACCCCGGAGTACCCGCGCGGGTGCGCCTGGTGCCAGGCCCAGGCGTGGGCCACGATGTCGTTCAAGGCGGGAAACCGTGGTTGCCAGCCCAGCACGGCGCGGGCGCGGGCCGCCGACGCGTGAAGCTCTGCCGGATCCCCGGGGCGCCGCTCCGCCACCTGATGCGCCACGGTCAGGCCGGTGACCCGCTCGACGGCGGCAATGACGTCCAGCACCGACGACGGCCGCTCCGTCCCCAGATTGCAGGTGTCCGACGCTCCTCCATTCTCGAGGTAGCGGAGCGCCCGCACGTGCGCGTCCGCCAGGTCCGTCACGTGGACGTAGTCGCGCAGACACGTGCCGTCCGGCGTCGGATAGTCGGTGCCGAAGATCTGGAGCGGGCGTCCCCCTGTGGCAGCCTCGATCGCCCGGGGAATCAGGTGAATCTCCGGGGAGTGGTCCTCGCCCAGATCACCGTCAGGGTCCGCTCCCGCCGCGTTGAAGTAGCGCAGCCGGACGGACCGGATGCCGCTGGCGCGTTCCACATGCGGCAGCGCCTGCTCGATGGCGAGCTTCGTCTGGCCGTACGCGTTAATGGGCGCGGTCGGATGGGTCTCGTCGATCGGCGTCGTGACCGGATCTCCGTACACCGCACAGGTGGACGAGAACACCAGCCGTTGGCACCCTTCCGCGGCCATGGCTTCCAGCAGGCCGAGCGTGCCGATCACGTTGTTCCGGTAGTACTCGAGCGGCTTCGCCACCGACTCGCTGACCGCGAGCCACGCCGCAAAGTGGAGGACGCTCTCCACGCCATGCTCGCGCATCGCCCGGCGGACGGCAGCCACATCCGCGACATCACCCACGACCAGCGGCGCGCCCAGGGCCGCCTCGGCGTGCCCGGCCGAGAGGTTGTCGTAGAGCACGGTGCGGTAGCCCGCCGCACGGAGGGCCTTCGCCGCATGACTCCCGATGTAGCCGGCTCCGCCGGTGATCAGGACGGTGGTCATCGGCCGATCGCGTAGTAGGTGAAACCCGCCGCGCCCATCTGCTCGGGGGTGAAGATGTTGCGGCCGTCAAACACGACCGGTGTGCGCATGAGCGTATGGATCCGGGCGAAGTCCGGCTGCCGGAACTCGCTCCACTCCGTGACCAGCGCCAGCGCGTCGGCGCCCTTGACGGCGTCGTAGGGGGACTTCGCCAGCGTGATCCGTGTGCCGAAGATCGTCCTGGCGACCTCCATCGCCTCGGGGTCAAAGGCCCGCACTTTGGCGCCCGAGGCGAGCAGCGCCTCGATCAGTGGCACAGCCGGTGCCTCGCGCATGTCGTCGGTGCGCGGCTTGAAGGCGAGGCCCCAGACGGCGACGGACTTGCCCTTGAGGTTGCCGAAATGGGCCGCCATCTTCTCGAACAGGACCATCTTCTGGGACTCGTTCACCGCCTCCACGGCCCGGAGGATGCGGAAGTCGTATTGCGTGTCCGCCGCGAAGCTGACCAGGGCCGAGACGTCCTTGGGAAAGCAGCTGCCGCCGTACCCGATGCCCGGAAAGAGGAACGCCTGGCCAATCCGGCGGTCCGTGCCCATGGCCCGGCGCACCTGATCCACGTCGGCCCCCACCCGCTCACACACGTTGGCCACTTCGTTCATGAACGAGATGCGGGTGGCCAGCATGGCGTTGGCGGCGTACTTGGACAACTCCGCGCTGGCGCAGTCCATCACCAGCATGGGGGCACCCGTGCGCGTGAAGGGTGCATACAGCTCAAGCATCACGTCGCGGGCCCGGTCGTCTTCCACGCCGATGACCACCCGATCCGGCTTCAGGAAGTCCTCCACCGCGGCGCCCTGCTTCAGGAACTCTGGATTGCTGACGACGCTGACCGGATGCTCCGTGCCCTTCCTGATGACGTCGCGCACGCGCGCGGCCGTCCCGACCGGCACCGTGCTTTTGTCCACCACGACCTTGTAGCCGTCCATGGCTGCGGCAATCTCCTCCGCCACCTGCAGCACGTGCCGCAGGTCAGCGGACCCATCCTCGCCCTGCGGCGTGCCCACGGCGATGAAGATGACCTCGGAGTCGCGGACCGCCTTGGGAAGCGCGGCGGTGAAGGTCAGGCGCTTCTCGGCCACACCTCTCCGGACCAGCTCCTCGAGCCCGGGCTCATAAATAGGCATGTGTCCGTCGCGCAGCAGCCGTAGCTTGGCGGCGTCCTTATCGACACACACCACCTCGTTGCCGCTCTCCGCGAAGCAGGCGCCCGCGACCAGGCCGACGTATCCGGTTCCAACAATGGCGATCTTCATCGGGCTACATGGTACCCTCTGCCCGTGCGGGTGGTTGTCGACTATCGACCGGCCCTGCGGGCGCGCACGGGGGTTGGCGAGTACGTCCACCATCTGGCCGACGCGTATGCCAGGCAGCAGTCCTCGAGCGACACGCTGGTTCTCTTCTCCAGTTCGTGGAAGGACCGGCTGCCGCGGGACGTCGCGGCCGCGATGGGCGCCACGGCATCGGACCACCGGATCCCGGTGCGGCTGCTGAACCAGCTCTGGCATCGTCGCGGCTGGCCGCCCATCGAATGGCTGACCGGCCGGGCCGACGTGGTCCACGGGCTCCATCCGCTGCTGATTCCCGCCGCGCACGCCGCCCAGGTGGTGAGCATCATGGACCTGCACTTCCTCTCGCGGCCCGAACACAGCGTGCGGGAGATCCGCCGTGACTACCCCCTGCTTGCCGCCCGGCACGCCAGGCGCGCCGATGCCGTGGTGACCATCTCCGAGTACACGGCCAGCCTCATTCAAATGACCTTCAGCGTGCCTCGGGAGCGCATCTTCGTGTGCCGGCCCGGCGCCCCTGTGTGGCAGCGGCTGGGTCAGGCGCCGAATCTGCCGCCGGGCGGCTACATTCTCTTCGTGGGCACGCTCGACCCGCGGAAGCACCTGGGGAGTCTGCTCGACGCCTACGAACTCGCCCTTGCCAGGAACCCGGCCCTCCCGCCGCTCGTGATCGCGGGGGCCATGACGCCAGGCGCGCAGGCCTGGGCGGCCCGGTGGTCGCGTGCGCCCCTGGCTGGCCACGTGGACTATCGGGGCTACGTGGCGGACACGGCCCGGGAGGCGCTGTACGGCGGGGCACGCCTCCTCGTGCTGCCTTCGCTCGACGAAGGGTTCGGGCTGCCGGTGCTGGAAGCGATGTCGGCCGGCGTCCCGGTGCTGACGTCAAACCGCGGGGCGCTGCGGGAAGTGAGCGGTGACGCCGGCACTTCCGTCGATGTGGACGACGTGGAGGCGTTCTCCGTCGCGCTCGTGCGCCTGGCCACCGACACGGCCGTCGCCACCGCGCATGCCAGCCGGGGACTTGCGCGGGCGCGTACCTTTTCGTGGGAGGCCGCCGCCCGCGAGCTCCGCGCCGCCTACGAGTACGCGGTGGCGCGCCGCCGCGAGGCAGCGCGAACGTAATGCGCATTGCCATCGACGCCAGGGAACTCGGCGGCCAGCCCACCGGCGTCGGCCGGTATCTGGCCGAGATCGCCCGGGTGTGGCGGACGCTGCCGGCCGCGGCCGGGCACGAGATCATCTGGTGCAGCAACGAGGCCATCGAGCAGCCTCTGCTTGATCGCCAGGGGTGGCGCGTCGCCGTGCGTGCCGGCGGCAGCCTGTACTGGGAGCAGATTGCCTTCCCGGGCCTCGCCAGGGCCGCGGGTGCCGATGTGCTCTTCGCACCTGCGTATTCCGGACCAATGACGGGATCCATGCCGCTGGTCGTATCGATTCACGACGTCTCATTCGCGGCACACCCCGAGTGGTTCCGGCTGCGGGAGGGGCTCCGGCGCCGGACGCTCACCAGAGCCGCAGCCCGGCGGGCGGCTACCGTCCTGACTCTCACCGAGTTCTCCCGGCGCGAGATCCACGATCACCTCGGCGTGCCGCTGGAGCGCATCCGCGTGGCGGCGCCCGGCCCCAGCGGCCTGCCAGCGCAGACCGCTGGGGGCCTCCGTCAGGAGACCGTGCTGATGGTCGGCTCGATCTTCAACCGTCGTCACGTGCCCGAGCTCGTCCGAGGCTTCGCGCGGGTGGCGGCCACTCACCCGTCGGCGCGCCTCGCCATCGTCGGCGACAACCGCACGCATCCGCATGTGGACATCGAAGCCGTGCGTCAGGCATCCGGCATGGCCAACCGGATTACCGTGCACGCCTACGTGACCGACGACGTGCTGACCCGGCTGTACGCGGAGGCCCGCGCCTTCGCGTACCTTTCCAGCTACGAAGGCTTCGGCATCCCGCCGCTCGACGCGCTGGTGCACGGCGTTCCCCCCGTCCTGCTCGACACCGAGGTCGCGCATGAGGTGTTCGGCGATGCGGCGCTCTATGTGGCCCGCCCGGAACCGAATCTCGTCGCAGGTGCCCTGGAGCGAGCCCTCTACAACGAGCCGACCCGGGCAGCGGTGCTCACGGCTGCGCCGGAGGTTGTCGGGCGCTATGCCTGGACTACCTGCGCCACCGCGGTGCTCGCCGCGCTGGAGCAGGCAGCCGCGGAACAGCGTCGCGCATTTCAGCGCCACTGATACCAGCGCCATTCATGTCAACGCCACGCATGCCGGCGCCACCGATACAGCCCGGCGCCCGCCTGTCCATCGTCATCGTCAGCTACAACACCCGGGTGGATCTGGAGCGATGCCTGCGGTCCCTGCTCGACACACCACCCGCGATCGCGCTGGACGTGGTGGTGGTTGACAACGCTTCCCAGGATGGCAGCGCCGTCTGGGTCCGCGCGAACTGCCCGGCCGTCCAGCTTGTCGAGGCCGGCGCCAACCTCGGCTTCGCCCGGGCCAACAATCTCGGGATTCGGGCTGCTGCGTCCGAACTGGTCCTGCTGCTCAACAGCGACACCGTCGTACCTCCGGGCGCCATCGACCGCATGGTCGGCGTGCTGGACGGACGACCTGGCGTGGCCGCGCTCGGCCCGCGACTCATCGACGGAGCCGGCAATCCGGAACTCTCCTGGGGATCGATGATCAGCCCCGCCGTCGAGTGGCGGCAGAAGCGGCTGATGCAGGGCCTCGCCGCGCGCGAGGCCTGGGCGCTGGCCAGCGTGGAGCGGCTGAGCCGGGAGGAACGCGTGGTCGATTGGGTCAGCGGAGCCTGCCTGCTCGTGCGCCGGGCCGCCGCCGAGGCCGTGGGCCTGCTCGACGAGCGCTTCTTCATGTACACCGAGGACGTCGACTTCTGCGCGTCGCTGCGCGCCCAGGGCGGGCAGATCCTTTTTACGCCCGCCGCCGAGGTCATCCACCTGCGCGGCCGCTCCGCCGCGACCGCGCCGGCCGCCACGAACCTCCGCTACCACCAGAGCCATCTGGCCTTCTACAGGAAGCACCTCCCACGCTGGGCCCCGCTGCTGCGTCTCTATCTGGCACTGCGCGGCGTCCGGGTCGAGTAGCCACTCTCTAGTACCATCAAGAGCCATGCGCGTCGCCATCGATGTCCGCAAGATCCACGACTTCGGCATCGGCACGTACATCCGGAACCTGCTGCGCCATCTCGCGCGCCTGGACCCGGCGAGCGAGTATGTCCTCCTGTGTGCGAAGGACGACATGGACGTCGCGGCGACGCTCGGCCCCAACTTCCGGACCGTGCTGGAACCGTCCGACAACTACTCCATCGCCGAGCAGGTGCATGTGCCCTGGGTGCTGTGGCGCGAGAAGCCTGATGTGTTTCACGCGCCCCACTACGTGCTGCCACCCGCCGTCCCCTGCCGGGCGGTGGTGACCATCCACGACTGCATCCACCTCCGCTTTCCGCAGTACCTGCCCAGCCGGTTCGCCTACCTTTACGCCCGCGCGTCGATCTGGGCGGCGGCGCACCGCGCCGACCGCATCCTCACCGTGTCGGAAGCCTCCAAGCAGGACATCCTGCGCTACGTGCATGTACCCGCGGACCGCATCCAGGTCACGTACAACGCGCTCGACGAGCAGTTCGGCGCCTCGCCCAGCGAGGCTGACATCGCCCTGGTGCGGGAGCGGTATCAGCTTCACCACCCGTTCGTGCTGTATGTAGGCAACATCAAGCCGCACAAGAACCTGGTGCGCCTCATCGACGCGTTCGCGGGCCTCAGGCGCGACGGCTTCCCGGACCTGACGCTGCTGATCATCGGCGACGAGATCAGCAAGCTCCCCGCGCTCCGCCATGCCGTGCATGCGCACAAGCTGCACAAGCACGTGCGCTTCCTTGGCTTCCTGAACGACCAGACGCTGGCCGCGCTCTACAAGCTGGCCTCGGTGTTCGTGTTTCCCTCTCTCTACGAGGGGTTCGGCCTGCCACCGCTCGAAGCCATGGCCAGCGGGACCCCCGTGGTCACCTCGAACGTCTCGTCCCTCCCGGAAGTGGCCGGCGATGCCGCGGTGCTCGTGGACCCGCTGGACACCGTGGACATCAAGAACGGCATCAAGCGCGTGCTGACCGACGACGTCCTGCGCGCGGACCTGCGCAGGAAGGGCCTGGAGCGGGCCCGCCACTTCTCGTGGCATGACTCCGTGGCCCGCACGCTGGCCATCTACCGAGAGGTGGCTGGCCGCTGATGCGGGTTGCCCTTGTCCACGACTGGCTGACCGGCATGCGGGGCGGCGAGAAGGTGCTCGACGTCCTGTGCGAGATCTATCCCGAAGCCGACATCTTCACGCTCATCCACGAGCCTGGCCGCCTGAACGCCCGGATCGAAGGGCACCGCATCATTACCAGCGTGCTCCAGCGGGTGCCGGCGTTACGCCGTCACTACCGGCACTTCCTGCCCCTCTTCCCCGCGCTCATCGAGCGCTTCGACTTCGCGGGCTACGACCTGGTGGTCAGCAGCAGTCACTGCGTGGCCAAGTCGGTCATCGTGCCGGCCAACACGGTGCATGTGTGCTACTGCCACTCCCCCATGCGCTACGCCTGGGACCAGTTCGAGGCGTACTTCGGGGTGGATCGGGTGGGCTGGGCCGCCCACTACGGGCTCTACCGCCCGGTACTCGGCCATCTGGCGCGGTGGGACGCGCGCACCGCCTCGCGGGTAGGCCGCTTCGTGGCCAACTCGGCACACGTTGCCGGCCGGATCAGCCGCTACTATAATCGTCCATCGACGGTGGTTTATCCCCCTGTAGATACAATGTTTTACACGCCGGCGGACACCACGCCCGGCGACCATGTCCTCATCGTGTCTGCCCTGGTTCCCTACAAGCGGATCGACCTCGCGATTGACGCCACCCGTCGTGCGGGCCGAGATCTGCGCATCGTGGGCGAAGGCCCCGAGCGCGCCCGGCTGGAAGCGCGGGGCGAACCGCACGTGACGTTCCTCGGCCGGCTGCCGGATGACGCCGTCCGCACGGAATACCGGCAGGCGGCCGCGGTGCTGCTTCCGGCCGAAGAGGATTTCGGGATTGCACCGCTTGAGGCCCAGGCCTGCGGACGGCCGGTCGTCGCACTTGGTCGCGGTGGTGCGCTGGAAACCGTGGTGGATGACGAGACGGGCATCCTGGTCGCGGATGACTCCCCGGAGGCGTGGGACGCAGCCTTCTCACGTCTCGATGCCCTGACACCCGCGCCTGGCGCCGCGCGCCGGCAGGCCGAGCGCTTCAGCCGGGAGATCTGCCTGACGCACCTGAAGCAGGTGATCGACGAGACGGTGGTTCACGGACCGGCCTGGACATGGTGAGGCGCTACAACCGGATCCTCGTGGCCTTCTACGTCATCAGCGATGCGCTGCTGGCCGGCTGGGCCTTCATCCTCGCCTACGCCATCAGATTCGAGAGCGGTCTGATTCCGGTGACCAAGGGCTACCCGCCCATCGACCGCTACATTGGCGTGCTGCCGTTTGTCGTGCTGCTGACCCCGCTGGCCTTCCACCTGCAGGGCATTTACAGGCTGCGCCGCGGCCGTTCCCGCGTGGACGACTTCTTCGGCGTGCTCGTGGGCAGCATCATCGCCGTGGTGCTCGGCGTGGTCTCGACACTCTACGTTCAGGCCTACTACGTGTCGGACGCGGCCAAGGCGCAGGGCGCCTACGAGGTCTCCCAGATGGTGTGGGGCATCTTCCTCGCCATCAATGTGGTCTTCACCTCGGCCGCGCGGGAAGCCGTGCGCGAGTTGCTCGAGCGCCGCTGGCGGGCGGGCATCGGCCTCAAACGCATCCTGATTGCCGGGGCCGGGGACCTCGGGCGGCTGGTCGCCGACCGCATGCTGCAGCACCGCGAGCTGGGCTATCAGGTGGTCGGCTTCATCGACGATCGGGCCGGCGGCGACCACATCGGCTATCGCGGCCTGCCGCTGCTCGGCACGCTGACGGAAGTCGCGGACGTGGCCCAGCGCGAGAAGGTGGACCAGCTCTACGTGGCCCTGCCGCTCGAAGAGCACTCGAAACTGCTGGAGCTATTCAACGCCACCAGCCGTGAAGTCATCGACATAAAGGTCGTGCCGGACCTGCTGCAGTTCATCGCGCTCCGCGCCCGGCTGGAAGACCTCGACGGCCTGCCCATCATCAACGTCAACGACGTGCCGCTTCAGGGCTTCAACGCCGGGGTCAAACGCGCACTCGACGCCGTGCTCTCGGCAGCCGCGCTCCTCGTGCTCGGGATCCCGATGGCCATTCTCGCGCTCATCGTGAAGCGCACCTCACCAGGGCCCGTGTTCTACCACCAGGAGCGCATGGGCCTGGACGGCCGGCAGTTTCACGTCTACAAGTTCCGGTCGATGTATCAGGACGCGGAGGACGACAGCGGCCCCGTGTGGGCGCGCGACGATGACCCCCGCTGCACGCCCGTCGGCCGGTTCCTGCGGCGCTTCGACCTGGACGAACTGCCACAGTTCTGGAACGTGCTGCGGGGCGACATGTCGATCGTCGGCCCACGGCCCGAGCGGCCGTATTTCGTATCGCAGTTCAAGCAGCGGATTCCGCAGTACATGCTGCGCCACAAGGTGAAGGCCGGCATCACCGGCTGGGCCCAGGTGAACGGCTGGCGCGGCAACACGTCGCTCGAGAAGCGCATCGAGTACGATCTCTACTACATCGAAAACTGGTCCGTGAGCCTCGACCTCAAAATCATGTGGCTGACGCTGGTGCGCGGCCTCTTCAGTCGCAGCGAGGCGTACTAGGACATGGCGTCAGGCCCCCGCACCGTCATCACCGGCGCCGCCGGTTTCCTCGGCTCGCACCTCACAGACGCCCTCCTTGCCCGGGGCCACGAGGTCATCGGCGTCGACAACCTCATCACGGGTGACGAGGCCAACATCGCACACCTGGCCGGCAAGCCCTTCACCTTCATCAGGCACGACATCACGGCGCCCTTCCCCATCGACGGCCCCGTGGACTACGTGCTGAACTGGGCCAGCCCTGCCAGCCCGATCGACTACCTCGAGCTGCCCTTCGAGACGCTGGATGTCGGCTCGCTCGGCACCAGAAACGCACTGGAGCTGGCCAGGACCAAGAGCGCGGTGTTCATGACGGCCTCCACGTCCGAGGTCTACGGGGACCCTCTGGAGCACCCGCAGAAGGAGACCTATTGGGGCCACGTGAACCCCATCGGCCCGCGGAGCGTCTACGACGAGGCCAAGCGCTTTTCAGAAGCGCTGACCGCCGCGTATCACCGCTATCACGGCCTCCAGACGCGCATCGTGCGGATCTTCAACACCTACGGCCCGCGGATGCGGCTCAAGGACGGCCGCGCCGTGCCCGCCTTCATGTCGCAGGCGCTGACCCATCAGGATGTGACGGTCTTCGGGGACGGCTCACAGACCCGCAGCTTCACCTACGTGAGCGATCTGATTGCCGGCATCATCGCCCTGATGGAGTCGAACGTGACGGAGCCGGTGAACATTGGCAACCCGCACGAAGTGACCATCGAGGAGATCGCCCGGACGATCATCGACATCACGGGCTCGAAGAGTCGGATCGTCTTCAACCCGCTGCCCGTCGACGACCCGCAGCAGCGGCAACCGGACATCTCCCGCGCACGGCGTCTGCTCCACTGGGAGCCGACGGTGGAACTGCGCGAGGGCCTGGAATCCACGGTCGGCTACTTCAAGGGCAAGCTCGGCATCAACTGAGCGGCCCTCCGCACCCAGGGATCTTCGGAAGCATCCGAACCGACCAGCCTCCGGTCTTCGGGATATGCAGAAAGACAGTACGTTTCGCGTGTGGCAGGATGCGTTCAGGCTGTCAGAGATACGCCGCCAGGCACGCCACGATACTCGGGACCAGTCCCCGTGCGATCAACGCATCACCAATCACCTGAAGCCCGGTCGCGAGTGGCTCACTCGTGGTGCGCAGCCTGAAGTCCGGGTGCAGGGGAGGCCCATACGGATCCGTCACCCCGGTGAATCCGGGCAGGCGTCCATCGAGAGCCCGTCGATAGTGACCCTTGGTGTCGCGCTCAATGAGAGACGGGAGATCCGCGTCGAGGTGCACCTCCAGGAACGGGATGTCCGACTCGTGGGCATGCAGCCGCTCACGCTCGCGCGCCTCGTTGTATGGGGAAACCGCAGCGACGATCACGGCCACGCCATTTCTGGCGAGCAGACGTGCGATGTACCCGAGCCTGGCGACCTGCCTGTCACGGTCCTGCCTGGAGTATCCGAGGTCGACAGACAGCGTCTGCCGCACCTCGTCGCCGTCGAGGACCTCCACGCGCATCGGTTCTGACAGTCGCGCTGCGAGGGCGCGGGCGAGCGTCGTCTTCCCCGAGCCCGGAAGGCCGGTCAACCAGATGATGAATCCCCTTGAATCGCGACTACTCACGCACCCTCCTCCCGGCCGGCTTCGAAGGAGAATCTCCTCCGTTGCACCTGCGTCAAGTGTGCCGCATCTCCCACACGCCTCCGTGACACGCGCATGACACACGCTGTCGCAGATTGTCCTCAGTGGCCTTCGTTGATAAGCCGCCGCATCTTCAGAAAGTAGTCGAAGCTGGAAATCAGCGTGACCGCCAGCGATGCCCACACACCCGCGTCGATGATGGGTGACGTGCGCCCCAGATAGTTGAAGACCATGAAGGCCACGCCGGTGCCGATGTAGGTGGCCGTGGCGAGCTTGCCCCAGATGGACGGGTAAAACGTCCGCGGACCGATGGCGAGGTTCACGACTGCCACGACACCGACAATCACGACATCGCGGCTGATGATGAGGACGGTGAGCCACAGCGGCATGTGGTTCACGACCTTCGTCCCTGGCAGCGTCAGGACGATGAGCGCCGCCAGGAGCAGAAGTTTGTCGGCCATCGGGTCGAGCCAGGCCCCGAGGCTGCTGCGCTGGCGTGTGAGCCGGGCGGTCATGCCGTCCAGCAGGTCCGTGATCCCGGCTGTGGCAAACACGATGAGGGCCGCACCGATGTAGCCGTACAGAGTCAGCACCGCGAAGGGTGGGATCAGCAGAATTCTGAGGAGCGTGAGCTGGTTGGCGACGGTGAGACGCACAGGAACGACGACCTCACCTGCCATTAGAACCGATCTCCTTCACTTCCCCATCGTCGTCGGGCTGCCGCCCGCGCAGGCGCTTCGGGACATCCGCCTCCACGATGACCTCCCCGTTCGCGGTTTCGTGCCGGACCACCCGGCCTGTCTGATAGAGCCGCGCCGTCTCGACCGCGCCCACCGCATCGCCCTCCGCGTACCGGATGACGACGCGCTCGGTATCAAGCCCCAGACGCACGGTGACGGCATCGAGACAGGCGTCCACGCCCTCCCCGGTCGCCGCCGACACGAGCCACGCCCCGGGGTGCCCCGCCGCCAGGTGCCGCCGATCCTCGAGGCTCAGGCAGTCCACCTTGTTGAACACGTCCAGGCGGGGCACGTCTCCTGCCTCCACCTCGTCGAGCACCCGCAGGACGGCCGCCACCTGCCGGTCCCGGTCCTCATTGGCGGCGTCGATCACGTGGAGGACGAGGTCCGCGGCGGCCACCTCCTCGAGCGTCGCCCGGAACGCCGCCACCAGCCCGTGCGGGAGCCGGTCGATGAACCCCACGGTGTCCGACACGAGCAGCACGCGGTTGTCGGGCAGTCGCGCCTGGCGGACCAGCGGGTCGAGCGTGACGAAGAGGGCGTCGGAGGCGACGGCAGTGGCATTCGTCAGCCGATTGAAGAGCGTGGTCTTGCCGGCATTGGTGTAGCCCACGAGCGCCACGGTGGGCACCCGCGCCTTGTGACGGCGGTCTCGGAGCTGGGCCCGCCGGTCGCGCACCCGTTCGATTTCATGCTCGATCGCCTGGATGCGCGTCCGTACGCGGCGGCGGTCTGTTTCGAGCTTGGTTTCACCAGGGCCACGCGTGCCGATCCCCCCGCCCAGGCGCGAGAGTGCCTCGGAGGAGCCCACCAGCCTGGGCAGCATGTACTTGAGCTGGGCCAGCTCCACCTGCCACTGGCCCTCGCGCGTCCGCGCCCGCCGCGCGAAGATGTCGAGGATGAGCTGGGTGCGGTCGATCACCCGGCATCCGGCGGCCGCCTCGAGGCGCCGCTGCTGGCCCGGCGAGAGATCGCCGTCCACGATGACGACGCCCGCGTCGAGTTCGCCGGCCATCACTCCGACAGAGGCCGCTTTCCCTCCCCCGATGTAGGTGCCTTTGTCCGGTCCCGGCCGATCCTGGATCACGCGCGCAACCACGGACGCCCCGGCTGCATCGGCCAGGCCGGCCAGTTCCTCGAGCGATCGTTCCGCGTCGTGACGCCGGACGGTGGGCGTACTCAGCCCCACCAGGACCGCGCGCTCGCCGTGCGAAGGCGTGGCCGTCTGCGACACTGTGGGCGATCTAGAAGCGGAGCTTGACGTTATCGTGATTCGACAGCACGTGCAGGCTGTCGATGAAGCGGACCTGATGCGGATGGGTCTGCATCACCATGGAGGCCGTTCGCACACCGTCGCCGAAGAAGCGCACGCCCTTCATCAGCGTGCCTTCGGTGACGCCGGTGGCCGCGAAGATGATGTTCTCGCCCGAGGCCAGGTCGGCCGAGCGATACACCTTCTTGAAGTCGGTGATGCCCATCGCCCGGCACCGTTCCTCGTGCTCGGGCTTGGACACCACCAGCCGCGCGAAGATCTCGCCATTCAGGCACCGCATCGCCGCGGCCGTCAGCACACCCTCGGGTGCACCGCCGCTGCCCATCACCGCATGGACGCCGCTGCCCACCACGGCGGCCGCGATGCCGGCGGACAGATCCCCGTCGCCGATCAGACGGATGCGCGCACCCGCCTCGCGAATCTGCCTGATGAGCGTCTCGTGCCGCGGCCGATCGAGCACGATGACCACCAGGTCCGAGACGGCACGGTTATTGGCCTTCGCGATAGCCGCGAGGTTGACCTTTACCGGGGCGTCCAGGTCCACCACATGGCGGGAACTGGGTCCCACCACGAGCTTCTCCATGTAGAGATCCGGTGCGTGCAGCAGCCCACCCTTGGGTGCCGCGGCGAGCACCGCGATGGCGTTATTGTCACCGGTGGCACACAGATTGGTGCCTTCAAGCGGGTCCACGGCGATGTCCACCGCCGGATAGTTGCCGCTCTTCCCCTTGTTGGCCACGCCGACCTTCTCGCCGATGAACAGCATCGGCGCCTCGTCGCGCTCGCCCTCGCCGATCACGATGGTGCCGTCGATCGGCAGCGAATCCATTTCCCTCCGCATGGCCTCGACTGCCACCTGGTCGGAATGGTGTCGGTCGCCCTTGCCCATGGTGTGGGCGCATGCGATGGCAGCCTGCTCAACAACGCGGAGAAATTCCAGCGAGAGATCGTCGGTCATGGTCGGTATCTGGTCTATGTGGTGGCTAGTGTCGCGTGGACGATGGGATCACGCCTCGGCCGGCGCCGGGCCAGGCCAGGGCGGCAGCGCGCACCGGGTGGGCCGATCAGTACGATACCCGAGGACGTAGTCGGCCTGCATCAGGGCATGAATCTCGCGGGTGCCCTCATAGATCACGGCGCCCTTGCAGTTCCGGTAGTAGCGCCCCACGGGGTAGTCATCCGAGTAGCCATTGGCACCATGCACCTGGACGGCGTCGCCGGCCGCCCGCTCCGAGGCCGTGGTGGACACCCACTTGGCGAGGCTCGCTTCCCGGCTGCACCGGCGGCCCTCGTTCTTGAGCCAGCCACACCTCATCCACAGCAGGCGCGAGACCTGATAGTCCGCCTCCATGCGGGCAATCATCTCCTTCACGAGCTGGTGCTGGGCGATCTCGATCCCGAAGGTCTTCCGGTCCAGGGCGTAGGCGGCACTCGCATCCCGGCAGGCCCGGATGAGCCCGGTGGCGCCCGCGGCCACCGAGTAGCGGCCCTGGTCCAGCGCGAACATCGCGATTTTGAAGCCTTCGCCGGGCTGGCCCAGGAGGTTTGCGTCCGGCACCTCCACCTCGTCCAGCGAGATCCACGTCTTCTCGCCGGTAATGACCCAGGTGCCGCCACGACGCACGGCTACGCTCTGCAGGCCACGGACGTCGCTCCCCGCGGCCGGCTCGGTCAGCCCAAAAGTGGCAACGCGCGTGCCCTGCGCCTGCGGCACGAGATACCGGGCCTTCTGGTCCTCCGTGCCCCAGGTGAGCAGCGTGAGGCTGTTGAGCGCCACGTGTACCGAGAGGATCACGCGGAGCGATGTGTCCACGGCCTCCAGTTCCTCACAGGCGAGCCCAAGCGAGAGATAGTCCATGCCCGCGCCGCCATAGGCCGGAGGGATGCACACGCCGAGCAGGCCCAGCTCCGCCATCTGAGGGAGCAGGTTCCGGTCGAACTGGTGCGCGCGGTCAAGATCGCGGATGCGGGGAGCCACGGCCTGGCTGGCCCATTCGCGCACGGAGCCTTCCAGCAGCCGGTGCTCGTCGGTCAGGTCCAGGTTCATGCGGGTCGCACGGCGACGGTCACCCGCACCTCTGCGCCGCGGCCCAGCCCCAGCCGCGCGGCGGCGGACCCGCCGTTCTCGGCCACCTCGAGGTGATCCGTGCTGCCGAACAGCGCACAGACCTCACCCGCCTCGGCCTCGGAGTAGGTGGTCACGAGACGCGCCACTTCGTGGCCGCCGACGGTGATCGCGGATACCACCCCGCTCGCCCGCCTGTCGAAGGTCTTCCGGTCGATGTTGCTGATGAGGTTGCCGAAGCGATCCACCCGCAGGATTTCTCCGGTGAGTGCGGCCTTCCCTGGTCCGGCGTCCCCGAACACAGGCTCCGGCACGGTCAGGCGGTGGAACTCCTTCACCGGGCGGCCAAGCGCGGCGAGGTCCGTACCCTTGGCCAGCCACGCGGCGGCCGGCGCAAAACGGTCGCGGCCTTCGAACGTCCGGCTCACCGTCGGGCGGGCATAGCGGCGATCGCTCAGCTCCACCATGTGTTTGGGCGGCAGGTCGCGCAAGGCCAGCGTCAGGACGCCGTTGTCGGGGGCCACGAACCGGTAGTCGCCACTGTCAACCGCCAGTCCCCGGCGTGCCGAGCCGACACCCGGATCGATCACAACCAGGAAGATGGTGCCGGCCGGGAAATAGCGAACGGCGGCCGCCAGTTCGAGCGCGCCGCCCAATATGTCGTGCGGGGCAATCTCGTGGGTGATGTCCACCAGGGTGGCGTCAGGGCAAATCCCGAGCGCCACGCCCTTCATCGTGCCGGCATAGTGGTCGCGTGTGCCGAAGTCCGTCAGGAGCGCAATGATCGGTTTCGCCATCGGCCTGACCTCGATCCTCGGACCCGTGCCACGGGTCCATGCGTGCCGCCCTAGCGTGTCGCGACGGACGGCGTCGCAACCGGTGCAGCCACGGCCTTCGGGACAGCGGGAACCCCCGGCAGGGCGGGCTTCCGCTGCATGTCGACCTTGCCCCGAAACTGGGCGCCCTCGGCAATGGCTACGCGCGGCGCGGTGATGTCGCCGTCAACCGACCCGTTGTCACGGATGTCCACCTTCTCCGTCGCCGTGATATTGCCGTGCACCTCGCCCAGCACGACCACCGACTTGGCGAAGATCTGCGCGTTGATCTTGCCGTTGGGTCCGATGGTGAGCACGTGGTCGCGCAGCTCGATCTTGCCTTCGATCTGCCCTTCGATGGCGAGGTCCTCGCTGCCGGTCAGCTCGCCCTTGAAGATCACGGACCGGCCGATCTGCACGCGATCCCGCTCGAACTGCCGGCGCAGTTCCTGCGCCGGAAGGGGCGGTGAGCCTGGTACGAGGTCGCTGGCCGCCAGCGGGCTGGCCGCTGCCGGAGTGGATGGGGGTCTGACTGCCTCGTCGCGCTTCCACATAACCGGATCCTCTGGCCCGCGAACCCACCGGGTGCGGGTGGCGTACGGGGCGTGCCGGGCAGTATAGGTGACCCTGAAAAGGGGTGTCCAGCCGCCAATGATGCGATCATGGGTTGTGCGGATCTATCTGGACCACAACGCCACGACGCCGGTGGACCCGGCCGTGGCTGCCGTCATGGGCACGGTCCTTCTGAACGAGTTCGGGAACCCGTCGAGCGTCCACCACTTCGGCCAGCGGGCCAAGGCCATCCTGGACGAGGCGCGCTCGGAGGTGGCCGCGCTCATCGGCGCGCAACCGGGCGACGTGGTCTTCACCGGTGGCGGCACCGAAAGCGACAACGCCGCCCTCCGCGGCGCCGCGGAGGCGCTGGAATCAACCGGCCGACGCCACCTCATCGCCACCGGCATCGAGCACGAGGCCGTGCTCAACACCTTCAAGGCGCTCACGAAGCGGGGCTGGCGCACCACGCTCCTCCCGGTGGATGCCAGCGGCGTGGTGTCACCCCTCGCGCTGGAAGCGGCCATGACCGCCGACACGGCGCTCGTGTCGGTGATGCACGCCAACAACGAAGTCGGCACGATTCAGCCGATTGCCGAGCTGGCCGCGATCGCCAGGCGGCACGGTGCCGTCATGCACACCGATGCCGTGCAGTCCGCCGGCAAGATCCCCGTGGATGTGACGGCGCTGGGCGTGGATCTGCTCTCGATCTCGGCACACAAGCTGAACGGGCCCAAGGGCGTGGGCGCCCTGTGGATCCGGCGCGGTACGCGGCTCCTGCCCTTTGCCACCGGCGGGAAGCAGGAGCGCGGACGGCGCGCAGGCACGGAAAACGTCCCGGGAATCGCGGGGCTGGGCGTCGCCGCCCGTCTCGCCCAGATGAAGCTCCTGGCCGAAGGCGGCCGGCTTGCGGCCCTGCGCGACCGCCTCGAGATTCTGGTGTGCGGAAGCGTCACCGGCACGGCCGTCAACGGCACGGGGCCACGGGTGCCCAACACCACCAACATCAGCTTCGAGCGCGTAGAGGCGGAGTCGCTCCTGATCGCGCTGGACCTGGAGGGCATTGCGGTGTCAACCGGGTCGGCGTGTTCGTCCGGCACGCTGGAGCCCTCGCACGTGCTCAAGGCGATGGGCTTTGCGGCCCACCGCACCCAGAACTCGATCCGGTTCAGCCTGGGCGCCGGCAACACCGAGGCGGACATCGAGCGCGTCGTCAGCGTGCTGCCGCGAGTCGTGGACAAGCTCCGGTCGCTGACGCGGCCCGCGAGGCGCGCGTAATCATGCGCGTCGTCGTCGCCATGTCCGGGGGCGTGGATTCGTCCGTCGCAGCCGCGCTCCTCAAGGCGCAGGGCCACGATGTCGTCGGCGTGTCCATGCAGCTCTACGACCAGCGCGATGGGGCGGAAGCCTTCGGCACCTGCTGCACGATCGACGACCTGCACGACGCCAGGCGCGTGGCAGCCGCCATCGGCATTCCGCACTACATCCTCAATCTTGAGCGTCAGTTCGAGGAGACCGTGGTGCGCAACTTCGTGGGCGAGTATGCCGCCGGCCGCACGCCGCTGCCGTGCGCCCACTGCAACAGCGACCTGAAGTTCTCGACACTGCTCGACCGGGCCACCGGCTTTGACGCGGCCGTGGTGGCCACCGGCCACTATGCCCGTGTGGAGCAGCGGCCGGATGGGCGCTGGATTCTCCGGCGCGGCGCGGACCCTGACAAGGATCAGTCCTATTTCCTGTTCTCCCTCACACAGCCGCAGCTCTCGCAGGCGATGTTTCCGGTGGGCACGTTGCGGAAGTCCGAGGTGCGCGCCACGGCGCAGGCACTGGGGCTTCGCGTGGCGGACAAACCCGACAGCCAGGAGATCTGCTTCGTGCCCTCTGGCGACTACGCAGCCTTCGTGGAACGCCGGGCGCCGGGTGTAGCCAGCGCCGGGCCCATTGTTGATGCCGAGGGACACCAGCTCGGCAGCCACGGCGGGGTCCACCGCTTCACGGTGGGCCAGCGGAAAGGGCTGGGGATCTCCGCCCCCACTCCGCTCTACGTGCTGCGGCTGGAGCCGGTCAGCGGGACCGTCGTCGTGGGCGAACGGGCCGCGCTCGACCGCGCCACACTCACGGCTGCCGGCGTCAACTGGGTGTCGATGCCAGCGCCTGATACATGGACGCGGGTTACCGCGCAGATCCGCCACCGCCACGCCGCCGCGGCCGGGCGCGTACGGGCGCTCGACGGCGCCCGCGCGGAACTGGTGTTCGATGATCCGCAGTCGGCCATCACGCCAGGACAGGCCGCCGTGTTCTACGACGGCGATGTTGTGGTCGGAGGCGGCTGGATTGAGTCCAACCCCGCCGATTCAGACGCGCGCCCGCACTGATCTCGGCCGGCCCCGCTCCTGCGCAACTACGCGCCGTCGCGAATCACGCGGCAGGAATCCACGTCGAAGGCCACGTCGCCAATCGAGAGCCGCGACTGGTCGCGGAAGCCGGCGACAAACGTGACGAATCGCTGCACGTCCTGGAAAGTGCTCACGATTCCGAGTGACGCCCGGATCGCGCCAGCGCTCTTTCCGCCCCGGTGCTGAATCACTGTCATGAAGCGCGGTAGCGTCATCGCGCCCTCGGCCAGGCCCGCGGCCACATCCTCGGCCGTCAGTCCTTCGGCGGCCTCGCCCGCGCCGGGATTGCAGAAGCAGCCTGTCCTCAGGGCAATCCCCTGGGCGGTCGCCAGTTCCTCGACTCGGCGGTAGTCGAGGAGGTGCCCGTCCTGGTCATACAGGTTGAAGGTGACGGTGCCGCCGCGCATCAACATCGAGGCAGGGCCGTACACCCGCACCATGTGCCGGCCGTTGCGGTGCCTCAGCGCGAGTAACTGCTCCAGCACCCACCTGGTGAGGGCTTGCACGCGGGTGGCGATCGTCTCCATGCCGACCTCGCGCAGCAGGGCGAAACCAGCCGATACCGCGGGGATGGAGAGGTAGTTCAGCGTGCCGTCCTCGAACCCGGCTTCCCCGCTGGCCAGGAGATGCGCACGGCCCTGCACAGTAGCGAAGTTCACGGTGCCGCCGGCGAACCACGGCCGCTCGAGCCGGGCCAGCGCCTCCCGTCGCGCCAGCAGGCACCCGACACCGGTCGGATAGCCGAACATCTTGTAGAAGGACACGCACACGAAGTCCGCGGGAGTCTCGGTGAGATCCAGGTGGTTGGTCGGCACGAAGGCTGCGACGTCGAGCAACACGTCCCATCCCAAGTCCTGTGCGCGCCGGACCAGGTCGAGCGGGTGCTTCACGCCGGAGAAGTTCGATTGCGCGGGGAAGGCGAAGAGTCCGCGCGCACGGGGCGTGCCCTGATGCCACAGCGCCTCAAGGGCCGGGAGATCGAGCCGGAGATCGGGCACCGTCAGGGGCACGTAGTCGACAGCGGCGCCACGCGCCGACGCGAACTGGCGGATGCCGTTGACCGAGTTGTGGTTGTCGGCGGCCAGGAGAAACCGCCGATCCGGCGAGAACGGATACGCCTCACCCACCAGCTTGAGCGCCGCGCTCGCGTTCGGCGTGAAGATGGCCGTGTACTCGTCCGCTGGGGCGCCGAACCACTCCAGCACATCGCGCCGGGCCCGCTCCACAAGCGCAGTGGCCGCGGACGACGGCGCGTTTGCCGAGTGCGGGTTGCCGAACACACCGCTGGCCAGCCAGGCGGCGTGATCCGTCACCTGCCGTGCCGCGTACAGCCCGGAGCCGGTGTAGTCGAGGTACGCGGTGCCCGCCGCGTCCAGCCGCGCAAAGTCGGTGGCACGCAGCTCGTCGAGGCGTCGGGTCGACGCGTACTCGGGATCGGTCGCCAGGAAGGCGGCATCTGGAGTCAACGCCATTGAACAACCGGACTCAACGCGCCAGCGGGTTCGGCCGCATCTGGAACTTCACCACCTGGCTCGTGGCGCCTCGCCCGCCCTCTCCGTGGAAGGGCGTCCGGGTGCTCACGGTGGACCATAGGCCGCGCCCCTTCCAGCCCGCCGAGGGATCGTCAATGCGACCATCGAGCCACTTCGTGTAGTAGCCGTTCGGGTACGGCACGCGCAGCACAATCCACTTGCCCTCCTTCAGCACCAGCAGGCCTTCGGACCCGTTGCCGGTGTTGATCGGCGTGTTCCGCCCGAAGCCGCCGACGTCGAACCAGTCCACCCACGTGTAGTAGCTGGCCTCGGCACTGCCGGCATCCTTCACGCCCGGAAACTGCGGCAGCGGCTCGGTGTAGAAGCGCCACCCCTCCGGGCAATGCTGCCCCGTGGCTGCCGGCCCGTTGAGCGGTGCCTTGCACACCCGGCGGTCGAAGCTGGCGAGCTGGCCGCTGGCGAGCGCCGCCCAGTAGACGCCATTGCGATCGATGTCTCCGCCTCGGGGCGAATAGCCCTGCACAGCGGCCTTCGCGTTGCCGTACGGCAGCTCGTAGTACTCGGAGAGCGCCGTCTCCGACGGATTCGCACCCGGCACCATCCGCACCACGCCTCCCGGGAAGCCGAGCACCGTGCCCCACACGGACCCATCAGGCGCGGGCGCCACGGCGTAGAAGGCACCGTTGATGCGCGTGTCCTTCGCAGGATCGACCGCCACGTTCGGTTCCACGTAGGGGTCGCGGCGCCCGTTGCCGTTGGTGTCCATCACCATCGGCGTCCAGCCCTGCGACCGTTCCTCGTCGCCGGTCTCGTCAAACATCTTGCGGTTCAACCAGCCGACCACCTGCCCGCCACCACTCGTCCAGAGCGTCTGGTTGGCGTCCTCGGCAAACATCAGGTGGTGCGTGCCGAAGCAGGTGCTGATGTGGGTGAGCTTCCGCGCCGCCGGGTCCCACATCGCAAGGTGCCGGCCTGCCGACTTGATCGGGAACGCCTTCGCGGAGGGGTGCGACGACCCCTCCTGACAGAACGCGGGGTTGGCCGCCGGACGCACGGCCGAGGTCAGCCACACACGCCCACGCTCGTCCATCATCGGGTTGTGCACGTTGTTCTTACTGTCCCAGATGGGGTCGGTATCCCAGTACGGTGACGGCGCGGCGACCTGCGGGCCCATCGCGGGCGGCGTCGCAGGGTCCCGCACGGTGAGCTTCACGCGCGTGGCCTGGTGCGCGGTCGGGTTCAGCACCGGCAGGTAGTCCGCACTCAGTTCCAGCGAGCCATAGATCAAGCCGTTCGCATTGATCGAAGGATTGCGGCGGTCCGTCGCCACCTCATCATGGAGGTAGGCGCGCGGGTCGGCCCAGTCCCACTGCGTGATCACGACGTTGCGCTCCACGCCCTGCGGACGCGGCGGCGCCTGCGGGACTTCTCCAGCGGCGATGCGATCCGTCCAGTCGGCAAACATCGCCAGCGCCCGGGGCCGGCCCAGCATGTTGAAGAGCTGACTCATCTGTCCGCCGGCCTGCCCGGAGAGGATGCGCCGCTCCCACGCGGCCGTGGAGGACGGGAACGAGCCGAGCGCAGTCGGCACCTCCCGCGTGCCCTTGCTGCCGAGCTGGTGGCACGACCAGCAGTTGCCGGACTTGACCACGCGGAGCCACTCGGCCTGCGTCTTGAACTGCGCGGGCACGGCATTGGCGCCCGTCCCGGGAAACTCGGTGACCTCCGGCGGACGCATCAGCGCGAACCAGTACCCGGCGGGATAGATCAGCGCCGCAGCCTTCGGAGACGGTGCGGGAACGGCCGTCAGGTCGAGCGCTTTGCCTGGCGCGGCCTGCACACGCGGCGAGTCCACCAGCCCGTAACCACGCACCCACACCCGATACGTGGCCCTCGGCAGGTCGGGAAGGAGGTACCGCCCGCGATCGTCGGTGACCACGGTGCGGGAGAACCGCGTCGGCAGATCCTGGGTTTCCGCAATGACCCAGACCCCCGCCTCGGGCCCGCGTGGCCCCGTCACCACGCCGCCGATGTCGTCAGCGTCGATCGGAACCGGCGTGCCTCGCTGCCGTGCCCCAACCGATACCCACCCGATGACGGCCATCGCCGCCGCGGCGACAATGCCGGTGCGCAGGACAGAAACACGTCGCGTCATGTGCCGCATCCTCCGCGGCCATTATTCGCCCGTTCCCTGCTCTCCGCAAATTCGGCGCCCATCTCGCCCCTCTCGCAGTAGGCTGTGGTTCATTCACAACATCTCGCCGGTTGTCACCGGCGCACGGAGACAGGCATGACGCTGATCCGAAGCCGCATGGCAACCATCGCTGCCGCCGCGACCCTGGGCCTGACGACCATGTGCGTGACACTGGCAGGCTGCAGCGATAACGCCCCTGCGCCGAACCTTGCATTGCTGTCATCACATCCGAATCTCGTCTCTGGTGGAGACACCCTCGTGTCGGTCGCTGTTCCGTCCGGCCGGGCTGCGACTGATCTGGTGGTGACGCTGAATGGCGCAGAGGTCACTGGGAGCTTCCAGCCTGACCCGCAGAACCCTTCACAACACAGAGGTCTGGTCACCGGCCTTCGTGCCGGAAGCAACACCATGACCGCGAGCATCGGGGGGGAGGTCGCCCGCCTTGAGCTGACGAACTACCCCAGGAGCGGGCCGATGCTGTCGGGACCGCATATCACACCGTACATCTGCCAGACGGACCAGTACTTCCTGCCGGACGGTACGACGTTGGGTCCCGCGCTCGATGCGAACTGCTCGGCACCGACCAACGTCCAGTACGTGTACAAGTCGTCGGCCGATGGCACGTTCAAGCCGATGCCCGGCGTCACGACGCTTCCGGGCGATGTGGCAACCACCGCGATCCTGACCGGAGCGACCGTACCGTATGTCGTGCGCCTCGAGACTGGAACGATTGACCGCGGCGTCTACCACATTGCCATCCTGCACGACCCCACCTCCGAGCCGACACCGTCGCCCGTCGCTCGACCCAAGGGCTGGAACAGACGCCTGATCTGGCTGCATGGCTTCGGCTGCACCGGCGGCTGGTACCACCAGGGCACCACCACCGGGTCACTGGATGGCGTGCTCAGACCGCGGTCGGGAGACCTCGGCCTGGCGTTCAACGTGCTGAACGATGGGCGGCTCAAAGAGGGCTATGCGCTTGCGAGCAACACACTGAGTCATCCTTCGGTGAGCTGTAATCCGATCCTGGCCGGTGAAGGCACGGCCATGACCAAGGAACGGTTCATCGAGGGTTATGGCACGCCACTCTTCACAGCGAGTGCGGGTTCGTCTGGCGGGGCCTATTCGAGCCTGCAGATCGCCGACGCGTTTCCGGGACTGTTCGATGGGATCCTCATCTCGTCCGTGTTTCCCGACGCGCTGTCGATCGGGCTGTCCGGTCTGGATGCCAGGCTCCTGACGCACTATTTCCGGACTCGTCCAACCGCCTTCACGAGGGCCCAGCAGCAGGCGCTCGGTGGGTACATCACTCCGACGGCACTGGTCGGCAGTGCCAACCAGTCCGGGCGAACCGACCCCATCAACGGACGTGCCGACAATCCGGGCTACATCCCGGGCTCCTGGAAGGCGGTCAGCAACCGCGTGGCCGAGCCGGTGCCGGTTGACCGGCGTTACCACCCAGTCACCAACCGCACGGCCGCGCGGCCGACCATCTTCGACCTCAACGTCAATGTCTATGGGCGCGATCCCGTCACGGGCTTCGCACATCGCCCATATGACAACACCGGTGTCCAGTATGGTCTGGAGGTCCTGAACGCCGGCACCATCAGCGTGAAGCAGTTCCTGGATCTGAACGAGAAGATCGGCGGCTACGACCAGGACGCCAACTACGTGGCCACTCGCACCCAGGCGGACGAGGCAGCCATCCGGCGCGCGTATCAAAGTGGCATCCACCTGGGCGGAGGCGGCGGCCTGGCCTCCATCCCCATCTTCGACTACGGCAACTATTCAGACGACACCGCGGACTACCACCTCCAGTGGTACCACTTCGCGACGCGTGAGCGCCTGGTCAAGGCCAATGGAGACGCGTCGAACTTCGTGTTCTGGCGCGGACAGGGCCGCCGTTCCACGGACCCTATCGTTCCTCCCAGCCGGCCCTGGGGTGTTTTTGAGCAGTGGATGACCGCGCTGAAGAACGACATGGGGCCTGGCACGGAGAGGGACAAGGTGCTGCGCAATAAGCCAGCGGCGGCCATCGACGGGTGTTATGCGAAGGACGAGGCCTTCACGCTGATTCCGGAAGCCCAGGTCTTCGGGACGTCCGGCAGCGGCTGCAACACCCTGTGGCCCGCGTCATCGAATCCACGCAAGGTCGCAGGTGGCCCGCTCGCGGCCGACACCCTGAAGTGTCAGCTCAAGCCAGTCAGCCCGAGCGACTACACGGTCAGCTTCAGCGATGCTGAGCGGGCGCGGCTCAGCGCCATCTTTCCGGCGGGTGTGTGCGATTGGAACCAGCCTGGCGTCGGCCAGGCCCGCGTCGTGCCCTGGGCATCCTTTGGGCCGTCACCAGACAACCTGATCTTCGATGTCACGAAGCCGTAAGGTGGCTCGCTCATGATGCGGGCGGCGCTGATTCCCGCGGCAGTCGCGCTCGCGGGAGTGCTCGCCTCGTCAGAACCGCGCCCGTTTCGTCCGGTCACCGACGCCACCCTGAAATCCCCGAGCCCCAACGACTGGATCGCATGGCGCGGCACGAGCCGCAGCGACGGCTACAGCCCCCTCACCCAGATCACCCGTGCCAACGTCGCCCAGCTCCAGCCCGTCTGGGCCTGGACCATGGAGCCGGGAACGCAGCAGGCAACGCCGCTCGTCTACGACGGTGTCATGTACCTGCCCAACCCTGGCGGAATCCTGCAAGCGCTCGACGCCGGGACGGGGGATCTGCTGTGGGAATATCGCGCCGCGGCGGCGGACACGCCACGATCCACAGGAGTCGCGCGCGGTCTCGCGCTCTACGCCGACAAGGTCTTCATGAGCTGGGGCGCAGACGTCATCGCCGTGGATGCGCGAACCGGGAAGGAAGTGTGGCGCGCGGCGGCAGCGGATCGCGACAAAGGGTTCCGGCTGGCGGCAGGTCCGGTGGCGGCGCACGGCACGATCGTCGTGGGGCTCTCGAGCTGCGGACGCTTCATCGAGGAGAAGTGCGCCATCGTCGGATTCGACGCGGCGACGGGCAAGGAACGCTGGCGCACCCCGACGATCGCTGGCGCGGCCGATGCTGGCAATGCGACGTGGGGCAACGTCGATCCCCTCTATCGATCAGGCACCGAGATGTGGATCAGCGGCAGCTACGATCCGGACCTCAATCTCGTCTACTGGTCCACCGCGCAGGCCAAGCCGTGGACGCGCTTCGCGCGCGGTACAGACGGCGATGCGCTCTACTCGAACACGACGCTGGCGCTCAATCCAGACACGGGCCGGATCGTGTGGCATCGACAGACGCTCCCTGGCGAGACGCACGACCTCGACGAAGTCTTCGAGAGCGTGCTGGTGGATGCAGGCGGGCGGGCCTCGCTGTTCAAGATGGGCAAGATGGGCATCCTCTGGGAAATCGATCGCCGGACTGGACGGATCCTTCACGCCTCGGACCTTGGGTTTCAGAACCTCGTCATGGTCGACCCCGCAACCGGCGCCGTGCGGTACCGCGAGGAGAAGCTTCCGAAGCCTGGCCAGCCTATGGATCTCTGCCCAGGGTCCGGAGGCGTGAGGAACTGGCCCTCGATGGCGTACTCGATCCAGACGCGCACCTTCTACGTTCCATTCATGACGGCGTGTGCGACGCAGACCTTCACCGACGTGGAGAAGCGCCCCGGCGGCGGAGGACTCGGCATGGGTCCCATGCAGTGGTATCTGCCGCCACGCAGCGAGGAGACGCTTGGGGGATTGATGGCGATTGACGCATCCGGGAAGGTGCTCTGGCAGCATCGCACGCGTGCGCCATTTTCGACCGCGGCGCTGGCCACGGCCGGCGGGCTCGTCTTTGCCGGCACCTACGACCGGCACTTCTTTGCATTCGACGCAAAGACCGGCCAGGTGCTCTGGCAGGTGCGGGCGCCGACGTCGGTCCAGGGATTCCCGATCAGCTACGGTGTGCGGGGCCGTCAGTACATCGCCATGCCCGCGGGCACCGGCGGATCCATGCTCGAACCTGGGCGTCTCGAGAGGCTGATCCCCGATGTTCCGCGTCCCCGCGCCGGGAACACCATCACCGTCTTCGCGCTCCCACGCTGAAATTTCCCGAGCCGAAGGGCACCTTCGGCGGCCGTCCGGTCCTTAACGGCGGCGAATCCGAATCAGCGCGCCGTCCGGCAGCTTCATGCCGCTCATGCCGGGCATGAACGGCCCGTTGATATCGGTGACCCACAGTTCGCCCCGGATGAATGCCAGGCCGGATGGCCGATAGAACCCGGACGCAACCAGGTGCTTCTGTCCGTCCGGACCTACGCGGAACACCGCGCCCTCTGTATTCGGTGTCCCATCGAGACCGGGCGCAGCATCGCGCTGCCAGTCGGTCAGGAACGTCTGTCCACCATAGGGCGGGCGGTCTCATGTGAACGACGCAACATTCCGGCGATCATCCGAGCCACGGTTCGGAGGGAGGCCAGATGCAGCGTCGATGCGCAGACCATGGAAGGCGACTCAGCCACAACGACCACGTAGAGATCCAGCGACGGGTCTCGGACGGGGGGACGTTCGCGAACGCGGCGCCGGCGGTCGGATGTTCGACCAAGTCGATCCAGCGATTCATGGCGCGCACCGGAGGGATGATGCGGCCGGCGCGCGTACGGTCCCCGCGAGTCGCTCGGACCGCGGTGCGTGAAGAAGATCTGCCCGGCGTATGCACCGAAGTCCTGAGGCGCGACCGCGATGTCGAACATGAACGCATCGGGATGGACGTACACCGGATTCGGGTCGATGGTCCCGTCGGGGGCCACAGCCAGGATCTGCGATCTCGCGTTCGGGCCGCCGGCGCCCCCCTGGCCGCCCGCGCGCACGTTCACGAGCATCCTCGATCCGTCCGCCGTGAACGCCAGCGTCCAGGGGCTCCCGTTTGGAAACGTCACAAACGGCGTGCATGCCCCGCTGGCGGTTGTCTGATAGATCGTGTCGTTGAAGATCGTGACTGAGAAGAACCGATTCGCGAAGCCGCTGCCCTCCGGCCCGAATCGCGCCTCGCTGCCGCCGCCGGGCAGACCGTTGCGGCTGGTGCCGTGGGTTGGCAGCGTACAGATGGTCAGCGCGTCCACAATGCCTCGCGGATCCACCGCCTGAATGACGTGCGGCTGATTGACGCCCACCCGGAGGACGGTGGGCGTGGCGATGGTGATGATCTGTCCCGCGTATCGGCCGAAGCCGGGGGCCGTGGCGATGGGGGGCGGCGCCAGAGTGCGCTCGAGCGCGCGGTCGAGCTCGCGTTGTGGGCGACGGCCCGCTGGTCGGGAAGGCCACGACGCGCAGCCTGAGACAAGCGCCGCGATACACTTCCAGACGGGCCGCGCGCCCGAGTTGCGTTCATGCGTTCTTGATGAGGATCAATCGACAATGCCCACTTTTCTCGTGCTGTATCGCGGCGGAGACGCCAGCAAGCTTTCGCCTGCCCAGAACAAGGCCCTGATGGACAAGTGGGGCCAGTACATCCAGAAACTGGCCGTATTGGGTGCCCTGAAGGGCGGCGCTCCGGTCCAGAGCTCAGCGGCCACCCAGATCATCGGGAAGGCAAAGACGATTAAGGCCAAGCGCTGCGGCAACGCAGCCAGCTACGTGGGCGGCTATTGTGTGCTGGAGGGCAAGAACATGAAGGCCATCCAGAGCCTGTCCAAGACGTGTCCGCACCTGACGCTGGTGGACGGCACGATCGAGATTATCCCGGTCGTGGAAATGGGGTAGCGCACGCCCGGCCGCCAACTCGTGTGCACCCCTCAGGGCTCTCCGTCGGGGTTACGGTCGTCACGACGCGCGCAGAATCTCTTAGCCTTCTGCCACGTGTGCCGTAGGCCGTAAACGGCTTCCTTGCCTGGCAAGGACAAGCGGGCGTAAATCCCCGTCGCTGGAGCCGCGGGCTGGTATCCGGCCCGGCCCTACTGTCCTTCGAGGAAACGCTCGGCGTCGATGGCGGCCTGGCAGCCGGACCCGGCGGCCGTGATGGCCTGACGGTAGACGTGGTCCTGCACGTCGCCCGCGGCAAACACCCCGGGAACGTTCGTACGCGTGTCCTTGCCGGTGACGAGGTAGCCGGCCGGATCCATGTCGATCTGCCCCGCGAAGAGTGACGTGTTCGGCGTGTGGCCAATGGCGATGAACACGCCGTCGAGCGGCAGCTCGCTGCGCTCGCCCGTCTTCAGGTTCCGCAGCACGACGCTCGACACCTCGCCCTTGCCCACGTCCTTGATCTCGGAGATTTCCGAGTCCCACACGAACTCGATCTTCGGGTTCGCGAAGGCCTTGTCCTGCATGATCTTCGACGCGCGCAGGGAGTCGCGCCGGTGGACGAGCGTGACCTTCGACGCGAACTTCGTGAGGTACACCGCCTCTTCCAGCGCGGAGTCGCCACCCCCGACCACCGCAATCGGGCGGCCGCGGAAGAAGTAGCCGTCGCAGGTGGCGCACGTGGAGACACCGTGACCGGAGAGCTTCCGGTCCGACCCGATCTCCAGCCACCGGGCCGATGCGCCCGTGGCAATGATGAGCGCCTCGGTCGTCAGGGTGGTGTCGTCGCTCAGCGTCAGCGTGAACGGCCGCTGCCTGAGATCAACGGCCTTCACTGACGCCTGCACGATCTCGGTGCCGAAGCGCTCGGCCTGCGCCCGCATCTCGGTCATCAGATCCGGGCCCATGATGCCGTCGCGGAATCCCGGCCAGTTCTCGACCATGGTGGTCAGCATGAGCTGGCCACCAGCCTCGAGTCCCTCGATGAGGAGGGGCTTCAGGTTGGCACGGGCTGAGTAGAGCGCCGCCGTGAGTCCGGCCGGGCCGGACCCGATGATGATGACCTTGCGATCAGCCATGTCGCCGCGGTGCCTTACTGGAGCTGCTGCTCAAGGCGACCCGCGAGGTCTTCCTTGCTGGCAAGGCCCACGACGGTATCCGCGAGCTGGCCGTTCTTGAAGATCAGGAGCGTGGGGATCCCGCGAATCTGAAAGCGCGCCGCCACGTTCGGATTGGCATCGACGTCGACCTTGCCCACGACCGCGCGGCCGTCAAAGTCCGAGGCGAGCTGATCAACGGTCGGCGCGAGACGCCGGCACGGACCGCACCACTCCGCCCAGAAATCCACCAGCACGACCCCCTGCCTGGTCGCGTCGTCGAAGTTGCTATCCGTGAACGTCTGCACCTTTTCTGAAGCCATTGCGCGGTTCTCCTCGGGAGTTGAATCAGATGAACTGATCGTAATCGATCCGGCCATGGGATCCTGCCCGGCCGTACAATGCGACGTCATGTCCGACACGGCGGTTCCTCTCCGCTCCCGCCCCGAAACGATCGAGGTCGTTGAACTGCGGGCGCTGAAGGCCCGGCAGCCGGAACTGGCCGACGCAGTGGACCTGCAACTGGCGCTGCTGGAGATTCAGCGGCGTGTGCAGGCACGTGTGCCATTGCCGTCCCTGGACCTATCGGCCGCACGCGTCGCGCGCCATGCTGCCGAGCGCCGTCCGCTGGTGGCGTTTGTCCAGATCCCTCTTGAAGCGAGCGACCTCCGCCTGGTCCTGCGGCAGACCGCCGACGTGCTGCTTCGATTCGGCCTGATTGAGGACGACGACCACCGGCAGCTGCAGGCGCTGTCTCACGACGGCGATGCGTGCGGCGCGGCGGAAGCCTGGTTCGACCGTTCCTGTCAGGGAACCGACGCCGGTTCGGGGCTCAGTGCCGGGATGGACCAGGCCATCGCCCTGGCGCTCCGGCCCTTCCTGGCCCGCTGCGCGGATGCGGCACAGCCGGCCGCCACCCTGGCCTCATGGACGGTGGGCCGTTGTCCGGTGTGCGGGGGAGAACCCGAACTGGGCGTCATCGAGTCGCCTGACCTCCGGCGCTTGATCTGCGGCCAGTGCGGCCTCCGGTGGGTGTTCGATGCAGGCGCGTGCCCCCACTGCCCCAACACGGACCGGCGGCACCTGACGTCGTTTGCCACGGCGGATCGCCGCTACCACGTCACGGCCTGCGAGGTGTGCCGGCGGTATCTGAAGTCCTACAACGGCCAGCGGGCGGCGCGCCCGGTCATGCCGGCTGTCGACACGCTGGCCACGCTGCCGCTTGATGCGGCCGCCATCCAGCGGGGCTATGTGGGCTAGGAGGCGGCGGGGCGAGAGAAGGGAAGGGCGCCCCGCTACGGGAGCGCTGAGACGGGGACCGGGTTCTTGGACACGATCGACGCCGGAATGCCCTTCGCGGAGAGCCAGTTGAACAGGTGCCGCGTGTCCCAGAAGCGCGAGGCACTGGACTTCGCACCCAGGACGACGACCGCAATCGGAGACCCCTGCGGCAGCCGCAGCAGGGTGGCCAGGCAATAGCCCGCGCTGCTCGTGAAGCCGGTCTTCCCGGCCTGCACATCGACATCGCCGGCCTTCACCAGCTGGTTGGTGCTGCGCACCTGGACCGTGTGTTTCCCGATCTGAAAGCTGTAGGCCGGCTTCTGCATGATGCTCGCGATGCGCTCGTCCGACGACACGTGCGTGATGAGCTTCGCCAGGTCCAGTGCCGAGGACACGTTAGCGGCCAGCAGCCCTGATGGATCAGCGTAGGAGGTGCTGGTCAGCCCCAGCTCCAGCGCCTTGGTGTTCATGCGGTCAACGAAGCCCTGCGCCCCGAACGTGGACACCCTGGCCAGGACTCTGGCAGCGGCGTTGTCGGATGCGATCAACAGCAGGTTGAGCAGATCGCCGACGCGAAGCTTGTACCCGGCGCGAATGTAGGTGGTCGACGCCCGGCGAACGTCCGCCCGCTCGACGACCACTTCCCGCTCCATGTCCGGGTTGTCCTCCATGAACACGGCCGCCGTCATGACCTTTGTGATGCTGGCCATGGACCGGAGCGTCTCGGCGTTCTCGGAGAAGAGCGTCTCCCCCGTCTCGGGGTTATACACGATGGCAGCCGCGGCCCGAAAATCCGGCACGAGGGCACCGGTCTCGTCTACTTTGTAATGCTCTTGCTGGGCCTCGTTCAGCTCGCGGGCACGGCGGCTGGGGCGGGTATTCCGGCGCCTGGTGACGGCTTTGGCCTTCGCCTGGGTCCTCTTGACCGTCGAAACGGCCGGCCTGGCCCTTCGGACTGTTCCCGGTTTGCCGACCTTGGAGCCAGGCTCAACCGCACTGGCCGGCAGCGCGCACGCGAGCAGCAGGAGCGCCACGAGCGTGCGCGCCATTCTTCGTGTGCCCTGAGCTCTCCAGTGGATCACCGGCAACCCCTTTGTGGTCTGATTGTTACAGGAACCCGCGCATTGTAACAGCTATCGTGGATCGCGCAAGCCCTTTCTCCGGGTCACCAAACGCCGGGCCGCGGAGGTTAGAGTCACGGTAATCTGGCCTCGCCCCGCTCCATGTCATCTCGCGACTCTGAATTCATCGAACTCCGCAGGACGATCGCCGTCCGTGGCACCGTCAGGCTTGTCCTTGGACCCGCAACACTGGCGCTCTGGGCCGTCGCTGTGATGCAGGCTCGGTACGCGGACCAGCGCGTGCAGATCGTCCTGCCGCTCCTGACCCTGGCCGGAGGGTTCGAGGCTATCCGTGCCCTCCACATCGGGGTCGAGCGGATCGGACGCTATCTCCAGGTGTTCCACGAGACCCCTGCCGGGCCCGACAGCGCCGCATGGGAATCGGTCGCCATGGAATCCACAGCGGCCGCGCCAGGACTGAACCTCGACCCGCTCTTCGGCACGCTGTTTCTCCTGGCATGCGCGGCGAACGCGTACCTCAGTTGGGACACTATCGCCCCCACTATCACGGGCCTGTGGGTGCTCGCGCATGGAGCCTTCGCGTGGCGGGTGTTCCGCTCCGCCAGGGCCTGCCGGCAGCAGCGTGCGCTGGATCTGGCGCACTACCGCACGGTCCAGCACAGCCTCTCGTCTCGCTAGCGGCCACAGATCGAAGCGCTCCAAGCGATTGAAGACAACACATACCGTTGGAGTAATCGGCCGCGCCGATTACCCGAGCAACAGCATGAGACCGTGTCGACTCTGCACGGTCGCTGGGCAATTTCGTCAAGCGATGAGCAGTCCGCGCACGCGATCGGTAGACTTCAGGCCAGGATCGCACCCGGCACATTTGTTGCTCGGGGCGTGTATCGGAGGCAAAGGCGATGAGTCTGGTTCGACTGCTGGGATTTGCCACGATGGACTGCGGATGCGTCGTGGGACGCTACCGAGAACTCGCGACGAGCCGCGAAGTCTCCTACGTCGAGGAAAAGGGCAACGGCTGCGCGCGCCATGCGCACCGCCGGAACCACACCCTGATGCCGGAGAAGTCGACGGTCCTGACCCCGGTCTTCGGATCGGCCCGGGCCTCCTAACCGTTTTCAACGGCCTTCCGATCCGCGCGATACAATCGCGCGGGTGCGTTCCCGTTTTCCCCCTCCCCAGGTCACCCTCACCCACCCCTCGGGCTCCACGCTCCGCTTTTACCTGGGAGACTGCGTCGAACTCCTGAGCCAGTTGCCGGCCGGGTCGATTGACGCGATGGTGACTTCGCCCCCCTACAACCTGGGGATTCACTACCGGAGCTACGACGACACGATCCCCCGGAATCACTATCTGACCTGGACGGGCACCTGGGTCTCGGCGGCCGCCCGGACACTGGCGGCGGATGGGTCCCTGTTTCTGAACGTGGGGGCCAAGCCCACCGACCCGTGGACGGCCATGGACGTGGCGCAGGCCGTGCGCCCGCATCTGCACCTCCAGAACACCATCCACTGGATCAAGTCGATCGCCATCGAACGGGACGCCGCGGGAGCCCGTTCGGGGCTGACCCAGGATCTGGCCGTCGGCCACTACAAGCCGATCAACAGCCCGCGGTTCCTGCACGACTGCCATGAGTTCGTGTTCCACTTCACGCCCACCGGCCGCACCCCGATCGAGCGCCGGGCCATCGGCGTCCGGTATCAGGATCCATCCAACATCGGTCGCTGGCAGGGTGCGGCCGATGGCCTTCGCTGCCGGGGCAATACCTGGTTCATCCCGTACGAGACTATCCAGAGCCGCGAGAAGGATCGGCCCCACCCGGCGACCTTCCCACAGAAGCTTCCTGAAATGTGCCTGAAGCTGCACGGACGGGACCGGACGCACACGGTCGCCGACCCCTTCATGGGCCTCGGGAGCACGGCCCTGGCCTGCATCAGCCTTGGCGTCGACTTCATCGGCGTTGAAATGGACGCCGGGTATCTCAAAGACGCCGTGGCGCGTGCCCGCGAGGCTGGTGCGCGCCCGCGGGCAACACGGAGCCGGAGCTAGCCCGCCGTGGACCTGCGCCAGCTCGAGATCCTCAAAGCCATCGCCGAAACAGGGTCATTCACCGCGGCTGGCAGCAAGCTCCGGGTCTCGCAGTCGGCCATCAGCCGCCAGATCCTGCTGCTCGAACAGGAACTCGGCGATCAGGTCTTCCACCGCGTAGGGCGCCGGGTGCGTATTACGCCAGCCGGCGAAGCGCTGGTTCAGTTAAGCCTCCGCATCTTTCAGGACGTCCAGGACACGCTCGCCGACCTGAGCGAGCGCCAGGAGTCGCCGCGCGGCGTGCTCCGCCTCGTCGGCGGCATGACGGTGTGCCTCTACGTGTTCCCGGCGCTGCTGGCCGAACTGCGCCGCCACCACCCCCGGCTCGACCTCAAGGTCACGACCGGCAGCAGCGAGCGGTGCATCGCCGAACTGCGCAGCGGCGTGGCGGACCTGGGCATGCTGACCCTGCCCATCGACGCCCCGGATCTGGTCGCTGTGCCGGTGCTCCAGGAAGAGCTGCTGCTCATCACCGAGCCCAGCCATCCGCTCGCGCGGAAGCGGCGCGTGATGGCTTCGGACCTGACCCGCCAACCGTTCGTGCTCTTCGAGAGCGGCTCGAACACGCGCCGGGTGCTCGACGAGTTCTTCCTGCGGGAACACATCGACCCGCGGATCGTCATGGAGACGGAGAACGTCGAGATCATCAAGGCGATGGTGCGCGCCGGGATGGGCATCGGCATCGTGCCCTATCAGGCGGTTGCGGATGACGTGGCCAGCCGGCAGCTCTTCTGCAGCCGAATCACAGGCCATCCGCTGTTCAGGGAGTCGGGGTGGATCTACCCCAAGATGAGCCGGCTGCCGCGCACGGTGGCCGAAGTGCTGCGCGTGCTCGAAGTCATCCGGCCCAAGCTGCGCCTGGTGCCGCCCGGCGCACGCCGCCAAGCCTGAGCGAACAGGCCGCCCGGCCCGTCGTCCTGCTGTTCCTACTTGCCCTTCGGGGTTGCCTTCGCGTCGTTGTCCGGCAGCGCCAGCGAGTACGACGTGCGCGACCAGGCGCTGGCACCCTTCACGCCCGGCACCTTGACTTCCATCTTCCGCGTGCGGCGGAGCGGGTCGGGATTCGATGAGTAGTAACCCAGGACGTAGTAGTCGCTGGTCTCCGCGTCGATGCGCTTCAGGGCCTTATCGAAGTCGTTCTGATTCACCACGGCGAGGCCGCCCGTCATCTCGGCCATCGTGCGCAGACTCTGTTGTGTCTTGCGCACATAGGTGTCCCAGTCGGCCGGCTCGACTTCCTCGTCCAGGTCCTGACCGGCGACCAGGCCCCGCGGATCGATGGTGTAGAAGCTGGCGTTGGCGCGGTTGGCTGCGCGGGCCAGCTCGGAAAGCTCAATGGCGAGATCCGTGTCCGCGAACTGCGCGCCGCTGTTGCCGTCCCGCTGGGTGTTGCCGCTGAATGGGTTGAGCCGGGTCTGGCTGCCGTCGTCGTTCGTCGCGCCGCCAAAGCGCTCCTGCTCCTGCTTCATCCGCGACGTTTCGAACGGGTTGAAGTCGTAGCCGCTGCTCACGTAGATCACGGCCTTGCGGCGGTTGTGGACCTTCTCCATGTTCTTCATCAGCTCGTACGCGGTGGAGAACGCCACGTGCGCCCGGTAGCGGAGTTCCATCGGGCCGTTCGGCCCACGCTGCTGCGACAGGATGTCACTGGGCTTCAGGCCATCTCCCGTGATGCGGCTGATGGCTTCTTCGAGCACCTTCTTGTCGTAGGTGAGCTGGATGGAGAGCGAGGACGGCCCGGTCGTGACGATGCCGAACATGTCACCGTCGTGAATCAGGTTCTTCGCCATCTTCTTGAACAGCTCGCGCGTGCGCGCGGTGTCACGGAAGGTGAGGTGCAGGTCGTCCACAAAGAAGATGAAGATGCGCCCGGCCGCGTCGCTCATCGGACGGGACGCCGGCAGGATGATGCCCTCCTGTGCCGGAGGCGGTGGCGGAGCCTGCACGTTGAACGCACGGCCGCCATGAATCAGGACCAGTGACGCGATGTCCTGCTTCTTGCCGTCCTCAAGGACCTCGAAATCAGCGGACTTGAGGTCCGCCACGAACTGGCCCCGGCCATCGCGCACGATGACGTCGGTGGTGACCAGGTTGACGGCCGCCCGGAACACCGTCGGCCCCGTCTGCGGCGCCAGCACCCCTTCCTGCCTTGGCGGCTGCTGCTGTTGCCCGAACAGGGCGCCGCCGCACAGCAGGGTCAGCGCCGTCACCGCGCTCCAGTTCCGAGCCGTCCTCATGGGGCGAAGTATAGCAGCCGTCGTGCACGCTATACTGCCGGCCACGATGAGCACCGGACGATGCGCATAGCCCTGTCCGCCGACCACGCGGGCTTCCCCACCAAGCAGGAACTGGCCGCCCACCTGCGCAAGAACGGACACGACGTGCTGGATCTGGGCACGCATTCCACCGACGCCGTGGACTACCCGGACTGCGCCGAGGCGGCCGCCTCAGCCGTGAAGGACGGGCGGGCCGAACGGGCCGTGATCGTGTGCGGAAGCGGAGCCGGCGTGTCCATCGCCGCCAACAAGATTCCCGGCATCCGGGCGGCGGTCTGCCATGACTGTTACACCGCCCACCAGGCCGTGGAGCATGACGATCTGAACGTGCTCTGCATCGGCGGCCGGGTGGTGGGTATTAACGTGGCGACTGAGCTGGTCGACACCTTCGTCGGGGCGCGCTTTTCGGGTGAGCCCCGCCATCAGCGCCGGCTCGACAAAGTGCTGGCGATCGAAGCCCGCTACCTCCGCGCCTAGCCATTCAATTCGCCCGCCTCAGTTCGCGGGCGGATCCTTCCGAGCACCCGGCCGGCGCCGCCCCCTGCGCCGCCGGCGGACGAAGACCCGCGCCAGGCGGCCCCATGCCTCGCCCGCGGCCTGCAGGCCGTCCTGCCTGGCCTGCTCGTCGGCCCATCCGGACGGATCGAGCCGGCTGGCCAGCGCCCCAAGCGCCTGCCGCCGCACCTCATCATGAAACCGCTGCGGAATCAGATCGCGGACACGCGGATGCCACTCCGTCAACCATGCGATCTGCTCCTCGGGCGTTGTTCCCCCGACGGAGACCGGCAAGGCCGTCGCCGCCGGGGCTCCCGGGGAGGACTCCTCATCCTCAGCGGTGGACCCAGCATCCTCACCCTCTGGAGGTGCCGTGTCCTCGCCGGCTACCGGCTCACCGTCTTCGTCTGACGTCTTGCGCCGCTTGCGTGGCCGGAACGGCTCGCCAACGTCCACCACCTGCTGGTGCGCCACCAGGTCACGCCAGTCGAAGGGCACGTCGGGATACAGGCGCGACAGCTCCGCACGAGCGTCCGGATCAAGCGGGCGCCCTCCGACCTGCAGACCCTGAGGCGAGTGAAACATGTAGAGCACCCGCGAACGGGAGCGTACCCCGTCACGGAACAGGTGCATCAGATAGGTCGTTTCGTGCCCGCGCTTATCGCGCAGCACGCGAAGAAACGGCACGATCGCCTACCCCCGCTTGCGGGCTGGCGCCGTCTTCGCGGCAGGCCGTTTTGGCGCGGCGGCCTTCGCGGGCTTCGTCGCCTTGCTCAGTGACGCCTTGCCTGCCGCGGGCTTGGCCTTGCCCTTCGCGGGCAGGAACTTCATACCGGCCGGCTTGGCCGCCGCCCTGGCAGCCACGGGCTTGACCGCAGGCTTGGCCGCGGCCTTGACCGCTGGCTTCACGGGCTTCTTCTCCGTGGCCACCCGGGCGGACTTCGGCGCGGGTGGGTGCGTCGTCGTCGAGCTCTGAACCAGCGTGAAGCGGATTTCGTCGCCGACGGGGTGATAGGTCCAGATTTCGTCGACCGGCACCGAGAAATCCGTGCACAGCCGGCGCGTCGTATCGATCGCGGTTGACGGCACGTAGAGGTGGAGTTCGACCTTCAGCCGGCCGAGCCGTACCCATTGGGACATCGCCTCGAGGTGGTTGACCGACTCGGCGGTCTCCACTTCGACGACACCCATCAGCTTCCGCGACCGTTCGGTGGACTGGAGCACCAGGTCCGGGTACATCACCGCGTCACCCGTGCCGACCGGCACAGCCAACGAGGGGCCCGGGTTGATCCCGACCTCGAACTTTCGCTTGTACTTCGCTTGCAGCAGGCGGATCACCCGGTCGTGCTCAAGTTGCTCACGAACGGGTCGCACCAGAATAGGGCTCAATGACGGCCTCCGGGAAAACCGGCTGACTATAACATGCCGCTCCTTGACCTGATTCTCCCGCCGCCGGGACAATGACCGAGTGCCCGACCTGGTGACCGGAGCGTTGCGCATCCTCATCGTGGACGACGACGCCAGCGTGACCGACACGTTCGCGCGGATGCTCCGGCTCGAAGGCTTCGAAGTCTGGGCCGCGCCGTCGGCCTATCAGGGCCTCGCGCTGGCCCAGACCCACCAGCCCCACGCCATCCTGCTCGACCTGCGCATGCCTCTGGCCAGCGGGCTGCAGTTCCTCAGGGCGGTGCGCACGCTGCCGGGCCTGAGCGAAACACCCGTGGCGATTGTGACCGGGGACTACTATGTGAACGACGCGCATGCGCAGGAGATTGCGGCCCTGGGCGCGGAACTGCGATACAAACCGCTCTGGCTCGACGAGCTCGTGAGCTTGGCCAGGGGCCTTGTCGGCCCCCTCGCCACTACCTGAGACGCACCGGATCCCTGTGACCAATACCCGATTCCTGAATGCCTGCCGGCTCCAGCCGGTCGATGCGACCCCCGTCTGGTTCATGCGGCAGGCCGGCCGCTACATGCCCGAGTACCGCGCCCTGCGCGAGCGGCACTCCCTGCTGGAGCTGTGCCGTGTGCCGGAGCTCGCCACCCAGGTCACGATGCAACCGGTCAACCGGATCGAACTTGATGCGGCGATTCTCTTCTCCGACCTGCTGCTGCCCCTCGAGCCGATGGGACTGCCCTTCGACTTCATCAAGGGTGAGGGTCCGGCCATCGAAACGCCGATCCGGACAACGGCCGATATCGACAAACTGAAGACATTCGAGCCGCGTGAATCCCTGTCGCACGTCCTGCAGGCGATACGCCTCATTCAGCGGGAACTGCACGGCCGCATCCCCCTGATCGGTTTCGCCGGTGCCCCCTTCACGCTGGCCTCCTATGCCATCGAGGGCGGGCATTCCAACAACTTTGCCCTCACCAAGTCACTGATGTACGGCCATCCTGATGCCTGGCACAGGCTCTGCGGGAAGTTCGCGGCCATCATCGGCGACTACATGGTGGCGCAGATTGAAGCCGGCGTGGATGTCGTGCAGATCTTCGACTCGTGGGTGGGCGCGCTGAGCCCGGCCGACTACCGTGAGTTCGTGCTGCCGCACACCCGGGCGATCTTCGACGCCATCGGCGGCCGCGTGCCCACGATTCACTTTGGAACCGGCACCTCCACCTTTCTCGAAGACCTGCGGGAGGCGGGGGGCGACGTAATCGGCGCGGACTGGCGCATCCCTCTCGACCAGGCATGGGCACGAATCGGGCATGACCGGGGCGTCCAGGGCAACCTTGACCCGACGCTGCTGCTCGGTCCCACAGACCGGCTGCTCGCAGCGGCCGACGATGTCCTCCGGCGGGCCGAAGGCCGCCCGGGGCACATCTTCAACCTCGGCCACGGGATTCTGCCGATGACGTCCCTCGAACAGGTGCAGCGGCTGGCCGAGCATGTGCACGCGCGGTCGCGGACCGCGGTTCCCGCGTAACACTGCTCTCCGCCATGAGCGAGGTGCTCGATGTCGCGGTCGTCGGTGGCGGCATCGCCGGGCTCTCGGCCGCGTACGAACTCATGCAGCAAGGCCGACGTGTGCGCGTGCTCGAGAGCACCGGCAGGCCCGGCGGCGTCATCCTCACCGAGCGGTTCGACGGGTGGACGGTGGATGCGGGCCCGGATTCGCTCCTCACGCAGAAGCCGGCGGCGGTTGCCCTGTGCCGGGAGCTGGGCCTCACCGACCGTCTGCATCCCACGCTGAAGCCTCGCACGTCGTTCGTGCTGCGCGCCGGCCGGCTGCACCAGCTCGTCGAGGGGTCGTTTCTCGGCTTCCCGCTGAGTGCGATGGCGCTGGCGCGCTCGTCGCTCTTCTCGTGGCCGGGCCGGATCAGGATGGGCCTCGAGCCCTTCATCGCCAAACGAACGGACAACGCCGAGGAGTCCATCGGCGCCTTCGTGCAGAGGCGTTTCGGCCACGAGGCCGCCGCCTACCTCGCGGATCCACTACTGGCCGGCATCCACGCGGGCGACGCCGACCGGCTCTCGGCGCGCGCGCTGTTCCCGCGCCTGGTTGGCGCTGAAGCGAAATCGGGCAGCGTGCTCAGGGCGTTTCGCCAGCTCCGGACCGCGCCGTCGGCCGACGGCGCCTTTGTCTCGCTGCCCGGAGGCACCGGCGAACTGGTCGAGCGCCTCGTGGCGGCGCTCCCCGCAGACACGGTGGCGTGCGGTGTCGCCGTCCAGTCGCTCGGCCGCGAGGGCGGCGCGTTCGTCCTCAGCACGTCGCTCGGAGAAACCGTGCGTGCGCGTGCGGTCATCCTCGCCGTGCCGGCGTACGTGGCCGGACAGATTCTAGAGGGCCTCGATCCTGATACAGCGGCGCTCTGCCGCCAGGTGCGCTACTCCTCCACCGCGACGGTCGCCCTTGGGTACCGGCGCGACCAGATACGCCACCCGCTCAATGGCAGTGGCTTCCTGGTGCCGAAGGCCGAAGGGTCACCGCTCCTCGCCGGTACGTGGGTCAGCTCCAAGTGGCCGGGCCGGGCTCCGGAGGGCCACGTCCTGATGCGCGCCTTCTTCGGCGGCGGGCGCGACCCACGCAGGCTCGATCAGTCCGACGCCGAACTCACCGCGCTCGCGCATGAGCACATGTCGCGGCACTCGGACATCTCGGGGCCTGCCCTCTTCTCCCGCATCTACCGGTGGACGAACCGCAGCCCGCAATTCGAGGTGGGCCACACGGCACGGGTCGCGGCGATCGAGCAAGGCCTGGCCCGCATACCGGGCCTGTTTGTCGCGGGCAGCGGCTTCCGGGCCATTGGGATTCCCGACTGCATCGCCGATGGACGGGCCATGGCCGCGCAGGCGGCGCAGATCGGCCAATGACGCCGGCCCCGCAGCGTTGCGTGCACATCATCGGCGTGCCGCTCGACCTGGGCAGCGGCCGCCGCGGCGTCGACATGGGCCCTTCGGCCGTCCGGATCGCAGGCCTCGCTGACCAGTTGACCGCGCTGGGCTATGCCGTCGTGGACCGAGGCAACGTGGCCGTCCCCATGCCTGAACACCTGACGCCGGTCGACCCGACGATGAAGTTCGTCGACGACATCGCGGAAGCCTGCCGCAACCTCCATGCGCTGGCGCTCGACGCCCTGCGCGGCGGGGCCCTGCCGCTCGTGATCGGCGGTGACCACAGCGTCGCCGCCGGGTCCGTCTCCGCCACCGCACGCTGGATGGGTGAACAGAGCGGCCTGCCCCTCGGCGTGATCTGGGTGGACGCGCACGGCGACATGAACACGCCCCAGTCCACCACCTCCGGCAACGTGCATGGCATGCCGCTGGCCGCGCTTCTTGGGTCGGAGCCGGCGGAACTTGCCGCGGTCGGCGGCACGGTCCCGGCGATCCTCCCCGAACACACGGTGCTTCTGGGGATTCGCAACCTCGACGAACGCGAGAAGGACCGGATTCGCGCGGCGGGTGTCCACGTGCTGACGATGAAGGACATCGACCGCGAGGGCATCGCGGCCGTGGCGGCCCGCGCCATTGCACTGGCCGGCCGGGGCACCGGCGGCATCCACGTCTCATTCGACCTCGACGTGTGCGACCCGACTCTGGCGCCGGGCGTCGGCACACCGGTCAAGGGCGGGCTGAACTACCGGGAGGCCCACCTGATCATGGAGATGGTGGCGGACTCCGGCCTGCTCCGGGCGTTGGATCTGGTGGAGATCAACCCCACACTCGACCTCCGCAACACGACGGCGGAGCTGGCCACCGAGCTGGCGCTCTCGGCCCTCGGCAAGCGGATCCTGTAGCGCGCCTGCAGGGCCGGCCTACGACGCCTGCGCCTGCGGGGCTTTGACCGCCAGAATCGCTGCGACGACCAGCATGCCAGCCAGGGCCGTCAGGGCCACGGCGAAGTTCCCCGTGACGTCGCGCAGGTAGCCGACGCCGTACGGCCCGACAAATCCGCCAAGGTTGCCGACCGAGTTGATCCACGCGATGCCGGCGGCCGCGGCACTGCCCCGCAGCCAGGCCGTCGGCAGCGCCCAGAACGGGCCGAGCGCTCCCCAGATCCCGAGGGCCGCCAGCGCGACCGCCGCAATGGCCAGCGCGGGCGACGACGCCACCGCACTCAGTATCAGGCCGGTCGCGCCGACGAGCGCGGGCACCGCTACATGCCAGCGGCGCTCGCCGGTGGCATCCGAGTGCCGTCCAATCACGACCATCCCGATCGCGGCCACGACATAGGGGAGAGACGAGAGCAACCCCACGACGAGATCGCTTTGTCCCGATACGCGCTTGAGGATCTGCGGCAACCAGAAGCTCACGCTGTAGAGGGCCACCACGAGCGAGAAGTACAAGAGCGAGAACCGCCAGACGGGGCCGTTGGTCAGCACCTCCCACACGCTCGTGTGGACCGCGCCGGCCCGCTCGGCCTCGCGCCGTGCCGCCAGCCACTCGCGGTCCTCCCTCGGCAGCCAGGTCGCCTCACGCGGACCATTCGGGAGATAGACCAGCACGACACCTCCCAGCACGACGGCCGGAATCCCCTCCAGCAGGAACAGCCACTGCCACCCGGCCAGGCCGGTCGCGCCGTCCAGCGTCAGCAGCGCTCCGCTGAGCGGCCCGCCGATCACACCCGCCAGCGCATTGGCCGTCATGAAGAGCGCCACCGTCTTTGCCCGTTCACGCTCGGGGAACCAGTACGTGAGGTACAGAATCATCCCCGGGAAGAAACCCGCCTCGGCCACGCCGAGCAGCAGGCGCAGCACGAAGAAGCTCGTGACGCCCGTCGTGAACATCATCGCGGCGGAGATCACGCCCCACGTGACCATGATCCGGGCAATCCACGGCCGCGCGCCGAAGCGCTCCAGCAGGAGGTTACTCGGCACCTCGAACACAAAGTAGCCGAGAAAGAAGATGCCCGCGCCCAGGCCGTAGACCGACGCGCTCAAGCCGAGATCCCGGTTCATCTGCAGCGAGGCAAAGCCCACGTTCACCCGGTCGACGTAGGACACGATGTAGAGCACGAACATGAAGGGCAGCAGTCGCCAGCGCACGATGCGCAGCAGGGCCTGCTCCCGGATCTCGTCCGCGGCAACCATCGCGGGCTGGCTGCTCACCGCGCCAGCGCTCCGTCGGCCACCAGTTGCTCCACGTCATCCATGACGCGCTCCATCTTGCGAATCGTCAGGTCCAGCGGCTCGTCCGTGGTCATGTCGACTCCGGCGTCCCGCAGCAGCTCAATCGGGTACTGCGCACCGCCCGAACTGATGAAGCGCAGGTAGCGCTCGCGGGCACCCGGCTCGCCGGCCTGCACGCGGGCGGCCAGCGCCGTGGACGCGGTAAAAGACGTGGCGTACTGGAACACGTAGAAGTCACGGTAGAAGTGAGGGATGAAGCTCCACTCGTGGGCGATGACGTCGCCCACCTCGCAAATCCCCTCCGCGTGTCCGTAGTAGCGGCGCGTGATCCCCAGGTACAGACGAGAGATCGACTCGCCGGTGAGCGCCTCGCCGCGCTCACCCATGGCGTGCAGCGCCCGCTCGAACTCGGCGAACTGCGTCTGCCGGAACACGGTGCCCTTGATCCCTTCCAGGTAGTTGCCGAGCACCGACAGCCGCGCCGCGGGGTCCGTGAGACGCGCCAGCATGTAGTCAACGAGCAGTTCCTCGTTGAACGTGGACGCCACCTCGGCCACGAATGTCTGGTAGGTCGCCGTGGGATACGGCTGCGCCCGGTTCGAGTAGTAGCTGTGCATCGCGTGGCCGACTTCGTGGCTGAGCGTGCTCACGTCGTGGAACTTGCCCAGGTAGTTCAGGAGGATAAATGGATGCACGTCGTAGGCGGCGCCCTCGGAGTAGGCACCCGACCGCTTGCCGTCGTTCGGATACCAGTCAATCCACCGCTCGCGGCAACCGCGCGCCACGACGTCGGCGTACTCCTGCCCCAGCGGCGCCAGTGACGCGACCAGGTGCTCCACAGCCTCGCCGGGCGAGTACGACAGATCCACAGCCGGAATGAGCGGTGCGTAGAGGTCGTGGTACTGCAGGGTCTCCACCCCGAGCAACCGGCGGCGGAGGTCCAGATACCGGTGAAACGCACCCAGGTGCCGGTTCACGCCCTCGACCAGCCGGTCGTACACCGGAATCGGGATGTTCGGTCCGTCGAGCGCGGCCTCGATCGTGCTCGGATACTTCCGCGCCCGCGCGAAGAACCGTGCCCGCTGAATGCTGCCGTTCATCGACATCCCGAAGGTGCCGCTGAACCGGCTGAGGGAAGTGAAGAATGTCTCCATCGCCAGTTGCCGATCGGCCCGCACCGGTGACGCGCGCAGTTCGCTGTAGCCGGACTGGTCCACGCGGACGGTCCGACCGTCGGCCGTCGTCATCGTGGGATACGGGAAGTCGGCGTTGGTCAGGATGCCGTAGATATCCCCTGGGGCGGCGGCCATCAACGACGCATCGGCCAGCAGGCGCTCCTCGCCATCGCCAAGGGTGTGGGCGCGCCGCCGCTGGATGTCAGCGACATAGACGCGGAACGGCGCCAGCCGGAGCTCGACCGCCAGGGCCGAGTCGAGCGCAGCCGGCTCGGCGGCCAGCAACTCCGGTTCGATGAACGCAGCGGCCGCCGCAATGGCGGTATAGAGCTGCATCATCTGCTGCTGCATGCCCTGGTTGGCTGCCACGCGGGTGTCCTGATCCGCGAGGCAACTGGCGTAGACGTACAGACGGGTGACGGCGCGGTCAAGGTCGAACCGTAACGTCAGCGCGTCAGCAAGCACCGCCGGCGAGGAGAGCAATCGGCCACGGAAGGGCTCAAGGCCGCTGACACGTGCGCGCGTCTCCTCCCCTGCCAGCCGCCATGCCTCAAGAGAGGGGAACAGGTCGTCGACGTTCCAGGTGAATGCCGTCTCGAGTGCCGACCGGTCGCGCCTGGCCGGTTCCTGCTGTGGGGTCATCATGTGCCTCGCCGCCTGGGGTTCATCACAGGACTGCACGGGGCTGCCGTAGCAGCCTGCGGCGGCAAACGAGGCATTCTATCGTAGCGGCTCACGATCACCCCCGCCGGTATGATCCGGGTGCATGCCTGGGCATCCACCGGTGCCGGCCGACTGGCCCGCGCTCCCCGACGAGCAACTGCTCGACCTCCGCCTGTGCGACCTCCCGCTGACCATCGACGGGAGCGCACTGACAGGCCGGATTGCGGCCCTGCGTGCGGAGCTCTCGGAGCGCGACCTGCGCGTCCCCGTGCACTTCTATCTCGCGGACGAATGGTTCACGCCGGACGGAACGGCCGCCGTCGCCATTCCCTTCTACCTCGCGCACCCGCGGCTGGAAAAGCTCGAGGAAGCCCAGATGCTCGAAATCGAGGGGGGCGAGCACGAGTGGTGCATGCGCATCCTCAGGCACGAAACCGGACACGCCGTGGACAATGCCTACCGGCTCCGACTCCGGCGCCAGCGTCGTGGCCTCTTCGGGTCACCGACGGTTCCCTACCCGGAGTTCTACGCGCCGCGGCCGTACAGCAAGAGCTTCGTACTGCACCTGGATGCGTGGTACGCCCAGAGTCACCCAGACGAGGACTTCGCGGAGACGTTCGCGGTCTGGCTGACGCCGGATAGCCAGTGGCAGGCGCGTTACGCTGGCTGGCCGGCGGCCAAGAAGCTCGAGTACATCGATGCGTTGATGCGCTCGCTGCGCGGCAGACCGGCCCCGGTGCAGAATGCCGGCGAGGTCGATCCCCTGCGGCGCATCCGCACGACGCTGCGGCAACACTACCGCCGGAAGCGGCGGCATTACGGCGTCGAGCCCACGGGCATGCACGACCGCGAGCTGCGTTTGCTGTTTTCCGACGCCCCGGAAGCCGCCGGTAACATCACCGCAGCCCAGTTCATCGCGCGGATGCGTCGGCCCGTGCGCCGCGCCGTTGCACAGTGGACCGGCATTTACCAGTACACCATCGACCAGGTCCTCGAGGAGATGATCGCCCGCTGTCAGCAACTGAAGCTGCGGCTCGCGCTGCCCGAGGACCAGGCCCGTCAGGAATTCACCGTGTTGCTTACCGTCCAGGTCATGAACTACTTGCACAGCGGCGGCCACAGGCTGGTGCTGTGAAGAGCACCCGCATCCTCGCGCTCGTACACGAGCATCTCGTCCCGCCTGCCGACACGACAGGACTCGACGTCGTCAACGCCGAGTGGAAGGTGGAACACGACGTCATCGTCACCCTCCAGGAGCGCGGCCACGACGTCGAAGTCCTGGGTGTCCACGACGACCTGTCCGGCATCCGGCCGGCGATCGACCGGTTCCAACCCCACATCGTGTTCAACCTCATGGAAGCCTTCGCGGGGGTCACGACGTTCGACCAGAACGTGGTCAGCTACCTCGAGCTGCTGCGGATCCCCTACACGGGCTGCAATCCGCGCGGACTCATGCTCGCGCGCGACAAGGCCCTCTCGAAGAAACTGATGGCCTGGCACCGAATTCCCGTGCCGGGGTTCTTCGTCGTGCGCCGCGGTGAAACGGCCAGGCTGCCGAAGCGGCTGGGGTTTCCACTCATCGTGAAGTCCCTCTTCTACGAGGCCTCGGTCGGCATCTCCCAGGCGTCAGTCGTGGAGACCGAGGAGCAGCTCCATCGCCGCGTGCAGTTCATCCACGAGCGCGTGGGCACGGCGGCCATCGTCGAGCAGTTCATCGACGGGCGGGAGCTCTATGTCGGGGTGGCCGGCAACGACCGCCTTCGGGTGTTCCCAGTGTGGGAGATGTCCTTTGCCCGGATGCCCGACAACCGCTGGCGCATCGCCACCGAACGCGTGAAATGGAGTGACCAGTACCAGAAGCGCCACGGCGTCACGACCGACGCCGCGGTGCTGCCAGACGCCGACCTCGCGCGAATCGCCCACATCGCCAAACGGGCGTACCGCGCCCTGGACCTCAGCGGCTACGCCCGCATCGACCTGCGCATGGACGCCAGCGGCGGCGTGTATGTACTGGAGGCCAACCCGAATCCGAACCTCGGCTACGGCGAAGACTTCGCGGAATCGGCAGAGTCGGCAGGGACGTCCTACGAGGAACTGCTGGAGCGGATCGTGGCGCTCGGCCTGCGCTGGGAACCTGAGCGCACCGGCTGACACGGGGCAAGCCACGCGGGCGATGCCACCGGCACCGCCCGCGCGAAAGCCATTACTGCGGGAACGTTGAGGGGGCCGCGTCCTGATAGCCCTCGCCGTCGAGCGCCTGCATGAATGCCACCAGCGCATCAACCTCGGCGTCGGTCAGCTTCAGCGGCTGAATCTTCGGGTCCAGGGTCGGGTTCTTGTTCCCGCCCTTGTTGTAGAGCACCACGACGTCGCGCAACGTGGCCACTGAGCCGTCATGCATGTACGGCGCGTGCTTCGTCACCTCGCGCAGCGTCGGCGTCTTGAAGGCCCCCAGTTCGGCGGGGTTGTTCGAGATCTTCGAACGGCCCGGGTCCGCAAACGTCTTTGTCTTCGCGTCATAGCCCACGCCGAGGTTGTGGAACAGGCTGTCGGTGAAGTTGTTGCCCAGGTGACACTGGTTGCAGGCCGCCTTCCCGAAGAACAGCTCGTGACCCTGCTTCACCTGATCGGTGACCGCGGCCTCGTCCTTGTTCTTCCGCCACTTGTCCCACGGCGAGTTGCCGCTCATCCGCGTGCGCTCGTAGGCCGCGATGGCCTCGGCGATGCGCTCCTTCGTGACGGCCTCGGTGCCGAAGGCCTCTTTGAAATAGGGGCCATACCCCTTGATGTTGGTCAGCACCGTGACCATGCCGTCGTGCGTGTTCCCCATCTCGATGGGGTTCTCCACCGGGCCGAGAGCCTGCTGCTCAAGCGACGACGCGCGCCCATCCCAGAAGAAGTTCGGATAGAGCGTCACGGCCGCGTTGATGAAGGTCGGGGACTTCCGACCGCCCTGCTGTCCGCCGATGCCCGTCGAATGCGGCGTCGGCTCCGAGAAGGCGTTCTCGGGGCGGTGGCACGTCGCACACGCAATCGTGCCGTCCTTCGACAGGCGCTTCTCGTAGAACAGCCAGCGGCCCAGCCTGACACGTTCCGGTGTCGGAGCGGGCGTGACGGCCGACAGTTTGATATCCGTGCCAAGCGGCCCAATCGGAAGGGGCTGCACCGGGTTCCCCGCCTCCCAGGCTGGCGCCACCACGGCGGCGGGCTTGGGCTCTTCCGCACCGCCGCATCCGGCCGCAATCACTGCGAGCCCGAACACGATGGCGCACGATGTGTGTCGCATGAATCCTCCTGATTGAATTGATAAAGGTGATCTTATCCGTTCCCCACATCGTCCTGGTGACGCCGCCAGACCTTGATGAGCGAGGCGGCCCTCGGCTGAAAATCCGCGAGGCTGTAGCCATCGAGTACGCCCAGGAATGCCGTCGTCGCCTGCCGGAGCACACCCTTCAAACCGCAGACGCCGTCAATCGGACAGGTGTTCGTCTCCTTGTCAAAGCACTCGACGAGGTCCAGATGCGGCTCTGTGGCCCGTACCAGCGCCCCCACGTTGATCTCGCGGGGGTTCCTGCGCAGGCGGACACCACCGGCACGGCCACGGACGCTCTCCACGGCTCCCTGCTCGGTGAGCCGCCGGACAACCTTGACCAGATGGTGGTGCGACACGCCGTAGGAGCGGCTGATCTCCTGAAGCGGCACCACGCGGTCGGGATGCGCCGCGAGATACAACACGACGCGAAGGGAGTAGTCGGTGAATTGTGTCAGTTGCATGGGTGCCATGTCTCCATTGACAGCGGCCCTGAATAAAGAGATATTTAGAATACATGTTTTACGGCACGCACGCGCGGACAAGTCCCCAGGCTGGGGTATTTCCCGCGCAGGTGGTTGCCGTGGTCGAGTGTGAACGAGTTCATCGCGCCCGATCCCGCCGGGCACGTCCCTTGCTGGAAGGCACGCCAAGAGGAATGTCAACCATGTCTACGCTACCCGCGCCCACGTCAGTTCGCCGTGCCGGACTCGCCGTGCTTGCCGTTGCCGTCGGGTTCCTCTGGGGCAGCCTCGCGCCAGCCGCCGATTCCTCGCTGCAGCCTCCGGGCTGGGACGCCGAGCTCCGGCTGCGGGAGGCCGTGGACATCAACCCTGACCCTCGTATCGTGGAGATCAACCTCGAGGCGAGGGTCGCGAACGTGGACTTGGGGAACGGCCAGAAGGTCGATGCCTGGACCTATAACGGCGGCCTTCCCGGTCCGCTCATCAGGACCAAGGTCGGGGACCGCCTGATCGTGCACTTCACCAACCAGCTACCTGCCCCGACGACCGTGCACTGGCACGGGATACGGCTCCCCATTGAAATGGACGGCGTGCCGGGCATTTCACAACCCCCCGTCAAGAAGGGCGAGGGGTTCACCTACGACTTCACGGTGGTGGACGCCGGGCTGTTCTGGTACCACCCGCATGTCTCGTCCGCCGAGCAGGTTGGATTCGGGCTCTACGGGCCGCTGCTGGTTGAGGACCCCGAGGAAAAGGCCCGGCTTGGCGTCGTGGACGAACTGGTGATCGTGCTGAGCGACATCGGCATCGACGAGAAGGGCATGCTCGACGACCCGAACAGCGGGGGCACGACCGGCATGGCCTTCGGACGTGAGGGCAACGTGGTACTGGTGAACGGCCGCGCCGGCAACCTGGGCACATTGAAGATCCGGAGCGGCGCGCCACAGCGCTGGCGCATCGTCAATACGGCCAAGAGCCGATTCTTCAACCTGGACCTCGACGGCCAGGTGTTCACTCAGATTGGCAGCGACGGCGGCCTGATCGAGTCCCAGCGGACCACGACGAGCCTGGTGGTCGGATGCGGCGAACGCGTGGACCTGATCGTCGCGCCGAAGGGCGTCGCTGGCACGAACCTGCCCTTCCGATCCTACGTCTTCAACCGCGGCTACGGCAGTGTGGAATTCCGGTCGGCCGAGGAACCGCTCTTCGCGCTGGCCTTCGCGGACGGACCGGCCTACGCCGGACCGGCGCCGAAGCCGTCGTCCCGGGTGATTGCGCCGGTCTCCGCCGACGGCGCGACGCGCGTGACGATGAACTTCACGATCGTGCAGCTCCCGAACGGCACGTTCGAGTACGGGATCAACAACAAGCCCCACTGGGCCACCAAGCCCTTCGTCGCGAAGATCGGTGAAACCCAGATATGGGCGCTGGTGAACAAGACCCCGTGGTCCCACCCGTTCCACCTGCACGGCTACTTCTTCCAGGTGGTGACGGAGGCGGGCGCTCCCGTCCATCCGATCGAGTGGAAGGACACCATCAACGTGCCGTTCGAGAAGACCGTGCATGTCCTCGTCCGGTTCGACGACCGGCCGGGCGAATGGATGCTGCACTGCCACATCCTCGACCACGCCGAAGGCGGGTTGATGAGCACCGTGCGGGTCGGCCTGCCGGAAGGCCATTCCCCGCTGTCGCACGAGCACGAGAAGCACGACAAGGATGCGAAGTAGCTCCCCCAGGGGCCTTGTATACTGGGCGCTGTCATGCAGCGTGCCCGCTTTCTCGCCACCTGTACCGCGCTGACGCTGGCCAGCGCCGCCCTGCTCGTCGGTCAGCGTCCGACAGACCCCGTCTCCACCCGGCATCCCGCGATCGAGTACGCCACGCGGCCGACCACAGACCCCGTGGCGATGCTGAACCAGCGGATCGCCAGCGGCGACGTGCAGCTGGCATTCGAGCCCGGGCAGGGCTACCTCCGATCGGTCCTGAACGCGCTGAAGGTGCCCGTGGAATCGCAGTTGCTGGTGTACTCCGAGACCAGCCTGCAATCTGACTTCATCACCGAGAAGACGCCGCGCGCGCTGTACTTCAACGACACGACATCGGTGGGTTGGGTCAAGGCGGCCGATACGCTGGAACTGTCCGCGTGGGATCCCCAGCAGGGTCAGGTCTTCTACCAGCTGGACCAGAAGCCGGCGCAGCGGCCGCACTTCACCAGGACGCAGCGGTGCCTGGAGTGCCACGAAGGCACCCTCACAATGGGTATCTCCGGCATGCTGACGATGAGCATGCTCCCGCTCTCGGACAACCCCAACGAGTACGCGCAGGGCTGGGTGGTCGACCAACGCACACCCATTGAGGACCGCTGGGGCGGCTGGTTCGTGACCGGCGCCGCGGTTCCCACCCGGCACCTGGGGAACGTGCCCGTCTACCACGTCAAGCGGAGCGGGGTGCGGGCCACGACGGCGCCGACGCTGACATCGGTCTCAGGCCGGATCGACGCCTCGACCTATCCGACTCCCTATAGTGACGTGGTCGCACTGATGGTGCTCAATCATCAGACGTTCATGACGAACCTCATCACGCGCCTGAACTGGGCGACGCGGGTCCAGGACTACGACCGGCTCCACCCCGTGGCTCAGGTCAGGCAGGCCTCCATGCAGGCCACGGACGACCCGGTGGCGAATACCGCACTGGAACTGGTCGACCACCTGCTCTTCATCGACGAGGTGCCCCTCGGCGGGAAGGTCCAGGGCAACGCCGGCTTCGCCGAAGCCTTCGCGGCGCAGGGGCCGAAGGACACGCGTGGACGGTCGCTGCGTGAACTGGACCTGACGCGCCGGCTGCTGAAGTACCCCTGCAGCTACCTGATCTACTCACCCGCCTTCGACGAACTGCCCGCGCGGGCGAAGGCGATGGTGTACGACCGTCTCTGGACGGTGCTCTCCGGCAAGACCGACGACGCGGCCTACAAAAAGCTCTCGGCCGCCGATCGCCGGGCCATCATCGAGATCCTGCGCGACACCAAGCGCGACCTTCCCGCGGCGTTCCTGTAGCAGCCCGTGGCGCAAGCCCCCGCGGCGGCTACTCGATCTCACTTGCCCATCCTCCCGAGGTGGACCTGTGCCACGCGGTGCATGTACCCGCCGACTCTCGCGAATTCGTCGCGAGCCGCCACGGTCATCTGCTGCCTGGCGCGGGCCGTGTCTCCCCGCGCCTCCTGATACAAACCGGCGTACAACGCCGCGTAGAACCGGCCCGACGCGCTGCCCTTCCCGGCCGCGATTACGTCATCCGGCGTGGCCGTCCCCTGGAGCATCTCGTAGACCTCGCGCATCGGGCTGCGACGGTCCGTGCCCACGGGCAGGAGAGCGCTTCTGGCCGCCGCGAAGGACGAGTCCCGGGCCACGCAGAGGAAGTGCCAGGCGGCGTTCTCGACATCATCCGGGTTGACGAGCCGGTGCGATTCGAATTGCAGCCGGCAGTCGCGGAACCTGGCGGCGTAATAGAGCGCGATGCCCCGCTGCCACAGATGGGGCGCCTCCGCCGGAAGCAGCGCCGCCACGCGGTCGTACCCCTTCGCGGCCTCGACCACGCGACCGGCGAACAGGTCCTCGTCGGCGCGCGCCATCAGCACGTCCGCGCTCTGTCCGTGCACCGGAGCCAGCGCACTGGGCCCCAGCAGGCACAGCAGGATCGCCAGACAGACGAAGGGCCGGCCCTCACGGGTCGGCCCCATACGAAACCGCGTCACTCGGCCCCTACACATCCGACAACAGGTTCAGCGTACCGGTGCTGTCGCCAAAGCGGTCCAGCCGCACTCCCATCTTCTCGATGAGCGTGAGCTGAAGGTTGGTCACCGGCGTGCCCGCCGCCGCGCGGATGTGCCGGCCGCTCCTGATCTGGCCGGCGCCATTGCCAATCACCACCAGCGGCAGGTTCTTCGGCAGGTGCAGGTTGGAGTTGCTCATCCCGGACCCGTACAGAATCATCGAGTGATCGAGCACGGACCCATCGCCGTCCGGCATCGCCGCCAGCTTCTCCAGGAAGTAGGAGAACAGCTTCAGGTGGTAGACGTTCAGTTTGGCCTGCTTGGCCAGCTTCTCCGGATTGTCCTGGTGGTGTGAAAGCGGATGATGCGGCTCGTTCACACCGATGTCCGGGTAGGTCCGCACCGACAGTTCCCGCGCCATCATGAAGGTGGAGACGCGCGTCATGTCCGTCTGCCAGGCCAGCGCCCACAGGTCGAACATCAGGCGCGAGTGCTCCTCGTAGGAGGTGGGAATCCCGGCCGGCTGCTCCACAACGGGCAGGTCGCGTTCGGCCTGCTCCTCCGCCCGCTGGATACGCCGTTCAATGTCTCGCACCGACTCCAGATAGTCGGTCAGCTTGGCGTTGTCACTGGGCCCGATGCCCTTCTGGAGGCGCGTGATCGACTGCTGCACCGAGTCGAGCAGGCTCTTGTTCTTCTGATCCCGCGCCAGGCGCGTGCGCGTGTCCGTCGTGCCTGAGTCTCCGAACAGGCGCTCGAACATCACCCGCGGGTTGGTCTCCATCGGCAGAGGGGTCTTGGGCGTGCGCCACGAAAGCGTCCCTGTGTAGGCGCACGTGTAACCGATTTCGCAGGCCCCGACGAGATCCACCGACTCGAGGCCCATTTCGAGCGACGCGAACTGCGTCTCGCTCTCCATGGCGCGCGCCACGAACTGGTCCATGGTCGTGCCGGCTTCAAAGCCAGGGCCGTCCGTCTTCTTCGCATGCACGCCGGTGAGCCAGGAGGACTGCACGCGCGAGTGCTGGCCGCCGCCGTCCTCGGCCCCGGGAACCGCCGTGTCCATGTCCAGCCCGGTCACCACCAGCAGGTTCTGCTTGAACGGCGCGAGCGTCTGCAGGGTCGGCGTCAACTCGAGCGCCCCGGTCCGCTTCGGCGTCCACTGGGCCATGTTCACGCCCATCGGCACGTAGACGGCGCCGAGCCTGCGAACCGGGTTGGCTGCCGTGGTGCGCATGGCCGCATGCGCAGGCACCATGGCGTCCAGCAGCGGAAGGGCGAGCGTCGCGCCGACGCCCCTCAGGATGGTCCGGCGGGCCAGGTGCTTCTGGGTCAGGATCATGATTCCGATCTCCTCATCTGAAACGGAGTGCTTCGCACGATGCCGAGAATCAACGCGGACCAGCGGTGGTCCTTGCCCGCCGACTCCCGGATGACCTTCCGGACCGCCGGCATGTCGTACGCCTCCACGCCGCGGCCAAGCGCGTAGGTCATCAGCTTCTCGGTCAGCGTCGTCAGGTAGGCCGCCTGCTGGGCGAGCAGCACCTTCCGGAACGATGCAGGGCCATCGAACTTCGTTCCGTCCGGCAGCACGCCCGAAGCGTCGACCCTCGCCGTGCCGTCCATCTCCCGGAAGCGGCCGATGGCGTCGAAGTTCTCGAGGGCGAATCCCAGCGGGTCTATCTGTGCATGGCAGGTCGCGCACACCGGGTTCTTCCGGTGCAGCTCCATGCGCTGTCGTAGCGTACCTTCGACCTTCGTGTTCTCGAGCGGCGGCACGTTGGCCGGCGGCGGTGGAGGCGGGGTGCCCAGGATGTTCTGCATCAGCCACTTGCCGCGCAGCACCGGAGAGGTGCGCGTGGCATAGGCCGTAACCGTGAGCACGCTCCCCTGGCCCAGCAGCCCCGCGCGGCGATCGTCAGGCAGCGCCACGCGCCTGAAGTGGCTGCCGTAGACGTTCGGGATCCCGTAGTGACGGGCCAGCCGCTCGTTGGTGAACGTGTAGTTAGCCGTCAGCAGTTCGACAACCGGACGGTCCTCGCGGATCTGACTGGCGAGAAACAGGCCGGTCTCCGTCTGGAAGGCGGCGCGCAGATTGTCGTCGAACTCCGGGTAGTTGGTCGGGTCGGGCGTGACCTGGGAGACATTGCGGGTGTAGAGCCACTGACCGAAGAAGTTGCTGATGAACGCCTCGGCCTTGTCGTCGCGCAGCAACCGCCGGATCTGGCCCTCGAGCACGGCCGGAGCCTTCAGTTGGCCCTTCGCGGCCAGGTCCAGCAACGCCGCGTCCGGAAGGCTGCTCCACAGGAAGAACGACAGGCGCGACGCCAACTCGTAGTCATCGAGCTGATGCACGGTGCCGGGCTTCACCTTCGCCCGCGTCCCCTCGACGCGGAACAGGAAGTCGGGCGCCACCAGGAGCCGCTCCAGCGCGAACTGGATCCCGCGGTCGAACGCACCCTCGCCCCGGCCCGTCTTATAGAAGGTCATCAAGGTGTCGACGTCGTCGGCCGTCACGGGCCGGCGATAGGCGCGATAGGCCAGCTTCGACAGAATCCGCCTGGCACAGGCCGTTTCCTCGGCCGCCCGGGCCGGCCGGCACGTAAAGATCGCGCGACGCGTGGCGGTGTCGGCCGGTGCCGAGCCGTTGAACGGCCCCTCGACCGTCACACTGTCGATGCCCATCTCAATCACGCCGCCATCCTGGGAGGTGCGGTCCACCTGCGCGAACGAGGTACTGCCCACCGGCATGCGGGATGGCCCCCACCCCTCGACGACCGTGGTGCCCTTGAGCAGCGCGATGCCGATCGTGTGCTGGCCGGCCGTGACCCTCACCCGCGCCTCGAGCGGCGCCGAGGTGTCGGCGACCTCGTACCCGCGCGACGCGGCCTTCGGCACGAGAATGAACTTCACGCGCTCCCCGTCGAGGCGGATGTCGACCTGGTTGTCGTCCGTGAGGCCGCGAACGGCGCCACTCATGGTGCCGCGCTGCAGGAACACCTTGATGGTGTACTCGCCGTCGAGCGAAAAGGTGTGCCGGGCCACGGCGCCGCCGCGGGTCCCGAACGGCAACTCCTCATGCATGCGGTCGCCCTGCAGCAGGAACACCGGCAGGCGCGTCACCGTCTCCACGACGGGCTTGATCGAGGTATCCCCGAGCGCCAGCCGGGCAACCTTCCGTGCCACCGAGAGATACCGGTCCAGCAGGCCCGGCGTGACCGTCAGTACGTCTGCGATGTTGTCAAATCCGAAGCCGGAATCGTCACCGGGCAGGAGTGCCTTGCCGTCAATGTCGACCGCGAGCAGATCCCGGATGGCGTTGACGTACTCGACGCGGTTCAATCGATGGATGGCCGGACGGCCGGGATTCGGTGACGCAAGGGCCGCCGCGTCCAGTCCCTGCTCAAGGGAGGAAGCCAGCGCGTTCAGGTCGGCCCGCGCCGGACGTGGCTGCCCCGCCGGGGGCATCGTGCCGCTGTGGACCTTGCGGGTCACCTTCTCCCACAACTCGGCCCGGCCGCCCACGTCGCGAAGGTCGATGCCTTCCAGCACGAGTCCGCCGGTCTTCAACCTGTTGCTATGGCAGGTGACGCAGTACTTGTTCAGGAGCGCGCGTTGGGCGTCCTGGGTGGGGGTGTCGACGGCCGCCACCATGGCGCCAGAAGGCGCGCCTGGCGACTGACGCGGCGCCGCCAGGACGGCCGTTCCACACACGAGCGCGCAGAGCGCCACGCCAGCTCCCCAGGACCTCGACATCACGGCGTTATCCTCACCTGAACGGTGTGCTATCCTACGGCCCCAATTCCTCGGATGTCAAAGACTTAGAGTGTTTCGAGGGCTCCTGAACGCCATGCGCGCGTGCTCCGTTTCCGGCCGTCTCCTGCCGCTCGCCACGCTGCTGGCCTGCCTGCTTCCGTCGGTGTCCCTGGCCGCCTCCGATGCGCGCCTCGTCGAGGCTGTCCAGCAGCAGGATGCCGCAGCCGTTCGTGCCCTGCTGAAAACGCCTGGCATCGACGTGAACGCCCGCACGGGCGACGGCGCCACGGCACTGCACTGGGCCGCACACCGGAACGCGCTGGACATCATGGACGCGCTGCTCACCGCCGGAGCCAGACCCGGCCTGGCCAACGACTACGGAGTCACCCCGCTCTCGCTCGCCAGCGTCAACGGCAGCGCACCAGCCATTGCGCGTCTGGTCACGGCCGGCGCCCAGGTCAACCAGCCCCTGCCGTCCGGCGAGACGCCGCTGATGACGGCCGCGCGCGTCGGACGCATCGATGCGGTGCGGGCACTGCTCACCCACGGCGCGGACGTCAACGCCCGCGAGAGCCTGAAGGGCCAGACGGCCCTGATGTGGGCGATCGCCGAGAACCACGACGACGTGGCACAGTTGCTTGTCGAACGGAAGGCCGACGTGAGGGCCCGGTCGGTCAGTGGATTCACGCCCTTGCTCTTCGCGGCGCGCATGGGGGATCTCCCCATGGTGACGTTTCTTCTGGCTGCCGGCGCCGACATCAATGAGGAGGCCAACGACGGAAGCACGCCGCTGCTGGTCGCGACGATTCGAGGACACGTCGACCTGGCGATGTTCATGCTGGACCGCGGTGCCAACGCCAATGCGGACAAGACCGGCTTCACCCCGCTGCACTGGGCGGTCGGCAAATGGGAAAGCCAGCAGACCCACGACTATCCCGACATCGGCGGCGAGTGGGCGTCGCTGGTCGGCATCAAGAAGGGCAAGGCCGCCCTCATCAACGCGCTCGTCGCCCGCGGCGCCAACGTCAACCAACGGCTCGTCAAAAGCCCTCCCAGGTTCGGCACCGGGATGTTCGCGCAGATCAAGGTCATCGGCGGCACGCCGTTCTGGCTCGCGGCGCTGGCCGCGGACGTTGAGGTGATGAAGCTGCTTGTCTCCAAGGGGGCCAACCCGCTGGAGAAGTCCGACGAAGGCGTCACCCCTCTGATGGTGGCTGCCGGCGTGGGCCGCGTGGCCGGCGACAGCCTGATCACCGAGGACGAAAGCATCGCCGCCACACAACTGGCCATCGAACTCGGCGGCGACGTGAACGCGCAGGCGGACTCCACCGGCTACACGGCGCTGCATGGCGTGGCGTTCTATGGACTCGACAACGTGGCGCGTCTCCTCGTGCAGCGCGGCGCGGACCTGACCATCAAGAACAAGAAAGGTGAGACCCCGCTGAAGATCGCGGAAGGCACCGTCAATCAGGCCATGCTCATCAGCCACCCAAGTACGGCTGAGGTTCTGCGGAAACTTGCGGCGGAGGTCGCCGCCAGTAGGTAAGCTCTCTGGTACGTTCGGCGTTCACCCATGTCAGAAGGAGTAGAGGGTTCATGCGAAAGATAGCGTTCATCGCGTGCGCGGCCGTGCTGCTGACCGCAGCGGCCGCCCAGGCTCAGGCCCCGCAGGGCGACCCCCAGAAGGGCCGGGCCATGTTTTCAGGACAGGGCGGCAGCGGCCTCTGCATGCTGTGTCACGGTGGAGGGGCGCAGGGCGGCTTCGGCCCGGGACTCGCGGGTGGCCGCGGCCTGAGCTTCGAGCAATTCAAACGCGCTGTGCAGCAGCCCTGGGGCGTGATGCCGCGCTTCCCGAATATCAACGACGAAGGCCTCGCCCACATCTACGCCTTCCTCAAGAGCCTGCCTGCCGCTCCTGAGCCCGCCAACTGGAGCGTCTCGGCGGTGTCGGCACCGGCGCCGCTCGGCCAGCAGTTAATGATCCAGTTCGGCTGCGGCCAGTGCCACGGTCCGGAGATCGGGCACCCCCGCCGCGACATCGGCGAGAAGATGAAGGAGATGAACTTCGAGGCCTTCAAGAAGATCATCTACCAGACGGCGCCGGCCCAGATGGGCCTCTTCAATCCGGATCGCCTGTCCGATGCGACGGCACGGGAAATCTGGAACTTCATGGAGGCGGAAGGCTTCCGGGCGCTCCTGTTTGCCTCGATGTCGGCGCCCAAACCGGCGGGCAGCAACGTCACCTACGAGCTGACGCTGGATAACCGCGGGCACAAGGGCAGCGGCCTTCCGGCCGACGAGGTCCTGGTGTCCCTGGTGGTGCCGAAGGGCTTCTCGGTGGTCAGCGCCACGGGCGGCTCGTATCAGGGCGTCAAGGCCGGTGTCGAAACGGTGACCAACCCCGGCCAGTTGTCGCCCTTCCGCGGCATGAACCCGAAGCCGAACCCCATCAAGGCTGCCGTCGACATGGCGCAGTGGAAGGTGAAGAGCGTGCAGGCGGCCGACAAGGTGACGCTGTCGATCACCCTGACCGGCACGGGCACGCCAAATTTCTCAGGGTCGAACGTGACCTGGGCCAAGCCGTCCATCAAGCGGCTGCCCACCGTGACCCTCAAGGACGACCGGCTCGCCGACAAGGGCGACATCATCTGGGGACCCAGCCAGGAGTTCACGATGCCGCCGGCTGCCAAACCAGCGTCGTAGATTCTGCTGATTTCACGGACAAGGGCCGGTTCGCCTTCGGGCGGACCGGCCCTTCCCGTTTCCATGCGCCGTTTCCACGCGCTGTTTCCACGCCCGGACCGCGCTATCCTTCCCTCGTGGACTTGTCGAACTGGCGCCGTAATGCCTCGGACTTCTTTCACGGGGCCGCCTACGGCAGATACGAACGGGAAATGCGACGCCAGGCGCTGGAGCTGAACGACTTATTCATGCTCCTCTGCTACCTGGAACTGATGGGCGTTCCCAACCCGGCCTCGCTCTACATGCTCGACATGTACCCGCTGCTGCTCGATGAGTTCCACCTCTGGCACCGCCGGATGGGCATCAAGCATTCCCCACTGGACTCCATGGGCTGCTGCTAGTGCGGCACCTGCTCGATCGTCACATTCTGTTTTTCGGCGGCAAGGGTGGCGTCGGCAAGACGACATGCGCGGCCGCCGTGGCGCTTGCGGCCAGCCGCACGGGGCGGCGCGTGCTGCTGGTCTCCACCGACCCGGCGCATTCGACGTCCGACGTGCTTGGTCTCCCTATCAGCGGCACGGAAACACCGATCTCCTCGTCCCTGACAGGACTTGAAATCGACCCGGTGGCCGAGGCGCGGCTCTACATTGCCGAGGTGAAGACCAGGGCAACCGCCCTCTTCGGTGACGGCGCCACAAAGGCCCTGCGCCAGATCGACCTGGCGGGCTCGATGCCCGGGATCGAGGATGCGGCCCTCTTCGACCGCCTGTCCCGGCTCGTAGCGGACCGCGCCTCTGATTACGACCTGGTCGTCATCGACACGGCGCCGACCGGCCACACGCTGCCGCTGCTCCGGATGCCGGAGGCCATGACCTCCTGGCTGCACGCCCTGGCCGAATCCCGCCGCGCGATGCTGCCCGCCGACCGGCGCGACGAGGACCAGATCATCGCCACGCTCGAGTCACGCATCGAACGGCTGCGAACCTTCCGCGCAAGACTGACGTCCCGTGCCTCGACGGCGTTCGTGCTGGTCCTGATTCCGGAAAAACTCCCGATCGATGAGTCCATCAGAGCCGTCGAACAGTTCACGGAGACTGGCGTGGATATTGGCGGCATCATCGTGAATCAGGTCATCCCCGAGTCGGCCCGTGGAGAGTTCATCGAAGCCCGCCGCGTCCAGGAACGCGTGCATCTGGCGCGCATCGACCGGGTGTTCGCCGGGTACCGGCGCGTCCGGGTTCCCCGGCGCCCGGCCGACGTGCATGGGATGGACGACCTGGCGGCTGTCGCTGCCCAGATCTTCGCCTGACGGTCCTCCGCCTCACCCTATATCGACAATTCTGGATCCAGTAGGTCTGGACAGGCCGATAATGTACACATGAGCACAACCGACCGCGCCGGGGACATCACCACCAGCGAAGTCCGCCGGCTGTCGACCCTGCTGGAGGCGAGCCGGGCGCTGTCGGGCACGCTGGATCTGAAGGCGGCGCTGCACAACGTCCTCGAAATCCTGGGCAAGCACCACGGTGCGGTCCGGGGCATGGTCGCGCTTATCGACGAGGACACGCGCGACCTTCATGTCGAAGCGACCGATGGCCTGATCAAGGCGGGCACGAAGGCGCGTTACGCCGTCGGAGAGGGCATCACCGGCCGTGTCGTGCAGACGGGCCGATCCATCGTCGTGCAGCGGGTCAGCCGCGAGCCGCTGTTCCTGAACCGCGCATCGGACCGGCCGGAGCTCGCCCGGCAGGAGCTCACCTACATCTGCGTGCCGATCACCCTCAACAAGAAGGCGATCGGGGCGCTCGGGGTGGATCTCCGCTACAAGGCCGACCGCGACTACGACCGGTACGCGAAGTTCCTTGGCGTCGTCGCCGCCATGGTGTCGCAGGCCATCAAGGTGCAGCGGCTGGTGGAAGCCGAACGGCATCGCCTGATCCAGGAGAACGATCACCTTCGCCAGGAACTCAAGGAGCGGTACGACTTCTCCAACATCCTCGGCACCAGCGGCCCGATGCGGCAGGTCTGCGAGCAGATTGCCCAGGTGGCCCGGACCAACACGACGGTCATGATCCGGGGCGAGTCGGGCACCGGCAAGGAACTCATCGCCCACGCCCTGCACTACAACTCGCTGAGGGCCAACAAGCCCTTCATCAAGGTCAGCTGCGCGGCGCTGCCAGACACCCTGATCGAATCGGAACTGTTCGGCTACGAAAAAGGCGCCTTCACCGGCGCCCAGGCCAGGCGGAAGGGCCGCTTCGAGGCCGCCGAGGGTGGCACGCTGTTCCTGGACGAGATTGGCGACGTGAACGCCGCAACGCAGGTGAAGCTCCTGCGCGTGCTGCAGGAGAAGGAGTTCGAGCGGCTGGGCGGCACGGAGACGATCCGTTCCAACGTCCGACTGATTGCCGCCACGCATCGCGACATGGAGCAGATGATCGCGGCGGGAACGTTCCGCGAGGACCTGTACTACCGCCTCAACGTCTTCTCCATCTTCGTCCCCCCGCTGCGCGACCGGAAGTCCGACCTCCTGCTGCTGGCGGACCACTTTCTCGACAAGTTCTCAAGAGAGCAGGGGAAGAGCATCAGGAGAATCTCGACGCCGGCCATCGACATGCTGACCAGCTATCACTGGCCCGGCAATGTGCGGGAGATGGAAAACGCCGTCGAGCGCGCCGTCCTCGTCTGCGATGGCCACGTGCTGCACGCGCATCACCTGCCGCCCACGCTGCAGACGGCCGAGGCCACCGGCACCACGATGCGTCTGTCACTCAAGGACGCCCTGGCGGCCTACGAGCGCGACCTCCTGCAGGACGCGCTCAAGACCACCCGCGGCAACCGCGCCAAGGCCGCGCGGATGCTCAGTACGACCCGCCGCATCCTCAACTACCAGGTGGAGCGACACGGCATCGACTGGCGCCGCTTCCGACAGTAGGCCGGGGCTTGGAACGCCGGCACCGGCGTCCCGAGCCCTGCTTACGCGTCCCGTTCGCCCGTGCGGATGTGGTAATTCTGCTCGACCGGCAGCACGAAGACGCGGCCGTCGCCAATTTCCCCGGTGCGCGCGGCGGCAATGACCGCCTGGACGACGGAGTCCAGGAGGTCCTCGGCGACCACGACTTCGATCTGCATCTTGGGCAGCAGGCTGACGTTGTATTCCTTGCCGCGGTAGACGGCGGTGTGACCCTTCTGGCGCCCATGCCCCCGAACCTCGGTGACCGTCATGCCCGACACATGCAGCTTGTCGAGTGCGTCCTTGATGTCGTCGACCTTGTTCGGGCGGACGATCGCCTTAATGAGTTTCATAGCCTTCCTCCAGCATGCGTTCGAGGTCCAGTTTCAGCGCCATCTGGGCGGTGCCGGTCAACTTGGCCCCCGCCTGTGTGAGATGGAAGACGTCGATGGCCTTCTTGCCTTCCGTTGAGAGTAGCACCAAGTCCACGTCGCATCCGTGCTGCGAGAGCACCTGGCTGATCCGGTGTGCCAGGCCCAGGGCATCTTCGGTCACGATCTCGAGCACCGTATAGCGCTGCGAGTGCTCGTTGTCGAGGGTCACGGCCGAGGCGACGCGGCGCGGGCCCGGCCGCCGCAGCACGCTCCGCGCCTTGCGCCTGAGCAGCACCGCCACGTCCTGCCGGCCGGCGACCACATCACGCAGCGTCTCCTCTACCTGCTCGGTGGCATCCGGGTTGAAGCGAAAGAAGCCTTCGTGGTCGGCGAACTGGAACACGTCCACGACGAGCCCGGACGGGCTGGTCATCGCGCTGACGCGCAGGATATCCATGCCGTAGTAGGACAGCACGCCGCAGATGTTGGCGAACAGGAACGGCTTGTCCAGCGTGACCACGGTCAGCTCCCACGCGTCGCGCCTGGGTTCGAGGAACAGGTGCACTTCGTCCGCGTGAATGTCCCGCGCCAGGCGCACGTGCCGGTAGATGCGCTCCGCATCGAACATCGCCAGGTACCGGCGCGGAAACCCCTCGAGCATGCGCGTCAGCTCGCCGGCACCGATGTCATCGGGTCGCGTGTGCTGCAGCGCCTCGGCCGCGCTCCATCCCTCGATGACGTCGTCGCCGTATCCGCGCGTGAGCTGGTTGTAGGCGTCGATGTAGAGCCGCCACATCAACTCCTCCTTCCACGGGGTCAGCGTGTCGGTGCTCACGGCCTCGACATCCACGGTAGTCATCAGGCACAGCAACTGCAGCCGCTCTTCCGTCCCGACGAGCGCGGCGAACTGCCGGACCACCTCGGGATCCTCCGTATCGCGGCGGAACGCCACCTTCGACATCTGGAGATGCTGCCCGATGAGAAACAGGACTGTCTGACGGTCTTCGGCCGGGAGCCCGAGACGGTCCAGCATCGGCAGGGCCATCCGGACGCTCTCCTCGTCGTGCTTGTCGTCCTTCCACTTCCCGACGTCGTGATACAGCAACGCGAGGACGAGCAGTTCCGGCGCGCGCAGGCCCGCCAGCAGCGACGCCATCCGCTCGCGCCCGGGCGGCGGCGCGACGAGCCGCTCCAGGCCGCGGATCGTCAGCAGCGTGTGCTCGTCGACCGTGTACTTGTGGAAGAAGTCACGGATCACCAGTCCCGAGATGGCCTTGAATTCGGGAAAGATGGTCGTCAGCACGCCGCAATCGTGCATTTCCGACAGCCGGGCGTAGAGGCCCTGCCGAGGCTGCAGCAGGTGCATGAGACTGCGCCTGTGCTCTTCGGCCGGCATCAGGTCCAGCGGCGAGTACCGCACGGCGTTGCGCTCGAACACGTCGAGCGCGTCGTACGACACCCTGGCGTTGTGTTCCGCGGCGCCCGTGAATGCGGCCAGCCACGAGGCCGGCTCGGCGGCGGCCCGCTCACGATCCACGAACCGGACGCCGTCAGCCGTCAGCTCGAGGTTCGAGCCGAGGACCACGCTCATGGTGTCCTGCACCCCCGATCCGGCCCGCGTCCGGGCGCGGTCCAGCTCCCGGGCCACGGCCCGGCCATGCCGGAAATACGTCCCCATCAGGGCCTCCACCCGCTGCTGCCGCTGCGCCCCCGGATACCGCAGCCGGTCAGCCACCCGCTCCTGCAGCTCGTGGGTCAGGACATTCAGGTTGCGTCCCTGTTCGCAGTGAAGGATGGCGCGAATCCGGAGCAGCACGTCCTCGGCCTGGTCGAGCCGGTCCAGGGCCGCGTCCTCGGCGCCGTTGCCCTCCGCGGCCAGTCCAAGCAGCATCCGGGCGGCTCCGATGTCACGCAGTCCACCCGGGGCGTCCTTGATGTCCGGCTCGAGCTGATAGATGGTGCGGTTGAACTTGCCGTGGCGCTCGTCGGTGAGCGGCAGCAGGGCTTCGAGTACCGCTTCGCCTCCCACCGACCCAGCAGCCAGCGTCCGGCTGCACACCTGGTCGAAGACGGCTGGATCACCCGCCACGAATCGCGCCGTCTGCAGCGCCAGCACGTACTCCGGATTGTCGGCTTCGACGGCATCGAAATCCGCCAGCGTCCGGACGTGATGACCCACCATGAGCTTGAGATCCCAGAGCGGCAGGAGCACGGCGTTGACGATGCGCTCCTCCTCGTCCCCGATCGCTCCGGCAAAGGTCAGCAGCAGGTCCACGTCGGAATGAAGACACTGCTTCCGCCCGCCATAACCCCCGACGGCAATGAGGGCCACGCCGGACGGCCCGGGAGCCAGAGCCTTCGCCGCAATCATGCCGAGGATCCCGTCGAGCGCGTCCGCGAGACGCTGGTGGGCACGCAGCCCTCCAGCGCCACGGTCGGCGTTCGATGAGAACTCGTCGCGCGCCTGGCGCAAGGCCACACGTACATCGTTCAAGGGCGATGGCGCTGGCTCGATGGTCGACATGATGGCGGAGCGCGGACCGGCCAAGGCTATCCTACCCACCGGCTGCGCATCGAGGCTGATGAGCAGCAAGAGCGAGGCCACGTCACCGCCTGGCCTTCCGGTAACCGGGCTGTCATGGTCAAACACACGTGGATCCAACGACTTGCGACTGTCAGCGTGCCCGAGGTTCCAGCCGGGTCGTCGTGAACACAATTGTTCTTATGAAATGTCATGCCGACGATACTGCACCTCTGCCTTCGTGCCTTACCTGACGCTAAGGGCTCGTTTGACCCACCCGCGGGGTTCACATTAGGCTAACCCTTCCGGATGCGCTCCTTATTCGCCCAACTTGCCACGGCCCTCGCGCTGCTGGCAGCCCTCGCCTCCATAGCCCCCGCGTCGGCTCGCCGTTCGCGCGACGTCCGCCCTGTCCGGCCGGCCGTCGCACGGGCCACGCGCGCGCTCCTTCAGCGCCAGGACTCTGAGGCCACCAGCGTCGACCCCGACCGGGTCCGATGCGCGGACGCATCCGGCACTCGCAGCGAAATGTCGACAGCCCGTCCGGACGGGCCAGACCAGTGGCCTGCTCCAGCCGCCCCGCCGCGGCCCTCGCAGACCTTCGGCCGCGACACCACGGCCCGCGGCCTCTGCCGACTCACTCCCTCCGCCAGGATCACGCCGGCACCCTCGCGCGGCTGGTCTCCGCGTGGTCCCCCTCTTCGGGGCTGACCCTTCTTCAGGCCTGACCCCGGCACGCACTGCCGCTGGCCTGTGACGTTCGTCTCGTCTCAATCAATTGACAGCGTTGCCGCCCACCTGACGGTCGGCGCGTGGTTCGCCGTCCAGGTGCCGTGAGGGATTCATGCATCACCAGCCATCCATGTTCGGATACGTCAAAGACGATGCCGTCGCCGGCATCGTGGTCTTTCTCGTCGCGTTGCCGCTGTGCCTGGGCATTGCCGTCGCCTGCGGCGTGCCGCCGGTCTCGGGCCTTGTGGCCGGTGTCGTCGGCGGACTTGTCATCCCCTGGCTCAGCCGCTCGCCTCTCTCAGTCAGCGGACCGGCGGCAGGCCTGACGTCGATCGTCCTGGTGGAAGTCGAACGACTGGGCGGCATCTCCCCGTTCCTGACGGCGGTTCTCATCGCCGGTGGCCTGCAGGTCGCCCTGGGTGCGCTCCGCGCCGGCCGATTCGCCGACCTCGTGCCGTCGGCCGTGATCAAGGGAATGCTGGCCGCAATCGGCATCACGATCATCTGGAAGCAGCTGCCGGCTCTGTTCGGCGCCACGGGAGGACTCGGCACCATTGCCAGCCAACTCCACACGGGGGCAATGACCATCGGCGTCATATCGCTCGCCATCCTGTACGGGTGGGCCTACACGCCGCTGAAGCAGTTCAAGTTTCTCTCCCCCGCCCTCGTGGTCGTGCTGGTGGCCAGCGGCCTGGCCGCCGCCTTCAAGGGCCTGTCCGGCCTGACCCTGGCGCCTGAACACTTCGTCAGCGTGCCGCTCGGAGGGATCAGCGCGCTTCGCGCCGCCCTGCCCAGGCCCGACATGGCGGCGTTCACGAATCCGGCCGTGTGGGTCACGGGCGCGACAATCGCCATCGTGGCCAGTATCGAGACCCTGCTCTCACTGCAGGCGGTGGACCGCCTTGATCCGCTGCGGCGCCACAGCCCGCCGGATCGCGAACTCCTGGCCCAGGGCGCCGCCAATGCCCTCTGCGGAATCCTCGGGGCCCTGCCGGTGACGGCCGTCATCGTCCGCAGCGGCGCGAATGTGGCCGCCGGGGGCCGCGAGCGGCTGTCGGCCCTCATTCATGGCGTCCTGCTCCTGGTCGCCGTGGTGTTCGCCGGGGCACTGCTGAACCAGATTCCCCTGGCTTGCCTGGCGGCGGTCCTCATTCAGGTCGGCCTGAATCTCGCCAAGCCCGCCCTCTTCCGGCTCCAGGCCAGGCTCGGCGTGTCGCAGTTCCTGCCGTTCGCCCTCACGATCGGTGCGGTACTCGCCTTGGATCTGCTCAAGGGCGTGATCGTCGGCATCGCCATCGGCGTCGGATTCATCCTCTTCGAGAACTCGAAGCGGGCCGTCGTGGCCGAACGTGACGCAGGAACCGGCATCCTCCGGGTCCGCTTCCGCCGTGACGGCACCTTCGTGTCGAAGCCGGGCATCGTGGCCGTCCTCGACAGCGTCAAGGATGGCGAGCGCGTCGAGATCGACGGCACCGAGGAGTACATCGATCACGACGTGAAGGAGATGCTGGCGCGCTTCAGGGCCGATGCCGCCCACCGCAACATCACGGTGCGCATCACGGGCATCGACATGACCCACGCGGAAGGCACCGGTGGTCACTGACCGTGACCAGCCCCACGCACGCGGCCGAGGATGTCGATCCGGTCGCGCGGGCCATCGCCCGCGCGCACGGCATCCTGCCTGATCAGGGGCCGATCGGCGTCTTCATTCACCACAACACCCTCCACGCGTTCCAGCACCTTCCGTTCCACGAGGGGGTCCAGGCCGGCGCCGCCGCACTGGGTGCGAAGCCGTACCTCGACCTCGACCAGTTTCGGGCACACCTCAGGTCCGGCCGGATCGTGGAGGCCGACGTCCTGGTGGAAATCGATGCGGCACTGGGTGACCAGGGGCAGGAGCCCATCCTCCGGAGCCTGACACGGCGTCTGCTGTGGCAGACCTTGATCACGGCCGACTGCGACCCTGACGACGCGGCTGGGCTCGCCTACACGCTCCGCCGTGGCACCGCGGCCGTCTGCAGTGACCTGCCGCTCTTCGACGCCTGCAGATCCCGAGTGGCGGCCGGACCGGTACCCAGTCCTGCCGATCACCGGACCATCAGGCGCCATCGCGACGTACTGGTGGCGCTGGGAGCCGACGATACGGACGTGACGGTGCATGGCGAACTCATCCGGATCGGGTCCCGGTTCCTCGATCATGGACAGGCGCACATGCCGATGCCAGCCCGTGCACTCGGCTTTCTGCGCGCCACGCGCGCGCACTACACCGAAGGGACCGCGGCGCCACGCGCGTGCGCGGGCCTGGCCGACGACCTGCGCGCTATCCCGGACGGCACCAGCGCGACGGTTGTCATCCGGGACGTGCTGGACTCGCTTGGCGTACGCGGTGACGACATCGAGCCGTTCCTGCTCGCCACGGCCCTGGCCCTGCCCGGCTGGGCGGGCATGTTCTCCCGTCTGGAGCGTCACCCCGAGGAGCATCACGCGGAGGGTCATCCGACGTTGGTGGAATTTCTCGCGGTCCGACTGCTCATCGAGCGCAGTGCCGTGCGGCATGCGTGTCGGGAACGCGACCTTGACATCAACTGGGCAGCCCTCCGGCAGCGGGGGCCTTCGCCCGACCCGCGCAACCCCATCCTCGATGCGCACCTGCTCTGGTGGCTCGCCCGCGCGGCCGGCCTGCACGCGGCCGCGGTCGCAGCGCTCACCGGCGACGACCTTCGCCTCCTGTGGGCTGCGTGTGCAGAGTGCCCCCCGCTCGTGCGCCGCCAGGTGTTCCAGGATGCGTACGAGCGGACCTACCGCCATACGATTCTGGATGCGCTCGCCGCCAGGCGCGCCCTGCCGGAGGACGCCGCGAGCCTTCCGCCACGCGCTCAGTTTGTCTTCTGCATTGATGAACGCGAGGAATCCATCCGCCGGGCCATCGAGGAACAGCGTGCGGACTTCCTGACCTATGGCGTCGCCGGCTTCTTCGGCGTGGCCATCGACTATCAGGGCCTCTACGACCGGGAGCCGGCGGCGCACTGCCCTGTGGTCGTCACGCCGGCGCACGAGGTCCACGAGCGGCCCATCTACACGCACCGGCGTTGGCATCTGCTGCGCAATCGCCTCCGGGATCAGTGGCACGACTGGGAGCGCCACATCGGCCGGACGTCGCGGACACTCTCCGGCGGCGCCTGGACGTCGTTTCTGGTCGGTCCGCTGTCGGGCATCAAGACCTTGGCACACGTGGTCGCTCCACGCTCGATCTCCGCGCTGGGCAGCCGCCTCATCTCGACGATCGCGCCCCGGCCCGACACGCGCCTCTCCTCGTTCAACTCCGGTGAGACGGCCAACGAGGGGGCCGGACGGAAGCCGCTCGGCTTCTCACTGACCGAGTCGGTGGACCGCGTGACGGGCACGCTGCGCAACATCGGCCTGGTGCGCGAGTTCGCGCCGATTGTCGTCGTCATCGGACACGGCTCCACGAGCCTCAATAACCCTCACGAGTCCGCCCACGACTGCGGGGCGTGCGGCGGCCGCCGCGGCGGCGCCAACGCGCGGCTCTTCGCGGAGATGGCCAATCGGCCGGACGTCCGCGAAGGCGTGCGGCAGCGCGGCATCGACATTCCCGACGGGACGTGGTTCATCGGCGCGCTGCACGACACCGCGGACGACAGCGTGATCTGCTACGACCTGGAACTGCTCCCGTCGGCCCATGCCGCCGCCTTCGATGACGCGTGGCGCGGCCTGGAACGCGCTCGGCGCGACAGCGCCCAGGAGCGCTGCCGCCGGTTCGACAATGCGCCACTCGAGATCACGCCGGACGACGCGCTCCAGCACGTGGAGGGGCGCTCCGCCCACCTCGCACAGCCGCGGCCGGAGTACGGCCACTGCACCAACGCCATCTGCATCGTTGGGCGACGGTCGCTGACCCGGGGACTCCACCTGGACCGGCGCGCGTTCCTCGTCAGCTACGACCCGGCGTGTGACACCAACGACGCCGTGCTCGAGCGGATCCTGGCCGCCGTGGGCCCGGTGGGTGCTGGGATCAGCCTCGAGTACTACTTCTCGTCGGTCGACAACGAGGTCTTCGGATGCGGTACCAAGCTGCCGCACAACGTCACGGGCCTGGTTGGTGTCATGAATGGCCACCAGAGCGACCTGCGGACGGGGCTGCCGCTGCAGATGGTCGAGATCCATGAGCCGATGCGGCTCCTGCTGATCGTGGATGCGACGGAGGCGGCGCTGCTTGGCATCGCCTCGCGCCAGCCCGAGGTGGCGGAACTGGTGGGCAAGGCATGGGTGCAATTGGTGGCGGTGCACCCGGACACCGGAGCGATGTCGGTCTTCGAGCGCGGCGCGTTCGTGCCGTATACGCCGCGCCCGACGCTCCTTCCTGTTGTGGAGCGCTCGGCGGAGTGGCACATGCGATCACGCGAGCACCTGCCGCCCGCGCTGGTCCGGCGCGCGTTGCCTGAATCGGCGGTCGGTCCCGGTCATCACGCGGCGGCGTCGCTCCATGTCTGACCTGACGTCCGCCGCCCTTGCGGTCAGCATCCTGGCGCCGCTCGTGGCGGTCCTCGCGCTCGGCGGGCGCGTCCTCCTCGGCCCTCGCGAGCCTTCGGAGGAGACCACCTACCGCCTCATCATGAGCGGGCTCATCGCGTCCACGCTCGCCAGCTGGACTTCGCTGGCCCTCTTTTTCGGTGTGGCCGGCGAACCCCTCGGCGGCGAGGTCGACTTCGGCAGCTGGCTCCTGATCCACGACTACCAGATTCCCGCGGTGCTGCTCGTGGACGGGCTGGCCGTGACGATCTCGGTGCTGGCCTCGACGCTGACCACCGTCATCGCGCGGTTCTCCCGGTCCTACCTCCACAAGGAGCCGGGGTTCACACGCTTCTTCGCCGTGCTCGGCATGTTCGCCACCGGCACGCAGCTCATCGGGCTGGCAGGCGCCTTGGAGCTGTTCTTCGCCGGCTGGGAGCTCATCGGGATCGCCTCCGCACTCTTCATCGGGTTCTTCCACGAGCGCGACGAGCCGGTCCGTTCGTCCATCCGCGCGTTCGCCACCTACCGACTGGCGGACACCGGGCTCCTCATCGCGACCGTCGTCACCTTCGAAATGCTCGGGTCAGCCCGCTTCTCGGCGCTGGACCAGGCGGCGACTCTTTCCCCCGCGGGTAGCACGCTGATCGCGTTGTGTTTCCTGCTGGCCGCACTCGGAAAATCCGCCCAACTGCCGTTTTCGGAGTGGCTGCCCAGGGCCATGGAAGGACCGACCCCCTCGAGCGCGCTCTTCTACGGCGCGGTTTCCATTCACGCGGGCCTGTTCCTGCTGCTCCGGGTGTGGCCGGTGCTGGCGGTATCGCCGACCGCCCGGGTTGCCGGAGTCGCCGTCGGTCTCGCCACCGCGGTCTATGCCGCGACCGTTGCGCGTACGCACACGGACGCCAAAGGGGCGCTCGCCCACGCCACGCTCACCCAGGTGGGCCTCATCCTTGCCGAGATCTGCCTGGGTTGGACGGAACTGGCGCTCACCCATCTGGTGTGCCACGCCCTGCTGCGGCTCGGTCAGTACCTGAAGGCGCCGAACATGATTCACGACAGCCACCGGATGGGCCACGGGCCCGCCACCGATCCACTCCTCGCACGGGTGGCGCCCCGGCTGGCAGCGGTGCTCTACGCCCAGTCCCTGCACCGGCTCAGGCTGGATGACCGGCTGGCGCAGACGATGACGCCGGTGCTCGCGCTGGCGCGCTGGCTCGACGCCATGGATGGCCGTCTGCGGCGCCTGCTGTCGGCGGATCGGAGGCCGTCGTGATGGACGCCGTATCGGCACCCTGGGAGGTCCTGGCCGTCTGCCTGCTGCTGCTCGTCGCCTCCGCGGTCACGAGCCAGCGGGCGGCCCGACTGCCGTGGCTCGCCGGAATTGCCCTCATGGTCGGTGTCACACTCTTCGCATCGGACGGCCGCGTCGCCTACGCGGCGATTGGCGTGACCGCGCTGCTGCATGCGGTGACGGCCGCGCGCTTCACGCGGACCGGCAGCGCCGTGCTGATCGTATCCGCCGCACTGGCGGCCGCCACCGCCCTCACGCTCGCCGCCGGGCACACGACCGCCGCCTTCGCCCTGTCGTGCGTGCTCCTGGCCGTGCGGGCCGGTGTGCTTCCCTTCCACATCGGGGTGGCCAGCCTCTGCGAGCGCGCGCCCGTCGTCCAGACCCAGCAACTGGCTACCACGCTGGCGCTCGTCTTTGTCCACCTGCGGTTCGTGGCGCATGAGGCCGAAGCCGTGGCCCTCGCCCAGCCACTTGTCCGGTACGGGGTGGCAGCGGCCTTCGCTGCGGCACTGCTGTCGCTGGTGCAGAAGGATCTCCGCGGCCTGTACCGGGCCTCGACGGCCCTCCATGCCGGGCTGCTGCTCGCCGCGGTGGGCGCGGCCAGCCTCCACAACTTCGCAGCGGCGCTGCTGGTCGCCGTGGCCATGATGCTCGCACTCGGCGGGCTCGGCATCACCATCACGTCACTGGAAGAGCGGGTGGGCCCGGTGGACTTCACCCAGCACGGAGGGCGCGTCCACGCCCTGCCGACACTGGCCGCTTGCTTCGGCCTCTTCGCCGCCGCAGGCGTCGGCATGCCGGGCACGGCCGGGTTCGTCGCCGACGATCTCCTGCTCCACACGCTGTGGATGCAGAGTCCGGCCGCCACCGTCGGTGCCATCGTGTCAGCCGCACTCCTGGCCGTGGCCTCGCTGACGGCCTACTCGAAGATCTTTCTGGGGCGGCGCACCACCCGTCTGCTGGCGCCCGATCTCTCGCTGCGGGAGCGCGCCGTCGCCGTCATGCTACTGGCCGCGCTGGTCATCCTCGGATTCGCGCCAGGCACCCTGCTGCATCCGGCCGACGAGTTCCTGGACGAACCAGTCCAGGCACATGTCCTGAAGGTGGACCCCGCCGTCAAAAGGTAAGGTTCACGGTCGCAAGCGTGACGTGTCCATCCGAGCGCTGGCCGGATGGCTGCCGCACGGCGAACCACAGGTAGCCCGCGTCCACCGTGGCGTGGGGCGACACACGCCGGGAGACACCTCCGAACAACCGGTTCTGATCGAAACCCGTCGGGGGACCGCCTCCGGTCGCACTCAGGGTCACCATCGCCTCGTCCCAGAGCACCGCCAGCCAAGGGGAGGTGCCGATGGGACGCGCCGCCCGGCCCATCAGCCGGATCCGATGGGAGGTGCCATCCCAGTCCGGCTGCCAGCGCTGCTCCTGCCGCCATCGCAGCGATGTGACCCAGCCCCTGGCCGGCGGCGGCGTCACCAGCACCTGCTGCCACGCACGCTGCTCATGCCTGACGCCCGTCCCTTGTGGCTTCGCCACCCACGCGTGACCGGCCCAGACCGAGGCACGTCCCCCCACCCGCCGGCCCACGGCCGTTCGCAGGAGGTTCTGGAACAGCGCCGTGCCGTCGTCGAACCAGCGGGGTTGCTCCTCCAGGTGCACTCGCCAGTTCTCGGAGACCGCGAGCACGGCAACCGCCTGCACCCAGACGTGCCGGTCGCCATCTGGCTGGGCCACCGCGGGCCGCGGGCCGAGCAGCACGGCCAGCACCGCCAGCCCCGGCACCAGCCTCGCGCTTGGCCGAATCCTCATCATCGACATGTTCGTCATATAGGAAACCACAAGGGACAAGAATGGGCACTCACCAGGCGGTGGCTCGCCGGGCCAACACGGGGTCACCCGCGGCCCGTGGATCCCAGATCTGCCCTGATCGGACATTTGAGTCGATCACACTTCTAGAACGAACAACATTGTGCCTTCGAGCGACCAGTCCTGGCTCAGGCGCTTGGACCGCAAGTCATTCTTGCACAAGGAACTTATCGCCTGGCGTCACCCCAGCGCCTAGCTGGGCCTCCTTCTTGCTCTATCCCACGGTGAAGCTCTGATCGTGCCCTTAACTACATGGAGGAGAGACGTGAAACACCAACCGACGACCCTGACGCCAGCCCGCGCCTTTGCCGGAGCGGTGGCCGCATTCGCATGCGCGGCATTGTTGACTGCGACCCAGGCACAGGCAGCCGGAACCGACGCCGCAACGACGGTGGCCACCGAGGCACCGGCCGCGGAAGCAACCGTCACGCAGGATCCGCCTGCGGCCGAGCCCCCGCCCGGCGTCTCCTTCTTCAAGAAGGTCGAACTTACTGGCCTGGTAGACGCCTATTACACCTACAACTTCAATGAGCCGGCCACCGGCACGATGACGCCGCTCCGGAACTTCGACGTCCGCCACAACCAGTTCAGCGTGGCGTATCTGGAACTGGCCATGAACAAGGCCGCAACCGCCGAGGACCGTGTCGGCTTCCGGTTCGACCTCGGCTACGGCCAGGTCGCCCAGATCTTCAACACCGACCTCCTCGACAACAACGCGCTGGTGAACGTGCAGCAGGCGTACGTGAGCTACCTGGCGCCAGTCGGATCTGGGCTGACCCTCGACTTCGGCAAGTTCGTCACACCCGTGGGATTTGAGCTGACCGAGTCGAACCTGGACTTCAACTACTCACGGGCGTTCAGCTACGCCCTCGGGCCCTTCTACCACGTGGGTGCGCGCCTGGGCTACACCCCGAACGACAAGGTGTCGCTCAGCGCGATGCTGGTGAACGGCTGGAGCGGCCAGGCCGGAGACAACAATGCCGGCAAGACCGTGGGCGGCAGCATCATCCTGAAGCCGACCGGCAAGCTGACGATCGCTGAGAATGTGCTCTTCGGACCGGAGCAGGACGGCAACACGGACGACAAGCGGTTCCTGACCAACACGAACCTCGCATTCAACCCGACCGACAAGGTCTCGCTCGGCGCGGACCTCTACTACGCGAGGGACACGGTGGCCGGCAGCGACGTCGACTGGATGTCGACTGTGCTCTACATGCGCGGCCAGGTGACGCCGGTGTTCGCCGTCGCGCCCCGCTTCGAGTACTTCGACGACGGCGGCGGACTCGTGAGCGGTGCGGTCCAGAAGCTGAAGGACTTCACGCTGACAGGCGAATTCAAGTCTTCCGAGGGCGTCATTTTCAAGGTCGAGTTCCGCCGCGACTGGTCCGACGTGGACGTCTTCACGAAGAACGGCAACGCGGTCAACAACCAGAACACTTTCACGGCCAGCATGGTCTACGCCTTCAGCTCGAAGTAATACCGCAGGCGTTCAGGTTCGCGGGCGCCGGCCATGTGGCCGGCGCCTGCATTTCTGTACTGCGGCCATCCTTGTAGAAGCCGCGGCGCACGGTCTACACTCTCGCCGGCCACACCGGCACGTTCCTAAACACTACTAAGTGAGGTCCACGATGACACTCAACGCCGCCGACACAGCCTGGATGCTGGTCTCCACGGCCCTGGTTCTCCTGATGACGCCCGCGCTCGCCTTCTTCTACGGCGGCCTGGTCCGGGCCAAGAACGCGCTCAACACGATGATGATGAGCTTCGCCGCCATCGGCTTTGTCGGCGTGGCCTGGGCCGTGGCCGGCTACTCCCTGGCGTTTGCCACTGGCAACGACTGGCTGGGCGATCTCTCCCGCTTCGCCCTCAAGGGCGTGGGGCTCGAGGCGCAGGGCACGATTCCCCACTACCTCTTCATGGCCTATCAAGGCACCTTCGCCATCATCACGGCGGCGCTCATCTCCGGCGCTATCGTCGAGCGCATGCGCTTCCCCGCGTACCTGGCGTTCATCACGCTCTGGTCGCTGGTGGTCTACGCCCCAGTTGCCCACTGGGTCTGGGGCGGCGGCTGGCTCTTCAAGATGGGCGCGCTCGACTTCGCCGGCGGCACGGTCGTGCACATCAATGCCGCCGTCGCCGCGCTGGTCGCGGTCCTGATCGTGGGCCCCCGGCGTGACTACGGCAAGGCGGCGATGCTGCCCCACAATGTCCCCTTCACGCTGCTGGGCGCGGGCCTGCTCTACTTCGGGTGGTTCGGCTTCAACGCCGGAAGCGCACTGGGAGCCAACGCCATCGCGGGCCTGGCCTTCACGACGACGTTCCTCGCCCCGATGGGTACCCTCGTCGCCTGGACGCTGCTGGATGCCATGCGCGGCAAGAAGCCGACGGCCGTCGGAGCCGCCACGGCTATCGTCGTGGGTCTGGTCGCCATCACGCCAGCGGCGGGTTTCGTTGGCCCGATGAGTGCCATCGCCCTCGGCGCCATCGCCGCCGTGCCGAGCTACTTTGCCCTGCTGTGGCGCGCCAAGACGTTCCTGGATGATTCACTGGACGTGGTGGCGGCGCACGGATTCGGCGGTACGGTTGGCGCCCTCCTCACCGGCGTATTTGCGCAGAAGGCCATCAACGGCGTCGCCGACGGCGCGCTGTTCGGCAATCCCGGACAGCTCGCAATCCAGGCGGCCGCCGTGGGCGCAGCCATCCTCTACAGCGGCGTGGCAAGCGCGGTACTCCTCAAGCTCATCGGACTGGTGACGCCGCTCCGGGCGAGCCAGGACGAGGAAGCCATCGGCATGGACCTCAGCCAGCACGGAGAAGAGGCCTACATCCACAGCGACGGCGTCTGACCTCGCGAACACGCTCGGGCCGAAAACAGCAAGGGCGGCATCCCTGAGGGGGGTGCCGCCCTTCTATCGTTCGTCGAAGGCGTGAGGTAGAAGGGACGACTACGGTTCGACCGTGATCGTCAGTACCTGGCAGAGGCCGGCCACCGGCTCGTGCAGGTCATTGCCCGTCTGCAGCGCGAAGGTGTGCGGCCCCGGGGTCAGTTGCATGTCGATGGTGGTGTCGCCCTTCCCGAAATGGATCCAGCCCGGCGTGCCCTTCGGAATCGGTGCCCCCTCTGGCAGGCAGTTGGTGTCGACGCCCAGGTGATGGTGGCCCATGCCGTCACGAGCATGCTCCACCGTGCCCTCCGGCACCGGCGAGATCGTAAAGCCGTCGACACCGAACACGAAGTGCACGGGACTCTTCACGCTGGCGCCGTCGGCCGGCTCCACGAAGAAGACCCGCTTCGCCGCCGCCGCGGCAGCCGGCGCTGCAGCCGGAGCCGCCACCGGTTCCGGCGTCGCGCCACCACCACAGGCCGACGCCAGCAGCGCCAGGCCCAACCATCCATACATTCGATTCGTCATGCTCAGCTCCCGTTCCATGAGTCTGGGGCAGTCGCGCCTGCGGCGCCCCGGTGAGGTGAAGGACTAACGAGCGCTGACCTGGCCGATCATCGATGGCGGCAACGCGTTCGTGTGGAACTTGCGCTCCTTGAAGCGCCAGCCCTCCGGCGTCTTCACGATGACGTCCTCATAGGTGCCGGTCTGGGTAATGCCTGCAGGCTTGCCCGGTTCCGGCGTGGGCACATTGAAGAAGTAGGCACTCCCGACCGCCCCTTCCGGTGACGGCTCGATCCGGATATTGGTGGCAAAGTGATGCGGAGCGGTGTTGTTCGACTTCCCAACCCCGTGCGCGAAGCCCAGCAGGGCCTCACGGCCCACAAACCTCTTCCCGCCCCCGAGGTCGAACACCCCGTCCTTGGTGAAGGAGCCGGCCCACATCATGCCGTTGTCGCCGTGGGTATCGATGCCGTAGTTGTAGCGGATGTAGAGCTGGTTGATCTCCGCGTAGTCCAGGGCCGTGAGCGTCGCCTTCTTCTGCTGCGCCATCACACCCGCCGACAGGGCCACCATCACCCCCAGCGCTGCCGCCAATGTCCAGTTCCTCATGTCTGCTCCTCTACTCTCTCACTCAACCCATGTGGGCGATGATGCGGTTTCCGAACTCCGACGTCGACACTTCCGTGGCGCCCTGCATCAGCCGGGCGAAATCATACGTCACCGTCCCGGCGGCCACCGCGCCGTCGATACCAGCGATGATCAGGTCGGCCGCTTCGGTCCACCCCATGTAGCGGAACATCATCTCGCCAGAGAGGATGACCGAGCACGGGTTCACCTTGTCGAGGTTGGCGTACTTCGGCGCCGTGCCGTGCGTCGCCTCGAAGACGGCATGGCCCGTTTCGTAGTTGATGTTGCCGCCGGGGGCGATGCCGATGCCGCCGACCTGCGCAGCCACGGCGTCCGACATGTAATCGCCATTCAGGTTCAGCGTGGCCACGACGTCGAACTCGTCCGGCCTGGTCAGGAGCTGCTGCAGAGCGATGTCCGCGATGGCGTCCTTGATGAGCACCTTGCCCGCGGCCAGTGCCGCTTTCTGCTCGGCATTGGCCGCCGCCTCACCCTTCGCCGCCTTGGTCGCCTCCCACTGGTCCCAGGTGTAGGTCTGGTCGCCGAACTCGCGCACGGCCAGCGCATAGCCCCAGTTCCGGAAGGCTCCCTCGGTGAACTTCATGATGTTGCCCTTGTGGACAATCGTCACGCTCTTCCGCTTTTCCGCGATCGCGTAGCGGATGGCGGACCGGATCAGCCGCTCGCTGCCCTCGCGCGACACGGGCTTGAGGCCAACGCCGCTCGTCTCAGGGAACCGTACGCGTTGGTGCATCTGCGGGAACTCCTGCTTCAGGAATGCCAGCAGCTTCTTCACGCCCTCGGATCCCGCCTCCCACTCGATGCCGGCGTAGATGTCCTCGGTGTTTTCACGGAAAATCACGACGTCGATCTTCTCGGGAGTCTTGACCGGCGAGGGCACGCCCTTGAACCAGCGCACGGGACGCAGGCACACGTACAGGTCCAGAAGCTGGCGCATCGCCACGTTGAGCGACCGCATGCCGCCCCCGACGGGCGTGGTCAGCGGCCCCTTGATGCCGACCAGATACTGGCGGAACGCATCGATCGTGGCCTGCGGCAGCCAGCTCTGCTCCAGGTCGTAGGCCTTCTGCCCGGCCAGCACCTCGCGCCACTCGACCTTCCGCGCACCCCCGTACGCCTTCGCAATGGCCGCGTCGAAGACCCGTACGCTGGCTCGCCAGATGTCCGGCCCGGTGCCGTCTCCCTCGATGAACGGGATCACGGGGTAATCCGGCACGGTCAGGACGCCGTGCGTCAAGGTGATGGGCTGCGCGGAAACGTTCTCAGGCATGATAACGGTGAGCCTCGTCAGGAAAGGGTCCGCGGGCGAGTGACGGCCCGCAGACGTTGATCAGCACCATAGGGAAACAGGTCAATCACGACGCCGGCGCGGATCGCCGCCTGGCGCGCGTGCCAGAAGTCCACATCCAGCAGATCGCCATGCACCGCCAGGAATGCCTCGCGGATCGGCCCAGTCAGGCCGAGAAACGCGCCGAACTCCTGCGGGAACACGTCGCCGTCCGTGACGGAAAACCACGGTTGGTCCGACAGTTCCTCGATGTCGTCCCGCGCGTCCGGCAGGCGCCGGAACGTGCAACTCGTCAGCAACGCAATCTCATCGTAGTCGTAGAACACCACCCGGCCGTGGCGCGTGACGCCGAAGTTCTTGAGCAGCAGGTCGCCCGGAAAGATGTTGGTCGCCGCCAGATCCTTCACCGCCGCGCCATAGTCCAGCACCGCCCGCACGGCGTCGTCCATCGGAGCCGTCCGCAGGAACACGTCGAGCGGCGTCACCCGGCGCTCGGTATAGACGTGGCGTACCACGACGGTATCACGCCGCACGTCCACCGACTCCCGCGCCCCCGCCTCCAGTTCGGCCAGCAGCCGATCCGAGAACCGGCGCCGTTCGAACTCCAGAAAACGGAATTCCTGGGCGTCCACCAGCCGGCCCGCACGGTCGTGCTCGAACACGAGCTGATACTTCCCCATGACCTGCTCGCGGGTGATCGACTTCGGGTACGCGAAGTGGTCCCTGAGCACCTTGAACACCTGCTCGGCCGACGGCATCGCGAAGACGATCATCACCATCCCGTGGGCGCCAGGCACGAAGTCGAAGGCCTCTGACGTGACGCGCTGTAACTGCAGCAGGGCCCGGTAGATCTCGGTCTTGGCGCGCTTGTGATGACCGATGGCGATGTAGAGGTCCGCGACGGGCTTATGCGGCAGGACCTCCCGCAGGAACCCGACCAGCGCGCGGGGGGATTCGGCGGCCACCGAGAAATACGACCGTGTATAGCTGAAGACGACGCTGACGTCGTCCTCCGTCAGCAGGACGGCGTCGACGGCCACGCCGCCCTGCCCTTCCTCGTTGAGCAGCGCCAGCACGAGCGGCGTGCGGGTGCCCCCGGCGAGCAACAAGCGCCCGACCAGGTAGGCGCCCTTGTTCCTGAAGAACACGGCGTCCACCATCTCCGCGCCCTGAATCGTCGTCGGGTCCACCGTCGCCGCAATCTGTTCCGCTGCCAGCCGGCAGTCGCGGTCACGGTCGTCCCAGGCGATGGTGAATCCCCCGGTGTCGAGCACGTCGCCGACGAGCGCCGCCAGTGACCCCCGCCACGCAATCCGGCGGGTGACGCTCTCGGTGGGCACCGGCCCGGGGACCGCGTGCAGAAACTCCAGTTCCGGGTTCACGCCGACGGTCCCGAACAACCGCCGTGCGGTCGAACTGAAGAACGTGAAGGCGAGTTCGGCGTCTCCTCGGCCCTGTACGAGGCGCAGGAAGGCCGCGCGCACACCGGTCCAGACGCCCCGCGCCGACTCCGGTGGCCCCAGCAGCGCCGCGAGGGCCACCACTGTGCGCGACACGAACTGCTCGTAGAGGGCGAGGCGGGCGACGGAATCCTGCTGGATCTGCAGCCACTCCCGGCGTTCGAAGCGCTCGCGGGCGCGTTCCGTCAGCGTCTTGAAGGCATGGCGGCCCGTATCGAACCCATCGAAGATGAGTCGCGCACCGGCGTCGCCAAGGCGCGCCGTGCCGTCCGGCACCGGCGCGGGCATCTCCTAGAGGACCTCCGCCGGGGCGTGCACCGGGCGATTGGTCTTGCGCAGAGGGATGTCCACGATGAACAGGGCAAAGGCGAGACCGGCTGCGGCCAGCAGCGCCCCGAACACGAAGACATCGTGGAGCGACGCGCTCAACGCGTGGCGGACCGCGCCAAACACCGGCACCATCCGCTCGGCCATGTCGGGACCGGCTGCCTGGATCCGCGCGGCCATGCGCGGGTCCATCATCGCCTGCGGATTCTCAAACGCCTGGACCAGTTGCGGCGGCAGGCCCGCGGCCACCTGAGCAGGCAGCGCCGTGTGGAAAGCAGGGCTGAAGCGATTCGTGAGCACCGCGCCAAAGATGGCCGCGCCGAGAGAGCCGCCGATCGACCGCAGGAACTGCAGGGACGACGTCATCACTCCAACGTTGGCCGGGTCGACCGCGTTCTGCACTGCCAGATTGAACACCGGCATCGTCATCCCGAGCCCCACACCCATGACCACCATATTACGCAGCACCGTGCTGTAGGCGGTCTGCTCGTCCATCAACGCCAGCAGGCCCATGCCCGCGGTCGTGATCGTCACGCCCGCCACGGCCAGCATCTTGTACTTGCCAAGGCGCGTCACCAGTTGACCCGACACGATGCTGGCCCCGATGAGGGAAAACATCATGGGCGTCACGATGGCGCCGCTTTGCGTGGCGGACCGGCCAACCACGCCCTGTATGAACAACGGGATGAAGAGCACCGTGCCGAACATCCCGATCGAGACCAACGTGGCTGCGGCGGCCGACGTCCACACCACCCTGGGCTTGAAGAGCGCCGGGGGCATCAACGCCTCGTCCGTGCGTGTCTGCAGGAACAGAAAGAGCGCGGTCATACCCAGGCCGGCGGCGAGCAACGACACGACTTCGCGTGACCCCCATGCGTAGTCACGGCCGCCCCACGACAGCGCCAGCAGCAACGGCACCACGCCCATCACCAGCGTCGCCGCACCGACCCAGTCGACCTTGGGCGTGCGTGCCCGCGGTGTCACCAGATTCGGAAAGAAGAAAAACAGGATTGCCAGGGCCACCAGGCCCACCGGCACGTTCACGTAAAAGCACCAGCGCCAGCCGGGACCATCGGTCAGCAGTCCGCCCACCGCCGGCCCGACAATGCTGGCCAGGCCAAAGACCGACCCCATCACCCCGGTGATGCGCCCACGCCTGGCTGGCGGATACAGGTCGGCGATCGTCGTGAAGGCTGTCGCCTGAGAGAAGCCGGCGCCGATCCCCTGAAATCCGCGCGCCGCTACGAGCCACGTCATGCTGGTCGCCGCACCGCAGAGCATGCTGCCGATGATGAAGATGGTCACGCCGACCAGCAGGAACGGCTTGCGGCCGTAGAGGTCCGAGAGCTTGCCGACAATGGGCACGACCACGGTGGAGGCCAGCATGTAGATCGTCGTGACGGCGGCGTAATGCTGAAAGCCCTGCAGTTCGGCAATCACCCGTGGCATGGCAGTCCCGACAATGGTGCCGTCCAGTGCGGCCATCAACATCGCCGCCATGACGCCGGCCATGCTGGCCAGGACAACCTTGGGTGGCAGTTCTCCATCCAGGACAGGGTCCAGCCCTGCGGCCGAAACGGACGCGCTCATCGTGTCGGAATCTCCGGAGGCCGGTGCAACGCCGGCCGGATACTGGTGCCGTATGTTCAGGACCCTGGCGGGCGCCAGCGGCGTCATTCAGTGTAGCCCGGACGCGGCGAACGGCGATGCAGGACGTGCCCCAGGGGCTGCTACCGCCGTGGTTCGAGCTGGTACAGATAGCCCTGCGCGAGGCCGTTACTGGGTTCAACCTCGATGGCCTTCTTCAACGCGGCAATCGCCGCAGGGGTATCGCGCTTGCGGACATGCGCGCGCGACATCACCACATACGTATTCGAGGACTGGGGGTTGAACTCCAGGTGCACCGCCAGCAGGACGAGCGCCGCGTCGGGCCTGACCTCCGCCAGCCGCTGACCCAATGCCAGAAACTCCTGTTCGCTGAAGTCAAACGTGTCGCGCCCGTAGAACCGCGTGCGCAATCCCCGGTACTGTTCAGCCATGGCCGTGTCACCCTTCTCGCCGAGCGTGGCCACCAGCGTCTCGCTGAGGCTGCGCGGGACCGGCTGCCCGCGGTGGCACGTGGCGCACTGCACCGCGACGGACGTGCCGGTGGGCTTGCCCGTGGCCGCCTCCACGCGGGCGTTGATCTCCCGCGTCATGGCGAGCATCTGCCTGGCAATGACCTTCTTCGGGTTCGCGTCGGACGTGAAGTCGCGCGGCACGTGGCAGTGGCCGCAGGTGACGCCAAGGGCTTTCGCAATAGCATTCATGTCCGGCAACGGCTCGGTCCGGCTGGCCGGCGTCTGCGCGGCCCCGGCCACGGCCGCGCCCACCCAGGCCACCCACAACGCTACGACCATCCACCTCATGCCTGCGCGCATCATCGGCCTCCCGTCCGGCGATAATAGCCGCAACCCATGACCTCCTTCGCTGTGCTCATCTCCGCGTCGGATCGCCCCGGCACCCTCTCTGCCCTGGCCAAGGTCTTCGCCGACCACGCGGCCAATATCTCCCATGTGGACAGCCATAGCAGCGGCGGTGTCTCGAACATCTACTTCGAGGTGACCGCCGAGGACGTCGAGCGGCCACGGATTCTCGAGGAGCTCGCCGCGGTGTCCGGCGTAGCCCATGTGGAAGACACGCCGTCGCTCACGAACATCTACGGCAAGCGCATCGTGATCATGGGCGGCGGCGCCCAGGTCGGGCAGGTGGCGCTGGGGGCGATTTCCGAAGCTGACCGCCACAACATCCGGGGCGAGCACATTTCAGTGGACACGATTCCGCTCGTGGGCGAGCAGGCGCTGGCCGCCGCCGTCCGGGCCATCATGCGGCTGCCGCGCGTGAAGCTGATCGTGCTGGCGGGGTCGATCATGGGCGGCGCGATCACGGCCGCGGTCGAGGACGTGCGGCGCCAGGGGATCTTCGTGATCGCCCTCAACATGGCCGGCAGCGTGCCCGACGCCGCCGACCTGGTCGTCAGCGACCCGATTCAGGCAGGCGTCATGGCGGTCATGGCGGTCGCCGACACCGCCACGTTCGACATCGTCCGCCAGCAGAAGCGGAAGTATTAGCGAGGCTACGCCTCGCTAATACCAGCGCTTGCTGGCCCGCACTCCGTGCGGGCGGCGAGGCGGTGCCTCGCTACTTCTTCTCGGCCGGCTTGTCACCTGCATTGAAGTTCCGCTCGGTGGCGTTCTGGTTGCCCACCTGCTTCTGAATGAAGCCCTCCAGCGTCACCGCGCCTTCCGACTTCGCCCCGAGCTTTCTGAGCAGCGCCGTCGTACTGCGCCGTTCGAAGAAGAACCCGCTCAGGTTGTTGCCCTCGGCGATGCCGAGCGGCGACTGCCCGTTCTTCGCCATCTCGCTGAGCTTCGCCCCCTTGTCGGCCAGGTACTGCACCACGGTGTCGAAACCGGCGAAGGACGCCGCGTGCATCGCGGAGAAACCGGCGCGGTTCGTGCCGTCGAGTGGGTCGCCAAGCTCCAGCGTCAGTTTCACCGCCGCCAGATGCTCGGCTTCCGAGACGCGGCTCTCGTTGTCCGCGTGGGCAATGCCGGCTGCCACCATCAAGGGCGTCGTGCCGTCCTTGGCCGTGATCCGGCGGTCCGCCCCTTTGGCGAGCAGCACCTGCATGACCTCGACGTCTCCGACCAGTGACGCCAGGTAGAACGGCGTCCCGCCCGGCAGATAGTTCCGCTTGAAGAGCGAGAACCCATAGCGCGGCAGATCCTTGCTGACCTGCGCGTTCACGTTGGCACCCTTCGCAATCAGCGCGTTGATGAGCGCAAGCTTCTGCGACCGATCCGGGATGCCCGCCAGCGCGGCCCACTCGCCCGGCGCCTCCGGGTAGTCGTTGGTGATGACGCCTTCCGACCTGGTGGACGCCCAATGGAGCGGCGTAAAGCCGGCGTTCGCCTCATCCCCGTCCGGCTTCGCGCCGCGCTCGAGCAGGAAGAGCGCCAGCGGCACGTGTCCCCGCACCGCGGCGACCAGGAGCGGCGTGCTGCCATCGGGCGCCGCCTCGTTGATGTCGGCGCCATGCCCGAGCAGGAACGACACCGTAGCCTGATCGCCCTCCCGCACGGCAAAGAGCAGCGGCGTGAAGCCGGCCGCCGTCCGGGCCCGCACATCGGCGCCGCCGGCCACGAGGGCCTCGACCGCCGGGAGGTGCCGCTCCGAGACCGCCCACATCAGCGCGGTCTGCCCCTTCGAGTTCTGCTTCGCGTTGACGTCGGCCCCCTTGGCCAGCAGCGCCTTCACCGCCTCGGCCTTGCCGGTTCGCGAGGCGGTCATCAACACCGTCTCGCCGGTGGGCAGCGCAGCGTTCGGGCTGGCCCCCGCCTTGATCAGCAGGTCGATCATCCGGTCGCTCCCGTTCGTGGAGGCCAGGAAGATCGGCATCACGCCGTAGTCATTGAGGGCGGCGACCCTGGCCCCGGCCGAGAGGAGCTGGCCGGCCATCGCGGCGTCGTCCCAATGGGCCGCCCAGTGCAGTGCCGTGGCGCCATCCGCCTGGGGGACATTCACGTCTGCCTTCTGTCTGACAAGGGCCGCCAGGGCCTTGACGTCCCGGGCCTTGGCCGCATCGGCGACCCGGCGGTCTGGCTGGGCGGCCGACACGGCCGTCGCCAGCACGGGAACCAGCCAGAATCCGGTTCGACACAGCTTGCTCACCATGGCCATCCGCTCCTTCGGCATCAGTCTGTCGCGGGGCTCAGAATCGCGTTGACGCCCCACGAAAACGCTCCTACAGTACTCGGTTAACAAAGATAAGAGCCTGGGGACCCTATGTCAAAGCCTGTCTGGATACTGAGTGCCATCGGGATCGGTCTGGCGATGGGCGCCGTCGCGACGCTCGACGCGGCGTCTCCACTTCCTCGAAAGGCCGCCGTCGCGCAGACCACGCCCGCGGCGCCGGCCGTGCAGCCCCGGGCCGTCGTCGACAAGTACTGCATCGGCTGCCATAGCGCCCGGACCAAGGCGGGCGGCCTCGTGCTGGAACAGCTCGAGATTGAGAATCCCGCCAACGCCGAGACCTGGGAGAAGGTGATCGGCAAGCTGAACGCCGGCGTCATGCCGCCGCCGAGCGTGCCCCGTCCCGAGCGCGCGACCTATCAGGGTCTCATCGACGGCTTGGAGGCATCGATGGACAAGATGGCCAGGGCGGCCCCCAACGCCGGCCGGCCCGCCATCCACCGCCTCAACCGCGCCGAGTACACCAACGCGGTCCGGGACCTCCTCTCGCTCGACATCGACGGCAAGGCCCTGCTGCCGGCTGACAACTCCGGCTACGGCTTCGACAACGTCGCCGACGTGCTGACCGTGTCGCCGGGCCTGCTTGAGCGGTATCTGCTGGCGGCCAAGAAGATCGCGCGGGCCGCCATCGGCGACGCGGGCACGAAGCCGGCGACCACTGTCTACGACATCCCCTATATGACGCTCGTGCAGGACGAGCGGATGAGCGAGGACCTGCCGTTCGGATCGCGCGGCGGCGTGGCCATCAAACACTACTTCTCCGTCGACGGCGAGTACGAGATCAAGCTCCGCCTCCAGCGGAACTCGCTCAACATCGGCAACGAGATCCGCGGCCTCGACGTGCAGAACGAGATCGACGTCCGGCTCGACGGCCAGCGCCTGAAAGTGTTCACCTTGGGCGGCCGCGCCTACACGGGCGGGTCCTACACCGAGACCGAGGACATCGCCGACTCGGGCCTGCAGCTGAAGTTTCAGGCCAAGGCCGGCATGCGGGTCATCGGGGTGTCCTTCAACCGCGACCAGTGGTACGTGGAGGGTGTGGGCATGTCGCGCCTCCCCCCGGCCAGCGACGGCTACGCCTCGGGCCGCAAGACGGAACTGGCCTACGGCCGCGTCTTCATGGGCATCGACCGCGTGGACGTCACGGGGCCCTACAACGGCACGACTCCAGTCGACAGCGTGAGCCGCAAGCGAATTTTCCGCTGCACGCCGGCCATGGCCCGGGACGAGAACGCGTGCGCCCGCACAATCCTCAACTCCATCGCCCGCCGCGCGTATCGCAGGCCGCTCGCCGCCGCCGACACGCAGACGCTGATGGAGTTCTACGCGAGCGGGCGATCCGACGGCAGCTTCGATGACGGTATCGAGAAGGGCCTCGTGCGTATCCTCACGGACCCGGATTTCCTCTTCCGCGTCGAGAAGGACCCGGCCGGCGCCAGGCCCGGCACCAATTACAGGGTCGCGGGCCTCGACCTCGCCGCGCGTCTCTCGTTCTTTCTCTGGAGCAGCGTGCCGGACGACCAGCTGCTGAACCTGGCTGCCACGGGCAGGCTGCATGATCCCGCGGTGCTCGAGGCGCAGGTGCGCCGCATGCTCGCGGACAAGAAGGCCGGCGCCCTGGTGAGCAACTTCTTCGGGCAGTGGCTGATGGTCAGAAACATGGCCACGGTACGGCCCGACGCGAAGGCCTTCCCCGAGTTTGACGAGAACCTGCGCGAGGCCTTCCAGCAGGAGACGCAGCTCTTCCTCGAGAGCCAGATCCGTGAGAACCGGCCCGTCACCGAACTCATCACGGCCAACTACAGCTTCCTGAACGAACGCCTGGCCCGCCACTACGGTATCCCGCACGTCTACGGCAACCACTTCCGCCGCGTCACGCTGCCGGACTCCGCCCACCGTGGCGGCATCCTCAATCACGGCAGCGTGCTGACGGTCACCTCCTACGCGGACCGCACGTCCGTCGTGCTGCGTGGGAAGTTCATCCTGGAGAACATCCTCGGCACGCCTCCACCCGCGCCGCCGGCCAACGTGCCGGCCCTGGAGAACACCAAGGTCGAGGGCTCGCTCCGTCAGAAGATGGAGATGCACCGGAAGAATCCCGTGTGTGCCAACTGCCATGCCCAGCTGGACCCAATGGGCTTTGCCTTCGAGAACTTCAGCGGCATCGGCAAGTGGCGGACGGAGGACGGCAAGGCGACGATCGACCCGAGCGGCGGGCTGCCGGACGGTACGAAGTTCGACGGCCCCGCCGGCTTCCGCGACGCGCTCGCGCAGAAGCGGGACATCTTCACCAGCACCATGACGAGCAAGCTGCTGACCTACGCACTGGGTCGCGGGCTGGAGCCTGCGGACATGCCGGTGATCCGGCAACTACTCCGCGACACTGAGGCCGCTGGTAACACGTGGTCCACCCTGATACTCAACATCACGAAGAGCCTGCCGTTCCAGATGAGGAGAGCCGAGTCATGATCATTACGAAGACGCACCTCCCGCGCCGCACTGTCCTGCGGGGTCTGGGTGCCACCATCGCCCTGCCGCTGCTGGATGCGATGGTGCCGGCGCTTTCGCCCACGCGGCTCACCGCCGCCGCCCCGATCAAACGCTTCGGCGCGATCTATGTGGGCATGGGCTTCAACATGCCCATCTGGAGCCAGCCCAACGTCAACGGTCCGATGGAGCTCAACGCGATTCTCCAGCCGCTCGAGGCCTACCGCGACCGGCTGCTCGTGGTCAGTGGCTGCGACAGCAAGCAGGGCGACGGCATCGACGGCGGCCAGCATCCCCGGATGCAGACGTCCTGGCTCACCGGCTCGCGCGCGTTCCGCACCGAGGGTGTGAACATCCACGCCGGAACCTCCCTGGACCAGGTGGTGGCCCGCACCTTCGAGAAGGACACGCAGCTGGCGTCGATGGAACTGGCCATCGAGTCCACGGACCTGCTCGGCACCTGCTCCCTCGGGTACAGCTGCGCCTACAACAACACCATCGCGTGGCGCACGCCCACGACGCCGCTCCCGATGGAGAACAACCCTCGCAACGTCTTCGAACGGCTCTTCGGCGCCAGTGACAGCACGGAGCCGAAAGTGCGGTTGGCCGAGATCCGCACCGACCGGAGCGTGCTGGATTCGGTGACCTCCAAGGTGTCGAAGGTGAAGACCACGCTGGGCGCACGCGACCAGGCCAAACTCGCCGAGTACCTGGACGCCGTGCGGGATGTCGAACGCCGCGTCCACAAGGCCGAAGAGCAGGTGGCCCGTGAGCTGCCACTCGTCGATCGCCCCGTCGGTATTCCGGCGACGTTCGAAGAGCACGTCAAGTTGATGTTCGACCTGCAGGCCCTGGCCTTCCAGACGGACCTCACGCGCGTGTTCTCGTTCCTGATGGTGCGGGAGGCCAGCGTGCGCTCTTACCCCGAGATCGGGGTGCCCGATTCACACCATCCGCTCTCGCACCACCAGAACAACCCGGAGAAGCTGTCGCGGCAGGCCAAGCTCAACACCTTCCAGATGAAGATGCTCAGCTACTTCCTGGACAAGCTGGCGGTGACGAAGGAAGGCGACGGTACCATGCTGGACAACTCCGTGCTCCTCTACGGATCCGGGATGAGTGATTCGAACCTGCACCTCCACAAGAACCTGCCGATCACCGTCGTCCACGGCAAGAACATGAACATCGCCGGCAACCGGCACGTGAAGGCGAAGGACGGCACGCCGCTGGCGAACCTGCAGATGACACTGCTCGGCAAGATGGGGATCGGTGTGGACAGGTTCGGCGACGGACTTGGCGAACTGGATCTGATGACGGGAATCTAGCCCGAACCCGTGGCGCGGGAAGGGCTGGCCCGTAGCCCGGCAATCAGCAGGTCGAGGCCGGCCGTCACCTGTGGGCCGAAGTCCGCCTCGGACTCTATGGCGCCGACGCGGCGGAGCACCGCGAGGCCATGAACAAGAGCCCAGAGGAGGCCGGTGACACGGACCGTCGTGTGGTCCACGAACAGGCCGCTGTCGAGACACCGGCTGAACCTCCGGTCGGTCTCCGCAGCCATCCGCTGCAGCGCCGGCGCCTCCTGGGTCACGAGCGGCGCGGCGGGATCCACGAAGAGAAGCGCGAAATGCTCGGGGTTCGCTTTGCAGAACACGTAGTAGTTCGTGAAGATGGCCCGAAAGTCCGCCAGCGGGTCGGCCGTCTCCGGCGTCAGCACCACCTCAGCCATGAGATCCAGCCCGATGTCCTGTAGCGTTGAGAAGATCTCTTCCTTGCTCAGGAAGTAGTTGTAGATCGCCGGCGCGCTGAAGCCGAGCCGGTTGGCGATGCCACGCATCGTGACCGCGCCGTAGCCCTCCGCGGCGTAGAGGCTCAGCGCGGCCGTAAGAATGGCTTCGCGGGTCCGGGCCGTGCGGTCGCCCTGGTCGCCTCTGGACCGAGGCGTATCCGGCACGGTGATGCTGGTTCGCGCGCCAGCCCGGCGCGACGTCGATTCCGGAACGGGAACGGGCATACCTGATTGTTCTGCAGGAGCGGAAGCGGCGTCCAGCAACGCTACAATTAGGCCTATGATCACGAGCGCCACCGCGCCCCCTTCCGCGCCACAGACCGGCGCAACCGACGCCACCCCCCTCCGTTTCGTCACCGCCGCCAGTCTCTTCGACGGCCACGACGCCGCCATCAACGTCATGCGGCGGTTGATTCAGGCGCAGGGCACGGAGGTCGTCCACCTTGGCCATAACCGGTCGGTCGAAGACGTGGTCCGGGCGGCACTTCAGGAGGACGCCGACGCCATCGCGCTCTCCTCCTACCAGGGCGGGCACGTCGAGTACCTCAAGTACATGGTCGACATGCTCAAGGAGCGCAACGCGGGCCACATCCGCGTGTTCGCAGGAGGCGGCGGCACGATCACGCCCGAGGAGATCGCCGAACTCGAAGCCTACGGCGTGGAGCGCATCTACCACCCCAACGACGGGATGAAGCTCGGCCTGGTCGCCATGATCGAAGACGTCGTGGCGCGCACGCGTACGGCCGCGGCCGCCCGGCGGAAGGCCGACGGCACGGCCGCACCGAGCCCGAACGTGGACGTCGAGAACGAGATTGCGGTGGCACACGTGCTCTCCGCCATCGAAGAGGGGCAGTACGACGGGGCCGAGATGGCCGCCCTCAGGGCCGACTGGCAGAAGCGGGGCGCAGCAACGCCTGTCATCGGTGTGACCGGCACGGGCGGTGCTGGCAAGTCGAGCGTCGAGGATGAGCTGGTGCTGCGCTTCCTCCACTCGTTCCCGGAGATGCGCATAGCCGTCCTCGCTGTGGACCCCACGCGCCGCCGGTCAGGTGGAGCCCTGCTGGGCGACCGCATCCGCATGAACTCGCTGCGCTCATCACGGGTGTTCATGCGGTCGATGGCCACGCGCCGGCAGCACGCCGCCACCAGCGCCGTGCTCAAGGACTGCATCACCTTCCTGCGCTCGCTGAAGTACGACCTGGTCATCGTCGAGACCGCCGGCATCGGCCAGAGCGACTCCGAGATCGTGGACCTGGTCGACTTCCCCGTTTACGTGATGACGAGCGACTACGGCGCCCCGTCGCAGCTCGAGAAGATCGACATGCTCGACTTCGCCGAACTGGTGGTGCTGAACAAGTTCGACAAGCGCGGCGCCGAGGATGCCCTGCGCGACGTCCGCAAACAGTGGAAGCGCAACCGCACGGCGTTCTCCCTCAAGGATGAGGACGTTCCGGTCTATCCGACGATCGCCAGCCAGTTCAACGACCCCGGCGTCACGTGGATGTTCTCGAACCTCTGCCGGCTGCTGCGGACGAAGCTGAGCCTGCCGGAGGCCAACTGGACACCCACCCTTGACACCACGCTCAAAGAGCCCCGCGCGACGGTGCTGATCCCGGGCGCCCGGCTCCGGTACCTCGCCGAGATCGCGGAACAGGGCCGGACCATCAACGGCAGCGTCGACCAGCAGGTAGATGCGGCCACGCGCGCACAGGGTTTCTGGCACGCCCTCGAGGAAGTGGACGACCTCAAGCTGCCGAAGGCGCTTGACCTCTACGACCAGGCAGACCTGACCGGCGGCGCGGACCGCACAACACTCATCCTGCGGCAGCGCTATCAGGACGCGGTGAAGGCGCTCTCGCCGGAGGCCATCGACCTGCTGCGCGCCTGGCCGCAACGGCTCCGCTCCATCACCGACGAGCACTACTCCTACGAGGTGCGGGGCAAGGCTGTCGATGGGAACAACTACGTCGAGTCTCTCTCACACCAGCAGATTCCGAAGATCGCCGCGCCGACGGCCAAGAGCTGGGGCGAACTCCTCCAGTTCCTCATGCGCGAGAACCTGCCGGGCTCGTATCCCTACACCGGCGGCGTGTATCCCTATCGCCGTGCGGGCGAAGACCCGACGCGCATGTTCGCGGGCGAAGGCACGCCGGAACGCACCAACCGGCGTTTCCACTACCTGTCGGCCGGTCAGAAGGCCGTGCGCCTCTCCACCGCGTTCGACTCGGTGACGCTCTACGGCGAGGACCCGCAGCCCCGTCCCGACATCTACGGGAAGATCGGCAACTCCGGCGTCTCCATCGCCACGCTGGACGACATGAAGAAGCTGTACTCGGGCTTCGACCTGCTCGTGCCGAGCACGTCGGTCTCGATGACCATCAACGGCCCCGCGCCGATGATCCTGGCCATGTTCATGAACACCGCCACCGACCAGGCCGTGGAAAAGTACCTGCGCCAGGACAGCCAGCGGTGGGCCGCGGCGCAGCAGTACATCGACGCGCTCTACAAGGATCGGGAACGGCCCAGCTACAGCGGCCCTCTGCCGGCCGGCAACGACGGCCTCGGGCTTGGCCTCCTGGGTGTGACCGGGAACGAGGTCGTGGACCGCGAGACCTACGAGCGCATCAAGGCCGACACCCTCAGCAGCGTCCGTGGCACCGTGCAGGCCGACATCCTCAAAGAAGACCAGGCGCAGAACACCTGCATCTTCTCCACCGAGTTCGCCCTCCGGATGATGGGCGACATCCAGCAGTTCTTCGTGGACAACAAGGTCCGCAATTTCTACTCGGTGTCCATCTCCGGCTACCACATCGCCGAGGCCGGCGCGAACCCGATCAGCCAGTTGGCCTTCACGCTCGCCAACGGCTTCACCATCGTCGAGTACTACCTGGCGCGCGGGATGACGGTGGACGACTTCGCGCCCAACCTCTCGTTCTTCTTCAGCAACGGGATGGACCCGGAGTACTCCGTCATCGGCCGCGTGGCCCGACGCATCTGGGCCCGCGCCATGCGCGAGCGGTATCACGCCAGCCCGCGCAGCCAGATGCTGAAGTACCACATCCAGACGTCGGGCCGGTCGCTTCATGCGCAGGAGATTCAGTTCAACGACATCCGGACGACGCTACAGGCGCTCTATGCCCTGTTCGATAACTGCAATTCGCTCCATACCAACGCCTACGACGAAGCGATCACCACGCCCACGGAAGAGAGCGTGCGCCGTGCCGTCGCGATTCAGCTCATCATCAACCGCGAGCTGGGGATGAACTTCTGCGAAAACCCCTGGCAGGGCAGCTTCCTGGTGGACCGCCTCACCGACATCGTGGAAGAGGCCGTCTACAAGGAGTTCGAGGCCATCAGCGAGCGTGGCGGCGTGCTGGGCGCGATGGACACGATGTATCAGCGCGGCAAGATCCAGGAGGAGAGCCTCTTCTACGAACAGAAGAAGCACGACGGGAGCCTGCCGCTCATCGGCGTGAACACCTTCCTTCCGAAGAGCCATGGCGGCGAAATCGCAACCACGATCGAACTCATCCGCTCCACCGAGGAAGAGAAGGGGCAGCAGATCGCCAACGTGGACGGCTTCCGCCGCGTGCGGAACAAGGCGCTCGCCGGCGGAACCGACACGCACACCGTGGGAAGCCTGCCCAACCTGCAGCAGACCGCGCGAGACCGGCAGAACATCTTCGCGAGCCTGATCGAGGCGGTGAAGTACAGCTCGCTGGGCCAAATCAGCCACGCGCTCTACCAGGTTGGCGGCGAGTATCGACGCAACATGTAGCCGCGCCCTGGCACCGGGCCGGGCGATCTCGGAGAGTGCGAACAGATCCTGAACTACGTCCCTCCCGCCTTCACAACCTCATGCCGGACGTCGGCCTCCGCCGGCGCCCGGCCCTCCAGCCTGCCCAACTTCGGCCGAATTCAGAGCCAGATCTCACGTTCGGTCATTTCCGTCCGTGCTACATCTCGATTGCACATAAATGACCATGGCACGCTATGCCATCGACAATCGGGGGCGGAAGACCCGGGCAAGGGGATGCCCCTCCCCCTCGCTAGCGCCCCTCGGCCCAGGAGAGCCGACCGACTCAAGACATAAATGTCTTTCTAGACTGCATAGAGCGCATCCCTGAACATGATCGGACGCGACAGCCGGACGCAGCAATCGTCAGATCTCCCCAGTAAACACGGGCTGAACCGCCCGTCCGACCCGACGAAACCGGGTGGCGTCTCCTTTGCTCTCCTTATGGCCAGCGCCTGAGCCCGCACGTGGGCCGCGGCCGGATGGACGCCCGCGGGTCCACTGCACGTGACTGACGAACTAATTCAGCGAGGAGTAGCCATGACGTTAGGGAAGCGAGCGAAATTCTGGGTGCCGAGCATGCTGGTGGCATGCCTGGCGTTCTCCTCAGACGCCCATGCCAAGACCGCTGAGGAACTGACGGTCGCCATCGACACCATCTGGGTGGTCATCACCGGGGCCCTGGTGTTCTTCATGAACCTGGGCTTTGCCCTGGTTGAGTCCGGCTTCTGCCGGGCGAAGAACACGGTGAACATCCTCTCGAAGAACTTCATCGTCTTCGCCATCTCGTGCCTGGCCTACTACCTGTTCGGCTGGGGCCTGATGTTCGGAAACGGGAGCGGCATGGTGGGCCTTGAAGGCCTGTTCGCGGTCACCGGTGGAGACAACAGCCCCGCGATGGGCGATGCCTACATGGGCGCCTACAAGGCGTTGGCGTGGACCGGCGTTCCGCTCTGGGCGAAGTTCTTCTTCCAGCTCGTGTTCGCCGGCACGGCGGCCACGATCGTGTCCGGCGCGGTCGCCGAGCGCATTAAATACTTCTCCTTCATCGTCTTCTCGTTCCTGCTCGTCTCCTTCGTCTACCCGATCACCGGCCACTGGATCTGGGGCGGAGGCTGGCTGGCGGCGGCGGGGTTCTGGGACTTCGCCGGCTCCACCGTGGTGCATAGCGTCGGCGGATGGGCCGCACTCGCCGGCATCATCGTGCTGGGCCCGCGGCTCGGGAAGTACGGCCCCGGCGGCAAGGTGACCCCGATTGTCGGCCACAGCATGACGTCCGGCGTGATCGGCTGCTTCGTGCTCTGGCTCGGGTGGTTCGGGTTCAACCCCGGCTCCACGATGGCCGCCGATCCGAACGCCATCTCCCACATCGTCATGACCACCAACACCGGCGGGTTCATGGCGCTGCTCTCCGCCACGGCCATCAGCTGGATCGTGGACGGCAAGCCGGACCTCGGCATGTCGATCAACGGCTGCCTCGCGGGCCTGGTCGCCATCACGGCGGGCTGCGCCTTCGTCACCGTGCCCGCCTCGCTCATCATCGGGCTGGTCGCCGGCATCCTCGTGGTGGTCGCCGTCAAGGTGACCGACAAGCTCAAGCTTGACGACCCGGTCGGCGCCATTCAGGTCCACCTGGTGAACGGTGTCTTCGGCACGATCTGCGTGGGCCTCTTCGCGGTGGACAAGATCACGGGCGCGGCCACGGGCAACGGCCTCTTCTACGGTGGCGGCACGACGCTCCTGATGGCGCAGCTCACGGGCATCGGCGCGGTGGCCGTCTACACCCTGGTGGCCTCGTTCATCTTCTGGTACGCCATCAAGGCGGTCTTCGGCCTCCGCGTCTCGGCGAAGGAAGAGGAAGAGGGTCTCGACATCGGCGAGCACGGCCAGGTCGCCTACTCGGGCTTCAGCCGGCTCGACTCGTAACACTCGCGCACGACCGGCCGGGGGCGTATGTCCCCCGGCCGCTTCTGGCAAAGGCTCACGTGACACCCACACCCACCACTGCCCCGCCGCCCAGCGCCGTCGTGATGCTCCCCGGACGGTGGTTTCTTGCCGGTTCCGCGGTGGTGGCCGGCGCCATCCTCGTGGCCGGGCGCGTCATGCCCCTGTCCGTCGGCGTCCTGGCCGCCGAGGTATTCGCCACCATCCTGGCGCTCTTCTTCTTCGGCTCGTTCCGGTACCAGATTCACAAGGACCCGCTCACCTACGGAATGCTGCTCGTCATCGGGGCCACATTCGTCGGCCTACCGGCCTCCACGTGGCACTCGGAAGTGGCGGCCCATGGCCTGGGTGCCTGGTTCGGCGAGCATCTGCTGTCGTTTCACGGCCTGAACGACATGGTGCACGCCGACACGATGCTCTTCCTGCTCGGCCTGACGCTGTTCGTCTCGGTCATCGCCCAGACACGCTTGCTCGAGGGCATCACCTTCTTCGTCCTGCGGCGCAACAAGGGGCACATCCTGCCGACGGTCATTGCCGTGACGGGCGTCGTAGCCTTCGCCTCGGGCATCCTTGACGGTGTGTCGATGGTGGGCCTCACCATTCGCACCCTTGTGATCATCATGACGCTGGCTGCGGTGCCTCCGGGCGCCGTGCGCTACTCCGTGATGGTCTGCACAACCGTCACTACGATCTGCGGCGTCTGGCTCGCCTACGGCGAACCGCCAAACCTGATCATGAAGGCGAACCTGCACCCGCAGATCGGTAACGCCTTCTTTCTGATCTACTGCGCCCCGGCGGCCGTAATCGCCTACATCCTGATCGCGCAGCAGTTGCGCACGCGGCTGCGCGGCAAGCGGATCAATCTCGAGGAGATGGACATCCTCGACACCCATGTCGCGGATGTCCGCTTTCTCCAAGCCGCCCGTCACGGGGAGGTGCTGAGCTCGACCGAAGTGGTCGAGGCCCACGCCAACGGCGACGACTGGGGCCCGCGCGTGATCTGGCGGATCCGAAAGGGCGAAGCGCTCGGGCCGGCGATGGTGCGGGAGGACGTGCCGTTCGACGTCCGGCGGCTGATTCTCGGGCACTTCGTGTCCGAGGAACTGGCCGACGGCCTGGACCGCCACTACATCATGGATGTCGGCGGCCAGTACAAGGAGGCGCTCGAGGCCCAGCTCGCCGTGGCCGAAGTACTCGAGGGCATGAACCTCGCCAGAAGGCGGGCGCAGAAGATGGGCGCCCTCGCCCTGATTCCATTCATCGCCATGCTCATCGTGCACGGCATCTGGCACGAGGTACCGCTCTTTCTCGCCTCGTTCGCGGGCTTCTTCGCGGCGCTGCCGGCGGTGATGCGGATCCCGCGCATGCGGGCGCTGGCGCTGCACGAGGCCCGGGTGGAGTATGCCGAGTACTACTTCCTGTTTCCGCTCTTCGTCTCGATCACGCTCCTGACAAGCGCGGGCTTCTTCGATGGCATGCAGCGGCTGATGCAGGCCGGCATTGCCTCACTCGGGCAGGCCCATGTCGCCTTCATCCAGTTCCTGGGCTCGACGTTCCTGTCGGCGATCCTCGACAACAACGTCGTGGCGGACTTTGCGTCGCGCGGCCTCGTCGGCCTCGACCTGCAGGTACTGCAGCTCTTCGCCATGGCACAGATCGTCGGCTATGCACTCGGCGGCTGCTGGACCCACATCGGCTGCGCGCAGTCGGTCGTCGCCTACGCGTTCATCCAGCGCGACCTCGACAAGGACTACACGCCGGTGCAGTGGATCCGGGAGATGACGCCCGTCATCGTGAAGATCATGGTGGCCATGACGGTCCTGATCTACGTCGAGAGCGCCCTGCTGAACTTCTTCTACCCGGCGTCCTGACCACCGGACTGGCCAGTCGGATCCGGTGTCCGGCCATTCCCCTGCGCCGGCCTGGCCCTCAGTGGGACCGTGCGGCGATCTCGTCGACGATCTGCTTGGCGATCGGCAGGCTCACGGAGCACTGCGGGTCGTCCACCCGGCAGCGCGCGACTGTCAGGCCACAGCCGCACGTGCAGGCCTCCTCGTTCAGCTTCAGGAGGGCCTCCCCGCGCCGGGCCGGCGTCAGCCGTGCCAGCTCCACACCGGGAATCTCACGGACCTGCGAGGCATTGGCCAGTCCGACGGGCTTATCCGCCTCGATGCGCTCGACAGTCGCCGTCGTCGGCAGCCCGGCGAGCAGGCGCGTCTCCTCCTCCGTCAGCGCGGCGTTCAACATCCCGATATGCTTCTGCACGACCATGCCCTCCCGGTCCACGATGAGCGAGGTCGGCAGACTCGACATGCCCGGGAATGCCTGGTAGATGGCCGGCGTCGCCATGGCCACCGGGTAGTTCACCTGGAACTTCTCGGCGAACTGACGGACATCCTCAGCGGCCCCCTCGTCCATCGAGATGCCCAGGACCACGACCTGGTCGCGGTACTTGTCCTGAAGCGCGACAAGGTCCGGAATCTCGGCCCGGCACGGCGGGCACCAGGTGGCCCAGAAGTTCAGGATGACCACCTTCCCCTTCAGGTCCTCGCTCCGTAACACCTTCCCGTCCAACGTCTGCACGGAAAACGGCGTGACCGGTTTCGGGTCCTTGTAGAGCTGCACGACCGTGGGCCCGCCCTCCGGCGCGGGGGCCACGGCAGCCTCTCCGCCCGACGGTAGCGAAGCGTCCGCGCCCCTGCCTCTGACCAGCCGCGCGGACACCACGACGGCCACAATGACGGCGACGGCAAGCACACCGAGAAGAAACGCACGTTTGGGAGTCATGGGGGGCCTGACCGGTTATACCAGAGCCACCAACAATCAGGTACGCTCGTTCCCCATGGCGCCGTCCTCTCTCGAGCAGCTCCTGGGCATCCTTGGTGATATCGCCGACCTGGCCAAGGCCACCGCTCTCCTTGAATGGGACGAGCAGGTCTACATGCCGCCGGGCGGCTCCACGACGCACGGCCAGATGGTCGCGACTGTCAGGCGGCTGGCCCACGAGCGGTTCGTGGCCGACGAGGTCGGCACACTCCTGGAGCGCGCCACGCGGGACGCCACCGGGATGGACCCGGATTCGGACACGGCCCGCCTCCTGGCGGTGACGGCACATGACTACGACAAGGCCCGCCGCGTCCCTGCGGCCTTCGTGGCCGAGCAGGCCCAGGCGCTCTCCGCCGGGCAGCAGGCCTGGATCCACGCACGCGCCACCAACGATTTCCCGAGTTTTCGCCCGCACCTGGAGAAGCTGATCGACCTGAAGCGGCGGTATGTGGGCTTCTTCCCGCCGGCCGCCCACCCCTACGACGTGCTCCTCGACGAGTTCGAGCCCGGCACCACGACCGCCGACGTGCAGGGCGTGTTTGCCACCCTGCGGCCACGGCAGGTGGCGCTCATTCGCGAATTGGGCCAGCGCCCCCAGATTGACGACGCCTTTCTGCACATCCCCTACGACGAGGACGGGCTGTGGGCGTTCAGCCGCGAGGTCGTCACCGCCATGGGCTTCGACTGGACCCGCGGCCGGCAGGACCGCTCAGCGCACCCGTTTGCCACCGGGATCGGATCGGACGACGTCCGCATCACCTCCCGCCACACATCAGGCGAGCCGCTCTCACTCATCTTCGGGTCGATCCACGAGGCCGGTCACGCGCTCTACGAGCAGGGCATCAACCAGGCCTTTGGGCGCCACTCGCTCGGCAATGCCACCTCGCTCGGGGTGCATGAATCGCAGAGCCGGCTGTGGGAGAACCTCGTCGGTCGGTCCCTGCCGTTCTGGACGCACTTCTACCCGGCACTCCAGCGCCGCTTTCCGTCCCAGCTCAGCAACGTGACACTCGACCGGTTCTACCGCGCCATCAACCGGGTGCAGCCCTCACTCATCCGCGTCGAGGCGGACGAGGCGACTTACAACCTGCACGTGATGCTGCGCGTGGAGTTGGAGATTAGCCTCGTGGAGGGACGCCTGCAGGTCAAGGACCTGCCGGACGCCTGGCGCAGTGCCATGCAGGACTACCTGGGACTCACCCCGGCGAATGACACGACCGGGGTGCTGCAGGATATCCACTGGTCCATCGGCGCTTTCGGTTACTTCGCGACCTACACCCTGGGGAACCTGATCTCGGCCCAGCTCTGGAACACGTTCGGCGCGTCACAGCCCACGCGTGATGCGGACGTCGCGAACGGCAACTTCGCTCCCCTCCTGACCTGGCTGCGGGAGAGCGTCCATCAGCATGGACGCAAGTACCTGCCGAAGGAGATCGTGCAGCGCGCCACGGGCAGCGGCCTCGACCCCGAGCCCTACCTGCAGTACCTGGAGCAGAAGTACCGCGCCGTTTACGGCGCGTAGCGCCCCTGGGACGAACGTCGTCGCGTGGCCGCCTCCTGGGCGAACCCGAAGTCGTCCCTGCCGCGTTCAGTGCCCGGCATGGGCGTCGATCGCCCGGGTGATGGCCCGCTGGCACACCCTGCAGAACGCGGCGTCGTCGCGCGTGAACATGATGCAGGTGAGGCTGGGGCGATAGAGGCCGCGGACCTCGTAGGACGCACCCTCGAACGCCCCCACGCCGCCCGTGTGCGGCAGGCCGGCGAGGAACCGCTGCAGCGCAACCCGATGGCGCTCCCCTTCGGCAGCCAGATCCTGGGCTGGTGCACCAGCCTTCCGCATAGACGCCGCGCGCTGCTCGTTCGCCTTCACACGGGCGTCGTACCCGGCGCGATCCCATGGCGTCGGGATGGGCGTGCCCGGCGCGACGAGGTCGCGCCACTTGAGCGCCGCCGGGTTCCGGAGTGCCGTCACGTTCGGCTCCCACGGCTCGGGCGGCCGCCGCTTCCCCGTCTCGTAGGCGACGGCCGAGCCGTAGTACTCATCACCCAGGCCGGCGAAGTGGTGCGCGAACTCGTGAATGAACACGTAGTCAGCCGCAACGCTGTCCACCGCGACCGTGGCATGCGCGCCGAAGATGCCGCCCCCGCCGTAGGCTTGCTCGTTGACCAGGACTTCCACCACGTCGTAGGGCGCAGCCGACGCCACGTCCCGCAACGCCCGGTTGTCGGTGGCCAGCATGTAGCGCTCGGTGCCGAAGATGCTGTATTCCACGCCGAGGGCGCCGCGCCTGAACACCCCCTGCGCCGGCCGGCTCACGCCGCTTTCGGCTGCGGGCATGTCCAGGCCCCGGATGTTGAAGTCCGCACGGCGGCTCCGGTAGGGCTCCACGGCGAACATCGCCTCCACGAGCCGGACTGCGTCGGCGTGAAACTTTGGCAGCTCATCACGGGTGTAACCGGCCGGGACCAGCAGCAGGTCGACCTTACGGGACGGTGGCCCGTTTTCCACAAGCGGCCAGACGGGCGGCAGCCCGGCCATCCGCACCCGCGTGACCGATGACGCGGCAGGGTCAACGCGCGTGGTCCACACGTCCCGCAGTGCCCCACCGGGCGCCCGCCTCTTGAGCACGAGACGAACTGGCCCTTTCGGCCATGGAAACCGGAGCGACTCGTGAAACGTGCGATGAGAGGACCTGACCTCGGCGGTTGTCACCCATTCGGCGAAGACGGATGAGAATCCGCGCGAGTACAGCGGCGTGTGGGTGGCGGCATCCTCCACCTGAAAGAGGTACGCGCCGAGCCCGCTTGTGTCGAGGAGAGCCGTGAGGCTCCCGGGCCAGGCGCCGTCGTCCACCACGCGATCAAGCGCGACGACCTCGGCCCCTTTTCCGCCCGTGTGGAAGTAGTCCACCCGCATGGTGGCGTCGGTGAACCACCGGTCGTAGGCGGGCGCTTTGTGCTGTGCGCTGGACGCGCCGCCCGCCACGGCCACCGTGAGCACCAGCGGGACGAGGGCGCGGCGCACGAGCCTATTGCGCCTCGGGGACCCCTGGGACCTCAAGAACATCCGGGACCTCTGGCAGGGGGATCACCTCGCTCGACGTCACCCCGAACTTCCGGAAGCGCCCGTAGGTGGCGCGGCCGCGCACCTCGGACCGGCGCATCGTGTAGAGCTCGTCCATCTGGCGCGGCACTTCCACGCCGAACCGCTCGTCGAGGGAGAAGGTCGTAGTGATACGCGCGCTCAGGCCCGCGTCCAGGAATCCGATCTCCGTCCGGACCACTTCACCGGTGGGCAGGAGCCAGACCGTGCCGCTGGCAAAGAGGCTCCGCCCGTCAGGAGTGGTCACGACGGTCGGTTTCTCCTTCTCCCTGTAGGTCACCATCCAGGCACCCGGGCGCACGGCGGGGTCTTCCTTCTCGACCTTGAACTCGAAGCGGCCCTGCTGCCGGCCGTCCAGGAACCCGATCGCGAGCAGCGGCATGTTGATGGTCCGCTCCACCTCGCCGATGTTGAAGCGGGCGCTCTCCTGCACGATGGACAACGCCAGGGCGATACTGGAGTCGGAGGGGCTCGTCAGCAGCTTCAGCAGCCGTTCCTCGCGCTCACGCACAGGCTTGCCGTCCACCTCGAAGACGTCCCGCAGCGGGGCCCAGCGCTCCACGTCTGGCAGCTTGATGAGCAGGAAGTCCGAGACCAGCTCGCGCCGCTGGGCCCCGACCGTGCTCGCGGCTGCGCTGCGCCCGCTGCCGGACACCGCCGTCCGGCCCGAGGCTTGCTGCAGGTACCGCTCCTCGGCCACAACCGACGTGAACGCATCGTAGAAGCGGCCCACGTACGCGGCCGCTCTCGCCAGCAGCTCCGGTGCGGTCGGTCGCGGCGGGGCCTGCGCGTGGGGAGCGGCCGCCGTGGCAGCCGCAAGCCCTCCTGCCAGCATCAGCGCCACACGCGTGCGGGTCATCACTCGCGGCGGCTTTCTCGATTGGCTACTGGCAGTACTTGTCGAAGGCCGCCGTCAACACCGAGGCAATTTCCTGGGCGGAACGGTTTTCGATCTGTGGTCGTTCGAGCATGAACACGAGCTGCCCATCCTTCATGAGGCCCACCGAGGGCGAGGACGGACGCATGCCGGTGAAGTAGCTTCGGGCCTTGTCCGTGGCCTCGACATCGGCACCCGCGAACACGGTGGCCGCCCGCGTCGGCTTCACGCCGTGCTGGAGCGCCAGCGCCACGCCGGGCCTGGCCTTCCCCGCCGCGCATCCGCACACCGAGTTGACCACAATCATCAACGTCCCTTTGGTGTCGCGCACGGCGGCGTCCACCTCGGAAGCGGTTCGCAGTTCCTCGACACCGTGGCGCGTCAGATCCGCGCGCATCGGGGCCACAAACATCTCTGGATAAGGCATGTCGGCATCATAGCAGGAGGCCCCGGCCCGTTCGGTTCTACAATCTCTGCATGACGCTCGGCGAGATCGCCACTGCCCTGGGCTGCACGGTCCAGGGGCGGGAGGACATCACCATCACCGGGGTGGCCACGCTCGACACCGCAGGCCCGACGCACCTGACCTTCCTGGCCAACCCGAAGTACGCCAGCCGCGTAAAGACGTCGAAGGCAGCCGCTGTGTTCGCCAGCAAGCCCGTCGAGGGCGCGCCCATGGCCACAGTCATTTCGGCGAACCCCTACCTGGACTTCTCGCGCGCGCTGGCGATGTTCTACCAGGCCCCAAGGCCCGCTGCGGGGATTCACGCCCTGGCGTCAGTGGACCCGTCCGCCATCATCGGCGAGGGCGCCTCAATCGGGCCCTTCGCGGTCGTCGGCCCGCGGGTCACCATCGGCCGGCACGTTGTCATCCACCCGCACGTGGTGCTGTACGAGGGCGTCACGATCGGGGACGACTTCACGGCCCACGCGCATGCGTCGGTCCGGGAGTTCTGCCGGATCGGCCACCGCGTGACCCTGCAGAACGGCGTGGTCATCGGCGGCGACGGGTTCGGCTTTGCCAAACGGGCCGACGGCGCCCACGAGAAGATCGTGCAGTCCGGCATCACGGTGATCGAGGACGACGTCGAGGTGCAGACCCTGTCCTCGGTGGACCGCGCCACGATGGGCGAAACCCGCGTGAAGCGTGGCACCAAGATCGACAGCCTCGTGCAGGTGGGCCATGCCTGCGTCGTGGGCGAGGACAACATCATCTGCGCGCAGACGGGACTGGCCGGCAGCACCATCCTCGAGAAGAACGTGCTTCTGGCCGGACAGGTCGGCGTTGGCGGCCACCTGACCGTGCATGAAGGCGTCGTCGCACTGGGACAGACCGGCATCACGAACGATGTACCGGCGCACGCGGTGGTCGCGGGCCTGCCGGCCCAGGACGCCGCCGGCTGGCGGAAGGCCGCGGCACTCGTCCAGAAGCTGCCGGAGATGCGGAAGGAACTGCGGGCGCTGAAGGCGCGCCTGGAGGCGCTGTCCCCCGGCCGCACCGGGGAGGCATGACGGCACGACGACGGGCGGGCGGAGGCGCCGTCGCCGCCCCCCGCCGCCCAGCGGCCTAGCGCAGGCTGACCAGCGGTCCAGCCGGGCGCACGGTTGGAAAGCGTGACGCCACGTACGCCGAGACGTCCACCATGTCTTCCGGGGTGAGCCGGGCGACCACCAGCTTCATCAACTGCACGTTCGGTCCGTTTCGTGTGCCCTGCTGGATGTCGAACAGCTGCCGCGCGATGTAACTCGGCGACCGGCCGGCGATCGGCGGCACGTCGGCCACGCCCATCAGGTCCAGCCCGTGACATGCCGTGCAGGCCGTGGTCTTGCCCTGCACGATCTGGTTGTTCACGACGGTCATCCCACCCAGATCCACCAGCGCCCGGCCGCGTTCCAGACTCCCCGGCGGCACGTACGCCACGAAGCCGACCCGCGGGTCGCGGAACTGCTCGGTGCGCTCCTCGTCCTCGGGCACCTCGATAATCCGGCCGCCGATGGGTTCGGACAGGGCCTCGTCAGTCGCCAGGAACAGATTCCCCGCAATCCGCGTCTTCGGCACCAGCGCGCTTTCCACCACCCGCACGCGTTTCGACCAGGGAATCGCGCCAAAGTAGTCCGCCGCCTGCTGGATCTCCTCCTCGGACATCGCCCTCGCAAGGTCAATCATCGTGTTGGTGTTGGGCTTGCGTGGGTCGGCGGTGTAGCGTCGGCCGGCGCGAAAGTCTCGGATCTGGCGAATGAAGTACTCCTTCGGCAAGGCGGCGGGCGCGGCATTCTCGGGACGCCCGTGGCCATTGGGCAGATGGCAGGACCCACAGCCGCGCGTCTTGTCGCCCAGCGCCCTGGGACCGTGCTTGATGATGTCTGGCATCGGCGGATGGTCCTGCGGGTGCCAGTCGATCACGTTCTGGCCGTCCCGCACGTCGAGGAGCGAGTACGTGGCGGTGCTGCCCTCGAGCCTGCGCGGCCGGGTCTGCGCCTCCTCGGGCTCGCTAGGCCGCAGCCGCCGGTTGGGGGCCGCCTGGGGCTGGGCCTTCTCACCGGGTTCCGGCCGGCGCTCGAAGCCATATGCCCAGAGCGGCTGGTTCGTGAAGTCCACGGTCACGGGGCCCTGGGGTGCAATCAGGTCTACGCCGCCCGGCTGCGCCACCTGGGTCACCGTGCCGGATGGCTTCAGCCCACGGGCACGGTCGACGTTGCTCATGACGACCATGCCGAGGATGAAGCAGGTCAGGCCGAAGATCAGTGCGCCGAACAGGGTTTTCATGAACGCTCCTGAAACGACAAACGGCGGGACCGGACCCTGGTCCAATCCCGCCGCAGGATGTACGCCGCCCCGCACGAGACGGCCGGACGACTCGACTACTCGACTACTCGAGCACTTCCACGCGCGACACGCGGGCCGTCCGCATGTTGGTGAACCAGAGGACCGGCTTGTCGGTGTGCTCCGTGCCCGGCTGGTAGTTGATCTTCTTCGTGTCGAACTCGGTCGGCCACTGGTAGGCGATGATGTCGTTCGTGTTCTGATCGACCCGGTAGAGCCGCTCCGCCATGTTGCTCGGTGCGTAGACGCGGCCCTTCTTATCTGGGTGCGACGACGTGTACGGTCCCGAATAGGCGTCCAGCCTCCAGCGCCTGAACTCGCCGGTCTTCGTATCGACCCTCACGACCGAGTCGCCACGGTACTCGCCATACCAGAGTTTGTCCTCGTGGTCGATCGCGCCGCGGCGGCCCATGGCGTTCTCGACCGGCCACCAGATGGCCTTCTTGTTGGCCACGTCGTAGCCCATCACTCCACCCGGGCCGGCCTGCGTCAACATCCAGGGATTGCCCTTGGAGTCGATCTCGGTGTTCCCGGCGTAGCCGGCCGCACCCTTCGGCACCACGCCAGCCGCGGAATACGGGCTGAACGACCCTTCGGACTTGAGCGTCTTCGGGTCTACGCGGGTGAAGCCCGCCCAGATCTTGCCGTCGGGTCCCTTCGAGATGAACTGCGCCTGCACGCCCTCGACCCAGTCGTACTTCTCGGTCTTCGGATCGAAGCGCAGAAGCTGCGACCCGCTCTTCGCCGTGCGGGTCGGCATCCAGATCATGCCGTCGTCGCCCACCACGACATCGCGCGTGCCGGGGATGATGCCCTTCGGCACGTCGGGAATCGTCGGCGGGCCAAACTCCTTGAAGGTCCTGGTCTTGGTGTCGAACATCCCGAGATACATCGCGCTCTCGTCGGTGAACCAGAGACGGCCGTCCGGGCCAAGGGCGCTGTCGTGGGTGGCCGTCCCGGCGGTCGGGATATCCCACTCGGTGATGATCACCTTCGTGGCCGCCCCCTTCGGACGCGGCAGGGTCTTCTTGAGCTCGAAGGGATACGCCGTCCGGCCGCCGCTCAGATTCACGGCGGACCAGAAGTCCGCCACTTCAGTGCGCGGCATGCCCGGCGAAGCGCCCCAGTTCGGGGATTCCTCGAGCATCTTCACGCGGCCCGGCTCCTGAATGCGCGCCGGACGGCCGCGCTTGTTGTCGTCGGACACGGCCGTGCCGTCGGCGTAGTACTTCGCCATCCGGTGGATGACGGGCGCCCACTGCTCGGCGGTGTACTTCGTCGGGAAGATCCGCCGGTAGGTGTGGCAGTAGTTGCAGGCGAGCAGCTGGTGCACCATCCGATCCTTCTGCTCCGGCGTCCGGTTGGTCACATTCATCAACCACTCGACGTTGGAGAGCTGCCGGCCCAGATTCTGCGTCTTGCCGAGCTTCAGGTCCGCCTTCGCCGTCTTGCCCGCGGCGACGGTCACGGCACCGGGGTCGGTCAGGTCAAAGCCAACGGCCCGCGTCGACAGCTTGTAGGAGCCGGGTTCGAGGTGCGTGCGCGGGAAGGCGTACTTCCCTCCCTTGTCGGTCACGACCGACACCTGGGAGTTGCCCCCGTCCTTGCGGGCCGTCACGACGACGCCCTCCATCTTGCCCTCTTCCTTCGAACTCACCACACCCGAGATGGCCGTCCCGCCCTGCGCCTGCAGCGACACCGGTGCGAACCGGATCCCGACCAGCGCAACGACGGTCAGTCCCGCCGCCACAAATCCCTTCATTCTCATCAACATCCTCCCCATGGGCGCAACGCACCGGCCCAAGCCCACATACTTTACCGGAAAGCTGAACGCGGGTGCGCGGTCGTGTCAATTTCCAGAGGGCGCCAGGTAGAGTGTCCTCGCCACGTCGCAAGTTGCAGCGTCCGTGGTGGATTCGCAGGGTCGCTCGGCCCTGACGGGACCTAGAATGTGCCTCGTGAAACAGGTCACCCTCGCGCTCCTCGTCAGCCTGATCCCGGCCAGCGCCATGTCCGGCCCTGCCCAGTCGCTGGTGGAGGCCGTCCGGAGTCGCGATGCCGCGGCGACTCGCGCCTTGCTCAATCGCGGTGGAGACGTGAACGGAATGGAGGCGGATGGCACCACTCCCCTCCACTGGGCCGCGCACTACGGAGACACCGCCACCGTCGAGGCGCTCATCAGCGCCGGCGCGCGGGTCAACGCGACGAACCGGTACGGGGTGGCACCCGTCTGGCTGGCGGCCACAGACGGGCATGCCGCCGTCGTCGAATCACTACTCCGGCACGGCGCCACCGTCGAGACCGTCCGCGCCGACAGCGGCGAAACGGTGCTGATGATCGCGGCCAAGGGCGGATACGTGCCGGTGCTGCAGCAGCTCCTCACCCGCGGCGCGAACCCGAACGCGAAGGATGCGCTCCGCAGCCAGACGGCGCTGATGTGGGCGGCGGTGGAAGGCCACACGAACGCCGTCAGGGTCCTCATCGAGGCCGGAGCGCAGGTGGACGCCCGTTCGATGTCGGGGATCACGCCTCTGATGTTCGCGATCCGGGCCGGTCGCATCGACACCACGCTGGCGCTGCTCGATCGGGGCGCAACCGTGCAGACCACGGCCCCGGACGCCACCACCATGCTCGGGCTGGCGATCATCAACGCGCACTGGGAGCTAGCCACGCGTCTGCTGGACCGGGGCGCCGACGCCAACGGCCTGGACCCGCGGGGTCGTCCCCTGCACATGCTGGCCTTCATGCGGCGCGCGGAGAATCGCGGCCTTTCGGCGTGGCTGCCACGCAAGGACCGGGCCTCGCACGGAAGCCTGGACTTTGCCAGGGCGCTGTTGGCCCACGGTGCACGGATCAACGATCGGATCGAGTACGCCACCCCGAACTACAGCCCGACGCACATGGCCATGGGCGGCGCGGGTACCACCTGGGTCGGCGCCACCTCGCTCTACATCGCCGCGAAGAACTGCGATGTCGAGTTCATGCGCTTCCTGGCCGCCAACGGCGCAGACGCCGCCATCGCCAATGCCGCCGGCGTCTCGCCGCTCCTGGCTGCAGCCGGCGTCGGCTACACCATCGGCGAGTCGCCCGGTACACCGGACGAGGCCTTCGAGGCTGTGAAGCTCCTGCGGGACATGGGCAATGATCTCCGGGGCACCGCTGTCGTGCCGGCGGCCATGAGCAGTGCCCCGGCCGGCGGGGCGCGGGTGACGATCCGGCAGGGCTGGGATGGTGCGGGCGCTATGCACGGCGCCGTCATCCGTGGGGCCGACCACCTGGTGGTGTGGCTCATCGAACAGGGACTCGCCCTGGACCTGAAGACCAAGGCCGGGGCCACGCCGCTTGACCTGGCGCGGGGCTCCAGCCTCGGCATCACCTATCACGTACAACCGGAACTGGCCGCGAAGATCGAGAAGGCCATGCGGGCACAGGGACTGCCCGTGCCCGAGCACCGGTACAGCATCACCACCGCCCCGAACTGACGCGCCAGCTTACCGACTGGGCGCTCCGAACCACCGGGCGATGCGGCTCGATCCGAACACACCCTTCTCCGCCACCAGCGCCTCCGAGGGGGCCTGGAACGTGCCGGTCGGCTTCGGCCCGCTGAGGAAATCCACATCCACCCGGCCCACCTGGCCATGGCCGAACTCGACATAGCACGAACCCCGGCCTGTGTAGGGAGCAGGCGCCGCGCTGCCACGCAATCCAGCGATGATGCCTTCCGCCGCCACCCGCGCCGATCCTTCCGCGAAGACGCCGGCCTTCGGCGTGCCCACGCCGTTCACGTCGCCCACGGCGTACACGCCAGGGAAGGATGTCTCGAGTGTCTGCTTGTTGACCGGCACCCAGTGAAAGGGTCCATTCGAGAGCCCCGACTCCACGACCACCTGCGGCACACGATGCACCGGCACGCCGAGCAGCAGGTCGCACGGCAGTGTCGACCCGTCGCTGAGGGTGAGCGATTTCCCTGGGCCATCCACCGCCGTCACCAGGGTGTCCTTGACGAACCGGATGTCGCGTTCGGCGAAAGCCTCCAGAATGGCGGCCGATGTATCGGGTGAGGGAGGGATGGGCGTGCCGAATGGCATCACGAGCGTGATCGACGTGGCCGCGCGACGACCGCGCTCGACCAGGTAGTCGTGCAGCAGCAGGGCTGTTTCGCTGGGTGCAGGCGGACACTTGAAGGTCTTTCCCGTGATGCCGATGACGGCAGCACCGCGCTCGAAGCGCGGCAGAACCTCGCGCAGCGCGAAGGCCCCCGGCACGGTGTAGAACTCGTGACCGCCCTCCACAAGGCCCGGCGTGGCCGCGGGGTCCAGATCGGCGCCAAGCGCCACTACGAGGATGTCGGCCTCGAACGTGCCGACGCTGGTGACGGTCCGCTTCGCTGCTGGATCAATGGCCAGGACGGTGGCCTGCACCAGCCGCACACCGGGCCTGGCGATGCTCCGGTAGGGATGGCGGACGGCCTCCGGGAGTGTCCGGCCGAACATCACGTCGAGCTTCGAGAAACCAAAGACGAAGGCGTCGCTCTTGTCGATGAGAACCAGGTCAATGGCCTCGCCGAAGGTGTCCGACAGGATGGTGGTGAGCTCAAGTCCGCCGAAGCCGGCTCCCAGGACCACGACGCGTGTTGTCATGGGCGGAAGGATAACTCCTCCAGGCCTTGTAGAGCGGGACCGCCCACCGAGCCGCGGTCGTGATACCGGCGAGCACCGTGCCGATGCTCCTCTGGTGTCCGGCGAACGCGGCGCCTGCGACCGCGACGAGTCCCGGCAGCAACTGGGCCGGCGGGTGCCACCCGGCCTTCGCTCCGCCCGTGACCACTGTCCCAGGCCAGACCTGGCTGAGATTGGCTCGCACGGTGAGGCGATTCAGGTGGCTCTCCAGCACCAGCGCGTCCTTCTGCGCCTGCACCCGGGCGCGCTCCGCCGTGCTCACCATGCGACGTCCTTCCCCAGTTCTGTGCGCGTGATCGGGAACGGCCTCCACCGGCGCACACGCCTCAGCAGTTCGCGGAACGCCAGCAGGGCGCCCGCAAGCTGAATCAGCACCAGTCCGAAGAGCAGATCAAAGCGCCCCGCCTCCAGACAGAGCGCCACGACCGTGACGGTCGCCACCATGACGGCCATGGACACGCAGAGCGCCACGCCGCCGGCCAGCAGCAGCAACTGGCCGCACACCCGCCCTTCATCGCGGGCCTCCAGCAGGAACAGGTCGCGCCTGTTCCTCCCGATGCGGAGCAGGGTGTGCGCCAGTTCCTGAACCGGGGCCACCCTGTCACCGGACACGCCGGCCTCGTCCGTCACGCCCGCTACTTTCGGTTCACGAACACGCCGAGCAGCATCCCCGCCGCGAAAGCCATGCCGATGGCCTCATACGGGTGCGCGCGAACGGTCCGGTCGGTGGAGTCCACCGTCGCCCCGGTGATGCCTTCCAAGTCTCCGCACGTCGCCTTTGCGGCCTCGACCGCCCCCAGAAGACGCCGTCGCATCTGGTCGAGGGCCTCGCCCGCTTGCCCGGTGGACGCTTTCAACACGTCCTCTGCCTCTGCCATCGCCCGTTTCAGATCGGTCACGATCCGCTCGCTGGTCTGTTCCATCGTCATAGGTCCTCCTCCGTCGTGTCTGGCACCCATCGTGGCTCAGAGGACCGCGAGATCCTGTGCAATCGGGCACAGCCTTGCGACCCTGACGCCTGTCAGTACGGCTCGTCCGCCCGATAGGCACGGACCCGTTCCCGGAGCTCCACGGCAAGGTCCGGATGCTCGGCCAGCACGCTTCGTGTTTCGCCAGGGTCCGCGGCCAGGTCGTACAGCTCCTCCGTGCCGTAGGCGGGCGTGGCGATGAACTTGAAGATCGAGGTTCCATTCGGGCGCAGCACGGCAAATCGGTTCGGCCGGAAGTAGGTCTGATGCAGGCTGAACGGCCGGGCCTCGGCACCGACCAGCGACCGGCCTTCCCACGAGGCCGGCGCGGGCAGACCCAGCCGGTCCAGGATCGTCGGGGCAATATCCACCTGAGACGCGAACGCGAGATTGCCGTACCGGGCGCCCGGGTCGTCGTAGATCAGGAGCGGGATGCGGATGTCCTCGTTGTAGAGGTCCCACCCGTGTGCCCAGTGCCGTTCGCCCAGGCCTTCGCCGTGGTCGCCAGTGACCACGACCACCGCATCATCGAGGTATCCCCGCGCCTCGAATGCCTTGAAGAGCTGCCCGATCAGGCCGTCCACCTGCAGGACCTTGTCGTCGTAGCGGTCCGGCTTGTTCAGCCGCTCGAGCATCTTGTAGGGCTCGAGGCCGGGACGCACTTCGTCGTCTGGCCGCGTGAAGCGATGCGACTCCGGAAACTGCACGCCCAGGTAGTGCGTGGACATTAAGTGCACGTAGAAGAACGCAGGCTGACCCGGCAGGGCTGCGGGCACGCGCTCAAGCCCTTCGAGCACCAGCCGGTCGTCGTCCATCGAGTAGCGCGTGGTCATCGAACCGTCGAAGAACGTGCCTTCCTCCGCACGGTAGAACCGGGTCAGCCCGTTCCAGGCCTCATGATTGCCGGAGAGCAGGAACCACGTCCGGTAGCCCTGCGTCCGCAGCACGTCCTGCACCTGGAACATCGACGGCGTGAGGTCGCGAAACGTCCGGCTCGACAGCGTGCTTGTGATGCCGCAGAACGATTCCGGGCACGTGGCGAATGCCTGTGCCACCTTGTGCATCCGGCCGCTGTCTACAAGGCTGGACAGGAACGGCGTCGTCGGACGGCCGTAGCCGTACACCTGCATGCGGTCGGCGCGGAGAGAATCCACGATCACGAGAATCACGTGCTTCCGCCTCGCCCCAGACACGGCGGCGGGATAGCTGGCGCGGAGCACCGCATCCTCCGCTGCCACGGCCTGGCGGCGCGCGGTGGGCTCGAATGCCGGGGCATCCGGACGGAGGAAGCTCGCCACGAACTCCGTCTTCCACGGCAGGTCGTCGCTGGCCACGGCGTGGGTCACGCCTGCCCCGAGCATGGCGACGGCCGCGATCAACACGACTCCGGCACCCACGGTCGCACGCATGCGCGCGCGATGCCCGTCTGGCGTTGGCCGTAACCGGGCGCGCAGCGCCTGGTCGAGGGGCCTGGCCCACCAGCGCGACGCCCACACCATCGCCGCGAGCGTGCCCAGGACAAACACGCTGATGCCCACGCGGCCCACGGGAAACGGCTCCCGGCCGGACCACACCGTCGGCGTGAAGGACGCCACCAGGTGACCCGAGATATTGCGGCCCCATGAGAGGTTGCTCACCAGGTTCAGGGTGTAGAGATAGATCTGCGTCGCAACCGTCAACGCCGGCAGCGCGGCGCAGGCGAGATGCGTCCACCGCCTGCCGCTGACTGGCGCAACCGCCACGATGGTGCCGAGCAGGCCCAGCAGCACCAGATCCCAGCCCGCCAGCAATACCACGTGACCGGCAACCGGATGCCAGCTCCGGCCGAATGCGACGGCAAAGGCGCCGGCCACGACACCACTCAGGAGCAGGTGCGCGGCGGGGCCCAGGAAGAGAAACATACTCATGCATCATGCATGAACACGCACTGCTCCAGTGGGCGGCCGACCGGGGCATTCGCTACCGCGAATCCCTTCCGGACTCACCCGTACACCCGACCGCCAGCTCAAGCGCGCTGCGGGACACGCTCGGGGGGCCCACACCCGAGCACCCGAGTGATCCGTTTGCCGTGATGCACCACCTGGCGGACTCAGTGGAGGCCGGCGGCCTCCGTAATGCGCATCTCGGTCAGCAACCACGCCACGTCCGCGGACGACGTCACGAAGTCGTCGGCCGCCATGCTGCGTGCCGCCCGTGCCCGCCAACCCCCTCACGCGCAGCCGAACCACGCACATCGTCGTCATAATGTCCTCACGACGAATAGTGTGTCCGCGCGCAGTCGGGGTACAGGCCGGTTCAAGGGTGTCTCCATGGGCCGAGTGTAGCGAAGAGGCGCCCATGATCGAGGTTCGTGAGGCCGCGCCGTCAGACATGGGGGCCGTGCGGGAGATCTTCGCGGAATACATGCGGAGCATCGCGCATCTGGCGGCCTCCAGCTTCGCGCACCAGCGCGTCGATGAAGAGCTTCAGACGCTGCCGGGACGGTATGGCCCGCCGGGCGGCGCCATTGTGCTGGCGTGGGAGGCGGGTGTCAGCGTAGGCTGCGCGGCAGTCCGGCCGCTCGATGGCGCCGGCACGTGTGAACTGAAGCGGATGTATGTGAAGCCGGCCCATCGCCGGACCGGCCTCGGCCGACGTCTCGCTCTGGCAGCTCTGGCGCGGGCGAGGGACATGGGCTACCGCACCGTCAAGCTGGACAGCGACCCGGCCCTGTTACCAGCCCTCGCGCTGTACCGCAGCCTCGGGTTCGTTCCCACGGCACGCTACAACCAGGACCCTGACCCGGAGACCGTGTACCTGGCCCGTGATCTGTAGGGCCCGGGCGCGGCGCGTTTACGAGAACCGATCCCGCTGGCCGTCCGCGCGCTGCTCCATCAGCCAGCTCTGGCTGACGCGCCCCATGTCGCTATCTGAAGGCGAGGAGGGACGGAGACGGCGGAACCCGATGACACCCGCGACGACCAGAGTCGCCGTCAGGACAAACGCAATTCCAATAGTCACGACCCCACGGTACCTCATCGCGGGCCAGCGCGTAGTGCTGACTTGCACACCTCGTCAGGTCAGCCCCTTGCTGTAAAGCGCCAGCAGACGGGCCCAGGCCTTCTCGGCCAGCGCTTCGTTGTAGACGCGCGAGTCGGGCGGGCACCAGCCATGGGCGGCGCCGTAGACCTCGACCTCCGCCGCAAGCCCGGCCTTCGCAAAGGTCTCGCGCAGAGTGTCCTTCTCCTTCGGAGCCCGCTGGTCATCGTTGTCGCCAATGGCGATGAGCAGGTGCGCCTTCGTCTTCGACACCTGCAGATGCGGACTGTTCGGGCCTTCGGTCACAAGCCCGCCGCCATGGAAGGATGCAGCGGCGCCAACCCGATTGGGAACGGCCGCGGCCGTGCGCAAGGCCATCGGGCCGCCCATGCAATACCCCTGTGTGCCCATCTTCCGGTTCTTCGCCACCGGAGCCTGCGTATCCAGCCAGCCGACGAAGGCCTTCGCGTCGGTCATGTGCGTGGTCTCGCTGAGGGCCTGCATCAGCGGCATCATGTCCGCCACCGGCGTCGCGCCGCCCTGCGGCGCCGTCGGCGCCTTCTTCTGCCGATAGAACGGATTGACGACCAGCACGGCGTAGCCCGACTCGGCCAGGCGCTTCCCCATCTGCCGGAACGCGGGGCGCAGTCCGAAGATGTCCGGCCACACGAGCACCGCTGGCGCGGTTCCGCTGGCGGGATGCACGAAGTAGCAGTCCGCCGTGCCGTCCGGCGTCTTGATCAGCACGTCCGCTTCCGTCACGGCCACGGCGTTGACTACCCTGGGCAGCATCATCACCATGCCAGTGCCCAGCAGCATCCCGAACTGCCGGCGCGACACCAGCCCGCGCGCGTCGTACTCCAGCACGTCCTCGTCGAAGTGGTCCTGATCACACATACGCCTGATCCTCCATCTGAACGGACATATTACGATGTTCCCCCATGACGCCCTCGCCCGAACCGTCCGTTCTTGACGACCTCTGCGAAAGGGCCCCGTCCTACGTCCGGGCCATCGCGCCCTACCAGCCCGGCAAGCCGATTACGGCCGTGGCCCGCGAGATCGGGCTCGAGCCGTCGGCCATCGTCAAGCTCGCGTCCAACGAGAATCCGAGCGGCATGTCACCCCTGGCGCGGCAGGCCGTCGAGGCCGCGCTGGCCGGTGCCTCGCGCTATCCGGACGGCTTTGCCCTGACCCAGGCCATCGCGCGCGCCACGCACGTAGCCCCAGGACAGGTCGTGCTCGGCAACGGCTCGAACGACGTCCTGGAAATGGTGGCGAGCGCCTTCCTGGCGCCGGGTCGTTCCTCGGTCTTCTCGCAGTACGCGTTTGCCGTCTATCCCCTGGCCACCCAGGCCCGTGGAGCCCGCGCGCTCGTGGTGCCGGCCCTCGACTTCGGCCACGACCTCCCGGCCATGCGTGCCGCGATTACCGCGGACACGCGGGTCGTCTTCATCGCGAACCCCAACAACCCGACCGGGACGCGGCTGGCCACGCACACGGTCGCGGAGTTCCTCGACAAGGTGCCCGCCGACGTCGTCGTCGTGCTCGATGAGGCGTACAACGAGTACCTGCCCCACAGCGAGCGCGCCGGGAGCGTCGCCTGGCTGGACTCGCATCCCAACCTTGTCATCACACGGACGTTCTCCAAGGCCTATGGACTGGCAGGGTTACGGGTGGGCTACGCACTGGCCCATCCGCGCGTGGCCGACCTCCTGAACCGCGTCCGCCAACCCTTCAACGTCAATAACCTGGCGCTGGCCGCAGCCGAAGCCGCGCTCGACGACACGGCGTTCGTGGAGATGAGCTACGAACTGAACCATCGAGGCATGCAGCAGATCGTCGAAGGCGTCACGGGCTTGGGCCTTGGCCACATCCCCTCCGCCGGCAACTTCGTCTGTGTCGAGTTCCCCCGCGCGGGTGGCGCGCCGCACGCCGCAGTCGTCTTTCAGGGCCTGCTGCGCCGGGGCGTCATCGTGCGGCCGCTGGCGAACTACGGCATGCCCGACCACCTGCGGGTCACCATTGGCCTTCCGGCCGAGAACGGACGGTTCCTCGACGCACTCCGCGCGACACTCGCCGAGACGGCCTGACGGCCTGTCGGCACGGAAGCCGCGCCGGCCTCTTCCCAAACGAACAACGGCGGCGAAACCCCTGAGGGCTCCGCCGCCGTTCACATCTGCCGCGCCGCCCCGGGCACCAGGCCCGGGCGAGTCAGCTAGAAGTCGAGCTGGACGCCGAACTTCAGCATCCGTGCGCCGAGAATCTGCGACGGCCGCAGCCACGCCGCGCCGGCGGACGCCCGCGTCCCGTAGGTGTTGTTCCACAGGATCACGGTGTTGGCGTTCAGCAGATTGTAGAGGTCGATCATCGCCTTGAGCTTCGCATTGCGGATGCCGAAGGTCCGTCCCACGCGCAGGTCGACCTGGTTCACGCGATCGCCGTACACCGAGTTCGGACGGATGAGCGGCACGGTGGCGGTCGCGTTCGCACCCGCCGCCAGGTTCCGGCCCAGCGATGGCACGACATCCGCGCCGGTGGCCACGAAGTTGGCCAGAATCTGCTGCCCCGGAATGCTCTGGAACGTTGCCGCCGCGGAGACGCCCCACGGCAGCGTGTAGGAGCCGAGCAGCTTGACCTGCGTCAGCATCGGCGACTCCTGACGGCAGTGGTTGCCACCCAGTACACCCCCGATGCCCGCGACGCCGGCCTCCGGCACGTCCTCGAACACCTCGCAGTTGTCCAGGAGGCTCTTGCCGGAGCTCATGCCGCCCTGCAGGACACCCTTCGGCAAGCGCATGTTGAGGCTCAGGTCGAAGCCGTTCCACTGCTCGATCTGCTTGCCGTAGTTCGACGCGCTCGTGCCGAGCTGCTGGAGGCGGCCCAGGCTCCCCGGGTTCAGATCGCGCAGTCCGCAGATCCGGCTGCCCGAGACGTCGCCCGGCAGACGGGAGTCGGTCGGTGCGGTCACACAGAACGAGTCGTAGTTGCCGGCCGCGACCAGCGTGTTATCCACGACCGTCAGGTCACCGAACGTCCGGCGGAAGTATGAGAAGTTCGCTGACACGCGCGGAATGATCTCGCGCTGAATGCCGGCCGTCATCTCCCAGTTGTACGGCCGCACGTTGAAGCCCGAGATCATCTTCGGGTCATAGGAGAACGTCGTCCGCGGCAGCCCCCAGGAGGCGTTCGGGCTCGGGCCGAGCTCGCCATTCGCCGCCGGGTTGGTGGGTTCACCCTGCGGGATGAAGTCGCCGTTGGCGTCGGTCCACTGCCGCGTGAGGCCGCCGCCGGCCGTCGAGGTCGGGTCGACCGTGCGCGTCAGATCGAGCGCTTCCTGCACGACGTAGCGCGACGCGCTGACCTTGACGGCCGTCTTGCCGTCACCCGTCACGTCCCACGACCAGCCGAGACGGGGCGAGAGCGACTTCCAGCTCACGACATCGGCGCCGGGGAACGAGCGCGCCGGCAGATATCGGGTGGCCTGCATGTTGACGTCCGCATAGCGGGTCGCGATTCCGTCGTACCGCGCCCCGTAGCTGAACGTCATGCGCGAGAGCTGCCACTGATCCTGGGCATAGAGTGCCGTCTTGGTCATCGAGTCGTCGTACGAGTACGGCGTCGGGAGGAAGTTGACCTGGTTCGGCAGGCCGTTCAGCAGGTTCACCTCATAGTCCGACGGCGCCGAGACGTTGTTAACCAGCGAACCCGTCTGCACCTGCCCGCCGACCTTGAAGTTGTGGGAGCCGGTCACGTACGACACAGCGCCGCGGTACACGTTGTTAAGACCCACCTCGTCGATGTCCGCCTGCGGCGCGATGCCGCCGGCGCCGAACGCTGGCGCCCCGAAGCGCTGGCTGTTCGAGAGTTCCAGCTTCGTGGGTGGCGTGGCGATGTCCTTGGTGATCTGCGCGCGCGGGATGCGCGTGACCGACATGCCGGCATCGAACAGCAGCCGGTTGGTCACCGGCGCCGACCAGGTCGCCTGGTAGATGGAGGACTTGTACGTCTGGACGTAGGTCGCCTCGGTGGACGAGAACGAACCGCCGCCGGCGTTGCCTTCCCATTTACTGTTGTAGTCGAAGAAGCCGGAGACCCGGTTCTTGCTGTTGAGCTGCCACGTCACCCGGTTCGCGCTGTCCTTCGTGATCTGATCCGAGACGGGGCGGAAGGTCAGGTCGGGCACAAACCGCCACGGGTTGGGGCTGATGTTCTTGCTGCGGACGGACTGCTCCGTGTAGTTGACGCTCCGCTTGTCGCGATACGCGACGAAGAACCACAGCGTGTCCTTCTTGATCGGACCGCCCAAGGTCGGATTGAAGTCCGACATGGACTTGATCGGCAGCGGCGCGGTCACGCCGCGGGCCTTCAGGGCGTCGTCGTAGTTGTCGGACTGCGTGCTCTCGTTGGCGAAGTTCGTGAACACGTTGCCCGTGAACTTGTTGCCGCCCTGTTTCGGAATGAGGTTCGCGATGATGCCGCCCGACTCCACCTCGGCGGAGTGTCCGCTGACGCCGAGCACCGTCTGGTCGACCGTGCCGTCACCGAGGGATGCCGGAGTGATCGAACCGCCGAAGAACGTCATGAAGGCCACAGACATCCCGTCCACGAGCGTCTGCTGGTCGTTGCGGCGCGCGCCGTGGATGGACATGCCCTGGAAGTTGTCACCACCCGTGCCGCCGACGTCCTGGGCCGCGCCCGTGCTTGTCTGCGCGACGATCACGCCGGGCACCAGGGCCGCCAGATTCACCAGGGCCTTCGCCGTGGGGATAGCATCCATGACTTCCCGGTTCAGCACGCGCTGTTCGCGCACGTTCTGGACGTCGACGATGGGACTCTGCCCGGAGACCACGACGGTCTCCTCGAGGCTGCCGACCTTCATGTCGGCGTTAATCGTCGCCGTGAAGCCGCCCGTCAGCGTCACGCCCTCGCGCTTCGCCGTCGAGAACCCGGTCAGCGAGAACGTAACGGTGTACTCGCCAGGCCGGAGATCGACGATCTTGTACTGTCCCGATCCGTCCGTGACCGCGGTCCGGACCTTCTCAATCAGGGCCGGGCTGCTCGCCTCGACCGTCACGCCCGGCAGCACGCCGCCGGACGCGTCCTTCACTTCACCCGCAATCGAGCCGGTCGTCGTTTGCGCCAGTGCCACATTCGGGCACGCCAGCACGGTCAGCACCAGAAGCGCCCACCCCGATAGTCTTCCCTTCATAACCCCTCCTGCTGGAACAGCCAGCCGTTCACGTCTCCGCCACCGCAAGGAATGCGCGGAAGGAGTGTACCCCCCCCCGTTCCGAGAGTCTCCGACTTTCTAGGGATAGGTCTTCTTGCGACAGGCTGGAATTCCAGTGGTGGGGACAGGCGGCGCCTACGGGGTCGAGGACTGACGCGGCGGCGCGACCGGCCGCCACCCCTCGCACCTGAGGACGGGCAGCGACGGGTACTTGCGAAACCGATCATCGGCCTCGGACAGCGAGCACATCGCAAACTCCGACCCCTTGGACGACGCGATGAGCCGCAGGTGCGCGCAGGTCTCACAGAGACCGCGATCGCGGCTCATCGCGTGCCGGTTAGGACTCGACGACCGGGCGTCAGCTACTTGGCCGTGGCCGCCGGCCAGCGCGTGTCGATCGGCTTGGACGGATCCGCCGTGATCTGCAGATCCGAGCAGTGGTGGTAGCCGTAGCCGCCGGGCTGGTTGTACCCGTGATCCGCCATGAACTGGAGCACCTGCAGCGTGCAGCGGGCACAGCTGATGTTCGGCAGCTCGATATCCGTTTCCCACGGGGCCATCGGCGTCTTCGGCCTGGCAGATGCCGGCTCCCCGGGCTTCGGATAGTGCTGGAAGAGACCGTCCACCAGCACCGGAATCTGCGGCGGGCTCTGGATCGCGGCCCACACCGAGTACACGCCGCGGTCCGTGTACTTCTCGAAGGTGATCGGATCGGGCGGGAGCTCGTTCCGCGAGTTCACGGCCAGGGCAAAGCGGTAGTGACCCGAGTGGTAGATCGTCTCCTGAATCTTGACGTGGAGCTTCGACCCTCCCGTGACCTTGGTGACCGCCCCGGTCAGGAGCTTCTCGTTCTGGCCCTTCGGGTCACCGCCGCAGGGACCGAGCTTCTGCGGATCGCCAAGCGCGTCCTCGACGACCCACGAGGCCGGCGCAAGCAGTTGGAAGTGGGCATGGGTCGCTACCGGAACAGCCGTAGCTCCCAGGGCAAGCGCGAACAGGATGCGGAAACGAGACGTCATGGAGCGTGTCCTCCTGGCTGGCTGAACCGCCGGCCGAATGGCTCAGATTGTTGATCAACCGGGTTCGCGAATCCCAGCGATACTCACAGGAGTGAAGTCCGTTCGAGTCCCGTTGCGCTGGCGGGAGGTCCTCTGGCGCACCCTAACCAAGACCGAGGAAGACGACTGCCTGGGTCTGGCGGCACAGCTCGCCTTCTATTTCTTTCTCTCGCTCTTTCCTGCCCTGCTGTTTCTGGTTGCCCTGGTTGGGTACCTGCCGCTTGAGGACACGCTCGCGCGCATGCTGACACGGCTGGGGTCGGTCGCTCCTGGCGAGGTCGTGACGCTGCTACGCACCCAGCTCGAAGAGCTCGTCCTTGGGAGCCACGGGCGCCTCCTGACCCTGGGCGTCGCCGGCGCGATCTGGAGCAGTTCGGCGGCCATGCTCTCGCTGATTAACGCGCTCAATCACGCCTATGACGTCGAGGAACGGCGCTCCTGGTGGAAGCAGCGCATCGTGGCCATCGTGCTGACGGTCGCGTCCGCAGTCTTCATCGTGCTGTCACTCGTGCTCGTGCTGGCCGGCCCTGGCGCGGGGGCGTGGGTGGCGGGCTGGTTCGGGCTCGCACCGGCGTTCGCGCTCGTCTGGGCGATTGCGCGCTGGCCGCTGATGCTGGGCTTGGTGGTGTTCGGCGTGGATCTCGTCTACCGCTTCGGGCCGAACCGGAGAACACGCTGGGCCTGGGTTACCCCCGGGGCGCTCCTGGCCACGGGGCTGTGGATGCTCGGCTCGTTCGCCTTCAGATTCTACGTGGCGAACATGGCGCAGTTCAACGCCACCTACGGTGCCATTGGCGGCGTGGTCGTCGTGCTCCTCTGGTGCTATGTCTCCGGATTGGCGATTCTCGTAGGGGCCGAACTGAACGGCGTCATCGACGAGGAGGGCCGCCGGGCGGCCCCCCCCTTCTTCTACCAGTCGACCTGACCGCCGAACTTGAACAGCCTCGGCCCGATGAGCGTCAGCGGCCGCTGCCAGGCGTTGGTGCCGGCCGCGCCGTTGCCGGGCGTCGTGCCGGTGCCGTAGGTGGCGTTGACGTTGACGGCCGAACCGGAGTTCAGCACGTTGTACGCATCGAAGTTTCCAAGAATCCGTGCCCGCCCAAGCTTGAAGGACTTGCTGAGCCGCAGGTCCATCTGCGTCAGGCGCGGACCGTAGAACGTCCCGTCCGGAATCAGCGAGATGGACGCCGTGCCGGTGCACGTCGCCGCCCCGCGGCAGGACCCGAGGTCGCGGCCGAGGCTCGGCCGGATCGCCGCGTTGGCGTAGACCCGCGTCGCTGCAACAGCAAACGTGTTGATGTTCTGCAGCGTACCGCTCGCCTGCAGGCCCCAGAACGGCAGCGGGTACACGCCCTGCAGTTTGAGCTGCGCGCTCGAGGACCACGGCTGCTCGCTGCGGCAGAAGGCCGGGCTGCGTGGCGTCGCAGCGGTGACGCCCGTCACGGTCACGTCGGGCCGACCGGCCAGGTCGCAGTTGTCCGTGATCGTGCGTCCGAAGCTGACGCCACCCGCCAGGAGCTTCCCGCCCCCCAGCCGCGTGTTCAGGCTGATGTCGAAGCCGTCGTAGAACTGCTGCAGGTCGCCGAACTCGCTGGCCTTGGTCACCAGATTGTCCGCCAGCCCGAAGCTCGCCGGCTTGATGTCGAACAGGCCGCAGATCTCCTGACCGCTGGTCGGCAGGCGGGAGTCGGCCGGCGCGGCCACGCAGAACGTATCGAAGCTCGCCGCAGTCACGGCACGGTTCTGCGTCGCGACGAAGTTGCCGTACCACGTGCGGTAGTAGCCGAACCCGGCGGCCAGGCGCTCGCCGATCTGATGCTGCAGGTTGGCGTTGAACTGCCAGTTATAGCCGCGCTTCTGCCAGCCCCGCATCTGCTCGAAGTCAAAGTTCGTCCCGGGCCGATTCGAACCCAGCGTCAGGTTGGCGAGCGCGCCACACTCCCCGTTGGCGCTGAAGTTGGTCAGCGCGCAGTCCGGCACCAGATTCCCGTTGGCGTCGTTCCAGTTCCTCGTGGTGCTGGAGGTAATCAGCGTCGCGTAGTTATTGGCCCCGGCCAGACCGGACGCGATGCCGCCACCCGTAAACGAGACATAGCGGCCCAGGGAACTCTTGATGGCGGTCTTGCCGTTCCCGAACATGTCGTAGGCCACGCCCAGACGAGGGCTGATGTCCTTGCCGATCCAGCCCGGGTTGTCCGCCGGATAGGAGGCCGCGGATCGGAACAGGCCGGCCTTGCCGTCCACTGCTGGCGTCGAGGAGCCCAGCATGTCGAGCCGGATCCCGCCGTTGAGGGTCAGCTTGGCCAGCGTCCACTGGTCCTGAACGAAGAGACCGAACTCGTGCGTCCGCACGTCCTCCTGATAGGGCGTCGCGAACATGGTGATCTGCGCGGGCACGCCGTTGCGCACCTGGAGGCGATAGGGAGGGATCTCGAACGGCTCCGGTCCGCTGTTGATCTGCGAGCTCGCCTTCCGGCCAATCGTCCCGGCCTTGAACGCGTGGGAGCCTGTCACGTAGGACAGGCTGGCGCGGTACGGAATACGGAAGTAGCGCGTATTGCCGTAGTCGTTACCGGCACCGACGGCCTCCATCCGTGCGCCCCACTTGAAGCCGGTGGCCAACTCCTCCTTCGCGATGTCGCCGGCCTTGGCCCCGCCAACGGGAAACTGGCGAGAGGCGTCACGAAGGAAGGTCGTGCCGGCCTCAAAGAGCAGGCGGTTCGTTGAGGGGTACTGCCAGGTGAACTGGGTGAGCAAGGGTGTCCCGCGCTGCTCGATGGACGCCTCGGGCGACCGGTTTGCATCGACCCCGCCGGAGAGCTTGAAGCAGAGGCAGGAGTACTGCAGGCTCGTGAAGAAGCCCACTTTCTGCTTCTCGGTCGCCTGCCACGTCAGGCGGCCCGAGTGGTCGCGGATGTCGTAGGTCGTGTACTTCCGCTGCGTTTCGTCGGGCGTGTAGAACCAGGACGTATGCTGCGTGGCGTTGAAGAAGACTCCCGGTGTGTATTCGCCGCTGCCCTGCCACATGTTCGCGGCGTAGAACCACAGCTTGTCCTTCACGATGGGGCCGCCCAGGCCGATCGCGGTCTCATAGACGTGCTTGACACCGGCCACCTGCGTAATGCCGTACTGCCGTACGTCGTCGCCGATGTTGTTGCCCTGGAATCTTGGACCGGTGCCGTTGACCACCGCCCAGAGCTTGACGTCGTTGCCACCGTCCTTGGGAATCGTGTTGATCAGCACGCCGCCGTTTTCCGTCTCGGCCGACATGCCGCGCGTCTGAAGGGCAACCTCCTGAATGATCGCCTGATTCACCGAGTTGCGGCGGGCCCCCGTGCCGCCATAGGCGACGTCCATACCGTCCAGCAGTGACCGCGCATCACCGGTGCTGCCGCCGTGCACGCTGAAGGCCAGGAAGGTCTCGCCCTTGTTCCCGCCGACGTCAATCGTCGGGGAGGACATCCCCGTCACGCCAAGCGTGAGGTTTGCAAACGCGCTGACGCTCTTGGCAGTGGGTAGCGCATCCAGCGTGGTCCGGGAGAGCACCTGCTGCGTCCGCACGTTCTGCACGTCCACGACCGGGCTAGCGCCGCTGACCACGACCGTCTCCTCGAGCTGGCCCACCTTGAGGTCCGCGTTCACGGCGGCCGTAAAGCCGGACGTCAGCACGACACCCTCGCGGCGGACGGTGGCGAACCCGGGCAGGGTAAAGGTGACGGTATACGTCCCGCTCCGGAGCTCGATGATCTTGTAGTTGCCCGACGCGTCGCTGACGACGCTGCGCACCTTCTCGATTAGGGCGGGGCTGGCCGCCTCCACGGTCACGCCTGGCAGGATGGCCCCGGACGTATCCCGAACCACACCGGCAATCGAACCGGTTGATACCTGTGCCCGCGCGGACGCGGACACGCACAGCAGGACACAGACGATAAAGCTGATAACTAGTCGACGCTGCATGCTTCCCTCCTCGGTACAAGCCAACCCGGACACCCACGAGCCAGCGACCTCCGGAGAGTCCTTCTTCCGGGTCAGGCCGTCAAGCCTTTTCTGGTCGCGCGCGCCGGGGGACCAGCAGGACGGATACTGGCTGGACGGAGCCTGACATGACCACATCCTTTCGAACCGAGCGCGACAGTATGGGTGATCTGCAGGTACCGTCGGAGGCCCTTTGGGGTGCTCAGACGCAGCGGGCCATCCAGAACTTTCCGATCAGCGGGCTCACCATGCCGCGCCCGTTCATCTGTGCGCTCGGCCTGGTGAAGCAGGCCGCTGCCCGGGCCAACACGGGACTCGGCGTGCTGGGCGCTGATGTCGCCGCGGCAGTGGATGCCTCCGCTGCCGAAGTGGCCGCCGGTGCGCACGACGCGCACTTCCCCGTCGACGTCTTCCAGACCGGCTCAGGCACCAGCACCAACATGAATGCCAACGAGGTCATCGCGCGGCTGGCCACCCGGCGCCTCGGCCGTGGAGTGCGTCCGAACGATGACGTCAACCTGGGTCAGAGCAGCAACGACGTCATCCCGACCGCGATTCACGTCAGTGCCGTGCTCGCCGTCCGTCACGACTTGGTACCGGCACTCGAACGGACGCGCGACGCCCTCCTGCGCAAGGAGCGAGAGATCGGCGACATCGTGACAACGGGACGGACGCACCTGATGGATGCCATGCCCGTCACGCTGGGGCAGGAGCTATCCGGCTGGCGTGCACAGGTGGAAAACGGCCTCGCGCGGCTGCAGAGCGTGGAGCCGCGGCTGTTGCGCCTCGCGCAGGGCGGCACGGCGGTGGGCACCGGCATCAATGCGCATCCGGCGTTTGGCGCACGCGTCGCGCAGGAGCTCTCCGCGCTCACCGGCGTGCCGTTTATCCCGAGCACAAACTACTTCGAGTCGCTCTCCACGCAGGATGCCGCGGTGGAGCTTTCCGGCCAGTTGAAGACCATCGCGGTCAGCCTCATGAAGATCGCCAACGACCTGCGCTGGATGAACAGCGGCCCGCTCGCCGGGCTCGGCGAGCTTGCGCTGCCGCCGTTGCAGCCGGGCAGCAGCATCATGCCGGGCAAGGTGAATCCGGTCATCCCCGAGGCGGCCGCCATGGCAGCCGCACAGGTCATCGGCAACGATTTGACGATCACCATCGCCGGCCAGTCTGGCAGTTTCCAGCTGAACACGATGCTGCCGGTCATCGCGTACAACCTGCTCGGAAGCATTCACCTGCTTGCGGGCTCGTTCAGCGCGATGGCCGCCCAGGTTGCCGGGTTCACCGTGCACGAAGCACGACTCGCCGAGGTCCTGGGCCGCAATCCCATCCTCGTGACGGCCCTCAATGCCGTGATCGGTTACGACCAGGGTGCCGCCATCGTCAAGCGGGCATATGCAGAGGGGCGGCCGATACGTGACGTGGCGGCGGAGATGACCGATCTCTCGCCGGATGCGCTTGCCCGGCTTCTCGACCCCGCCGCGCTCACGCGCGGCGGCACACCAGGCACCCCCGGCAGCGGCGGCTGAGCCGTCACTGCTCGGCGGCCGCTCAGCGAAGGTCGAAGCGGTCGAGGCTCATCACCTTGGCCCACGCCTTCACGAAGTCCCGCACGAACTGATCCTGTCCGTCGGATGCGGCATAACACTCTGCCACGGCGCGCAGCTCTGAGTTCGAGCCAAACGCCAGGTCAACGGGCGTGGCCGTCCACTTGATCTCACCAGTCGCGCGGTCCAGCCCCTCGTAGAGGCCCTCGGAGTTCGCTGCCTTGCTCCACTTGGTCGACATGTCGAGCAGGTTCACGAAGAAGTCGTTCGTCAAGGTCCCAGGCCGGTCGGTAAACACCCCGTGGGCAGCTCCTCCAGCGTTGGCATCGAGTACCCGCAAGCCGCCGATGAGTGCCGTCATCTCCGGAACGCTCAGCGTCAACAGGTTCGCCCGGTCGACCAGCAGTGCCGCAGGCGAGAGGCGCTGAGGTGCGCGGAAATAGTTCCGGAATCCATCTGCCGCCGGTTCGAGCACCGCAAAGGACGCCGCGTCGGTCTGCGCGTCCGTGGCATCCACGCGTCCCGGCGTGAAGGGCACCGCGACCGTGATCCCCGCCTTCGTTGCGGCCTGCTCGATCGCGGCGCTACCACCCAGCACAATCAGGTCGGCGAGCGAGACCTTCGTCCCATCAGCCCTCGCGCCGTTGAACTGCTGCTGGATGCCCTCCAGTCGCTGCAGGACTTTCGCCAGCTCAGCGGGGCCGTTAGCATCCCAGTCCTTCTGCGGCGCGAGGCGAATGCGTGCGCCGTTCGCGCCACCGCGCATGTCGGTGCCGCGAAACGTGGCTGCCGATGCCCAGGCCGTCCGCACGAGTTCCGGAACAGTCAGACCCGAGGCGAGGACCTGCGCCTTCAGCGTCGCGATGTCCTTCGCGTCGACCAGTGGATGGTCGAGTGTGGGGAGCGGGTCCTGCCAGATCAGATCCTCGCGCGGAATCTCGGGGCCCAGATAGCGGGCACGCGGGCCCAGATCGCGGTGGGTCAGCTTGAACCACGCCTGGGCGAACGCCAGGCGGTATGCCTCCGGGTTGTCCGCGAAGCCCTTCGCGATCGCCGCATAGCGTGGGTCGACCTTCAGCGCCAGGTCGGTCGTGAGCATGATCGGCGCGTGCCGCTTTGCGGGATCGTGGGCATCCGGCACGGTGTTGGCCGCCTGGCCATCCGCTGGAATCCACTGGATCGCACCCGCAGGACTCTTCGTCTGCACCCACTCATAGGCAAAGAGGTTGTGCAGGTACTCCGACGTCCACATCGTCGGTCTGGATGTCCACGCACCTTCGAGGCCGCTGGTGACCGTGTCACCGGCGTTGCCCCTGCCGCACGTGTTCGCCCAGCCGAAACCCTGCTGCTCGATACCGGCGGCTGCCGGCTCCGGCCCCACGCACCCGGCCGGCGCGTGGGCGCCATGCGTCTTGCCGAAGGTGTGGCCACCAGCGATGAGCGCCACAGTTTCCTCGTCGTTCATCGCCATGCGGGCAAAGGTTTCGCGGATGTCCTGTGCCGCCGACAGCGGATCCCCATTGCCGTTCGGACCTTCGGGATTCACGTAGATCAGACCCATCTGCACGGCGGCCAGCGGGTTCTGCAGCGTGCGTTCACCGCTGTGCCGCTCATCGCCCAGCCACGTCGCCTCGGGCCCCCAGTAAACCAGGTCTGCCTCCCAGTCGTCCGTGCGCCCACCGCCAAAGCCGAAGGTCTTGAAACCCATGGACTCCAGCGCGACATTCCCGGCGAGGACCATCAGGTCGGCCCAGGAGAGTCGCCGGCCGTACTTCTGCTTGACCGGCCAGAGGAGACGGCGTGCCTTGTCGAGGTTGGCATTGTCAGGCCAGCTGTTGAGCGGCTCGAATCGCTGCTGACCACCTCCGGCACCACCGCGCCCGTCCGCCACCCGGTACGTGCCGGCGCTGTGCCAGGCCATCCGGATGAAGAACGGGCCGTAGTGTCCGTAGTCGGCCGGCCACCAGTCCTGCGACGTCGTCAGGATCTTCGCGATGTCCTGCTTCACGGCACTGAAGTCGAGCCCTGCAAACGCCTTGGCGTAGTCGAACTGCGCGCCCAGCGGGTTGGACTCGGCGGCGTGCTGGCGAAGGGGCGCGAGGTCGATCGTCATTGCTTCCTCCGTTCCTCAGCGCAGGTCAAAGCGGTCGAGGGTCATCACCTTCCCCCACGCCTTCACAAAGTCCTTCGCGAAGCGCTCCCTGCTGTCGGCGGTGGCGTACACCTCGGCGATGGCGCGCAGTTCCGAGTTGGACCCGAACGCCAGGTCCACTGGCGTCGCCGTCCACTTCGCGGTCCCTGTCACCCGATCGACGCCCTCATACAGCCCCTCCTCCTTCGTCGACTTGCCCCACTTGGTGGACATGTCCAGCAGGTTCACGAAGAAGTCGTTGCTCAGCGTGCCGGGCTTGGAGGTCAAGACGCCATGGGCCGCTCCGCCCGCGTTGGCGTTCAGCGCGCGAAGACCACCCACCAGAGCGGTCATCTCCGGCACGGTCAGCGTGAGCGTGCCTGCCTTGTCCACGAGCATCTCCGCCGGCGACCGGCGCTGCCCCTTGCGGTAGTAGTTCCGGAACCCATCCGCCAGCGGCTCGAGCACGGCGAACGACGCCGCGTCGGTCTGCTCCACCGAGGCATCCGCGCGGCCCGGGTTGAAGGGCACCTGCACTGCGAGCCCGCCAGCCTTGGCGGCCTGCTCGATGGCGGCATTACCACCCAGCACAATCAGGTCGGCCAGCGACACCTGTTTCTTGCCGCTTCCCGCATTGAAGTCCTTCTGAATGCCTTCGAGCGCGGCGAGCACCTTGGCCAGTTCAGCCGGGCTGTTGGCCTCCCACGCCTTCTGCGGCGCCAGACGGATGCGCGCGCCGTTGGCGCCGCCACGCATGTCCGTGCCGCGGTAGGTCGAGGCCGACGCCCAGGCCGTGCGCACCAGTTCCGGGACGGTCAGGCCCGAGGCCAGAATCTTCGCCTTCAAGTTGGCGATGTCCTTTGCGTTGACGAGCTGATGGGCGACCTTCGGCAACGGGTCCTGCCAGATCAGGTCGTCCTTCGGAATCTCCGGGCCGAGGTACCGGGCGCGCGGGCCCAGGTCGCGGTGCGTCAGCTTGAACCACGCCTTCGCAAACGCCAGCCGGAACTCCTCGGGGTTGTCGAGAAACCGCCTGGAGATCTTCTCGTAGGCCGGGTCGAACCTGAGCGCCAGGTCCGTGGTCAGCATGATCGGCGCGTGCCGCTTCGACTTGTCGTGCGCGTCGGGCACGCGGTTGGCGCCTTCGCCCTTCGCAGGGATCCACTGCGTGGCGCCCGCCGGGCTCTTGGTCTGCACCCACTCGAAGCCGAACAGGTTGATGAAGAACTCGTTGGTCCAGGACGTCGGGTTGTAGGTCCATGCCCCTTCGAGGCCGCTGGTCACCGTATCGCCCGCGTTGCCCGTACCGCACGTGCTGATCCAGCCGAGTCCCTGCGCCTCAACCGGAGCAGCAGCGGGCTCCGGGCCGACGCAGGTCGACGGCGCGTGGGCACCATGGGTCTTGCCGAAGGTGTGGCCACCGGCGATCAGCGCCACGGTCTCCTCGTCGTTCATCGCCATGCGGGCGAATGCCTCGCGGACGTCTTTGGCTGCCGCCACCGGGTCCGGCTTGCCATTGGGACCTTCCGGGTTCACATAGATCAGACCCATCTGCACGGCCGCCAGCGGGTTCTCCAGCATCCGGTTGCCGGAGTGGCGCTCGTCGGCGAGCCACTTCTTCTCCGGACCCCAATACACCAAGTCCGGCTCCCAATCGTCCACGCGCCCGGCGGCAAAGCCGAAGGTCTTGAAGCCCATCGACTCCAGCGCGACGTTGCCCGAGAGCACCATCAGGTCCGCCCAGGAGATCTTCTGGCCGTACTTCGCCTTGATCGGCCACAGCAACCGGCGCGCCTTGTCGAGGTTGGCGTTGTCCGGCCAGCTGTTCTCCGGCTCGAAGCGCTGCTGACCACCACCGGCGCCACCACGACCATCACCCACGCGGTAGGTGCCCGCCGCGTGCCACGCCATGCGGATGAAGAACGGACCGTAGTGCCCATAGTCGGCTGGCCACCAGGGTTGCGAGGTTTTGAGGACCTTCTCGATATCCGCCTTGACGACCTTCAGGTCAAGGCTGGCGAACTCCTTCGCGTAGTTGAAGTCGCGGCCCAGCGGGTTGGACTTCTCCGAGTGCAGGCGGAGTTGTGAGAGATCCAGCTGGTCGGGCCACCAGAACTGCTTACTCTGCGGATCGCCCTGCGCACGAACCGCGTTCGTTGACATCAACGGGAGCGCGGCGACGGCAGCAGCGGCAAGCAACGTGGTCAGCTTCGTGTGCATACATTCTCCTTGAGCGAACGGAACGCCCGTTCCGCAACCACGGTAGCGCGCGGCATCGGCATCGCCCTCATACAAGGTTCGGATAGCAGTGATAGCCGCAGGCTCTCACCTCGCCTGATGGCTCAGGGAGCAAGGAGTGTTCCAGCGGGCAGCCTCGCCCGTATCCAGGAAGGTCTGGCGGGCAGCGCTCGCCGGTGGGTCTTTTCACCGGCCATCGGGGACTTCACCTTCCCCACACGTGGAAACCAACCCGAGGCGCAGGCCTGGCCCGGGGCTATACTCCGCCGCAGTGACGCCTCCCCACCCCTCGTTTCGTCCTCGCCGGCCGCTGTTGTCCGTGATGGTGCTCTGCCCGCTTGCCTCGATCGCGCTGCTTCGCGCACAGGATGGACGGCAGGCGCCCTTCACCGCCGCGCAGGCCAGCACCGGGCGAACCACGTACGCCTCCGCGTGCGCCACCTGCCATGGCGCGCGGCTCGAAGGCGCCTTCGAGGCACCCACACTCGTGGGACCGAACTTCCTCAACGTGTGGCGCACGCGGTCCACTCGCGACCTGACCGACTACGTCGCCACACGCATGCCGCCCGATCGGATCGGCAGTCTTGGCGACGCCGCGGCGCTCGCCATCACCGCGTTCATTCTTGAAGCCAACGGCGCGACCCCTGGCACGGCCGCGCTGGCGCGGACCACAGCCATCCCCATCGGCTCGGTCGCCGCCGGATCACCCGCTACTGCGTCGACCGCCGTGGCGCCCGCGCCCGCATCACCGGCGCCGCCCGCGCAGGCCGTCCGGGGCGTCACCAGGCCTGGCGAGGTACCGCGCTATAGGCCTGTCACCGCGGCGATGCTGCGGAATCCCGACCCGGGCGACTGGCTGATGATCCGCCGCAACTACCAGGCGTGGAGCCACAGCCCGCTGACCGCGATCACGCGGGAGAACGTGGGCCGCCTGCAGTTGGCGTGGGTCTGGGCGATGACGGACGGCGCCTGGAATCAACCCACGCCCATCGTGCACGACGGCATCATGTATCTCGCCAATGTCGGGCACACCGTGCAGGCACTCGACGCCGCCTCAGGGACGCTGATCTGGGAAACCCACGTCGGGCCAGCGGCGCTCGGCAACGCCAGCGCCATCCGGAGCCTCGGCATCTACGAGGACCAGATCTTTCTTTCCACCAACAACACGCGGCTGGTGGCCCTGGATGCGCGCACGGGGGCCATCCGATGGGATGTGCCGGTCGCCGATTCGGCCAGGGGCTACAAGAACACGAGCGGTCCCCTCGTTGTGAATGGCAAGGTCATCACTGGCATGACTGGGTGCGAGCTCTTCACTGGGCTCGGGTGCTACATCAGCGCCTACGACGCCGCCACCGGGCGGCTTCTCTGGAAGTTCCACACCGCCGCCAGGGCGGGCACGCCAGGCGGCGACACGTGGGGAAACCTGGCTGACACGTTCCGATCGGGCGCGGACCCGTGGATCACCGGGAGCTACGACCCCGACCTCAATCTGCTTTACTGGGGCACCGCGCAGCCCAAGCCCTTCCTGGCGGCGAGCCGCGGCCTCACCAACGAGGACAAGGCGCTCTATTCCAACTCGACACTGGCACTCAATCCCGATGACGGCACGCTCGCGTGGTTCGTCCAGCATGTTCCCGCGGAGTCGCTCGATCTGGACGAAGCCTACGAGCGCGTGCTGGTCGACATCGACGGCCGCAAGACCCTGCTGACCGCGGGCAAGCACGGCATTCTTTGGAAACTGGACCGGACCAACGGCGCCTTTCTGGGATTCAAGGAGCTGGTGTTCCAGAACGTCTTCACCCGGATCGACCCGGTGACCGGCGCCGTGACCTATCGCGACGACATCGCCCGCGCGCAGGTCGGCCAGCCCCTCTCGGTGTGCCCGAGCACCGCGGGCGGCCACAACCGCGACGCCATGAGCTACCACCCGGGGTCGAATGTGGTGGTCGTCCCCCTGAGCCAGACGTGCATGGAGTTCACCGGCCGTGCCATCGAACAGAAGGAGGGCGGGGGCGGACACGGCGGCGGTGGAGGTCCCTTCCGGGACATGCCTGGCACAGACGGCAAGCTCGGGAAGCTCGCGGCCATCGACGTTCGCACGCTCCAGCAGGTCTGGAGCGTCGAGCAGCGCGCGGCGTTCACGTCCGCCGTGTTGACCACGGGGGGCAACGTCGGCTTCGTCGGCGATCTCGACCGCACCTTCCGGGCCTTCGACGTGAGCACCGGCAAGACGTTGTGGCAGACGCGGCTCGGCACGTCCGTCCAGGGCTTTCCCGTGTCGTTCTCAGCCGGCGGCAAGCAGTACGTGGCCATCTCGACCGGCACCGGCGGCGGGAGTCCGAGACGCGCGCCCCGGGCGCTGACGCCCGAGATCCGGCACCCGGAACACGGCAACGCGCTTTACGTGTTCGCGCTGCCGGAGTAGCACGCTGTGATTCCCGGCCGATCCGGTGGGGCGTCTAAGCTGCCAGGAGGATTGCGATGCGGATTCGACACATGGTCGCGGCGGTGATGGCGACAGGGCTCATCGGGTCGGCATTGTGGGCAGGGGCACAGGCCAGGATAGTGCGCCCACTCGCGCCCGTCATCGTCTCTGGAGAGAACGTCGGTTTCCGTATCGAAGGTGACAGCAACGGGCGGCCCATTGGCACCCTGGTCGTCAAGCAGGATGGCAAATGGGTTCCGGTCGATCTGGGCACGGTCCGCCCGGTGCGTCCCATCTCAGAACAGTAGCCGCGAGCGCAGGCCCTCACGCCTCGAGACTCACCCTTCGAGGGCCACGCGTCGAACGCTGATGGCGGTGCCACAGCGCTATCGTCGGATCGACGCGCGCATCACCCACAGCGCGGGACTATTCATGCGCCCTGCCGGATGAGTCGATTCCAGGTCATCCGTCTCAGGGAAGCGCGTACGCCACAAGCTCGCTGTCGGGGCCGTTGCCGGTCGCTAGCGCGAGGTACTGCTTGCCCTTGTAGAGATAGGTCATCGGGCCGGCTGCGCCGAGATTATCGGCCGTGAAGACGGCGAGTTGCTTGCCGGTCTTCTTGTCGTAGGCATAGAGCACGTTCTTCTGGAAGCCGGGATCCGACCACTTCTCCCAGGGCACCGGCTGCGGCATCCCGGTGACGAACGTGTAGGTCACGCCCACGAACAGCATCGTCTTGGTCACCAGGGGCGACCCGCCCAGGATCGCGTCGCCCAGCGGCGGCAGTTTCGCGAGGCCCTTGAGGGCCGGATGATTGCGCGGTCCGTTGCCGATGGGCGTCACCCAGGCCTTTTGGCCCTTGTTCAGGTCAAGCGCCGTCACGCGGGCGTAGGGCGGCCTGAACAGCGGCAGATCGTCAACATAGAGCAGCGAGGCGAGGTTCGCCGGGGGCGTCGGCCCGGCGCCGTGGACCGGGGCCGCGGGTGGTGCCGCCGCCGCGGGCGTACCCGGGACGGGCGGGCGCTGCCGCAGGATCTGCGTCGTGGTGCGCGTGGGCGTATAGAGGATCCCTGTCTCGGGATCGAACGCGCTGCCGCCCCAGTTCGCCCCGCCGAGCGAGGTCGGGGACGCAAGGAGCCCGCGGGCCGTGGCGGCTGTGTAGACCGGCCCCAGGTCGAGGAACTGGACGTTGTCGAGCGCCTTCTTCTTCAGCTCCGGCGTCAAGTCGAGCAACTGTTCGTAACTGGACCCCTGATGATCCATCCGCAATCCCTGCGGCGGCATCGGCTGTGTCTTCGACACCTGGTCGCCGTTGGCCTGCGGCTGCGAGGGGATCGCGACTTCCGGCGTCGGAAAGACCGGCTTGCCTGTCCTGCGGTCGAGCAGGTACACCATCGCCGTCTTGTTGATACCGAGGACGGCCTTGACCCGCTTCCCCTTGACGGTGATATCCACGAGCGACGGCGGCATCGTGAGGTCGTAATCCCAGATGTCGTGATGAATCACCTGGTAGTGCCACACGCGCTTCCCCGTCTTGGCCTCGACGCACACGATGCTGTCGGAGAAGAGGTTGTCCCCTGGACGCAGCACACCGTTGTAGTCGTTGCCGGGATTCGACGTCACGAAGTACACGTGATCGGTCTCGGGGTCATAGGTGACACCACCCCAGGCGTTGGCCGCGGCCATCGTGTCGGCGGAGTTGTTCAGCCAGGTGTCGTACCCGAACTCACCCTTCAGCGGAATGATGTTGAAGGTCCAGAGCGTCTTGCCCGTGCGCACATCCCAGGCGCGCACGATACCGGGCGGGAAGGCCGACTCCCGGCCAGCCGGGGGATCTTGCAGCGCGTTCCCCGCGACGATCACGTCACCCGCCACCACGGGCTTTCGTGCCGTAAAGTTCACGGAACGCTTCGCGTTGCGCACGCCTTCGGTGGCGTCAATGCGACCATTGGTGCCAAAGGCGGGATCGGGGCGTCCGGTCTTCGCGTCCAGCGAGTAGATGTAGGCATCAGTGGTGGCGACAAGCACGCGGTCCGTGCCCTTGCCGTCGCTCCACCACGCGAGTCCACGGTGCGTCCAGCCGATGCTGTGCGGCTTCGGCTCCTTGTAGGCCTGGCCGTCGAACAGCCACTTCTGCTCGCCGGTCGCCGGGTCCAGCGCCGCCACCATCCCGAGCGGCGTCACGGTGTAGAGCAGGCCGTTGACCATCAGCGGCGTGTCCTGGTACCTCGATGCGCGCAGGTTGGGGGCGGACATCTGCACCTCGCGGTCGGCGCTCTTCCATCGCCACACGACCTTCAACTGGCTGACATTGGCCGGCGTGATCTGGCTCAACGGAGAGTAGCGGATCGCACTGTAGTCGCCGCCGTAGTCGATCCACTCGCCGCCCTGCAGCGCGCGCGCAAGCTGTTGCGCACGCATCGGGACGACACCGGCCGAGAACAGCACCGCCACCAGCGCCAGCAGCGCCGCGAGAACGAGTCGCTTCACAGGCAATCTCCTATTCATGGGAGGACCCCACGCACAGCCTCGGATGATAACTGCGAACGCCACCGTTTCCACTGTGCGAACGGGAGCGGTTAGACTAGCCGCGTCTTAGCCATCTGAAGGAGGCGCTCATGCGACTGGGGCTCAAGGTTGTCGGTGTCGTCCTCATCGTGCTCGGAGTCATCTGGTTTCTCCAGGGCATCAACATGCTGCCCGGGAGTTTCATGACGGGCCAGATCCAGTGGGCCTACAACGGAGGAATCGCCATAGTTGTCGGCGCAGGGCTTCTCGTGGCCGCACGCCGGCGACCAGGCGCAGCCCCACCTAAGCAGTGACGGGCCACGCCGAGCCCCCGATGAATCAGTAAGTTTGAGGAGTGGGCCTGCCATGCCCCTAAGGCGCGATGATGGTGAGCCTTGGGAAGTACGTGCGGTAGCGGCGCGGGTCTCTTGTGAGTAAGGTCATCCCTGCGACAGCCGCGTGGGCACCGATGAAGAAGTCCGGCAGGGTCGAGGTTCTCGTCCCTCCGCGCTTCCTGTATCGCTCGAAGCACTTCGCCGCGAGAAACGCCGCGTCCCAGGGCAGCGCGGCTCGAACAAAGTAATCGTCTGGTAGCGCGGCGTCGAGGGCTTCGATCCGATCGTAGCGCACGGACAACTCGGCGTAGATGATCGGGTTGATCACCACGGAGCCCTGGTCCGCAGCCTTCGCGACCATCGTAGCGGACCAATCGGCCCATTCCGGGTCCCGGCTCAACAAGTCAAACAGGACGTCGGTGTCGACCAGCGTTGCCGCCAACGCTAGGTTCCGCGCGTGAGCTTCATCAACTGATTCGTCGTCATGCCTCGGCGTGGCTTCGGTGCGCGTCGCATGGCTTCGACCAGCCGCTCGCCTCGCCGTGTCCCTTCCGCCTTCTTGGTCAGGCGCACCCCGTTCCCATCGAGCTCGAACGCCACTTCGGACCACGGCAACAGTCCGAGACGCTCGCGGATCTCAATCGGAATCGTGATCTGGCCTTTGGTGGTGATGCGCATCGGTATGACTCTTACTTCGTCAAATCCTACTTCTCCGTGGACTGCATCGCAACCCCGGCGCGTCTGGACACCAGCATGACAACGGGGAGTTCCGACCTCAACCGATCCACTCGGACGCGAGGGGGCGTTCGACGGAGCGCCCATCCACCTTGTTGACGGCATAGGCACCTGCGCCCGCCTGCCAGGACACGGCTTTGACCAGTGCCGTTCCGTCATACAGAACGGCGGCGCCGTCATCGATAGCCACCGCGTCCGGAATGGCGCCGGCCTCAATGGCCGCCGCGAGACGAGTCTGCCGCTCCGGGTTCGAGTGGTAGTGGACGCCACAGGCCCCTGGGAGCAGGCCGAGGCAGGTGAGCGGCTGATAGCCCGCGCCCCAGTAGGAGTCGGTCAGCCCTGCCTCAAACCAGCACATGGCGCCCGCGCTGACGCCCGCGAGCACGATGCCGGCGTCGTGGGCCCGCTCGAACACGCGGTCCACACCCCACTCGCGCCAGACCGCGAGGGCAGACTTCGTATTGCCCCCACCGACATAGATGGCGTCCTGGGAGAGCAGGTGCTCCTCGCAACGAGCCAACGGCACACTCCCCGGCCCGGGTGTGCGAAAGAACGCCAGGTGAGACGGCGTGCACCGCGTAGCTGGGAACGCCGCGTAGAACTTGTCGATGTCCCTGGGGATGTCCCCACTGGGCGTCGCCAGAAAGCACACTCGGGGAGAGGCTTTACCGGTGAGTTCAAGGACCAGACGGTCTATTGGCGACGACTGCTCCGCCAGGAATCCCCCCCGCCGATGGCCAAGATTGGCTTCATTCGGCACGCACCCGCTGTTCGTGACTGGATGACGCATCGGCCGCCAGCTCTGCAATGACGTTCCGTGCTTCGACCAGTGAAGGCATCACGTAAGCCGCCGCCCGTGCGGCAACGTCCGATGCGGGCACCCAGTCTGGAATCAGGAGCGCCACCATGCCAGCCGCACAAGCGGCCACGATGCCCGCCTCTGAATCCTCCAGCGCCACGCACCGCTCCGGCGGCACGCCGAGTTGTTCAGCGGCCCTGAGGTAAATATCTGGAGCCGGTTTCCCCAGCGCAACCTGGTCCCCGGTGACGAATGTCGCAAAGCGACCGGCCAATCCGGCCTGTCGAAGGCTGAACGCCGTGAACTCCGCCTCGCTTGAAGTCGCGACCGCGATTGGAACACTTCGCTCATGGAGAAAGGCCAGAAGTTCCAGCAGGCCGCTTTTGACCCGGATACCGCGCTCAGTTGCTGCGGCCCGCCAAAGGGCAGGCCACTCCCTGCGAAACGCTTCGAGCGGAAACGCCGAGCCGAACTCTTCGATCAGCCGACCCTCGCAGTCCGGCGTGGGCCGGCCAACAAATCCTACGTAAAGAGCGTCACTCAGGTGGTAGCCCAATCCCGCGCATGCGCTCTGCCAGGCGAGCTTGTAGAGCGGCTCGGTATCGAGCATGAGCCCGTCCATGTCGAACACCACGGCCTCGCACCTCACCCAGCGACGTTGGGTTGCCGCCATTGCGGCCGCTTTACTGCTGTTGCTGCTGTTTGGCGAAGTAGGCCAGCACTTGGTCGTTGGCGGCCTTCCGGCACGCGGCCACCCGTGCCGGATCCGCAGCGGCCAGGGCCGCCCGCAGCTTCGGCAGGTCGATGTCCTGCGTGTAGGCTGGCGTGCCCGGTTGCTGACGCCAGGAGTCGCCGATCGGACCGGCGTCGACCGGATCGAACCCCAGTTCATCCACGACCCTGTGCACGATCTCGCGGTCCCGGGACCGGTCGGCTGCCACAGCCAGCGCGATGCGGCCTGGTGTTCCGGCCGGCTGACCCAGAGTCAGCAGGCTCGTGAACCCGATGTGATTGAACACTTTTACGACGGGCCGTCCGAGGTGACGCGACACCCACGCGCTCTCGACCTCTCCGGCGTCGATGTCCGGGATGGCTCCATCCCGGACCGGGTAATAGTTCCCGGTATCGATGACGACGACATCGTCCGGGACGCCGGCGAAGAGATCCTTCGGCAGGCCCGGCACGGCCTTCTGCGGGATGGTGACCACGACAACCTCCCCGCTGCGGGCCGCCTCACGCAGGGACGCCGTCCGCGCGCCGGTCTCGGCCGCCAGCGCGGCCAGCGTCTCCGGGCCGCGCGAGTTCGCCACCGTAACATCGTGCCCCAGCGCGGTCAGCCGGCGCACCAGCGTACCGCCGATCATCCCGGCACCGATGATTCCAATCCTCATGCGATCCTCCAAACTCGGGCGTCTGATTGGCGCGCCCAGCGGGCTCGAACCTGCGACCCCCGGCTTAGCAGGAGTGGGGGCCTGTGTCGGAGACGGCTTGCGTTTCAACAGATTGCGAGAACTGGCACGCGGACGTGCCACGCGGTTGATCTGCCCCGCGCCAAGCCGCGCTGACGTCGCGAGGGGACGGAGGCGCAGCTTGAACTGTTGTCGTTCTTTCTGCCTCTTATTTCTTCCGCTCGACGACCCACTCGCAATGCGAGTCGCCGTGGAGCATGTTCTTGGTAAGTGTGAACGTGAAGTTTGGGTTCACACTTTCAACGGCTCCCTCACCCCATTTTTGATGCCCGACGCCGCAGGTGTCCATCTCAAGGCCCTGCTCCTTCCACCGCTTGTGCCAGGGGCACTCGGTAGTCTTGCCGACGCATCTGTCGTTGGTGGCTTCAATAACTTCGAAGACAAACTCCGGCCCCATTGCCGCCTGAGCCATGAGATGGGTCACGTTTTCGATATCGCCGGCGTTCTCTGTGGCTAGCCCAAGGGAAGAGGCAAATTCCTTCGCTCCCTTTCCGGCTTCATACCAGAGCGGCCCATTGAACTCGTCGAATTTTTCCTGGCCTACGGCCTGCTTCAGGGCATTGGAAATTGCGATGTATGCGCCGGTCAATCCTTTCGTCGCAATCTCCCACCTGGTCTTCTCGGGAATTACGTCAATCGTGTCAGCCATCGAGATTCTCCCGTTCGTCGGTTGTCCGTTGCGCCCACATTTCGCGGGCAAGGATACATCACCTGCGCGACGCACCCTCGCGACACTGCTCACTGGTGTCCGTGTGCGTGCGCCGGAGAATCGTCCGGCGTGCACACTCGAGATTCTGGCTTTCTCAGGAGACTGGTGCGCCCGCCGAGATTCGAACTCGGGACCCCCGGCTTAGAAGGCCGGTGCTCTATCCAGCTGAGCTACGGGCGCGTCGGAGCATTGTAACTGGGGTGTCCAACCCTCCCTATTTGCCAGAACATCGGATCTCAGCGCTTTTGTTGCGCCATCGACGCCACAATTTGGCAGAATCGCCCAATCGGCGGCACCGGGGTAGCATCCCCGAAAGGAGAGCGGCGATGGCGAAGCGGCTGGCGTTGATCACGGGCGGGAGGGGCGGGCTCGGGGCAACGATTACGGGAAAGATGGTCGACGCGGGATATGAGGTAGTCGTTACTGCTTCACCGCAGAATACCCAGGCCGACGTCTGGGTTGCCGAGATGAAGGCCCAGGGCTGGGCGGTGCGATCAGTCCCCGTTGACGTGGCGGACTACGATTCCTGCGCCGCGTGCGTCGCCAGGGTCCAGAAGGAAGTCGGCCCGGTCGACATCCTGGTCAACAACGCAGGCATCACCCGCGACCACACGTTCAGGAAGATGACCAAGGCTGACTGGGATGCCGTGATCCACACGAATCTGGACTCCGTCTTCAACATGACCAAGCAGGTCTGCGACGGCATGATTGAGAGAGGCTGGGGACGGATCGTGAACGTCTCGTCGGTGAACGCCCAGAAAGGCGCATTCGGACAGACGAACTACTCGGCTGCCAAAGCCGGGATGCACGGCTTCACGAAGGCTTTGGCCCGCGAACTGGCGACCAAGGGCGTCACCGTCAATACGATTTCGCCGGGTTACATCGGAACGAAGATGGTGACCGCGATTCCGGAGGAGATCCTCAACACAAAGATTCTTCCGGAAATTCCCTTGCGGAGGCTCGGCAAGCCGGAGGAAGTCGCGGGGCTGGTGGTCTATCTCTGCTCCAACGAGGCCGCGTTCATTACGGGAGCCAACATCTCCATCAACGGCGGCCAGCACATGCAGTAGCGGCTGACAGATGCGCGACCGCGACGGCGAACTCGTTCCGGCACCTGACGCCGCCGAAGTCCCGAGCGAAATCGAGGGGCGCGGATGGGGATGGCCCCATCCGGCGCGTTCGGCACTACTGTGAACGGGGGGCGAGCCAGCCGTCAATCTGCGGCCAGGTCCTGCTCGCCTGACCGCCGGCCATGATGCCGATGTGGCCGCCGCGGATGCGGATCACTTCCTGGTCCGCACTGCCGACCTTCGCCATGACGGACTCGGACTGGCACGGCGGCGTGATGTGGTCGCCGGTGGCGATGACGTTCAGCAGGTTCGCCCTGAGGCGTCCCAGATCCACGCGCTCACCGCGGACCACGAACTCGCCCTTGATGAGGCGGTTGTTCCGATACAGGTCGTCGATCAACTGGCGGAACGCCCCGCCGGCAATCGGGATGATGTCGGTCATCCAGGTGTTCATGGCATGCCACGCCTCGACGGCCTTCGGGTCGTCCATGTTGTCGAAGAGCTTCACGTAGCTCGACACGTAGTTCTCGACCGGCTTCAGCGCCCTCGCCCCGTAGTCGATCATCTCGCCCGGCATGTTGCCGAAGGTGGCGAGCACCTTGTCGAGGTCGAAGAAGCGCTCGTCCGTCCACCGGGCGAAGGTCAGCGACGTCTTGTCACTGAAGTCCAGCGGGGCCGTCAGCAGCAGGAGGTTCCGGAGGCCGTCGTCGGGCCGCAGTGAGGCGTACACCGTCGTGATGATCGAGCCGATGCACCAGCCGAGCAGACTGAACTCGTCCGATCCGGTGATGGTCTTCAACTTCCTGACGGCGCGCGGGATGTACTCGAGCGCGTAGTCGTCGAACTTCATGCCCTTGTCTTCCGGACCCGGGCTGCCCCAGTCCAGCAGGAAGACGTCGTACCCCTGCTTCACCATGAACTCGACGAAGCTGTGGCCGGGACGGAGGTCCATGATTGACGGCCGGTTCATCAGCGCAAAGACAAGGAGCAGCGGGACCGGGTGCCGCTTCTCCGCAGGGACCACGGGCGTGTATCGATAGAGCTTGGCCTTGTTGAGGGTCCACACCACCTCTTTCGGCGTCTGCCCGATCGGCGCGCGCTGCGTGAGCACCCTGTTGAGTGTCCTGGCCTTGTCGTTCAGTGCCTCAGCCGGGTTGGATGCGACGGGTTCTGCCACGCTGTACTCCGTTTCGGTGGGGCGGGTTCTACGCCTTCGAGGCGCGCTTCTTCTTCGGCGCGGGGCGTGGGGATGCGGGCGCTGCCTGCGGGGCGAACTGCTTGACGATCTGATCCAGCTTGGCGTCCATGTCGTCGAGACGCATTTCGATATTGGTCACGCGCTGGGCCAGGCCGACGACGTCGGCGCTCGACGGGATGCTGAGGTGCTGCAGCGCCTGCAGCATGGACTTCTCGAGGACGTCCTTCAAGGGGGACGAGGCCGTCAGGTAGGAGTCGAGCATCGCGCCCGTCGCCTTCGCGTACTGGTCGCTGTTGACCGCCTCCACCATGGCCTTGGCCCACGCATCCAGATAGGTGTCGCGCCCCTCTTTCCAGTTGGCGGCGGGGTCGAACGGGTTGAATGGAGGCTGCTTGTCACTCATGCGGGAATCCTTCCTTCACTGGAGGTGCGCTACGTCCGCCGGAAGGCGCGACGCCCGGCTATATGCCCGGCGTCGCTGCCCATCCGAGGGTCCGTAGTATATCCAGAGCGGTCTTAGGCTGCGGCCTTGGCGCCGAGGACGATCTTCTGCGTCTCGAGGAGGGTGTCGACGCCGCGCTGCAGGGTTTCTGCCGCCGCCGCGCCGGTCGCCTCGAACTGCTGCTGCGCAGCAGAGTAGACCGTGGCGTTCTGCGTCGCAGCAAAGTCCGCGGCCTTCTTCTGCGTCAACGTCGCGTGCCCGGCCAGCTCCTCGAGCACGGCAATCGCGCCGGCCACGGTCTTGGTTGCCGATTCCGTATTCGCCGTGGCGAGCTTCGCGGCCTCGCGGCCACGCTCAACAGCGGCCTCGAAGAGATCCTTCTGCGCCTGGGCGGCCTGGCGGTACCCGTCGACGGCTAGTTCGGCACCCTTCTTCCAGGCGGTGGCGAGTTCGTTCTGCTGGACCGTGGCGGCCTCAAGCGCCACGCGGCGCAGTTCGGACAGCCGCTCGAGTCCCAGGGAGACTCCGTTGGCGTATTCGGTGAAGAAGCCTGCGATCTGCGCCGTGGTCCCCGCCGTAGCGCCGCTTGACTTGGTGGTCGTGCTCATGATGTTCTGCTCCTGTTACTGACGGGTGGCCGGATTGCTGCGCAACGTGCTGCAGTGCAGCAATAATGCTGCAGGCGGCCATGGATGTCAACCCCCCGGTCCGCACCGCCTTTTTGGGGGCTGAATACCACATGAACCCGCACACCGTCGTCATCAAGAAGTACGGGAACCGGCGGCTCTACGACACCACCAACAGCCGGTACATCAACCTGGACGAGGTCGCCCAGATGGTGCGGGACGGGCGGGAGATCCAGGTCGTGGACGCGGTCTCGGGAGAGGATCTCACCCGCACGGTGCTGACCCAGATCGTGGTCGAGCAGTCGAAAGGCAATGACTCCGCCTTTCCACTCGACGTGCTGCGGCAGATGATTGCCGCATCGGGGAAGGCCACGAACGAAGCCACGCTCACCTACATGCGAGCCGTGTCGGACCTGTACCAGAACGCCTACCGGACAGTGGCTCCGATCATTCCGGCACCCGACTTCGCGTCCCGGGCGTCCCAGCCACCCGCTCCGCCAGCCGCGCCGGAACCAGCCGTGGACGTCGATGCGCTTCTTGAGCGCCTCGACGAGCTCGAGTCGGTGGTGTCCCGCATCCAGACACCACGCGCCCCGAAGCCGGCGTCAAAGAAGCGCCGCTGATCCGCCCGCACGCCGTGCGGGCAAGAAGACACTGCCGCGCTCGTTAGAAGTGGTAGCCGCCGCCGCAGATCAGCACTTCGCCCGTCACGTAGTCTGAGAGCGGCGAGCAGAAGAACAGCACCGAGCCGGCGGCCTCCTCAGGCGTGCCGAGGCGCCCGAGCGGGCACGACGCCTTGGCCGTCTCCAGGAGTTGCGGCTGGACGCCGATGCCGATCTCCCGCCCCTTCATCACGATGTGGGCATCGCCCGTACCGAGCGGCTGCACAAGCCGTGTCTCGATCAGGCCAAAGCCGACCGCGTTCACGTTGACGTTGTAGCGGCCCCATTCCTTCGCGAGGGTTTTCGTCAGTCCGATGACGCCGGCCTTACCGGATGAGTAGCCCGCCTGTCCCGCGTTGCCATCCGTCCCGGCGATCGACGTGATGTTGACGACCTTCCGCATGACCCGCCGGCCGTCCGCGGACTCGGCCTTCGCCTGGGTCCTGATGTAGGTGGACGCCGCGCGCATCATCCGGAACGGCACGACGAGGTGAATCTCGAGCATCGCCTGGAACTGCTCGTCGGTCGTCTTCTGAATGACGCTGTCCCAACTGTAGCCGGCGTTGTTGACGAGAATATCCAGCGACCCGAACTGTTCGATCGTCGATGCGACAAGGGCGTCCGGGCACGTCGGGTCGGTGAGGTCGCCGGAGACGGCGCGCACGTTGTAGCCGGCAGACGCCAGCGCCTCGCGCGTCTCGCCCAGCGTGCCGCTGTCCAGATCGTTCAGCATCACCGATGCCCCGGCGCTCGCCAGCTTCGTGGCGATGGCGCGCCCGATGCCGCGGCCGGAGCCGGTCACCAGCGCCGTCTTACCTTCGAGTGAGAAGCTCATTTTCGTAGCTTAACGCGAATTGCTGCACCTGTGCAGCAATTGATGCTGCTTCGCAGCACGCACGGGGGCGCGGGTGGCCCGGGCGCGCACCTCACGGATGTCAACCGGCCCGGCGGTCGGTATCATGGACGCGCTCTTGGCCCGTCAGCGTCCCGCTTCCCGTCCGGTCGTGCCGGCTGCAGATCCGTCCGGCTCACGCATCCCCTGGCTCGCCGTGGCCGTGCTCATCACGGCCGGGGCGGCGGCCTACGCCAACGCGCTCGGGGGACCGCTCCTGCTGGACGACCAGCGGACCCTGCGCCAGAACACCTCGATCCAGCAGATCTCCCGGCTGAGCGAGGTGCTGCATCCGCCCGTTCAGAGCCCGGTCACGGGCCGGCCGGTGCCCAACCTCTCCCTCGCGATCAATTACGCGATGAGCGGTGACAGCCTGCGCGGCTACCGCGTCCTGAACATCAGCGTCCACATCCTCGCGGCCCTGGCGCTCTTCGGCCTGCTGCGGCGCACGCTGCCCCGGATGCTCGGCGCGACACCAGTCCCCAGGCCGGCTCCCACGCCCCACCTGGACGGTGTGGCTCTGGCAGCGGCCGCCATCTGGCTCGTCCACCCGCTCAACAGCGAGGCGGTGAACTACCTCACCCAGCGGACGGAATCCCTGATGGGGCTCTTCTTCGTGGCCGCGCTCTGGGCGTCCGCACGGGCACTCGATACCCGCCGGCCACTCGGATGGGAGGTGGCCGCGATGGCCGCGGCCTTTTGTGCGGTGGGCTCCAAGGAGACGGCCCTGACGCTGCCGCTGGTGCTGGTTGTGTGGGACCGTGCGTTCGCCTTCGAGTCGTTCACGGCGGCCTGGGCCGCGCGCAAGCGGCTCTACGGCCTCGTCACCGCAAGCTGGCTGCTCTTTGCGTACTTCGCCGCATCACTACCCTTCTTCGCCGAGAAGGGGTTTCAGGAGTACGTCTCGCGCTGGGCCTACCTGCTCCACCAGGGTCCAATGATCCTCCGCTACCTCGGCCTCACCGTCTGGCCGCACGCGCTGGTGTTCGACTACGGCGCCCCGGGCCCGCTCACGCTCGGGGCGGCCGCTCCCGGAGTGCTCATCGTCGCGGTGCTCGTGATGGCGGCGCTCGTCGCCCTGATCCTGTGGCCCCGCGTCGGCTTCTGGGGCGCGTGGTTCTTCATCACGCTGGCGCCGGCATCGAGCCTCATCCCCATCCCGACCGAAGTGGGCGCGGAGCGGCGCATGTATCTGCCCCTGATGGCGCTGACGCTGCTCCTGGTGCTGGCGGCCCGGTGGGCCCTCGGCCGCGTGGTTGCCGCGCCCCTGCGCACCCGGATCTCGTGGGCGGCCACGGGGGTCGTCGTGCTCGCCCTGGGCGCCACCACCGTAGCCCGCAACCGTGACTACCAGGACGCGCTGCGTCTCTGGCAGACGTCGCTCGACCGCTGGCCGCAGCCCCGTGCGCACGAGCACCTCTCGATGGCCCTGCGCGATGCCGGCCGGATGGAGGAGTCCGTGGCGCACCTCCGCACCGCCGCGCCGGGCTCCCCCAACGCCCGTCACGCGCTGGCGTCGGCACTCCTGGAGCGGGGCGAACTCACGGAATCCATCGCGCAGTTCAAGGAGTACATCCGGCTGCGGCCCGACGATCCGAACATCATCCTTGGCCGTGAAGAACTGGCCGTGGCGCAGATGCGGGCAGGTGACGCGGCCGGTGCGGCCGAGCAGTTCCGGGCCATCATCGCGCTCGACCCCCGCTACGCCCGGGCACGCGTGGGTCTGGGCGACACCCTCGTGCAGATGAACCAGCCGGGTGCGGCGCTCGACGCCTTCACAGAGGCGGTGCGGCTGCAGCCGACGAACCTGGTGGCGCTCATCAACCTCGCCATGCTGAAAGCCGGCGCCGGAGACACGAGCGGGGCCATCACCAGCCTCCGCAGCGCACTTGCGGTGGAACCCCGGCACATCGCGGCGCGCCAGCAACTGATCGATTTGCTGCTGCGCCGTGGGGACGTGGCCGCCGTGGAAGCCGAGGCGCGTCTGCTGGTGGGCTACACGCCGCAGGACGCGAACGCCTACAACGTGCTCGGCATCGCGCTCGCCTCACAGAAACGGTTCGGCCCGGCTCGGGACGCCTTCGAGACCGCGCTGCGGCTCGACCCGAACCATCGCCAGGCCAGGGAGAATCTGGCACCGCTGACTCAGCCCTGAGCCGGCCGGAACACCCGACCCGCTGTGCTACGATTGGCCCTCTTGGCGATGCAATTTATCGCCGTCTGTGGCCACGTTCGATGGCCGCGGGCACCACCGGTCTGTATGGTGGGCGTAGCTCAATGGTAGAGCACCGGCCTGTGGCGCCGGACGTTGCGGGTTCGATCCCCGTCGCCCACCCCATTTCTCGCAGTGGCTGCCGCATCACGGTTCCGGTTCCACCGCACGCCCGTTGATACTGACGTAGCGGTACGCCATCGAGAACGTCGCCGATCCGGCCACGCGCACAGTCGCCCGCGACGACATCTCCACGGGCACGCGCGCTCCGCCAACCTGGGCGTAACGCCGGAGGATCTCCACCCGTGTGGTCCACCAGGATGGCGTCTGGGACAACTGCCCGTCGACCTGCACCAGATCTCCGGTCACATCGTGGACGAGGATCCTTCCGCTTACGAGCATCCGGCTCGCCCGGAGCGGGGTCAGCCGAACCTCGACAAGCCCGCCGTCGGCGTGACCGGCCACCCGAAAGGCGTAGTTCCCCGGCGAGAGTGCGGCCTTGCCTGACTCGCCCGGCTCTCGGCTCTGCTGCTCGGCTTCGAGCGCGGCCACGAGCACGCGGTTCAGCAGCAGATCAGACCCCTCGGAGCGCAGCACCTCGAAGGTGAAGCGGCCATCGGCATCAATCGTGGTCCGGGCCGTCAACGACGCCCGGAGCTTGCCGCCCAGGGTGGCGACCTGCATGTCTCGCATGGCCACAGCGCGCACCGCGTCCGGATCACCCGCACGCAGGAACGACTCCACGATCGGCGCCTGACCACTTGGAACGACCGGCACACGCCCTGCCGCAAGGTTAACGGCCGCGCAGGTGGCCCCCAGCACAATCGCCGCCGCCAGCACCGTGCCTGTGTGAGTCATCATGCTCTCCCCGCGAACCTCCTCACCCCGTCATGCGCAGACGGCCGCCAAACCGGCTCACGCCGCTACAATTCCCTCCGGTGACCACCCCTCCCGAACAATCCGATGTCGACCAGCTGGCTGTGGAGGTTTACGGCGAGCTGCGCAAGCTGGCCGGCGGCTATCTGCGCCGGGAGCGGCCGGGCCAGACGCTCCAGGCCACGGGCCTCGTGCACGAAATGTATCTGCGACTGGCGGGGCCTGACCGGCCGTGGACCAACCGGCAGCACTTCGTGGGCATCGCCGCCCGCGCCATGCGGCAGATCCTCGTGGAGCGGGCGCGCGCCCGCGGCGCACAGAAGCGGTGGGCCGGCCTCGACCGGGCCTCGATCAGCCTTGCCCTTGTGGCCGCCCCTGCCGCCGACGACATGCTGCCGGCGCTGGATGAGGCCCTGGCACGGCTGGAGGTCATGGACCCCGAGCAGGCGCGCATCGTGGAGCTCCGCTACTTCTCCGGTATGAGCATCGAGGAGACGGCGGAGGCGCTGGGCCTGTCGCCGGCGACGGTCAAGCGGCGATGGGCATTGGCGCGGGCCTGGCTCTTTCGTGAGCTGGACGGGGCGGCCCGTTGAACCGCCAGCGCTGGCAGGCGGTCCGGGATCTGTTCGAGCAGGCCGTTGACGATGTTCCCGTAGACATCGACCAGTGGCTTGCAGCCCGGCCGGACATCGCCCCGGATGTGCGGGCCGAAGTCACCGATCTATGGCGCTGCCACGGGCAGGCCGGCGGGTTTCTCTCGGATGAGGCATCCAGCCAGTTGCTGGCCGGGCTGGCCGACGACGCTCCCCTTGCCCCGGGTGACCGCGTCAACACCTACATCGTGGAACGCGAACTGGCGCGGGGAGGTATGGGGCGCGTCTACCTGGCGCGGGACGAACGGCTCAATCGCCTGGTGGCGCTCAAGGCCATCGCACCGGAACTGACGTCGGCGCCAGGGGAGCGCGAGCGCTTGCGTCGCGAGGCACGCGCGGCCGGCGCGCTCTCTCACCCGGGTATCTGCACGGTGTACGCCCTCGAGGAAGTGGGTGACAGCGTCTTCATCGTGTCGGAGTACGTCGACGGTCTGTCGCTGCGGCGTGCGATCGATGCCGGCCCCGTGCCGAGTCCCGAGACCGTGCGCGAGGCCGCGTGGCAACTCGCCGATGCGCTGGCCCATGCGCACGAACGGGGTGTGCTGCACCGGGATCTGAAGCCAGACAACGTCATGCGCACAGGCGACGGCCGGTTCAAGATCATCGACTTCGGCCTCGCCAGGCACGACGACGCGTCGCCCGGTACCGCCCAGCAGTTCACCCAGCCAGCCGCCATCTTCGGCACGCCGGCCTACATGGCACCCGAACGGCTCACGGGCAGCACCGCCGATGCGCGCAGCGATCTCTTCAGCCTGGGTGTCCTCCTCTACGAATTCGCCACCGGGATCCATCCCTTTCATGCGGTGTCGCCACTCAGCACGATCGCCCGCATTGTCGACGGCGTGGTGGTACCGCTGGGCGTCCAGCGGCCGGCACTCCCCGTACATCTGGCCAGCGCGATTGGGCGGGCAATGACCAGGTTGCCCGCAGACCGCTTTGCTTCGGCGCGCGCGTTGCTCGCCGCCCTCGACGGCAGTGCGCCGCCCGCCGCTTCAGGCCGGCTCACGACCTGGTGGCGCACGCACCACGCCGTGGTCATTGCGCTCTATGCCATCGCCTCGGCTGTCACCTGGCAGGTGAAGGAATGGCAGCCAGGTCTGGCCGGCCTCCTCTTCCTGATGGTGGGCATCGCTGCCACCGCCGGCACCATCCTGCGCGGGCACGTGCTGTTCATGCACAGCCAGGCACCCGACGGGCTCGCCGATGCACTCCGGCGAACCCGGCTGCCGACGCTCGGTGTCGATCTCCTGATTGCCGGCGCGCTCGTGCTGGACGGTCTGAGGCTGGCTGGCCTGAAGCCGCTCCCGGGGTTGCTCATCATGGCGCTCGGCGTCGCCATCGGCGTCGTCCGTTTCGTCGTTGAACCGGCAACAGAGGCGGCCACGTTTGCCAGTCCCGAGGGCACCACGAACGGCGCCTGAGCCGATCCGGCGTCCGTCTGCGCATGCATGGGTGGAGGGTCACCTATGACTGGCACGGACACGAGGCACGCGGCAGACCATCAGCGGATCAACACGGGACTGCTCTCGCATCTGGAGCGACGCACCCTGCTCTGGATCGCCCCCCGGCTGCCGGGGGGCGTCTCCTCGGATCACCTCACGTTGCTGGCGCTGGTCGCGATGGCCGGAGCCGGTGTGTCCTTCGCGTTGATCCCGGCCACACCCTGGGCGGCGCTGGGGGTTGTGGCGTCGCTGGCCGTCAACTGGTTCGGCGACAGCCTCGACGGCACGCTCGCCCGCGTACGCAGCCAGCAACGGCCACGCTACGGCTACTACGTGGACCACGCCATCGACCTGGCAGGCACGACCCTGCTGCTGATCGGAGCGGGTGCCTCTGGGCTCATCTCGCCACTGGCCGCCTGCGCGCTGCTGGGGGGCTACCTGCTGGTCTCCGCGGAGACCTACCTCGCGACCCACGCAACGGGCGTCTTCCGCATGTCGTTCATGGGCTGCGGCCCGACCGAGTTGCGGATATTGCTCGCGCTGGCCACCATGAAGGCGTCCGCTGCCCCGTGGGCCACGGTTCCCGGCGTCGGGCAGTTCCTGTGGTTCGACCTGGCTGCGGCCGCCGGCACGGTGGGGCTCGCGGTCACGTTCGCCACGGCGGTGGTCAGAAACGGGCGCACCCTCTACATCGAGGAGCCACTCCCCCGCCGGGCGCCGGCCGTTACTGCTTCGTGAACACCAGCAGGTGCTGCCAGGGCAGGTCGCTGACGACTTTCGAGAGCGTGAAGCCTTCGTGCTCCACCTCGAGTTTGGCGGTCTTCACGGACATCTTGTGCAACCGCTGGATCGGCACGTTCGGATCCTCTTCGCGGTACTCCACCAGCACCAGTCGGCCGCCGGGCTTGAGGGCCGCCCTGATGTTCTTCAGAACGGCCTGGGGCCTGTGCAGTTCGTGGTACACGTCCACCATCAGCACCGTGTCGATCTCACCCGCGGGCAGCTTCGGGTTGTCGTCCTCGCCCAGCACGAGCGTGACGTTCTTCAACGGCGCACTGCCCATCTTGGCCTTGATGATGTCCAGCATCTCCTGCTGGATGTCGCTGGCGTACACGCGGCCCGTCGGGCCCACGATGTCGGCGATCTTCAACGTGAAGTAGCCTGAGCCGGCGCCCACATCGGCCACCACCTCGCCCGGCTTCAGCCCGAGCAGCCCAATCGCCTTCTTCGGCGCCTCTTCATCCTCGCGCTCGGAGCGGTCGAGCCATGGTGCCCCGGCCGCGCTCATGGTGTTGGCGTAGTGGCGCCCGCTGACGGGGTGCGTGCCCTCGTCCTGGGCGCGAACGGCGCCATAGGCCAGCAGGACCAGGGCGATGGCCGCTCCGGCACTCCAGCGAGTGAGCTTCATCACACGCCGATCCTAACCTCGCCGACGATCTGCCGCTTCGGAATATTGCCGAAGAGGTCACCATGTCCCACCTGACCATGCCGAAATCGTCGAGGCGGAATGGCGCTCCGGACGCGTGTTATCATCGCAATCCGTGCGCCCGTAGCTCAGCTGGATAGAGCGCCGGACTTCGAATCCGTAGGTCGCAGGTTCGAGTCCTGCCGGGCGCACCAATGGGGTGGCCCGAGTCCCGAACGAAGTGAGGGGCCGGGCGCACCATTTGGGGTGGCCCGAAGTCCCGAGCGAAGTGAGGGGCCGGGCGCACCATTTGGGGTGGCCCGAAGTCCCGAGCGAAGTCGAGGGGCGAGTCCCAAGCGAAGTCGGGGCACACCGCACACCGCACACCGCACGCGCCCGTAGCTCAGCTGGATAGAGCGTTGGTCTCCGAAGCCAAAGGTCGCAGGTTCGACTCCTGCCGGGCGCACCATCTCCGCACGACTGACAGGCCCTCGCGCACCACCTCCCTGACGTGTTCCCCGACGCATCGATGCGCTCACGCAAGGCTTCAGCTCCAGGTGGCCCACCCTCCTTGCCCGGGGGTGCGGGGTGCAGGACAATGCACCGTCGCCGGAGCCGCCATGGCTCGCGGTTCCCGCTCAGGAGGCTCAGTGCGCGCAACTCACATCGCAACCGCAGGTCTACTTCTCGCCTTCGCGTGCCTGGCGGCGCCGGCCCGCGCGCAGACGCCGCCGGCCAGCGTGGTCGTCGCCAACCCGACCTACGTCACCATCCCGATGGAGGTCACCGTCAATAAGTCAGCGGCCGACGTGTGGGCACGCATCGGCAAGTACTGCGACATCAAGGACTGGTTCCCGCTGGCGTGCACCATCCTGAGCGGCAAGGAGGACGAGATCGGCGCGGTGCGCTCAGTGGCTACCGAGATCATGGTGGGCAAGACCGCGCTCTCCTACACCTACACACAGGCACCGCGGGAAGGCCGCCCGTACAACCTGTACCACGGCACCCTCGAGGCGCGGCCGCTCACGGCCACCACGTCGAAGCTCGTCTACACGCTCTTCTTCGACAACTCGATGCTCCCGGACCAGGCGGCGAAGGACAAGGACCGCGCCGGCAAGATTGCCACCTTCACCAGGGCGCTTGAGAACATGAAGATCCTCGCCGAGGGCGGCACGTTGCCTCCACCCCCGGCCAAGCCGGCCGCACCCACTCCGGCCGCCCGCTAGCACTGCCTCGACGGGCCCGGTCCTCCACGCGAGGATCGGGCTCGGACCTTCCCGGGATCTGCTAATCGCGCCGTCTGGCGTGCATGCCCAGCGCCTCGAGCCGCGCCACAATCGCCTCGGCGTGCTCTGGCCCGCGCGTTTCCAGCACCACGTCCACGGCAACAACCTGCACCGGCAAGCGCGAGAACGTCCGTTGGTGGACGATTTCCTGCACGTTGGCCTCCATCTCGGCCAGGCACGCGGTCAACTGCGCGAGCCCCCCTGGGCGATCCTTCAGTTCCACGGTCAGCCGCGTGAGCCGGCCGGTGCGAACCAGTCCGCGTTCGATGATGCCCGCCATCACGAGTGGGTCGATGTTTCCACCGCTCAGCACCACGCCAAGGCGCCGTCCCTTGAAGCGGTCCGGTTGCGCCAGCACGGCGGCCAGGCCCGCGGCGCCGGCGCCCTCCACCACAGTCTTCTCGACCTCGTGCAGGAGCAGAATCGCACGCTCGATCTCGTGCTCGTCCACCAGCACGATGTCCCGAACGTGCGCCCGGACAATGGGCAGCGTGAGCGTGCCGGGCTGCTTGACGGCGATGCCGTCGGCAATCGTTCCGGGCCCCCACTCCACCGGCCGGCCCTCCAGCGCGGCGTGCATGGAGGGGAAACGGGTCGTCTGCACGCCAACCATGTCCACTCCGGGGGCCAGCGTGGCTGCGGCGACGGCCATGCCGGAGATCAAGCCTCCTCCGCCAATGGGCACCACGAGCATGTCGAGGGTGGGCGCGGTCGCCAGCATCTCCAACGCCACGGTGCCCTGCCCCGCGATGACCAGCGCGTCGTCGTAGGGGTCGACCCACGTGAGCCCGCGCGCCTCCACCAGCCCGCGCGCGTGACGCTTGGCATCGTCGAACATCTCGCCGTGGAGGATGACCTCCGCGCCGTACTCGCGGGTGTGCTCGACCTTGACTCCCGGGGTGAACCGCGGCATGACGATGGTGGCGGGAATGCCGAGGCGCTGGCTGTGGTACGCCACGGCCTGCGCGTGATTGCCGGCCGAGGCAGCCACCACGCCGTTGCGGCGCTCGGCGTCGGTCAACGCCAGCAGCCGATTGAGCGCCCCCCGCTCCTTGAATGACGCCGTAAACTGGTGGTTCTCGAACTTGAGAAAGATCTCCGCTCCCGTCAGCCGCGACAACGTCCGCGAATGCAGCAGCGGCGTGTTCAGAATATGGCCGGCCAGGGTAGCGGCGGCACGGCTCACGTCGGCGAAGGTCACGGCCATGGCGCGACCGAGTATAGAACCTGTCTGGACTGCACGCGGCCCAATGGTTGTGGTACCGTCCACGGCAACGCCCTGCCGGGCAGCGACCTGAATCTTCTTTCCAAGGAGAGAGACGCACTATGAGAACGCACGCGGTACTCGCAGCCGTGCTGTTGGCGACAGCGGCATCGACGGCGATCGCACAGACTCCGCCACAGCCCATGAGCTTCTTTGTGACCAGCGCAGGCCCGGGTGACGGCGCCAAGCTGGGCGGCATCGAAGGCGCGGACAAGCACTGCCAGACACTGGCCGCCGCGGCTGGCAGCACGAAGACCTTTCGCGCCTACCTGAGCCAGCAGGCCGAAGGAGGCAAGGCCGCCATCAACGCTCGCGACCGGATCGGCAGCGGCCCCTGGTACAACGCCAAGGGCGCCAAGATCGCCGACAACGTTGCACAGCTGCACGGCGACACGCTCGACCAGGCCAGGCTCGGCAACAACCTGAGCCGCACGACGGTGCTGAATGAGAAGGGCGAGAACATGAAGGGGGCTGGCGACACGCCCAACCAGCACGACATCCTGACGGGCTCGCAACCCGACGGCACGGCGTTCCCGGCCGGCCAGGACAAAACGTGCAAGAACTGGACGAGCAACGCGGACGGCACCGCGCAGCTCGGCCACTTCGACCGCACGGGCGGCGGCAATACGTCCTGGAATGCCGCGCACCCGAGTAAGGGCTGCAGCCAGCAGAACCTCATTGCGACGGGTGGCAACGGCCACTTCTACTGCTTCGCGGCGAACTAGCCTCAGCGCCCTTCACGACCGCAGGGCCGGGCGTCATGCCCGGCTCGGCGCTTCCCTCACCCGCTGCCGCCGCTATCTGCCCCTTCTACGCCACGCTTGATTCCCCGGGCATTGGCGCCGAGGTGCGGCTCTGATGCGCGTGGTGGTCCAGGAACTCCAGCACATACTCCCGACTGGCGTGGTACTCGGGATGGCCCAGCACGGCCGCACGCCGGCGAGGCCGCGGAAAGGGCACATTGTAGACATCGCCGATGCGCGCGGCCGGCCCGTCGGTCATCAGGAGCAGCCGGTCGGCCAGATACAGGGCCTCGTCGATGTCGTGGGTCACCATTACCACGATCCGGTTCGGCTCCTCGTCCCACACCTGCACCAGCAGGTCCTGCAGCTCGAAGCGGGTCATCGAGTCCAGCATCGAGAAGGGCTCGTCCAGCAGCAGGAACTTCGGCTGCACCGCCATCGCCCGCGCCAGCGACACGCACTGCTGCGTGCCCAGGGAGAGTTCGGCCGGGCGCTGTTCGGCCACGTCGCCGATGCCGAGCAGGTCCAGGTAGCGTTCCACCAGTTCCGCGCGTTCCCCCCGGCTCTTGCTCCCGCAGGCCCGGTCCACGGCAAGCCGCACGTTCTGCCTGGCGGTCAGCCATGGCAGCAGGCTCGGCGACTGGAACACGACGGATCGCTCCGGCCCGGGTCCGTCGATTTCGGTCCCCTCGATGATCACGCCACCGAGCGTGGCGCGCTCCAGGCCCGCGATCATCGACAGCACCGTGGACTTTCCACATCCGGAGTGTCCGAGGAGGCACACGAACTCGCCCTCCTGCACGTGTGCATTGACGTCCTTGACAGCGGTCACCGGACCGCCGGCCGTGAAGAAGGTCTTGGTTAACCCCGAGAGTTCCAACGGCGCGAACATTACTCCCCCTCCATGGCCCTGGCCAGCATGGCCGGCTGTCCGGCGGCTACGCCAGTCCGTTCCCGGGAGCCGCGGCCGAGGCCGGCCCGGCCATTGGCGCCCGTCAGCGCCTGCACCACGTCGGCGCGAACCCGCTCGGCCGCCTCGTCGTGCACCAACTGCGACAGATCCCGCGGCCTGGGCAGGGGCACGGCCACGCCGGCATTCAGCGTAGCCTTCGGGCCGCGCGTCATCGGGATGATCCGATCCGCCAGCAGCAGCGCTTCCTCCACGTTGTTGCTGATCATGACGACCGTCACCGGTTTCTCCCGCGAGGAACACATGCGCGCCAGTTCCTGCTGCAACGATCCCCGCGTGAGCGCGTCAAGGGCGCCGAACGGCTCGTCGAGGAACAGGATCTCCGGCTCGGTCGCGAAGGCTCGGGCAATCGCCACGCGCTGGCGCATGCCGCCAGAGAGCTGCCCGGGCCGGCGGTGCAGGGCGTTTCCCAGACCCACTTTGTCCAGATAGACCGTCGCGTGCGCTCGCTGCTGCTCCTTCGTCCAGTCCGGCCGGGCCGCCTGCACGCCCAGCCGCACGTTCTCCAGCGCCGAAAACCAGGGCAGGAGCGAATAGTTCTGAAACACGATCGAGACGTCCGGCCGGATGCCCGTCAAGGACACGCCGTCGATCCTCACCTGCCCGGCGTCGGGCCGCGTGAGTCCGGCGGCCAGGCTGAGCAGCGTCGACTTGCCGCAGCCCATGCTGCCGACAATGGCGACAAACTCCCCCTGCTCCACCGATAGGTTGACGTCGTGGAGCACCGCACGAGGGCCAAAGCTCTTGGCCAGCCCGGTGAGCTCGATGAAGGCCATCAGACAGTCCTCAACCTGGACTCGGCCAGCGCCATCAACCGGTCAAGCGCGAAGCCGATGAAGCCGATCGTCAGGATCGCCAGCAGGATGTGCGCGTAGATGAGGCTGTTGTACTCCTGCCACAGGAACCCGCCCACACCGGGCGTGCCGGTCAGCATCTCGCTAGCCACGATGACCAGCCAGGCAATGCCAAGGCTCAGCCGGAACCCGGTGAACATGTAGGGCAGCGTGGCGGGCAGGATGATCTTGATGAACGCGGTCGTCTTCGACAGCCGCAGGACCTTCGCGACGTTCCAGTACTCCTGCGGAATCGCCTTCACGCCCATCATGGTGTTGATCACGGTTGGCCACATCGAGCAGACCGCAATGGCAAAGAGTGCCGCCGGCTCAGACTTCTGAAAGATGACCAGCCCGAGGGGGAGCCAGGCCAGCGGCGAGATCGGCCGGAGGATCTGCATGACCGGCTCGAACATCTTCCTGAGCGTGATCGACAACCCGAGCATGAAACCGAGCGGAGTGCCGATCAGCACCCCGAGCGCGAAGCCCCTTGCCACCCGCATCAGGCTGTAGAACGCCAGCAGCCCGATGCCCTGGTCCATCTCGCCGCGGTACTCGAACGGCTGCAGGACGTAGACTCGGCTCTCCTGCCACGTCTTCATCGGCGAGGGGAGGTCGGTGATGCGGGTGCTGGTGAGGGCCCAGAGGCCCAGCACCAGCCCGAGACCGACCAGGGGCAGCAGGACGTTTCCGAGGCGCTTCGCGATCGAGGTGGACATCCTATGACTCCGTAATGCTGTGCACGGGGAACGACTTGGCGTACTTCTCCGGATCCTTGCCGTCGAAGACCGACCCATCCCAGAGCGCGATCTTCTTCGTCTCTGTGATCTTGGTCGTCACGCCCAGGTCCTTCATCGCCTCCAAGTAGATGTCGGTGCGCATCACGCGCTTGGCCACGCCGGTGTAGTCGGGCGCGCCCTTCGCCAGGCCCCAGCGACGCAGTTGCGTGAGGTACCAGGTGGCGAACATCCTGTCCGGATAGTTGCAGCCTCGTTCGGAGAAGACCATGTAGTTCGGGTCCTGCTCTTTTCGGCCGTCGCCGTAGTCGTACCTGCCGAGCAGCCGGTCGGTGATGATCTCCGGCGGGCAGTTGATGTAGCTGGGCTTGGACACCATCGCGGCGAACTTCGGCCGGTTCTCCATCTTGTCGAGCTCTACGCTCGCCAGGTGCAGCGCCTTCAGCACGGCCTTGACGGACTTCGGGTTCTTCGTCGCGAACTCCTCGGTGAAGGCACAGACCTTCTCCGGGTGGTCCTTCCACATCTGCTGCGTCGTGATCGCGGTGAACCCGATGCCGTCCGCGATGGCGCGCAGGTTCCAGGGCTCGCCCACGCAGTAGCCGTCCATCTTGTCCACCTTCATGTTCGCCACCATCTGCGGTGGCGGAATCGTGATGAGGCTGACATCCTTGTCCGGGTTGATACCGCCCGACGCGAGCCAGTAGCGCATCCACATCGCATGGGTGCCCGAGGGAAAGGTCATCGCGAAGGTGAGCGGGTCACCCGCGGCCCGGGCCTTGTCGGCCAGCGGCTTGATGTCCTTGGCGGTCTTCACGCCGGCCGCCTTCAGCTTGTTGTTGAGCGTGATGGCCTGACCGTTCCTGTTGAGCAGCCACGGCACCACCATCGGCTTCACGGGTGAACCGGCCAGGCCCATCGTCGAGGCCAGCGGCATCCCGAGCAGCATGTGGGTCGCGTGGTTCTCGCCGACCGAGAGCTTGTCGCGGATGACGGCCCACGAGGCTTCCTTGGACACGATCGAATTGATGCCGAACTTCCTGAACAGGCCCAGTTCGTGGGCCACCACGATGGGGCTGCAGTCGGTCAGCGCGATGATGCCGAACCGCATGTCCTTCGTTTCGGGCGAGTCGTCCGCGTAGGCCGTACCGGCCCAGCCCAGTGGGAGTCCGCCGAGGAGACTCGCGGCCAGACTGCCCGTGCCGGCGCGCTTCAGGAATGTGCGTCGATTTGTCGTGGTCATGGTGTCCTCTTTCTACTTGTCAGCGAAAAGCACGTAAGTGGCCATCACGTAGGGCGAGCTGTAGGACGCGCCCGGGGTGGCCTGCTTGAGAAACGCTCCGGGCACCAGATGCGAGTACCCGCCGGCGATGGAGAGAACCGGAGTGACCGTCCAGTTCACCTGGGCGTCAATTTCCTGCCCGACGTGGCCACTGGCCGCGCCACCCACGACCCGCGCGACGGCGACGCCGCCGGCGTTGTAGAGGGCGTCCGTCGTGTTGCTGAGCCAGAACGAGTGGTAGCTCGTGGAAACGGCCACGCCCTTGCGCGGCGTCAGTTCGAGACCGGCCCGTGCGTGCTGGACGTTGCGCCACCCCACCTGGTCGGCCAGGCCGATCTTGTCGTGCGGAGTGGGATAGAGCTGGTCAAACGTGCCGCGGACACCATCGGTCGCGCTGGCGTCGCCCGAGGCGTAGTTGAACTCACCGAACGCCTTCACCGCGTACTTCCTGGTGAGCGTCTCGCGGACCATCCAGTGGCTCGCCCAGGCCTCGATGCTGTCGGTGCCGAGCGACCCCCGTTGCACGGCCAGCTCCACGTTGTAGTCCACCTTGGCGGGGAGCGTCCCCACCCAGCGGACGCCCATCGTGGTCTGCTGCAGGTCGCCCAGTGTCCCGGCCTCCGAGCGCTGTGACCTGCCGTACCGGTAGTAGACATACGGCTCGACGGACGCCTTCGGCACCAGCTTCCCCGTGGTGGCATAGGCGCCGGCGATGCGGCTGGCCTCGACGTCGCTCTTGTTGAAGGCCGTGTCGTTCAAGGTGACGACTGACGCCGCGAACACATCCACGTTGACCTTCTTGCCGCGCACCATCACCTTGGCCGCGTCGAACGTCCGGGCCCCGTTCAGCCACGAGACGTGCCCGAGCAGCCGCTGGTCGCCGTAGACCAGTTCCTGCCGGCCGGCCCGGACGGCCACGCGGGACGTCGCGCTGCCAACCTCGGCATAGGCCATGCGGAGGTCGATGGTGTCGCGGAACGGCGCCCCCGTGGGGCCGACCGTCTTGTTCGCCACGCGGGCGTCCTGCGCCTGCACCACGAAGGCGAGCGCCTTGGTGGGCGTGACCGTGGCCTGGAGCCGAACACGCGAGAGGAAGAATGTCGTGTCGCGCCCGGAGGCGTAGCCGACGTTGTCGAAGCCCTCCACGCGCTCCCGGAACTCGCCGCGAACGCGCAGCCACGCGGGCAGCGACTGATTGACGCGGTTGAAGACCGGCACCCTGGCCGGTGCGGCTGCGGGCGGTGCCGCGGGTGGCTTCGGCGCGGCTGTCACCTGGGGTTCCGCGGCGCTGGCGACGGCGCCCTGGGGCGTCTGCGCCGGCGCCACGCGGGCGATGGCCGCCAGGACGCTGGCGATGGCAAGAGTTCGGCGTATCGATCGGGGCAATGCAGATCTAGACAGAGATGCAGACACAGTCACGCTCCTCCGAAGATGTCAGGCAGATGGATGCGCCGGCGGGGGCGTGGCGCCGGGCGTCGGGGCCCGGCACCCCTCATGGAGCAAGGCCTGTTCCGGCCCAGGCTCAGCCAGAACCCGGCGATGAACTCCAATGGATTCAGACGGTTCCAGCAGATGGACGTAGGCTCACCGTGAGCTAAACTTGAGAACATTCATGTGCGGAACTTTATTTCAGTAGACAGTTTCGTCTTAGTAAGAACTCCGCCCGCCAGGCCCAGGGCTACCGGCTGGTAGGCCGCTGCGTCGGCGCAGACCCAGACGAGGCACTTGCGTCAGCCCTGAGAAGGCTTCCGAGTTCTATCAAGAACATTTATGTTCTCTTAGACATTCACTACGACGTTTGCGTCTTAGCTGAAAACTTGCCCTGTCGGAATGAGGCCGCTATCTTGGCGAGCGTGTCCCTTCCCCTGCTGGAACGAGCCATCCGCGACGACGCGGGACTCGTACGCCTGTCCAAGGCGGCGCCAAGCCAGGTAAAGCGACGCGTCATTCCTGATCCCCCGGTGCAGGCATCGCGGCCACTGATGCCCGCGCGCGGCCCCGCGGAGGGTGAGCAGTACCGCTTTCACATGGACATGGGCGCCTGCATCGGCTGCAAGTGCTGCGTGGTGGCCTGCAACGAGCAGAATGCCAACCCCGCGTCCATCAACTGGCGGCGCGTGTCGGAGATGGAAGGCGGCTTCTACCCGCTGGCCCACCGCTCCTATCTGTCGATGGGCTGCAACCACTGCCTGGAGCCGACGTGCCTTTCAGGCTGCCCGGTGGATGCGTACTCGAAGGACGGCCCGACCGGCATCGTCCAACACAGCGCCGATGCCTGCATCGGCTGCCAGTACTGCACGTGGAACTGCTCCTATGGCGTGCCGCAGTACAACCCCGAGCGTGGCGTCGTCGGCAAGTGCGACATGTGCCAGGGGCGCCTCTCGCTCGGGCAGGCGCCGGCCTGTGTGACCGCGTGCCCGGAGGGCGCGATCGCGATCGAGATCGTGAAGACATCCGACTGGCGGGCGGCCGTGGAGGCCGTGGCCACGCTAGGCATGCCGAGCGGCGACGGGAGCCTCTCCACCACTCGGGTCACGATGGATCCATCACATCCGCCGGACGCGCGCCCGCTGGACTGGACCCACGTGGCACCAGCCGACCCGCACTGGCCACTGGTGGTCATGACGGTGCTCACGCAGATCTCGGTCGGGGGATTCGCGGCCATCTGGCTTCTGCAACTGCTGGGCGTCTCCACGCGCCTCGGCCTCGCGGCCTTCGGGTCGCTCGCTGTCGCGACGCTCGCGCTCGGGGCGTCGACGCTCCACCTGGGACGTCCCCTCTACGCCTACCGCGCCGTCAAGGCGTGGCGGCGGTCATGGCTCAGTCGCGAAGTGCTGGCCTTCGCCGTGTTCTCGGCTGTCGCCGCCGCTTACGCGGCGGCGCTCTGGTTCGGATGGCCCGGAAGCCGGTGGCTGGGCGGCGTGACCTTCGCCACCGGGTGCGCAGGCGTCTGGGCCAGTGCCTGCATCTACCGTGTCCCGTCACGGCCGTCGTGGGACACGCCGTTCACCGTAATCCAGTTCGCCGCGACCGCCGCCCTGGCAGGCCCGCTGTTTGCCGGCCTCATCGCGCCAGGCGCCGCCACCGGGCTCGCTCTCGGGGCCGCGTCCACAACCGGCCTGGCGTTGACACTGGTGGCCCTGCGCGTGCTTCGCGTCATGGCCTCCGAGCGCGTGGCGTTGCGCGGCACGGCACGGCTGCTCTCCACGACGTTCCGCTCGCACCTGGTGACGCGGGCCGCGCTGCTCGTTCTGGGCGGTGTGATTCTGCCGCTGCTGGCGGCCGATGCCGCCGGCGCGATCTCGGCCGATGGCGCCGCCACGACCCTCGTCGTGGGCCTCCCGCTCACGGACGTGCTGATGGCCGCGGCCCTCCTCGTTACCGGTGGCGCGGAGCTCCTGGGCCGCTACCTCTTCTTTGTGAGCGCGGTCCCCACCCACATGGCGGCGCCCTACCTGGCGCTGGGAAGTGAGGCTGCATGAAGTTCACCCGTCTCCTGGGTCTGGACACGGCGTCCGACAAGTACGCGTACGCGGTCGATCCCGTCACCGGCTATACGGCCAAGAGTCGGGTGGCCGAGCGATGGGTCCACACCACGTGCGGCTACTGCTCCGTGGGCTGCGGGATGTACATCGGCGTCACCAAGGGCAAGGCCGTGGCGGTGCGCGGTAACCCCGACCATCCCGTGAATCGCGGGCTCCTGTGCCCCAAGGGACTCTCGGAGCACGAGGCCATTGACGTGGACGGCCGCGCCACGACGCCGCTGCTCAAGCGGCACGGACGCTTTGGCGCCGTGTCCTGGGACACCGCACTCACCACGATGGTCGAGAAGTTCAAGGACGTGCAGGCCCGTCACGGCGCCGGCGCGGTGGGCGTCATCAGCACGGGCCAGCTTGTCACCGAGGAGTTCTACGCGCTGGGCAAGCTGGTGCAGCTCGGGCTGGGCACGAACAACTACGACGGCAACACCACGCTCTGCATGTCCACGGCGGTGGCCGGCTACAAGCGGTCGTTCGGCAGCGACGGACCGCCGGCCGCCTACGAGGACCTGGAAACAGCCGACGTGGTGATGCTCATCGGCGCCAACATCGCCGAGAACCATCCCATCCTCTGCCACCGGCTCGAGGCCAATCCGCGCTCGACGCTCGTGGTCGTGGACCCGCGGGTCACCAAGACCGCGATGATGGCCGACCTGCACCTGCCGATCCGGCCGCGCGGTGATCTGGCGCTTCTCAACGGCCTGATCCACCTGGTGATCGAAATGGGCCTGGTGGACCACGACTACGTGGCCGCCCACACCACCGGATACGAAGCGCTCAGGGCCTCGGTCGTGAGCTACACCCCGGACCATGTCGCGGAGATCACGGGGATCCCGGCCGACGTACTCGTGCGCACGGCCACGCTCTACGGCGAGGCGCGGTCGGCGCTCATTGCCTGGACGATGGGCGTCAACCACAGCAGCAAGGGCACCGAGACGGTCAACGCCATCAACAATCTGTCGCTCATCACCGGCAACATCGGCCGCAGCGGCGCCGCGCCCTTCTCGATCACCGGGCAATCCAACGCCATGGGCGCGCGCGAGAGCGGGTTCTACTCGTGCCTGCCCGGCTATCGCGCCTTTGATTCGGCAGCCGACCGCGAAGAACTGGCGGCGCTCGTCAACCTGCCGGTGGAGCGCATTCCCACCGCCCGCGGCCTGGCGTATCCCGACATCATCGAAGCGGCACTCGGCGGGCAGATCCGTGCGCTCTGGATCATCGCCACCAACCCGATCGTGTCGTTTCCGAACCTCGGGGTCTTGACGCAGGCGCTCGGCAACCTCGAATTCCTGGTCGTGCAGGACGCCTACCATCCCACCCCCACCACGCAACTGGCGGACCTCGTGCTGCCGGCCGCGGCGTGGGGCGAGAAGGAAGGGACCTACACCAACTCCGAGCGGCGGGTGAGCAAGGTGAACAAGGCCGTGGACCCGCCCGGCGAGGCGCGTTCCGACTTCGACATCTTCATGGCTGTGGCGGAGACGCTTGGCGTGAAGGACGAACTCTTCCCGGGCTGGCATGGCCCGCGCGACGCCTTCGAGGAGTGGAAGCGCGTGTCCGCAGGCCGGCTCTGCGACTACTCCGGGATGGAGTACGAGGCCATCGAGGCTTCTGGCGGCATTCAGTGGCCCTATCCGAACGACGGCGGAGACCCGGCCGCCACACGCCGGCTCTATGAGGATGGGCGCTTCCAGACGCGGGACGGCAAGGCCCGGCTGATTCCCACGAGCTGGGAGCCGTTTCCCGAGCCGCCCAACGCCGAGTACCCGTTCATCCTGAACACGGGGCGCACGGTGGAGCACTGGCACACGCGCACGAAGACGGGCAAGGTGCCGATTCTCGACCACCTCTCCCCTGCGGCATGGGTCGAGATGAATCCGCGGGACGCCCGCGTGCTCGGGCTCAAGCCGCGGCAGCTCGTAGACGTGGTCTCGCGGCGGGGCCGCGTGCACGGCGTGGAACTGCGGCTGACCGAGACCATCGCGCCCGGCCAGGTCTTCGTGCCCTTTCACTTTGCCGAGGCGAACGCGAACCAGGTGACGCAGAGCTCCTTCGATCCGATCTCTCGAGAACCGAACTACAAGCAGTCCGCCGTGCGGATCGAACGCACGGATACACAGTCCGGGAGGACCGTCCGATGAAGAAGCTCGTCGTGGTGGGCAACGGCATGGCCGGCATCGCCTGCGTCGAGGAGATCCTGAAGTACGAACCCCGGTTCGACGTCACGATCTTCGGCGACGAAACCCACGTCAACTACAACCGGATCATGCTCTCGTCGGTGCTGGCCGGCGAGCGCGGCGCGGACGACATCGTCCTCAACTCGCTCGAGTGGTACCAGAAGCACGGCATCATATTGCGGCTCGGCGTTCGCGTGGTGGACGTGGACGCCGCAGCCAGGACCGTCACCGGCGACGACGGCAGCATCACACCCTATGACACGCTCCTCATCGCCACCGGCAGTTCGGCATTCATTCCGTCCATCGAGGGCGTGACCAAGGACGGCGTCTTCGCCTTCCGCACGCTCGACGATACGCGGGCGCTGCTGGGCCGATCCGGGCCGTCCACGAAGGCCACCGTCATCGGCGGGGGCCTGCTCGGCCTCGAGGCCGCGCGCGGGCTCCAGGTGCAGGGGTGCGAGGTGACCGTCGTGCACCTGGCCGACACCCTCATGGAGCGGCAGCTCGACCAGACCGGCGGCGTGTACCTGAAGAACAAAATCGAGGCACTCGGCGTGACGGTGCTCCTCGGCCGGAGCACGAAGGCCATCCTGGGCAACGGGCACGTGACCGGCGTGGCGTTTGCCGATGGCACGTCGCACGACGCAGACCTGGTGGTCGTGGCTGCCGGCATCAAGCCCAACGTGGAGCTGGGCCGCAAGGCCGGGCTCACGGTGAACCGGGGCATCGTGGTCAACGACCACATGGAAACCTCCGACCCCTCCATCTACGCCGTCGGCGAGTGCGTGGAGCACAACGGCGTGTGCTACGGGCTGGTGGCGCCGCTCTTCGAGCAGGGCAAGGTGCTGGCCGCCACGATCACCGGCAACAAGGGCCCCGCCTACACGGGCACGGTGCTCGGCACCAAGCTCAAGATCATGGGCGTGGACGTGTTCTCCGCGGGCGAATGCCGCGACGGGGAGGGCACCGAACCCGTGCGCTACGAGGACCCCGGCCTCGGCGTCTACAAGAAGGTACTCGTGAGGGACGGCCGGCTGGCCGGCGTGGTGCTGGTGGGCGACACCGCCGACAGCCACCGCTACATGGACTGGCTGCGGGAGAACACGGAGCTGAACGGGCAGCGGAAGCACCTGCTCTTTCCTCCGCCGTCCGAGGACGCCGGTCATGACGTGGCCGGGATGTCGGACAGCACCGTCATTTGCGGCTGCGTCGGCGTGACCAAGGGCACCATCATCGCGGCCATTCACGAGCGCGGCGTCAACACGCTGTCGCAACTCAAGGAGTGCACCCGCGCCAGCACGGGCTGCGGGAGCTGCACGGGCCTCTGCCAGGGCCTGCTCAAGGCCGTGGCGCCGGAGTTTGAGGAGGAGACCAAGTTGGTCGTCTGCGGGTGCCTTCCCTACTCCCAGGACCAGCTGCGCGAGATGCTGCACGGCCAGCGCCTGAAGTCGGTGCAGGAGGTGCTGGACATCTACGGCAACGGCATCGGGTGCGAGGTGTGCAAGCCGGCGCTCAGCTACATGCTCGACATGATCTGGTGCGGCGACCACGACGAGGACCGCTCGGCGCGGTTCATCAACGACCGGGTACACGCCAACATCCAGAAGGACGGCACGTTCTCGGTGGTGCCCCGCATGCGCGGAGGCGTGACCACGCCGGATGAACTGCGGCGCATCGCCGACGTGGCGGACAAGTACCAGGTCCGCATGGTCAAGGTCACCGGCTCTCAGCGGATTGACCTGCTGGGCATCAGCAAGGAGGACCTGCCGAACGTCTGGGCGGACCTCGGCATGGCCTCCGGCCAGGCGTACACCAAGGGCGTGCGCATGGTGAAGACCTGCGTCGGCACCGAGTTCTGCCGCTTCGGCACGCAGGACTCCACGCGGCTCGGCATCGAACTGGAACGCCGCCTCGAGAACCTGTTCACGCCGCACAAGGTGAAGCTGGCGGCGGTGGGCTGCCCCAGGAACTGCGCGGAGGCCACGGTGAAGGACATCGGCCTCATCGGCATCGAGGGCGGCTGGCAGGTGGTCGTTGGCGGCGCCGCCGGTAAGTCCGTCCGCAAGGCGGATCTGCTGGTGACCGTCGAAACCGATGAGGAGGCGCTCCAGGCGGCCGGCCTCTTCTTCCAGTACTACCGCGAGCACGGCAACTATCTCGAACGCAGTTACGACTTCGTGGAACGGATTGGCATCGAGCGCGTCCGGAAGGACACCGTCTACGCCACCGAGCCCGTGAGGCACGGCCTGCTCGACCGGCTGCAGAAGAGCAAGAAGCTTTCGAAGGACGCGTGGCTCGAGGGTGAGGACCCCGTCAACGCCACGCAGTTCATCCCCATTCAGGCCATCGAAGGCCTTGGAGTCCGGGCATGACCGAACGCATCTGGGTGCGCGTCACCGCCTGCGAGAACATCCCCATCCGCGAAGGGCGTCCGGCGCTGGTGGGCGACCGGGAGATCGCGATCTTCAACACGGGCGACGGCCGGTATCTCGCCACGGCCAACCACTGCCCGCACCTGGGCGGGCCGCTGTGTGACGGCATCGTCACTGGATCTGCCGTGGTGTGCCCGCTGCACGCCTGGCGCGTGAACCTCGAAGACGGCTCCGTGCAGCGGCCGCAATCCGACCGATGTATCGAAACGTTTCCGACCCGGGTGGAAGACAACATCATCGTCGTCGGTCTGCCGGCGACCAGGCACGAGGAGCACGCAGCATGAGTGGGACAAAGGACGGTTTCCTGAAGGCAGGCCACCTGCCCACGCTGGTGGCGGCGCTGCTCTACTTCGACGTCAGCTTCATGACCTGGGTGCTGATGGGTCCGCTGGCGCCGTTCCTCCGCGACGAGTTGCACCTGGATGCGACGACGCTGGGCCTCATCACGGCCGTGCCGCTGCTCGGGGGCTCCTTCTTCCGGCCCGTACTGGCGTTGGTGGCCGACCGGATCGGTGGCCGGCGCACGGCGATCGGCGGCATGCTGCTGACCCTGGTACCGCTGGGCATCGGCTGGCAGTTCGCGTTGACCTCCACGCACCTGCTGGGCGTCGGGTTGCTGCTGGGCGTGGCCGGCGCCAGTTTCGCCGTGGCATTGCCCCTCGCGAGCCGCTGGTACCCGCCGCAGTATCAGGGTCTGGCCATGGGCATCGCCGGTGCGGGCAACTCCGGCACGCTCCTGACGACGCTGGCGGCTCCCCGGCTCGCCGAGCACTTCGGCTGGCAGGCCACGTTCGGCTTTGCGATGCTGCCGATGCTGGCCGTCTTCATCGCGTTTGTCGCGATGGCCCGTGACAGTCCGGCGACGGTGGTGCCGGCCACCCGCAAGGACTACGCGCGCATTCTCGGCGAGGGCGACACGATCTGGCTGTCCGTGCTCTACGGCCTGACCTTCGGCGGCTTCGTTGGACTCGCCAGCTTCTTGACGATCTACTTCCACGAGCAGTACGCCCTGACGCGGGTGACCGCAGGCGACTTCACCACGATCGTCGTGGTCGCCGGGAGCCTTCTGAGGCCGATCGGCGGGTGGCTCTCCGACCGGATCGGCGGGTATCGCCTGCTCCTCGGGCTGCTGCTCGGCAGCGCTGCCTGCTTCGGAGTGGTGGCGACCGCGCCGCCGCTCTACGTCGCCCTGGCGGTGCTCTTTGTCGGCATGGGCATGCTGGGCATGGGCAACGGCGCCGTCTTTCAACTCGTGCCCCAGCGCTTTCCCACACGCATGGGCCTGGTCACGGGCATCGTAGGCGCCGCCGGCGGCCTTGGCGGCTTCTTCCTGCCAACGCTGCTGGGGGCGGTGAAGGACGCCACCGGGCACTACTCCGGTGGATTCTTCGTGCTGAGCGTCGTGTTCGCAGGCGGGGCCGTGCTGCTTCTGGAGCTCGGCGCCCGCTGGGCGCGCGCCTGGACGCCGGATGCCCTCAGCCGGTCCGGCGTGTTCTCGTACCGGGAGAAACGTGCCGAGGAGGAAGCCGCGTGACTGGAATCGGAGCCATCCTTCACGACATGAGCGATTCCTCGAAGATCGAAATCCTGCACGACATCGGCAGCCGGCTGGCCGCCGACGACCCGCTGCACTCCGTGCTCCAGCGGATCGTGGACTTCGTGTCCAGCATCGTGCCCTGCGACTCGTGCTTCATCTACGTGCTCGAGGATGGCGCCCTGGTGCTCCGGGCCTCGAAGAACCCGCACGCGGACGTCGTAGATCGACTAACGATCAAAGTGGGCGAAGGCATCACCGGATGGGTGGCCGCACATCTGGAGCCGGCAGCCGTACCGACCCGCGCATTCGAGGATCCACGGTTCCAGATATTCACGGACCTGCCCGAGGACCGCTACGAAGCCATCCTCTCGGTGCCGCTCCTGAGCCGTGGCCAGGTGGTCGGCGTCATCAACGTGCAGCACCGCCAGCCCCACGAGTACAGCGCCACGGAGGCCCGTACCATCGCCACCATTGGGTTCCTGGTCGGCGCCGAAGTCGAGATGGCCCGACTGGAAGCGGCCAACACGGAACTCTCCGAGCAGCTTGAAACGCGCAAGGTGATGGACCGCGCGAAGGGCATCCTTCAGCGCGACCTCGGCGTCACCGAGGAGGAGGCGTATCTGACGATTCAGCGCCAGAGCCGCCAGCGGCGTCGCACCAAGCGCGAAATCGCGGAAGCCATCGTCATCGGCGACGAGCTGCGCCGGGGGAAGTAGATCGTCAGCGTCGTCGCAGGTCGAAGGCCGCCATCTCCGCGAGGTTCCGCACCAGCAGGTAGCCCCCCGAGAGCGCCGGGTGATTCCATGTCTTCCCGTTCAGGACTGGAAACCGGGCGACCTCTTCGTGGCGCGCGGGCGTTGCGCGGACGAGCGCCAGGTCGCCATCTTCCGCGAGCACGATCAGGTGGCCGCTGGCGAGCAGCATCTGGCCGTAACCGTAGCGCCCGCCCTTCCACTTCAATTCACCCGTCGCTGCATCGACGCACGCCAGGATGGCCTCGTCCAGCCCGTAGATGAACCCCTCGTGCAGCACGGAGCTCGTGAACTTGTTCTTCATCCGCGTGTTGCGCCAGACCTCGCGGGTTGAGAACCGCCCCTCCGCCGAGGACACTTCGACGACGGCCGCGCCCTGGCCGTAGCCCGACGACATGAAGACGCGGTCGCCCCCGAGCAACAGCGGCTGGGCGACCGTGATGTCGTTGTAGGTCTGCCAGGGATACTCCCAGAGCACCGCCCCGGCCTCCGGCGTGAGCCCCATGAGGCGCTCCGCGGTGAGCACCAGCAACTGCCGCGTGCCGGCGAGCGTGACGAGCATCGGCGAGACATACGCCGCGCGGTCGTTCAGGGCCGACCAGGCGACCTTTCCGGTCTGACGGTTGTAGACCACGACCGATCGCCCGTTCGGGCCGCCCGGCAGGACGACCACCGTGTCGTCCACGATGAGCGGCGACGCGGACATCCCCCAGATGACGTTGGGTGCCCCGGCGTCGGTCAGCATGTTGGTCCGCCAGCGCTTACGGCCCGTGGCGGCGTCGAGCGCCCGCAGTTCGCCCTGCGCGCCGAGCGCGTAGATGATGCCGTCGAACCAGGTGGGGGTCGCGCGAGGACCGTCGCCCCCGAGGGCTTCCTGGAAGCGCGCGGGCCACGCGGTCGTCCACAGTTCCCGCCCCGTCACCACGTCGTAGGCGGCGACGACCTCCTCGTCGTTGCGCTGCTCGATGGTGAACGCACGGCCGTGCGCCACGGTCAGCGAGGCGTAGCCGCCGCCCACCGGCTGCTTCCAGCGCGGCGTCAGGCCTTCGGCTGGCCAGTCGGTGCGTATCGGGAGTTCCCGATACTCGCCGTTGCGCAGTGGTCCGAAGAAGTCCGTCCAGTAGGGACGAACGGCCGCCTCCGGGACGTCAGACGTTGCCGCGACCGGCGCGACGGCAGGCGCGTCCGAACCTGTTGCCTCGGCCGCCGGGTCGACGGGCGCGGGCGCCACAGCCTCGGCCCGCTGCCGGGCGCGATGCTCGGCGATGATGGCGGCCTGCTCTTCCGGGCCGGCCACAAACTGCAGCGACGGCACGCCGCCACCCTCCATGACCATCCGGAGTCCGAAGAACTGATATAGCCCGCCGAAGACGATGGCCAGTCCGGCCACGGCCACACCGAAGCGCGTGAGGATTCGTCGGATCTTCATGATGTGTCCGCCTCAGGCTACTCGATGCCGTCCGGTCGAACGCTGTCTGAACGCTTGCGATCCGGGAAGGCCGCTGGTTACAATTGGGATTCGTCGGTTCCGCAGTAATCGCCACAGGGACAAGCGAGTCCTCCTCCGGGGGCCGGTAGCTCAATTGGCAGAGCAGCAGACTCTTAATCTGCGGGTTGACGGTTCGATTCCGTCCCGGCTCACCATCCTCCGCTCTGAATTCTGGCGGAGGATGTCCGCCGAAGCTTTAGCGTAGGCGGACCTCACGCTCACCGAGAGCTTCGGCTGGCTACGCCCTGCCCTGCCCATACATATAGCCTCACAAGGCCGGCCTGCACCGTAGACTGAGAAGCATGCGCACCGACGGTCAACGCAAATCCACCAATTTTGAAGATCGCGGTAGCGGTCGCCGAGGTGGCGGTGGCGGCGGCGTTCCCATCCAGGCGCTGGCTGGTCTTGTGAGGTTCCTCGGTGTGAAGGGCACCTTGATCGCAGGACTCGTGCTCGTCGGCGCGTTCCTGTTCATGCCTGCAGGATTGAAGGAGCAGATTTTCGGAGCGTTGACCGGTAGCGGCGAGGGCACGCCTTTGGGACCAGGTGCCGCCAGCGTCTGCGAGACGTCGCAGGCCAACGGCGCAGCGTGTGATTTCTCCCGCGTCGTGCTCGCGTCGACCGAAGACGTGTGGATGCCGCTCTTCGCACGCGGGGCACTGCCGGACTACGGCACGTCTCCTGGTGCGTACCGGCATCCGACGCTCGTCGTGTTCGCCGATGGCGTCTCGACAGGCGGTTGCGGCAACGCCACCTCCGCCGCCGGCCCGTTCTACTGCCCGGCGGATCAGAAGCTCTATATCGATCCGAGCTTCTACAGCGTCATGGAGAAGCGCCTGCGCGCGCCCGGCGACTTCGCACAGGCCTACGTGATCGCACACGAGGTCGGTCACCACGTGCAGAACTTGATCGGATCCACCAGGCTGCAGCCGAGAGGTGAGACCGCAAATCAGGCCTCGGTGCGCGTGGAACTCCAGGCCGACTGCCTGGCTGGCGTCTGGGGTCGTTCGGCGCGATCGGCGCTCGAGATCACGGACGAGGATCTCGGGGAAGCGCTCACCGCCGCGCACGCGATCGGCGATGACACCCTGGGCCATGCTGATGAGAGCCAGTTCACACACGGCTCAAGCGAGCAGCGGAAACGATGGTTCCGCCGCGGGTTCGAGAGCGGCGATGCCCGCCAATGCGACACGTTTGCTGTGCAGAGCTCTCGCGAACTCTGAGCCTCCGCCATTCGGGTGGCATCTCCTCCCCCTATGAAGACCTGCGAGTACGCTGGCGTTCCCTTCACGGAGCCTCGCTCCCATCCCTGGGTCGACGTCGCAGGCAACCCCGATTGTCGCTACTACGACCTAACCGCGACGCCCTCGCACATCCGAAGCTCGCTGGAAGACTTCCAGCACTGGAGTGGCTACGCGGCGATTGAAGACTTCTATCGGCTGCTGGAGGAGCTCAACCAGCCCACCTCGGCGCTCGAGTCAAACGATTGCGCGTTCACCGGGCCCCACAAGAGCGACCAGCCGATGGGTGCAGCGGCTCTTCAGGGGGCCTTTGAGTGTTCGGGCAGAGTCATGGTGCTGTTCCGGGAACTGCGACAGAACACGGCGAACGCGCGCGTCGAGGGCCTCAAGGACCAGCTTCACCACGCGCTTGCAGAGCTCGACCCCGACTTTCCACGGGCCATGATCGGCACCACCCTCATTCCCGTGCGCTATCTCATGTTGCCCGTCGACGAACAGCATGGCTGGCAGCTCATGATTTCGTTCTGGGCCTGGGGAGACACGGTCGCGGACACCATGGCAAACCTGAAGCGGCTGGTCAAGAACCTCGCACTCGCGCTTCGGACCATCGCGCTTCAGACATTGTCGGCGCGCGCGGCGCACCCATGATGCCTCCTCCCCAGCACGTCATCGCCGAGACTCGTGCCTGGCTTGTCCGTGCCGTAATCGGCCTCAACTTGTGTCCGTTCGCCAAGGCCGTGCACGCCAGGAACCTGGTGCGCTACGTGGTGAGCAGCGCCACCGACAGCGACACGTTGCTTGCAGAGCTCTGCGACGAGATGCAACGGCTCGTCGCGGCCGACGCAGAGCTCGTGGACACCACCTTGCTGATCCACCCTCAGGTGCTCCAGGACTTTCTGGACTTCAACGACTTCCTCTGCGTCGCCGATGCCGCACTGAAGGAGCAGGGCCTCGAAGGCGTGCTACAGCTCGCGAGCTTTCACCCGCTCTTCCAGTTTGCCGGCACCCGTCCCGACGACGTGACGAACGCGACCAATCGCTCGCCCTACCCCACCCTGCATCTATTGCGTGAACAGAGCGTGGACCGTGCCGTTGCCGCGGGTCCACGGGCCGAGACGATCTACGAAGCCAATATGCGCACGCTGCACACCCTGGGCGCCGAAGGCTGGGCCGCACTGCAGGCGCAGTGCAAGGCCGACGCGGAACAGCAGGAAGGGCCTGGTGCCGCAGCCCTTCTGGATCGGGCTGACTAGTCGAGGACCTCGAGCTTGATGAGCCTGGCGTTGCGGGTGTTGGCCATCCAGACGGTCCGCTTGTCCAGCGGATTGATCGACACCTGCTTCACGTCGAAGTCCTTGACCGGCATCAGGTACCCGATGACCTCACCGGTCGCCGGATCAAGCCGGAACACGCGATCGGCGGCGCCAGCGGGTGAGAACACACGCCCCTTCGCGTCAGGCTCAGAGACCGTGTAGGAACCGGACCACTTCACACCGGTGCTCCACTCGGCGATCTTCAAGGTCTTCGCGTCGATCATCGCGATATTGTCCGCGGTGTACTCCGCGAACCAGAAGCGGTCCTGCGTGTCGATCCGGCCGCGTCGCGGCTGCGAGAACTCGGTCGGCGTCTTGATCCAGGTCACCTTCTTCGTGTTCGCCTCGACCTGCGCGATGTAGCTCACGCCAAAGTCGGTGATGTACCAGTTGCCCTTGGAGTCCATGGCCGGTTCATAGCCGTAGTGCCGCCCCTTCGGCGCGTTCGGATCCGACGTGTGATCGAACGTGTCGAGCAGCTTCTTGTTCTTCGTGTCGATCTTGAGGCCGCCCTGGACGAGCGAGCCGTCCGGCGCGAGAGAATTGAACTGCGAGTAGCGCGGCTGGCCGAGGTCCACGAACTCCCACTTCTCCATGGCGGGGTCGAAGTAGCCGGGCATACCGAAGTGGCCGGGCACCTTGCCGTGGGTCAGCGTGAACCATGGACGGTCCTGCCGGTCGAGTTGAATGTCGCTGCCGCCGCCGAACGTCTTCCCCTCGGCCTTCGGAAGCGGCCATTCCTTGAACGTATTCGTCTTCGGATCGAATCGGCCGAGGAAGTAATCGCTCTGATCCGTGTACCAGACGTGGCCCTTGGAATCCATGTCGCTGTCGTGCGGCACGGTGTCTTTCCGGGGCATGTCGTACTGCGTGATGATGACCTTTGTTGCCTTGCCCTTCGGCCGCGGCAGTGTCTTCACTTCAGCGGGCAGGCTCCGGCCGCCGCTCTGGTTGATCGTCGCCAGGTAGGCCGCAAGATCAGTCTTCTTCACGCCAGGCGTCACACCCCACGTGTCGCTCTTCTCGGCCCGCTCCTGGCCTTCCTTGTCGTTCATCTTCGCGCGGCCGCGGCCTTCCGTGCCCGCCATGGTGCCGTCCGAGTAGTACTTCGCCATCCGCGTGATCACCGGGACGAACTGCTCGGCGGTGTGCCTGGACTTCACGATCCGCTCCAGCGAGTGGCAGTAGGTGCAGCTCATGATCTGCCGCTGCACCATCGACTTCTGCTCGTCGGTGCCGGGGATCGTCATCAGCCACTCGGCCGAGCTCAGCTGCATGGTGGCGTCCTTCGCCTTGCCAAGCGTGAGATCGAGCGTCGCCGTCTTGCCGGCCGCTACGTCAACTGTGCTGGCGCCGGTCAGGTCGTACCCGGCAGCACGGATCTTCATCGTGTACTTGCCAGCGCCGACGAGGTGGGTCCGGGGAAAGCCGTACCGTCCCTGGGCGTCGCTGACGACGGTCACGTCATGGCTGGCGCCCTCCAGGCGCGCCGTAATGAGCACGCCCTCCATCTTGCCTTCCTCACTCGAACTCACGGTGCCGGCAAGGGCCGCCCCACCCTGGGCACGAAGACCGAACGAACCAGCGGCGACGATCGCCATGACAACGGCACTGCCTGCGAACATCTGACGAACCATCAGCCATCTCCCTGCGTGCGCCTGGCACTCGAGTGCACAGGGGATTCTACAGCCGTGGCACCCGTGAAGTTCGGAGCAGATCCGCCATTGGAGCGGACTGTGACAATTCAGTACATCGCCCGGCCGGGAGCCCAGTAGCCTTTCGCCCTATGCGTCACAGGCTTCTCGCGATTCTCCTGTCCGTCGGGGTGGCGGGTCTCTGGGCCCAGAGCAGAGGAACCCAGAACGGCGACTGGCCGCTCCACAGCCTGGACATCCAGAGCAGCCGTTTCTCCCCCCTGAGCCAGATCACCCAGGCCAACGCCGGCAGGCTGGCGGTCAAGTGGCAGCTCGACCTGCCGAAACCCGCGTCCGTGGGCTCCGGGACGCCGGTCGTCGTCGGCGGCATCATGTACCTCAACTCGGGGCCGGAGCTGTTCGCGGTGGACGGCACGACCGGGAAGATTCTCTGGAACCGCAAGGCGACGGCGGACTTTCCCATGGGCGGCCGAGGCCCGGCCTACGGGGACGGCCGCATCTACGCGGCAGGGCGGTCCATGCTGGCGGCGTTCGATGCCGAGAACGGCCGGCCGATCACCACCTTCGGAACAAACGGCATCCTCAACCCGGCCAAGGTGGCCCTGGAGTTCAAGGATCCGGGCAAGTACGCACCGGACATGAATCCCGAGGATCTCGGCTACTTCATCGCGTCGGCACCGACCTACGCGAACGGCACGCTCTTCATCGGCCTCGCCTCGTCCGAGGGCGTCATCCGCGGGGGCCTGCTGGCCGCGATCGACGGCGTCACGGGCAAGGTGAAGTGGGTGTTCCGGACCATTCCGCAGGGACCCGGCGACGACGGGTGGGAGCTGACGAAAGACACGTGGAGCGGCCCCGATCGGACGGGCGGCGGCATCTGGTCCCAGCCGGCCGTGGATCCCGCGCTCGGCCTGGTGTTCGCGAATGTGTCCAATCCGACGAATAACTATGACGGCTCGCAACGGAAGGGGTCGAATCTCTTCACCAACGCGATCGTCGCGGTCGGCATGCAGACCGGGAAACTGAAGTGGCACTTCCAGACCATTCACCACGACATCTGGGACTGGGACCTGATCGGCGGCCCGACGCTATTCGACACGACCATCAACGGCCGCTCGGTAAAGGCGCTCGCCTCCCTGCCGAAAACCTGTTACGTCTACGCGCTCGAGCGTGAGACAGGCAAGCCGCTCTACCCAATCGTGGAGATGGCGGTGCCGACGAAGACCGATGTGCCTGGTGAAGAGGTCTATCCGACGCAGCCGATTCCGTTCAACGCACGACACGTTCAGCAGTCCGCCTTCTGCGCCACGTTCCCTCCACCAGCGAAGGACCCCGCCCTCGATGCGAAGGCCCGTCCCATCTTCACGCCCCCGTTGGCGAGCGAACCGATTCTCATCTCGCCCGGTGCGACCGGCGGACCGGGACGTGGGCCGTCCTCCTTCAGTCCCCGCACGGGCCTGCTCTACGTGACCGGCAAGAATGATGCGATGCTGCTGCAGACGAGGCCACGGGGCGACCTCATCAAGTCTGGACTCGGCAGCCCCGGGCACTTCCAGAGCTTCACGGTGTGGGAGCGGAACCTAGTGCAATCGTCGCTGAATGTGGCCGCCTACGACCCGAAGACAGGCGATCTGTCGTGGGTGACGGAGTTGCCAGGCGTGACCAACGCGAGCACGATCGTCAACGCGGGGGATGTGGTGTTCCAGGGGGTCAACCGTGACGTCTATGCCCTCGACGCGAAGACGGGGAAGCAACTGGCGCACGTGCCGATGAAGATCTCCGTGGCCGGCTCCCCTCTGGCGTTCCAGGCGGGCGGGAGGGAGTTCATCGCGTTCGCGTCTGGCGGCAGCGTCGTCGCGCTCGGCCTGCCCTAGATACCCACGGTCGAGGGGCCCGGTGATCCGGGCGCCCTCGATCCTGGACAGCCCTACCGGGCGTTCAGCTCGAAGATCAGGCCCAGTGTGTCCATGAACTCCAGATACGCGTAGGCGCCGCCTTCCTTCCCGTTAGTCCACTTCCCGCCCTTGCGCTGCATGTCGCGGATTTGCTGCGTGAGCTGATCGCCCACGCCGACATCGATGGCCAGGTGCTGCACCGCGGTGCCCTTCCGGATCTCGACAAACGCCGACCACGGCGTCGGGCCGCCGACCGACTCAATAAGCTCCAGCCGGAGCGGCCCCTGGTTCCAGCTCGCGTTGCGGAGGTACGCACCCATGTTCCAGCCGTGTCCTGGCGGGTACTGCGAATCCTTGTAGTCACGAACAGTGGGCGGGGTGATGCCCAGCGCAGTGGCGAACGCCCGAGAGACGACCGCGTTATCCGTCACCGCGAAGCCGACGTGGTTCGCCTTGAGCGCGGCAAGCCGCGGAAGCGGTCCCGCCGGAGTGACCGGCGTGGCCGGATGAAGAGGCTGGTCGCGGACGACCTCGAGTGTCGTCCCGAGCGCCTTCTGCATGTCCACATAGGCGAAATGGCGTCCCGCGGTGCCGAGGGTCCACTCCCCGCCCTGCTTCTCCAGCTCCTGCCGGTAGTCGTCAACGCTTCCCTCTCCAGGGATGGCGATGCCAACGTGCTGAATGCCCTGGCCGTAGGTCTGGAGGAAGTCGTAATACGGCCCGTAATTGCTGACCGGCTCGTGCACCTCGATGTGAAAGTTCTGCATGTAGAGCGTGGCGGACTTGAACTCGACCTTCCGGCCATCAGGCGCCTCGACGCTGCTGACGTGCGCATTCGGGACGACAAACCCCATCACGCGCGAGTAGGCCTGGAGCGCGGCGTCGATGTCGCGCACCGTGACGCCTACATGGCTGACACGACCGGCAGCCAGCCCAGCGGTCTGTCCCGCCAGGCTGTCCCGGAACATCGGCACCAGCACCAACGCGCCGACGATGAGCGACGCTGCCACGCGTTTCATTGCCTATCCCCCGGCGTCTTCTTTCGAGATGAGCTGAATCTTGAAGCCATCCGGGTCCGCCAGGAACACCGAACGGGCGCTCGCGTCAACCTTGACGCCCGGAAATGCCTTCCGGACCGACTCACCCAGCTTCGGTCCGTTGAAGTTGTCCATGCCAATGGCGAAGTGGTCCATCTGGCCCACGCGCTCCTTGCCCTGGCGCAGGCTGACCCAACCGCCGTTGCCCGGAAGCGCGAGCGTCTGCACAGTATTGTTTGCGAAGTCCGCCTCTTTCTTCGCCCCGAGCAGCGTGCCGTAGAACTCCCGTGAGCGGTCGATGCTCGCGACGGTCAACTGCACGTGATTGATGACACGGCCGACGCCTGCCGGCGTCGACGCCTGCGCGGCTGACGCCCCGGCCGCCGGCACGAGCACGGCCGCCAGGCTCTGCACGAGCTGCCGACGGGTCAGGCGTCCACGTTCGTAGTTGTCGAAGAGTGTGTCGATCGATGACATGCCTGCCTCCTCCTGTTGACTGCGACCTGAAGCACAACGCCGGCGCCCGGGCGCATGCCCCGACACCGGCGAGCACGCCGCCGGAATCGCGGGCTTCCCCCGCGTTCCGGTCTGTGGCGTCCGAAGCTACCAGTCGATCTGCGTGCCGAACTTCAGCAGACGGCCCGTCAGCACCTGCGTTGCCTGCAGCCAGGACGCGCCGAAGTTGGCGTTGATGCCCTGGACCGGACGGTTATTGAAGACGTTGTAGAGATCAACCATCGCCTGAATGCGGCGCGATCCGAACCTGAACGTCTTGGTCACGCGCGTGTCGATCTGCGAGACACGATCGTCGTACTTCTGCGCGGCACGGTTACCGTCGTTGCCACCCTGCGCGGAGGGCAGCAGCGCTACGGACACCGTCGCCGTGCAGGCGGCCGCCGCCACACCGGGTGCACAGGCCGCGAGGTTGCGGCCGAGCGCCGGTGCCACCGTCGCGTTGGTCAGTGGCAGCGTCGCGCCCACGGGAATGCCCGGCAGGTTCTTGAAAGTGCCGCTCAACTGCAACCCCAGCGGCAACGGATAGGCCACCTGACCCTTGATCTGGCTGCCGTTCCACCACGAGGGCTTGATGTTGCAGTAGCCGTCGGACCGCGGATTGCCGGCCGGGAACGACTGCGGCGTCAGCTCCGGGTTGTTGTTGGCGTAGCAGAAGTCGATGTTCTGCTGTCCCAGGCTCACACCACCGGTCGCAAACGCGCCACGGCCCCAGCGGCCTGTCAACGCCATGTCCAGGCCGTTGAAACGCTCCTCCGGGAGCCCCAGGCCAAAACTCTTGGCGAGCCGGATTTCCTGATTCACGGCCGCCCGCTTCTCCGGCACGACGTCGTAGAAGCCGCAGACCCGGCTGCCACTCACGTCACCGAGACGGGCGTCGGTCGGCGCCGTGATGCAGTACGGCGTGAAGTCCGCCGGCGACACGAGCGTGTTCACCGTCACGGTCTGATTCCGCCACCACGTGCGGAAGTAGCCCACGTTCAGGCCCAGACCGGGACGCAGCTCGTGCTGGAGCTGCAGCGCGGTCTGGTAGTTGTACTCCCGAACGCCCCATCCCTCCCGGGCGCCGTCGGTCAGCGTCAGGTTCGTCACCGGTTGGCCGAACGCGCTGTTGCTCATCGGACCGCACTCGCCATTCGCCGTTACGCTGCGCAGATCGCAGTCCGGAGAGAAGTTGCCGTTACTGTCGCTCCACGTGCGCGTGACAGACTGCACGATAGCCGCCGCCGGAGCGACAGTCAGCGTGAGGCCCGCGCCCTGGCCGAGCAGATAGCGGCCGAAGGCACCCTTGATCGCCGTCTTGCCATTGCCGAACACATCGTAGGATGCGCCGAACCGCGGCGTGATGTCCTTGAAATTCGGCACGTCGTTCAGTTCAGCCACGTTGCGGGCCGGGAGAAACGGGCCGGCCGGAATCGAGAGCGCCGGGGCGCGGCCCCTGAACTGATCGAACCGCACGCCCAGGTTCATCGTCAAGCGCTTCAGCGTCCACTGGTCCTGCAGGAACAGACCGACGGACCTGAGCCGCACGTCCGCGCGGAAGGGCGTGGCCGCCTGCGTCAGCGAAATCGGCAGGCCGGCGCGAAGTGTGTAGGCCACAGACCTCGAGATGTCTGCGTTGGCCATCTCCGCCGATACGCCGATGGTGTTCTGGGTGCCCTGGAGCGTCTGCACACCACCCTTGAAGGAGTGGGAGCCGGTGACGTAGGACACGATGAAGCGCTGGTTGTAGTTGTTGTTCGGATTATCCGGACCCTCGTTCCGGTTACCGGGGGCGAGACCGCCCCACGAGAAACCGCCGGGGACGCGGTTGCCAAGGGGTGTCGTGAAACCGATCTGCTCCGTGACGCGATAGACCGGCCGGACATCCGGAAGCGGCGTCGCGAACGTGAAGGTGTTCCGGTTGAGCGACGCCATCGTCACGTTCGCCACGCCCTGCACGAGGAAGTTCGCGGACCCCTGCAGCAGCAGCTTATTCGTCACCGTCCGGTTCCACGTGGCCTGCGCGAGGTACTGCGAGCGATAGAGCGAGTCCGCGGTGGACTCCGGCGACTCGAGCGCGCCGCGACCGATGCCGAGCCAGCAACTGCAGCCGTCCTGCCGGTGCAGTTCCATCGCGACCTTGTCCTTGGAAGAGGCCTGCCAGGTGAATCGGCTGGAGGTGTCGCGATAGTACTGATTCGTGTGCGCCGGGCGCGCCAGATCCGGCTCCCAGTAGAAGTTGCTCGGCGAGACATTGAAGTAGTTATTCACACCCGGGCTCTGTGCGCCCCACCACCGGTTGGTGGCGTAGAACCACAGCGTGTCCTTCTTGATCGGGCCGCCGACACCTGCGCCGTAGTCGAAGATGACCTTGACCGACTTGATCGCCCGCGCACCGCGCGCGATCAGGTCGTCGGAGACGCTCGCGGCGGTGAAGTTGCTGTTGGTCCAGTTCGCCGTGCCATAGATGCTGAAGATGTTGCTGCCCTCGCGGGGCACCAGGTTCTGGTTCGCTCCGCCGACCTCGCTCTCTGCCGTGTTGCCGCCGGTGTCGATGGTCACTTCCTGGACGGCCACCATGTTGGGGTAGTACACGCGCATCCGGCCGCCACCGCCACCGTTGAAGTTGTTGATGTTCATGCCGTCCAGGTTCACCCGGCCGTCATCTCCGCGGCTGCCATGAATCGTGATGCCCGTCGCCGCCTCGCCCTTGTCGCCGCCGACGTCATTGGCACCGGCACTCGACGCCGTAGCGCCCAGCGTCATGTGCGCGAACTGCATCACACTTCTGGAGCCTGTCGGCAGGGCGTCGAGCACCTCCGCCTTCAGCAGGTTCTGGGCGCGCGAGTTCTGCACGTCGACAATTGGGCTTCCGCCGGTCACGGTCACCGTTTCCTCGAGGCCACCAATCTTCATTTCCGAGTTGACCGTAGCCGTGAATCCCGACGTCAACTCGATGCCCTCGCGTTTGAACGTCGAGAATCCCGGCAGCGTGAACGTCACGGTGTAGGTGCCAGGCCGCAGGTCGATGATCTTGTAGTTCCCCTGGTCGTCCGCCACGACGGCACGCACCTTCTCGATGAGCGCGGGACTGGCGGCCTCAACGGTCACCCCGGGTAACACGGCGCCCGTCGCGTCACGGACGACACCAGCGATGGCACCGCTCGTCGCGGACTGCGCCGATGCGGACACCGGCAGCCACAACACAAGCAGCAGCAGTGACAATGTCTTCGCGACACCCTTCTCGATCATCTCAACGCCCTCCTCTAGCAGGGTGCTGAAAAACTAATCGCGCGGGGATCGACATCGGGATCCCGTCGTACTACGATGCGCCCATCCACACGGAAGGGAGCAGTCCGAT